>NZ_CP192054.1:4800000-6402906 GCF_050942415.1 Nocardia grenadensis | reverse complement strand
CCAGTGTCCTCCCCGGGAGTCGGTTGCTCGGCGCAGACGTCCGGGGCTCGCGGTGCGTCCACTGTACTGGTTCGGCCCAGTGACACCGCATACGTCCGCACCACCGATCTGCCGTATCCCGTGGATACGATGCCCGGGGACGCTGCCCGGAATCCCCGCTCTTCCGGCTGCGGCGTGGCACCTTCGGCCCTACGAATATGCCATTCACAGGGTATTTCCACACAATTATCCACAGCTGGGGACAATCTCAGCGGACCACCGCCCGCGGTCCCGCGCTGTGCGCGGGTCGGCGGTGAGCACCCGATCTGCACCCCTGTGTGCCCTACCTACGATCGCACGGTGTGCCACGCCGCCGCGGGCCGGGTGGCCGGATCGCCGGATGCCCGGCCGGAGCGCCACGGCGGGGGCGAGTTTGACCCGGTAGAACTGGGTAAGTACCCTCGTACAGTCACCCCCCGGCGTGGTGATTGTTCTGTGCTGACCGTTCGCCAGGACCACGGCACCGGGTAGACATCGCCAGAATCACCGAAAGCTTCGGGTGCCGCAGGGCGCCCACCAATTCGAGGAGTGTTGACCGTGGCCAAGGGCAAGCGGACGTTCCAGCCGAACAACCGTCGTCGGGCGCGCGTCCACGGTTTCCGTCTCCGGATGCGGACCCGTGCGGGCCGCGCTATCGTTTCCGCGCGCCGTCGTAAGGGCCGCGGCACACTCACCGCCTGATTCCCTGTCGAATTCGGTGTCCGATGCCGGGTCCGCCGAACCCCGTAGCCAACGCCGCCGGTAACTATGCCGCCGCGGCGGCTTCGACGAACCTCGGGCGTCCCGGTGCTTCCTGAGCCGCACCGGCTGCACCACCGTGCCGATTTCTCCCGAACGGTACGGCGCGGCAGACGAACGGGAAATCGCGATCTGGTCGTCCATGTGCTGGCCGACCAGGGGGGCCCGGCAGTGCACCACACGCCGGTCCGTTTCGGCGGTCCGCGATTCGGGCTGATCGTCAGCAAGGCGGTGGGCAACGCGGTGGTACGACACCGCACGGCCCGCCGCCTGCGTCATATCTGTGCAGAACTGACCGCCGACATCCCCGCCGAGGTGGATATCGTGATCCGCGCACTTCCCGGCGCCGCGACCGCCGGCAGCGATGAGCTGAGCCGTCAGCTGCGCAGCGGGTTGCGCAAGCTCGGCGTCCTATCGGCCGTAACGGCCGGGCGGGGTACGTCACGATGAGCGCGCTGGGTGCTTACGCGGCGACCGTCCGCCGGTGGCCCGCGAATATTCTGATCTTCTCGATCGAGCTGTACCGGACCTATGTCTCCCCCACTCGCATGCCGGTGTGCCGGTTCACCCCCACCTGTAGCGAGTACGCGGTCACCGCACTGCGCACCCGCGGGCTGGTGATCGGTCTCGGATTGACGGCCGTGCGACTGGCCAAATGTGCCCCCTGGCACCCTGGTGGGTGGGATCCCGTACCGGAGCGGCGGCGCAACGTCGGCCACGACGATCCGCGGACCGAAGCTTGTAAGGGATCACCGCACGCGGTGATCGGTGACACTACCGACGGGAGTGCATAGAGCCGTGCTCGATTTCATCTACTATCCGGTGTCCTGGATCCTCTGGTTCTGGCACCGGGTCTTCGGCTTCGCCTTCGGGGCGGACAACGGCCTTTCCTGGGCTCTGTCCGTGGTGTTCCTCGTCTTCACGCTGCGTTTGGTGCTCTACAGGCCGTTCGTGAGACAGGTTCGTACCACCAAGCAGATGCAGGAACTGCAGCCGCAGATCAAAGAGCTGCAGAAGAAGTACAAGAACGATCGCCAGAAGATGGCGCTGGAGATGCAGAAGCTCCAGAAGGACCACGGCTTCAACCCGCTCATGGGCTGCCTGCCGATCCTGGCTCAGGTTCCGGTGTTCCTCGGTCTGTTCCATGTGCTGCGTTCGTTCAACCGGACCGGTCACGGCTTCGGGCAGCTCGGGATGGACCCGTACACCAACGCCCACACTCCGAACTACGTCTTCAACGCCGACGATGTGCAGTCCTTCCTGAGCGCCCGTATCTTCGGCGCGCCGATCTCGGCATTCATCACCGCGCCGGCCGACGAGTTGCTGGCCTTCGCCGATTACGGCGGTATCCCGAGCAAGGTGAGCATTGCGGCGGTCGCGATCCCGCTGATGATCATCGCCGCGATCGCCACCCATTTCAATGCGCGCGCCTCGGTGGCCCGCCAGAGCGCCGAAGCCGCGGCCAACCCGCAGGCCGCGCTGATGAACAAGCTGGCGCTGTGGGTGTTCCCGTTCGGTGTGCTCGTCGGTGGCCCCTTCCTGCCGATCGCCATCCTCCTCTACTGGGTCTCCAATAACATCTGGACCTACGGCCAGCAGCACCTCGTCTTCGGTCGGATGGCCAAAGAAGAAGAAGCCAAGCGTCAGGCCAAAGCAGCGAAACAGGCCGAAAACGCACCCAAGCCCGGCGCGAAGCCCGTCGATACCAAGAAGAAGCCGGTGAAGGCCGGTGGCGAGACGGAGTCCGATTCGGCGGAGGCCGGCAATGCGGAAACGAACGGTTCGGCGGCGAAGCCGACCGCCAAGTCGGGCGGTAAACAATCGGGCCAGCGGCGGTCGAGCGGTCAGAAGCGACCGGGTAACCGCGGCCGGGCCAATCAGAAGCGCCGGCGCTGAGCTACTCCCCCAGACCCCTTGTGATCGTGATCCCGGCCGGGGCAGGCCGGGATCCGGCGAGCAGATAAAGGAAACACATGACTCTCGAGACCGAAGGTGGAGACGCCACCGTATCCACGACCGTCGTGGAGACCGAGTCCGACGACGCGGTGAGTGAGGCCGAGGAGGCGCTCATCGAAGAGGGTGAGATCGCCGCCGACTACCTCGAGCAGCTGCTCGATGTGCTCGACTTCGACGGTGATATCGATCTCGACGTCGAAGGCGACCGCGCGGTGGTGAGTATCGACGGTGGTAAAGATCTGACGAAACTGGTCGGCCACAGCGGCGAGGTGCTCGACGCACTTCAGGAACTCACCCGGCTCGCGGTACAGCAGTCGACCGGTATCCGCAGTCGGTTGATGCTCGATGTGGCGGGCTGGCGCGCCAAGCGCCGTACGGACCTCAGTGCGCTCGGCGCCGCGGCCGCGCAGCGTGTGCTGCAGACCGGCGCCCCCGAAGAGCTCGCCCCGATGACGCCGTTCGAGCGCAAGATCGTGCACGATGCCGTCGCCTCGATCGAGGGTGTCGCGAGTGAGAGCGAAGGCGCCGAGCCGAACCGTCGAGTGGTTGTCGTACCGGAGTGAGACCGCGGCCCGTGCGGTAGCCGGGTGCCGAGTGGTCGGGTGAGGCCCGGGTCCGTGGACCCGGGCCTCACCTGTATCCGATATCCCTCCCTTGTCGCTGCGTCGCGACAACTACGGTTGAGGGCCGGTAGAGAATATTTCATGACAGGCGAGTCGACACGACCACACAGAAGGGTGTTTCACGTGAAACCAGATCTCGGCGATTCGGAGGCCGGACCACCGGAATCGCTGCCGCCGGCCGAAGCGGAGACCGTCTTCGGTGCCCGGCTGGAGTTGGCACGTGACTACTGGACCGCACTCGCTACCGCCGGAGTGGAGCGCGGATTGATCGGACCGCGGGAGGTGCCGCGCCTATGGGAGCGGCATCTTCTCAACTGTGCGGTAGTCGGCGAACTCATCGGCGAGGGCGCATCGGTGGTCGATATCGGCAGCGGCGCGGGCCTGCCTGGAATCCCCCTCGCATTGGCCCGTCCGGACCTCCGCATCGTCCTCGTGGAACCGCTCCTCCGCCGCACCGTCTTCTTGAAGGAATTCATAGACGCGGCCGGTCTCGCCATCACCGTGGTGCGCGGCCGGGCCGAACAGCCCGGTGTCATCCAAGAGGCGGGTGGCGCGGATGTCGTCACTTCCCGTGCGGTCGCTCCCCTGGCGCGGCTGGCCGAATGGTCGATTCCGCTGCTCCGCGAGCACGGCCATATGCTCGCCCTCAAAGGGTCCAGCGTCGCCGAGGAGTTGGCGCGCGACCGGGCCGCGGTGGAGCGGGCCGGTGCCGGGAATTTCTCCGTTCTGGAATGCGGCGCCCAGATCCTCGCCACCCCCACCATGGTTCTGTCGGCGGAACGGCTGCGCCGCTCGGAGCGCGCGCCGAAGAAGTCGATCAAGCGTGCCGTGCGGGCGGACCGCCGAGTCGGCCGGAAGTAGGAGCGGACTCGTCACGGTTCGGCCGACGGGCGCATGTTTCACGGGAAACATTCGCCCGCCGGCGGCCTTGGGATCGGCAACCCTCTGTCCCAGAGTCCCAGAGTCCCAGAGTCCCAGAGTCCCAGAGTCCCAGAGTCCCAGAGTCCCAGAGTCCCGGAGTCCCGGAGTCCCGGGGTCCCGGGGTCCCGGGGTCCCGGAGTCGTCGTGTATCTGCCCGGTGAGCTTGCGGGTCGCGCCCGCAGATCCTGGTTGCGTGATCGCAGACCTGATCGTGTGACGCACGGCTCGGAGCGGACCAGCCATCGCGGCGGTCGGTCTGCTGAGTCTATCGACCACGGTCGCCGCGGTCGCCGCTCACCGGGCGGGAGCCGGAGCCGGATTCCGCGGCGTCAGCACCGAATCGACCAGCCCGTAGTCGACCGCGGCCGCCGCGGTGAACACCCGGTCGCGGTCGGTGTCGTGCCGTAGTTGCTCCGGGGTTCGCCCGGTGTGCCGGGACAGGATCGTTTCGATCTCCGCCCGCATACGCACGAGTTCGACGGCTTGCAGAATGAGCTCGGGAATCGCCCCCTGGCCGCGGGCCGCGGGCTGGTGCAGCACCACCCGTGCGGGAGCATCGCCGCTCGGCGACACCACCCGCCCGCAGGACCTCGGTGCCGGCGCCCAGCGCGGCGACCGGCTTCGCGTGCTTGTAGCGGGCGCTTCTCGGTATCCGGCTATCGGCCGAGTAGTTCTTCCCATATGTTCCGGCGCCGCTTCAAAGGCTGCGGAGCGGGGCGCTAACTCTGTGATCGGTCGGGGTAGATGGGAGCCGGGCCCAATGTTCCGCCTGTTGAGCAGCCGGGCTGCCCGGCAGTGCCGCCGAACGCCCGCGCTCGAGTTTCACGTGAAACGGTTGGATGGACCGGCTTGTCTGCTGCGGTACGCGAGCGCGATTCATTGGTATCGCGGACTTGCCCGCCGGAGTCGGTAGGAGGATTCGACGGTGCTGTCCAGGGTTGCGCGTCGGTGCACAAGCATGCGAGATCATCCTGGGAATCCACACGAGATGAGTTTCCGAACAGGTGAGAGGTACGGCGGGTCGGGGCGATCGGCACAGCTACCGCCTGCGCCACCGAGGGGGGTTCGCTTCAGGTTCTATCTCGGTCCGCTCCCCTGCTGTCGGGATCGGTCTCCCGTCCGGGTGCGCATCGGCGCCTGTCCGGTGCGGAATATTGTTTCCTTACGCGGCGCGCATGGCGGATCCGTTCGGCGGATGCCGCACGCTGTGAGCTGCTTCTCCGTCGGGCGCGCACCAAGTCCTGCTCCGCCGCGCACCGGTCCGCCCCCGGGTATGCACCGCTCCCCTCTGGCTCGGCTTCGTGAGCTGACGTGAGGGCGACGCGTAGGCATCGAAGTGGCTGCCCGGCGTGAACCTCGGATGCGGTTGGTTCGGTTGTAGTCCGATGGGTGGGCTGGGGGGCCGGTCTCTGGTTGGCCGCGGAACACCGGCCGCGAGTCTCTCAGCCGGTGTGGATACGCGGGGCATGCTCGAATTCGTGTCGACGCGAAGTCGAACGGCACCTACACGGCATTCGACGGTGGTTGATATGCCGCCGGAACCCAGCACTCCGAGGTCGGAAACTCGAGCTGCTGCGCTCGACGTGAATGGTGGTTTCGGGTGGAACGTCGCAGCGGATTGTCGGGGTCGGTCGACGCAGGTGGCCGGCGTGCTCCTTCGGCCAACGTCTTTGTGGCCGGGGCGATGGTTTCCTGGGGGTTGGACGGCCATGTGTCGGTCCGGCCGAACACGGCGGCATCGGACAGTGAGGCAGCGCCGATCGGCGCCCGCGTGGGGGCGGTACCGCGAACTCAGTGCGTCGGGCGGGCGGCTACGACGGCTCCCAGCGCACCCGCCGCTATCCAAGCGACCTCGACAAACATCACCGCCGCGACCGCCCGTGATTTGTGATCAACGCGTCGTCCCAGCGCGATTACTCGAAGATTGGGTCGGCTGTCCGGGAGAATCACTGCCGGGCACGGGCCGCCGCGTGGTTGATGAGGGTGGCCGGCTGAGGGCGCGGCCATTCAGTCTGGTGCTGGAAGCGCCGGCCGGAAAATGGAATGATCCCGCTGCGCGGGGTGGGCCGGGGCAACAGCAGATAGTCGGTCGTCTGCGCCACGATGTGCATGCGGTATGGGGCAAGGAGATGAAGTCGAGACGATGCGCTGGTTCGAAAGCTGCCATCCCGGCGGCCCATAACTCTCCTGCGTAGTTGTCCAAGGAGGGGCGGCCCCAATCGGCGGCGGTTCGTAATCACAGAGCGGACGACTGGTGAGGTAGGGCAACCAGCCGTAAGTGTTGCAGGGTGCGCGGCCGGTTCTTTTGCGGATGCGGGTAGCGCGGAGGCCGTACTCGATGGGGGCGCGCTCTCTGAGCCCGGCCGCGGGTGTATGTCGACCTACCCGACCGAACCGTCACTGTGACAACAGTGTTGGCTATCGATACTCGTAGCAGAGATTTCACTCGACATGCTGACCGCCGAGGCGGGTCGTCCGTCGCCCTCTGGTCGCTCTCCGTAAGGTCGGAAATGGAGGCACGCGGAAGCTGTGCCGACGGGGATGGAAGGAAGCGGTCGAGGTTCCCGGACCTGGTTTCCTCCGGCACTTCCAGGCATGGATGAGTTGCGTGGTCGATGTTTCCCGTGAAACATCGCGCTCCAGCTCGTCGCCGACCGTCGTTCTGCCTCGGAATGCGGAAAGTTGTGCGTGTCGTAAGCGCGTCGCCGCGATTCAGCTTTCTTATCGCGCCTGCGGCTGGCAAGCTATTGAGCGTCGGGCGTGAGCGTCGGTGCCACGTAGGAATCTTGGTGTTGCAGCGGCGAAAGCTCCGCTCGGTCGACTGGCGACTGAGTGTCAGCGTCAGAGGAGGTAGCTTCGCGTGATCATGGATCGTAGCGAAGCTGTCCGGTCCTCGCGTAGATGCCGAGGTCGTCGTCGTGGAGCATGATTCGAACCAGTACGGCTTGTTTCGACGACACGGCGCCGGCGTCCGTCAGGCCACGTGACTTGCAGTTCTCGCGTTAGGAGCGGTCTATGTCGAACGGTTCAGCGAATGTTTCACGGGAAACATCACGCGTACCGGGAATGCTGGATAACAGCAATATCGGCCCGGAAGCCTTCGGGAGTACGCCGTACGGGCACATCTCCCCCACCGAGACGCCGATCGCTGCCGAGGCGCACCGCGCGAGCCAGCTAATGCACCCAGGAAAGGTGACAGTGCCGAAACCGCATGAGCAACGCATCATCACCGTGGCCAACCAAAAGGGCGGGGTGGGTAAGACCACGACGACGGTGAATCTGGCCGCAGCTCTGGCGCACCATGGGATGAAGGTGCTCGTAATCGATCTCGATCCGCAGGGCAACGCCAGTACCGCACTGGGGGTCGAGCATCAGTCGGGTACCCCGTCCACATACGAACTACTGATCGGCGAGATCAAGGTTCAGGACGCGATTCAGCAGAGCCCGCACAACGATAACCTTCTCTGCATTCCGGCGACGATCGATTTGGCCGGAGCAGAGATCGAACTGGTCTCCATGGTGGCTCGGGAAGCCCGGCTCAAGGGAGCCATCCAGGAAGCCAATATCGCCGGCTACGACATCGACTACGTCCTGATCGATTGCCCGCCTTCGCTGGGGCTGCTGACCATCAATGCGATGGTCGCGGCGCGCGAGGTCTTGATCCCGATCCAGTGCGAGTACTACGCGCTGGAAGGTGTGGGTCAGTTGATTCGGAATATCGGCCTGGTGCAGTCGCATCTCAACCCCGACCTCCATGTATCGACGGTGGTGCTCACGATGTACGACGGGCGCACCAAGCTGGCGGACCAGGTCGCCGAGGAGGTGCGCAGCCACTTCGGCGATGTGGTGCTGCGCTCGGTGATCCCGCGCAGTGTCAAGGTCTCCGAGGCGCCCGGGTACGGAATGACGGTTCTGGATTATGATCCGGGCTCCCGCGGCGCCTTGAGCTATCTGGATGCCGGCCGGGAGCTCGCCGCACGCGGTGCGGTGAAGTACGCCGCGGCGGCGGATGGCGCGGAGTGAATGGATCGAGTGTGATCGGGCGTGGTTGTGGACGCGGGCAAGGGAAAGGGTAGGCCGGTGAGTCAGTCGAAAAAGGGTGGGCTGGGACGCGGTCTGGCGGCATTGATCCCGACGGGACCGACGCCTGTCGCGGCGGGTCTGGGGACCGAGGCGGCCAATGCGGTGATCGGGCTGGATCCCGGGCCCCGCCCGGCATCCACCTATCTTCATCAGGTGCCGGAACCCGTGGAGGTTCCGGAGCTGGCTTCGGCCGGTGACGCGGTGTATCGAGAGATAGCACCGGACAAGATCGAGGCGAATCCCAAGCAGCCGCGTCAGTATTTCGACGACGAGGCCCTCGCGGAGCTTGTCCATTCGGTCCGGGAATTCGGGCTGATGCAGCCGATCGTGGTCCGAGAGATCGAATCGGGCAGCGGCCGCTATCAGCTCATCATGGGTGAGCGGCGCTGGCGGGCCTGCCAGCAGGCCGGCCTGGAAACGATCCCGGCCATTGTCCGTGAGACCAACGACGACGCCATGCTCCGGGACGCGCTGCTGGAGAATATCCACCGCGTTCAGCTGAACCCGCTCGAAGAGGCAGCGGCCTATCAGCAGCTGCTCGAAGAGTTCGGGGTCACCCAGGAGGAACTGGCCACCCGGCTCGGCCGGTCCCGGCCGGTGGTGACCAATATGATCCGGCTGCTGAAGCTACCGATTCCGGTGCAGCGCCGGGTCGCGGCCGGCGTGCTCTCCGCTGGGCATGCGCGCGCGTTGCTCGGTCTCGAGGGTGGCGCCGACGCCCAGGAAGTGCTCGCGGCCCGGATCGTCGCCGAGGGGCTATCGGTGCGTTCCACCGAGGAAGCGGTGAAGCTGGCGAACCGGGATGAGGAGCCGCCCAAACCTCCGGCGCCGAAGCGGCCACCGATCCACTCCCCCGGACTACAGGATGTAGCCGACCGCCTATCGACATCGTTCGATACCAAGGTGTCGGTGAGCCTCGGTAAACGAAAAGGCAAGATCGTGGTCGAGTTCGGATCGGTGGATGATCTGGAACGGATTGTCGAGCTGATGATGCAGTCGGCACTCGAAAACTGAAATTTCGCCGTGTTGCCCGCGCGACCTCTCTCTCGGCGCTGAAACGTCACTGTGACAGTGTTTGGCATTGGGGTCAGAGCGGGGCTACGGGAATCAATCGAAGATCACGGTGACGCGAAATGAGGCGGGTTCGCTTGATCGCATATTCTGGCTGTCGAGAAAACCATGATGCGGCGTGAGCGTAGACGAATCGGATAGCTGGAGGCTGAGCAGAGCGGTGTCGACCAGCGTCACAGGACTAACCCTGGAGAGCATCAGTCGGCTACCGGCTCATGCCCGCCGCTGTGTGTTCTGGGAAATGGATCCCGCGGTGGCCGCGGACTCGCGTGGATTCAGTGATCCGGTCTTCGAGAAGGAAGCCTGGATTTCGACGGTCATGCTCGAATGGGGTTCCTGCGGCCAATTGGCGACCGTCGACGACAAGACCGTCGGCTGTGCCCTCTACGCGCCGCCCCGGGTCGTTCCGCGTGCCGGCCTCTTCCCCACCTCCCCCGTGAGTCCCGACGCGGTACTCCTCACCACCCTCGGTACGGAGTACCCCGACCTGGATGGCGATATCGCCTACCGCCTGGTGCAGGGCGTGGTCACCGACCTCGTCCGACGCGGCGTGCGCGCCCTGGAGGCATTCGGTATCCGCGGCGCCCCCTCGAGCACCGCCCTGTCCGACCGGCCCACCGGGACCATGCGCCTGATGGAACGGATCGGCGCCCCCGATCGCGGTACACGAGGATCCAGCCTGGACTGCAGTCCGCAGAACTGCATGATCGAATCCGACTTCCTGGAGGAGGTCGGATTCGAGGTGGTGGCGCCGCACCATCGTTTCCCGCGCTTGCGGCTCGAACTCGACTCCGACCACGGCTGGAAGGAAGATGTCGAGCACGCCCTCGATCAGCTGCTGGCCGCCGCGTCGATGACCGTGCCGACCCGGGTCCTCACGCTGTAGAACCGCCGGCCGGGGAACTCGCTATCCGCTGTCGGCGGCGGCGAGTTCTTCGGCCAGCAGCTCGGCGAAAGTGTATGTGCCGGTCGGCTGATCGTCCTGCCCGAGCAGGTACAGGCGCTTCACCGAAATCAGGATCGCCTCCGCGATGACATCGCGCATCCGGGGACTTGCCAGCACCGAGGCGTCGTACTGGTTGGTGACATAGCCGAGGTCGACCTGAACGGTCGGCATCTTGGTCAGGCGCAGCAGATCCCAGGTACGCGGATGCGTGCGGCAATCCTGTAATGACGTACGGGCCACCACCTCGCGCTGGATGAACCCGGCCAGGACCTGTCCGATCATGGAGACCGACCCGTGTGAATTACCGAAGTAGAAACCGGCGACGCCGTTGGCCATGGGGCTGGAATTGGACGCGCACCGCAGCGAGATCATCAGATCCGCGTCGAAGGCGTTGGAGGTTTCCGCGCGTTCCACATCGGTCGGATTGCTCCCCCACGGGCGAGACAGGAAGGTTTCCATCCCGGTGGCCGCCATCCGGCCCTCCAGCCGGCTCGCGAGATCCCACAGGACCTCCGATTCGTATACATCGCCGAATTCGGTGGGCACGGCCCGGCCGCGGTCGTCTCCACCCAGGCCCGGGTCGATGACGATGCGCTTACCGGTGAGCTGGGGCCCCGCCCGGTGCACCACTTCCTCCTCGGCGATCCGGTGCGGATTACCACCGGTGACCCGGGCGCCGAGCAGTTCCAGCGAACGCAGCGTGTCCGGACCGCAGATACCGTCGGCCGACAGGCCGATCTCGCGCTGGAACGAGGTCAGTCCCTCGTGGGTGTGCGGACCGAAGAACCCGTCCACCCGGTGCACATAGAATCCGAGATCCTGCAGCCGACGCTGCAGTGTCGCCACGTCGTCGCCGTAAAGCGGTGCGGAGAGCTGGTAGATCAGGGTGCGGGCGCCCAGCCGATACGACGCCTCTTTCAACGCACGGTAGGTGGCCGGACCGATGACGCCGTCGACCAGCAGTCCGCGGTGCTGCTGGAACGCACGCACCGCGGAATCGAGCTGGTAATCGAAGGTGGCTTCGGTGTCTTTCCAGTATTCGCCCGCGCTATCGGTGTCCACGCCGTTGTGCGCGTGCAGGAACCCCAGACTTGCCAGGGTGCTCCGAACCTCTGCTACGGCTGGACCGGTGTCGCCGTGACGAAGTCGGTGCATGCGTGAGGGCCCTTCCTTTCGTCAATCCCGGGTACCCACTCATGCGACGGCCTACACCCTCGCACGACGGAGCGTGGTCGATTCTGTCAGACCCGGACCGGAATTCGACAATCTTGGTCAGGGCATATTACGGCGCGTCGCCGTGTCACGGCCGCCTGTTGGCGTATTCGAGACGTCAGATCACGTCTTCGAGTTCCCGCAGGAGAGCGGCCTTGCCCTTGGCTCCGACGATCTGTTTCACCGGCTTGCCACCGGCAAAAAGGATCATAGTCGGGATGCTCATCACCTGATAATCGCGGGCGGTCTCGGGATTGGCGTCGATGTCCAGTTTGGCCACCGTCAGCTTCTCGCCGTGCGAACCGGCGATCTCCTCCAGCACCGGGGCGACCATCTTGCACGGCCCGCACCAGGTGGCCCAGAAATCGACCAGCACCGGCTTCTCGCTCAGCAGCACATCGTCGGCGAACGACTTATCGGTGACGGTGACCGTGTTGGTGCTTTCGGACATGGGTGTTCTCCTCGATCTCCCGGACGCGACGCGCCCGCGGGTCAGTTCGCTACGGCGGCGTCGACCGGCTGGTCGGCATGGCGCAGCGTATTGCTGGTGATATCGCCCTTTTCGGCGAGCCAGCGTTCGGCGTCGATGGCGGCGCGGCAGCCCGTACCGGCGGCGGTGATCGCCTGCATATAGGTGTGGTCGACCAGGTCACCGGCGGCGAAGACGCCCTCGACGGTGGTCTGGGTGCCCGGTTCGCGCACCTGCACGTACCCCTCGGCGTTCAGCTCGACCTGGCCGCGGACGAGTTCGCTGCGCGGGTCGTGACCGATGGCCACGAACAGGCCCGTGGCGGCGAGTTCGGAGGTTTCGCCCGTCCGGGTGTCACGCAGGGTCAGCGAGGTGACACTGGTCTCGCCGTGTACCCGCACGACTTCGGCGTTGAGGTGGAAGCGGATCTTCTCGTTGGCCTTGGCGCGTTCGAGCATGATGCGGGAGGCGCGGAACTCTTCGCGCCGGTGCACCACGGTGACACTGGCGGCGAATTTGGTAAGGAAGATCGCCTCTTCCATTGCCGAGTCGCCGCCGCCGACCACCACGATGTCCTGGCCCTTGAAGAAGAAGCCGTCGCAGGTGGCGCACGCGCTCACGCCGCGACCGAGCAGGTCCTGCTCACCGGGGACGTCGAGGTAGCGGGCTGCCGAGCCCATGGCGAGGATCACCGCGTGTGCTTCGTACACATCGTCGCCCACGGTGATCTTCTTCACCGGGCCGCTCAGGTCGATCGCGTCCACATCTTCGGTGCGGATATCGGCGCCGAAGCGTTTGGCCTGCTCACGCATCTGTTCCATGAGGTCGGGGCCCATGATGCCGTCGCGGAAACCGGGGAAGTTCTCCACCTCGGTGGTGGTCATCAGCGCGCCACCGAATTGGGTGCCCTCGAATACCAGCGGCTGGAGTTCGGCGCGGGCGGCGTACACGGCGGCGGTGTAACCGGCCGGTCCGGAGCCGACGATGATCAGGTCGCGAACTGGCGTGCTCATGAGACCCTTCCAGGAAAGCTAGCGGGGACGATTCGGTCAACAACAGGGTAGACGCGCTTTGTTCCCACTCCCCGCGCCCGGCGGGTGCTGTCCGGCGGTGGGCGGCCGCGGAACTCCTGCGATCGCAGCGCGGGCGGGACGATGCCTAGCCGATATCGGTGGTCGTGAGGACATCGGGGTTACCGGGAGCGCAGCCGGGACCGACCACTAGGGCGGTGATATGCGCTCCGTCCCGGCCGCCGACCAGGATGAGGACCGCTTCGCGGCCGTGGAAGTCCATATCGGCCGACCCCAGCACCGGGCGGTCTATTCCGGCGGCCGCTACGCAGGCGGCGAGTGCCGCGGGGTCGGCCAGGCGGCCGCCGGCGTCGTTGCGGCCGAGCGCGCGCAGTGCCACCGCCGTATCGAGCCCGGGGCCCGGTTCGGTACCGGCGGAGGGCGGCGGGGCCGCTGTGGGGGCGGTGTCGGTGCCGGAACCACCGACGGTGAAGAACGCGGCACCGATGGCGACCACGAATACTGCCGCGGCGGCGAGGCCGGCCGCGAGACGCCGCCGCCTGCGGCGGTCGTCGAGAGCAACGGGCGCGGTGGGGTCCGCGGGCTCGAAAGTCGTTCCTGGACCGGCCCGGTCGAGCGTCGGGGGCGCGGAATCGAATGCCGGTGGTGGGATATCGGCAGATTGCGAATCCTGCGGTGGATCGGCGAGCCCGTTCCACGCGGTATCGGTTCCGGAGCCACCTCCCGGCCGGCCCAGCGATTCGGCCAGGGCATCCAGGCGGGCGGCGACATCGCCGGGAATCGGGCGGATGATCCGCTCGGCGACGCCCAGAGCCTTCAGCGACCCTCGGAGCTCGTCCAGCGAGTCGAGGTAGCGTTTCGCGTCCGGGTCTCGCCGTACCGCGGGCCACAGCCGAGCACTGAGCTCCGGATCGATATTCCCGGCGTGCAGATCGGCGAGCAACTCCGCCGGGAAAGGAGGTTGCGGAATGGGGCTCACGACCTGCACACCTCCAATGCTGCTGCGTCCATCTGACTCGGATACCGATTCCTGCGGCCGGTTTTTCTGTACTCCCTCGGGTACATACCGTTCGGGAGGAAAAATGTGTCACTGGTACTGACGCGTGGGCACTACATCTGGTTCCTCTCCACGTGCAGAGAATCCAGTTCGGTCTTCAAGCGCTGCCGGGCCCGCGCACATCTGCTCTTGACGGTGCCCACCGGAACGCCGAGCAGTTCCGCGGCGTCCGCGACGCTGTAGCCTTCCACGTCGACCGCGACGACGGCGGCCCGCTGGTCCGGTGGAAGCCGGAAAAGCGCGCGTTCGAGCACCAGCGAGATATCGACCCGGCTGTAATCGTCGGAGTCGTCGGATATCTCGGGCCAGGCCTCCGGCGCGAGGAACAATGTGGGCCGTGCGCGGTTGCGGCGGATCCGGTCGAGGCAGGCATTCACCACGATCCGGTGCAGCCAGGTGCGCACCCCGGACTCCGCCCGGAAGGAACCCGCGTTTCGGTGCGCGGAGAGCAAAGCCTCCTGCAGGGCGTCGGCCGCGTCCTCCGGCGTGTAGCAGACGCGTACCGCGGTCTGCCACAGATGATCGTTGTGTCTGCGGATCAGTTCGGCGAAAGCATGCGGTGCCCCGTTCGCGTGGGCTCGCAGCAGATCCGTATCGGTTGTCGTATCCAGCTGGGGTTCCCCTGTTCCCACCACACCGGTTCGTGTTGTCCCGGCACGAACCCCCGCGTTCAACTCGGACGACAATGACCAACCCCTTGGACAGCGCTCACGGTAGCAACGACCGCCGGTGATCCGGCACCGACAGCCGCCGCGGTGGCAGCGTGCGGAATCGTACCCCTGATCCCGCCGGGCTCCCTGCTGAGAGCGCGGAGCGCGATCATATCCCGGCAATCGATTCGGCGGCAACCGATCTCGGCCTGCCCGCGTGCACGTGCGGACCGCTCGGAAGGCACCGATCAGGGTTTGGCTTCGAACCCGAGTTCGGCGATGGAGCTCTGGAATTGCGCCCCCGAATTACCCAGTCCGGTGACCCAGATGAGGACGTAACGCGCCGGTTGATCGGTCCGGATCGGCACCTCGGTCACCCCGTCGGCCAGGACGGCCGTGCCGACGAGCTGGGTTTGATCGAGGGTGGCCGTTTCGGTGGGTGAGGTGCGGATCTCGACATTCGTTCCCGGGGTGGACGAGGTGATCGACACCTTGGTCAGCGTCGCGGGGCTGGGCAGGGTGGCCAGCAGTCCGACACCTTTCTTCAGTGCGGGGAACTGCTGGAAGTACTGATCGGTGCGCCAGGCGGTCGCCGGATCGCCGTCCGTGGTGGTGGCGGCGCCGGACGGATCGTCGGGGGTACCCTCCGGGGAGAACACGACCACTCCGCTGGCCGGCACCGGCACACCGTCGGCCGCGGCAGGTGCCGACGACGGACCCGCCGGCGTCTCCGAGGCATCCGGAGCACGGCTGGTGGTGAGACCGATGACCTGCTGCTCGTTGAGCGGTTCGCTGGAGTCACCCGGGGCGAAAACGCTGACCAGCCACCAGATGACGATGCCGACGACGAGGGCGGTGAGTATGCCCAGGGCCACCATGATCCACATCATCCGCTGCGATTTCTCGCGTTCGGCGGCGAGCAGTTCCGGATCGGCCAGCGATTCGTCGGCCGGCGCCGGAGCCCGCTGCCCGAGCCGCAGCACCGGAATTAAATCGGTCTTCTGATCCACCACCGACGCCTGCTCCAGCACATGCTGGATGGTGGCGGCGGTCCGGACACCCGTATTGGGTTCCAGCGACCGCACCGCCACCGCGGAGATCTCGAACGGGACCTCGGGCCGGATCTGACGCGGCTCCACCGGCGTGCCGTCCGGACCGAAATCGGCCAGGCGCAGGCCGCCGACCGTCGCGGCGTTACCGCTCCCACCCGGGCGCAGCGGCCAGCGGGCGGTCATGAGGGCATACAGCATGGCACCCAGGCCACGGACGTCACCCTGCGGATCCGCGTCACCCAGGGTGCCGGGGAAGGCCAGCACCGCATCGCCGGACGCGCTGATGCGGATTCGGTCCGGATGGTCGATCGACAGGGCTCCGCCGCTGCGGTGGGCCATTTCGGTGGCCGACGCCAGGATCCGGATGGCGCGTGCGGCACCGATCGGCGACGGGACGGTTTCGGCCATCTCGCGCAGTGACCGGCCCGGAGTCCATTCGGCGACCACGATGCCGCCGGAACTACCGCGCACCACATCCAGCACCCGGGCCAGACCCGGCGAGTTGATCCGGCCCAACCGCAGGGTCCGGGACAGGATCGCCTGCGGACCGTCCTGGCCGGAATTACCGGCGGCCTTCTGATCGGCGTCGACGAAGGTCAGCGCGACCTCACGATCGAGTTTGATATCGAGTGCCTGCCAGAACCGCAGCCCGCGCGCCCCGCCGTGCCCGGCCAGCAGCCGGTACCGGCCACCGGCGACCGAGGCGCCGGGGATGAGTTCGGGGCCGCGCTGCACCCGACTGGACCGGGCCATCGGCGGCACCGGGATCATGCCGGTGTCGTAGACCGGGTCGGTGGCCGAGACCGGCGCACCGGTCTGGTGCAACTGCTCTTCCGACAGGTGTTCGCCAGGCTCCCCCGGTTCGTATCCGTCGTCCGATCCGTCCGCGAAGCGCGCGGTTTCGTCGTCGTCGGGGTAGGCCCCCGATTCCGACCGCTGCTCCGCCGGGTACGCCGGATCGTGCGCGGACGGTCCACCGACCCCGCGCCGGGTGTGCGGGTCGCCCGGTGCCGACTGCTCCGGGGGAACATCGGTGGACAGGCGACCGCTCGCCGGATTCGAGGAAGAATCGGCGGCTGGGCGCTCGCCCACCGCGTCGTCGCTCACCCTCGGACCTCCTTCGCCCTGGTATGCCGCAACTTCAGCGGTCCTGCCTCTTGTGCTCGTCTGCCGAACAGGGTACGGGAACTGGCCCGCGCCGGTGCGCTCAACCGAGTCCGGCCGGATCACCGGCAGCACCATGGTGCTCTGCGCGTCCATGGCGGAGTCGAAGCCGGAGTACGCAAGATATGGATCCGGCCGGTGCAGAATGCGAGTGGCGTATTCGTCCTCGGCGGGTCCGAGGTCGATCTCGGGGGCCGGCGGGGTGATGCCTAGGCGACGCGATACGGCCACCGTGATCGCGACGACCTCGGGGATACCGGCCAGGCGCATCAACCCGAACGCCACCGCGAACATGACGATCGCGGTGATCCCCACCCGGATGAACGAGCCGGGACCGCCGAGCGATTCGGTAAGCCGGTCCAGTCCCATGACCCGGTCCGCGATGAGCATGACCGCACCACCGGCCAGCGAGGCCAAAAGCACCCGGCTGACCGTGCGCCCGACATTGGCCATCCGCAGATCACCCAGGCTGCGGTGCAGCAGGTAGCCGCCGATCACCGCGCCGGTGGTGAAGCCGAGCCCGGTCGCGACGCCGAGCACGATCACCACCTGCTGGCTGCTGTCGGCGATGAACGGGGCCAGCGCCGAGAACAGGATCTTGACCGTGGTGATCCCGAGAATGATCCAGGTGGGTGTCCACGCCTGTTCGCGGGCGTAGAACACGCGCAGATGGATCAGCACCAGCGAGTACGGGATCAGGGTGAACGCCGAGAAGCTCACCGCGGTACCGAGCCGGGAGGCGTCTTCGGCGAACCGGGCGTAACCGAACAGCGCGTCGCCGACCTGCGGACCGGCGATCGTCAGGAAGGTGACGATGGGGATGAGCGCGATCATGGTCAGCCGGGTGGCGGCCGAGAGATCGTCGACCACCGCGGGGGTGTCGTCGTTGGCGGCGTTGCGGCTCAGCCGGGGCATGATCGCGGTGAGCAGGGTGACGCCGATGACGCCGTAGGGCAGCTGGAGCAGCAGCCAGGCGTTCTGGTAGATCGCCGGGCCCGCCTCGTCGGCCTGCGAGGAGATATTGTTCGCGAAGATGGCGCCGATCTGGCTGATCAGCACGTACAGGATGATGGCGGCCGCCATCGTGCCGAACTGTTTGAGGCGGGTGTCCACCCCCCACAGCGGGCGCAGATCGATGCCCTGGCGGCGGATCGCGGGTAGCAGACCGACGGCCTGCACGACGACGCCGAGGGTGACACCGCAACCCAGCACGAGCAGTTTCGGGTCACTCATCCGCACCGGGTCCAGCGTGATCTCCCCCGGTGTCAGCGCGTACAGGCCGAGTACGACCAGGACCACCACATTGTTGAACACCGGTGCCCAGGCGCCCGGTTTGAACGCGCCCCGGGTATTGAGGATGGCGGTGAACATCCCGGACAACCCGTAGAACAGCACCGCAGGCACCAGCAGGAAGGTGAGTGCCGTGGTGAGGGCGGTGTTGACCTTGCCGTCGGCCGAGACGAAGACATGGGTGGCCAGAATCGGCGCTGCCGCGGTGGCCAGCAGCGCGGCGGTGCCGAGGATGACCGAGGCCGCGGTGACCAGGCGCCGGATGAAGGCGGCGCCGCCGTCGGCGTCCTCCTGTTCGGCCCGGACCAGCGTGGGGACCACGATCGCCGTCAGCACCGCCCCCAGTACCAGTTCGGCGATCATGTTCGGAATGAGGCTGGCGGAGGTGAACGAGCTGGCGACAGCCGGGCCGAGCACCGCCAGCAGCAGCAACTGTTTACCGAAACCGGTGATACGGCTGATCAGGGTGGCGATCGCGATCGACCCGGAATCCTTCAGCAGTCTGGCCTGGCTGTTGTCGGCCTTGTCCGGGACCGCGTCCGCGGCGGGTTTCTCCGCGACGGCGACCGCGGGCATCCGGCCGGTGCCCGGCCGATTGTGCGCGGGAACCGCGTCGGCGGCGACCGGTGCGGGTTCGCGGCCCGCCGGTACCTGACGGAAAGGCTGGGACGGTGGCGCCTGCCGCGACGCGGCCGGGGCGGCAGGCGGCTGCTGCGGCCCGGGCCGGTTGCGCACCCGGGGCTGGGATTCCGGCGACTGCGGCCGGGCCTGGGGAGGCATCGGAGGCCGGTCCTGGGGCCCGGTGCGGCCCGGTGGCGGACCACCGGGGGGTGGCGGCTGCATCGGCCGCATCCGTTGCGCGGGGAACGGCTCGGAGGACGGGCCCGCACCGTCTGGAAGAGGGCGCCCTTCGTAGGGTCGTCCCGGGCTCGGCGGGCGGGCACCGGGTGCCGGCGGCCGACCCGGCCCGGGCGACCGGCCCGGGGGTGGCTGCTGACGGCCGCCCGGCATCGGCGGTACGGCGGCCTGTGGGGGTCCCGGGGGTGCGGGCCGTTGCTCGGGGGCAACGGCCGGGCGGGCACCCGTGGAAGGCGCGGAGCGCTGTTCTGGTGGGACAGCTGGGCGGGCGCCCGTGGAAGGCGCGGAGCGTTGCTCGGGTGGGAGCGTCGGACGGGCACCCGCCGGTGGTGCGGAGCGCTGTTCCGGTGGGATGGCGGGGCGGGCACCCGAGGGGGGTGCGGAGCGTTGCTCGGGTGGTACCGGCGGGCGGGCACCCGGCGGATTCACGGGCCGCCCGGGCGGCTGATTCCGGGGCATGCGCGGATCCGGCTGCTGCGGCCGGTTGGGGGTATAGCGGTCCTCCCCCGGATGCGGGCCGGGACGAGGTCCCGGTCCCGGCCGCGAACCAGGCGGGACGGACCGATCCGCCGGAGTGCCGGAGCGCTCGGGCCGGCGCAATTGCGGGGGCGGCTCCGGGAACGCGCCGGCGCGGTCGCGGTCCAGTTCCGGATCGCCGGGATGGCCGGTCATATCCGTCTCCGAGCCGGGAGCCCGAGGTGCTCGCTCCCACGGTGCGCTGGGGGACCGGCGGGCTCGTGGACCGTCGGGTTGTCGACCGGGCTGCTGCCGATGAGCGGAGGATTCATCGTCGCTCATCATGCCTCCTGTATCGCCCGGACCCCGCGCGGCGGTTGTCCCCTGTGTCGCGTCGAACACATTGTCTCGGCGTTCGCGCCCGACGAACGGGCGGCAACGCGTCCGAATACGCACCGGCACCCGGGTGAACCCGGGCAGCCGGTGCGCACCCCTCCATCTTCCACGGGTCCCGGGTCCGGGTCACCCTCTCCCGGCCGTGCGCACCACGCCCGGCCGTCGGAGCTCCGGAGCCGGCCGCCGAACAAGCGGCGACCACGCGGCACACGGAAGCCGAGGTTCTCGGGAAACCGACGCCGATCCGGTCCGCCGGCGTGGGAATCCGCCGCTACACCCGTTCCCGGCCGCGCGTCGCCTCCCGGGTCGCCTCGCTTACCTGTGGCGCGGAACGGCCTCGCCCACGGCGACGCGCCCGGCCCAACCGGACCACCCGCTGCCGCAATCCGGGATCGATACCTTTGTCGGCGGGATCGCGTTTACCGTGGAAACGCCGCCACAACCGGCGACCGGCCAGCAGGAACAGCAGGGCGGCCGCGCATGCGGTGATGATCGCCAGAATCTGGCCGTAGGCGTTGGATCGCACCGAGATCGAGGTGGCGTAGCCCAGCGGCACCCCGTCCGGAGTGCTCAGTGAGATCGGCACCACGAGTTTGCGGCTGTCACTGACCTCGGTCGGGATCTGGAACGACCGGGTACCGCGCGGCGGCAGCAGCTGTTCACCGATATCGGTGATCTTGGTTTCCGCCGGTGCGTCGATCCGGAACCTGATCCGCACCGATACGGGCAGATCGTTGCGGGCCACCAGCAGCAGCGGACTCGACTCGGAGGCCAGCGTGTACACCCCGCCGGGCGGCAGCACCGTCACCGAACGGAAGATCTCGTCGACCGTCGATGTCGCCTTCTCGACCCGGCGCTGCGCGAAGACCTCGGCCTGCGCGGTGGGACCGCCGCGCCGATCGGACAGCGATAGCGCGCGCACCAGATCGTCGCGCAGCGGATCGAGATAGGCGCGCGGGGTCGGCGCCGCCTCGGGCACCTCCACCATCGCCTGTAGCAGCTGCGAGATCCGATGCGACTGGTCGCGCGCGGGGGTCGCGAAATGGACCGGCACCGCCTCCACGGCAGCCTCCGGCAGGGGGGTCAGCTGATACGGGACCGGATCGGGCGCTTGAGCGACGAGATCGTCGAACGGCCGGGGATCGACAAGTTTGTTCTCGACCAGCAGGTCGAGCTGGCGCAGCAGCGCGGCGGCCTCGTCCCGGTTCGCTCCCCACTGCTGCGGCGGCATGATCAACTGCGAACGCGGCCGGCCCGGATCGGCCTGCAGCGCTCGCCAGGACACCGCCCCGAGCGCGTCCTGCAGCCGCGCGGTCCGGGAATCGTTGGTCACCGCGTACCGTGCCGATTCCGGTACATAGGCCGGCGTGGGCGGATTGGATCCGACCCCGGCCAGCGCGGCCGCGGGCCAGATATCGAAGGCCGCCACACGCAGCGCCGGATCGGACGTCGAGGAACCGCCACCACCCGGTTGCGCCGGCGCGGCCCCCGCCGGGGTCTGTGCCGGCGCACCGGCATCCGGCCGGGCACCGTCGTCGGCGGTGTCACCGGCGGGTACGGCATCGGGAGTGGCACCGGACTCGGGAGCCGGCGTGGTCGGAACCATCCCCGGCACGCCGGGCAGCCGCACCAGATCCGGGACGGCCGCGTACGGATCGCCGACGCCGCCCTCGGGCGCCACCGCATTGGCGGCCAGCACCGCGGTCCCGAACCCCTGGTTCTTCAAAAGCTGTGCCGCGCCCTGGTCCAGGCTGCTGGCGTCGGGCAGGCTCACACCGCGAACGGAGCGGGTGTTCAGGACCGAGTCGACGATCGTCGCCGGCGCATCCAGCGCCCGCGCGGTCAGCGCGGGATCGGCGGCCGCCGCGAGCGCCTCGATATCGACCTGGGCGAAGGGCAGCGCCACCGTGCACATCGAGGACGCCAGATTCCGCAACCGGTCCAGCCAGGCGTTCGCCGACTCGGTCCCCGCACCCGGACGCGTCGCACCGTCCGGATCGGACGGACTGGCCAGCACGCGATAATCGCTGGTCATGGCCTGCACGGTGAGTAGCAGATCGGGATCGATCGCCAGGCAGACCGCCGAGGACGGACCGTCGGCCGCCCGATCGTCGCCGAAAACCGACTCCAGGGCGCCCACCAGTTCGTCCAACCGGCCCCCGCGGCTCACCGACGCGGCCAGCTCGTCATCGGTCAGCTCGACCTCCCGATCCAGATCGCCGGTCTGCCCGGCCACCATGCGGGGGCGATCGGCCAGCGGCCACAGGAGAGTGGTCTGCACCGGCGGAGCGGCGGGTGTGGGTAGCGGCGGAGCGCTCCCGTCCGCGGCGGCCGGCAACCCCAGCACCGGCAACAGGAACCGCGCATCGTCCAATCGCGCCTGGCCACCATAATCCGGGGTCCCGTTGACGTTGAGCAGCAGCGGGTACACACCCGGTTCGGTGATGTTCAGCGAGGTCCCCGACGCGTCCCGCAGCGGGACGGTCATGGTGAACTGTTGCCGCTGCCCCGGTTCCAGCCGCACCGCGACATCCTGGAAAGGCGTCGGCAGTTCGTAATTCACCTGGTCGAGCTTCAGCGCCGTACGCAACTCGCTGGGATCCGATACCGGCCGCGCCCGCTGCACCCGCACGGCCACCTCGTCTACCCCGCGGTCACCGATATTGGTGACGGTGCCCGCCACCGTGAGCACCGACTCGCTCTGCGCGGTGACGGTGCCCGGACTCACCGAATCCAGGGATAACTTCAGGAACTGCGGCATCGAGTCGTCCTCTGCCGATCCCGTGGGCTGGGCGTGAGCCGGGGATCCGAGCAGCGCGGGCAGCGCCGCCGAACCGAGGATGGTCAGGATCACGAGCATGATCCGACTCAGTCCACGCGTCATCGCTTGCCGGTCTCCATCCGGTCGATCAGGCGGTTCGCCACCTCGGCCAGCCTCCGCTCATCCGCGTAGGCCAGCCTCGAGTTCAATTCGCTCAGCGGTACCCAGTCCACCTGGGTTACCTCGACATCCGCGTCGGACAATTCACCACCGACCGAACGCAGCAGAAAATGATGCACCGTTTTGTGTACCCGCCGACCCTCGGTGACGAACCAGTAATCGATACTGCCCAATTCGGCGACGACGACGCCTTGGATACCGGTTTCCTCGGCAACCTCCCGGATTGCCGTTTGTTCCGAGGATTCACCTTCTTCGATATGTCCTTTGGGCAGCGACCATAGCAGCCGGCCCCGCCGGTCGGTACGGCCGATCAAAGCGGCGCAGCGTGCTTCCGCCGGCCCGTCCAGCCCATCGACCACCAGCCCCCCGGCCGAAGTCTCCCGCACGGTACGCATACGAGGTTTCGCCGCACCACCGGCCGAACCACGACGCCGCGGCTGGCGGCGTCTACTGTTCGCACGATCGGCCGGAGACACTACGCAATACTAGAGCAGTATCTTTTTGCGGCGCCTCCGGCGCCGCGGGGTCGAGGCCCCCGAAGGTCCCATCGTTCAGCGCCCGAGACTCGCGCCTGCGGCTCATGCGATGTGCGGTGGGCCGTCCATAGACCGCCGACTATTGAGCACCTTCGGCCAAGGGCGGGACGGGCCTCGCCCCTTTCAGGGCCTGGTAAGACTCGGCACCGAGCAGGCGCTGCTATTCGTGGAAGTGATCAGGTGCCAGGTCGGCCGGGCGGTCGAGTCGGCATCCGACACGGACATCGGGTACCGACGTAACCCACGTGCGTCGAGATGCTCCTATGGATGTCAAGTGGTGGGTGGGTTGGTGATGAGGTGGTAGATCTCGCGGGCGATGTAGCGTTTGAGGCAGCGGATGATCTCTTTTTTGGTCAGGCCTTGTGTGGTGCGTCGTTGGGCGTAGGCGCGGGTGGCGGGGTCCCAGCGCAAGCGGGTGATCGCGATGCGGTGCAGGGCGGCGTTGGCTTGCCGGTCACCGCCTCTGTTGAGGCGGTGACGGTGGGTGCGTCCGGAGGACGCAGGGATGGGTGCGACCCCGCACAGGCGTGCGAACGCGGCTTCGGAACGGATCCGGTGGGGGTTTTCTCCCATGGTGATCAGGAGTTGGCCGGCGGTGTCGGTGCCGATGCCGTGGGCGGCGACCAGACCCGGGTTGATCGCGGCGACCAGCGGGGTCAGTAGTTCGTCGAGGTCGTTGATCTCGACGGTGAGTTGCTGGTGACGACGCGCCAGCGACCGTAACGCGGTTTTCGTCGCGCCGGTCGGTGACCCGATATCGGCGCGGCCGGGACGCAACCCGGCGCAGGTGGTGATCAGCGTGGTATCGGTGAGCCCACGCAGCCGGGCCCGCAGGGGTTCGGGTGCGGTGACGATCAACGCTTTGATTCTGAGTGTGGCATCGGCGCGCGCGGTGATCGCCGAGCGGCGCGCGATACGCAGAACCCTCACCGCTTCGACCCGGCCCGCACGCTGTTTCGGTGTGCCGGTACGGTGACCGGCCAGCGTGGCCCGTGCGGCTTCGATCGCGTCGATCGGGTCGGATTTACCCTGGAACCGGCGGGTTTTACGGCCGGGGCGATCGACCTCCACCACTGGTATCGCCTGCTCGGCCAGACTCGCGGCCAGTCCGGCGCCGTAGGCGCCGCTGCCCTCGACACCGATGCGGGTCACCCGCCCGAACCCGCGCATCCACGCCAGCAGCGCTGTGTAACCGGCGGCGTCGGCAGCGAACTGCGCGGTGCCCAGCACCCGCCCGAGCGGGTCCAGCACTGCCGCGGTGTGGGTGACGCGGTGGGTGTCGACCCCACCGGTCACATCGACTTCGACTTCGTGATGGGTCATGCTGGAAAGGTCCGTCCTGCTGTCTCGACCGGTTCGGTGGGGCGGCACGCACCGGCCGGGCAGGCGGACAGAACAGTGACGGGTCTGCGGTAACAGGCTCCTATGAGGTCACGGCCACCACGCCCGGTGCGGGCAGTGGCCCCGCAGCAACCCTGATCCGACAGATCTCGACCAAGACACCACGGTCAGTTTTACGAAGGGTCAGAACCACGCGCTGCGGGGCCACACCCATCCTCACTGTTTTGCGAGACACCTCGAAGGGTTGCGGCCCGTCTCGCCCCTTGGCCGAAGGTGCTCAACGGTCGCACTCTATGGACGGCCCACCGCACATCGCATGAGCCGAAGACTCGAGTCCCGAGGCCGAAACGGCGAGACCAAGGGGGCCTCGACCCCGCCGCCAAATACACCGGTTTCTCACCTGCGCGAGCTCGCCTCTCTGGTCATGAGCTCGCCTCTCGATTTCGCTGACCGGTCCGCGGCGGCTGTTTCCGTCGGGTGGTGTCACACTCCCCTGTAGTCCGATGGCAATTCTCCGGACCCATAAGCGCCCGGCCATACCGTCGGCCGGAAAACTGCGGCTGTTCCTACTCGGTAAGGTTCTGCTGTGGTTTCGACCGAGTCCGACGATGTTGTGCAGGATCGCCGTACCCGTTTACTCGCGGCAGCCGCGATCACATTGGGCCGGCTCTCCGATGTGCTGACGCCGCTCGGCGAGATGTTCGCCGCGCACGGTTTCCAGCTGTATCTGGTCGGGGGCAGTGTGCGGGACGCGGTGCTGGGGCGGCTCGGGACGGATCTGGATTTCACCACCGACGCGCGCCCGGAGCAGGTGCAGGAGTTGCTGCGGGGTTGGGTGGATCAGCTGTGGGACACCGGGGGGATGGTGTTCGGGACGGTGAGTGCCGCCAAGAACGGTCAGCAGTTGGAGATCACCACGTTCCGTAGCGACGTCTATGACCGGGTTTCGCGTAATCCGCAGGTCAGCTTTGGTGAGACGCTGGAGGACGACCTCGTCCGGCGGGATTTCACGGTCAATGCCATGGCGGTCCGGATCGCGGCCGACGGGGCGCTGGAATTCGTGGATCCCCTGAACGGGATGGCGGCGCTGCTGGCCGGTGTGCTGGATACTCCCGCGGCTCCGGAGGACTCGTTCGGTGACGATCCACTGCGCATGCTGCGGGCGGCGCGTTTCGTCTCGCAGCTCGGGTTCGATGTGCATCCGCGGGTGCGGGCGGCGATCACCGGGATGGTCGCGGAGATCGACCGGATCACCGCGGAGCGGGTGCGGACCGAACTGGACAAGCTGATCGGCGGCGCGCATCCGATCGACGGCATCGACATGATGTGTGAAACGGGCCTGGCCCAGCGGGTGTTGCCGGAGGTCCCGGCGATGAAACTGGAGATCGACGAGCATCATCAGCACAAGGACGTCTATCAGCATTCGCTGACCGTGCTGGAACAGGCCATCGACCAGGAGGAGGGGGATCCCGATCTGGTGCTGCGTTGGGCGGCGCTGTTGCACGATATCGGTAAACCGGACACCAAACGCAACGAGCCCGGCGGCGGGGTGAGCTTCCACCATCACGAGGTGGTGGGCGCGAAGATGGTGCGTAAGCGGATGCGGGCGTTGAAGTATCCGAAGCAGTTCACCGAGGACGTGGCGCGGCTGGTGTTCCTGCATCTGCGGTTCCACGGTTACGGCAAGGGGCAGTGGACCGATTCCGCGGTCCGCCGCTACGTCACCGACGGCGGCGAGTTGCTTCCCCGGCTGCACAAATTGGTGCGTGCCGACTGCACCACCCGGAACAAGCGCCGGGCGGCGGCGTTGCGGTCCACCTACGACGAACTGGAGGCGCGGATCGCGCGGCTGCAGGAGCAGGAGGACCTGGCCCGGGTCCGGCCGGATCTGGACGGTAACGCGATCATGGAGTTGCTCGGGCTGCCGCCGGGACCGGAGGTCGGGCGGGCCTGGCGTTTCCTGAAGGAACTGCGGCTCGATCGCGGACCGCTGACCCGGGACGAGGCCGAGGCGGCTCTCGAGCAGTGGTGGCAGACCCAGCAATGAGCGGGCCGGTCAGAACACGATCAGGGTGGTGCCGGCCACGATCGCGGAACGGATCTGGGCCAGGTCGAACGAACCGCTGACCGGCGCGAGTTCTATCCGGAATCGCACCACCGAGCCGTCGCGGACGGCCCACCGCACCCGTGCGCCCCGGGGTAGCTCCTCCATCGGGATGGGGTTCATCGTGCGCCAGCGCCGGGGAACCGGCAGCCCGGCCCAGGTGGCGCGCCGCACGACCAGGTGCAGCATATCCTCGGTGACCGCGGCGTCCAGGTCGGCGGTGATCCGCTTGCGGCGGTGTACCGCGTGGACGAGTCCCTGGTCGGTCACCGAGAGCTCCCATTCCCGCTGTCGGCTCGCGAGCCAGTCCACCACGGTGTCCAGGCCGACCATGCCCTCGATATCCACCCGGTTGGCGCGCACGCGGGTCGGCACGCCCGGGACCAGACGGACCTCGTGCGAGACAACGGTGACCTCGTCTATGGGCCGTTCATCCAAGCGCAGCCCGCGCAGGACGGCTTTGGTCTGGAAATGCGCGCCGCGGCGCCGCACCTTCAGGAGGTCCAGGGTGCCGGTCAGCCGATGGCCCAGCAGGGTCGCGCTGATCTCCTGTCCGCCGAACCGGCTCAGTATGCCTTCGCTGAGCACGGTGAGCAGCGTGTCCGGCAGCAGCGCGGTGACGGTCCCGGCGCCGAGATCGGCCATCGGTTCCATCCAGGCGGTGGTCAGGTTCATCCACTGCTCCAGCCGGGTCTGCTCGAACAGTCGTTTGCCCAGGTCGACGGCCCATAGTGTGTTGAACAGGGAGGCCGAACGGGGATCGGAGTAGGCGGCCATGATCGCCTTCGAGGGTACTGGGTCGGCCGGTTCGGGACCACGCGGAGTCGTCCGGCTCACCCGCCGTGTCGCGCGGAGGCGGAACCTCCGCGTAACTCGACCCACGACCCGCGTCGATCAATCGGCACGGAGACAGCCCCGTTCGGGTAGGTTCGGACCGGCAATGGGACTCGACCAGAGACTGCGAGAAGTTTTGATCGAGGTGATGCCGCGCCCGCGGGCCGGTCGTGTCGGGCTCGCGTTCCTCGGCGTGGTGCTCGCGGGCTGTGTCGTCGTGCCGCTCCCCGCTCATGCCGCACCGTTGCCGTGGGCTCCCCCGCCGGTGAACGATTGTGGCGAAACCGGTTTCGACCCGCGGGCCCGGGAACCCGATCCGTCGGCACCGCCCCCGCCGCCGGTGCAGTTGCCGCCGCGGATCGATATCCCGGTGCCTGTACCGCAGTTGCAACCGGTGCCCGTACCCGATCCGCCGCCGGACAACACCCGGATCACCCCGGATCCATTGCCCGCCGACCCCTGCCGGAACCCCTGCCCCGATATCCGCGACACATTGAAACCGGTGGCGCCCGCGCCCGTCGACCCGGCGCCTGCGCCGGCCGCACCGGGTGGCGGTTCGGCCGGCGGCAGCGGTTCGGGTTCGTCCGGTTCCGGAACACCGTGGCGGATACCCGAGATCCGGGTGCGGCCGGAGATCGAACCGATCCCGTACCCGGTGCCCGGTGGCGAGGGCGCGCCGCCGCAACCGGCACCGCCACCGGTCGTGCACCCGGCCGAGCCGGGTCCGGTCGCGGCGCCGGTGGCGCTTCCACGGGTCGAGGCGGTACGGCTGGTCGAGCAGGTCACCGGGCGCGGTTCGGCGAACCGCACCGATATGCGCTGGCAGGTCGACGGCACCGACCTCGGGCTGATGTGGGAGACAGAACCGGGCCGGATCGCCATGGTGTTCGGCGATACGTTCGGAAAGGGCTGGTCGGCCGGTGGTGTGGGTGGCCCGGACGACGACTGGCGCAGCAATGTGCTGGCCCACAGCACCGACCGCGACCTTTCCGACGGTCTGACACTGGACACGATGGTGCAGGACAGCCGTTGCCACGCAGCCGAACTGCTGGGCAGTCGCAAGATCAAGAATTGGGAGACCACCACCATCCCGACCTCCGGTTTCGCACTCGGGGGGCGGCAGTACCTCAGCTTCATGTCGGTGAACCGCTGGAGCCGTATTCCGGGGATGTGGTGGACGAACTACGGCGGTATCGCCTACTCCGACGACGGCGGCAGCACCTGGGTCAAGGATCAGCACGCCCGCTGGGACAACCTGTTCGGGCTGGGACGATTCCAGGTGGCGGCCATGGTGCCGCACGGCGACCACGTCTATATGTTCGGTACGCCGAACGGCAGGGTCGGGATGATCGGGCTGGCCCGGGTCCCGAAGGACGAGGTGCTGAACAAGACGGCGTACCAGTACTGGGTGAACGGCACGTGGGCCCCGGCGGCGGAGAACCAGGCGACGCCGCTGGTGGCCGGTATGGCCAGTGAGCTGTCGGTGCGGGTCGACCCGGGGACCGGGGCATGGCAGATGAGCTACCTGGATCCCGCGCGCGGGGCGATCGTCCTGCGGACCGCCGCCGAGCCACAGGGCAGCTGGACCGAACCGGTACAACTCGTGTCGACCGCCGACTATCCGAAGTCCTACGGCGGTTTCCTCCATCCGTGGTCCACGTCGCGGGATCTGTATTTCGCGTTGTCGGCGTGGGATTCGTACAACGTGTATCTCCTGCACGCCCGGCTGGCACCGCCGGCCGAGCCGCCCGTGTCGTGAGGTCCGTGGGCGCCGGAGATCAACCGGTGCCCGCCGCGCGGCGGAACCGGAGCCGCTGCCCGGGCCGGGCCTGCGCTACCCGGTCGATATCGGCGTCGGTGACCACCGCGATCACCGGGTAACCGCCGGTGATCGGATGGTCGGCGAGGAAGATCACCGGTTGACCGCTGGGCGGAACCTGCACCGATCCGAGCGCCATACCCTCGGTGGCGAGTTCGCCGGAGGATTTCCGCCGCAGCGCCGGCCCGTCGGCCCGGTCCAGGCGCGCCCCGATCCGGTCGGAGTCGGCGCTCACCGACCAGTCGCCCGCGAACAGGGCGGCCGGGTCGATGAACCAGTCGTCCCGGGGGCCGGGCACGGCGTGGATCTCCAGTGTTGCGTCCGGCCCGAGTAGTGGCGCCTGCTCGATATTCGGCCAATCGCCGGGTTGCGGACCGGTGGGGACGGTTTCGCCTTCGCGTAATGGGGGCGGACCGATACCCGAGAGTGTGTCGTAACTGCGGGAGCCCAGTACCGGGGGGACGTCGATTCCGCCGCGTACCCCGATATAGCTGCGTAATCCGATACGCGTCGTACCCAGCCGCAGCCGCTGCCCCGGCGCGAGGTGCAGCACGCTCGCGTGACCCACGGGGGTCCCGTCGAGGGTGGCGGGGGCGGGTGCGCCGGTGACCGCCAGCAGCAGAGAGGTTTCGGCGCGCAGGGTGAGACCGCCGAGCAGGACTTCGATCCCGGCGTAGCCCTCCGGGTTTCCCACCAGGCGGTTCGCCAGCCGTAGGGCGCCACGATCCGCGGCACCGGAGGGGCCGACGCCGGAATGGAACCACCCCGGACGACCCAGATCCTGGACGGTGGCCGCCGGACCGACCCGCTCGATCACGATCACGAGGCGGCGTCCACGTCGACGAATCGCACCCGCGCGCCGACATGGACCAGGGCGGCCGGGTCCCGATCGGTATCCCACATGGTCAATGTGGTGGTGCCGATGAGCTGCCAACCACCCGGCGTCTCCCGCGGATACACCGCCGACCAGCGTCCGGCCAGGCCCACCGACCCCGCCGGTATGCGGGTGCGTGCCATATCGCGGCGCGGGACGCTGCGCTGCCAGCCGGGGGCGGTGAGATAGCCGAAGCCGGGCGCGAAGCCGACGAAGGCGCATCGCCAGGTCGCGGCGGTGTGCGCGGCGATCACTTGGTCCGGTCGCAGATCCAGCGTCTCGGCCACGGTATCCAGATCGGGGCCGTCGTAGCGCACCGGGATCCGCACAGGTTCGGCTGTGGGCGTGAATGTTCCACGGGAAACATCGGGTTGCGCGGCGCTGACCGCGGCCGCCACGCGTTCCAGCTCATGCCGCACCCGGGGTGCGGAACGTACCGAATCCAAGGTCACCAGCACGGTTTCCGCGGCGGGCAGGATGTCCACCACCCCGGCGACCGGGCGCCCGGACAATTCCGCGACCAGCCCGCCGACCTGCTCCGGATCGTCCGGGATGAGCAGGAACGCCCGGTCGCCGGCACTCCGTATCGTCGTCGCCGAGCGGATTCGTGGTGCTCGCGACACGTCACCTCACCCCCGTTCCGTCGTTCAGGTGAACGACGCTACCGCTATCCCGGCGTCCTCGAGCGCGGCCCGGATCCGCCGGGCCATCCGGACCGCGGCCGCGGTATCGCCGTGTACGCAGATACTGTCGGGCGAGACCGCCACGGTGCCGCCGTCGCCCAGCACCCGGGCGGTCCCGTTCTCCGCCAGCGAGACCGCCTGAGCGACCGCCGGATCGGTGCCGAGCACGGCGCCCGGGGTTTCACGTGGTGCGAGACCGCCCGCGGCGGTATAGGCCCGGTCGGCGAAACCCTCGCTCACGAACGGGGTCCCCACGGCCAGCGCGGATTTCTCGAGATGGGTACCGGCGGGTCCGAGCAGGACGAGGGCGGGGTCGTAGTCCCGCAGGCCCGCGAGCACGGCGTCGGCGAGCGCCGCGTCGGCCGCGGCGGCGTGGTACAGCGCGCCGTGGGGTTTCACATACCGAACCCGGTCGCCCGCCGCCCGGGCGAAGCCGTCCAGCGCGCCGATCTGGTAGAGCGTCTCGTCCCGGAGGTCCGCGGGCGCCACCGCTATCGCCCGCCGCCCGAAACCCGCCAGGTCCCGGAATCCGATATGCGCCCCGATCCGCACCCCCTTCTCCACCGCCGTCGCACAGGTGCGCCGCATGATGGACGGATCGCCGGCGTGGAAACCACAGGCGATATTGGCGCTGGTCACGATTTCGAGCATGGCGGCATCCTCGCCCATGCTCCACGCCCCGAACCCCTCACCGAGGTCGCTGTTGAGGTCCAGACCCAAGGCACACCCTCCTTCCGGCTGTGCCTTCATTGTCCTCCCTCATCCGGTGTCGCCGAATTGCCGAATCCTCCTGCGGTTGTTGAGCAGCAGTGCGCCGATGCCGAGCCCATAGCAGGCCGCCCCCGCCAAGACCACACCCGGCGATCGGCCGTCGGCCGGGATGACCAGCGCCGTCACCGCGACCGCCAGGACGAAGGCGATATTGAACACCGTGTCCTGAAGGGCGAAGACCTGGCCGCGACGATCGTCGGGGATATCCATCTGCATGGCGGCGTCGCCGGTGAGTTTGATGGTCTGCCCGGCCAGCCCGAGCAGGAACGCCCCGACCAGCATGAGCTGGTGGGCGCGGTGCATGCTGTCGGCCGCGTGGGTGAGGGCGGTGGGTAGCACCAGCGCCAGCTGTACCGCGATCGCACCGGACAGCGCCAGCAGGACGGTCCGGGGTCGGCCCAGGCGCGGAATGAGCAGTGGGGTGAGCAGCGCCGCCAGCAGCATTCCGGCGGCGGTGGCGGTGATCGCGACTCCGAAACCGATCAACCCGCTGTCCACCGCCACGCCCTGCGACGGCGATTCCCGCAGCACCAGCACCATGACCAGCGTGTTGATGCCGAATACGATCCGGTGGGTTCCGATACCGATCATGGCGGTGGACACATCGACCGAACCCCGCACCGCGCGTGTGCCGACCAGCAGTCCGGCCAGTACCGCCCGTACCGCGCCCGCGGCGGCGCCGGGTTCCGACTCCGGGCCCAGGGTGCGGGGGCGGAACCCGGCCGTGAGCACCACTCCGGCCACCGAGCCGGTCACGCTCAGCGCCACGGCGACCGCCGATCCGGTATCGCCGGCGCCGATCGCGCCGATCACCGCCACCGCGGCCGCCGCTCCCCCGGCCGCGCACGCGGATCCCACTGTCGCGAGCACGGAGTTGGCGGGCACCAGCCGGTGCTGCGCCAGCACCCGCGGCAGCGCCGCCGATACACCGGCCGCGGTGAACCGGCTGATCCCTACCACGGCCAGCGCCAGCAGCAGCAGGAAACCCGCCCCGGCTCCGGCGATCAGGCCCAGTGCCACCACGGCGATGAGCAGGCCGCGCATCAGATTGGCGATCAGCAGGACCAGGCGCCTATCCCAGCGGTCCAGTAGTGCGCCCGCGTACGGCCCGATCAGCGAATAGGGCAGCAGCAGCACCGCGAAACCGGCCGCGACGGCGAGCGGGTCGGTTTCCCGTTCGGGATTGAACAGGATCGCCCCGGACAGCGCGGCCTGGAACATGCCGTCACCGAACTGGCTCGTGAAGCGCACCAGGGTCAGCCGGACCGCGCCGGGACTTTCGCTGATCGCGGCCCGTAAGGCCGACAGATCGTGCCGATGCCCGCCGCCTCCCGGTGTCCGGTCCGTGGTGGTGGGTTCGGGCGCAGAGCTGGACACCGCCGCGACGCTACCTGCCCCGCAGGCCGGGAGGTATTCCGGCAGGTCCGGGCACACGTTCGGCGATCAGCAGATCCACGGCCTCGCGCATATCGGGCGCCATCGGCAGGGTGCCGAGCGCGCCGGCGTCTATCCAGGCGTAATCGTCGTGCTCGTCCGGGTCCAGCGTTATCTCACCGGGTTCGGCTTCGGCCAGGAAGCTGAACTTCCGCACCTTGGCCTTGGTGCGGGTGGCGTAGTCGAACCAGCCGAGGAAATCGGTGATCCGGTGGGCCACCAGGCCGGTTTCCTCGAGCAGTTCCCGCGCCGCGCCCTCGGTGAGCGATTCGCCGGATTCGACCCCGCCACCGGGTAGCTCGTACATCCCGCCGAGATAGTCACCCGGTACCCGGCGCACCACCAGCAGTTTCCCGTCCCGGAACACCGCGACACCGACGACCAGGTCGGTGACGCCGTCGCGCCGTGCGGCGGCACGCAGCCGCTGTTCGGTCCGTGCGAGTGCTTCGGGGCGCATCCTTCACCTCCCGGTTCCATATAGATCCATTTTCGTGAAACGTGTGCCACACCGCTATTACCGCCCCGGTTGCTCACCAGCCGTTCACCCCGAGGTCGCTCGCGTAAAATGCCCGGAGCGGACAATCGACGAGGTCGTGGTATCGCCGAGGTACTACATGCGGGAAAGGTAATTGTGCCCGAGCCGGAAAGGAGTCTTGCGATGTCCACGCTGCCGACGCCGCATATCGATGTACATCGTGCGGGTGATCGTCTGAAGACCCGGATATCCTGGCTCGATTCCAAGCATTCGTTCTCCTTCGGCGCGCACTACGACCCCGAGAACACTCATCACGGTCTGCTGCTGGTGAACAATGACGATATCGTTCTACCGGGCCAGGGTTTCGATACCCATCCGCACCGCGATATGGAGATCGTCACCTGGGTGCTGGAGGGCTCCCTGGTCCATCAGGATTCGCTCGGCCACAGTGGCGTCATATACCCGGGACTCGCCCAGCGGATGAGTGCCGGTACCGGGATCCGGCATTCGGAGAAGAACGATTCGTGGCGGGTGGACGGTAACCGGCCCGAGCACGACGAACCGGTGCATTTCGTGCAGATGTGGGTGCTGCCCGACGAGCCCGGGATCGAACCGGGGTACCAGCAACTCGAGATCGACGAGCAGCTGGCCGCGGGTGGTCTGGTGACCGTCGCGTCCGGCCTGCCGCGGTACCGCGACCGCACCGCCATCGCCATCAACAGCTCGCATTCGGCGCTGCACGTGGCGAGGGCGGCGCCGGACGCGCAGGCCTCGGTGGAACTGCCCGAGGCGCCCTATATCCACGTGTTCGTCGCGCGCGGCGCGGTCGAGATGGAGGGCGTGGGCCTGCTGGACACGGGTGACGCGGTGCGCCTGACCTTTTCCGGTGGCCAGCGGTTGATCGCCCGGGAGCCGGCAGAAGTGCTGATCTGGGAGATGCATGCCCGGCTCGGCGCCGGGTAACGTCCGAAAAGTCCGGATAAGCGGTCGACCCATCGGTGATCGACCCATGACAATGATATGCGGACCGAGATCGCCGAGCGTTACCCGCAGGTCTCGACCAGCTCAGCCGAGGAGGAACGTATGTCCTATCCACCACCCCCGGGCTATCCCGCGCCGGGCCCCTACCCCGGCACCGGCGGGCAACCCGAGTACTGGCAGGAATCACCCAAACGCAAAGGGATGGCGATCGCCGCGCTGGTCCTCGGCATCCTCGGCGTACTGAGCTTCTGGACGATCGTCGGCGGCATCCTCTTCGGGCTCATCGCGGTGATCCTCGGTGTGGTCGCCCTGGTCAAGGCCAATCGCGGCACCGGCGGTGGCGGGGTCATGGCCGTGATCGGCCTGATCCTCGGTGTGCTCGCCATTGCCGGGGTGATCGTCGTCGGCATCGTCGGCTGGGGCATCTGGTCGGATTCGGGCGGCCGTGATTTCGTCGACTGCGTCAACAAGGCCAATGGTGATCAGAGCGCGGTGTCGCAGTGCGAAGACGAGTTCAACCAGCGTCTCGAGAACCAGTACGGGGTGACGATCGCTCCGCCGGAGCCCACCAACTGAACGGGCGGGCCGGTCCGGTATTCCGCTCGGACCGGCCCGGCACCGGCATACTGGGTTCTGTGACTTTCGACGTGACCAGCCCCTCCGGTATCGATCTGACCCATCTCGACCCGGCTGTCCGGGTACAGGACGACCTGTTCACGCATGTCAACGGTGCCTGGCTGGCCGGGTACCAGATCCCGGCCGACCGGGCGGTCGACGGCGCCTTCCGCACCCTGTTCGACCGGGCGGAGCTGGATGTCCAGGAGATCATCCGCAATGCCACGGGCGAGCCCGGCAGCGACGCCCGCAAGATCGCCGATCTCTACGCCTCCTTCATGGACACCGACGCGGTCGAGTCCGTGGGCCTGACCCCGGTCGTCGAGGAACTGGCCGCGTTCGCGCGGACCACCGACCGGGGCGAATTCGCCGGTCTGCTGGGCCGGTTGCAGCGGGTCGGCGTATCCGGTGCGGTCGCCGTCTATGTCGATACCGATGACAAGAATTCCCAGCGCTACCTCGTCTACGCGACGCAATCCGGGATCGGGCTGCCCGACGAGTCCTACTACCGCTCCGACGAGTACGCCGAGATACGGGAGCGTTATATAGCGCATATCGACCGGATGTTCGCGCTGGCGGCGGCCGATCCGCGGATCGCGGAATTGCTGCCCGCGGGGCCGGTGGGCAGCCGCGTCTTCGAACTCGAACGTAAACTCGCGGCCGGCCACTGGGATGTGGTGCGCCGTCGCGACGCCGAACTGAGCTACAACCTCACCACTTTCACCGATCTGGCGGCCGCGCAACCGGAATTCGACTGGACCGCCTGGGCCGACGGTCTCGCCGAAGGGGTTCCGGGTGCCGGACCGGACCTGCTGGCCGAACTGGTGGTCCGGCAACCCGACTTCCTGCGGACCTTCGCGCAGCTGTGGGCATCGGAATCGGTCGAGGAGTGGCGGCTGTGGGCGCAGTGGCGGGTGCTGCGGTCCCGCGCGCCCTACCTCACCGAAGCGGTGGTCGAGGAGAACTTCGATTTCTACGGCCGCACGCTGACCGGCGCCCAAGAGAACCGGGAGCGCTGGAAGCGCGGGGTCTCGCTGGTCCAGGACCTGCTCGGTGAAGCCGTGGGCAAACTGTATGTGGCCGAGCACTTCCCGCCGGAGGCCAAGGCGGCGATGGTGCGGCTGGTGGAGAACCTGCGTGAGGCCTATCGCCGCAATATCACCGAGCTGGAGTGGATGAGCCCGGCGACGCGGCAGGCGGCGCTGGCGAAACTGGACAAGTTCACGCCCAAGATCGGCTACCCCGAGCGCTGGCGCGACTATTCCGCGTTCACCGTCGCGCCGGCCGATCTGGTCGGGAACTACCGCCGCGGCTACGCCGTCGACCACGATCGCGACCTGAACAAGCTCGGTGGCCCGGTGGACCGGGACGAATGGTTCATGACCCCGCAGACCGTGAACGCCTACTACAACCCGGGAATGAACGAGATCGTCTTCCCGGCCGCCATCCTGCAGCCGCCGTTCTTCGATATGAACGCCGACGACGCCGCCAACTACGGCGGGATCGGTGCGGTGATCGGTCACGAGATCGGGCACGGCTTCGACGATCAGGGCGCCAAGTACGACGGCGACGGCAATATGGTCGACTGGTGGACCGATACCGATCGGGCCGAGTTCGGTAAGCGCACGCGGGCGCTGATCGACCAGTACGACGTGCTCTCCCCCGCCGATCTGTCCGACGAGCACACCGTGAACGGTGAGTTCACGATCGGCGAGAACATCGGCGATCTGGGCGGCCTCTCCATCGCCCTGCAGGCCTACCGAATCTCCCTGGACGGACAGGAAGCACCGGTGATCGACGGTCTGACCGGACTGCAGCGGGTGTTCTTCGGCTGGGCGCAGGTCTGGCGGACCAAGGCGCGACCCGAGGAAGCGATCCGCCGGCTCGCGGTGGACCCGCATTCGCCCGCGGAGTTCCGCTGCAATGCGGTGGTCCGCAATATCGACGCCTTCCACGAGGCCTTCGAGCTGACCCCCGACGACGCCCTCTACCTGGCGCCCGAGGAGCGGGTCAAGATCTGGTGACCGTGTTTATTGGCGGCGCCTTCGGCGCCGCGGGGTCGAGGCCCCGAAGGTCCCGCCGTTCAGGCCTCGAGACTCGCGGCTTCGCCGCATGCGCTTCGAGGCCTGAACGACGGGACGGGCCTCGACCCTTTCAGGGCCTCGTAAGACTCGGCACCGAGGTTGTGGTCCCGTTCGGGAAGGCGAGCGGATGAGCGGTTCTGCTCGGGGTACGAGAGATGACCGATCCGGCGAACGGCAGTGATGCCATCGGAGAAGATGCAGACAGCGCTGCAGGGTCGATACTGTGTAGCCGACCGGGGGACGGAAGCCGACAGTGGTCCTTATGGTGCGTGCGGATCCAGAAGCCGGCCCGGCCCGTCAAGTCCGACGTAATCGCATGTGTCGAGTGTTGCGAAAACACCTCAAAGAGTTGAGGCCCGTCTCGCCCCTTGGCCGGAGGTGCTCAACGGCCGGCCTTCCATGGAAGGCCGGCCGCACATCGCATGAGCCGAAGGCTCGAGGCTCGAGGCCGAAACGGCGAGACCAAGGGGGCCTCAACCCCGCGGCGCCGGAGGCGCCGCCACAAACACAGCTCAGTTCCAGTCGCCCAGGCCGTCGCCGGCGTTGAGGGTGCCGCCCTGGGTGTTCTGCACGATGACCGCGTCGCCCTTCTTGACGTTCTCGTAGAACCACTGGGCGTCCTCGGTGCTCACATTGAGGCAGCCGTGACTGGTGTTCGCGTAGCCCTGCGAGCCGACCGACCACGGTGCGGCGTGGACGAAGATTCCGCTGTTGGAGATGCGGGTCGCGTACTCGACATCGAGTTTGTAGCCCTCGGGGGCGTCGATCGGGACTCCGTAGGTGGAGGAGTCCATGACCATTTCCCGCCGCTGCTCGCCGACGATATAGGTGCCGTTGGGCGTTTCGTGGTCGACCTTGCCCATCGAGGTCGGCATGGTGCGCACGACCTCGCCGTTACGGGTCACGGTGATCATCTTGGTGTTGTCGTCGGCGGTGGCGATCACCGCGTCACCGACGTGGAAGGCGCTGCGGCTACCGCCGGCCTCGACCACGATGTCGCTCTGCGCGGGCCAGAACTCGGTCGGCCGCCAGCGCACCTGCTTATCGCTCCACCAGTAGAAATGTCCGGGTACCTCGGTCGAGGAGGTGATCTTGATGGCGCGCTCGGCGGCGGCCCGATCGTCGACCGGATCCTTGAAGTTGATGATGATCGGCTGCGCGATGCCGACCTCTTCGCCTTCGGAAGGGTTGATCGCCGGCGGCGCGAAGTTGGCCGCGGGCGGCGCGGGTTCCACGGCGCCTGCCGCCGACCCGGAAGGCAGGTTCGGCAGCGCGTAGACCGGCGCCGTGGCCACCGTGGTGGCTGCGGCGACCGCGGCCGTCAACAGGACACCCTGTCGAAGCCGCCGCTGGGCACGGCGACCGGTCGGCAGCGACCCGGTGTTGTCGAAGACATGCATAAGAGTGTTCGTCCGTCCATTCGACTCTGGAGCGCACGCGGCCTGTGGGCCGCCGATACGTCCTGCGGAGCACCCCGGCGAGTGTTCGCGGAGTTCTGTGGAGCCCCTCCACGGCCGTCCGGCCCGTGGACGTCTGGATCGTCCGCGCGCCACCGGTCGTAGAGTTGTGGAGCGGCCGCGACGGGCTGGTGCGCATCGCGGAAGCTCGCTGAAATCCAGCCGATGCGCCTCCGCTCCGTTTTCCTTAGTACTGCCTTGATGAAGTCGTGACCAGTCCCGTTTTCCGTTATATAGCCGTTACGCATCAACGGTGTGTCGTAGCACGCTCCCCCGGCACGGCGTTCCCCGGCCCGTCGGATGCCCCGTGGGCCGGGGATTCCTGTTCGGGCGGTGTGTCAGAGCGCGATGAGAGTGATCTGCGTTACCAAACCTGTCGATGAGATATGTCACGCCGGCCCGCTGTATCCGCGGCCTCGCTGTTCGCCGGTGCGGTCACGGCTCCCCGTGACCGGCGTCGTCGGAGTCGACGCTGGGGCCGCCATGGTGTATTCATGGCGTGATATTGCTGGCGGAGCTGTAGTGAGGCGCGGATTCGATGCAGAGGCAGAGTTCGGCATCACAGCGGGAGGACTGTGCGTGTCTGGTTGGGCATCATCTCGATTGTCGGTGACGATCGCCGGGGCCGCGGTCGCGGTCGGCCTGGCGGTCGCGGGCTGTAGTTCCACCATCGAGGGGCGGGCGCAGCCGGTACTCGAGACGGGCACGGTGGACGCGGTGGACGTGACCGGTACCCCCGGCTCCGGGGATACCTCGCGGACCACCACCTCCAGCGCGCCGACCACCACCCCGGAGGCCGGCGATATCAGCTTCGACGCCGAGGTCGGTGAATGCGTGACCCTGGGCGGGACCACCACCGACGCCAGTATCGAAGAGGCGTCGTGCGGTAGCAACGAGTCGAACTACAAGGTTATCGGCAAGGCCGAACAGAGCAGCCAGTGTGTCGGCGATGCCGACAACTACTACGCCGAGAGCCGCAACGGTATCGAGATGGGGGCGTTGTGCCTCGATATCGACTGGGTGGTCGGCGGCTGTATGGATGTGGGCGGCGGGACCACCGGCCCGGAGCGTATCGACTGCACCGCGACCTCGGCCGCGGACGGGGTGAAGGTTGTCGCGATCGAGCAGGACGCCACCGATGTCGACGCGTGTGGCGCGGGCAGCTCGGGATACGTGTACCCGGAGCGCCGCTTCGTGGTGTGTGTCGACGAACTCTGATGTCCATCCACCCCGGAGGCCGCTGCCGCAGCGCCCGAGGGCGGAAAACGAACGAGGCGGGCACCGGGGTGCCCGCCTCGTCGTGTCTCTCCGGTAGCCGTTAGATGGGCCGGTACCCGGCTCCGATGCCGTGGCGACTGTCGATATCGCCCATGATGGTCGTCATATTGGTGCCGACCTCGGGGCCGAAGCAGGCGATCGCCAGGTAGGCGTTCACCATGCCGACCAGCGTGGAACCGACGACGACCGGGGCACCGGAGTCGCCTTCCATCACACACATCTGCGACCAGGTCTCCATGCTGCTGGCGAAGACGTCTCCGTAGGCCAGGCCGCAGGTGTTGCCGGTGGTGCGGCCTTCCTTGCAGACGATATTGGGGAATTGGGCCGGCGCGCCGACCCCGGTGATGCTCAGGTTGCCGATCCGGTTGACCGGGGTCACCCGGCCCGGATCGAACTCGAGTACCGCGTAGTCCAGGTCCTGGTTGGAGTAGACGAACCGGCCGAGTGCGCCGGCACCCGGGTCCTGTTCCGCATACACTTCGTGCCCAGGCGTTCCGCAGTGTCCCGCAGTGAGGCCGACGAGTCTGCCGGCACCATCGTGACCGATCGTGGTGAGCGTGCACTGGATCGCATATTCGGACATCTGGCCGGGCTCGGAGGAGATGATGAGCCCTGAGCCACCACCGAGTACGGGCCGGGCGGGATCGGCGGCTGCCGTCCCGGTGCCGAGTAGCGCCGTACTCAGCGCGACGGCGAAGACGGCACTGGCCGCCTGGGCGAGTTTCCTGAACATATCCCTCCAGACCTTGAAGCCGCACGATATCAATGTGTGGCACCTCATCGTGGCAGCAAAGGCCCCGACGCGCGCCCCGAGTAGCTGTTACCCGCGAGTTCCGTTGCGTTACAGAGGGGTTCGGCTATCCGGTCGTGCATTCGGCCGAGGTGCTCCGCGTGCGATGCGTACCGCACGAACTCCGGCCACGATAACCCTCGGAAGAATAGCCGAACGCTATTAATTGTCCCGGATTTGGGCGCGCGGGTCGAGTAACGGTCGAATCTCCACACTGCCGCGAAAGGGTTAATTTCCCGGAATACTCTCCGTTATTTAAGTGAACCATGGTTCGCATCGGTTATCCCGGTCTTCACTGCATTCGGGGCCGGTCAGAGGTATGTTCCTCCAGTGCCGCGTAACTCTCATTGGGATACACACCAAGGAACGTGCGATATCTCAGTGGTCACGCCACAAAGTGATGAACATCTGTGACCGCGGTCTCGCGCCTATGGTGTGTTCCGCACTACTACGTAGTAAGGTGCCTCAAGCAAACCAGCCGTCGGGGTAGGTAACCGACGTCGAGAGGGGTTAGTCAGTGCAGTCGACCAAGAGTCCACCAACAGGTTCTCGGTTGAGCGGAGCGGTCGAGTGGACGCGGGACTACTGGCGCGACCACCCCCGACGTTCACTGGAGACCCTCGGCCGGCAGATGACCATGGGTGTCGAAGCGGTCTCCGAACTCGTGGTCAGTATCTTCCGCGGCCGGTTCCCTCTCGACGAGTTCATCCGGCAGTGCGCCTTCATGGCGAGCGTCGCCGCGGCGCCCACACTGCTCGTCGCGATTCCGATCGGTGTCATCGTATCCATCCAGGTCGGCGCGGTCGCACAGCAGGTCGGCGCCACCTCGTTCATCGGCGCGGCCAACGGCCTGGGTATCATTCAGCAGGGCGCGCCACTGGTCACCGTGCTGATGATCGCGGGCGCAGTCGGTTCCGCGATCTGTGCCGATCTCGGCTCCCGGACCATTCGGGAGGAAATCGACGCCATGAAGGTCATGGGTGTCGACCCGCTGCGCCGGCTCGTGGCTCCCCGGCTCGGTGCCGCAATGCTGGTCAGCGTGCTGCTCTGCGGTTTCGTTGTCTTCGTCGGATTTCTGACCGGATACATTTTCAATATTTTCGCCCAGGGTGGCACCCCGGGTTCCTATATCGCGACCTTCGCCTCTTTTGCGATAACGCTCGACCTACTCGTCGCGCTGGTGAAATCGCTGTTGTTCGGCCTCCTCGCGGCAATCATCGCCTGCGATACCGGATTGAACACCCGCGGTGGTCCGGGCGGTGTCGCCAACTCGGTGAATACCGCCGTTGTCATGTCCGCGGTGATGTTGTTCGGAGTGAATGTGATCTTCACCCAGGTGTACAACACTTTGTTCCCCCCGCAGGTGGTGTGAGCCGGTGTCCGCAACCTATGTGCCCCCGCTGCTCAAACCACTGCAGCAACTGCGAAATGCGGCCGGGGCTCCGGTCGATTGGCTGGCCCGGCTCGGGCATCAAGTGTTCTTCTTCCTGCGCTCGGTCGGCTCGATGCCGCTGGCGTTCAAGCAATATCCCAAAGAAGTGTGGCGCCTGCTCTCGGATGTCACCTGGGGCAACGGAAATCTCATCGTCGGTGGCGGCACCATCGGCGTCGTGCTCATCCTGAGCGCGTTCGGCGGAATGACCGTGGCCATCCAGGGTCACACCTCGCTCGATCTACTCGGCCTCAGCCCGATCACCGGCGCCATCTCGGCCTTCGCCACCACCCGTGAGCTCGGCCCGCTGCTCGCCGCACTGGCCTTCGCGGCCCAGGCGGGCTGCCGGTTCACCGCTCAGCTCGGCGCCATGCGTATCTCCGAGGAGATCGACGCGCTGGAGTCGGTGGCCATTCGCCCGCTGCCCTACCTGGTGAGCACCCGGATGATCGCCGCGATGATCACCATCCTGCCGCTGTACTGCCTGGGCCTGGCGATGGCCTATATCTCCTGCGCACTGACCGTGCAGCTCATCGGCGGTACCGCCAGCGGTACCTACCAGCACTACTTCTATCAGTTCCTGATTCCGACGGACGTGCTGTATTCACTGCTCAAAGCGATCGTCTTCGTCGCCATCACCACGTTCATCCAGTGCTACTACGGCTTCTTCGCCTCCGGTGGCCCCGAGGGCGTCGGCGTCGCGGCCGGTCGCGCGATCAAGATGTGCATCATCGCCACCGTATTCGTGGACCTCTTCATGACCTTGGCCATCTGGGGTGTCAACCCCGGCATCCGGATCTCGGGGTAGGCAATGATCATCGATCCCAGTGGGCGCGGGCCCACGATGAAACAGTTGCTGATCGCGGGCGCCTGCGGACTGGTCGTCTTCGCGGTCGTGCTCGGCTTCCTGATGGCCCGGTACCAGGGCTATTTCGTCGAGAAAGTGAAGGTCACAGCCAACCTCACCACCACCGGTGACGGGCTGCCCGAACAAGCCGACGTCAAGTTCCGTGGGGTGCTGGTCGGCGCGGTCAAGAACGTCTCGGTCGCCGCCCAAGGCGAACTGCAGCAGGTCGATATCGAACTGAAGCCCGAGTTCGCCGACGGTATCCCGGCAACGGTCACCGCCCGCGTGGTGCCCAGCAACCTGTTCGCCGTCACCTCGGTGGAACTGGTCTACAACGGGCCCAGCCAGGACCACCTCGACGAGGGGTCGACCATCGAGGAAGACCGCAGCCAGGGCACCATCGCGCTGCAGGACACCTTGACCACGGTGCAGAACATCCTCGACGCCATCGATCCGATGCAGTTCGGCCGGGTGCTGGGGACGCTGTCCTACGCACTGGACGGTAGTGGCCGGATGCCCGGGTCGACCATCGAACGGATCGACCGCTGGGTGACTTCGGTGGACGAGTCGATTCCCGATCTCGGTGTCTTCCTCGGCGATCTCTCGGGTTCGGTGCACGCGCTCAACGAATCGGCACCGGAACTCATGGACGTCCTGGCCTCGTCCGTGGAGACCGCGAGCACGATCGCCGACCGGCGCGAGGAACTGGTGAATGTGATCACCGGCGCCGGCAGCATGACCGACCAGATCAATGATCTGTTCGCCCGGAACCCGAATGTCGGTAAAGAGCTCACCGTCGGGATGAACCAGACCTTCGGTGCGCTGGCCGCGAACCCGTCGTCGATCACCAATGCCATCAGCAATCTGAACAACTCGTCGCGCAAGCTGAATACGGTGTTCACCTGGGGGCCGCAGCGGCAGATGGTCTGGAACGCGGGCGTCACGTTCACCCCGTTCAACCCCAACACCGTGGCGGACTGCCCGCGCTACGGCGACTTGGCCGGCCCGAGCTGCGCCACCGCCCCCGCGGTCGCGGATCCGGGCTACCTCCCCGAACAGGTGAAACCGCGCCGGCTCCCCGCCGCCGACGGGCTGCCGGTGCTGCCGCCGCTGCCCGGCCTGCCGCAGATCCCGGGTGTCACTACCCCGGCCGGCGCCCCCGCCCCGGCGGCGCAGGCGCCGGGCAACAACCCGTTCGCCGGTACGCCGCTGGAAGGGCTTTTCCCGCAGGGCTTGCCGCAGCTTCCCGGGCTTCCCGGCGCGCCGGCTCCGGCGCCCGCCGCACAGCCCGGCGAGCAGCCGCAGAATCCGCCGGCCCCGGGTGCGCCCGCACCGGCCGCGGACAAGGGCACCGCCCCGGGCACCGGCGTGGTGCCCGCGGCCGCACCGATCACCTACGAGGGCGACGCCGCGGTGGAGACGCTGCTGGGTCGCAAGCCGTCCTCGATGGAGTACTTGATGCTGAGTTCGATTCTGGAAGGCGGAACCCTGCGCGTGACCGAGGAGGCCGCCTCGTGAGGGGAGTTCGCAAACCGCTGATCGGGTTCGGCCTGTTCGCGGTGGTATCCGTGCTGGTCACCGTGCTGGTGTGGAATACGCTGGCCCGGACCGTCGACGGTGGAACGAAATCGTATTCCGCGGTTTTCACCGATGTTCTGGGCTTGCGCGAGGGTGACGACGTCCGGATGGCGGGCGTGCGGGTCGGCAAGGTCCAGAAGATCGAGGTCACCGACGATCACAATGCCAAGGTCAGCTTTATCGTCCAGGACGATCAGACGCTCTTCGGCAATACGAAGGCGCTGGTGCGCTACCAGAACCTGATCGGCCAGCGCTATGTCGCGCTGGCGCCGGGATCCGGTGGCGATACGAACCAGTTGGACGAGGACAGCACCATCCCGGTGGACCGCACCGAGCCGTCCTTCGATATCTCGGCGCTGCTCAACGGTTTCCAGCCGCTGTTCGAAGTGCTCGAGCCCGCGCAGGTGAACCGGCTCTCGGAAACTTTCATCCTCGCGTTACAGGGTGATCGGGTGTCGCTGAGCTCGTTCATCACCCAGGCCGCCACCATGGCAGGCGACTTCCAGCGGCGCGACGCCATCCTCAGCGATGTGATCACCAACCTCAGCGGTGTGATGGCCGGTCTGGCCAAACGAGGGGACGAATTGGAGACGCTGATAACCCAGACACGGGCGCTGATCGGCGGGTTGTACGAGCAGGGGCAGCAGCTGCTCGGCTCGACCGAGCAGATCGCGGGCGCGACCACGGCTCTCGTCGGCATGGTGGGCGATATCCAGCCGAAGCTGGAGGCCGTCCAGAATTCGACACGTGACGCTTTGACCCTGTTCCTGGCCAATGGCGCCAAGCTGGATCAGGCCGCGATCGACCTCCCGTCCATCCTCGCCGACGCCGGGCGCTTCACCTCCGAGGGCGCGTACGCCAACGCCTACATCTGCCGACTGGATGTATCGCTCTACGGCGTGCTCTTCCCGCGCGGGCTGTTCTCCCAGATCGGCGGCAATTCGCAATCGGCGGTGTGCCGGCCATGACGACGAAACTCAAAACCTGGTTCAACAACAATCGGTACTTCGGCCTCGGCATCATCGGCGTCATCGTGGTCGCTGTGGTGGTGATCGCCTCCAGCGGATTCCGCAACCTCGGGATCGGTGAACAGTCCATCGAGGCCGAATTCGTCCAGTCCGCCGGTATCACCGTCGGGGACAAGGTCGATATCGCCGGGGTGCCGGTGGGCCGGGTCGCGTCCGCCGAACTCGAGGGCGACCACGTCCTGCTGACCCTGCAGATCAGCAATGACGTGAAGCTCGGACCCGATGCCCGGGCGTCCATCAAGATGGCGACCCTGCTCGGCGCCCGCTACGTGGACCTGGATCCTGGTGACGGCTCCGGCCTGCCCGACGACCGGATCCCGAAGACCAATACCGCGGTCCCCTACGACCTCGCCGATGTGGTCACCAAGGGCACCCCGGAGTTCCAGGAACTCGATCCCGGCAAACTGGCCGAATCGCTGAACCTGTTCAACGAGCAGTTGAAGGGGTCGCCGGAACTGGTCGTCCAGTCGCTGGACAGTATCGGCGCGCTGGCCAAGGTGATCGACAAGCGTAAGGGCGATGTCGCGCAGTTGCTCTCCGACCTCGACCGGGTGACCACCATCCTGGCCGACAACCGCAACAGCGCGCTGCTGATCATCACCCAGGGCGAGGCCATCGCCTCGCGGGTGGTGGAACGGCAGCAGCTGCTGCGCACCCTGCTCGACAATGTGGCAACGCTGACCGCGCAGTTGCAGGCGATCGGGGCCCAGAACAACAACCAGTTCAGCACCACGCTCGACCAGCTGAACACCATGGCGACGGGCCTGCAGAAGAACAAGGACAACCTGGATCGGCTGCTGTCGATCATGCCGCCCTCGGTGCGCTACCTGGCCAATGCGTGGGGTAACGGCAACTACGCCGAGGTCGGTATTCCGTGGCTGTTCCCGGACAACTGGTTGTGCTTCGCCGAAGTCGCCGAGGGGTGCCAGGGATGATCAAGAACAAGATCGGGATCGTGAAGCGTACCGCCCAGGCGCTGGTCATCGGCGTGTCGGCGGTCGCACTCGGCAGCTGTTCGGTGGTGAACAGTGTGACCGGCGGGGATATCAAGGTCACCGCCGATTTCGAGAACATCGCCGGCATGTTCGAGGGCAACCCCATCACCGTGCTCGGGCTCGAGGTCGGCAAGGTCGACAAGATCGTGCCGCACGGCGATCTGGTCGAGGTCCATATGACCCTCGACGGTGATGTGCAGATCCCCAAGGACGCTATGGCGGTGGTGGTCTCACCCTCCATCGTCACCGACCGGCATATCGAGATGACCCCCCGCTACGTCGAAGGCGACACCCTCGAGGACGGCGATCACCTACCGCTGGAACGCACCGATGTCCCGGTGGAACTGGACACGATGCTCAAGACCATCGACAAGTTCGCCGATGCGCTCAAACCCCAGGAGGGGCAGGAAGGCGTCGGCCCGCTCTCGGGCCGGGTGCTGTACCCGATGCTCAACGGCCAGGGCGCGAAGATGCGTGACACCCTCAACGCGCTGTCGAGCGCGCTGAAGGTCGGTGTCGACAACAAGGACCACATCGCGAACATCATCATCAAGCTCAATGAGCTGACCACGATGCTGGCCGAGAACGACCAGGCGGTCCGCGATTTCAGCAACCAGGCCACTCAGATGACCACCATGCTGGCCGAACAGGCGCCGGGCCTGCAGGCCACCCTGCAGCAGCTCTACGACTTCCTGAACAACACCAGTTCGGTCTTCGCGCAGCATCAGGATCAGCTGGTGGACACGCTGAACCGGATGAACACCGTGATCGAGCAGCTGCGGGCCAACGCGCACGGTGTCACCGAAGTGGTCGACGTCGCGCCGATGCTGCTGCAGAGTATCCACCGGTCGATGAACTACGAGCAGGGCTATGTCCGGCTGCACGCGCTGATCGGCACGAACCTCGCGAACGGCGAGCTCATCAGCCTGTTCTGCGAACGGATACAGATGAAGTCCGACGGCTGCCGCACCGGCCGGCCCGAAGATTTCGGACCCGACTTCGGACTCACCGCCGCACTGCTGGGACTGACAAAATGATGCGAACGATCCGCCGGGCCCGCCGTGCCATGGCCGCCCTCGCCGCGGCCGGGACGGTGGTGCTGGCCTCCGGATGCGGTCTGACCGTGGAGGACATCCCGCTGCCGAAACCCGGTATCGGCGGTGACACCTTCACGCTGAAGGCGGTGTTCGAGAACGCGCTGAACCTGCCCGACCAGGCCAAGGTGAAGATCGGCGGTTCCGATGTCGGTGTGGTCACCGATATCGCGACCAAGAACTTCCAGGCCATCGTCGATATGGAGATCCGCAAGGATATCGACCTCCCGGAGGGCACCACCGCCGAACTGCGCCAGGCCACCCCGCTCGGCGATGTGTTCATCGCGGTCTCCAAACCGCCCACCGAACAGGGCAGGCGGCTGCTCACCGACGGCGATACGCTGCCCATCGAGAAGACCTCGGCCGGTGCGACAGTGGAGGAACTGCTGCTGTCGGTATCGCTGATGTTCAACGGCGGCGGTATCGCCCACCTCACCCGGCTGGGCACCGAACTGGACTCGATCGTCGGCGGGCGCAGCGATCAGCTGGTGCATCTGGTCAACGAGATCACCGGCGTGGTCTCGAGTATCAATGCCAACTCCGCGCGGATCGACAGTGTGCTCGGCGAATTCAATGTGCTGGCCAATACTCTCGATACCCGGCGGACCGAACTCGGTCAGGTGGCCGACACGCTGCCCGATATGATCGGCGCCATCGCCGAGAACAACCGGGCGCTCGGGGATCTGCTGGGCAAGATCGCGACCACCAGCGCGGCGCTCGGCGACTACGCGAACACCACCGGCGGCGATCTGGCCGGCACGCTGGACAATCTGAACAGCCTGATGGCGGCGCTCGCGGCCACCGGCGACAACTTCGGCGCGCTGATGGACGCCCTGCACGATCTGAAGGGCCCGGTGAACGCCACCTTCCGCGGTAGCAGCCTGGCGGCCCAGGTCAATGTGACCAATCTCGATATCGCCATGCTGACCGCGCCCGGCACCAGCCACTTCTACGATGGGCGCGATCTGCAGGACTTCGCGGGCAGTCTGCTCCAGATCCTCCAGGTCGTGCAGTACCGCGTGGGAGGCCAGTGATGTTGTCCAAGAACAAGATCCTGCTGTCCAATATCGGACTCGTGCTGGCGCTGGTGATCGGCGGTACCTATCTGCTGGTCAACGTCATGCGGGTAAATCCGCTGCGCAACACCTACACCGTCACCGTGAACCTCGACCGGTCCGGTGGGCTGCAGCCCGGCAACGATGTCACCCTGCGCGGTTACCGGGTCGGTGAGGTGAGCGACCTCCGGCTCGTCGACGACGGCGCCGGTATCCAGGCGAAGGCCGAGATCGATTCCCGCTACGACATCCCGGTGGATACGAAGGTGGCCGTACAGGCCCTGTCGGGCGCCGGTGAACAGTACATCGATTTCCGGCCGGCCGGCGACCAGGGCCCGTACCTGACCGACGGTTCGGAGGTCACCTTCGATCCAGAGCGCGTGAGTACCCCGGTCCCGATTTCGGCGGTGCTGGAGAATTCCAGCGATCTCATCGCCCAGGTGAATCCGGAACATTTCGCGGTGATCCTGAACGAGCTCGATACCGCGCTCAGCGGGGGGCCCGATCAGCTGCGTTCACTGATCGAAGGCGTCAGCCTGGTCACCGCGGGGATGGATTCGCTGCTGCCGCAGACCACGCACCTCATCGCCAATCTGCGCACCATCGCGGGCACCACCTCCCAGGCCCAGCCCGATCTGGGCACGTTGACCGCCAATTCGCGGGTGCTGTTCGATCAGTTCAACAAGGCCAACGCCGAACTGATCAAGGTGCTCGATCAGGCGCCGGGACAGTTCGCGAGCGTGACCGCCACCCTGGACAGCACCAGCGACCCGATCACCGCGCTGGCCAACAATTTCCTCGCCCTCACCCGGGCGGCGCAGCTGCGCACCCCCGCGCTGGCCGCGCTCTTCCCGGCACTCGAGATCGGTGGCGCCGCACTCGGTGTGCCCGCCCACGACAACGAGTTCCACACCATCCTCGATATCTGGTTCCGGCCGTACTGCCAGTACCAGTCCACTCCGATGAAGACCCAGGTCATCCAGGACGGCACCATTCCGAGGTGGAACTACTGCGATAGCCCCGGACCGGGGGAGCAGATCCGTGGCGCGGTGAACGCACCGCGGCCGAACATCCCGAACAACGGCGCCACCATCCCGCCGGGGGTGGATCCGAACGAACGTACGCTGCCGCCCGTGCGGTAGGAGGACCGGTCGCCGCGCGCCGGGTGCGACGGTGCATACTCTCGCAGAGATGCCCGCCACACCCGGCGGTCGTTTTCGACCGGTAGATTACGGCGCGTTTCGCAGAGCCGCGCCGGGAAGGTGTGAACAGTACAGATGTCCTCAGAAAAACCCGTCTCCGATCCCTTGGAGCCGGAAGGCACCGGTGTGCCAGCGGACGCCGCGGCTGAGCACTCCCCTTCCGGTAAAGACGAAACCGACGCCGCGCCGAGTAGCGGCGCGGCCGAGAACAGAGCCGATGAGCCCGCGTCGGAAACCGGAGCCGCGGACACCACCGCGCGGTCGGGAAAGGCGGATGCTTCGGATTCGGCCTCGGAAACCACGAAGTCGGCGTCCGCCGCCGAGCCCGATGCGGCCCGCGCCGGGACCGCGGGCGACGAGAAGACGGCGGTGATCGGCAAGGCCGGAGCAGCCGCCGACGACGCAGTAGTGGTGGACAAAGCCGGCGCGGCGGAATCCGGCGCCACGGTGGCGGCGAGCGAATCGGAGGCCGCTACCGAGAAGGTCGATATCGGGAAGAAGTCCGCCGCCGAGGAGGAGGCGAAGTCCGGCGAAGGCGCGACACCCACCGGCCGCCGCTCGCCGTTCCCGCTGCCCGCGTTGATCGGTGCCGCGGCGCTGCTGGTGGCCGCCCTCGTCGCGGTCGGGGTCTTCTTCTTCCTCGCCGGGAACAAGCAGGACGAACTGGACCGGCGGGCCTCGGCCACCAAGGCCGCCTGCGATTTCGGGAACAATTTCGCGACCTACACCGGCGACGGGGCCGACGACTACATACAGCGCCTGGACCGGTCCGCCACCGGTGAGTGGAAGAAACTGGTCTCGCAGATCGGACCGGATCTGAAGACCCGGTTCGCCGAGTCCGAGGTCAGCTCCACCGCGACCGGGGTGCAGTGCGGTTACGAATCCGGGTCCGGTGACGAGGCGCGCGTGGTGCTGGTCATCGACCAGCAGTTCACCACCGCGAACGTTCCGCAGGAGCAGGGGCCGGGGCAGGTCAAGGTAGCCGCGAATGTCTCCATGCAGAAGATCGACGGCACCTGGCTGGTCGCCGACTTCGATACGCCGATGATGCAGCAGTAGCTGCAGCCGCGAGACGACCAGACGTTAGGACTCGAAGCTATGGTCAAGAACGAGACCGCGGCACCGGACAGCGGCGACAAGTCCGGACTGCTGCCGGTGGTGGCTGCCTTCGTGGCGGGTGTGGTGCTGGTGGCGCTGGTCGCCGCCGGCGTCGTGTACTTCCGTGCGTTCCAGGAGAACCGTGGAGAGCTTGCCGCCCAGGACCAGTCCACCCGCGCCGCATGCGATTTCGCCCGCGCCACCAACACCTACGACTATCAGGGCGACCTGGACGGCTTCATGCAGGCCATGAAGGACGGCGCCACCGACAATGTGGTGTCCTCGCTCGAGCAGAACTGGGATGTACTGCGCCAGCTGCTCACCGAATCCAAGGTGAAATCCTGGGTCGACGAGGCGACCTGCGGTTTCCAGTCCGGGGACGAGAAATCCGCGAAGGTACTCGTCAATATCGGCCTGATGAAGACGAATTCGGTGACGCCCGAGCCGAAGCGCCAGGACATCGCGGTGACCGCGACCCTGGAAAAGGACGGCGACCGTTGGATCGTGAACCAGTGGGAGCTGGCAATGCTCGCGGGTGTGGGTGGTCAGGGCGGGCAACCCGCGCCCGCCGGTCCGGCGCCGGCCGCCCCCGAGGGCGGACAACCGGCCCCGCAGCCGGGTAACTGAGCCGAACAGCGACAGGGTGGCGCGCTCCGGGGCGTCACCCTGCCATTTCCGGGTCGACACGACGCAGCGCCGACGCCGGTTATTCGGTCGCGCGATGCTCGGCCGGTACTGCGGCCACTTCTCGTGACGCCTCGGCGACCGCCGCCGCATATCCCGGCATCGACAGCACGCTGCCGCGGGGCCCGGCTCCGAACCCGGACTCCACCAGTACATCGACGCAGCCGGCTCGTTATCGTCCCGGGCGCTTCCCGCACCACCGACCCGCAGCTACGCCATATCCGCTCGGATTCGGCCGATAGCACGGCGACCCGAGCCGCCGGGACCGACGACACAGCCCGACAATCTGATCAACTCGACCGGACAACCGCCGGATCCGCTGCCCTGGCCGACGATGATCCGCGCCCGCCGCCAGCTCATGTACCTGGTGAGACGATCCCTACCAGCACTCTGTGTCTCCGCGGGGGGGGGGGCGATGTCCGCGCGGCTTCACGGGACTTGTTCGGGCGCCAATGCGGAGACGGCCGCGGCGATTCGGGTCGCTCCGCGAGAGTCGGCGGGATCGACCAGCCATTGCAGAACCGCGCCGTTGATCAGGGAGAGAGCGATGGAGCCGATGGTCTCCGCCTGCTCGGCGGTTACGGTGTCGCGTTCGATGCCGAGTACGAGCGCAGCGATATCCCGGCGAGCGGTGTTGTATACCTGGCGGAGCTGTTCGCGCAGCTCCGGGACGAACTCTGCTTGGGCATAGGATTGCACGCTCGCGACGAGCACGCGCCGCTCATCGGTGCCGGCGGCGAGGATGCCTTCGAGGAACCGTTCGAGGCGGTCCGCGGGCGATCCCGCGCCGAGGGTGCCCGCGTATGTCAGCCGGTCGCCCCACTCTTCGATGATTTCGAGGACTGCGGCGTTGAGCAGCGCATCCTTTGATCCGAAGTGGTATCCGATCGAGGCGAGATGCGCTCCGGACGCGTTCGCGATATCGCGTGCGGTGGTGTTCGCGTAACCGCGTTCCACTATGCAGGCGCGCGCGCCCGCCAGCAGTTGCTCCTTCTGCCCCATGCGCACACCCTATCAGCCGATTGCACAAACGTACTGTACAAATGTTTTTCACAAACGTACCGTACATATGTACAAATCACGGCCGATCCCGAGAAGGAACCATGACCGACATCTCCCTGCTCAGCCCGCCCGCGCATTTGCCGGCAACACCTGTCCTCGCCGACTGGTCGTCCGCCGGCCGCCTGATACGGACCGTTCTGACGACGCACCTGTGGGCAGCGCCGCCCATCGAGCGCGGCGCTCCCGCCCATGACCGCGCCTTCGCCGCACTGCGCGAGCTGGGCGTCGACTACGCGCGTTTCCTGCCCTGGTTCTCGAACCCGCTGGTCTCCGTGCCGGCGCTGAGGGCGCCCACGGCGACGACGACCTCATGGGATTTCAAACGTCTGGACCCATATGTAGAGGACTTCATCGAGGCTGCCGAAGGGCGTCCCGTCACAGCGAACTTCGCGACCATCCCGCACTGGATGTTCGTCGGTGGCGAGAACGTCGATCTCGGAGACGACCCCGACGCGATCCACTGGGACTACGAATCCGGCACGGTATTTCGCGACGAGTCCCTGGCCGAGGTCGCCGACTACTTCTATCGCCTCGCCAGCTGGTACATCGCCGGCGGATTCCACGACGAACACGGGGTGTGGCACGAATCCGGCCACCACTACCGATTCGCCTACTGGGAAGTCCTGTGCGAACCAGACGTCAACCGGCAGTTGAGCCCCGAAGTCTATACGCGGCTCTACGATGCGGTCGTCGAACGACTACGTCCACTCGACCCGGAAATGCGGTTCATCGGACTCTCGCTGAGCCATGTACACCACAATCCAGAGTACTTCTGGCATTTCCTCGACCCTGCGAACCACGCACCCGGTATCCCGCTCGACGCCTTCTCGATCCACTTCTACGCCTCCCCCGACATCGTCAACCCGTTCGGCCCGGACGGCAATCCGCCGACCTCGACATGGGAGTCGACGTTCTTCGCCCAGGCCGAAGGGTTTCTCGAACAGGTGCGCCTCATCTCATCGATCGCCCGGCGCCTATCGCCCGGCACCAAGATGCTCCTCAACGAGATCGGGACCTATCCCTCCGACATCATGAACCCGGCGCCGGACCTGCCCCACGAGTACTGGGCGCTCAGCGCGAGTTTCCACACCTATCTGTGGGCGCGGTGCCTCACGCTCGACATCGACCTCTTCGGAGTCGCCGAGTTCACCGGCTATCCGGGCATGATCCCAGGAGTATCGCTGGTCGATTGGGATACCGGAGAACCGAACGCGCGATACCATGCCACCAAACTCATGGTCGACCACGTCCGCCTCGGCGACCGGCTCGTACCCACCACGACAGGCGCGCCCGGGTACCCCGATGCCCGCATCCACGCCCAATCCACCGTTGGCTCCGACGGACGCCGCCGCATCGTTCTGGTGAACAAACGCAGTGTGCCCGTGAATGTGGAAGTCGTTGACTGCGGCCAACAGTCGACCCTGTACTCGGTCGACGCCTCGACGCCCACGGGTGGCCCGACAGCCCGGACTGTCCGGGATGGCCGACTCGCGCTCCCCGCCCATGCCTCGGCCGTCCTCATTCTCGAATAACGCTGCGTGGGCACATACTCGCGGTGAGCCCGCCGCGGGAATCGTGGGCGCTGCCGGCCGTGTGACGGGCCACGACATCGCGTTGGTCCTGCCCGCTTCCGCACCTGGCCGACGATCGCGCTGTTCCGGGCGCGAGCCGCTGCGAAACGCGCATGTTCGTGGGCGCATGCCGGGCACGCAGACGAGAGGGAAGCCGAGAATCGAGTGCTTTCCGAAGAATCGCGGGTACCGAAACATAGTGGAGCAGAGGAAAAAGAATCCGGGCGCCCCCGGCGGTGGGTCGAGCCACCACCGCCGGAGGCTATTCGGTTGGTATCCGGATCCAGCAGTACCACGGCGACAACAGCGCGGGCGCTCCGATCCCGGACAGGGATCAGAACAGGTGGAGCGCCTGCGCTGTTGTCGCGTAGTCGGCGGTCGTTACAACCGCCGGTTCCGCAGCCTTCCCTGCTGCCGCGGAAGTTTCGGGGGCGACGCGGGTGACGGTCCGGGTGGCCACGGTGGACGTGGCCGCGGCCTTACGCGCGGCGGCCCCGGCCAGTGCATCGGCCTGTTCGTTGAAATAGTTACCGACATGTCCGCGCACCCAGCGGAATCGCACCGGGCCGGGGCGGCCCGCGATGGCATGGTCGATTTCCCGGATGAGTTCGACGTTCTTGACCGCGGACCCGCTCGAGGTGCGCCAGCCGTTGTTGCGCCAGTTCGGCAGCCATTCGGAGGCGCATTTGATCGCGTACAGCGAATCGCTCTCGATGAGTAACGGATCCACTCCGGGGTGGGCCCGGATCGCCTCCAGGACCGCACGTAACTCGGCGATCTGATTGGTACCCGTTGCCTCGCCGCCGCTTTCCGCGCCACCCGCGTGGTCCACCCACGCCCAGCCGATCGCTCCGCCGGGGTTGCGCAGACACGATCCGTCGGTACTCACGATGATCATGGCAGTACCTTACGCAAGTCGCCCGACAAGGTCTGTGCCGTGGAATTCCTCTATCGCTCTGCGCAATCGTGATTCGCTGCGCCGCAGGGCGCGGCGCAGCAGCGCGGCACGTGGTCGTTCGCGCAGGGTCGCGGCGAAACCCTTGGAACCGGGGAAGTCGAGTTCGGAGGTCAGCACCGAGCGGCCGCGGCCGAGCGGGTCGAATCGCAGTGTCAGCCGGGCGGTGAACGGGCCGGTGAAGGTGTAGCCCAGCACCGCGTCCGGACGATGTTCGGCGACCGCGCAGTGGAGGACGGGGCGCCAGGGGCCGAGCCGGTAGCCGATCTCGTACTTCGCTCCGATACCGCGTTCCGGATCGCCACACAGGGTGATCTCGGCGGCTCCCACCATCCAATTCGGGATGGACCGGGGATTGTCGGCATAGGCGAAGGCAACGGTGATCGGCGCCGTTACGTCGCTGGCGTATTTGATGAAGCCCACGGGCCCTCCCTCCACGGCTGCCCGCTAAAAGTACTATAGCTTTCCGGTTTATTTAAGGCCGATTAGGAGTCGATAGCCTCTTGACACCGGCTGTGACGCAGCGCCGAACGGTTCGCCGAGCGTATCAGAGCAGGTGAGGACCGGCCGGACGGAGAACAAGTGGCCTGAACACTCGAGACGAGCGTCACAGCCGCGTCGGCCATGCCCACGTGGAGGTGCCGACCCGTGACCGCCGCGGGGTTTCGGGAACCCTCTCCGGGGGTACTTTTCACCCGCCGGCGAGCGCTGTACCCGACTGCCGCGATGAGCTATCCGGCCAATGATGTCCGGCTGTCCCGGGGACGGTGTGACGCTCGCCGGCGCTGTCAGCTCTTACCGGTCGGTGGCCGCCCGCTGCCCGGCGGGCCCGCGAAGGCCTGGGCGATGGTGAGCCACCGCGCCGCTTCGGTGCCCGTTGTGCGCAGCGCCAGATCGTCCGGATGCCGGCGCTGGGTCACCAGGAGGCAGAAGTCGAGCGCCGGGCCGGTGACCCGTTCGGGAGCCTCCGCCGGCCCCCATGACCACAGCTCACCCGAGGGCGCCTGCAGGTCCACCCGGAATTCCGTGGCGGGCACCGGCAGTTCCCGGACGGTGTAGGCGAAATCCCTCGTACGGACACCGATATGGGCCACCGAGCGGAGGCGGTCGGTCGGTTCCCGTTCCACCCCGAGTGCGTCGGCGACGTCCTGGCCGTGTGCCCAGGTCTCCATGAGCCGGGCGGTGACCATCGACCCCGGGCGCATGGGCGGGCCGAACCACGGCACCTTCGCGTCCGCGGGGACCGCCCGCAATGCCGCGGCGAGCTCGCTGCGGCCGCGCCGCCAGCGTTCGAGAAGGTCCGCCGGTGAAGTTTCGGCGGCTTCGGCGGCGGCATCGTCGACGAAGGTCGCCACCCGGGCGGCGGCCGCGGTCAGCAGATCGGTGAAGGCGCTGCCGCCGGTCCGGGCATCGGTGGCAGCCAACGTGGCGACTTCGTCGGTCCAGGAGAGGTGGCCGATCTGATGGGCGACGGTCCAGCCCGCCGCCGGTGTCGGCCGGGCCCAGTCCGACTGTGGCAGAGCCGCGACCAATGCCTCGAGCTCGGCGCCTTCCGCGGCGAGGTCGCGGAGTAACGCGTCCAGATCAGCCATCGGTTCCCTCATCTCCGTCCCGCACATCGGTGCGGAAATCAGCATTCCAGCGGGGCCGAAAAAATACAAGCATGCCTGCTTGTATTCGGGGGATGGGGCGAACGGGTGGCGCGCGTGCCGATACGTATTACCAGCCGAAGATCAGCAGATGGGTGGCCCCGACCAGCAACCCGAGCGCGGCACCGTGCAGATAGAGCAGCCAGGCATCCTGTTCGACCGAGGCATAGAACATTTCCATGAATTCACCGGGTGTCAGCTGCTGGAGCTTGCGGGCCGCGAATTCGTCGATGTTCTCGGCCTGTTCCCGGATGAAATCGGCGTCCTCCACCAGCGAGGGCGCCAGCCCGACCGCCGCGCCCGCCGCACCGACCTTCAGATTGTCGAACTGCCGTCGCCCGAACGCGGCCCGGACCACCGAGGTGGTGCGGCCGAGCTGACGGTGGATCTCGTCGGAGATGAGCTGTTCGAGCAGCAGTCGGGTCTTGTCGCCGTTGGGGCCGTTGAGCAACTCGTTGGACAGGTTGGGCAGGGTGAGGACCTGATAGGCGAGGATATGGGCCAGATCGGTGGCCGCCTGCGGCTGCCGTTTCGCCAGCAGGGCCTGTTTCCAGATGTACTTGTAGCGGGGTTGCGGATCGCCGGGGGTGAACACCACCCGCACGGCGATGATGTTCACCACGACACCGATGAGCGCCGAGGCCGCCAGCACGATCACCCACGACGGCACCCATCCCCAGACCGGGATATCGGAGTGGATGTGCAGGTAGAGCGCGAGCAGCAGTCCGAACGGGGCGCCGAGCAGGCCGATCCGGACCATGAACTTCAGCTCCGGCGCCGCGATGGTGGTGGTGAGATCCTTGAGGATCTGCGGATTCTCCTGCAGATACCGGATCACGAAACCTTTCACGTCGATGAGCTGATCGACATTGTCGCCGAGGGAATCGAACGCCTTGCCGGTGAGCTCGGGCAGCTCCCGTTCCACCCGCTGATAGATCAGTTGCCGCATCGCCCGGGGTACGGCATTCCACAGGTCCGGGTTCTCCCGGTTCATCACCTCGTCGACGATGCTCTTGACCTGTTTGCGGGCCAGGGCGGCGACATAGTCGGCGATACCGTCGAGATCCAGTTCATGGATGAAATCCCGGGGACTGCCGATTCGCAGCAGAGCTTTGTCCACACAGATACTGGCCATTTTCTCGGCACGTGCCGGAATGAAGCCCTGGAAACCCAGCCGGGACCCGTCCTCGGAAAAAGTCGGCAGTACCTGGACCCGGCGCGGCAGATAGGGATACAGCACGTCGAGCCCGGGAACCCGGATACCGCGGAACAACAGCGGCCAGAACAGCATCAGTACACCGGTCCAGTTGGTGAGCCAACCGGCGGCCGCGCTGAATATCGGGAAACTGATCAGATCGACGACGAACTTGCTCTGACCGGTGAGTTCTTCCCAATTGATCAACACTCCGGACGAGAGTGTGATCATCGCGCGCTCCCCTTGGTCCGGATCGGGTATTCGAGATCATCACATTGTCATCGGCCCGTCCCGAGTGTCAATCAGGGCTCACCGGCCCAGTGCGGCCCTGGTGGTGGGGCCGACGCGCCGCGGAAAACCGGAATAAGGTGCCGACATGAGCAACCCCGAGACCTCGGTACTCCCCGCCTTCCTCGCCGCCCTCGCCGACGGGCGGCTGGAAGTGATCGATCTGACCACACCGTTGAGCAGTTCCACGCCGGCCCTGCGGCTGCCCGAACCGTTCGCCAATCTGATCGATTTCAGTCTCGAGGAGGTCAGCGCCTACAACGAGCCCGGCCCGTTCTGGCGGCACAACAACATCCACACCGGGGAACATATCGGCACCCATCTCGACGCCCCGGTGCACTGGGTCACCGGCCGCGACGGTGACGATGTGTCACAGATCCCGGTGGGCCGGCTCGTCGGCCCGGCCGCCGTGCTGGACCTGACCGCCGAGGTGGCCGCCGATCCGGACCATCTGCTCACGATCGACGAGGTGCAGGCGTGGGAGCAGCGGCACGGCCGGTTGGCCGAGGGAGCGTGGCTGCTGCTGCGCACCGGCTGGGAGGCGCGCGGTAATTCCGAGGCCGAGTTCCTCAATGCCGACGAGACGGGTTCGCATACACCGGGGGTGACGGTCGACTGTGCGCGCTGGCTGGCCACCGAGCGGGGCCTGGCCGGGCTCGGGGTGGAAACGGTCGGGGTCGACGCCGGTCTGGCCGGCGGTTTCGACCCGGCCTTCCCGGTGCACCACTACTTCCTCGGCAACGACAAGTACGGCCTGACCTCGCTGCGCAATCTCGGCCGGCTCCCCGCCGTGGGCGCGATGCTGGTGGTGAGTCCGCTGCCGATCGTCGGCGGTACCGGGAGCCCGTCGCGGGTGCTCGCGGTGCTCGATCGGGCCGGCGCGGTATGACCGCGGGCGGCTCCGCCGGTTACGGTCCGACCGTCGCCGATGTGGTGGGCGGGGTGCTGGCCGACCTGGGTGCCGGGCACTGTTTCGGGGTTGTGGGCAGCGGCAATTTCGTAATGACCAATGCGCTGCGCCGGGGTGGCGTGCCGTTCACGGCGGCACGGCACGAGGGCGGCGCGGCGAGTATGGCCGACGCCTACACGCGGATGTCGGGCCGGGTGGGGGTGCTGTCACTGCACCAGGGCTGCGGGCTGACCAACGCGATGACCGGGATCGGCGAAGCAGCCAAGAGCCGCACCCCGATGATCGTGCTGGCCGCGGACAGTCCGGCGGCGGCACTGCGGTCCAATTTCCGGGTGGACCAGGAAGCTCTGGCCCGCAGTGTCGGAGCGGTGAGCGAGCGGGTGTTCTCGGAGCGGACCGTGGTTGCCGATGTGACACGGGCCTTCCGGACGGCGGTGGCCCAGCGCCGCACCGTGGTCCTCGATGTGGCGATCGACGTCGCCGCCGCCTCGGCCACCGCATCCGGGCCGGTCGCGGCCCCGATGCCGTTGCCGCGGGTCCGGCCCGGCGCCGAAGCGGTAACGCAATTGGTGGATGCGCTGCGTGGCGCGCGGCGGCCGGTTTTCGTAGCGGGACGCGGCGCCCGCCACGCCGGACCCGAGATCGCCGCCCTGGCGCAGGCCCGCGGTGCGCTGGTGGCCACCTCGGCCGTCGCGAACGGACTCTTCGCCGGAGACGAGTTCGCGCTGGGTATTTCAGGTGGTTTCTCCTCGCCGGCCACCGCTGAACTCATCACCGGCGCCGACCTCGTGGTCGGCTGGGGTTGTGCGCTGAACATGTGGACGACGCGGCACGGCCGCCTGATCGGCCCCGGCGCCCGGGTGGTGCAGGTCGACGACGATATCGACGCCATCGGCGCACACCGCCCGATCGATCTCGGCGTGCTCGGTGATTGCGCGCCGACCGCCCGGGATGTACTGGCCGAGCTGGGGCGGTCCGGCGCGGAGCCGGTGACCGGCTACCGCACCGCCGAGGTGGCGGACCGTATCGCCCGCACGGGCCGCTGGCAGGACGTCCCGGTGGACGACACCTCCACCGGTGAGCGGATCGATCCCCGCGCCCTCACGATCGCGCTCGACGAGATCCTGCCGGCCCAGCGGATCGTCTCGATCGACTCGGGGAACTTCATGGGCTATCCCGCCACCCATCTGTCGGTGCCCGACGAGAACGGATTCTGTTTCACCCAGGCCTTCCAGTCGATCGGCCTGGGGCTGGGCACCGCCATCGGCGCGGCCTTCGCCCGGCCGGACCGGCTCCCGGTGCTCGGCACCGGGGACGGCGGCTTCCTCATGGCGATATCCGAGCTGGAAACCGCAGTGCGCTGCGCACTCCCGCTGGTGGTGATCGTATACAACGACTCCGCCTACGGCGCCGAGGTGCACCACTTCGGCGCCGCCGACCACGCCACGGTGACCTTCCCGGAGACCGATATCGCCGCCATCGCCACCGGATTCGGCGCCACCGGTGTCACCGTCGGTTCGGTCGCCGATCTCGCCCCGGTACGCGAGTGGGTCGAGCAGTACCGGCGCACGGGCCGGGCCCGGCCGCTGGTGATCGACGCGAAGATCACCAGCGATGGCGGCGCGTGGTGGCTGGCGGAGGCATTCGCCGGGCACTGAGCTCCGGGTACGGGAGCGGTGCCCGATCAGAAGATCGCCACCGGCAGCCCGTCGGCCGCGCGATGCCGGTCCGGGTTCGGCGGTCCGGCGCCCACAACCTGGTTGTCGCCCGACGACTCGCTGCGAGCGGGTGCGGAACCACAACCTCGCACCCGGACCCGACCGGTCTCGGTTACCCGGAGGTGGTGACGCACCAATGGTAGCCGTCGGGGTCGCTGAAATGCCCGGTGTAGTCGCCATTGTCGCCGTGCCTTGCGGTGGCGGTGATCCGGCCGCCGGCAGAGTCCGCGGCGGTGAGCAGGGCGTCGACCTCGTGACGCGAGCCGGCGATGTGGGTGAGTATCAGCGGGGACACGTCGCTGCGCCGGTCCTCCACACCGGCATCCTTGGCGAGGGCCTTGCGTGGTAGCAGGCCGAGCCGGCACACCCCCTCGGTCAGGGTGAAATCGACGAACTTGTCACCGTAGTCGCGGTCGGCGCTCATGCCGAGCTCCTCGTAGAAGACCTTGGAGATCTTCGGCTTGGCTACTCCGAGGAAGATCGCGGTTTCCATCGGCTTCGGCGGGCCCGAAACGACCTCTGTATCCCTTTTCGAAGTGGCTGCCACCTTCCAGAGCGTGCCGTCCGGTGCCTGGTAAACGGCGCTGAAATCGCCGAAGAATTGCTTTTTGGGCGGCTTGATGACTGTCGCACCGTGCGTTGTGGCGGCTTCGATAAGGGCCTTGACCTCGGCGGGTTGGTTGACGATGGAGGACAGGATATAGCCGGGGAACGACGTAGTTGCCGTCTTCGCAGCGGTATCGGAGGCCGGTACGTCGATTGGGCCGAGGGCGAGTCGGCCAGTGTTGTGCAGGTCCAGGTGGACGGTGTGGTCGCTGTCGGTCGCAGTGGTCGAAAACGCGGCCGTGTAGAAGGCCCGTGCGGCTTCTACCTGCGGTACACCGATTGTGATCACATCGAGCGCGAGCACCATAGTGCGACTCCTTTCCTTCGACCGGTCAGAGCCGGCCTTCTGATGGTCGGTGCCGAGCAGGCCGGGCTCACTCAGGTCAGCTGGTTGATGCGGATGAGATTCCCGGCCGGATCGCGGAAGGCGCAGTCGCGGACTCCGTAGTCTTGGTCGGTAGGTTCTTGAACCACGTCCGCACCTGCGGCCTGAACGCGGTCGAAGAGCCCGTCGAGGTCGTCTGTCGCCAGCGTGACGGCGGTATAGACGCCCTTGGCGATGAGCTCCAAGATGGTGCGCCGCTCCTCATCGGTGACTCCCGGGTCGGCGGCGGGCGGATGCAGCACGATGGAGGTACCGGGTTGGTCGGCCGGTCCGACGGTGATCCACCGCATATCTCCGTAGCCGACGTCCTTGCGGACTTCCAAGCCCAGGATGTCGCGGTAGAAACCCAGCGCGGCTTCTGGGTCGGTGTGTGGGAGGAAAGCATAATGAATGGTCAGGGTCATATCGACCACGCTAACCAGGGCTACTGGTCACGCGCTTCTCGATTTCTGATCGGTCTGGTCACCTGCTTCGCCAGACACGGCGGAATTCCCGCCGCGGCCTGGGAATGGTCACGGCGGTAGACGCTCGGCGGCACCCCGACCAGCTCGGTGAACCTGGTGCTGAACGTGCCCAACGACGAGGAGCCCACCGCGAAGCACACCTCCGTGACGTTGAGATCGCCGCGGCGCAGCAGCGTCATGGCCCGTTCGATTCGCCGGGTCATCAAATACGCGTACGGTGACTCACCGTAGATGCGGCGGAACTCTCGACACAGATGACCAACCGACATATGCGCCCCGCGGGCCAGTGCCTCGACATTCAGTGGCTTCGCGTACTCCCGATCGATGCGGTCGCGCACACGACGGATCACGGCAATGTCGCGTAAACGTTGCGCCTCCGAACGCTCCGAGCCCATGCTCGCATCTTTTCACCCCGACCAGTCGCCCCCCTCCGACACACCATCACCCCTGATCACTTACCCGGTAACGATCGGCGGATCACCACGGCAAGGAGACCACCTCCCGATTCTTCGAGAGGGATCGAGCAGAAATCGAGAAGCAGAGGCCCGGCCACGCTTCTCAAGGTGAGGAAGTGACAGAGATACGGCGCCACCGAGCGAAGGACCAACTGTGACGCAATCCGAGAAGTCGGGAGAAGAGCACCGAGCCGCGTCGGCGGCGGCTTTCTCCCGGCAAGAGCGTGCCGCGATGAAGCAGCGTGCGGCCGAGGTGAAGAACGAGGCGCGGCGCGCCCGCAGCGTCGGCAAAGCGGCTGCCGACGAGGCGGATGTACTGGCGAAGATCGCGGAAATGCCCGACGGGGATCGAGCGATGGCCGAACGCGTACACGATATCGTGACCACCGTCGCGCCGGAGCTGGCACCGAAGCTGTACTACGGCCAGCCCGCCTACGCCCGTAAGGGTAAGGTTGTCTGCTTCTTCCGAAGCGGCCAGATGGACAAGGAGCGGTACTCGACCTTCGGGTTCAGTGTCCAGGCGTCACTCGATGACGGCTGTGGGCTGTGGCCGACCTCCTACGCGCTGACCGACCCGTCGGAAGCAGCCTGGAAGCAGCTCGCCGATCTCGTCGAGCGGGCGGCGAACTCCTAGCTGTTGCGGGGCGCGGCTGTCGAACATCAACGCACCTCCGGTGGACCGGGCGGGACCGCACCTGCTGGACGACAAGTGCCGGCGATGGGGTCAGTCCGCGGTCGTGGCGTGTGCCCGGTGCTCCAGGAGCGGAAGCCCTGCTGCGTATCGCCGCAGGAATCCGGCGGTACTGGTGTCCGCTGCCGAGACGATATCCGGAGGGCCCGCCGCGACGATGCGACCGCCGTTCGGACCGGCGCCCGGCCCCAGGTCGATGAGCCAGTCCGCGGCCGCGGCGACGGCGATATCGTGTTCGGCTACGACGACGGTATTGCCCGAATCGAGCAACGCATCGAGTGCGTCCACAACACTGCTCTTGCCGCTACCGCTCACGCCGGTCAGGCAGGTCAGCCGACCGCTCGGAAACCGCACCAGATCCGCGGTCACGTTGTGCGTCCGCAGGCCGCGGAGCTCCACCCAGCCGGTGGTATCGCCGACCGGGCGCCGCACTCGCCGCAGACGTGGACCCGCACCGGACAGATAACGCCCGGTAACCGATTCCGGGTGAGCGGCCACCTCTGCCGGGGGCCCGGACACCAGGACCGCACCGCCGAGGCGCCCCGCGCCGGGTCCCATATCGATGACCCAGTCGGCCCGGGCGATGAGCTCGGGATCGTGTTCGACGAGCAGCACCGTGTTACCCCCGGCGCGCAGTTCCAGGGCGATCTCGAGCAAATGTGCCTTGTCCGCCGGATGTAATCCCGTTCCGGGCTCGTCCAGGACGAATGTGATGTCGCTCAGTTCGGTGCTGAGCTGCGCGGCGAGGCGGGTGCGCTGCAGTTCACCGCCGGACAGTGTGCTCGCGCTCCGCGACAGCTGCACATGGCCCAGGCCGAGCCGGTCGAGGATCCCCAGCCTACGGTCCAGGTCGTGCAGCAGCGGTCCGGCCACCTCGCGCTGCCGTGGTTCCACCGCCGCTGCCAGGCGCCGTGCCCAGTCACGCACCTTCCGTACGTCCACCTCGACGAGTTGCGGAAAGGTCATCCCACCGAGCCGGATGGACCTGGCCCCTTCGCCGTACCCGCTGCCGTCGCATGTGCCGCACGGAAGTTTGCGCATATAGACCAGGTAGCGTTCCTTGGCGCCGGGTGTCCGGGCGTTCACGAAGACCCGCTCCACCTCGGCGAGGGCACCCCGCAGTGGTTGACTCGAGGTATAGGTCATGCGGGCCGTCTCGTTCTTGTTCGGTATCTCGACAGTCGCCTCGATCTTCTCGGTACCTGTTCCGTACAGCACGCAGCGGCGGAAATCCGCGGGCAGCGACTGCCATGGCCGCCGCAGGTCCACACCTCTCTTCTCGGCGAGCGCCGGAACGAACGCGTGCTCCCCGGACCGCCATTTGGCGTACCACGGCGAAGCCCCCTCGAACAGCGGCAGGTCCGGACGAATGATGAGCAGATCTTCCTGTGCCTGCCAGCGCCCGCCTACCCCGTGGCAGTCCGCGCAGTTCCCTTCCGGCGTCTTGCGGTCGAAATTGGCTGTCGTCAACGGCTCGATACAGCCCTGCCTATCCGAGTCGGTGCCGATCACGGGCAGGCGGGAGTACAACAGACCCAAGTGTCCGTCGATGCCGGTGAGCGTGGCGACCGTGGAGCGCGGGTTTCGGTTCAGGCGGCGCTGGTCGACCGCGAGGGTCGCGCCCAGTCCCAGAACGCGGTCCACCTGCGGCCGATTGCGCTGGGTGATGTACTGCCGGACGAAGGGCGAAAGCCCCTCCAGATACCGCAACTGTGCCTCGTTGTGCAGGGTATCGACGGCGAGCGAAGTCTTGCCGCTACCGCTGACCCCGGTGAAGGCGACCAGCCGCCCCTTGGGAACGGTCACCGACACATCCCGCAAATTGTTGGTGCGCGCCCCGATCACCTCGATGCTGCCCGGACCGGCATCACTGCCGTGCTGCGCGGATACCGCCTCGTTTCGATCATCGTGCAGCAGATTTCGGAGGCGATCACGTCGGTTGCTCACCCGTCGAGTCTGTCTGGTCGATCGCCTCCCGCGCCTGACCGATCTTGCGCTGTAACCGCCTTCCTTCCGGCGCGAGGCGGGCTCGCTCGTGCACAGCCGGTCAATGACCGGCTGTGCACAACGAGTTGGCGGGGCCTGCGCACCGACACCGCGCCGGACGAGGCATCAGCCGTTGATACGTGTGCGTCGACGGAGACACCGGTGAGGTTGGCGTGAGGTCGAAACTACTCTTTCGGTTCCTCGGAGTAGTAGACGGTGATCGACGGCCACGGGCCGTCGGCAGTGATCTCGTTGTGCAAGACCAGGTCTTGCACGGCCACGTTGCCGAGGATTTCGATCGAAGCGGCTACGGTCCGCAACAGCGCGACGAGATCACCCTGGTTGTCTCCAGCCGGATTCGACTGAGAGAAGTGAGAGATTGTGTACTGCGGAATTGTCATTCGTCCTCGCTCCTTCGGCTACTTCTTCTTACCGCGCTTCTGCTTGTTTCGGTCGCCGTCGTACTTCTCTGCCGGGAACGAACTCAGGGTGACGTGATGACAACCCTTGATGCCATGGCAAGGGCGAAGGTCTCGGCCGAGCAGCCGGCAGCGGTCGAGCTGGTGCGGATGGCCGAAGAGCACGTAACCGCCGACAGAGACATGAGCAGGCGACACGCCAGAGAATCGGCATCTTCTTCGCCGTGGGCGAACAAGGGCGTCGGGTGGAACAAAGGCGAGCCCGACCAAGTTGAGTGGGTGTAGCTCAACTATTGGAGGTTGTGTTCGTGACTACACCACTGAATCTTCCGGTGCTGTTCCTGACCGATCCCATCGTGCTGCCCGGGATGGTCGTACCGATCGAACTGGATGAATCCGCGCAGGCGGCCATCGACGCCGCGCAGGCCGCGCAGACCGGGACCGTGTTGCTGGCGCCGCGCCTGTCCGAGGGGTACGCCGCCTACGGTGTGCTCGCCACCATCGAACAGATCGGCCGGATGCGCGGGGGTACGCCCGCCGCGGTGCTGAAGGCGGAACGGCGCGCGAAGATCGGCCACGGGGTCACCGGTCCCGGCGCCGCACTGTGGGTGGAGGCCGAACCGGTCGAGACCCCCGCTGCCGACGGCCGCACCCGGGAGCTGGCCGCCGAATACAAGAAGCTGGTCGTCTCGGTGCTGCAGAAGCGCGAGGCGTGGCAGATGATCGACGCCTTCAACCAGCTCACCGGTCCGTCCGCCATCGCCGATACCGCCGGCTATGCCGCCTATCTCACCGATGAGCAGAAACGCGAACTGCTCGAGACCCCGGATGTCGCGCAGCGGCTGAACCGGCTGATCGAATGGACCCGGGCGCATATCGCCGAGGCCGAGGTCACCGAGAAGATCGGTGACGAGGTCCGCGAGAACATGGAGAAGAGCCAGCGCGAATTCCTGTTGCGCCAGCAGCTCAACGCCATCCGCAAGGAACTCGGCGAGGACGAACCCGACGGCGCCGACGACTACCGGACCCGGGTGGAACAGGCCGATCTGCCGGGCAATGTGCGGGAGGCGGCGCTGCGCGAGGTCGGCCGGTTGGAGCGCTCCAGCGATCAGAGCCCGGAATCCGGGTGGATCCGCACCTGGCTGGACACCGTCCTGGAACTGCCGTGGCAGGTGAAAACCGAGGATTCCACCGATGTGGCGGCGGCCCGGGCCGTGCTCGACGCCGACCACCACGGCCTGGACGAGGTGAAGGACCGGATGGTCGAGTACCTGGCGGTCCGGGCGCGGCGCGCGCAACGCGGCCTGGAGGTCGTGGGCGGACGCGGATCCGGCGCGGTGCTGGCGCTGGCCGGTCCGCCCGGGGTCGGTAAGACCTCGCTCGGCGAATCCGTCGCCCGTGCGCTGGGCCGTAAGTTCGTCCGGGTCGCCCTGGGCGGGGTGCGGGACGAGGCGGAGATCCGGGGTCACCGGCGCACCTATGTGGGCGCCATGCCCGGCCGGATCGTGCGGGCCATCAAGGAGGCCGGTTCGATGAACCCGGTCGTCCTGCTGGACGAGGTCGACAAGATCGGTTCGGATTTCCGGGGCGACCCCGCGGCGGCCCTGCTCGAGGTACTCGACCCCGCGCAGAACCACACCTTCCGCGACCACTACCTGGATATGGACCTGGACCTGTCTGATGTGCTGTTCCTGGCCACGGCCAATGTCATGGACACCATCCCCGGCCCGCTGCTGGACCGGATGGAAGTGATCACGGTCGACGGGTACACCGAGGACGACAAGGTGGCCATCGCCCGCGACTTCCTGCTGCCCCGGCAGCTGGAACGCAACGCGCTGACCGGCGCGGAGGTCCGGGTCACCGACGCGGCGTTGCGCGAGGTCGCGGCGAACTACACCAGGGAGGCCGGGGTCCGGCAGCTGGAGCGATTGATCGCCAAGGCGTTGCGCAAGGCGGCGACGCGCCTGTCCGAGACCGGTGCCGCATCGGGCACCGACGTGGGCGTCGAGCCGGATACGGCATCCGGGCAGATCGGTGTCACGGAACCGCTGCTGACCATCGACGTCGCGGATCTGAAGGAATACCTGGGGCGGCCCCGCTTCACTCCGGATTCGGCGGAACGCACCGCGGTGCCGGGTGTGTCGACCGGCCTGGCGGTCACCGGGCTGGGCGGTGACGTCCTCTACATCGAGGCCAACACCGCCGAGGGCGACCGGGCTCTGACACTGACCGGCCAACTCGGCGATGTCATGAAGGAATCGGCGCAGATCGCCCTGACCTACGTGCGGTCACATCTGGGTGAGATCGGCATCGAATCGACGGTGCTCGACGGCAACCTGCACGTCCACGTGCCCGCCGGCGCCGTGCCCAAGGACGGACCGTCGGCCGGTGTCACCATGGTCACCGCGCTGGTGTCGCTGGCCCTGGGCCGCCCGGTGCGCTCCGATGTCGGCATGACGGGCGAGGTCACGTTGAACGGCCGGGTGCTGCCGATCGGCGGGGTGAAGCAGAAACTGCTCGCCGCGCAGCGTGCCGGACTGAAGACGGTGTTCATCCCGGCCCGCAACGAACCGGACCTGGACGATGTGCCCGCCGATGTGTTGGCCGAACTCGATGTCCGCCCGGTGGGCGATGTCGCCGAGATCCTGGCCTACGCCATCGAACCGGTACGGGAACCGGCCCTGGACGGCCGGGCCCTGGCGGCCAGCGCCTGATCCACCGGGTACGGGCCGCGGCAACCCCGGAAAGGGTTGTCGCGGCTCTTTCGTCTGCTACCGCTACCCCGACAGTCGTGTCCGTTTCGTACAAGACCGGCAGTGGTTGTGCCCATATCGTCCGGAATGTGAATCCAAACTCGGTTCTCATGAGTGTAGGCCGTGCCGCCGCCCGCCTGCTTAGTGCGCTGTCCTCGTTCGCCATCCTTTTCCCACCCGGCCGTCCGGGCCACGGCGAATGCGTATGTCCCGCATGATGACCTGGCTGTACCCTTCCGACGAGGGCTACCGTCACGAGATCAGCACCGACAATTGCTCGGTCGTCCACCACCCGCGGGTGGTGTGTCCGGTCGCGTCGCCGGCCGATGTAGCGGACGCGGTGACTTTCGCGCGCGAGCGGGGCCTGTCGGTCGCGGTTCAGTCCACCGGGCACGGAATGTCGCGGGCCGCTGACGGTGTTCTCGTGACCACCCGACGGCTGTCCCGCGTCACGATCGACCCCATCCGGCGCCGGGCGTGGGGCGGCGCCGGCGCCCGCTGGCGCGAGGTGATCACCGCCGCGGCCGAGCACGGCTTGGCGCCGTTGAACGGGTCGAGTCCACACGTCGGCGTGATGGGGTACGTACTCGGTGGCGGCGTCGGGATGCTGGGCCGTCAGTACGGATACGCGGCGGACCACGTGCACTCCATCGAACTGGTCACCGCCGACGCTGTGGTTCGCACGATCTCCCCGGCCACGGATCCGGAGCTGTTCCGCGTGATCCGCGGCGGCAAGGGCAATTTCGGGATCTGGACTCGTACGGCCCTATACGCCCAGCTCAGCGCATCGCCTACTGCTTTTGTCGCCGACGGCTATGCCATATCTGTTGGTTTTCGGCGGTTACTACCGGAACCCGGGTGGGCGGCGTAGTGGCTGTGTCATCGGTTCGCGCGCAGTCAGGTCGCGTTGAGCGGCTGTGGGGGCACGTTCCGTGCGTGTCGAAAGCTATTCGCGCGATGAGGATCTGGTCGACATGGGCGAGTGCCCAGTCGCCGAGAGCGTTGGTGAGTTCAGCGATCTGGGTGCCGAGTGTTTCGGCGAATGCTACGGCTACCCCATGTAGTAGCGGTATCTTTCGGCCGAATCCGGTCAGGTCCCATCCGCGACGCCGTGCCACCCGAATTCCGTCTTGCAATGTTCACGGTGCACCCGCTCGCGGGTCGTCCTGGCCGAAAGTGATGGAATCCATGAAGAGCATGCAACGCGTTGTGCTTGCGGCGGCTATCGTCTCGACCGCCGCCCTGCTGGGATCGACGGCCTGTTCCACCGACGCAGCCAGTGACTCCGTCGGGTCGGCCACGAGTAGCCCGATGGCGAAGTCCGCGTCCCCGGCCTCGGACGATCCGGCCGCCGGCCTCGTTGGTCCCGGTTGCGCGGACTACGCGGCCCAGGTGCCCAGTGGCGCGGGTTCGGTCGGCGGTATGGCCCAGGATCCGGTCGCGGTGGCGGCCTCGAACAACCCGATGCTGAAGACTCTGGTCCAGGCGGTGTCCGGCAAGATCAATCCGCAGGTGAACCTGGTCGATACACTCAACGGCGGCGAATTCACCGTCTTCGCCCCGATCGATTCGGCCTTCGCCGAAATCGATCCGGCGACACTCGACAGTTTGAAGACCGACTCCGCCACACTGACGGAGATCCTCACCTACCACGTCGTGCCCGACCGGATCGTGCCCGCCGATATCGCCGGTGAACACGCCACGGTGCAGGGCGCGCCTGTCGAGGTCACCCGGGACGGCGAGACCATCGAGGTCGGTGACGCCACGGTGATCTGCGGCGGAGTGCAGACAGCGAACGCCACGGTGTACATGATCGACAAGGTCCTCATGCCACCGGCCTGACAGTTCTGGGTGCGTATGCGGGCCGGCTACACGAGACTGTCGGCATGATGCATTGCGTTCGCTACGGTGATCTGGACAACAATCCGGGACTCGGACCCGTCCCGGCCGGGTCCCCCGGCGAACGCCTTGCCATGCAGTCGAGGGCACGATCATGACGAAGGGGCCGGGGTCCGGCCCGATCCGGTTGGCCGATGCCGGCGCCGAGGACGGGGCGTCCTGCCCGGTTCGTCCCGACGGACACGAGGACCACGCGACGCAACGACGGCTCGCCGACCTGCTGTTCGCGGCAGGCGACGGTGATCGGGAAGCGTTCACCCGGTTCTACCGGGAGACCAGCCCGCGCGTGTTCGGGCTGGCGCGGCGGATCCTACGCAGCCCGGCGGCCGCCGAGGAAGCCACCCAGGAGGTTTACCTCCAGGTTTGGTCCGCGGCGGCACGTTACGACCCGTCCCGGTCGAGTGCCATCGGCTGGCTGATGATGATCACCCACCGGCGCGCTGTGGACCGGGTGCGGGCCGAGGAGTCGGCTACCGGCAGAGAAATCGTCTACGGCCACACCCACCTGGGGCGCGATCACGATATTGTCTCCGAAACGGTGGATCAGCGGCTCGACGAGCAGGCGGTCCGCGACTGTCTCGAGGTACTGACCTTCACCCAGCGTGAGGCTGTCGCCCTCGCCTACTACAGCGGGCGCACCTATCGCGAGGTGGCCGACCACCTCGAATCTCCGCTGCCCACGATCAAGAGCCGCATCCGCGACGGTCTGAAGCGGCTCCAGAATTGCCTAGCAGGGGTTGTTTCCGATGCCTGATACCTCACCACCCGATTCGCCGGAGAATGGCGGCGACCTACTGGATCTGGCGTTCCCTTATGCCCTCGACGCGGTGGATACCGCTGAGGGCGGGGAAATCGAGGAGCGGATGGACGCCGCCGATCCCGCGACCGTACGCGCTTTCCAGGACACCGTCCGAGAGGTGCGGGAAGCCATGGCGGCGCTCTCGGTTCTCGATGCCCAAGCCCCCCCGGCCCGCGTCGAGGCCCGGATTCTCGCGTCCCTCGAGCAGGCGCCGGGCGCTCGGTCCGCGGTGCGGTGGCCGCTGCGGTCCGGAGCAACGCCCGACGACGCCGGCGGTCCGCAAGCCGATCCACCGGTTCCCGGCACCGACGAGCTGGCGCGCGCCCGCGAGCGTAGCCGGGCGTCTTCGCGCCGGTGGACGCTGATAGGCGCAGCGGCCGCGGTGGTGGTCGCCGTCGGTATCGCGGTAGGGGCGGGTGTGGTCACCCAGCGCGGGTCCGAACCGTCCGGGACCGTGACCGCGCAGGAGGTGCTGGCCCAGCCCGACGCCCGGACCGCCAGCGCCGCGATCGGGTCCGACGGCATTCTCACCGTCCACGTATCCGCCGCGCTGGGGGCGGCCACTGTCTCCTTCGATGCGACTCCCGCGCCGCCGCCCGGCAGCGATTATCAGTTGTGGCTCATCGATGCGAAGGGGACACCGCGATCGGCCGGTGTGCTGACCGATCTCCCGGGTGCGAACGATCCGTACGTCACCGAATTCACCGATTCGGACCAGCTCGCGATCACGTTGGAGCCCGACGGCGGATCGCCCACGCCCACCGGCGATCCGTTGGCCGCTGTGGCGCTCGGCTGAGTCCGCGGGTCCGGGTGCACCCACGTGAGGGTTCTCGCCGGGGCGTGGACGACACCCTGCTCCGGCGCGCCCTCGCAGAGCGATATCGACCTGTTCGGTGCCGCCGTGCGGCGAGGTCTTCCCTGCCGCGGTCGTGAGTGGCACCATCCGCGAAGGGCCACGTGACGAATTCCCAGCTCCGGCGCGCTTCGCGCCGACGGAAGAACGGGGACGCCGATGCAGGATACGACGAGTTCGACCGATTTCCCGGGGCCGGATCGGCAGAATCGGCGGACCATCGGGTGGTTCGCGGCGGGCTCGAGCGGCCTGCTGGCCGCCGCTGTGGTGCTCGGAGTGGGGGAGCTGGTCGCGGCCCTGATCGCACCCGAGGCCTCGCCCTTCCTGGCCACCGGGGCCACCGTGGTCGACCACACCCCGCAGGTGTTGCGGGAATTCGCGATCGAACAGTTCGGTACGCGCGACAAGCTCGTGTTGTTCCTCGGTATGGGTGCGGCCATGGTGGTGCTCGCCGTGGTGGCTGGATTGCTGGAACGGCGTCGGCCCTATGGCAGTGTGCTGCTGGCCGGGCTGGCAGTGGCCGTCGGTATCGCTGTGTTGCAGCGACCGAACGCGACGGCGGCGTTCGCCGTGCCGATACTGCTCGGTGCTGTCGCCGGGGTCCTCACCTTGCGAATCCTGATCACCCGGGCACCGCGCCGCGCGGCGCCGGAGGACGAATCCACCGGTGCGGCCGCCGCGGGCGGGGATACTGCCGACGCCTCGCGGCGACGGTTCCTCGGGTGGGCCGCCGGGGCCGTGGTGCTTGCCGCCGGATCCGCCGCCGCCGGGCGGTGGGTCGGCGAACGTGCCCGCGCGGTGACCGCGGATCTGCGGCGGTTCGTGGTGCCGCGTCCGCAGGTGGCGGCCGCGCCCATACCGGCGGGGACCGACCCGCCGGTCCCGGGGCTCACGGCGTTCCGCACTCCCGACGAAACCTTCTACCGGATCGATACCGCTCTGCGGATACCCGCGTTGACCAGCGACGACTGGCAGCTGCGCATCCACGGCATGGTGGACCGTGAGATACAGCTCACCATGGACGAGCTGCTGCGGCGCCCCGCCGTGGAGAAAATGATCACCCTGACCTGCGTGTCCAACGAGGTCGGTGGTGACCTCGTCGGCAACGCGAGCTGGATCGGATACCCACTCGCCGACCTCCTCGCCGAGGCCGGGCCCCGACCGGACGCGGATATGGTGCTGTCCACCAGCGTCGACGGTTTCACCGCCGGTACCCCGCTCGCGGCGCTCACCGATGGTCGCGACGCCCTGCTCGCGGTGGGTATGAACGGTGCACCGCTGCCGGTCGAGCACGGTTACCCGGCCCGGATGGTGGTCCCCGGTCTCTACGGATACGTCAGCGCCACGAAATGGGTGGTCGATCTCGAGGTCACCCGATTCGATCGCGCCCAGGCCTACTGGACCCGGCGCGGCTGGTCGGCGTTCGGCCCGATCAAAACCGCTTCCCGTATCGATGTTCCGGCGGCCTTCGGTCGGGTCGCTCCGGGACCGGTGACGGTGGCCGGGGTGGCCTGGGCTCAGCATCGCGGAATCGCGGCGGTGGAGGTCCAGGTCGACGACGGCCCCTGGCAGGCGGCCGATCTGGCACCGGAGTACTCACTGGACACCTGGCGGCAGTGGACCTGGCGGTGGGACGCGCCACCCGGTTCGCACACGCTGCGAGTACGGGCCACCGACGGGGCGGGGCAGGTGCAGACAGAGCAGCGCGCCGACCCGGTCCCGGATGGCGCCACAGGTTGGCACAGCCGGACGGTCACCGTCGGGTGACGGTGACCGTCCGGCCCGTTATGCGGCCGCCGGCACCGGTTCTTGCGCGAACTGGGTCCGGTACAGCTCGGCGTAGCGTCCGCCCGCGGCGAGCAGTTCGGTATGCGATCCACGTTCCACGATATGACCGGATTCGACCACCAGGATCTGATCGGCAGCCCGCACGGTGGAGAGCCGGTGGGCGATCACCAGGGCGGTACGCCCCTGGAGCGCTTCGGTGAGCGCCGCCTGCACCGCGGCCTCGGAGGTCGAGTCGAGGGAGGCGGTCGCCTCGTCCAGGACCACCACCCGCGGCTGTTTGAGCAGCAGCCGGGCAATGGTGAGACGCTGGCGCTCACCGCCGGAGAGGCGATAGCCGCGTTCCCCGACCACCGTGTCCAGCCCGTCGGGCAGGCTCGCGATCAGATCGCGCAGGCGGGCCCGCTCCAGCGCGTCCCACAACTGTTCCTCGTCGGCCTCCGGGGCGGCCAGCAGCAGGTTGGCCCGGATGGTGTCGTGGAACAGATGGCCGTCCTGGGTGACCAGGCCGACGGTTTCCTGGATCGACTCCGTGGTGAGTTCGCGGATATCGGTGCCGCCCAGCCGGACCGCGCCGGAATCGACGTCGTAGAGCCGGGAGACCAGTTGCGCGATGGTCGATTTGCCGGCGCCGGAGGAGCCGACCAGGGCGATCAGCTGCCCGGGTTCCGCGCGCAGTGACACCCCGTGCAGCACTTCCTCACCGCCGCGGGTGTCCAAGGTCGCGACCTCTTCCAGCGAGGCCAGCGAGACCTTGTCGGCGGCAGGGTATCCGAACCGCACTTCGTCGAGTTCCACCGCGACGGGGCCGGCGGGGACCGGCCGCGCGCCGGGCGCGTCCTCGATCAGTGGTTTCAGATCGAGGACCTCGAAGACCCGCTCGAAACTGACCAGCGCGGACATGATCTCCATCCGGGCACTGGCCAGCGCGGTCAGCGGCGAGTACAGCCGGGTGAGCAGGAGTGACAGGGCCACCACGGCACCCGCGTCCAACTGCCCGCGCAGCGCGTACCAGCCGCCGAGACCGTAGACCAGCGCGACGGCCAGCGCCGAGACCAGCGTCAACGCCGTGACGAAAACGGTCTGCAGCATGGCGGTGCGCACGCCGATATCGCGGACCCGCCGTGCCCGTAGCGCGAACTCGGCCGATTCCTGCGCGGGACGGCCGAAGAGTTTCACCAAGGTCGCGCCCGGCGCGGAGAAACGCTCGGTCATCTGCGTGCTCATCGCCGCGTTCAAGCCCGCTGCCTCACGCTGGATATCGGCCAGCCGGTCGCCCATTCGCCGGGCCGGAATCACGAAAACCGGCAGCAGGAGCAGCGCGAGCAAGGTGATCTGCCAGGACAATTGGAGCATCACCACCAGGGTGAGCGCCACGGTGACGATATTGGCGACCACGCCCGAGAGGGTATCGCTGAACGCGCGCTGCGCCCCGATCACATCGTTGTTCAACCGGCTCACCAGGGCGCCGGTCCGGGTCCGGGTGAAGAAGGCGATCGGCATCCGCTGGACGTGGTCGAAGACCGCGGTCCGCAGGTCGAGGATCAGGCCTTCCCCGATTCGCGCCGACAACCACCGGATGGCCAGGCCGAGACCGGCATCGAAGACGGCCAGCGCGGCGATGGCCAGTGCCAGCAGCATCACCGTCCGCGGTGGCGACCCCGCGAAGATATCGTCGACCACCCGGCCCGCGAGCAGCGGCGTGGCGACCACCAGTACCGCCGCGGCCACGCTGAGGGCGAGAAAGGCGATCAGCCGCCGCCTATGCGGCCGAGCGAAGCGCAGGATGCGCCGGGCCGTGGCGAGATTGAACGACCGTGTGTCCTCGGGCGCGTGCATACGCCGGTACATCTGGTCCCAGGCCACCGATTCCATGCTCATCTGAGAATGTCCTTCCGCTCCGGAGCACGATTGAACTCCGGTGCACCGACACTAAAAGCTGAACCATTGTTCAGGTCAAGCATCGGGTGCCTGGGAACCACCGGTCCCGGGCGCCTGCGCGACCGGGGCGAGTTCGAGACGGACACCGAGCAACCGGATCGGACGATCCAGTGGAAAGCGGTCCAGCACCCGCAGTGCCGTATCGACGATCGTGGGAATATCGGTGGTCGGCTCCGGAAATTTGGACTGCTTGCTCCGGGTGTAGAAGGTGCTGGTGCGCACGGTGACCGAGACCCGGGTGGCCGTCCGGCCCGCCTCGACGATCTCCGCCGCGACCTCCGCCGCCAACCGGGCCGCCTGCGCGCCGATCTCGGCCGGATCGCCGAGATCCCGCGGGAAGGTCTGCGATCGGCTGCGCCCCACCGCCGGTGGCGGTTTCGTCACCACCTCGGTATCACCGGCACCGCGACTCATCACCCACAGCGCGGGACCGTTCGCCGGACCGAACTCGGCCGCGAGCCGGGCCCGGTCGGCGGCCATCAGCTCCCCGACGGTATGGATATTTAGTGCGGCCAGCCGGGCCGCGATCCGGTTACCGATCCCCCAGAGCGCGTTCGTCGGACGATGGGCCATCACCTCCGACCAGTTGGCGGCGGTGAGCCGGAACATGCCGTCGTGCGCTCCCGGATGGTCGGCCGCGGCCACCCCGGGCTTCCCGACGGATTTCGCGAAACCGGTGGCCAGTTTCGCGGTGAGCTTGTTGTCGCCGATGCCGATCGCGCAGGTGAGATCCAGTTCTGCCACCGCGGCCCGGATCGCCCGAGCGTATTCTTCGGGATCCTCGGTATCCACCGCCAGGAATGCCTCGTCCCACCCCCAGACCTCGACCTGATCGGTGAACGCGCGCAGCCGCGCCATGACCTCCTCGGACGCTTCCTCGTAACAGGGGACGTCCAAGGGCAGGAAGACCGCCTCCGGGCATTTTCGCGCCGCCGACCGCAACGCCATACCCGCCCGCACCCCGTAGCCGCGCGCCGGATACGACGCACAGGTCACCACCTTGCGGGGCTCGTCCGGGTCGCCGTTTCCCCCCACGATCACCGGCCGCCCGCGTAGTTCGGGATGCCGCCGGTACTCCACCGCGGCCTGGAACTGGTCGAGGTCGACGTGCAACAGCCATCTGGCCACGACACCGTCTTACTCCTAGCGGGTGACAAGGAGCGGGATTTCGGGGCCGGCGCACCGGCGCCGGCCGGCCTGTGGGCCAGAGACGAAAAGTCATACTCGGCGGCCGACGGGCCACATATCACCATGGCACCGCGCGACCAGTCGCCTTCCTTCGAGCTGCGTGACAGTTCGGGAGCGCGGGTCCACCTACCGGGCTACCCCGACCGGCAGGTGGACCCGCTATCCCGGAAGGCCATAAATCAGGTATGTCCGTGGTCGGGTTACACGTTCAGATCACGACTCGCGGTTGCTTTCTCGACGGTGAATTCGAAATCGCACCAGTAAATCTCTTTAATTGCCGGAGCATCACTGTCGAACGACACGGAATGCCGCATTCTATCGCTTCTGAATATGCTCAGGTAGTAAACGTCGTCGGTCTCGTCCTTGAAGGCGAGGCAGAGGGACCCGGAACCGAAACCGTGGGGCCCCTCGGCATCCACATATATCGTGTATCGGTAATACACGGATGAGGCCGACTCGGTCAACGAAATTCCGTAAACCTTGGCATTTTTGTTGCCGACGATGCAGGTGCTGAGGTTCGAGTTGCCGTTCAGGCGGACTTCCTGATCGCGTTAAAGATGGGACTGCGACGTCACCACCTTCGGATGGCGCTTGTCTTTACTTTCCCCGCAGGGGCCGTGGAATTCTGCGTAGTCACTCATTTCCGTTCCCTTCTTCTCGATCTGGATCGGGCGGTGTGGAGGCAGGAAAAATAGAACGCAGAAAGATTTCGGTGATGCCGGCAACCAGTTGGAATATCCCGAAGGTCGAAATGGAGAAACAAGGGGATAATGTCCTTCCAAGGCAGGAACCCACCGGCAACGGGCCGGTGCCCAGAGAAACCGTCTACCACCCCGCTTCGGAACCGAAAACCCGCTTTTCGAACTGGGAATATCGCCCGAACGGTGCACCTGTGCGTGGAATGCGCACGCCCGGATCGGATCGCTATCCGCAGTAACTGCTCAGCGCGACCTCGTCGATGTTTCCGGACCCCCTTGCCGGCTGGCTACTCTGGGTCCTGTGACCGACCACGACGCACGACGGGACACACTCGCACGGCAGCTGAGTGCGCGGATCGGTGCCGCGGCGGTGGACATCTCACACCGACGGCGCGTCGAGTACTCGTCGGACGCCTCGAACTACCGCGTACTGCCCGCGGCGGTGGTCTTCCCCCGGTCCGACGACGACGTGGCGGCCGTACTGGAGGTCGCGCGGAGCGCGGGCACAGCCGTGACCCCGCGGGGCGGCGGCACCTCGGTCGCGGGCAATGCGGTCGGTCCTGGCATCGTCCTCGATTTCAGCAGGCATATGACCGGTATCGCGGAGATCGATCCGGATCGGCGGACCGCCCGGGTGCAGCCGGGCGTGGTGCTGTCGGAGTTGCAGCGCCGGGCCCGCGAATACGGGCTGCGCTTCGGGCCGGATCCGTCCACCCAGAACCGCTGCACCCTCGGCGGCATGATCGGCAACAACGCCTGCGGTCCGCACGCCATCGCGTGGGGCCGCACCGCCGACCGGGTCCGGGAGCTGCGGATCATCGACGGTACCGGCGCGTCCCGCCACCTCGCCGACTCGCTGGACGCGGTTCCCGGGCTCCCGGAGTTCACCGCGAAATCCCTCGCTGTACTGCGCACCGACCTGGGCCGGTTCGACCGGCAGGCATCCGGCTACGGGCTCGAACATCTGCTGCCGGAACGCGGCGGTTCGGTGGCCGCTTCGTTCGTCGGCGCCGAAGGCACCTGCGGTGTGCTACTCGAAGCCGAGGTGGAACTGGTGCCGATCCCGGCGGCGACCCTGCTGGTCGTGCTCGGGTACCCGGATCTGGCGACCGCCGCCGACGATATCGCCGCGGTGGTCTCGGTCGCGCCGGTGGCGGTCGAGGGTATCGATGCCCGGCTGATCGAGATGGTGCGCGCACACGGCCGGCGGGTCCCCGATCTGCCGCGTGGCACCGGCTGGCTGTTCGTGGAACTGGCGGGGGAGGACGCGGCCGCCACCCACGCCGCGGCCCGCCGATTGTGCCGGGCGGCGGGTGCGCTGGACAGCCGGATCATCGAAGACCCCGGCGCCGCGGCGGCGCTGTGGCGGATCCGGGCCGACGGCGCCGGTCTGGCCGGACGCACCCGCGACGGTGAGCCCGCCTGGCCGGGCTGGGAGGACGCGGCGGTCCCGCCCGCCCGGCTCGGTGCCTACCTGCGCGATTTCGATGAGCTGACCCGGGAGCACAAGGTCGACGGAATGCTCTACGGGCATATCGGCGACGGCTGTATCCATGTGCGGCTGGACCTGCCCATCGCCACCGCGCCGGAACGCTTCCGGGCCTTCCTGACCGACGCGGCGCATCTGGTGGTAGGCCACGGTGGTTCGTTGAGCGGGGAGCACGGCGACGGCCGGGCCCGGTCGGAACTGCTGGAGATCATGTACTCACCCGAGGTCCGCGCGGTCTTCGCCGGTTACAAGGCGCTGTTCGATCCCGCGAACCTCCTCAACCCGGGTGTGCTGGTGCAGCCGCGCCCGCTCGATGCCGACCTGCGGCTGGCGGGTCTGCCACCGCTGCCGCGCGCGGGCGGCTTCGCCTTCGCCGATGACGCCGGGGACCTGGCCACCGCGGTGCACCGTTGTGTCGGGGTGGGCAAATGCCGGGCCGATACCCGCGGCACGGGTGGTTTCATGTGCCCCTCCTATCTGGCGACGGCCGACGAGAAGGACACCACCCGCGGCCGGGCCCGGGTATTGCAGGAGGTGGTCCGGGGGGAACTGGACTGGTCCGCGCCCGAGGTGGCCGAATCGCTGGACCTGTGCCTGTCCTGTCGCGCCTGCGGAACGGACTGCCCGGCGGGCGTCGATATGGCGACCTACAAGTCCGAAACCCTCTACCGCCGCTACCGCGGTCGGCTGCGCCCCCGCGACCACTACACGCTGGGTATGCTCCCGCGCTGGCTGGCCGCCGCCACCCGGGCGCCGCGGCTGGTCAACGCGCTGGCCGGGATCGGGCCGCTGCGCCGGCTCGGGATGCGGGCCGCCGGGATGGATCCACGCCGGGAGGTGCCGGAGCTCGCACCGCGGTCCTTCCGGCGCAGCCGGCGCCGGGAGGCGGCGAAGCAGCGGGTGGCGAAGCCGGACGCGACCACCGTGATGCTGTGGATCGACACTTTCACCAATGCCTTCGATCCGGATATCGCGGTGGCGGCGATGCGCCTGCTCGATACGCTCGGCTACCGAGTGGTGGTGCCACATCGGCCGGTGTGCTGTGGACTGACCTGGATCAGCACCGGGCAGCTGGACGGCGCCCGGGCGCGGCTGCGTGCCACGCTCGACGCCCTCGACGACCATGTGCGGGCCGGTGGGACGGTGATCGGCCTCGAACCCTCCTGCACCGCGGTGTTACGGGCCGATCTGCCGGAGCTACTGCCCGAGGACCCGCGTTCTCGGCCGGTGGCGGCCGCGGTACGCACGCTCGCCGAGTTCCTCACCGCGCAACCGGACTGGCGTCCACCCCGGCTCCCCGGCCGCACGATGGTCGTCCAGCCGCATTGTCACCACCATTCGGTGCTCGGCTTCGACGCAGATCGCCAGGTATTTGCCCAGATGGGGGTAAATGTGACAGAGATCGCAGGATGTTGCGGCTTGGCGGGTAATTTCGGAATGCAGAAAGGGCATTACGAGATATCGGCGGCGGTGGCAGGCAACGGAATACTGCCAGCAATCGAGAGCGCCGGGCCGGATGCCGTGGTGGTCGCCGACGGATTCTCCTGCCGGACCCAGGCCGCCCAGCTCACCGCCCGCCGCGGACGACATCTGGCACAGATCCTGCTGGGAGACAATTGATTCCGGGTGAGCTGCGGGTTCCTGGTTATCGAACAGCGGCCGACCTCGAATGGGCGGCCGCTGTTGGTAAGAGCTCAACTCCCGAATGGGAGGGTCTCGGGTGGAATCTGGTAGCCGGAGCTACCGGCGAAAACCGAACCCCAGAGATCGAGTAACCAATTGAGCGCTTCGGTGATCATAGGAACCTCCAGTCACGGCAGAAACCGCATATTTGCTCAACTGCGTCTTCATCGCCGGGCGATCGTACGGCGTTACTCCGGGCAGCGCACAATGGCATGGTGCCTGTCCGAGCAGCCGGATCCACCGATGATGCGTGGGTGACGCGGACCCTGTCCGCCGACGCCCCGGTCCACCTCGCCCATACCCTCGCGCCGTTGCGCCGCGGGCCCGGCGACCCCTGTCACCAGATCACCCCGGACGGGGCACATTGGCACACCTCGCGCATGGCGACCGGGCCGGTCACCTACCGGCTGGTCCAGGACGATCCGCTGACCGTCACCGCGGACGCGTGGGGCGTGGGCGCCGCGGAGTTCCTGGACGAGCTCGATCGCATGCTGTGCCTGGACCAGCGGGTCGACGATTTCGTACCGATCCACCCCACGGTGGCGGCCGCGCACCAGCGGTATCCCGGGCTGCGGATGCTGCGCACCGGCCGGGTGCTCGAAGCGCTGATCCCGGCGATCCTGGAACAGAAGGTGACGATCGTCTCCGCCCATGCCGCGTGGCGCCGCCTGGTGCACCTGTTCGGCAGTCCGCCGCCCGGCCCGGCCCCGGCGGGGATGCTGGTACCGCCGGACGCGGCGGCCTGGAGCCGTATTCCCTCATGGAGCTTCCACGGGGCCAATGTCGGGCCGCAGCGCAGCCGGACCATCGTACGGGTGGCCCGTCTCGCCGATTCCCTGGAGCGGATGACCACGCTGCCCCCGGCCGAGGCCGCGCGCCGGCTCCGGACGATCCCCGGGATCGGGGAATGGACCGCCGCGGAGACAGCGCAGCGCGCTTTCGGCGACGCCGACGCGCTGTCGGTGGGTGATTACCATCTGGCGTCGATAGTCGGCTGGACCCTGCTCGGTCGCGATATGGATGACGCCGAGATGGTCGACTACCTCGAACCGGTACGTCCGCATCGCTATCGCACCATCCGTCTGCTCGAGATCAGTGGGCAGGCTCGTAAGCCACGGTTCGGCCCGCGCGCCGCGGTGACCGATCACCGCTGGCACTGACCGGTAGGGGCGTTCGCGGTCCGGAGGATCCGAGGTTCCGGCTTCGCCGAACCTGTCGGGTCCGGCCGGTGAGCGGCCGGTACGGCGGTGGAACCCGCTCGCTATTGGAGGGCGCGGTTGTCCAGTACGCAGCGGCCCGATTCCACCAGGGTGGCCCGGGCGCGCCGACGGACCCGGCACTCGTCGACGGTGCAGTCCAGATGCAGTTGCATCGCCGAATGGGCTTGTTCGGGGGTCATCACGCCGGGATCGTCACCGCAGGCGAGCAGGGTGGGGATCGGGGCGTCCAGATTCAACCGCATCACACGACCTCCTTCTGAACCCGCGGTCGACTCCTGTTGTCCGCGGTGGTTTTCCGGGTGTGCACATACGACCAACAGCTCACCATAGGCCGAGAAGGTCCGATAACGGGTGAGATTCGGTGATTTTACCGGTACCGATTCACGAAATTTCCTGTAGACGGGTGTAAACCCGCCTCGGCCGGTGCTGCGCGTAGCATCGCGCTACATGCTTGTGGCGCGCAGCGCCGGGACCCTCGACTCGAAACACGGCGATATCCGCGGCGGTGAAGGAGAATCTGGATGAGCATCGACAACGGTACGAGAGTGGACCTGTCCGGCGCCTGCTGGGTCAGCGGCGCGACCGGAGAAAGCGCCGCTACGCCAGGGACCCACAGCGTCGAGATCGCGATGCTCGCCGACGGTCATGTCGGAATGCGCGACGGCAAGAATCCCGACGGACCGGTGCTGGTCTTCACCCCGGGCGAGTGGGCGGCCTTCACCGCCGGCGTACGCGACGGCGAGTTCGACCGGCCATAACTACCTGTTCGCCCGGGCCGGCCTCTCCCTGATCACCGCGTTTGGGTCAAACAGGTAACGGGTAGACAACAATATGTGGACCCAGGGATCAAGAATTCCCGTCCCCGGCTCCGCAAATTCGGGCCCGGCGACGGCGTCGCGCGATTGATCGTCGGCCTGCTCTTTGCGGCATCGGCGGTGGGCGTTTTCGTACTCACCGGATCGGTGTTCTCGGCGTTGTTCGTCGGGGTGCTGGTGGGGCTGGTCGCGACCGGTGTGGTCGCGATGTTGTGAGACGGTCGTGTGGATCGGTCAGCGGCGGAAGAGCTTGTTGCCGAGCCAGACGATCGGGTCGTACTTCCGGTCGGCGACGCGCTCCTTCATCGGTATCAGCGCATTGTCTGTGATCTTGATATTCTCCGGGCACACCTCGGTGCAGCATTTGGTGATATTGCAGTAGCCGAGTCCGTGCTGCTCCTGCGCGGCATCCCGGCGATCGGCCACATCCAGCGGATGCATTTCCAGCTCCGCGATCCGCATGAGGTACCGCGGGCCGGCGAAGGCCTCTTTGTTCTCGTCGTGATCGCGCACCACATGGCAGATGTTCTGGCACAGGAAACATTCGATGCACTTGCGGAACTCCTGCGAGCGCTGCACATCCACCTGCTGCATCCGGTACTGTCCGGGCTCCAGATCCGGCGGCGGGGTGAACGAGGGGATCTCGCGAGCCTTCTTGTAGTTGTAGGAGACATCGGTCACCAGGTCGCGAACCACCGGGAACGTGCGCAGCGGTGTCACAGTGACAACATCTTCCGGCGTGAAGGTGGACATACGGGTCATACAGAGTAGCCGCGGTTTTCCGTTCACCTCGGCCGAACACGAACCGCATTTGCCCGCCTTGCAGTTCCAGCGGACCGCGAGATCGGGCGCCTGGGTCGCCTGCAGCCGGTGGATGATGTCGAGAACCACTTCGCCCTCGTTCACCGCCACCGTGAAATCCTGTAGTTCCCCACCGTCGGTATCGCCGCGCCATACGCGGAACCGGGCGTCGTAACTCATCCGCTCACGCCTCCTTGCTGTCTGATTCGCGGCCTTCGGGCGTAGTCCCGGCCGCGGCGCCGTCCACCGCGGCCGGATGGGCCGCGAGTTCGGCTGGGGTGTAGTACTTCTCCAACTCGCCGAAATCGAAGAGGGCGAGTAGTTCGTCCCGCATCGGCAGCTGATCCTGCACGGTCACCGAGATATCGGGGATGTCGGCGACTCCGGCGCCGTCGGCGGCGCAGACGAGCAGCTTGTTGCGCCACTGCGGGTCCATGCCCGGGTGGTCGTCGCGGGTGTGTCCGCCGCGGCTCTCGGTGCGCAGTAGCGCGGCTTGGGCCACGCATTGGCTGACCAGCAGCATGTTCCGCATATCTATGGCGAGATGCCAGCCCGGGTTGAACTGCCGGTGCCCCTCGATGGTGACGTGGGCGAACCGCTCGCGCAGGGCCTCCAGCTGGGAGATCGCCTCGCGGACCTCGGCTTCCTTGCGAATGATGCCCACCAGATCGTTCATGGTCTGCTGCAGATCGGTGTGCAGGGTGTACGGGTTCTCCCCGGACGCGCCCTCCGGTGGGTCGAACGGAGCCAGTGCGGACCGGGCCGCCGTCGCGATATCGGTGTCGGCCACCGCCGGCCGCTCGGCGAGCCCTTCGACGTACTCGGCCGCGCCCAACCCCGCCCGCCGACCGAAGACCAGCAGGTCGGACAGGGAGTTGCCGCCGAGCCGGTTGGACCCGTGCATACCGCCCGAACATTCCCCGGCGGCGAAGAGCCCCGGTACGTGCGCCGCGCCGGTATCCGGATCGACCTCGATCCCGCCCATCACGTAGTGACAGGTGGGCCCGACCTCCATCGGTTCCTTGGTGATGTCCACATCGGCCAGTTCCTTGAACTGGTGGTGCATCGACGGCAACCGGCGGATGATCTCCTCCGGGCCGAGTCGCGAGGCGATATCGAGGTAGACACCGCCGTGTTCGGTACCCCGGCCGGCCTTGACCTCTTCGTTGATGGCGCGGGCCACTTCGTCGCGGGGCAGCAGGTCGGGGGTGCGGCGCGCCGAATCGTTGTCGCGCAGCCACTGATCGGCCTCTTCTTCGCTCTCGGCGTACTGCCCCTTGAAGACCGCCGGAATGTAGTCGAACATGAACCGTTCGCCGTCGGTGTTCTTCAGTACGCCGCCGTCACCGCGGACGCCCTCGGTGACGAGGATTCCCTTCACGCTCGGCGGCCACACCATCCCGGTGGGATGGAACTGCAGGAACTCCATATTGATCAGCCGGGCGCCGGCCCGCAGCGCCAGGGCGTGGCCGTCACCGGTGTATTCCCAGGAGTTCGAGGTCACCTTGTAGGACTTGCCGATTCCACCCGTCGCCAGCACGACCGCGGGGGTTTCGAACAGGATGAAGCGGCCGGATTCGCGCCAGTAGCCGAAGGCGCCGCTGATCCGGTCACCGTCCTTGAGCAGTTCCGTGATGGTGCATTCGGCGAAGACCTTGATCCGTGACTCGTAGTCACCGGTCTGCGCGTAGTCCTCCTGTTGCAGCGAGACGATCTTCTGCTGCATGGTGCGGATGAGTTCGAGCCCCGTGCGGTCTCCCACATGCGCCAGCCGCGGGTAGGTGTGCCCACCGAAGTTGCGCTGGCTGATCCGGCCATCGGCGGTCCGGTCGAACAGGGCACCGTAGGTTTCCAGCTCCCAGACGCGGTCGGGGGCCTCCCGGGCGTGTAGTTCGGCCATCCGCCAGTTGTTCAGGAATTTGCCGCCGCGCATGGTGTCGCGGAAATGGGTCTCCCAGGTGTCCTTCTCATTGGCGTTGCCCATCGCCGCCGCGCAGCCGCCCTCGGCCATCACGGTATGGGCCTTGCCGAATAGCGATTTGCACACCACCGCCACCGAGAGACCGTGTTCCCGGGCTTCGATCACCGCGCGTAGTCCGGCGCCGCCGGCACCGATCACCACGACGTCGTAGGTGTGCCGCTCCACTTCGGGCATAGCCGTGCAAACTCCTCAGTCGATGATGCGAAGATCGGAAATCGTGCCGCCGGCCACCAACATCACGTAGAAGTCGGTGAGTACGAGGGTGCCCAGCGTGGTCCAGGCGAGCTGCATATGCCTGGTGTTGAGCTTGGAGACCTGTGTCCAGAACCAGTACCGCACCGGATGTGCGGAGAAGTGTTTGAGCCGTCCGCCCGCGATATGCCGGCAGGAATGGCAGGACAGGGTGTAGGCCCAGAGCAGGATCACATTGCCGGTGATGATCAGACTGCCCAGACCCAGCCCGAATCCGCCGGTTCTGCCGTGGTAGGCGAGCACCGCGTCGTAGGTGTTGATCAGCGAGATGAGCACCGCGACATAGAAGAAGTAGCGGTGCGCGTTCTGGATGATCAGGGGCAGCCGGGTCTCTCCGGTGTACTTCGCGTGCGGTTCGGCCACCGCGCAGGCCGGCGGTGAGAACCACACCGACCGGTAGTAGGCCTTGCGGTAGTAGTAGCAGGTGAGCCGGAAACCGAGCAGGAATGGCAGCACCAGGAACCCGAGCGGCAGGAACATCGGCAGGTCGCCGAACGGGGTGCCGAAATGGCTCGCCCCTTCGACGCATGAGGTGCTCAGGCAGGGGGAGTAGAACGGCGTCAGGTAGTGGTAGTCGGGTACCCAATACGCCGTGCGTACAAAGGATCTGATGGTCGCGTAGATGACGAACGCGGCCAGTCCGATCACCGTGATCAGCGGCGGTAGCCACCACCGATCCGTGCGTAGGGTCCGGGCGGTGATCCGGGCCCGGGTCCTGCTGAATACGCCTGTACCCGCTTCGGGAGCGGTCGTGGTCGTTGTGGCACTCACTGGTCGATGCCTCGCTGATCGGCGGTGCGGGTGGTCATGGGTACCTCCGCGATCGAATGTGATGCTGAGCACCATACGCCCGGCTCGCTATCGAACGAGCAGGGTCTGCGTAATCTCGATGAGCTAGAGGGTGGGTGATTTGCGCCACATTTACTGACGATCTTGCGCGGGTGAACACGTCGCAAACGAAGAAGGCCGGTCGCCTGTGCGGTGACCGGCCTTCCGAAGATCATCGGGTTGTGGCCCGATGCCCGGTGTTCAGTTATCCGGCGGTGAACTCCGGCCGATCACTGGGTGCGCGGCCGCGAGTGGAAGCCGAGGCCCTCGTCCTGGGCGCCCATCCACGCCGATTCGTCGGATTTGCTGTCCGGGACGTAGATGGGTTCCTGGCCGCGGCGGCCCGCCACCTGCGGTGGCGGGCTCTTCTCCAGTTCGTCTGCATCGATGCAGAGCCGTTCCAGGTCGTTCTCCAGCCGCCGTACGGAGCCGGCGTCCCCATAATGGGTGCGCAGCACCCCGATGGAGTGGCGGAGCTGGTTTACGGCGTATCGGAGTTCCGCGATGTCGCTACGTGTCATGGATACCTCCTGAGTTGCTGACCGGTCGCGATGTGGAACGCCGCCCGGACTGCGCCGGCCGCCCGGCGTGCTTGTGACCGACCACACAAGGTGATCTACAACACAGTACGTCAAAATCCCGATTCCGGCTCGTCCGATGATCAAGATCGGGTTTCGGTTGGGGGCCGATGTGTACAGCTCGACCGACGGTCTGTGTGGGTCTATACGGCTGTCTAGCGCTCAGGCGAGAATTGCGAACACATCGCTCCGGCGGGACTCGATGGCTGTATGAACATCTCTAGTCGAGGCACTAGAAAACGGCATAAAGATGTATTGCCGGTATGGAGGCGATGTCGCGGGAGCGTGCGCCGCTGGCCGGGTGGATGTCCGGGGTCCGCGGTTGTGTGAGCGGCCCCGGAGGCAGTGGCGGTCCGCCGACGATATCGGACTCTCTACGCCTTTCTACGAATTCCTCTAGTAATGCCAATAGATTGATGGCGTGGCTGTCAGGTGGCGACGCTGCGCAGGTAGCGCCCGAAATGCGGGACGGTGAACCCGATGGTGCCGCGCTCCGCGGAGTAGATGAGACCTTTCTTGATGAGCCCGTCGCGGGCCGGCGACAGTGATGCGGGTTTGCGGCCCAGCTCGGCGGCCACCGCCGACGTGGCGACCGGACCGTCGTCACCGGCGAGGTCGGCCATCGCGCGCATGTACTCGCGTTCGGCCGGGGTCGCCCGTTCGTACCGGGAGCCGAAGAATCCCACCGCGAGCTCCTCCTCGGCGGTCGGTGCCGCCACCTCGACATCCTCGGCGGTGATCGGACTGCCCGGCGCCTGATCCCAGGTCGCCTTGCCGTAGGCTTGCACGAAATACGGATACCCGTCGGCCTTGCGATAGAGCGCGGTGAGCGCCTCGTCGGAGAACTTCACGTCCTCGCGCTCGGCCGGCGCGATCAGCGCACGGTCGGCCGCCGCCCGGTCCAGCCGGTCGATGCGGTGATAGCCGAACAGTCGTTCGGAATAGCTCTTGGACGCCGACAGGACCGCCGGCAGATGCGGCAGACCCGCCCCCACCACGATCAACGGCGCCGTGTCCTGGCTGAGTTCGTGGCAGGCGCCGCAGATGGCCGAGATATCGGCCGGGCCCAGATCTTGCATCTCGTCGATGAAGACGGCGATACCCGCGCCGACGTCCTGGGCCAGCGCCGCGGCCTCCATCAACAGTTCCACGAGGTCGATCTCGATATCGCCGGAGTCGGCGCGGCCGGTCACGGCCGGTACGTCGATACCCGGTTGCCATCGCTCCCGCATGCCCTTGTCCGCGGACGCGCGCAACGCGAACGCTTTGAGGATGCCCAGGAAATCGTCGATACGTTCCTGGTTGTGGTGCGTTTTGGCGATGGCTCGCGCGGCCGTGTGCAGAGCCGAGGACAGCGGCCGGCGCAACTCCTGGTCCGGGCGGGCTTCTATCTTGCCGGTGCCCCACCCCCGGGAAACCGCGGCCGAACGCAACTGGTTGAGCAGTACTGTCTTCCCCACCCCGCGCAGCCCGGTGAGCATCACGCTGCGCTCCGGACGACCCCGGGCGATCCGTTCGAGGACGATATCGAACGCGTCGAGCTGTTTGCCGCGCCCGGCGAGTTCCGGTGGACGCTGGCCGGCGCCGGGCGCATACGGGTTCCGCACGGGATCCATACCCTCACACCGTAGCGAACCGATCGGAAAATCTGTCCGTATCTATGCCGGGTTCTGGAGAGGCTTAGTGGGCCTTCGGAGCCTTGCGCGCCACCGCGCCGTGACACCGGCCGGGATCGGCGGGACACGCCCGGACGAGACCTCCGCGTGACCTGTTACCGGGTCGAAAAACGCTGGCGCGCCTGCACTTTGCAGGTGTACTCCCTGTTGGCGCGAAAAGGACACCCGTTCGGCTGGACAACACCCGGGCGGCATCGTAACCTTCTTGTGACTTAGTGGAGTCGAGTCGTTTCGTAAGTGAGGCGGCGCCATTGGTCACCGCCGCAGTCGGCCGCCGCGAATAGAGCAGGACGCGCGACCGGAACGACGGGAGAGCACGAGGATCGGAGACGTAGCTCGGTGGGTAAGCACAGCTTGCAGCGAGAATCCAAGCTGCCTAATTCTGTCAAGGGCGCACTGGTCATGGGCACGCTGGCCGCGACTACGGGCACGATGCCCGCGATCGCCTCGGCCGCGACGACCACGATCGACGTCCCCGGCATCGGTAAGTTCGACGTCGAGGTACCGGACCAGTTCGCCAACCAGGCCGATCAGCTCAACCAGCAGCTGAACCAGGTCCTCGAACAGGCCCCCCACGCCATGCCCGCCGCTCCCGCGCTGCCCAACTTCGCGCCGCCCGCCCCGGTCCAGCAGACCCTCGGCGATATCGCGCTCGACGCCGCCAAGACCAAGGTCGGCGCCATGTACTCCTGGGGTGCCGCCGGCCCGGCCAACTTCGACTGCTCCGGCCTGGTCCAGTGGGCCTACAAGCAGGCCGGTATCAAACTGCCACGTACCAGCTTCGAACAGTCCCATGTGGGCGCGCCGGTGGCCTTCTCCAACCTGAAGCCCGGCGATCTCGTCATCACCAACGGTGGCGGTCATGTCGGCCTGTACGCCGGTGACGGTCTGCTGCTGAACGCCGTGCAGTCCGGTGAGCCGGTCTCCTACACCCACCTGTCCGCCGACGATGTGGTCACCGCGCGTCGTATCGTATAGCGGGTGAACCGAGCCGCGACCGAGCCGAACGACGGCACCATCCAGGCCCGGGTCGACTCCTGGGTCTGGGCTGTCCGCCTGTTCAAAACTCGGTCGGCTGCCGCAGCCGCCTGTCGGGGCGGTCATGTGCGTGTGAACGGGGCGACGGCCAAACCCGCACAGCCGGTACGTCCGGGCGACGAGATCCGGATCCGGAACCACGGTCTGGAGCGGATCGTCGTCGTGGAACGGGTGATCACAAAACGGGTAGGTGCTCCGATCGCCGCCCAATGCCTGATCGACCGCAGTCCACCGCCTCCGCCCAAGGAAGTGCTCGCTGCCCTGCCACAACGAGACCGCGGGACCGGGCGTCCGACCAAACGGGAACGTCGCGAAACCGACCGGCTGCTCGGCCGGACCGATCACTGAGCCCGCTCCCCGGCTCGGCGACCATCTGCTCGCCCAACGGTAGACCCGATCTCTATCCTCCGGCGTGGCCCACGTGCTCGGGCCGCGCCGGAGGTTCAGTGCTCGCGGGTACCGGCGGCGGATTACGGGGAGTCGGCGGTATCCGGATAGGTCCAGGGTCCGGCCGTCGTCGCCCCGGCGGGCCGGGGCGCTCCGACGACCGGGGTGGAGAACACGGCGATGAAAGCGACCGGGTCGGCCGCGGTGAGTTCGATGAGATGGGCCGCCGATGCCGAGATCCGGGCGAATCGACGTGCCAGCCGGCCCGCGTCGAGTGCCGGATCCGGTATCGAGTTCTCGGCCACCGCCTGCGGGGCCCTGGTCGCCGACCCCATCGGGATATCGACGGATACGGCGGCATCGACCACGGTGTCCTCGAAAACCTGTGCCGCATGGATCACTCCGCGGATGGTGCAGCCGGTTTCCCGGATATCGCGCAATGCGTTGTCCAGATCGTGGCGGTCGGCGGTATCGCAGCGCACCACCACAATCCGCTCTTCGAACCCCTCCAGCAGCGGCGGAACCGGCCGTGGTGACCGGGTCGGTACCACCACATCGCGTGCTCCGGCGGCGAGCAGACGGCGCACCATCACCGAGCCGAGGGCACCCAAACCACCACTGACGACGTAGGTTCCGGTCCGATCGATCATCATGGGCGGATCGAGCGCGACGCGCCCGGCCATGAAGCGAATAGCCCTATTGGCATCGACAACCCGCGTCCATGCGATGATATCTGTGGGTGGGGGGTCATCGGCGAGCCGTATCGATGCCAGCGTTCCGGCACCCGTGACCTCCGCCCGCAAATCCCCCCCGTTCGATCGCCGGCCGGGCTCGGCCGTGGCTGTGGATCCGACCGGTCGCGGTGACCGGTCCGACCGCGTAGCCGTGTCACGATCATCGAAAGATATTGTCGGGAAATCTGTTCCGATTCCGCACGGCCCCGGACGCCGCCCGGCCGGTGCGATCACAGCGGTGCCATCGCGCGGTTCCGGTTGTCCCTCGACACCGTTGCGGCCGTCCGCAGTCGCGGCCGTGCCCAGTGCGCGTGCCGCGTGGAACTGCGCGAGGCAGGTGAGGAAAGCGGTTCCCTCATCCGAGCTGTCCGCGGCTGCGTAGGTGGTGTGCGCGAACCGTGGTATCGCCCGGACCGCCGGTGCGAGCAGGGATTCCGGCCCGACCTCCAGAATCATCGCCATCCCGTCATCGGCCGCCCGCCGTAGCGCCGCATCGAGTTCCACGCGGCCGGTGAGGTTTTCGGCCCAGTATCCGGCGGACATACCGGCCGCGTCGACGACGGCGCCCGCGTGGGTACTGGAATACAACGGTAGGCGGGAGAGCCCGGAGCGAACCGGGCCGAGCTCGTCGAGGAATCGCGGTATCGCCTCGATCATGGCCGGGCTGTGCGCGGGATGATCCCGCGGGTGGCGGGCGGTGGCGATACCGCGGCGTTCCGCGCGGCGCACCACCACCTCCACATAGCGAGACGCGCCGGTGACCAGTACCGACCGCGGACCGTTGACCGCGGCGACCGTGACCTTGCCATCCAGCGGTCGTACCAGGCGGATCGCCTCGGACTCGGCGGTCAGTAGTTCGGCCGTCGCGCTCGAACCCGCCAGCCGGCCCGCCGCCCGGCCGCGCGTCACCACCACTTTCGCGGCCTCGGCCAGTGGCAGCGCCCCGGCGGTCACCGCCGCGGCGATCTCGCCGGGACCGTGACCGACGGCCGCATCCGGCCGCACACCCCACGCGGCGAGCAGTTCGGCGAGCGCGACCTGGTAGACGAACAGGCCGGGTTGGACGAACTCCGGATGTGCCGAAGGTTCGACGGTATCCGCGGCGAGCTCGAATCCGCCGGGCGGGCGGAAGCCGTATCGGGGAGTCCAGACCCGGGGCCCGCCGGCGGCGGCGACGGCGTCACCGGCCGCGGCGACCGCATCCGCGAAGACCGGATAGCGGCCGGCCAGCATACGGCCCATGCGCTCGTGTTCCCCGCCTTCGCCCGGGAACAGGAAGAGTACTCCCTGGGGTGAAGCGATCATCGTAGTGACATTGCGGAAAGCCGGACTGCCTGGCGGCCGTGGCGAGCGGATGGCCTCACGACTCGATTATGCCGGAGAAATCCGGGGATTCGGTTTGCCCGAAACTCCTGGCGCCGTGCGGCTTCCGTCGCCAACGGTCTGGACCGATCGACCGGTGGGATATCTGCGCGGCGGCGCGATCACCGTGCTCGGCGCGGCCGGCGTGTCTCCACCTGATCTAGCTTGCGCCGGTGCGATCCAGCGCGGAATACAGCGCGCCGCCGGAGACCGGCAGGTAGTGCGTGGTCGTGGTATCGCGGGGGACCCGCCCCGCTGTGGCTACTGGTTCCCGGGTCCGGCCGGTACCGTTGCCGTGTGGCCGATTCCGTGGACGGACGAACCCCCACTCTCCCGACTGTGCTGCGCTGCTGTGCGGCGCTGGCCGCCACCCCGGCGCGGCTGCTGCGCCCGCGGCGGCCTGATACCGATTTCCTGGCGCGGCTGGAATCCGCGCCGCTGCCCGCGGCCCGGGCGAGTGTGGAGTTGACCGTGCTCGTCCAGGGGCGGATGTCGGCGCCGACGACCATCGTCGCTGAGGGCGTGCGAAGTCTTGGGCATCTGCCCATGGCGATGGGCGCCTATATCGTCGAGCATCCCTCGGCGCGGTTCGTCGTGGACCCGGCACTGTGCGCACATGTCCACCGGCGGGTGTTGCCGGGGCTGCCCTTCCCGATTCCGTCACTGGTGGCGCCGGACGAACCGGTCCTCGGGCTGGCGGACGCACTGGCCGCACGCGATCTCGACCCCGCCACTGTCGATTTCGTACTGCCCACCCACCTGCACTGGGATCATATTTCCGGGGTGCTCGAACTGCCGAATTCGGTGCCGGCGCGGTTGCCGTCCGCGGAACTGGGCTGGGCGCTGCGGGGTCCGCACGCGCCGACCGGTGTGGTGCGGGGGCCACTGGAGGGCCGGTCGCTGGAACCGCTGGAGCTCGACGGTCCGCCGGTGCTCACCTTCGCGCGCAGCCTGGATCTGTTCGGGGACGGTTCGGTACTACTCGTGGACCTGGCCGGGCACACCCCGGGCAGTATCGGCGTCCTGCTGGCCACGAGTGACGGACGCCGGGTGCTGCTCGCCGGCGACTCGGTATGGAACCGGCTGCAGATCGAACTGATCCGGGAGAAGGCGCCCATGCCCGGGCGATTGTTCGACGCCGACCGCGATATCGCCTTCGAGACCATCCACCGGCTGCACGCGCTGCCGGACGGTATCGAGGTGGTCGCCGCGCACGACTACGACGCGGTGGCCGCGCTCGCGGCGCGCTGAACCCGACGGCCCGGCGGGCCGGAGAGTGCGGGAAGCCAACCTTTCCCGGATGGCTTCCCGCGTTTCCTGCGTCGGATCGAATCGCCATTGGTCCGACGGAGGCGCAGGGGTTCCGGTGCGGGGAACCGGCCCGATTCAGGCCGAAGCGACGAAACCGGCCAGCCGCGCGCTGATCAGTTCCTCGGCCTCGCCGACCATGCGGCCGATGAGTTCGGCGCAGCTCGGGATGTCCTCGATCAGGCCCTGGCACAGCCCGACCGACCAGATACCGGCGTCGAGGTCGCCCTCTTCGAAAACGCGCCGGCCGCGGGCACCGGACACCAGTTCGCGGACATCCTCGAATTTGCCGCCGGCCTTCTCGATCTCGACCACCTTGCGGCTCACCTCGTTGTCGGCGACCCGGGCGGTGTTGTGCATGGTGCGGAAGATCAGCTTGGTATCACGCTCGGAGTTGGCGACGATCTGCTCCTTGACCTTCCGGTCGATGGAGGACTCCTCGGTGCACAGGAACCGGGTCCCCATGTTCACGCCGTCGGCGCCCAGCGCCAGCGCCGCGACCAGGCCGCGGGCGTCGGCGATACCGCCGGAGGCGATGATCGGAATGGTCAGTGCGCGGGCCGCGGCGGGAATGAGCACCAGGCCCGGTACATCGTCTTCGCCGGGATGCCCGGCGCATTCGAAGCCGTCGATGCTGACCGCGTCCACGCCGATCTTCTGGGCTTTGAGGGCGTGCCGGACGCTGGTGCATTTGTGCACCACCTTGATCCCGGCCTCGTGGTAGGTGGGCAGAAACGGCTCGGGGTTGCTGCCGGCCGTCTCCACGATCTTGATCCCGCTGTCCACGATCGCCCGCGCGTACTCCTCGTACGGCGGCGGGTTGATCGAGGGCAGAATGGTCAGGTTCACCCCGAACGGCTTGTCGGTGAGTTCGCGCGTGCGCTCGATCTCGCGCCGGAGGTCGTCGGGCGTGGGCTGGGTCAGTGCGGTGATGAAACCGAGCCCACCGGCGTTCGCGACGGCTGCGACGAGTTCGGCCCGGCCGACCCACATCATCCCGCCCTGCACGATCGGGTGTTCGATACCGAAGGTCTCGGTGAACCTGGTCCGCAGCATCGGTGCTCTCCTCTACTTTCGCGGATAGTCCGCGTCTGCTGCATGGTGCCACGGGTGTCATCGCCCGATCAACCCTGGAAGTGAGTCGTGATTCGCATATGTGATCGTATCTCGCGTAGCTGGATGACGTGCGCAGCGGCCAGTATCACCCCAAATACACGCTTCAACGAGCGCGGACTCTCTCCTCGGGTGGGTTCCTCGGGATTAACCGCTATTCGTGCCCGATTTCCTTGCCGGTGCTGATGTGAATTGTTATTCTGCCGACATGTTCACACTGCGTGTGGCGCCGGACACTCCGGCGGTACGCGCGGTACCGAGAGGAGTACGTGGGATGTCCACCGGTGCGCAGGCCCTCGCCGAGCCGATCAGATCGCGTCGCAACCACTGGAACAACCAGCTCGCCACGCATGCGGTCATGCGGCCCGACGAGGTGGCACTGCGTTTCCGCGGTGCCGACACCACCTGGCGGCAATTGCACGAACGGTCGCAGAAATTCGCCGACGCCCTAGCGCGCCGCGGCGTCGGCCTCGGCGACCGGGTCCTCATCCTGGCTCTCAACTACCCCGAGTACCTGGAGGCCGTGTTCGGGATCAATGCCCTGGGTGCCATCGCGGTCCCGGTGAACTTCCGGCTCACTCCGCCCGAGGTCGCCTATATCGTCGGCGACAGCGGTGCCAAGGCCGTGGTCACCGATACCGTGCTGCAGCCGCTGGCCACCGCGGTACAGGGCCAGGCGCCGGGCCTCGAGCACTGCTTCGTCATCGGCGGTACCAGTGCCGACGGGGTCGTCGGCTTCGCGGACGCGATCGCCGAGACTGGGGATGCGCACACCCCGCTCGACATCCCCGAGGACACGCCGTGCCTCATCATGTACACCTCGGGCACCACCGGCAGCCCGAAGGGCGCCATCCTCTCCTACGGCAATATGAACTCCCAGGCGCTCACCTGTATCCGCGCGCTGCAGCTCGAGCAGGAGTCGATCGGTTTCTGCACCTCGCCGCTGTTCCATATCGCCGGACTCGGCAGCCTGGCACCGGCTTTCCTGCTCGGCGCGAAGACGGTGCTGCATCCGCTGGGCGCCTTCAGCGCGACCGAGTTCCTCGACGCCGTGGAGGCCGAGCAGGCCACCTCCGCGTTCTGCGTGCCCGCCCAGTGGCAGCTGATCTGTGACGAGCCGACCGTCAAGCAGCGCAAACTCGCGCTGCGGGCGCTGAGCTGGGGTGCCGCGCCCGCCTCGGACACCGTGCTGAAGGCGATGGCCGACGCGTTCCCCGATGCCTTCAATGTCGCGGTGTTCGGGCAGACCGAGATGTCGCCGATCACCTGTGTACTCGAAGGCAAGGACGCCATCCGCAAGCTCGGTTCGGTCGGCAAGGTCATCCCCACCATCCAGGCCCGCATCGTCGACGACGAGATGAACGATGTGGCGCCCGGCGAGGTCGGTGAAATCGTCTACCGCGGCCCCACCATGATGTCGGGCTACTGGAACAAGCCGGAGGCGACCGCGGATGCGTTCGCCGGCGGGTGGTTCCACTCCGGTGATCTGGTCCGCCAGGATGATGAGGGCTTCGTCTACGTCGTGGACCGCAAGAAGGACATGATCATCTCCGGTGGCGAGAACATCTACTGCGCCGAGGTGGAGAACGTCCTGTTCTCGCATCCGAAGATCCGTGAGGCCGCGGTGATCGGCAAAGCGCACGAGAAGTGGGGCGAGGTACCGGTCGCGGTGGTCGCGCTCAACGATCCGGCCGACGCTCTCACCCTCGCGGAACTGGAATCGTTCCTCAACGAGAACCTGGCCCGCTACAAGCATCCGAAAGAGCTGGTGCTCGTGGCGGAACTGCCGCGCAATGCCAGCGGCAAGGTCGTGAAAGTCGAACTGCGCAAGCTCGATTCGTAGGTAACGTTTCACGTGAATCATGCGCCGGATCGGTTCCGCCGATCCGGCGCACAGCCGCGCCGGGGACTCCGGCGCGCCCGGTGGCCAGCATTTATCCCGGGCAGTGGTGCGCCCCGCGAGCGCATGGTCGATCATCTACGCCATGTCGGATCAACATGCTGCAGTCCTCGCCCTGCACTGGCAGGTGAACGTTATTCGGCCGGAAGGGTTCTTCGGCCCGATGCTGGCCGAACCGGTGGCCGCCAGCGGAGTGGTGCAACGGGCCGCGGACTTCCACAAACAGGCGGCAGAGCTGGGACTGCCGGTTATCTGCACGCGGTTCATCGTCCCGGAAGGGGAAGGGCGGCTGGTGCGCAATACCGGGTTCATGCAGTCGGTCGGGGCCGCCCAGCACGAATTCCGCCCGGACGCTCCGGGAAGCCGGCTGATCGACGAGATCGCCGGACAGGCCGACCGCATCGTCGACAACCAGAAGCTGTCGGGGCTGGCCGGTAACGATCTGCCGCGCTGGCTGGTCGAGAACGATATCGACACGCTGTTCCTGACCGGCGTTGCCACCAACCTCACCGTCGAGCAGACCGCACGCCACGGCACCGACCTCGGTTTCACCGTCTATACGGTCGCCGACTGCGTGGCTGCCGCCGATCACCAGGTGCACACGGCCTCCCTGGCCAATATCGCACTTGTCAGCGCCGGCCTCCGCACCAACGCAGACGCCTTCGACGACCTCGATTGACCTTCCGCCGGTCGAGGTGCAGGTCTGCGTAGATCCTCCGTCTACTCCGGAGGGTCTGCATCCGTGGTCGGGCCCGCCCCGCCGGAGGCGGGGCAATCGAACACGCCTCAGATCATGTTCTTCTCGGTCATCCACCGCATCACCTGCCAGCCGCAGAACACCGGGATCCAGCAGGTGAGCACCCGGTAGAGCAGCACCGACGGCACCGCGACCGCGGCGGGAAGACCGAATGCGGCCAGACCGCCGATCAGCGCGGCCTCGACCGCGCCGACACCGCCCGGTGTCGGCGCGGCCGAGGCCAGGGTGCCGCCGATCATCGTCACGATGGTGACGGTGATGAAGGTCGTACCGCCGCCGAACGCCTGGACACTGGCGAACAGCGCGAGCGCCTGCCCGAGGGTCAGGGCCGCGCAGCCGAGCACGATGATCACGCAGCGTTTCGGGTCGCGGGCCAGCAGCGCCAGCTCGCCGACGACCTCCTGCACCTGCGGGAGTACCGAATTATTGAGCCAGCGACGCAGTTTCGGCACGAACATGAAAGTACCGACGATCCCCACCCCGACTCCGGCGATCAGATAGAGGATAGTCGGCGACGGTACGAAATGTGAGAGGTCGGCCGAGGTCCCGGCGGCCACGCTGAACAGCACCAGCAGCCCGATATGCGTGCAGACCTGCACAGCCTGCTGCAATGCCACCGCGGCCGTGGCCCGCACCGCGCCGACTCCGCCCTTCTGGAGGAAGCGCACGCTCAGGGCCAGTCCACCCACCCGCGCGGGAGTGGTGGTGGCGGCGAAGGTGTTCGCGATCTGCATGAGGACCAGCGGCCAGTACTTCACCACACTGGACGCGCAGGCCCACAGGGCCGCGGCCGTACCGAGGTAGGTCAGCGACGACAGCGCCAGGCCGGCCAGGGCCCACCACCAGTTGGCCTCTTTGAGCTGGGTGAAGAAGGTCGGTACCGCGCTGATGAACGGGTAGGCCACATAGACCAGGCCGATCAGCAACACCAGTTGGATGAGGCTCTTCCGGCTGAACCGGGTGATCTGCTCGGCTTCGATCCGGTCCTCGCCGGTCTGGGTGCGGACCTCTTCGCGGGCAGCCGACACCACCGATTTCCAGTCCGGGATGGATTTCCGGATCCCGCCCGGCATGGCGAATTTGGTGAGCCGGCGCGAGGCGGTGAGCACGGTCCGCTCGCCGAGCACGCCGATCGCCGACCGCACGGCTGCCGTGGCGCCGAAAACCGCGGTCATCGAAACCAGCAGTTGGGCGATATCGGATTGCAGCTGTGCGTCGGAGGCACACAGTTCCGCCGCGGTGAAGCCACCGAACAGCGCACCGTCGGATCCTATCCGGATCTCGGCGGGCCGCAGTTCACCGTGCGCGATCCCGCGTTCGCGCAGCACAGTCAGCGCCCGCCACACCGAATCGAGGGCCGCGGTATCGGCGGGATCCTGTTCGATCGAGCGTCCGGCCGGCAGCGTATGCGCGTACAGCATCCAGCCGCGCGGCAGTCCGGCGACCGTGACCGGTCGGTGCGCGGCCAGGCCGAGTTCGGCCAGCGCGATCGCCATCAGCGCGCGATGCTCGACCGCGCGATGCATGGAACCGTGCAGCGGCGCGGTTTCGCTGGAACGGAAGGTCAGCCAGCGCCACAACTGGCGCAGCGCGCTCAGCGAGCGCTGATTCTTGCCGTACAGTTCGACCACCAGCGCCCGCTCGCGTTCCTCCACGGTCGCCGAGAGCAGCAGCGCGCCGGGACCGGCCGGCCGAACGACGGTGAACCGGGTGACGGTGTAGTCGCGGCGGGCCAGCTGGCGCACCGCCGCGTCCAGCGGTACCTCCAGCGCCGGAGTACCCACCAGCAGCACGATCACCGCGCCGACCAGCCAGCCGACCACCAGGCCGAACATGGCGCGGGCCGGAACCACGGTGCTGACCACCAGGTGGATCGGTGCGAACGCCAGCAGCAGCACCCACAACCAGCGTCGTGGCCGCACCGGCAGCCACGGGCTGGAGACGGTGAGCACCGCGGCCAGCATGGCGATCCAGCGGGGGTCGTCCAGGAACTGCTGCAGGAAGGTTTTGTCGTCCAGATTCTCCGGCACCTGCAGGTGCCACTGTGGGGCCGACAACCCACTCGGTGTGATGGACAGCAGCAGGACCGCGGTGAGCCCGGCGGTGGCGTAACCGGCGAGCAGTTTCCATTGCCGGCCGAACGCCAGTTCCACCAGGATCGCGAACGGCAGGATGAGGATGACGATCCCGTACAGCAGATAGACCAGGTTGGACTGGTCGGGGTTGAGGAATCCGACGATATTGGAAACCGAACGTTCCAGTGCCAGCCACTCGGGCCGGGTGATCAGGGAACCGGCGATGACGACAGCCACGCCGACGGCCGCGAAGACGACACGCAGAATATCGCTGGTCCGCCGCGTGAGCGGCTGGAGGAGACTGCCCGTGACCGGGATCTCCCGCCCATCGACTCGCATGTCGTATCGGTACTTTCGGATCGAGGTGACGCTGACGGGCCGGTCACGCCCACCAGCAGGTGAGTATGCAGGAGCCCGAGCCGGACGATACACACCAACACGCTGTCAGAATCCAGGGGTGAGTGGTGATCAACGCATCTGTTTCGTAGGAGATTCTTTCGTCGCCGGCGTGGGCGACCCGCAGGCTCTGGGCTGGACCGGGCGGCTGACCGCGCACGCCCGGGCCGCGGGCAGGATAAATAGGATATTTTTTACGTAAATTAGGTTTCTTCACCGGAAAATGTCCCAGACGGTGAGCTGGTCGTATCCGGCCGGTGGCGTGTCAGTTCGCCGATACGCCTGGTGCCGGAGCGCGCCGCATGACCGCGAAGACGTCCCCGAGCTCGGGCACCGACCGTTCCAGTTCGTCACCGAAATCGCATTCGCATTCCAGCTGGCTCAAGGTGCCGACCATGGTGAGTGCGGCCCGCGCGAACGGAGTGCATTCCGGCGGCAGGGTCAGCTCCCGCATCACATTCGACAACCGCAGGGCGGTGGTACGCAGCACCTGCTTGCGCAACCACGGTGTGGTGATACGGAACCGCGGATGCCGTACCGGTTCCGCGCAGGCCGACAGGGCCGCGTCGAGTGCCACCGCATCGAAGGCCCGGCCCGGCAGCGCGAACCCGTGCGTCCGCACCGCCGTCTCCACCGCGGCCGGGCCACCGTTGCAGATCGCGTCGCACATCTCGACCACCAGCCGGGTGAAACCCGGATGCGGCCACGGCGCGCACGCACCGAAATCCATTACCCCCAGCCGCCCGTCGGCGAGCAGCCGTAGATTGCCGGGATGCGGGTCGCAGTACAGCAGCCCGTGCTCCTCCCATCCGGTCAGCACGAACCGCATCATCAGCTCGCCGACCCGGTCCCGCTGTGCCCGGCTCCCGGACTCGATGAGCCGGGTGGCCGGAATCCCGTCGAGCCATTCCGAGACGAGTACGTCGCCGCGCTGTGCCAGTACCTCGGGCACCCGGAATTCGGCACTGTCGGCATACGCCCTCGCGAACGCCCGCTGATTATCGGCCTCGGCCGCGTAATCCAGCTCCGCCCGCACGCTCTCGCAGAGTGCCTCGGTCACCGATTTCACATCCGCGCCCGGCAGGAACACCGACGCCAAGGTCGAGATCCGCCGCAGTTGCACCAGATCCGACTCCACCGCCGCCCGGGCGCCCGGATACATCACCTTCACCGCGACCGCGCGCCCGTCGCGCCAGACCCCCCGATGCACCTGGCCGATCGAGGCGGCGGCGGCCCGCCGATCGTCGAACTCGCGGAACAGTGCCCGCCAGTCCGGCCCCAGATGTTCGGCCAGTACGGCGTGCACGGTGGCGGGCAGCATCACCGGCGCCGAATCCTGTAACCGGGCCAGGGCGGCCTGGTACGGGGCGGCGATATCGCGAGGCAGTGCCAGCTGGTAGATCGCCAGCAGCTGGCCGAGTTTGGCCGCGCAGCCCTTCAGTTCACCCAGCACCGCGAACATGTGCTCGGCGGTCCGGGACTGGATATCCCGGTTCACCTCCTGCGCCGAACGGCCGAACGCCCGGCGGCCCGCGCCCGCCGCCTGCCGACCCGCGAACGCGACCGGAAGTGCTACGAGCTTGGCGCTGCGCAGCGCCCGCCGCACCGGCGGCGCACCAGGATCACGTCGACTGCTCATACCTCATCCCCAGAAGCGATTCGCCAGTTCTCCTGTGCAGTCTGGCATATTTGCGCCTAGACTGTCTGGGACGTATCAGCTGCCGAGAAAGGTGCATCCATGGGATCCCGCACGGTGGTCGCCGACGTCGCAGACGAACTGGCGCGTCGCGTCGCCGCAGGGGAATATCAGCCGGGTGGGCTGATGCCCTCGGTCCGGCAGGTCGCCGAGGAATTCGAGATGAACCGGGCCACCGCCCAGCTCACCCTCGGCCGGCTGGAGTCCTACGGATTCGTCGAGGCACGGCGCGGTAAGGGTTTCACCATCCGTGAGGTCCGCGCGGCCGGCGGTCTCGACGTCTACCGGCACCTCTTCCGGTTCTCCATCCCGATGCCCGAGGTCGCGATCGAGATGTTCCGCGATATCGTCGAGGTCGAGCGCGGCATCGTCATGGACGCACTGCTCTCCTACACCGGTCTCGCCCACGGTGCCGCCGCCGCGGCCGGCGTCGACCTCGCCGAACTGAAAGTCGAGATCGACACCCTGGAAACGCTGGCGCGGCTGGACGTTCCCGACTATCGGCGCATTCTCGCCATCGAGATCGGCGTGGTTCGCAAACTGCTGGTGGCTCTCGAATCGAGTATGCAGCGCGCCATCCTGAACTCCATCGGCGAAATGGTGCTCGAAGTTCCCGAGGCCGTCGACGCCTACTTCGCCGGCGCCGCCGATCTGCACGTCCTGGTGTGGCGGGCATTGATCGCGGTCTGGGAATCGGAATCCGGCCCCACCCCGGCCCAGCTGGCGCTGTTCGAGGACCTGTTCGGGATGTACCACAACAAGGTCATCGCCCGCTTCGAGGAACTACTCGGCACCGACGCCGAAGCCGAAGAAGTTCACGCGGCCACCGCCTGAACGAATTTGCGCGACGACCGGAGGGCCGAATCCGGCGGGTCTCGCGGTGGCGCAAGTCCACATGCCGATCCGCCGTTCGATGCCGACGCAACCCTATGCGTCGAGTTTTGCGAGACACCTCAAAGGGTTGAGGCCCGTCTCGCCGTTTCGGCCTCGAAGCGCATGCGATGTGCGGTGAGCCGCCCATAGAGTGCGACCATTGAGCACCTTCGGCCAAGGCTCGAGGCCGAATCGGCGAGACCAAGGGGGCCTCAACCCCGCGGCGCCGGAGGCGCCGCCAAAGACACAGCACCTTCACGAGCAAGCTCACAACCCCACCTTTGCCGGTGAGCTCACTCGCGAAGATGGAGGGGTGGGCTCACTCGCGAACGGCGCTGTGTTTTCTGCGGCGCCGCGAGGATTGAGGCCCCCTCAGGTCAACCCCCGCTTGCGTGGGCAGGGCCTTCGCCCAACGGCGCCCATTGTCGCTATCCACGCCGGTTCCAGTCGTACAAGGCTACAGACGAGAACGCCGCCAGAAGGACTTCTGGCGGCGTTCTGCTTTCGGCTTCCGGATAGCCGACTCCGCGGTGCGATCAGATATCGCCGTTGAGTTTGTTCAACCGCTCGCAAGCCGTGACGTACTCCTCGACCAGCCGGTTCATAATGTCGGCCGAGCGTTCCGTCTTGTTCATCATGCCGACCACCTGGCCGACCGGGTTGAAGTTGACGTCCTTGGCGGCTTCCGGATAGCGGTGGCCGCGCTTCACGCCGTCCAGGGCCACCATCATCTGCAGCGGCATGGGCAGCGGGTCGGGGGTGTCGGCGGATTCCCAGGCGTCGGTCCAGTCGTTGCGCAGCATGCGGGCCGGTTTGCCGGTCCAGGCGCGGGAGCGGATGGTGTCGTGGCTGGTGGCGTCGATGTAGGTCTTCATCTGGGCGGGGGGCACATTGGCCTCTTCCACGGTCAGCCAGATGGAACCGGTCCACGCGCCCGCGGCGCCCATCGCCATCGCGGCGGCGACCTGGCGGCCGTCGCCGATGCCGCCGGCCGCGAGTACCGGCAGATCGCCTACGGCGTCGATGACCTGCGGCCACAGCACCAGCGAGGAGACCTCGCCGCAGTGGCCGCCGCCTTCGGTGCCCTGGCAGACCACGAAGTCCAGGCCGGCGTCCTTGTGGTTCAGCGCGTGTTTCACCGAACCGCACAGTGCGCCGATCAGCCGGCCGGATTCCTGGATCTGGGAGACGAACTCCGGCGGCGGGGTGCCGAGCGCGTTGGCGACCAGCTTCGCTTTCGGATGCCGCAGGATCACCTCGACCTGCGGCGCGGCCGTGGTGGCGGTCCAGCCGAGCAGTTGCGGGTGGACCTCCTCTTCGGGGAGCTTCGGCACGCCGTGGTCGGCGAGGATCTTCTCGGCGAAGTCGCGATGCCCCTGCGGGACGTGTTTGGCGAGTTCGGTCTCGAGCTGTTCGGGCGACAGGCCATCGATGCCCTTGCCCTCGTATTTGGAGGGGATGACGAGGTCGACGCCGTAGGGGTTGTCGCCCACGTGTTCGTCCAGCCAGGCCAGTTCGACCTCGAGCTGTTCGGCGGTGAAGCCGACCGCGCCGAGTACGCCGAGACCGCCGGCGTTGCTGACCGCGGCCGCCACATCGCGGCAGTGGGTGAAGGCGAAGATGGGGAACTCGATCCCCAGCCGGTCGCAGATATCGGTACGCATGGCGGTGGCTGTCTCCCTATGCCTGGAACAAGTTACATAATTGCCGCGCGGCGGCTGATCGGGCCGCTGTCACCCTTGTGGCCCGAATACGGCGAACACCTCCGATAACGGTGGTCGGCGCAGCGGGACGCGACGGGTGTCATACCTTGAATGTAACACGTTCTAGTTTTATTGGAACCGGTTCAGTCGCGCGGCCCCGGTCCGGCCACCGGTGTCGCCGCCGCCGGATCCGCGGCATGGGTGCCCGGTGTCCGCACCGGGACTCTCAGGAAGACCCAGAACAACACCACCAGCAGGGTGGCCCGGCCCCAGACACCGAATCGGACCACCGCCTCCATCAGCTCGACCGAATGCCCGGTCCCCATCGTGTAGAAGTAGCGGAAGACGCCCACCCCGATCGCTATATCGGCGACCAGGTAGCCCCACACCACCGGCCACGGGACCGCCAGCAGCACCAGGAACGGGATAAGCCAGAGGGTGTACTGCGGCGAATGCACCTTGTGGAACAGCAGGAACCCGCACAGCATCGCCCCGCTGACACCGAGCCAGGGGTACACACCGGAATGGGTGTACCGCAGCCACCCGGCCCCCAGTGCCACGGCGAACGACGCGATGATCAGTGTCGGCGAGGCGACCGACACGACCTCGGTGAACGCGGCGCTGCTCAACGGGTCGGCGCCGAACAGCGGCCGCAGACCCCAGTACCAGATCGAGTTGGTGGTGATATCGGCTTCGCGCTGCTGCTGGAACTCGATCGAGGCCCGCCAGCCGTCGAACCCGGCCAGCGCGAACGGCATATTGACCGCCACCACCGTGCCGCACGCGGCGGCCGCGGTGCCCAGTGCGCCGGTCACATCCGGACGTTCGCCCGGCCCCGCCCGCCCTCGCTCCCCGCCGGTCAGCACATACAGCAGCAGCGGGATCACGAAGATCGCCGGATAGATCTTGAAACAGAACCCGAGGCCCAGCAGTATCGCCGCCACCGCCCCACGAGCGCGTAACGGCCAACGGGTGGTGGCCACGACCGCGGCGGCCGCCACGGTCGTGCACACCACCGGTAGTTCCCAGTTGTGGTACGCGTACAGCACCAGCGGCGGCCCCGCGGCCCACAGCAGGGCGGCCCGCCCGGCCAGCCTGGCCAGCAGCCAGGCCGTGACCAGTGCGAACGGTGTAAGTAGCAGCGCCGAATGGAGTAGGAAGGTCGCGTCGTTGTGGGCCCCCAGCGCGCCGAGCCACATCAACAGCCCGCTCAGGACCGGGTATTCCACGGCACCGCCGGTAAGGGTGCCGTCGGCGGTGATCCCCCCGTGCACGTAGGGAAAAATATGCTGATCGATATCGCGGCCCAGCCACAGGAACTGGATATCGGAATAACAGACCCGGGCATCCTTGACGTAATCGAAAGCGGCACTGCGACCGTCGGCGCGGAAGGGGGCTCCGGCGCAGCGCGCCTTGTTGAGAAATGCCACCGCGAGGGTCGCGCCGCACAACAGCACAACCATGAGAACGGCGGTACCGCGACCGACGCGATCGGCCCCGGGCACACGCACGGCCGGTCCGATCGACATACCGACACACTAGTGGGCTCCGCCACGTGCCGCCGCGTGATCGTATCGGCACCGGTCGCCGGATGTACCCACGTTCGACCAGGTCGGAAGGGGTGCGAAAAATGGTGGAAAGCGACCGCGTGCCGACCGCGGAATTGCATTTCGTGACTTCGCCGGCGAGCCCGTCACGATGCCGAAGATCGATTTCGTTTCCTACGGCCCACTCGGGTACTCTTGCCCGGTTGCTGACGCGACGACCCTCCTGCCACGGACCGTCCGTGGCCGAACCCAGACCACAGGAGGTGATTGGTTCGTGCGTCATTACGAAGTGATGGTCATCCTCGATCCGAGCATGGACGAGCGCACCGTCGGACCGTCCCTGGAGAATATGCTCGGCGTTGTCCGCACCGAGGGCGGCAAAATCGACAAGGTCGATATCTGGGGCCGTAAGCGCCTCGCCTACGAGATTCGTAAACAGGCCGAAGGCATCTACGCGGTGATCGATCTGACCGCCGAGCCCGCCACGGTGAACGAACTCGACCGCCAGCTGGGCCTCAACGAGCAGGTGCTGCGCACCAAGGTTCTGCGCAACGACAAGTAGTCCCGGCGCTACCGCCGTTTCGTCGGAGCCTGTCTCTAGGCTCTAGCGCAACAGGCGAGTGCACCCGGACTGCACACCGAGCAGGAGGAACCCCCCATGGCAGCTGGCGATACGGTAATCACGGTCATCGGAAATCTGACGGCCGATCCCGAGCTTCGATTCACGCCCGCGGGAGCGGCGGTGGCCAATTTCACCGTGGCCTCCACGCCCCGCATTTTCGACCGTAATACCAACGAGTGGAAAGACGGCGAAGCGCTGTTCCTGCGCTGCAATATCTGGCGCGAGGCCGCGGAGAACGTCGCCGAGAGCCTGACCAGGGGATCCCGCGTGATCGTCAGCGGCCGGCTCAAGCAGCGCTCCTTCGAAACCCGTGAGGGCGAGAAGCGCACGGTCGTCGAGCTCGAGGTCGACGAGGTCGGCCCGTCGCTGCGGTACGCCACGGCCAAGGTCAACAAGACCAGTCGGGGTGGCGGCGGTGGTGGATTCGGTTCCAATAGCGGCGGTGGTGGTAACCACAACGCCGGAAACGGTGGCGGTGGACGGTCCGAGCAGGGCGCTGCGGACGACCCGTGGGGTAGCGCGCCCGCGGCCGGCTCCTTCGGGGGCGGGCGGATGGACGATGAACCGCCGTTCTGAGACGGCCCGCATCGGCCCGCGACAGCGGGCCACCAAGAATACGGAGTGAACGAAAATGGCCAAGGCACCGGCGCGCGAAAAGGTGCTCAAGAAGAAGGCTTGCGCTTTCTGCAAGGAGAGCAAGTCCGGCATCGTCGACATCAACTACAAAGATGTGCCGCTGCTGCGCAAGTACGTCAGTGAGCGTGGCAAGATCCGCGCTCGCCGGGTCACCGGCAACTGCGTACAGCACCAGCGCGATATCGCCATCGCGGTGAAGAACTCGCGTGAGATGGCGCTGCTGCCCTACGTTTCGACGGCTCGCTGAGAAAGGTCGGTCAAGCATATGAAGCTCATTCTGACTGCCGATGTGGACAACCTCGGCGCTCCCGGCGACACCGTCGAGGTCAAGGACGGCTACGGCCGTAACTACCTGCTGCCCCGTGGGCTGGCCATCGCCGCCAGCCGCGGTGCGCAGAAGCAGGTCGAGGGAATCCGCCGGGCCCAGGAGGCCCGCCGGGTGCGCGACCTCGGCCATGCCAACGAACTGAAGCAGGCGATCGAGGGCCTCGAAGGGGTCTCGCTGTCGGTCAAGACCGCCGGCACCGGCAAACTCTTCGGTTCGGTCACCCAGTCCGATGTCGCCGCCGCCATCAAGTCGGCCGGGGGCCCGGTGCTGGACAAGCGCAGCATCGAACTGCCGAAGTCGCATATCAAGGCCACCGGTAAGCACCAGGTGACCGTCCATCTGCACCCGGACGTAGCCGCGAAGTTCGCGCTGGAGGTCGTGGCCGCCGGCTGAGCCGGCCCACGCAAACATACCCGGAAACCGGGGATCACGTCTGCTCGGCCATGGGTAGACGTGATCCCCGGTCGGTTGTGCTGTACGACAGCAATCCTTGGTTAGCCCGATGATTGCCGCAATTCTTGTGACGGCGGTGCCTGCATATTCGTAGGCGGCACCGCTTCGAGTGGGGGTGTCTTATCCACAAGATGTGAGTCCTGTGGATCGATCACGAAACCAACCGGACGTAATGTGACCCAGCTCATATCTGTTCGTCTGTCTGTCAACTCAACACGCCCGGATGTTCAACATCGCCGACACGCCGAGGCTTTGTTTATCCACACTGCGCGGTCGCGGAAAATCTGGGTCTAGCTGGGTATTTTCCGGGGCTGACCTGCGTTTCCCTCAAGTTATCCACATGTTGTGCACAACCTGAGGTGAACTATCCCCAGGTTATCCACAGGTATGTGCACAGGCGTGGTTGGCATGTGGATAGAACCTCGCTTAGGTTCATCGCAGCACCATGTGCGACACCCCGCACGACGCGGGGGTGCGGTTCTCTCTGGGTGATAGCTGGTACGCCTGACCACTGGTCACCGGTGCCTCGGCGTCCCGGCGAACCTGTCGGACCCGTGGGGTAGAACCGGTCGTCGAAGGGTGCGTCCGGTCAGAAGGAGAGGACGGTCGAGTCGGATGGCAGTCGTCGATGACCGCGGGCACACGGACTTCCCGCCGGAGCCCCCCGGCGAGGATTTCGGGCGCCAGCCGCCACACGATATGGCGGCCGAACAGTCGGTGCTCGGCGGCATGCTGCTCAGCAAGGATGCCATCGCCGATGTGGTCGAAGTACTGCGCTCCGGAGATTTCTACCGGCCCGCCCATCAGGCCGTGTACGACGCCATTCTCGATCTCTACGGGCGCGGCGAACCCGCCGACCCGGTCACTGTGGCCGCCGGTCTGGACCGCAGCGGGGAACTGAAGCGCATCGGCGGCGCCCCGTACCTGGTCACCCTCACCCAGACCGTCCCTACCGCGGCGAACGCTGGTTTCTACGCCGAGATCGTCGCCGAGAAGGCCATCCTGCGCCGACTGGTGGAAGCGGGCACCCGCATCGTGCAGTACGGCTACGCGGGCGCCGACGGCCAGGACGTCGCCGAGGTGGTCGACCGCGCCCAGGCCGAGGTCTACGAGGTCACCGAACGCCGGACCTCCGAAGATTTCCTCCCGCTGGAAGATCTCCTCCAGCCCACCATGGACGAGATCGACTCCATCGCCTCCCGCGGCGGTATCTCCCTCGGTGTACCGACCGGATTCTCCGAACTCGACGAACTCACCAACGGCCTGCACCCCGGTCAGATGATCATCGTCGCCGCCCGGCCGGGTGTCGGTAAGGCGCTGGCTTTGGATACCCCGCTCCCCACGCCGGACGGCTGGACCACCATGGGCGAGGTGCGGGTAGGGGACCGGCTCATCGGTGCCGATGGCAAGCCCACCCGGGTCGTGGCAGCGACCGACGTGCTGGCGGGCCGCCCGTGTTACGAGGTCGAGTTTTCCGACGGCACTGTCATCGTCGCCGACGAACAGCATCAGTGGTTGACCGAGACCAGGGCTTCGCGGCGATCCGCGCAACAGGCCGACACCGGGTACAACCGCTACCGCAGCCAGAAGACTTTCGCCGCCGTACGCACCACCGGGGAGATCGCGGCCACCCTGCGCTGTGCCACCGCCGACCGCCGGATCAACCACTCGGTCACGAATGCCCGGCCGCTGCAACTGCCCGCACGTGATCTGCTCGTCCCGCCCTACACGCTCGGTGCCTGGCTGGGCGACGGAACTGCCGCAGCCGCTCAGATAACCTCGGCTGATCCCGAAATCATCGCCTGTATCGAAGGGGAGGGCATCGTCGCTGTTCCTTCCGCTTCGGCGAAGCTCCGCTATCAACTGCGGTTGCCGGACGACGAGCCGGTGGTCCAACGGCTGTGCGTGGTATGCGGCACGCCGTTCACGCCGTTCACCACCGAAGTGCGGACCTGTGGCCGATCCTGCGGCGGGCGGGCTCGGTTCGTATCCTCACCCGTTTCCGCCCCGGCCTGCCCGCGATGTGGCGAGCGCTCGATCGGGCTGCGGATGTGTCAGGTGTGCCGTAACAGGTTCGGGAGCGTACAGGCGCGGCTACGCACGATCGGCGTGCTCGGAAACAAGCACATTCCTGCCGAGTATCTGCGCGCCTCGGAAGCGCAACGCCGCGCACTGCTCGCCGGATTGCTCGATACCGACGGCACCGTCACCGGGGGCGGGTCTGTCCAGTTCTCGGTTACCGACGAGCGCCTCTTCGCAGATGTTCGCGAACTCGTCGTCGGCCTGGGATACCGCTGTGGCGTCTCGACCAAAGCGGTACGTGGACGTACACGTGAACGGTCGATTGCCTACACGCTCACCTTCGCCACGGACGATGAGGTGTTCGGCCTGTACCGGAAGGCGCTTCTGCACAAGGAGCGCCGGGCGGTCTCCGGCACCAGCGGGCCCTGTTCACGATTCATTGTCGATGCCCGCCGGATCGACTCCGTCCCCGTCCGGTGCGTCGAGGTCGACAACAATGCCCATATGTATTTGGCCGGGCGTTCGATGGTGCCGACCCACAACTCGACGCTCGGCATGGATTTCATGCGCAGTGCCTCGATTCGGCACGGGCTGGCGAGTGTGATCTTCTCGCTGGAGATGAGCCGGACCGAGATCGTCATGCGCTTGCTGTCGGCCGAGGCGAAGATCAAGCTCGGGGATATGCGGGCCGGCCGGATGAGCGACGACGACTGGACCAAATTGGCGCGGCGGATGAGCGAGATCAGCGAAGCACCGCTGTTCGTGGACGATTCACCGAACCTCACCATGATGGAGATCCGGGCCAAAGCACGGCGGCTGAAACAGCGCCACGACCTGAAACTTGTTGTGGTGGACTACCTGCAGCTGATGACCTCGGGCAAGAAGGTCGAATCCCGGCAGCAGGAGGTCTCGGATTTCTCGCGAAATCTGAAACTGCTGGCCAAGGAGCTGGAAGTTCCCGTTATCGCGATCAGTCAGCTGAACCGTGGTCCGGAACAGCGCACCGACAAGCGCCCGCAGGTCTCCGATCTACGCGAATCGGGATGTCTGCCGGCTTCTGCCCGGATACTTCGGGCGGACGATGGCGCAGAGGAAACTCTCGGTGAGTTGCTGGCCAGTGGAGAACAGCCCTTGGTCTGGTCGCTCGATGAACGTATGAGGCTGGTCGCGCGGCCGATGGTCAAAGTGTTCCCCAGCGGCCGCAAAGAGGTTTTCCTTGTTCGCTTGGCCTCTGGACGTCAGGTCGAAGCAACCGGAAATCACCCCTTCCTCACTGTCGACGGTTGGATACCGTTGGAGCGACTGTCCATTGACGACCGTGTCGCGACCCCGCGTAGCATGCCGGAGCCGGTCTGCACCGAGCGAATGCCGGACGCGGAGGTCGTGCTGCTGGCTCATATGATCGGCGATGGTTCCTGTATCCGTCGGCAGCCGATCCGGTACGCGAGTATCGACGAAGAAAATCTCGCAGCCGTAACCGAGGCAGCACGGCATTTCGGTATCACTGCAGTCCGAGATGAGTACCCGGCAGCTCGGGTGACGACACTGCGGCTGCCTGCGCCGTACCGCCTCGCCCGAGGCAAGCGGAATCCTATCGCCGTCTGGTTAGAAGACCTCGGGCTCTTCGGACTGCGCAGCTATGAGAAGTTCATCCCACGACAAGTATTTGCATTGCCGACAGACCAGGTCGCGTTGTTCATCCGGCATCTGTGGGCAACCGACGGTTCGGTCCGCTGGGATTCTTCGGGACGCCAGGCGCGCATCTATTACGCCTCCACCAGCCGTCGGCTTATCGACGACCTCGATCGGCTCCTCTTGCGCTTCGGAGTGCACGGCCGGATAAAAGCGACTCGGAAGCCGGGCTACCGCGTGTGCTGGCACCTGACAGTGGACGGTGCCGAAAACCAGACCGTTTTCCTCCGGGATATCGGCGTGCACGGAGCTCGTGGGGTGACCGGCAGTATCGCTCTCCGTCACCTGGCGGCCGTGGCGGGGAATGTCAACGTGGATACGGTGCCCAAGGAAGTCTGGTCGAAGGTCCGCACGTTACTCGCGACCAAAGAGATGACACACCGTGAATTTGCGGCTGCGAAGAACTCCAGATTCTGCGGGTCCACGATGTGGAAACGCTCGCCCAGCCGCTCTCGACTCGCCCGCGTCGCGGACGTGCTGGAAGACGCCGATATCGAGATGCTGGCGACGAACGACGTTTTCTGGGACAGAATCGTGGAGATCACCAGCCTCGGTGAACAGGAGGTCTTCGACGGCACAGTCCCCGGTACCCACAACTTCGTCGCGAATGGGGTATCGCTGCACAACAGTCTCGAGCAAGACGCGGATATGGTCATCCTGCTGCACCGGCCGGACGCCTTCGAGCGCGACGATCCGCGCGGCGGCGAAGCGGACCTCATCGTCGGCAAGCACCGTAACGGGCCCACGGCGACCATTACCGTCGCCCACCAGCTGCATCTGTCGCGGTTCGTCGATATGGCCCGCGGCTGAGCCTCGCTACGACGAACGCGAAATGGGTGCCGACGACGAAAATTCTGGACCGCGGAGACGACCGTGGTCCCCAAGGCCTGTGGTGTGAGCAATGGCCGGCCGCATGCGCAGTTCGGATAGCGAAACTCTATGGGCGTCTACACCGTTGATCCTCGATGCGGATATCGGGAGCGCACCCGATAGCGCGATCACCGTCGCGATCGCGGCCGCTCAACCCAACCTTTCTCTGGTCCTTACCAGTGACGAACGTGCCGGCCGGCGGGCACGGCTGGCGCGGCACCTGCTCGATCTCCTGGGCCGCACCGATGTTCCGGTCGTCGCCGGGCGCGAACTCGATGGCGAAACTATCTGGACAGCCGGCGACTCGACACCCGCGGAATCTGTCATCGAGGAGACTGGAGTCGGCGCTGCCGTCGAGGCTGTGCTGTCTCGTCACAATGGCGAGGTGTCCTGGGTCGGGTTGGGACCGATGTCCAATCTCGCCGACCTGCTCTCGACGAACCCCGAGGTCGGTCACCGCCTGGCCGTCACACAGGCCGGCGGTGGCAGCCGCTTTTCCCCGACTCCGGCCGAACGCAATATCGCACTCGACATACCCGCTGCCCACACTGTTCTCTCCGCGGGTATTCAACCGACAATCGTTTCGTCCGCCGTGGCTGTATTCATCTTCAACACCGAGACCGTGGACACCACCGGCTACCGGATCCTGGCGCGGACAACCAATCCCATATCGGTACTTCTGCGCAGCCAGATGGACCAATGGTTCGCCCGGTTCAGCCCCTACAACGACCAATACGGCCCCTTGACGCTGGCACTGGCGTTGGGCGCCGACTTCATCGAAACAGAGCCGGCGAACATCGAGCTGGACAGTTCCGGTCGCATGCAGATAGGCCGACACCCGGTCACCCGGGCCCACCACGTCAACTACGTGGCACTCGGACACTGGTTCACCTACCAACTCGCAGAGATAGAAAGATACGGCGTGGTCAGATACCAACGGACTCCCGATTGGTGAACCCGATCCATCAGCCTGCGCAGTCCGCGCCGACGACGAGGGGCTGCCGATCCTGGTCGTCGCCGAGGAGGGCGAAGTCCTCATCGGACGGCGGCACGGAGCCGGTCGACACCACCGTGCCGCGCTTCGTCGCCGCGTCACCCGTGCGATAATGCGGGCGCTCGGCCGTTGAATGTTCTGCTAGAGATCCCGGATGACGCGGCAGGGATTGCCGGCGGCGAAGACGCGGGGCGGGATATCGCGGGTGACCACGCTGCCCGCGCCGATCACCGAGTCCGCGCCGATGGTGACTCCGGGGCAGACGATGACGCCGCCGCCCAGCCAGGTGTTGTCGCCGATGGTGATGGGTGCGGCGGATTCCCAGCCGGCCCGCCGGAGTTCGTGGTCCTCCATAGGGTGCAGCGGGGTGAGGATCTGGGCGCCGGGGCCGATCGCGACATCGTTTCCGATGGTGACGGGGGCGCAGTCGAGGATCACGGTGTCGTAGTTGAGGAAGGTGTTGCTGCCGATTCTGGTCAGGTAGCCGTAGTCGCAGCGGAAGGGCGGCATGATCACGGTGCCCGCACCGCACTCGCCCAGCAGCTTGCCGAGGATTTCCTGCCGTTCGGTCTCGGCATCGGGGGCGGTGTCGTTGTAGCGGGCGGTCAGTGCGTGACAGGCGCGGCGTTCCGCGACGAGTTCCGGGTCGTTGCCGCGATAGAGGTCGCCGCGCAGCATACGTTCCTTATCGGTCGCCATGGACTCGATACTGCCGAATCGGCGCGGTGCCGGGTGGCGAACCTGCCGGCCGGGTGCCGACGGGTCGGCGGGGCCGTGCGGCTGCGCGGTCCGGGTCTCGGCGAAGTACCGGCGCGCTGTGCTGTGCGTGACGCCGCACGGTCACGTGTGGCGTACGTCGCAGCGGGGGCCGGTCGCGGTCGGGGTAGATGCTTTCTCAGTTCACGGACGTAGGCTTGAGGTGTAGCGTCCGCTCGTCCAGGAGGACGGCAATGTTCGAGAGTCCGCGAACGATCGCCGGCACCGAGCCGGTGCTGCCGGCGGGCGCGGGCGCGGAGCGATTCGCCGGGCACGGAGTGATGGGGCAGCCGTTCGCCAGTGGCCATTACCTGGCGTTCCGGCATTTCGCCGCCAGCTCGGTGGGGCCCGGATACGAATCGGTCTGGCACCGGAACCCGGACCGGGAATGGGTCATCTACAGCAGTGTCGCACCGGAGACCAGTTGTGTGCGGTACTACGGTGCCGCGCTCGTGGACGCGCGGGTCGCGGATATCTCGGTGACCTGGACGGGACCCTTCGCGTTGACGGTGACGGTGCCCGGCACGCTGGTCTGGGATATCGAGTTGGGGCGGTCGCCGGCGACGACGGCGATGACGGCGCTGGGCAGCGTGCTGCCCGCGGCGCTGTGGCGCGACCCCACGATGCTGTCGGTCATGTCGCGGGTGGCGGGCCCGGCGCTCGGCGTGGGGCAGGTGCGGTTGCGTGGCACCACCCCGAACGGGCAATGGTTCCGGCTGAATCCGCGGATGCTGTGGACGGTCGAGCACACGGTGGCCCGGATCGGCGGCGTCGATATCGGCCCGCCCGGACCGTTGGCCGAGCAGACGGCGCTCGGTGACTTCCGGTTACCGCAACGTGGCATGTTCGCGGTGGGTCAGGCGTATTTCGAGCGGTACGACGCCGCGCGGCACGAGGCGGGAACACCGAGGACTTGACGGCCCGGCCCGTGCGCGCGCGGCGAGGCCGGGCCCGGCCGCGGGTGGGAACGCGTTGCTGGTCCCCCCGATGAAACGGCAGTGGGAGCCGACCCTCGGGTCCGCTCCCACTGCCGTTCGGGACGTGCCGTGTCAGCCGACGGGGGTCGGCTCCGAAGCCTCGGTGGGTTTCGGATCGTCTTCCTTGCGGTTGCGGCGGACGCTGGACAGGACCGCGGCACCGATGAAGGCGATACCGATGAGGCCGGTGACGAGCTCGTGGATGTGGATATCACCGACGGTGACCAGCAGGATCAGGGCCAGTGCGCCGATGGCCCAGTGGGCGCCGTGTTCGAGGTACACGTATTCGTTCAGTGTGCCCCGGCGCACCAGGTAGACGGTGATCGACCGGACGAACATGGCACCGATCAGGCCGAGGCCCAGGGCGATGATGATCGGGTCGGCGGTGATGGCGAACGCGCCGATCACGCCGTCGAAGGAGAACGATGCGTCGAGGACCTCGAGGTACAGGAACAGGAAGAATCCGGCCTTACCGGTGGCCTTGGCCAGCCCGGACGGGCCGCCGGCAGCTTCCTCGGCGTGTTCTTCGGCGTTGAACATCGAACCCAGACCGTCGACGGCGATGTAGATGATCATGCCGAGCAGGCCGGCCAGCAGCACGGTGGAGCGGTCGTCGTCGTGGGCGAGGAATTCCGCGGCCAGCACCAGGCCGATACCGGCGATGACCACCGACATCATGTCCAGCTTGCCGGCCTTGGCGAGGGGGCGTTCGATCCAGGACAGCCAGGTGATCTCGCGGTCTTCGAGGATGAAGTTGAGGAACAGCATCGCCAGGAACATGCCGCCGAATGCCGCGATCTGCGGGTGCGCACCGGTGAGCAGGGTCTCGTAGCTGGGGGAGCCGTCGGGGAAGTACGCGGCGTCGCCGGCGGGCGGGTTCAACGCCAGATCGAAGGCTTCGACGGGATTCAGGCCCGCGGTGACCCACACGATCGCCAGCGGGAAGACCAGCCGCATACCGAAGACGGCGATCAGGATGCCGATGGTGAGGAAGATCTTCTGCCAGAACTCACTCATCTTTTCCAAGATGGTGGCATTGATCACGGCATTGTCGAACGACAGTGACACCTCGAGGATGCCGAGGATGAGGCAGAGCGCCAAGGCGGTTGGGCCGCCGTAGAGGAATGCCACCCCCAGCGACAGCACCGTGACGACCAAGGATAAACCGAATATGCGCAGGACCACGCTGGGACCTTTCGTGTGCGGTGGCCGGACTGCGGTCGGTATCCCGGCCTGTACGAGAAACCTGGTCGGCGATATCGACGACCAGTCACCAGCGTTGCCGTCGACCGCCTATTTGTCCAATTTGTCCCCTGACGCCTCTGGGACAGAGAACGAGGGGGCCCGTGCACCGGACCCCCTCACGCTACCCGGAGGTGTGGATCGTCAGACGTTCACACCGTAGTCGCGCGCGATACCGGCCAGGCCGGACGCGTAACCCTGGCCGATGGCGCGGAACTTCCACTCGGCGCCGTTGCGGTACAGCTCACCGAAGACCATGGCGGTCTCGGTGGAGGCGTCCTCGGACAGGTCGTAGCGGGCCAGCTCTTCGCCGTTCGCCCGGTTCACGACGCGGATGTAGGCGTTGCGTACCTGACCGAACGACTGCGAACGGCCGTCCGCCTCGTAGATCGAGACGGGGAAGAAGATGCTCTCGATATTCGCCGGCGTGTTGGCGAGGTCGACGTTGATGACCTCGTCGTCGCCTTCGCCCTCACCGGTGGTGTTGTCACCGGCGTGCTCGATGGCACCGTCGGGGGATTTGAGGTTGTTGAAGAACACGAAGTGCTGGTCGGAGACGACCTTCTTATCGGCTCCGGTGGCGATCGCGCTGGCGTCCAGATCGAAATCGGTGCCCGTGGTGGTGCGCACATCCCAGCCCAGGCCGACGGCGACCGCAGTGAGGCCCGGAGCCGCCTTGCTCAGCGAGACGTTGCCGCCCTTGGACAAACTGACACCCATGCGGGATTCCCTTTCGTAGTCGTCTGTGATTCCCAGCATGTCGGTAACCGCCGGGTACGGAATACGACAGTAGTGGGTTTCGGTGAACTTGCGTACAAACTCGGGCAAGCCGGTCACCGGCACGCGCGGGACGGCAGGTCCGGATGGTTTGGGATCGAAGGCTTTCGGAGCGCCGCTCCGCAGCACTACACGGCCGTCGCGATGTTCGACGGGGTGCGCGCGGAGCCGGGCCGGACGCGATGCGGCGGCGCGCCGGTGGTGGGATCTCATACCATCGGGTCTGTGGCAGGCCGCAGGCGTGGATGGTTCCGGTCGGGGGAGGATCCGTGGTTCGAACAGGCACGGTCGGCGCTGACGACGGCGTTCCTGGATATGGATCGGCGGCAGTCGGCTGCCGAGGCGGCCTCGGCGGCCGCCGAGGAGATTTTTCCGGATCGAGGGCTGGGCCGCCGCTGGGCCTCGGTGCGGGCGGACTGCTATACCGCCGCCGCGGCATATCTGGAGCTCACCGGTGAGCTGGACCGGGACGAGCAGTCCGGGACGCGGCGTCCGGACCGGCAACGTCGGGTGGACGCGGTGATCCGGCAGCTGGGATCTGTCGCACAGCGGGTCGACCGCTTCTATCACGGCGACCGGGCCGCGTTGGAGGAAGCGGTCGCGGTGCATCGGGCGGTGCCGGAACTGGTCGGGCGGGTCATCGCCGATGCGGCTCGGGTGCGCAGGCAGGCGGCCGAATCGGAGTACGCCGAGTATCCCTCGGTGGTCGCGGGGGCCGCGGCGGTGGATGAGGCAATGCTCACACTGGCCGCGGTGCCGCCGGACGAACGCGGCCGGGCACGGACGGCAGCGAACCGACTGGCTTCCGTTACGGCCGATTTGTCGGAATCCTTGGCTCAGGCTCCTTCTCGCGTCCCGGCCGCGCGCAACGCCATCGCCTCGGTCACCACCCGGCTCGCCGCGGTCCGCACCCGGGCCGAGCGGATCGGACCCGCGCATTCGGCGCTGCTGCGGGAGTTCAATGCTGCAAGTTCGGCGGATCTGGCCGACAATGAGCGGACCAGCGAGCGTCATATCGCCGCCGCGGCTCGAGCCCTCGCCGGGGCCCGCGCCGCCGCGGCCGAGAACACCCCGGAGCAGGCCCTTGAACTGACCACCACCGCGCGCGGCCATCTCGCCGACGCCGAACAACTCGTCGACGCCGTGACCAAGCGGCTGGCCGAGTTACGGGCGGTCCGCGAGGACCCGCGCCAACGCGCCGAGGCCGTACGGTTCCGCCTCCGGGACGCCCAGATGCTGGCGGTGTCACGGGGACTGGTCGCCGAATGGGGCTCGGTACTGGACGCTCAGGTCGAACGCCTCGACCGGGTCGCCGCGTCGCTCACCGGGCGGCACCCCGACTATTGGGCGTATGTAAACGAACTCGACACCATCACCGAATTCATTGCCGGGGTTGTCGAGCGAATGCGGAAGCAATTACCACCGGGACAACGACGAGGATGAGACGGGGGCTCGATGACCGCAGGCACGGCCGTCCGGCAGGAAATTTCCCTGTACAAGCAGGTACCGCGCCGACACTTCAGGCATTTGCAGGGGCCGGACGCCAGAACGCTGTTCCACCGGCAACCGGAGCCGTTCGACGACTGTGCCGAGCGGGAGATACTGGCGATGGCGCTCGGTGCCACCCTGTACGTACCGGCCACCCGAGCGGATCTGACGGCGACGATCGTGCGCCGGGCCGAGCGCGGGGTGTGCTCGATGGTGATCGATCTCGAGGACGCTGTCGCCGACCACGAGGTCGAGTTCGCGAAACAGCAGACCGTGCGCACCCTCGACGAACTCGCCGCACGGCCGGATCCGAGCCCGATGCTGTTCGTCCGCGTCCGGGACGCCGATACCGTGCCCGAACTGCTCGACCGGTTGGGCGTGGGCACGCAGGTACTGACGGGTTTCGTGTTCCCCAAGTTCGACAGCTCCTCGGCACCGAAGTACCTCGCGGCGCTGACGGCCGCCGCCGCTCGTACGGAACGGCCGCTCTACGGGATGCCGGTACTCGAATCCGCGGCGCTGGTACACCGGCAGACCAGGGATTCCGAACTCACCCAGATCGCGGCCTGCCTGGCCGAGGTCCGGGAACAAATCCTGGCCGTGCGGATCGGCGCCACCGATATGTGCGCGACCTTCGGTATCCGTCGCGACCGTGACCTGACCATCTACGATGTGCGGGTCATCGCCGATGTGATCGCCGATATCGTGAACTACCTGGGCCGGGCCGACGATACGGGTTTCGTGATCACCGGGCCGGTCTGGGAGTACTTCGCCGATCACGAACGGATGTTCCGGCCGCTGCTGCGCACCGCGCCGTTCGAGGAATCCGACGCGGTACCGTTCCGCAGCTATCTGGTGAGCCGGGATCTGGACGGTCTGCTGCGCGAGATCACGCTGGACCGCGCCAACGGCATCCAGGGCAAAACGGTTATCCATCCCTCGCATGTGGCGGCCGTGCACGCGCTGTCGGTGGTCACGCACGAGGAGTACTCCGATGCCCTCGACATTCTGCAGGTCGAGGTCGGCGGGGTCGCCGCATCCGGCTACCGCAACAAGATGAACGAGATGCGGCCGCATCGCAATTGGGCGCGCAACACCCTGACCCGGGCCCGGGTCTTCGGGGTGGCCGAGAAAGGGGTGTCCTTCGTGGATCTGCTGTCAGCGCTGGTCACGATATGAGCGACGGGTCCGGCGAGTCGTACTGGGCGGCCCGCGCGCTCGGTATCGAACTGCGGCATCGGGAAGCGTTCCGGTACGGCGACACCCCCGACAGTCTCGCGCCCGAACCGGAGATCGCCGATCTGGTGCAGCCGGGATTGCGCAAGAATCCGCGGCGCGCACATCTGCTGGTCTCCACGGTGCTGGGCAAACACCTGCCGACCGACCCCGTCCGGGTCCGGGACGCGGGTGACCGTCTCGGTGATCTGGTGCGCGCGGTACTCGGCGAACAGGATGCCGTGGTGCTCGGCTTCGCCGAGACCGCGACGGGGCTGGGGCACTGTGTGGCCACCCGGGTCGATGCCGCGTGCTATCTGCATTCGACCCGCCGGGTGGTGCCGGGTGCGGTGACCCTCACCGGGTTCGAGGAGGGGCACTCGCACGCGACCTCGCATCTGTTGCAGCCGATGCCGGGGGACGTGTTCACGCCGGGCCTGCCGCTGGTACTGGTGGACGACGAGATCTCCACGGGCGCTACCGCGCTGGATGCCATCGAGGCATTGCACGAGTTCACGCCGCGGACACACTATGTGCTGGCCACGCTGGTCGATATGCGTACCGATGCCGACCGCGAGCGGTTCGCCGCGGCCGCCGCCGCACTGGGTGCGCGGATCGATACGGTCTGTCTGGCGTCGGGCGCCACGGTGCTGCCCGAGGGATTGGTGGCCACCGTCTCGGAACTGCCCGCAGCCGAACTCAATCCGGTGGCGGGCCGCCGCGGGGTACCGGCGCGGCTGGAACTGCCCTGGCCGCGGGAGGTGCCCGAGGGCGGCCGGCACGGGTTCCTGCGCGCCGATCGGGCCGGGTTCGAACAGGCCACCGCCGTCGCGGGAAAAATGCTGCGCGACCAGCTGGTCACCGAGTACCCCGGGCGCCCGGTGATCGTGCTCGCCCATGAAGAGCTGATGTATCTGCCGCTGTGCCTGGCCGTGGAGATCGCCGAGTCCGGAGTGCCGGTGCGGTACCAGACCACCACGCGTTCCCCGGCGTATGTCCTGGACGAGCCCGGTTATCCGCTGCGCCGGGGGTTCCGGTTCCCGGCTCCCGAAGCGAACGAGGAGAAGCCGCGCTACCTCTACAACGCGTGTTGGCCCGACGACCCGGACGCGGACCCGGTGCTGGTGTTCGTGGCCGATTCACCCGCCGACGGTGAGCGGCTCTACACCCCCGGCGGGTTGGTCGATGTCCTGACCGCCGCCGGTTCCGATGTGCTGGTGGCGATCATCCGGGAGGCCGATCCGCGCACGCTGGTCGCCGTGCGCTCGGGTGATTTCGCCGGGCCCGCACCGTTGTTCGGCCCCGAATTCGGTTCCTACGACCGGGCCGATGTGGCGTGGCTGCTGAAGGATCTGTCCGGCGCCGACCTGGAGGCCGATACCGCCTCCCGGGAACAGCGGATCCAGGCCGGAATCGCGCACTACGCCGAATCGCTGCCCATCGAGTACCAGCCCGACGCCGCCTACCGGGAACTGTTCGACCGGGTGCTGGCCGACAGTGCCGAGCGGCTGGCCCTGGCGGTGGGGACGGTGGCCGAACTGGTGGCCGCCGAACGCGGCACCGATATCGTGCTGGCCTCGCTGGCCCGGGCGGGCACCCCCGTCGGCATCCTGATCCGCCGCTGGCTGGCCACCGGGCACGGACAGCGCCCCGCGCTGGATATCCCGCACTACGCGGTGTCGATCGTGCGCGATCGCGGGATCGACACCGTGGCCCTGGACTATCTGGCCCATCGTCACGATCCCGCTTCCGTGGTTTTCGTGGACGGCTGGACCGGCAAGGGCGCCATCACCCGGGAACTGACCGCGGCACTCGACGCGTACCACGCGGCGGGCGGCGCCCGCTTCGACGACGACCTCGCCGTACTCGCCGACCCCGGGCACTGCGTGCGCACCTACGGCACCCGCGACGATTTCCTGATCGCGTCGGCCTGCCTGAATTCCACCGTTTCCGGTCTGGTCTCGCGGACGGTGCTCAACCGGGACCTCATCGGCCCGGGGGATTTCCACGGCGCCAAGTTCTATGCCGAGCTCACCGGCGAGGACGTCTCCGCGCGACTGCTCGATACCGTCGCCGGGGCGTTCGAGACGGTCCGGCCGCGCGTGAGTGCACAGGTCGCGGCGGTGCGTGCCGGGGACCGCGCACCCACCTGGGCGGGCTGGGCGTCGGTGGAACGGGTGCGTGCCGAATACGGGATCGACAGCGTGAACTTCGTGAAACCGGGCGTGGGAGAGACCACCCGGGTCCTGCTGCGCCGGGTGCCGTGGCGGGTGCTGGTCCGGGAACCGGACGCAACCGAGCACGCGCATATCCGGCTGCTGGCACAGGCCCGGGCGGTACCGGTGGAGGTCGTACCGGACCTGGCGTACTCGTGTATGGGTCTGATCAAGGATGTGCAGCGGTAGATGTCTTCTCCGAAACCACTACTGGTCGCCACGGATCTGGATCGCACCATGATCTACTCCGCCGCGGCCGCCGGCACCGCCGCCGCGGCGACAGTATGTGTGGAGCATCTCGACGGCTCTCCGCTGTCGTATATGACCGCGGCCGCCGCCGACCGGCTGCGGGAACTGGCCGTCGCGGCGGTGGTGCTACCCACCACCACCCGGACCATCGAACAATTCGGCCGGATACGGCTGCCCGGGGCGCCGTGGCCCTACGCCGTCACCAGCAACGGGGGGAACATCCTGGTCGACGGGGTCCCGGATACGCGGTGGCGCCGGGGGATCGAGGCGGCGGTGCGGGCCGGCGGGGCCGGTCTCGCCGAGGTGGAGACGGCGCTGCGGGCCCGGGTCGACGATTCGTGGGTGTTGAAATTCCGCGAGGCCGACGGCCTGTTCTGCTATCTGGTGGTGGACCTCGCCGCGACTCCCCCGGATTTCCTGACCACCTGGGATGCCTGGTGCCGGGAACGCGGCTGGACGGCGTCGCGGCAGGGTCGCAAGATCTACACGATGCCGGCGGCGGTGTGCAAGAGCCGGGCGGTGGCCGAGGTGCGGGCTCGGCTGGTCGAGTCCGGTGTGCTGGACGCGGCGGCGCCGACGCTGGCCGCCGGGGACGGCGCCCTGGATGCCGAAATGCTCGCCGCGGCCGATCACGCCGTCCGGCCGCGGCACGGTGAACTCGAAGAACTCGGCTGGACCCGCCCGGGCCTGACCGTCACCGCCGCCACCGGAATCGAGGCAGGCGAAGAAATGCTCGGCTGGTTCGCTGCCGCGCTCGCCGGTCCGGTGGTCGCCGGGACGGCGGGTTAGAGCATGCGCCGCCGGGCCCGCGCCTCGGCGCGCGGCCGGCGGGGTGAGACCCGCGACCATACGAGGTCCTGGAGCGCCAGTGTCGCCCAGCCCGCTATCGCCATCCCGGCGAGGTTCACCACCAGTTGCAGGGTGCTGCCCCAGATGGCCGAACCCACGCCGAAGGCGAGTCCCAGCGCGATATTGCCGGCGGCGGGCACCGTGGTCACGGAGATGAACACCCCCACCAGCGCACCCGATTTGGCCGAGGTCAGCGACAGCACGCCGGCGGCCGCCGCGATCAAGGCCACGATGAACGACCACTTGTCCGGCGTATAGACGAAGGCGGTTTCCGGCCGGTCCCCGGTCACGGCGTCGACGGTGACCCAGCCCAGCAGCCGTCCGACCACGACCAGCGCGAAAGTGACCGCGATAGCGATCGCGAAACCCAGTGCCAGGGTGGCCAGCGCACGCCCGAACAGCGCGAACCGCCGTCGCACCAGGGCGACCCCCAGCGCGGCGATCGCGCCGAACTCCGGACCCAGCACCATCGCCCCGATGATGAGGATCTGCGAATCGACCACGATCGCGATACCGGCCAGCACCGTCGCCAGCGTCATGAAACTGAGGTAGGTCCAGTTGAACTCGGTGTCCTCATAGGACCGCTGGGTCACATCCGCCCAGATCACCGCATCCGCACTGTATCCCGGGGTGCGTATCTCGGTGAGGTACCCCGACAGCGACATCCACGTCGGCACCGGTTGCAGTTCGATACTCCCGCGGTGGTGCAGCCCGGTGGCCCGCAACCGTTCGAGGACCTCGTTGGCGGCCTCCCGGGCCAGATCGGCCAGCACCACATCGCCCTCGGGCCGTATCGCGCCGCCGCGCAGAACCGCCAGCCCGCTGACGGCCGTATCGGATTCCAGAATGCGCACCACCTCGTCGGTCAGCGCGGCGGGCGACATTATCCGCAGATGCAGCATGGGCCAAGTGTGCTTGGTCGGCGGCGCGGTTGCCGGTCCGCCGGGGACCGCGCCGTGTCGCGCGGGCCCGGTGCTCAGTACCCCTGCTGCCGGCCGTCGAGCTGCTGGGCGATGACACCCTGCAGCCGTTGCAGGCCCGGCACGGTGATCCCGCTCTGTAGTTGCCCCTCGATGGTGCGGATGAGGGTGGCGTCGCTGAGGACCTTCTCGCTCGACTGGATGAGAACGGTTCCGGCGCCGGTGAAATCGAACTGGCGTTCCTCACCGGAGGTCACACCGAGCGCGGACGCCCCGGCGGCCAGATACCCCGACACCCACCGCTGATCGTAGTGATGGCTGGGCGACGGGCAATCCGCCCAGCCCACCAGCGATTCCGGGTCCACCCGCAGCGGCGGTTCGGCGAAGATCACCGGGCCGTTCGAGGACGCCAGGAACTTCCCGGTGCCGATCAGCGTCAGGAAACCGGGCACGATCGATTGGTTCAGCGACAGCCCGGGCTCGAAGGCCAGCAGGTTCGCCGCGCGGATGGTGAGGTTGCCGTCGTCGAGATCGTAGGAGTTGATGTCGTAGCCGCGGTCGCCGATCAGCAGTTTGCCCTGCCCTTCGGCCACCACGTAGTCGCCGGTGAACAGCGGGGCCGAGAACTGGTTCGCCACCATGTGCAGGAGCTGGCCCTGCAGGCCGTGGGTGAGGGCCTGGAACCGCATCTGCCCGTAGTAGGCGATCATCGCGCCCTTGCGCATGAACCACGGCTTGTTCAGATCGATGCAGTACGCGTAGCTGTTGCCGGGGATATTGTCGCTTTCCCCGAGGTTCATCGGGTTGAGGATCTCGCTCACAGTTTCTCCTCCGATGCCTGTACGTACACCAGACCTTGGCCCGCGCACTGCAGTTGCATGGCCTCGCCGGATCCGCGCCCCACCGCGTCACGCCAGCTCACCGCGGCCTTCAGATCGGTGTGCACGTTCCCGTAGGAGGCGATGAACGCCTGCGGATCGACCACCACCGGATTCGGCCCGCCCACCTGCAGTTCGAGGAAACCACCATGGGCCAGCAGCACGGCGCTGCCCTGCCCGGACAGCTGGGTGGTGAACATGCCCTGACCGGTGAGCGCACCGGACGCGGCACCGCGCAGGGCACCCATCAGGCCGCCGCCGCCTCCGCCGCCGGAACTCGCCACCGACACCACCGAGGTCTGCAGGCCGGCGGTGTAGGCGAGCAGCCGGGACGCCTCCACCTGCAGTACCGCACCCGGCTGTACGTGGACCACCTGCACTTCCAAACCGGCGAAACCGTAATGGACGCTGCCGCTACCCTGCGCGAGCATGGTGCGCTGGTGTTCGCCGGCCATCATCTGCCCGGCCATCCGGAGCAGTCCGCCGCCACCCATCCCGGCGCCGCCCGGTATCTCGTGGGGCGCGAAGGACACATCGCCGGTGTAGAAGAGCATGCCGCCGGCCCGGGCGACCACGCCGCCCGCCGTGGCGATATCGACGGCGACGACCTTGGAATTGATCTGCTCGAACATGACCTACCGTTCCGCCGGTTGGATCGAGACCACGCCCTGCCCGTCCCAGCGCAGCGAGAACGCCTCGCCACCACCCTGCCCCAGCGCCGCACGCCAGGAGACATCGGTGACGAAGGACTGGTTGAGATCGCCGCGGGCGGCGACGAACGCGTCGGGGTCCACCACCAGGGGGAACTGTGGTGATACCTCCAAATGGATGAGCGGCCCGCCCGCCGACAGCAGGGCGACCTGCCCCTGGCCGCCGACCGTGGTGGTGAACAGCCCCTGACCGCTGGAGGCCCCACGTACACCGGCGAATCGCACATCGGTGCGCAGATTCCCGGCGAAGGCCAGTAACTGCTGCGATTCGACCTGCAGGGTCTCGTTGTTCAGGTTCACCACCGAGACGTACTGGCCGTTGACCGCCAGGAACACCCGGCCCTGGCCACTGCATTCCATCAGCGAGAGCTTCTCGCCGGTGGCGCGGCGTTTCATCCCGGCCAGCACCCCGTCCCCGCCGCCGAACCCGGCCGATTTGAACTGCACGGCGCCCTCGTAGGCGACCATCGAGCCGGAGATGGCGCGGATACTGGTATTCGCCAGGTGTACCTCGATCACCTTCTTCGACTGTTCGAAGAGTTGTGCCATGGAGAGTCGCCTGTTCTCGCCGCCCCGGAGCCCGGCCCACTGCCGGTGCTCATCCGTCGCCGTCACCTTAATCGTCGCAGGTCGACCCAGTCCATGCCCGGCCATACCATTCGTCTACTCCGGATGGTCGACGTCCGTGGTCGGGGCCCGCCCCCGGTTCTGGAGCGACAGAGTGAAGGAGCGCAGCGACTGAGCGTGTGGAGCAGACAGTCCAGAGACCGGTGACCATTGAGCACCTACAGTGATGTGAGCCTCCCAGGCCGGTCGAGGTTCACGAAAGCCTGCACCTTCTGTCTATTCCGGATGGTCTATCTCAGTGGTCGGGGCCCGCTCCCGAATCTGGACCGACGGAGCGAAGGAGCGCAGCGACTGAGCGCAGGAGGGAAGAATCGGGGTCACAGGGCCCCGGCCCTGCGACGCCGGAGGCGGCGCCATGAATGCGAGCATCTCGTACAGTGGCATCCATACGCACCGACAAGCGAAGGGTCTGACTTGTCCGCAACACTCGCCAAAGGCCAGAACGGTCCACTGGCCACGAACGACGTGGTGGTCTCCATCCAGTTGGCGGCTCCGGCCGATCTGTCCGCCCTATTGGTCACCGAGCAGGGCAAAGTCAGGTCCGACGCGGATTTCGTCTTCTACAATCAGCCCAGCGGTCCGGGTGTGAACCTGCGCCCGGGTCCGGCCGGGCAGCCCGCGTCGCTCGCGGTGAACCTCGGCGCGGTCCCCGCCGATATCGCGCAGGTCCGCGCGGTCATCACCCTCGACGACGCGAACGCCAACTTCGGGCAGTTCGCGGCCCCGGTCGCCTATGTCTCGGATCAGTCCGGCGCGCAGCTGTTCGAGTACCGGATCGACGGACTGGCCACCGAATCCATCGTGATCGCGCTCGAGCTCTACCGGCGCCAGGGCGCGTGGAAGGTGCGGGCGGTCGGGCAGGGCTACGCGGGCGGTTTCGCCGCGCTGGTCACCGACCACGGTGTCACGGTGGACGATTCCCCGGCCGAACCGCAGACCGCGGCCCCGGCCGCCGCGCCGCCGCCTCCGCCGCCGGTGCAGCAGACCGCGCCGGTGCCACCGCCCACCCAGCAGGCCTACCCGACCCAGCAGCCACCGCCTGCTCCGCCCTATCCGCCGCAGGGGGGCGGCTATCCGCCGCAGGGGGGCGGCTACCCGCCGCCGCCCGGGCCCGGTTACCCGCAGCAGCCCGCTCCGGCGGCGTCCACCCAGCAGCATCCCGGCGAGATCAGTCTGAGCAAGACCGGTCCGGTGAGCCTGCAGAAGGGACAGCGCGTCAGCCTCCGCAAGGAGGACGGCGCGGCGCTCACCTTCGTCAAGATGGGCCTGGGCTGGGATCCGGTCCAGCAGCGCGGCCTGTTCGGCAGCCGGACGGTGGATATCGACCTCGACGCCTCGGTGGTGATGTTCGCCGATATGAACCCGGTGGATGTCGCCTACTACGGGCAGCTGACCTCCAAGGACGGTTCGATCCGGCATCAGGGCGACAACCTCACCGGTGAGGGCGCGGGCGACGACGAGGTGATTCTGGTCGACCTCACCCGGATCCCGGCCCATGTCAACAACCTGATCTTCGTCGTGACCTCGTACAAGGGGCATACGTTCGGCCAGGTGCAGAACGCCTTCTGCCGGTTGGTCGACGGCGCCAACAACGCTGAGCTGGCCCGCTACTCGCTCACCGGCGGCACGCCGACCACCGCCATGGCGATGGTGAAGCTCTTCCGGGTCGGCAACGACTGGAAGATGCAGGCCATCGGTGAGGGTTTCAACGCCAAACATCCCGGTGAGGCGATTCCCCAGCTGGGCCGGTTCCTGGCGGTATGAGTGGTGTCGGGGGACAGGCGATGAAGCAGTTGCAGGCGGGGCAGAACATCCCACTGGGCGGCGGGTTCATCCGCTTCCGGGTGAATGCCGCCGTGCCGCTGACGGTTTCGGCGCTGGTGGTGGCCGCGGACCTGCGGGTCGGTTCGGCGGCCGATGTGCTGGTGTCCGAACGTCCGGCCGGCCCGGGGGTCCGGGTCGAGGACGCGGCTGTCGTCGTCACGCCGGCCGAGGTACGCGCGGATGCCCAGGCGGTGCTGCTGGTGGCCGCCGCGCAGAGCGGGCTCGGCGTGGTGACCGCGTCGCTGACGGAGAACGATGCCGCGGTGGCCGAGTTCGTGATCGCCCCGCAGGCCGGCGAAACCGCCCTGATCTGTTTCGAACTCTACCGTCGCGGTGCGAGCTGGAAGCTGCGCGCGGTAGGTCAGGGGTACGCGGGCGGGATCGGTGAACTGCTTCGCGCACACGGCGCCGACGGTTTCGCCGCCACGCCGGCCGCGGCGGCCGCGGCCACCGTGCTCGACGCGGCGGTCGCCGCTTCCGTCGCAGCGACCGCTGTGCCGGGTACGCCGGCCGAAATTCCGCCCCTGGAGGTCGGGCACGGGCTGGAACGCCTGTGGATGATCTTCGAGGACGCCGCCCGTTCGGCCGCCGCCCTGGAATCGGCGCGCGGTTACGCGGCCGAACGGCTCGACCAGGAACTGTCGGCCGCGGTCTCCGATCCGGCCACCCGCAACACTCCGGCCGCCGACGCCGCGCGGGCGGCCGCCCAGCGGCGGCACGACGAGCTCACGGCGACCGCCGAGCACAATCACCGGCGCGACAGCACCCAGCTGCTGCGCGAACTGCACGAGGCGGATGCGGTGCTGCCCGCGGCGCTGGCCTCGTGGGAATCCCCGGCCTGGGACCGTCCGGCCGCTCCGGCGGACGGTATCCGGCTCGGTGAGCTCTACGCGCTGGACCGGGGCGCGCTGCGCGTTCCCTACTGTGTGCCCGTCCCACTGAATCGTCCACTGTGGGTGGACGCCGAATCCTCGGCGGCCGTCGCACCGGTGGTCGGCGCCCTGCTCGCCCGGTTGATGCGGGCCGCGCCGGGCCGCCGGACCCTGGTCGACATCATCGATCTCACCGGCGCATTCACCGGTTTCACCGGGATGCTGGCGCCGGTGGCGGCCGGACCGCCGATCACCGATCACTCCGATATCTCACCGCGCTTACAGCAACTCGTGGACGCCGCCGAACTGGCGGAGATGGCCTACAACTCCGGGCAGGCGACGCCGCCGGCCGAGCACCGCATCCTGCTCGCGGCGGATTTCCCGCACGGATACCAGGCCGCGGACGCACAGCGGCTGGTGGCGTTGCTGGCCCGCGGGGATCTGATCGGACTGTCGACCATCATCGTCGGCGCGAACGAGTCCGAGTCGGGGGACAGCGCGGTGGCCGCGCTGTCCCGTGCCTGCCGCCATCTGCCGACCGTCACCGGCACCCCGCTCTTCGATCCGTGGACCGGTAACGCCTGGCAGCTGGACCTGGATCTGCTACCGCACGAACCCGAACAGCGGGCGCGAATCCTGCGGGCGGGTTGAGTCGGAGCCGGCCGACGCGCCGGCCGATCGGGCGAAGACCATGTCGTTTCCCGATGATGTTCTCGGTTCGGTGATCAGTCGGTCAGGTCGATCACACAGCTGTCCACGGCGATGACGATCGGATCGCCCGGGGATATCCCGAGTTCGTCACTCGCGCGCGGGAAGTCCGTTTGATTGCGGGCGCCTCCCGACGAGGAGTACACGGCGCCGTCCCGCACGATCCAGACATCCGAGCGGGCGTCCATATCGCCGAAGGCATCGAGCGTGGTCGCACCGAAATATGTCGTGCCGTTCTCGTCGATCACTGTGCCGTTGGCCAGCTTGTGCCCGTCGGTCGTGAGACCGGCGGCGACCAGGGCGACGAGTTCGTCGCTCGCCGGGGCGCACCGCGGGTCGGAGTAGGCCGGCGTGGCCGCGGGTGACGGCGACGCGGTTGTGGGTGCCGAGGTCGCGACCGTGGGGATTTCCGAGGGCGCTGCCGGGCTGCTGTCCTGCTCGGCGGGCGCCGGAGCCAACGGCGCCGGCGGCGTTACCACCTCGGTGGTGGTTCGGACAGGTGCCGCTTCATCGGTTGCCTTGTCGTCACCGCCGATCAGGTAACCGATGATGCCGAGTAGCACGAACGCGCCGAGACCGATCCCGGCCACGAGCAGTATGTTCCGGTTCGCTCGTCCGCGCCGGGCGAAATTGTCGTGCTGCTGTCGATCATCCACCGATATCCCCTGACTGGTTGCGGTGGCGCGAAGAGACGCCGCCAGTGATCCCGAACGTGCATCGCCGCGCGAGCGTCGCGTGTTTCATCGGACCGCACCGCGGGCTCGACGGGCCCGGCTCAACCCAGGCGCGCGGGCGGTCGGAACTCCCGGGCCGCCTCCACCGGTGTCGCGGTGGTCGCGGTGTCGCGCTTACCGTTCCGCTTCGCGGCCATCGCACCGGTCCAATGAGTGCCCAGGGAGATCCGGGGGCGCAGCACCTCCGGGAGCCACGGCAGCAGTGGGTCCGGGGCGCGGTCGACCACCCCGCCGACCGGATCGTCCAGATATTCGTGGCGCACCAGATCGTGTTCGGGCCGGTAGATCTGCCGGACGATCAGCACACACAGTCCGATCACCGCGAGGTCGCGCAGCAGCACCGTCGCGGTGAACCACTGTTCCGGCAGACCCTTACGATCCTCGCCGAGGTAGTAGAACATGCGTGGCACCCAGACCAGTGCGTCGATCGTCATCCACGCCAGCAGGAGCCGCCGGTGCGGCAGAGCCAGGACCGCGATCGGCACCAGCCACAGCGAGTACTGCGGGCTCCACACCTTGTTCGTCAACAGGAACGCGGCGATGACCAGGAAGCACAGCTGGGCCAGCCGGGGCCGGCGCGGCGCGGTCAGGCCGATATAGGCGATACCGAGACAGGCCGCGACGAACAGCAGCAGCGAGATCAGATTGAGGAATGTGGGCGGTTCGCCGTGCCGCAGCACACCGTCGAAACCCGACCAGTCGGTGAACGACATCACCACGTTGTAGAGCGAATCGGGATCGGCGTGCCGGGTGGTGTTGAGCCGGAAGAATTCCCGCCAGCCGTCCGGGTACAGCAGCGCGATCGGCAGATTCACCAGGAGCCAGGTGCTGGCGGCGCCGACGCCGGTCAGCGCGGCCGCGCCGAGCGGGCGGGTACCCAGCAACCGGATCCGTGCCGGCACTTCTTCCAGCCAACTGCGCAGCCCCGCGGCACTGTCGATATCGCGCAACCGTGTCGCCTGATGCGAGCGGGGTGTGCGCTGCATCGGATCGGCGCGCAGGCACAGCACCACGATCGGGCCCAGCAGCAGCAGGGGGTACAGCTTGGCCGCACCACCCAGCCCCAGCAGTACACCGGCCAGCAGCGGCCGGCGGCGGGCCCATGCCAGCAGCCCCAGTGCGGCGAAGGCGGTCGCGAGGAAATCGAAGTTGGTGAAGGCGTGCACGATCACCAACGGTGAGCACGCCACCAGCGCCGCGTCCCATACCCGGCGGCCGGACAGCAGCGCGGTCGCCCAGATGGTGACGAGCCAGGCGACCGAGAGACCCAGGGCCACCACATTGAAGTACAGCACCACCTGCAGTGCCCCCGGCAGCGGACTGGCGTCCCAGCTCTTGGCCACCAGCATGGAAACGTACTGGTACATGCCCGACAGCACTGGATACTCCATATGCCGGACCTCGGTGCCGCCGCCGGGTGTTTCCTCCACCCAGGACTTCTTGTACGGGAACGCGCCCTCGTTGAGGCGCTCGGCGCCGTACAGCGGCACCGTGTCCGAATAGCACATGGCCGTGTACTGACGGCCGTTGTTCCAGTCGAGGGTGAGCAGTCCGTCGGTGGTGGTGGTCTGCTGGATACATCCGGCCTTGGCGAACCAGCCGAACGCCAGGAAGATCACGGTGAATGCCAGTAGCACCCGCATCGGGGTCCAGAACCGTGCGCGCCCGATCAGCGCGTGATCGCCGACCGGACCGCCCACGACCGTGCACAGCTGGGCGGTCATGGAATCGTTGTGGCTCGGTTTGTCGCGCGTGTCCGCCGAACGCAGATCTCGGGCGAGCGGAGCGGGCGAATCGTAACCGGCTGTGGCGGCCCGACCGGTTCGCCCGTTTCCGGGGCCTACACCGTCGTCCGGCCCACCCACCAGTCGCTGCTCGCTCACGGCACCCGAGGTTACCTGTTACCGGGGTCCCGGCCCGGACCGAGCCGGGACTCCCGGACAGTGTTGCGGGTTTATCCGCCCGAGTCCGGACGGCTGTCGCCGCCGGGATCCCCGCTGTCTCCGCTGTCTCCGCTGTCCCCGCCGGTGTCGGTGCCGCCGCCGGCGTCGGGCGCCTGGGTGACCGTGGGGGCCGTACTGGTCTGTCCGGCGGTGGGCTGCCCGGGTAGCGGACCCGGCCCGTTGCCCTGCGGCTGGTTCTGCGGTTGCTGCTGGCTACGCGGGTTGGGTGCCACCCCGGGCACCGGGATGGTGATCCCGGGCAGGATCTCGACCTGGCTCGGCTGGATCACCACCGGGGGCTCGAAGGTCGGGTTGGTGGTGGACGGCGCGGTGTACGGGGCCGTCCACTTCGGCACACCGGCCTGGCCCTTGATCGGCGCGGGTTTGGGGAACTTCTCGATGGGGGTGCCTTCGAGGGCACCGTCCATCGTGCTTTTCCAGATATCGGACGCCAGGCCGGACCCGTAGATCATCGCGCCACCGTAGTTGCGCAGTGGCGAGTTGTCGGTGGTGCCGACCCACACCGCGGTGGACAGAGACGGCGTGTAACCCACCATCCACACGTCCTTGTTCTCGCCGGTGTCGCCCAGCTGGGCGGTACCGGTCTTGGCTGCCGACGGGCGACCTCCGGCGAGCCCGTGATTGCGGGAGTACGCGGCGATCGGTTCCATGGCCGCCGTGACATTGTCGGCGACGGCCTCGGAGACCCGCCGCTCGCCGGCCACATCGCCGCGGTCGAGCAGCACGGTACCGTCCGCGGATACGACCTTGCTCACGAAATGCGGTTTGTGGTACATACCCGATGCCGCCAGCGTCGCGTAGGCCGACGCCATGTCCAGCGGCCTGGCCTGGTACTGGCCCAGCACGATGCCGTTGTTCGGGCCGGCGCCGCCGGGTTCTGTCAATGTGGGGCCGACTCCCGGGAGCTCCTTCGGAATCCCCAGTTTGTGACCCATATCGGCGATCTTCTGCGGACCGTTCTGCATTTCCAGCTGCATCCGGTAGAAGCTTGTGTTCAGCGACCGTTTGAGGGCCTCGGCGATCGTGCAGACCCCGCACTGCTCGCCTTCGACGTTGGTGATCTCGATACCGTTCACCGTAATCGGCGAGCTGTCGTACATCTGGGACAGCGGAATACCGCTCTCCAGGTTCTGCGCCAGGCCGACCACCTTGAACGAGGAACCGGTCTGCAGGGCGGCGTTGGCGAAGTCGTAGCCGTAGCCGTCCTCACCGCCGTAGTAGGCGCGTACCGCACCGGTTTTCGGATCGATCGAGGCCACCGCGGTGCGCAACTTGTCCGGTTCGCCCTCGAGGTTCTTGCGGGCGGCGTCGACGGCGGCCCGCTGCGCCCTGGCATCGATGGTCGTGGTGATCTCCAGTCCGGAGGTGTTCAGCTGTTGTTCGCTGATCCCCGCTTCCGAGAGTTCCCGCAGCACCTGCGCTTTGACATGGCCCTCCGGCCCCGCGGCCTCGGTCGTCTCCCCGGCCTTCGCCGACGACACCACCTCCGGGTAGGCCAGCCCGGTACGTTCGCCGCGGTCGAGATTGCCGCCGGCGACCATACCGTCGAGGACGTAGTTCCAGCGGGTCTTGGCGCCGTCCGGATTCGACTCGGGATCCAGCAGCGAGGGCAGCTGAATGGTCGCGGCCAGTACCGCACCCTCGGCCAGGCTGAGTTCCTGCACCGGCTTGTCGAAATACGCCTTGGCCGCGGCATTGATGCCGTAGGCGCCGCGTCCGAAGTAGATGGTGTTCAGGTAGGCGGTGAGGATCTCGTCCTTGCTCCACTGCCGGGCCATCTTCGCCGAGATCACCAGCTCGTGCAGCTTACGGGTGAGGCTGTGTTCGTCGCCGACCAGCGCGTTCTTCACGTACTGCTGGGTGATTGTCGAACCACCACCGGCGCTTTCGCGTCCGAGCACATTGTCGCGGGCGGCGCGGGCGAAACCGGAGATGGAGAAACCGGGGTTGCTGTAGAAATCCCGGTCCTCGGCGGCGATCACCGCGTTGCGGACATGCGGCGGAATCTGATCGATCGTCACATCGGTGCGGTTGCCCTCCGGCGGCACCACGCGGGTGATCTCGGTTTCGCCGTCCGACGCGAGAATCGTTGCGACCTGGTTGGTCTTGAGGTCACCGGGTTCGGGCACCGACACCGTGGAATAGGCGACCAGGAAGACCGTGCTCGGCACCACGATGGCCAGTGCGACCAGAACGTAGGCGATCCGGCGGGCGATCTTCCACCGGTTCTTGCGTTTCTGGGCGGGTCCGCGGCCGTCGGGGCCGCCGGGACCGCCCGAACGGCCGCCGGGCCGGCGCGGCGGCGGACCGCCCGCGGCTCCGGAGCGGGACGGCCGGCCCTCCGGCCCGTCCGCCCGGCGCTCGCCGGTGTTCGGGCCCGGACGACCTGTGACGGGGCGCGGGCCGGTTGTGGTGCGTTCGCGGCGGGTGGTTTCGGTGGGCGCACCCGGCTGCGCCATCTTCGCGGTGCCCTGCTCACCGCGCGGCGCGCCCGGTTCCCCGGGGCGGCCCATACGCTGGGTGGGCTGGTTCGGCGGCTGACCCTGCGGCGGGCGTCCGGGCGGCGGGCCGGGACGCTGCGGCGGTTGCGGGCCTCGCGCGGCGCCGGGCATCCCACCGGTGTTCGGTCCCGGCCGGCGACCCTCGGGTCCGGGCCGGGGACCCGGCGGCCGTCCCGTGCCACCCGGTCCGGGGCGCGGCCCGCCGGGCCCCGGACGCGGTCCGCCCGCGGCGGGTCCCGGACCCGCCACCGGGCCCGGGCGCGGTCCGCCCGGACCGGGACGCGGTCCGCCCGGCGCCGACGGTCGCCCGCCCGGACCGGGGCGTGGTGCGTTCGCGTTCGGTGCGGGACCACGGTTGGGCGCACCCGGTCGCTGCTGCGGCTCCCGACCCGGAAGCGGTCCGCGCTGGGTGCGACCACCGCGCGGGTCATCGCCGGAGGGGGGGTCGTAGGGCGAAGTCACTGACAAGGTCTCCAAAGCTCGTATCGGTCGGATGGGCTCGCTCCGCGGCGCCCCTGGGGGCACGGCACGGGCACCATCGTCGGGCCGGGCGGCCTCATTCCGCGGCGGTGCGCCGGTTCACCCGGGAACCGGAACGCCGACCCTGCGGCGTCTTCCCGAGCACATAGGACTGCACCAGATGATTCCAGCTGCATGTCCGGCACACCTCGACCACGTGAACCGAGAATTCCTCTCGGGTCTCGGCCAGGCGTACCAGCTCTTCCGGGCTGCGCGCGGAACCCGCGACCGGCCCCAGGCCGTCGCCGTAGACCCAGGATACGAGGGTGAGTTGTTCCTTCCGGCAGATAGGGCATGTGACCTCGCTCCCCCGACCGTGAAATTTGGCCGCACGCAGCAGGTAGGGATTGGCGTCACATACCTCGGCGACATCGACACGGCCCGCATAGACGTCAGCCAGCAGCGACTTGCGCCGGAGCGCATAGTCGACCACTTGCCGCTGTATTCGCACGCTCCCAGAGTAGCGGTGATGTAATGGCGCCGCCCACGGCCGCATTGGATTCGTACCTCTGCCGGGGTGGTCCGGTTCCGGCGCCGGCGGGCAGGTCCGGCCCCGCGCGGATTCCCCCGCGTGCGTGGATGCGGCGGAGTTCCGGTGTCGGACCGCGTCACTCCGGGCGCGGCCGGTTGGCGCATGTGTGCCATCTGTCCCGTGATTGTCCGTCCGGTTACCGCCGTATGGAGGGTGACCGTGGAAACCCCACGGAGAGCTGCCCGCACCGTCCGATTCGGGGTGTCCACGGTGTTTCCCGGTCGTCTCCGCGCGCGATATCGACCGTGCCGAAACCGCGACCGGGCTCGGCGGTGCGGCTGCCGGCGCCGGCCACGGTGAAGCCGGCCGGCGGGCGGATGGGTCATATCGGTATCGGCTACGAACTCATCGCGCCCGAGGCCGCCGCGCCGGTAGTCGAGGTCTACGTCGGCACGGCGGCGATCGCACCGGAACGGTGCAACGCGCACTCGACGGGACGCCACAGGAGATCCACCCGGTCGACTGACCGGCCGTGTTCGCCCCGGCACCGGCGCGGCCGCATCACCTGCGCGTATGCGTTCAGTCCTGGGTGGAACTATGCGTAGTTATATCGCTCCGATATAGTGGGTAATCGCATCCATTGGTTAGGTCTGTACGGAAGTCAGGGGGTGAAGCCCGTTGCTCGAACTGGCAATCCTCGGGCTGCTCCTGGAATCGCCCATGCACGGCTACGAGCTGAAGAAGCGGCTCACCGGTCTGCTCGGGGCGTTTCGGGCTTTTTCCTACGGGTCGCTGTATCCGACCTTGAAGCGCATGCGGGCGGATGGACTGATCGCGGAGGAAGTACCCGAGGGACTGTCCACGACCCGCCGGGCCCGGCGGGTCTACCAGCTGACCGCGTCGGGACGGGAGCGTTTCAAAGACCTCCTGGCCGATACGGGTCCGCAGAACTACACCGATGACGGCTTCGGCGTTCACCTCGCCTTCTTCAGCCGCACTCCCGCCGAAGCGCGGATGCGGATCCTGGAGGGCAGGCGGCGCCAGGTCGAGGAGCGCCGAGAGGGGCTGCGGGAAGCGATCAAGCGGGCGAGCGGATCGCTGGATCGCTACACCCGCCAACTCCATCAACTCGGACTCGAATCAAGCGAGCGCGAAGTGCGCTGGCTCAACGAGTTGATTGCGGCGGAGCAATCGACGAAGGCGGCACCACAGAAAGAGGGAAATACCGGCCATGAGTAGTAGTGGAGACACCAACAAGCCCAGTGTTCGCGTCGCCATCGTAGGTGTGGGCAACTGCGCCTCTTCGCTCGTCCAGGGCGTTCAGTACTACCGGGATGCCGACGATTCCACGACGGTGCCCGGACTGATGCATGTGCGGTTCGGCGAATACCACGTGCGGGACGTGCAGTTCGTGGCCGCCTTCGACGTGGACGCCAAGAAGGTCGGCTTCGACCTGTCCGAGGCGATCTTCGCCAGCGAGAACAACACCATCAAGATCTCCGACGTGCCCCCGCTGGGTGTCCCGGTCCAGCGCGGCCCCACCCTCGACGGCATCGGCAAGTATTACGCCGAAACCATCGAACTCGCCGAGGCCGAGCCGGTCGACGTGGTCAAGGCGTTGAAAGACGCCGAGGTGGATGTTCTGGTCTCGTACCTGCCGGTCGGGTCCGAGGAGGCCGATAAGTTCTACGCCCAGTGCGCGATCGACGCCGGCGTGGCGTTCGTCAACGCGCTGCCGGTGTTCATCGCCTCCGATCCGGAATGGGCCGAGAAGTTCCGCGCCGCGGGCGTGCCGATCGTCGGTGACGACATCAAGAGCCAGGTCGGCGCCACCATCACCCACCGCGTGATGGCGAAGCTGTTCGAGGACCGCGGTGTCCAGCTCGACCGCACCATGCAGCTGAACGTCGGCGGCAATATGGATTTCAAGAACATGCTCGAGCGTGAACGCCTGGAATCGAAGAAGATCTCCAAGACCCAGGCCGTCACCAGCAACCTGAAGAAGGAAATGGGCGCAGGCGATGTGCACATCGGCCCTTCCGACCATGTCGGCTGGCTCGACGACCGCAAATGGGCCTATGTCCGCCTCGAAGGCCGCGCCTTCGGGGATGTGCCGCTGAACCTGGAGTACAAGCTCGAGGTGTGGGATTCGCCCAACTCGGCCGGCATCATCATCGACGCGGTCCGCGCCGCGAAGATCGCCAAGGACCGCGGTATCGGCGGCCCGGTGATCCCGGCGTCGGCGTACCTGATGAAGTCCCCGCCCAAACAGCTGCCCGACGATATCGCCCGGGCCCAGCTGGAAGCGTTCATCATCGACGCGTAGACGGTTCGGGCATTCGACGCGGCCGCCGTGAACGATCGACTGTTCGCGGTGGCCGAGTCTTTTCGAAGGCTTGGTACGCCGCCTCCGTTGTCGCTCCCGGAGCTTTGCCGCGGGGTTCGACGGGCGTGGAGGTGTGGCTCGTTCGTGAGGTGTGGGGCGAGACCAATCGCGAAGGTGGGAAGTGGGTTCGACCCTGAGGTGTGGGGTGAGCCTGCTCGTGAAGGTGGGGATGTGGGCTTGCTCGTGAAGGTGCTGTGTTTTGGCGCGCCTTCGGCGCGCGGGGTCGAGGCCCCCTTGGTCTCGCCGTTTCGGCCTCGGGACTCGAGCCTTCGGCTCATGCGATGTGCGGTGGGCCGTCCACAGGGTGCAACCGTTGAGCACCTTCGGCCAAGGGGCGGGACGGGCCCCACCCCTTCGAGGTGTCTCGTAAGACGCACGCGGGTTGCGTCGGCATCCGACGTTCAGGTCCACAGGGGGACGTGCTCGCCGTCGGTTGGGCCGACCGCGCTGGATGGCGCCGGCCGCGGGTTGACCTTACCGGCGGGGGTGGGGCAGCCCGCGGGGATTCAGTCCAGGGAGACGTAGACCTCTACCGAGGTCGGGCCGGTGTAGCGTTCCAGTTCGGCGGTGTGGGAGCGGGTTATCGTGCCCGCCTTCTCCGCCTCGCGGACTCTCGCCCATGCCGTGCGGAGGAGGTCGTAGGGCTTCTCGGTGACCACGAATTTCGCGTAGCGGCCGGTGGGGACCCGGGTGAGGACATCGCCCGGATCCAGGTCGGTCATCTTCTTGATCTCGTAGCCGAGTACCGCTACCGCGTGATCCTCTTGGGCGATGTAGGCGGCGACCCGGGGGACGTTCTTCTCACGGCTGAGATAACGGTCCCAGGTGAAGTTCACCAGATCGAGGTCGCGGGCGGTCACCTCCCGGCCGGCCAGCGGGATGGTGAGCCCGGCCACCAGGCTTTCGTCGAGTTCGACAATTTCGAAATCCACAGTCGCTTCCTACCTGCTCGCCGCATCGTCTGCCGCCATTGCCACGAACACTTCCACCGTGTGCTCGTCGGGGTAGCGCTCGTAGTCACCGGTATAGGAGCGGACCAGCCGGCCGGCGGCCTCCGCGTCCCAGATCGCCCGCCACAAGGTCACGATCGTCTCGCCGAGGTCGTCGCCGCTGAGGGTGAAGTGGGCGTAGCGGCCGGCGGGGATACGGGCGAGGACATCGCCGGGTAGTAGATCGTCGAGGCTGTGACAGCGATAGCCGATGATGTGGGTGAGATAGGAATTGATCTCCGGGGCGTGATCGACGAAGGCGCTGGCGGGGTGACCGGGTAAGGATCGGGTCAGCGTGCGTTTCCAGGCTTCTTCGACTCTGGTGCGGCGCGGTCCTTCCACGGCCAGTGCCGGGCTGCGTAGCACCATTCCCGCCACCAGCGTTTCCGGGCGGTCAACGACATTGAATTCCACCGGCGTAGCCCCTATGTCTCGTCATACGTCGTCGCTCCAGCGCATATCCTCCCGCACGCCCGTCCCGGCCCGGGCGTCGGCCCGTGCCGGTCGGTCGGATGGGCGACATCTCACTCTGGCCAACGATGCTGCCATGCCGACCGTTCCTTCCGTGGGATCACGACCGGAATCCGTCGGTCACGGTACGGGTATCGTTACGCCGGGCAGGATTTCGACGACGCGCGGGGCCGGTGGCGGAGGTGCCGCCGGTGGTGCGGGTGCTTCGGCCGGCGGCGATACGGGCGCCCGCGATTCCGGGCCGTATTCGGGCTCTGGGGCATAAGGTTCGGAGGCCGGGGGGATGATGATGAAGGGTTGCTGCTGCCGCGTCGGCTGCTGCTGCGGTTCCGGCTGTTGCGCAGACGGCGGGCCGAGGATGTCGTAGGGGTTGCGTGCGGGCTGCTGGGGCGCGGCCGGGACAGCCGGGGCGACCGGGGCAACCGAGGAAGGGTTCGGGGCCGGTGCCCCGATCTGTTCGGCCGGAGTGTCGACCAGGGCCCCGTCCATGGTCTGTTTCCAGATATCGGCGGGCAGTCCGGAACCGTATATGCGGCCGCCGCCGGCGGTGACGATCGGGAGGTTGGCGTCGGTGCCGACCCAGACCGCGGTGGACAGCGACGGTGTGAAACCGACCATCCAGGCGTCCTTGTTCTGACCGGTATCGCCCAGCTGGGTGGTACCCGTCTTGGCGGAGGAGGGGCGCCCGCTCAGCGCATGACCGTTGGAATACGAGGCGATGGGCAGCATGGCCGTGGCGGTCTGCGCGGCGATGGTCTGGGGTATCCGCTGCTCCGACGGTGGCGGCTGGGCGCCGGTGCGCTGCCCCGGATCGCCGCCGCGGTCCAGTAGGACCCGGCCGTCCCCGCGGACCACACGCTGTACGAAGTACGGCTGGTGGTAGCGGCCCTCACCGGCGATGGTGGCGTAGGCCGAGGCCATATCGAAGGGCCGCACCAGATAGGTGCCGAGCACGATGGAGGGCATGGGCGGCGCGCCGAGCTCGGTGAGCGACTGTCCCGGGACGCCCGGGATGTCCTGCGGGATCCCGGCCTGGTGGGCGGCATCGGCGATCGCCTGGGGGCCGTTGTTCATATCGAGGGTGAGCCGGTAGAAGCTGGTGTTGAGCGAGCGTTTGAAGGCCTCGCTCACACTGCAGACACCGCAGGATTCGTTCTCGACATTGCGCACCAGTACCCCGTTGACGTCCACGGGGGAGCTGTCGAAAGCCCGCGACAGCGGGATGCCCTGCTGTAGCGCCGCGAGTACCGCGAAGGTCTTGAACGCCGATCCGGTCTGCAGCGGGGCCTGGGCGAAGTCGTAGCCGATCCCGTCGGCGCCGCCGTAGTAGGCGCGGACCGCGCCGGATCGCGGATCGATGGAGGTCACCGCGGTCCGCAGCTCCGGCGGCTGCCCGTCGAGGGCGCCGGTCGCGGCGGCGGTCGCGGCCTGCTGGGCCTTCGCGTCGATGGTGGTGGTGATCTGCAGTGCTCCGGTGTTCAGCTCCTCGTCGGAGATACCCGCGTCGGCCAGTTCACGCAGCACCTGGGTCTTGATATGCCCTTCCGGGCCGCGGGTGGTGTTGGCGTCCTCGGGGGCGGGCGGCGGGATCGTCGGTGGGAAGACGATCGCGTCGCGCTCCCCCGGGGCGAGCGCGTCCATCTCGACCATTCCGTTGAGCACATAGTTCCAGCGTTGCAGCAGCTGGGGGAGCCGGGTCTGCGGATCCAGCGCGGAGGGTGAGCGGATGAGCGCGGCCAGGACCGCGCCCTCGGCGACGGTCAGCTCGGTCACCGGTTTACCGAAGTAGGCCTGGGCGGCGGCGGCGATACCGTAGGCGCCGCGACCGAAATAGATGGTGTTCAGATAGGCGCCGAGAATATCGTCCTTGCTCCATTCCTTGGCCATCTTCGAGGAGATGATCAGTTCGTGTGTTTTGCGGCTGACCGTGCGTTCGGAGCCCAGGAATGCGTTCTTCACGTACTGCTGGGTGATGGTGGAACCGCCACCGGCGTTCGCCCGGCCCAGCACATTGTCGCGGACCGCGCGCAGCAGACCCGATGCCGAGAAACCCGGGTTGCTGTAGAAGTTGCGGTCCTCCGCGGAGAGGACCGCCTCACGGACGTGCTCGGGCACATCCGACAGCGGTACGGGGGTGCGGTTGCCCTCGGGCGGCACCACCTTCGCCAGCACGGTGGAACCGTCGGAGGCCGTGATGGTGGCGGTCTGGTTGACCGGTACCGTCCCGGCGGCCGGTATCTCCGCACTCCAGTACACCAGGGCGATCAGCAGCGTCGGAATGGCGATCAGGATGGTGAACAGCCACAGCATCAATTGCCGGATGCGCTGGCCGCGGGTCCGGTGGGGGCGGATATGGGCGGGTGGCCGGGGCGGACGGGGACGCGGCCCGGAATCGTCGAGCTCTTTCCAACCTGCTATCGAGGGGTACTGCGGTGGCTGGGGAGTACTGCGGCCACGTCGGGAACGGAACGAGCTCACGATCATCTCCTCTCGGAGCGTCGGAAAAACTCAGGCGCACCACCGCCAGATCTCAGGATACCCAGAGATCAGCTTTTGACTCCGCCCGCCGTGAGTCCGGAGATGATCCGACGTTGGAACACCAGCACCAGGATCACCAGCGGCACGGTCACCAGCGTGCCGGCCGCCATGATCGCACCGTACGGGGGGACCAGCGGATTGTTCCCGGAGAACCGGGCGATGGCCACCGTCACCGGTTCTGTTCGGCTTCCGGAGAGCACCCGGGCGAGCAGGTACTCGTTGACCGCGGCGATGAACGCCAGGATCGCGGTAGTGAACACGGCCGGCGCGGCCAGCGGCAGCATCACCAGCCGGAACGCCTGCACCTTGGTGGCGCCGTCGATCCGGGCCGCCTCCTCGAGTTCCCACGGCAGTTCGGCGAAGAACGAGGCCAGGATGTACACCGTCAGCGGCAGCACGAAGGAGATGTTCGGCAGGATCAGCGCCTGGTATTTGCCGATCCAGCCGATTTCGGTGAACAGCTGGAACAGCGGGGTCACCAGGACGACCACCGGGAACATCGACGCGCTCAGGATCACGCCGGACACCAGGTAGCGGCCCTTGAAGGTGAGCCGGGCCAGGGCGTAGGCCGCCATGATCCCGATGACCAGCGCGATAGCGGTACTGGCCGCGCCGATGATCACGCTGTTGAGCAGGGCGTGGGCGAAATTGTTACCGCGGCTGGTGTCGAACGCGTCCCGGAAGTTGTCCAGGGTGATGTGCGTGGGCCACGGAGTGGAATCGAAGGTGTGGTCGGGATCGCGGAAGGCGGTCACCGCCATCCAATAGAACGGGCCCAGTCCCCAGACGAGCACGATCAGGGCGCCCACGTAGATGCGGGCCGAGCCGAGCCTGCGCCGCCACTCCGACGCCGGTCCGACGGTACCGATTTGCTGAGTTGCCACCGCGGCCATCACGCCTTCCGCTGTTCTTCCTGCGTCCGCACCGCGTTCGCGCCCAATATCTTCACCAGTACGAACGCCGCCGCGAAGATCAACAGGAAAGTGATCGTCGACAGTGCGGCCGCACTGTTGGGTCCCTGTCGTGTCTGCTCGACGACCAGGATCGACAGTGTCCGGGTGGCCGGGAGATTATTGGTCATGATGGCGGGGAGGTCGTACATACGCAGCGCGTCCATGGTGCGGAACAACACCGCGACCAGCAGCGCCGGTTTGAGCAGCGGCATGGTGATCTGGGTGAACCGCTGCCAGGCCGAGGCGCCGTCCACCCGGGCCGCCTCGTAGACGTCGTCGGGGATGATCTGCAGACCGGCCAGCAGCAGCAGCGCCACGAACGGGGCCGTCTTCCACACATCGGCGGCGATGACCGCGAAACGGGCCGGCCACGCGTCGGAGGTCCACAGGATCTCGGTGCCGAACACGGTGTTGACCACACCGTCGTACTGGAACATGAACTCCCAGAGCCGGGCCGTCACCGCGGTCGGGATCGCCCATGGGATCAGCACCGCCGCGCGCAGCAGCGCCCGGCCCTTGAAGGTTTTGCCCATGACGATGGCCATACCGAGCCCGATCGCCACCTCGAGCGTCACCGTGACGACCGCGAAGAACAGTGTGACGCCGACGGCCCCCCAGAACTCGGCGCCCAGGTTACCGGTGGGGCATTCGGTGACGCCGCCGGTGATGACCTGGCATTGGCCGAGGATCCAGTGCAGATAGTTGTAGAAAGTGCTCTCGCCGCTGTCGACGAAGCGACCGGTTGTCTCGTCGAGCCGATCGTCGTAGGTGAACGACATCCACAGCGCCCGCAGCACCGGATAGCCGATCACCACGGTGAGCGCTATCAGCACCGGCGCGACGAACAGCCACGCCCGGCCCGACATACGGACTTCGTCGCGAAGCCTGCTGGACGTCCCACGATCGTTGGTCGCGTTCGCGGGCTTTTCTGTACGGACCGACGCCTGCGCGTCCGTTCCGGAAGGATCCGACACCGTTACTCTCTCCTACGGGCTCGCCGGGTCCGGTTGAACAATTTCTACGATCCGGCCGTCTCGATGCCCTTCTGCATGCCGATGATCGCGTCGTTCACGGACTTGGTTCCGGTCAGGGCAGCATATGCGTTGTCCTGAATGGCTTTGGACACCGCCGGATAGAACGGGGTGACCGGTCGGGGCACCGCGCTGGCGATGGAATCCTTCAAGGCGGGCAGGTACGGCATCTTGGCGATGAGCGCCGGATCGTCGTAGATCGAGGCCCGTACCGACGGCAGCGCCCCGGAGGCGATTATGTGCTGGGCTTCCTCGCTGATCAGGAACTTCAGGAAATCCAGTGCCGTGGCTTTGTTCTCGGAATAGGCGCTGATCGCGGCGTTGTAGCCGCCGAGGGTCGAGGCACCGATCCCGGTGTCTCCGGGCAGCGGCGCGACCCCGAACTTGTCCTTGACCGCCGAGGCCTCCGAGGAGGCGTCACCGTAGGTGGAGGGCCAGCTGCGCAGGAACATGAGTTTGCCCTGGGTGAACGCGGCGCCGCTCGTCGGTTCCTGGAAGGTGACGGCTTCGCGGGGGATATCGCCGACCCGGTAGGCGTCCACCAGCTGCTCGAGCCCGGCCCGCGACTGCGGGCTGTTGACCGTCGGGGTGCGGCCGTCGGTGCCGACGAAGGTCCCGCCGAACGCGTTGATCACCTCGGCGGTGTTCACCGTCAGGCCCTCGTAGGGCGCGAACTGGCCCGCGTAGCAGCCGATCTGGTTGTCCCGCGCCAGCGGGCAGCTGGCGCGCATCTCGGCCCAGGTGAGCGGGGCGTCGGGCACCAGGTCCTTACGGTAGAACAGCAGGCCACCGTTGGTGTTGCGGGGCGCTGCGTACAGGGTGCCGTTGTAGGTGGCGCTGGCCACCGGCGGCGACAGCAGCGGCGAGGTGTCGATGGCGAACTGGTCCTCCAGCGGCTGGATCCAGCCCTTGGCCGCGAATTCCGCGGTCCACGGCACGTCCAGAGCGACCACGTCGTAGTCGGTCGATTTCGCGCGCATGTGCTCGACCAGATCGTCGTACTGGGCCGAGGCGTCGTTGGACTGTTCCTTGTAGGTGACCTGCTCGTCGGGGTGGGTGGCGTTCCAGCGGTCGATGACCTGCTTGACCGCACCGGTCTCGGTGGTGTCCTTGCCTTCGACGTAGGTGATCGGGCCGCGGCCGTCCTGGTTCATGCCGAGCTGTTCATCGGTGTCGCTCGTGTTGCAGGCGGTGGCAAAGGTCACGGTCAGCAGCGCGATCGGCCATAGGACGAGCGCGGCACGTAGAGACGGCGCCTTCTTGAAAGCCATCGCGGAACTCCAGGGTCGACACAGTGAGCGGCAGCACAACGCAACATACATGGTGTGCACGCTCGGTGTCGGATACTCCCGTATCGAAGTGAGCGGAAGCTCGCGGGCCCGGGGTCGTCCATGAGTCCGCCGGGGACGGGCCGGAGGGTCGGCCGGTCGGCGTCGTTACAGATATAACGACTGGTAGGCGTACCTCCGCCTGCGCTGTGGTCGAGGCGGGCCGGGGCGGGCCCGGCCCGGCCGCGCCGGTTAGGCTGATGCCCGATGTCCTCCGCCAACTCGGTCTCCGATCGCCTGCTCACCAGGATCGGTGGACTGCTGCGCAAAGCGGAATCCACCGACAACGAGCACGAGGCAGAGGCGTTCCTGGCCGCCGCGCAGCGGCTGGCGACCCGGTCTTCGATCGATCTGGCGGTGGCGCGGGCGCACACCCGGGGCCGGGAACAGTCCACCGCGCCGATCCAGCGGATGGTCCCGATCGGTGAACCCGGCCGTAAGGGGCTGCGCACCTATGTGCAGCTGTTCGTGGCCATCGCCGCCGCCAACGATGTGCGCTGTGACGTGGCCCGCACCTCGACCCAGGTCTACGCCTACGGGTTCGCGGCGGATATCGCCGTCTGCGAGGCGCTCTACTCCAGCCTGCTGGTGCAGATGGTGCGGGCGTCGGATCGGTACATCAAATCCGGCGAGCACCGGGCCGCGACCATGGAGAAGGTCGTCATCGAGCGCCGGGCGGGGCGGCGGGTGCGCCGGGTGATGCGGGTGCCGGTGGCCGGGGTGACGGCCAGGCTGAATTTCCAGCTGGCGTTCGCCGAACGCATCGGAATCCGGCTCGCCGCGGCCAGCGCGGAGGTGGAACGGTCCGCGACCGGCCACGACCACCGGACCGCCGCGCCGGGCGCTGCGGACCGAGCCGCGGAGACCGCGCTGGCATTGCGCGGCAAGGAGATCGAACTCTCCGATTTCTACACCCGTAACTCGGAGGCCCGCGGCACCTGGCGCGGACCGCGCACCTCCACCGGCTACGCCCCGGACGCCCGGCGCGCGGGGGACCGGGCCGGGCGGGTGGCCCGGCTCGGCCCGGCACGGGAGCTGGACGGGGCGCGCGGGCAGCTACCCGGGTAGCCGGCCGTGCGGGATACGCAGCGTGCCCGGGTGTACGACGCCGAGCAACTGGTGCGCTCGATCTTCGACCGGGTGGCGCAAGCCGGGCAGCATACGGTCGAAGTGCACGGGTCGCGGCTGACCTTGCCGGTGGAGCGGAAATTCGCCTCGGTGGATTCGGTGCAGCGGTACTGCGACCGGGTACTCGCGCTCGGCTGGGTCGCGGCTACCTGGGAGCGGGCGGGTGTGCCGATCCGGGTGCGTGCCCGCGCCGGAAATATTGCCGCTCATTACGAATCCGGAAGCGCGGTTCTGGCGGTACCTCTGCACGCGGAGGCATCGGCGCGCGGGCGGGCCGCATGGGCGCTGCGGGAACTGGTCGTGCTGCACGAACTGGCACATCACCTCGAACCGCGGCCGCATACGGTGGCCGCGCACGGGCCCGAATTCTGTTCGACGTATGTGGAATTGGCCGACGGGGTGATCGGGCCGGAAGCGGGGCTACTGTTGCGCCTGACCTTCCACGATATGGGTGTGCGGATGGGCTGACAGCGACCCCATTCGTTCGCGGTCGGCCCCGGCCACACGGCAGCGGACGGTGAAGCCGAACGCGCTCTCGGTCCGAGTCCTGGTGTGGCCCGGGTGTTCGCGGGCGGTGATTTCAGCGCGCTGCGTCCGGTCCGGCCCGGAGAGCGGTGAGGAAGAAGGTCCGGATGTCCGCGGCGAGCAGCTCGGGGACCTCCATGGCGGCGAAGTGACCGCCGCGGTCGAACTCCGACCAGTGCCGGATGTCGTAGAGCCGTTCCGCCAGCGGCCGTACCGACTGGGTGATGTCGTGCGCGAACACCGCCACCCCGAGCGGCACCGGGCATGGGTTCGACCCCCGGGTGGACTCGCGGGTCAATCGTGCCGAGGAGGCCGCGGTGGCGGTCAGCCAGTACAGCGAGACATCGGTGAGTATTTGCTCGTCGCCGACGGGTGTGCGGGGGTCGGTCCACTGGGCGAAGCGCTCCGCGATCCAGGCCAGCTGGCCGACCGGCGAGTCGGTCAGCGCGTAGCCGAGGGTTTGCGGGGCGGTGGCCTGCAACGCCTGGTACGGGGGCCGGTTGGCCATCAGGTACTGCACCTTGTCGAGCCGGGCGCGATCGGTTTCGGACAGTTCGAGGCCGGCGGCGGGGTCGGGCCGGGTCGGCAGGTAGTTGACGTGCACGCCGACCACGTGTCCGGGTGCCAGCGCGCCGAGCGCCTGGGAGATACCGGAACCGAAATCGCCGCCCTGCGCGCCGTAGCGTTCGTACCCGAGACGGTGCATCAGTTCGGCCCAGGCCCCCGCGACCCGGGTGATGTCCCAGCCGCGCTCATGGGTGGGGCCGGAGAAACCGAAGCCCGGGATGGAGGGGATCACCAGATGGAAATCGCGGGAGAGCGGTTCGATCACGTCGAGGAACTCCAGGAACGAACCGGGCCAGCCGTGGGTCAGTATCAGTGGCAGCGCATCCGGTTTCGCCGACCGGATATGGACGAAGTGGATGTTCTGCCCGTCGATCTCGGTGGTGAAGTGCGGGAGTTCGTTGAGTTCGGCTTCGTGTGCGCGCCAGTCGTAGACGGTGCGCCAGTATTCGGCGAGTTCCCGCAGCCGGGCCAGCGGGAAACCGTAATCCGTTCCGGCGTCGGCGATTTCGTTGGGCCAGCGGGTGCGGGCGAGGCGATCGGTCAGATCGTCGAGGTCGGCCTGCGGGATATCGATCTTGAAGGGAGTGATGGCGGTGGGGTTCACGGTGGTCTCCTGGGCGGCAGTGGGCTGACGGTCGGCAGCCGGCGAGGGGGCCGTACACCCCGTGACGGCGAGGGTGAGGGCGATCGCGGCGAGGGCGGCGTATCGAACGGGACCGTCCATATGGCTCCTTTTGTTGGTGTAACCAACGATATCAAACGTTGGTGTAACCAACAAGATGGAGAAGATTTCGTGGTCGGCGGGTGGACCGCCGGCACCCGTCGACGCCTCGGTCCGGGCAGTCGCGGATGAGCGGGCCGCGTATGTAGCTCCGAGATAGTCGGCGTCTACCGCGGGAACCGGTCCCCCACGCCGTACCGCGGCACCGGCAGCCGAGCCGGGTCCGCGCGGCCGCCCGCCGGGAAGCGCACACCGAATGGACCGGTATGTGGTCGAGAACTCGGACAGCGCGCAGCCCCTGACGACGCCATCACGCGTCAGGGGCTGCGCGCTGTCTCGGGTCCGGTGGCTAGGGACGAACGATCGCGGCCACGGACGTGGGTGGCAAGGTGACCGTGACCCAACTGCCCTGGTTTTCGAGGCTCCCGTCGTGCGGGACCGCCTCCAGGCTTACCCAGCCGTTCTCGAGGATGGTGACGTGCCCGGCCTCGATATGACGAGATATCTCGCCACCGGCGGCGAAAGGGAAGCGGTCCGGGAGGTGCCGGAGTGCCTCTCCGGTGAGATATACAAACGCTTGCTCTGCCATGAACGCCACGATAAGCAGACCACCGGAACGGGCGTCGGTGATTTGTCCGTGTTCGGTCGGCAGGGCGCCAGGCGGAGACGCATCGTTCGCGTACCGGGCTGCGCGGGATGCCGCCGGAGGTCGCTCTCCGAGGCCGACCGGCTCGGCCGTAACCGACCGGCGCGAACAGCGGGTCCGTGTGGCGGCGCTCGGCGGACCTCAGGCTTATGTGGACCGCGACTCCAGCAACCGTCGCATGCGGGCGATCCACCATGCGGTGCGCTCCGGGTCCGGGTGGCGGTACTTCTCCAGCAGTTCGGGATCCGGCTCGGGGGCGCTACGCGGGACCGGAAGGAAACCGTCCACCGGGCGCAGGGATTCGGTGACGATATCGCCTTCGAACAGGTTCACCGTGCCGAGACCGCACGCGTGCCCGAGTTCCGGGAGGGCGCCGGCCAGGGCCAGCTGGGCGGCCAGTCCGACGCTGGTCTCCAGAGCCGAGGAGATCACGCACGGTAGTCCGGCGGCCGCGGCGACCCGCAGGGCCCGCCGCACGCCGCCGAGCGGGGTGCATTTGAGGACGGCGATATCCGCGGCCCCGGCCACCGCGACCCGTAGCGGGTCCTCGGCGCGGCGAATGGATTCGTCGGCGGCGATGGGGACTTCGACCCGGCGGCGTACGTCGGCGAGCTCGTCGACCGTGCGGCACGGTTGCTCGACGTATTCCAGCCCGCCCGCGGCGCGGTCGATCTCGCGGATGTGCCGGACCGCGGTGGGAACATCCCAGACGGCGTTGGCATCGACGCGGATCGCGCCGCCCGGGCCCAGCGCCGACCGTACGGCCTCCACCCTGGCCAGGTCCTCCGGCAGTGAACCGGGATGGTCGGCGATCTTCACCTTGGCCGTGCGGCAACCGGATCCGGCGACGAGATCGTGTGCCCGGTCCGGGCCGACGGCGGGAACCGTGCAGTTGACCGGTATCCGGTCCCGCACCGGTTCCGGCCAGCCGACGGTTATCTGCTCGAGGGTGGTGTCCAGCCAGTGCGCGGCCTCGTGGTCGGCGTATTCGGCGAACGGGCAGAATTCGCCCCAGCCGCGGGGTCCGCGCAGCAGCACCCCTTCGCGCACGGTGATGCCGCGGAACTTCGATCGCAGTGGGATCGCGTAGACGTGCACCTCGTCGATCCGGGGCAGTTCGCTCACCCGAACCACACTAGGCCAGGTTCGCGCGCCCGGCCCGAGCCGATCCAATGGCGGCGCGCGGCCGCCACCGGGTCGTACACCGCCGATCAGAGCCGTTCGAGAATCGTGGCGTTGGCCAGGCCGCCCGCCTCGAACATGGTCTATAGGCCGTAGCGGGCGCCGCGGTCGTGCATGGCGTGCACGAGGGGGCATCAGCCGGGCCCCGGAGGCGCCGAGCGGGTGGCCGAGGGCGATCACGCCGCCGTGGGCATCGACCCGCTGCGCAGGCCGAGTGCGCGGGGCTCAACGAACAATGGCGCGCGACCCGGCGGACGGCCGGGAGCGCGGCGCCCGATCGGCCGTAGTGGCGACACCGGACCTTCCCGCCGGTACGGCGTGACCCAAGGATGCGGGGGATCCGGGTCAGCTCAGGCGGCGGCCGTCGTCGGGGGCGAAGAAGTAGACGTGCTCGGGGGCCGTGGCCAGCCGCACCCGGCCGCCCTTCGCCGGCGGGTTACGCCAATCGGTACGTGCCACGATCGTGTCCGCGCCCTGGGTGTCCTCGGTGGGGCGGCCGTAGATGAAGGCGTCGGAACCGAGTTCCTCGACCACGTCCACCTCGATCTCGATCCCGGAATCACCGGCTTCCAGATGCTCGGGGCGGATCCCTACCGTCACCGTCGCGCCCGCGGCATCGGCCACCGATCGCGGCAGCGGCAGCGAGAACCCGCCGATGCGCACCGCACCGTCGGTGACCGGGAGCGTGAACAGATTCATCGCCGGTGACCCCATGAACCCGGCGACGAACACATTCGCCGGATTCCGGTAGAGGTCGCGCGGCGCGGCGCACTGCTGCAGCAGCCCGTCGCGCATCACCGCGACCCGGTCGCCCATGGTCATGGCCTCGACCTGGTCGTGGGTCACGTAGACGGTCGTCGTCGCCAGCCGGCGCTGCAACTGCGCGATCTGGGTGCGGGTCTGCACCCGCAGTTTCGCGTCCAGATTGGACAGCGGTTCGTCCATCAGGAAGACCTGCGGGTCGCGCACGATGGCCCGGCCCATGGCCACCCGCTGCCGCTGACCACCCGACAGCGCCTTGGGCAGGCGGTCCAGCAGCGGTTCCAGATCGAGCAGACGGGCCGCCTCGCGCACCCGGCGCTGCTGCTCGTCCTTGCCGACCTTGGCCAGTTTGAGTGCGAAACCCATGTTCTCGGCCACCGTCATATGCGGGTACAGCGCATAGTTCTGGAAGACCATCGCGATATCGCGATCCTTGGGGTCGGAATGGGTGACATCGCGGTCACCGATCAGGATGCGGCCGTCCGATACTTCCTCGAGTCCGGCGAGCATGCGCAGCGAAGTCGATTTCCCGCATCCGGAGGGGCCGACCAGCACCAGGAACTCACCATCGGCGATCTCGAGTTGCAACTGATCTACAGCGGGCGTCTTGGCCCCCGGATACTGCCGGGTGGCGCGATCGAAGGTCACCGTGGCCACGGCTTGTTCACTTCCCTTCACCGGTTGGAACACGCGAAGTGGAGCGAATTCGCAACATGTGCGTGGTCATGGCGTCAGAGGCTACCGCTGGTGTTCTCGAGTTCCGCATGGTCTATACGTTTTCGGTGCGTATCGTGCCAGTGAACGCATCGACTGTCCACCCCGTCGACGCCCCCGAGACATCCGGCGTCGGCTGCCCGCGAGGCAGCCCCGACCGAGCCGCGGTGTCCTGCGCCCGACCGGTGCGCCGCCGCTCGACCGGCGGCCCGAGGATACGAATGCCGCCGTCGCCTCCGGTGCCGCGTCGGGCAGGCCATGTCGATCCTTCCGTCCGGCGGGCGCCGGGCGCTCGGTCACGGCTCTCGTGCCGGCGCCGGGCCCATTCTCGATGTCAGGACACGACCGGCCGCGACGGCACGGTCAACACCCTGCCGGCATCACATCCGGGTAGGGGATATGGACCGGGACTGCGGGGACACTTGACTGTGCCGCTGCGGCACGGTTCAGGCTGGTTTATAGGGTCGGCGCGTTCGCGGCGGCCGAACCGTAGCGGAGGAGTCGGATATGACGTGGAGTACCCGTCAGCTGGCGGAACTCGCCGGCACGAGCGTGCGGGCGGTACGCCACTACCACGACATCGGACTGCTCGCCGAGCCCGAACGCGCCTCCAACGGCTATAAGCGGTACGGCGTCGCGCATCTGCTGCGGGTGCTGCGCATCAAACGACTCGCCGACCTCGGCATACCGCTGTCGCAGATCGCCGAAATGGGCGACGGGGACGATTTCCCCCGCGACGCGCTCCAGACCCTGGATGCCGAACTGGCCTCCACCATCGAACGGTTGCAGCGCATTCGGGTGGAACTGGCCCTCATCCTGCGACAGGGCACATCCACCGATCTCCCACCCGATATCGGTTCGGCCGCCCATGTACTCACCGACGCCGACCGTGCCTTCACCGTCATCCTCACCCGCGTCCTGGGACCGTCCGGTATGGACGCGCTGCGGGGGATGCTGAACGACCAGCGCGACGACCCCGCCACGGCGGAGTTCGACAACCTGTCCGCCGACGCCGATGAATCCACCCGAGCCGAGCTGGCCGAACGGCTGGCTCCCTACGTGCACGCGGTGACCTCCGAGTATCCCGAGATCAATGGCCCGGCCACCGATTCACCGGTGGGCGCGAAGCGGGCGGCGGAGACGGTCGGCAAGGCCCTGCGGGATCTGTACAACCCGGCCCAGATCGACGTCCTGGTGAAGGTGAACCGCCTGCTCTACAAGCCGGACGGGCAGCGCCGCGGCGAGAATTGATCCGATGCCTCCGAAGGCGCCGCTCGGCCCGGCGACCCCGGGTCGCTGAGCCACGGCGGCGGCTCCGGTCTTGTTGCGGACGCACACGCCCTACCGTGGCCTGCTCTGGACGTTCGGACGCCCGGATACCGCCCCGGACACGTACGGACATTCGTCCCCCGGCAGCTCTCGACGCAGCGTGAGCGAAGGGATCCGGCCGGGAATCCGGCCGGATCCCTCAGTTCGCCGGTCAGTCGGGAGATCCATCCCCGCATCTCACGTTCGCCCGGGTCGTCGGACTTGCACCGAGGGCTGAGCAGAATGAATACAAACGCCGTCCAGAGACCGGTGCCGGAGCCGTCCGGACGGGCACGGGCAGCTGTCGCGCCATTGGGCCGAGGTGTTGTACCTGGTAAACAAGGGTGGGTACGGTGCGATGATCAGGAGACGCGGCGGTGGCAGGACGCCGTTCGTTGCGATTCGTGGCTTCTGCCTTCTACTGTCGTGAGGCCCGTATGAGCAACGGTATCGGCAAGGCGGCCCTCGAGGCAGTCGAAGCCTTGACTCGAAGCTTCAACAAAGCCGCTGAGTTGATCGCGAACAAGTTTTATCGGGGTGGTGCCGTCCATCCAACTACGTCGGGCGCGAAGCATCAGGCTGCCACGGACTCGGGGGGTGCGGCCACGGTCGATGACGTTCTGGTTCGGGAGGTCAGGACACGCGCGGGACTGCCACCTGAATACCAGGGCGCCGATATTCGGGAGGTGCGTTCCAGAGATAGGCGTCAAATCGACGATATCCATGAGAACCGCTATGGTCTGGGCAACCGGCCCTTGGGTACCGAGCGTGCCGACTTCACCGGGCGCCCGCTTCGCGGCAAACCGGCGACTGATCTGAAGGCCCTGCTGGATCAGGCTCGTACGGCCGACGGTGGTGCCCGGCTCGTGATAGGCGGTGGTCATAGATACCGTCCCGCCGAGCCGGGCGAAATCTTCGCGAATGTCAATCCAGATGCCAACCCGGACGTGCTCGCGGACTTCCGTGATCTTTCGGTCTTTCCCGACTCGGTTTTCGACGAGGTCAACCTCGAGCGTGTGCCATTGCTGAACACGCTGGAGGAGGGCGGCGCGGCCGAGATCCATAGAGTTCTGAAGAACGACGGTCGACTGGTCATCGGCACAGGGTTGGCGAACATCGCGCCTGCCACAGAACGAGCTGCCAATGTCCGTGCACTGGAGGCTGCGGGGTTTCGTGATATCGATGTCGTCGCGGCCCGGGACGACATGATGGATGCCGATGAACGTTTCAGCGACTGGTATGAAATGGTCGCCATCAAAGCGGACCCGGATGGAGCGCCGTCGAAATAGTCCGCGGCAGTCACTCACTGTCGGAGGCCATGCGCGCCACCACATGACGCACCGCGTAACCCCCTCATCGGGTTACGCGGTGCGTCGCGGGCACACCCCGGACGAATCCGGCGGAGGCTAACTCGTGGCGGTGAGTTCGCCCTCCGGTCCTCCCGGGTGGACCGGCGGGCGCGTCGGCCGCTCCGGTTCCTTCGTGAAGAACAGCATCGCCGCCGAACCGATGAGGCACAGGACCGTCATGACGATGAAGCCGCCGTCGTAGGTGCCGGTTTCGGAGACGATGAAGCCCATTACCGACGGGGCCACGATCCCGGAGAGGGCGAAGCACGCGTCGGCGAAACCGGCCGCGGTACCGGGCTGGGTCGGGGCGGCGTCGATCGAGGCCACCCACCAGATGCCGCCGGTGATGAAGCCGAAACCGACACCCGCGGAGATGCAGATCAGGGCGACGGTGAGGTTGCCGGGGAAGAACAGGATCGGGGCGATCGAGGCACCGGCGAGCAGGAGCGCCACGCCGATGATGAGGAATCGCGACCGGATGCTCTCGGTGCGTTTGTACACGCGGTCCACCAGGATGCCGCCGGCGAGTGCGCCGACCACACCGGCCGCCCACGGCGCCACCGAGAAGCCGCCGACCTCCTTGATGGAAAGACCGAATTCGTGTTCCAGGTACTGGGGGAGCCAGTACATGAAGGCCCAGAACATGAATCCCCAGGCGAAGTAGCCGAGTCCGACCAGCCACAGGTTCCGGTTGCGCAGGATCTCGCCCCAGTCGACCTTCTCCTCGTGCCCGCTGTCCTCGCCGTCGGTCTGGCCGGACCGGATGTAGCGCAGTTCCTTGTCCGAGACGAAGGACGCTTCGCTCGGCGAGTTCTTCAGGAACGGGTAGGCCACGACCACCCAGACCAGTCCGGCGACCGCGAGCACGAAGAACATGCCCTTCCAGCTGACCAGTGCGATGAGCTGAGTGAGGATCGGTCCGCCGATCAGCAGGCTGCCGGAGACGGCGACGCCGCCGATGAGGGCAAGTGCCTTCCCGCGTTCGTGCGCCGGCAGCCACCGGCTGGCGATCCGCGTCGCCGCCGGGAAGCAGGGCGCTTCACCGGCTCCGAGGAGGATACGCAGCAGGATCAGGCCGATGAACCCGCCCGCGAACGGGGTCAGCGCGGTGGCCGCGGCCCAGATGAACATCCCCACGATGAGGACGCGGCGCGAACCGTACCGGTCGACCAGCGGCCCCGACAGCAGGGCGAAAAGCATATAGCCGATCGAGAATGCGGAACTGATGACGCCGTACTGGCCGGTCGTGATTCCGAACTCGTCCCGCAGATGGCTGGCTGCGAACGAGATGGCGCTGCGATCGACATAATTCACCACCACCAGGCCCAAGATGATGGCGATTGTCCACCAACGCGATTTCATAGCGAACTCCTGAGATAAAGCTGCCGCGGGGTCAGATGACGCCGCGTGCCCGCAGGTCGTCGATGTCCTCGGGACTGCGCCCGAGCTGAGTGAGGACCTTGTCGGTGTCGGCACCGGCGGGTCGTCCGGTGTGCCGGATCGCCCCGGGCGATCGGGTCATGCGCCACATCACGTTCTGCATGCGCATGGGGCCGAGCTCGCTGTCCTCCACGGTGGTGACCATGTCGGTGGCGACGACCTGCGGATCGGTGAGCAGGTCGCTCGGACGGTAGACCGGCGCGACGGCCGCGCCGGCTTCTTCGAAAACACTCGTGACCTCGTCACGGGTTCGTTCGGCGATCCAGCCGCCGACGTATGTGTCGAGCAGATCCGCGTGCTGGGCGCGGGTGCGCCCGGTCGCGAACCATTCCTCGTCGATCACCTCGGGATGCCCCACCAGCCGCATCACCCGTTCGGCGATGGCCTGGGCGCTGGTGGAGATCGCGACCCAGTGGTCGTCCTTGGTGCGGTAGAGGTTCCGGGGCGCGTTGTTCTGCGACCGGTTACCGGTCCGCTGCTGGTCGATCCCGAGCTGATCGGCGTAGATCACCCCGGGGCCGACCGCGGTCATGATGGGGGTGAGTAGGTCGAGGTCGACCTCCTGGCCGGTGCCGTCGTTGCGTTCGCGTTCGAACAGCGCCATCGAGATCGCCGACGAGCCGGCGACACCGGCGATGGAATCGGCGAGCCCGAAGGCCGGCAGGGTGGGCGGCCCGTCGGGCTGCCCGGTGAGGTGGGCGAACCCGCTCATCGATTCGACCAGCGTCCCGAACGCGGGACGTTTGGCGTAGGGGCCGTGCTGTCCGAAACCGGTGACGCGCAGCATGATCAGCCCGGGGTTATGTGACGACAGCTCCGCGTAGGACAGGCCCCAGCGCTCGAAGGTGCCGGGCCGGAAGTTCTCGATCACCACATCCGCTTCGGCGGCCAGATCCCGGAAGATCTGCTGACCGTCGGGGGTGCCGAGGTTCAGCGTGATCGTCTGCTTGTTGCGGGCGACCATCTTCCACCACAGCGGGATTCCGTCCTTCTCGAGGCCGTGGCCCCGCATCCCATCCGGCTTCTGCGGATGCTCGATCTTGATGACCTCGGCGCCGAAATCACCCAGGATCTGGGCGGTCAGCGGTCCGGCCAGGATGGTGGAGGCATCCAGGACCTTGATTCCGCGCAGCGGGCCGGTCGGCTGCAACTCGTCGTTCACCTACGAACTCCTCAGTACGGGCGCGAGATGTAGCGGCCCGCGGGCTCGCCGGTGACCACGCCGTCGGCCAGCACCCGGTTACCGCGCACGAAGGTGTCGGTGACCGCGGCAGTCAGCTCGAAGCCCTCGAACGGCGTGTACTCCTGAGTGGATTCGGAGTTCGCGGCGCGTACGGTCCAGGTGCGGTTCGGGTCGACGATCGCGATATCGGCGTCGACGCCCTCGGTCAGGCGGCCCTTGCCGGGCAGGCCGTAGCGGTCGGCCGGGTTGGACGCGGTGAGCTGAGCGATCCGGCGCAGCGACAGACCGCGCTTGCGGCCCTCGGTGACCAGCCCGGGTAGCAGGTACTCGGTGCCGCCGAAACCGGACTTGGCGGCGAACACATCGTCGCGGTCCTCGCCGAACTTCACCTCGTCCTTGCAGCAGGCGTGGTCGGAGACGACCCAGTCGATATTGCCGGCGAGCAGGTGGTCCCACAGCGCCTCGACGTCCTCGCGCGGGCGGATCGGCGGATTCACCTTGGCGCCCAAGCCGTTCGCGTTGTCGATATCGGTGAGCAGATGACCGATGGTGACCTCGCGGCGGAAGTTCACGTGCGGGAACGCCTCGGCCATCTTCATGGCGGCCTTCAGCGCCTTGGCCGAGCTCAGGTGCAGCAGGTTGATATTCGGCAGGCCGGTCTCGTCGGCCAGGAAGGACGCGATGGTCACGGCCAGGCCCTCGGAGTGCTGCGGGCGGGACGCGCTGTAGGCGGCGAGACCGCTGAGCTCGCCCTCCTGCTCGACGATCTTGGTGTAGGCGCTCATGATCTCGGCGGTCTCACAGTGCAGGGACAGCGAGATGTGCTCGGCGAGTTCGGGGAACTGTTCGCGCGCCTTCTGCACCCCGCGCATCACGAACTCGAAATGCGCGATGTCATAGCGCTCGTCCTCGGGGATCATGAGGAAATCGCTCTGCGAGGTGGACCGTCCGTGCAGGCCGTGGCTGCCGTAGAACATGAAGATCTTGAACGAGGTCACGCCCTGGTCGGAGGCCAGATCCGGGATCTCGCCGATATGCTCCTTGGACATGGGCGCCAGGTGGAACGCGTAGTCGATATAGCTGCGACCGGCCGCGGCGTCCAGCACCTCCGGGAAGAAGTCGGCGTAGGCGCCGCCCTTGTTCAGGTAGTACTGCCCGGTCCGCATATAGGTCAGCGCGGTGGTGACACCGCCCTGGGCGCTCGCGCGGGATTCGGTCTGCGTGTCCTCGGCCAGCGGGTTGTAGATACCCCAGTGCTGGTGGGCGTCCACCACGCCGGGGAAGATCAGCTTGCCGGACGCGTCGACGATCTCGGCATCCGCGGACTCCAGGTTCGCGCCGATGGCGGCGATTTTGCCGTCGACGATCAGGATGTCCGCGGCCTCGCCCTCCTCGGGAGCCGAGTTGTCGGTGCGCACCACGGTGCCGTTCTTGATCAGGTACGAGGTCATTTCTTCTCCTGGCGAATATCCGATAGGTGAAATCTGGGTCACGCGTCGACCGGGCCGTGTACGTGCTCGGCGGCGAGGAACGCCAGCCCGAGCGCGGTGATGAGGCCGTTACCGGCGAGATAGCCCCCCGCGCCGTGACCAGAGATGCCGATGGCCGCGCCGCCCGAGGCGTAGAGGCCGGGGACCGGTGCGCCGCCGGCCAGTACCCGCGCGTGTTCGTCCACGACGAGACCGCCCTGGGTGTGGAACAGGGCGGGGGTCACGGCGATGGCGACATAGGGCGCGGTGAGGGGGTGGCGGTCGTCGGTGCGACCCTGCCGATCCGGTTCCGTGCCCGCCGCGGCCCGGTGGGCGGCACCGAGTTCGTCCTCCAGCGCCGCGGGCGGTACACCGATCCGTTCGGCCAGTTCGGCCGCCGAGGCGGCGCGGATCAGCGAACCGCTCTCGGCGACCGCGCGGAAATCATCGAACACCGAGCACAGTGCTTCGATGTGCTCGTCGATGACGATCCATCCGGCACTGCCGGGCTGGGCCGCGAGGATGGCGGCGAATTCCGAATAACCCGTGGTCTCGGGTGCGAACCGGCGGCCCTCGCTGTTCACGATGACGCCGCCGTGGACGACGGTGGCCCAGCCGATGAGGGTCTTGCTGCGCGAGGAGAGCGCCGCGTGCCCCTGGTAGGCGTCGAGGAAACCGGTGTCGGCCCCCAGACCCTGCCCGATCCGCAACGCGTCGCCCCGGCTGAACTGGCCGCCGTGATAGTGGGCGTCGGCGATCTCGGGGATCCAGCGGCGCACCAGGTCGCTGTCGGCGCCGAAGCCGTTGGTCGCGAGCAGGACGGCGGGTGTGGTCAGCTGTTCGGCGTTCCCGTCCGGGGTGGCGATCTCGACCCCGGTGACCCGGCCGCCGGTGGTGTGCACCTCCCGCAGGATCATCGGGGCGATGAGTTCGATCCGCGGGTGGGCCCGGGCGCGTTCGACCAGGTGGCGGAGCAGCTTGGAGCCGTGGCGGCCGGGGATGGTGTGGCAGCGGTCGACACTGTGGCCGGGGTAGCGGAAGTCGGTGACCAGTTCGAGGTCGAGTTCCTGGGCGTCGGCCAGCCAGGTGACCAGCCGCGCGCTCGACTCGGCCAGTGCCCGGGCCAGGCGGTGATCGGCCGTGCCGCCGGTTTTGCGGTCGATATCGGCGAGGAACCGGTCCGGGCTGTCCACGACGCCCGCGGCCTGCTGCCAGCGGGTGCCGGCGGCCGGGATCATCGCGGTGCACATCGAGGTGTTGTTCCCGCGCTGGAAGTACTCGTCGGCGTCGATCAGGAGCACATTCGCGCCGAGTTCGGCGGCGCGCAGCGCAGCGACCAGGCCGCCGCCCGCACCGGCGACGACGAGATCGAAATCCGGACCGTCCACGCTTCCTCCTAGTCTGTTCCGCTTAGCGGAACGCAAGAATGTGGTCCCCTGCACTATGCACGTTCGACAATCTGGACACAAGTGCCTGTATAAACGATTAACGCGGACGAAACCCATGCATGAGCCGGTCGAGCGGCCTGGACAATCGTTTCGCTAAGCGGTACAAATTTGTTCAGATGTACGTCGGTCGCGCCGGTAGCGTCGCCGTCGGAACAACGGAAACCCCGCAGAAACGGAGCCACGATGGAGTCCTCCAGTGGAGGCACCACGTCTGCCGCCCGGGCAGCCGATGTGCTGCTCGAGTTCGGCCGCCGGTCGAGCGCGCTCGGCGTCTCGGAGATCGCCCGCTCGACCGGTATGTCGAAGGCGGTCGCCCACCGCATCCTGACGACCTTCGTCGAATGCGGTCTGCTGCTCTACGAGCCCACGACCCGCCGGTACCTGCTCGGCCCGGCGGCGGCGACGCTCGGCGCCCGCGCACTGGACGTATCCCCGCTGCGGCGGATGGCCCGCGAGGCCCTGGTGGACCTGCAGCGCGCCACCGGCGAGACGGCGACCGTCACCGGCCGGTTACCAGGAGGTCGCGTCTACCTCGATCAGGTCGAGAGTACTCAGGAAATCAAGATGACCGTTGAGCTGGGTCGCCGGTTCGACCTGCACAGCGGCTCGTCGGGCCGGATCATCCTGGCCTACCTCTCCGAGGAGGAACAGGACGATGTGCTGTCGCGACCGCTGCCCCGGCTGACCGCCACCACGATCGTCGACCCCGCGTCGCTGCGCGCGGCGTTGCGGAAGGCGAGGGAACGGGGAGTGTGCCGGTCGACCGGCGAACGCCAGGAGGGCGCGGGTTCGATCGCCGCCCCGGTGTTCGGGGCCGACGGAGCGGTGATCGGCTCGGTCTCGGTCTGCGGACCGAGCTACCGGATGACCGAGGAAGCGTGCGATCGCCACGAGAGCGCACTGGTCGAGGCGGCGCAGCGGGTTTCGCGAGCACTGGGCCATCGGGCGCCGGCTCCCGTCGCGGTGGAGGCGAAATGACCCCGCGCAGCTGGCTCTACGTGCCCGGACACCGCGACGACCGGATCGGCAAGGCGATCGGCAGCGCCGCCGACGCCGTGGTGATCGACCTGGAGGACGCCGTACCGGTCCACGCGAAGGAACGCGCACTGGCCAATGCCCTCGCCGCCCTGCGCACGGCGCCACCGGAGCGTCGGATCTGGTTGCGGCTCAATGCCATCGGGTCGTCCTGGCTGGACAACGAGCTCGCCGGACTGGCCACCGCGCAGACCCCGCCCTCGGGGGTACGGCTGCCCAAGGCCGAAACGCCCGAATCGGTGGCGGCCACGACCGACCGGCTCACCTGCCAGGTGCACGCCATCATCGAATCCGCCGCGGGCCTGCTCGCGGCGCCCGCAATCGCGAAATGTCATCCGCGGGTCACCGGGATCGCGCTGGGCGAAGCGGATCTGGCCGCCGACCTGCGCACCGAAGCCGACGGCCTGGCGTGGGCGCGCGGCTGGATCGTCACCGCGGCGCGGGCCGCCGGACTGTCCTCACCGGTCCAAAGCGTCTGGACCGCGGTCGAGGATTCGGCGGGACTGGCGGAGACCTCACGCACCGGCCGGGCCCAGGGCTTCTTCGGGCGTTCGGTCATCCATCCCAATCAGATCGGCATCGTCAACCAGGCCTTTACACCGTCGCCGGAGGAACAGAGCCGAGCCCGGCGAATCGTGGAGTGCGCGGCCGCATCCCAGGCGGCGGGGGAATCCGCGGTTCTCGACGAGAACGGCAGATTCATCGACCCCGCCGTCGTCGCGAACGCCCGCGTGGTGCTCGACCGGGCAGAGGCCACCGCAGTACGAGGAGTGAAAGCATGACCGAACAGACCGTTTCCGCCGTGCCGGACGCGCTGTTGCACGCCGTGGTGAGCAGCGATGTCGACGTCGTCGAGCTCGGGCATCCGTATACGACGGGAATGCCCTGCTCGCCCAACCACCCCGGGTTCCGGATGACCCTGATCCGCCGGCACGGGGATATGGTCCGCCCGGACGGCGGATCGGCGTCCAACGAGATCATCGTGACCGGCGGGCACGTCGGCACCCATGTCGACGCCCTGTCCCATGTCAGCCACTGCGGCAAACTGCACGGCGATATCGATGCCGAGGAAGCACAGCGCGGTGGGCGGTTCTCGCAGTTGGGCGCGGAAACGATCCCCTTCATGCTCCGGCGCGGACTGCTGCTGGACGTGCCGCGGGTGCGCGGCGTGGCAGCCCTCGAGGCCGGCCAGGCCGTCACCGAACAGGATCTGCGCGACGCCGCCGACGCGGCCGGGGTGACGCCGCGGCGCGGAGATGTCGTTCTCATCCGTACCGGCTGGGCCCGGCATTTCGACGACGCCCAGCGCTACCTCGGCCAGCAGGACGGGGTGCCGGGCGCCGATGTGGGCGCGGCGCAGTGGCTGGCCGCCGCCGGGATCGTGGCCGCGGGCGCGGATACCACCGCCTTCGAACACATTCCGCCCGGTAAGGGGCACAGTGTGCTGCCGGTGCACCGGGTGTTGCTGGTGGAGAACGGCATCCACATCATCGAGCACCTGAACCTGGAGGACGCGAGCGCCCGCGGCCTGACCGAGTTCACCTTCGTGATGGCGCCGCTACGTATCACCGGCGGTACCGGTTCGCCGGTGCGCCCGGTCGCGGTGGTGGCCAAGTGACCGCCGCCGCCCCCGCCGCCCGCCACGACCTCACCGGTACCGTGGTCGGTCGGCTCGCCGCGCTCGCCGCGGATACCCGCGCCACCGGGCTCACCGCCGAACTCCGCAAGGACGTTGCGCGCCGCGTCCTCGATGTATTCGGCAACTCCCTCGCCGCCCAGGGACAGCCGTCGGCCCGGGCCGTCACGGCCGTGGCACGCGGCTGGGCCGGCGCCGCCGCGGCCACCGGTATCGGCACCGGGGAACGGTTCCCCGCCGCCACCGCCGCGCTGGTGAATGGCACTCTCGCGCATTCGATGGACTCCGACGACACCCATCTGCCGTCGGTACTGCATCCGTCGGCATCCGTGGTCCCGGCCGCTCTCGCGGTCGGTGAGGCCACCGGCGCATCCGGCGCCGCGGTCCTGGACGCGGCGGGCGTGGGTATCGAGATCGCGGTGCGCCTGGGCATGGGCGGCTACGACGAAGAGCTGGGTAATTCCGAATTCTTCGAACGCGGCCAGCACGCGACGTCCATCTGCGGCGCCGTCGGCTCCGCCGCCGCGGCGGCCATGCTCTACGACCTCGACACCGAAGGTATCGCGGACGCGATGGGTATCGCCGCCAGCTTCGGTGCCGGACTGCTGGAGGCCAACCGGACCGGCGGCACGGTGAAGCGCGCGCACTGCGGGTGGGCCGCGCATTCGGGGGTCACCGCGGCGGAATTCGCCCGGCACGGGCTCACCGGACCGCCCACCGTGATCGAGGGCCGGTTCGGATTCCTGCACGCCTTCTGCGGGGACCGCGCGGATACGGCCAAGGTCGTGGACCGGCTGGGCGAGCACTGGGAACTACCCGGGATCTTCTTCAAGCCGTACCCGTGCAACCACTTCACCCACGCCGGTATCGATGCCGCCCGCGCGCTGCGAGCGGACGGCGTCGATCCGGACGCGATCGTGGAGATCGACCTCGGCGTGCCGACACCGGTGCTGCGCACCATCGCCGAACCGCCCGCCGCCAAGGCTGCCCCGGAGTCGGGCTATCACGCGGCCTTCTCCGGGCCGTTCACGGTGGCCCGGTCGCTGCTGGGCGGTTCCGGCCTGGGTGTGGGCCATGCCGACTTCACCGACGAAGCGGCGCGCGATCCGCGCACGCTGGAGTTGGCCGCGCTCGTGGTCGCCCACGCCGACGCCCGCTGCGACGAGATCTACCCGCATCAGTTCCCGGCCGTGCTGCGGGTGCGCACTCGTGACGGGCAGTGGCACGAGGCGCGTATCGACCACAACCGCGGCGGCCCGGCGAACCCGCTCTCCGACGACGAACTCACACTGAAGTTCGATCTGAACGTGGAAGGCCACCTCTCCGCGGTGCAGGCGGGGACGGTCGCCGAGCGCGCGCTCGCCCTGCCGTCGGCCGGATCGCTGGACGGTCTCATGTCACTCGTCCGGGGCTGATCCTTCCCGATCCGGCGACGCGCGATCGGGTCGCGTCGTGAACCGGGCCGCCGGTCTTCGTCGCAGGAAAACGGAAGAGCCCTCGAACGTGTGTTCGCGCGGTCGTCGTAATCATCGATACGAGAGGATTACGACGACCGCGCCGTTTCCGGGAGATGTCGACGGGTGCGCGCGCCGGGGCGAGATCGTCGCCGAGTACCGGCCGGGCCCGCCTGCGGCATCAGAACGTCGATCACAATGGTTCGACGACCATGTTGTCCCAGCCGCTGTCCTCGCGCGGAGGCCTGACCGGTGTCGGTTCCTCTGGCCGGAAGTTCGGGTTGGGGATGAAGCCCTTGTCGGGGTCGTGCCGATCGATCAGCACGCCCTCGACCTTGTCCGCCGGTATCCCACCATCGACCACCACGAGCTGCTCTCGGGCTCCCTTGCCGTCCTCTCCTCGATCGTGAGCGTTCCGCGTATCTCGGACCACGAACGTTTCGCCGTCGTCACCGAGTGGGAAGCGGGCGGCCTGAGCCGGGGCTCGCGAAGTACATACCCGGTCATCCGCGCCCGGACCGTCGTGACCGGTCCACGACCACGTCGGTTCGTCGATCGTGCTGCGTGGTCGGAAGCCTTCCTCGAAGATCGTTTCCTTGGGCCGGGAGTCGCCCCGGTAGAGCCTCCCGAGGTGCGGCTCGCGACTTCTTGTCTCGGCCGGGAAATCGAGCTCGCCGTCCAGCTCGCGGGCCTGGCGTTCCATATTGTCCTGCCACTTCCACATGGCCTGGGAGAAGTCCCGCCCCGCTATCCCCTGTTCGTGGAGATGGTCTCGCTTGGCGGCTATCGCGCGCCCCCACGCGCGATTGATGGTCCAATCAGACCCTTCCGATGTCAGTGGGCCGATATGTTCCGGCAACTCGTTGTGCTCCACGTACTTGTAGAAGTCGTGGAACTTGATCCGGCCACTGTCCAGCCCCGAACGCAGCGTGTAGGGGTCGCTGCTTTCGTTCCATGCGCGCAGGCCGGAGTAGAAATCGGTATCGGCGGCGATCCCACCGATGAGGTCCGAGCCCTGCTCGTCTGCCCGGGGCAGGGTGCCGCCGTGCCCTGGCAGACCGCTGCTGATATTCCTGATATCGCGATCGAGACAGTCGCCGACCATCTTGCCCGAGTACATGATCCGGTGCCCGATGTCCACGAATGTGTCGGCGATTCTGCGGTACACACGCTCATTATGGCAATCCCCGCCCGGGGCCGGGACCGCTTCGACTGCCCGGTGCCCGGCAGGTCCGCGTATCAGCGGTCGAGGAACTCCAGCAGGTCGGCGTTGAACTTCTCCTTGTCTCCCGGGACGAGGGCGATGCCGTGCGAGCCGCCCTCATACACCTTCAAGGTCGAATCCGGAATGATCTCGGCGGATTTACGCCCGGTCGCATCGATCGGCACCACTTGGTCGTCGTCCCCGTGCACGATCAGCGTGGGGATATCGAACTTCTTCAGATCCTCGGTGAAATCGGTGTACGCGAACGCGTCCACGCATTTCACTCCGGCCTGGATGCTCTCCTGCATACCCATGAACCAGAACGCGTCGCGATTTCCCTGGGTCACTTTGTTGCCCGGGCGATTCGCGCTGAAGAAACCTTCCGATGTGTCCTTCCAGAATTGCGAACGCTCGGCGAGGATCCCGGATTTGATCTGGTCGAAAACCTCGTCCGGCACACCTTCGGGGTTGCTCTCGGTCCTGCTCATCAGCGGCGGGATGGCCGAGAGCAGTACCGCGGAATGTACTCGCCCGGTGCCGTGCCGGCCGATATAGCGGGCGAGCTCACCGCCACCCATACTGTGTGCCACCAGCGTCGCGTCCTGGACATCGAGGCTCGTCAGCAGATCGTTCAGGTCGTCGGCGAAGGTATCGAAATCGTAACCGTCCCACGGCTGATCCGAGCGGCCGTGCCCGCGCCGGTCGTGGGCGATACCGCGGTACCCGTTGTCGGCGACGAATTTCATCTGGTCTTCCCAGGCGTCGGCGTTCAACGGCCAGCCGTGGATGAATACGACCGGGCGGCCACTACCCCAATCCTTGTAGAAGATGTTCACTTTGTCGCGTGTCGTGCACACAGGCATGGCGGAGCCTCCTTCTGTGCGTGATTCGCCGACCGGGAGCGGGCCGTGACAACGAGACGCCGTCCGAAATGCTACCGACGAAGCGGTGTGGAAAAGGGGCTGTATCACTCCGTTACGAAATCCATGCGCGTCCGGAATCGGCACCGATACCGAGACCCACGTAGCCGATCGGTTCGCGGCCGCTGTTTCCGTACGGCCCGGCCTACCCGGCCCCGGTAGCCTCGGGGTCGGGAGACAACCCGACGACGAGGAGTCAAACAAGATGAGCCGACCAGTTCGGATCGGAGTCCAACTCCAGCCCCAGCACGCGCCCGATTACGGACTCATCCGCGACGCCGTATTGCGGGCCGAGGACGCGGGTGTGGACATCGTCTTCAACTGGGACCACTTCTTTCCGCTGTTCGGGGACCCCGACGGCGCGCACTACGAATGCTGGACCATGCTCGGCGCCTTCGCCGAACAGACCGAACGGGTGGAGATCGGCGCGCTGGTCACCGGCGGCGGCTACCGCAATCCGGATCTACTCGCCGATATGGCCCGCACCGTGGACCGGATCAGTGGCGGCCGGCTCATCCTCGGCATCGGATCGGGGTGGTTCGAGCGCGACTACGACGAGTACGGGTACGACTTCGGTACCGCTGGCAGCCGCCTGAACCTGCTCAAGGAATACCTGCCCCGCATCACCGGCCGGCTGGCGAAACTGAACCCGCAGCCGGTACGTGAGATCCCGGTGCTCATCGGCGGCGGCGGGGAGAAGAAAACGCTGCGCCTGGTGGCCGAGTACGCCCATATCTGGCATAGCTTCGGCGAGCTGGACGTGTTCACCCACAAGAGTCAGGTTCTCGACGAGCATTGTGCGCGGGTGGGTACCGATACCGATCGGATCGAGCGCTCGGTGTCCTGGCCGGGCACGGCGCAGGCGCCGGACTACCTGAAGGCCGGGGCCACCCTGTTCACGGTCGGCATCACCGGCCCGGACTATGAGCTGTCCCAGGTCCGCGAGGCCCTTGCCTGGCGCGACGAGATCAACCCGGAACCGGTCAGCGGTATCGCCTGACCACCGGCACGGAAAACGGGTCCGGTCTGCCGTCGCAGACCGGACCCGTGGGGTTTCGTATGCCGAGCGGATCGGGTCACCGACCCGTGTTCACCGATCCGTCGAGGGGAGGGAGTTCAGTTCGCCGACTGAACCTGCTGACGCGGCGCCCACTGCGTGGTGCCGGGGGCAGCGACCAGGGTGTTGATCAGGTCGATGCCCGCGATGATCAGCGTCGGTCCGCCGACGACGAGGGTCCCGATGATGCCGCCGAGAGCGGCCGCGGTGACGATTCCAGGTATGCCGGTCACCGGCCCACCGGCCCACGCGGCCAGTCCGACGACCGCGCCGAGTGCGGTACCGACGAAGCCGCCGATGGCGGTGGCGAGACCGAGCTGGGAGGTGAAGTTGTCCTGGGCCGCGAGATTCTCTCGCGGTGAGGCCACCGGCTGTGCGGCGGGCCGGGCCGCGGCGACATCCTTGACCGCCGTCAGCTCGAGCACCCGGCCCTCGTCGCGCACCGCGTGCGGGAGCGGGTACTCGGTGGCACCCTCGCGGACCGCGAGCGGCAATGCCATCACGGTGGCGCCCGACTTGTCCAGGATCTCGACTGTTTCGCCGTCGATCTCGAATGTCCCGTTGGTGAGAGTGGTGACCACCCTGTTACCGATGAGCTCGGCGTGGTAGCCGATCTCGGGGGTCGCGGGTTCCGCGTGCACGACTGCCGCGCCCACAGTGGTGGTGGCGAGCAGCGGCACTACCGCCGCAACGATCTTGCGGATCATCATGAGGTCTCGTGTCCGATCTTCATCACGGTATTGCCAGTGGATTAACCAGCCAGAACTTCGCGCAGCTATCGGCCGCCGGGCATAAACGCTGCCGCCCGGCGGTTTCGAACCACATCGACGTTACGCGGTTGGTATCCGAAAGACATGAAAACCGTGCCAGAAATTCCCCAAATCTGTTTGAAGATAGGACGATTCGGGTATTTATAAAGTTTTGCTATAGCGGGGAAAGCGGAAAAGCTCCCGCGAATCGCCGTCTCGTCGGGGCTCGGCACATCAGTGGCTACCTGCATTGATGCGCACTTGGTAATGTATTTCAGTGCGTAGTTCCAGGTGACCGTTTCGAGCCGAGCAACCGCTCCGAGAAAAGAGGGAACACCGATGACAACGGCACACGATCAGCATACCGACCACACGCATGTACACGGGCCGGACTGCGGTCATGTCGCGGTCCCGCACGGTGATCACGTCGACTATGTCCACGACGGACACCTGCACCGAGCGCATGAGGGGCACTTCGACGAGTGTGAAACCCACGGGCACACCGAGGTCACCGCGCACAACCATGTCCACGGTGAGGGCTGCGGTCATGTCGCGGTGCCGCACGGTGATCACGTCGACTACATCCACGACGGGCACCGGCACGCCGCCCACGACGGACACTACGACGAGCACTGACCACGCGTTCGCGGCCGGGATCGGCGGGCGCGGGTGCGCGCCCGCCGATCCCGGGGGTCGGAGCCGCCGGACGACTTCGTCCCGCAACTCGCGGATCGCGACCGAGCCGCCACGGCCGGCCGTAACGCCACTCGCCGATACGCCGCGTGGAACCGGGGGCCAGGGGCACAGGACCTGGCGATCGGGCCGGTGAGCGGCCGCGTTCACCAGGGGCGCAGCACGATCTCGGTGGGATGGGCGTCGCGCGGGGTATCGATCGCGGTCCGGATGGCGCGAGCGACCGTCTCCGGACGCAGGAATTGGTCCGGTTCGTAGGCCCGGCCCTCTCCGGCGATGATCGCGCGCTGCATATCGGTATCGATACGGCCCGGATGAATCGAGGTCACCCGCAGCGTCGGCTCCTCCAGCCGCAGGGCGTCGCCGAACGCCCGCAGACCGAACTTGCTGGCCGCGTACGAGGCCCAGCCGGCATTGGCACGCAGACCTGCCCCCGAATTGACGAGCACCACATGGCCGCCCGCCGCCCGCAGGGCGGGCAGCAGCAGGCGGGTCAGTTCCGCGACGGCGATCAGGTTGGCCTCGAGCGTTTCGCGCCACTGCCGCACCGAGGATTCCGCGATGGTGCCCAACTCGGCGATACCCGCGTTGTGGACCAGTACGTCCAGCCGGTCGATCGACTCCGTCGCGGCCGCTACCGCCGGGTAATCGGTGAGCTCCACCGGCCACCCGGTGGCCCGGGGCAGCTCGGCCAGGATCGATTCCAGACCGGCCGGGGTGCGCGCGCCGAGCAGCAGCCGGTGGTCCGCCGCCAGCTCCCGGGCGACCGCCGCGCCCAGCCCACGTCCGGCGCCGGTGACCAGCGCTACCCGCCGCTCGCCGGGTGCCCGGTCGGCTTCCTGCTGCATATCGCCACTCCTCGTATCGTCACCCCGCCGCGCCACCGGTCCACTGCGTGGCCGGGCGGCCCGCCGGACAGCGTGCCACACCGCACCACGGCCGCGGGCGCGGCGCGAGGGCGAGTTCGTGTAGCGCATACGAAATATGCCGCACACCGGAGCGAAACCGTAGCTCGGTAGATATTGCGATCACACGCACCGAGGAAGCGTGCACCCGGCCCGAACCAGCAAGATATAGAGATGGCACACCCAGGTTTCACTCCCACGCAGCTCGCCGCCCGCGCGGCCTATCTGCTGCGCGGCAACGATTTGGGAACCATGACCAGCGCCGCGCCCCGCCTTTATCCGCATATGTGGAGCTGGGACGCGGCGTTCGTCGCGGTGGGGCTGGCGCCGCTGAGCGTGGAACGCGCGGTGATCGAGCTCGACACCCTGCTCTCTGCGCAGTGGAAGAACGGCATGATCCCCCATATCGTCTTCGCCAACGGAGTGGACGGTTACTTCCCCGGCCCGGCCCGCTGGGAATGCCGGCTGCTGGCCGCCAACGCGCCCGACGGTCCGGATACCTCCGGGATCACCCAGCCGCCGGTCCACGCCATCGCCGTCCAGCGGATCCTGGACCACTCGCGCCGGCACGGTCGCAGCACCCGCGCGGTCGCCGAAGAATTCCTGAATCGGCGCTGGGCCGATCTGGTGCGCTGGCATCGCTGGCTGGCGCACGCCCGCGACCCCCTGGGCAGCGGGCGCATCACGCTCTACCACGGCTGGGAATCGGGGATGGACAACTCTCCGCGCTGGGACCGGGCCTACGAGCACGTGGTGCCCGGGGATCTGCCGCCCTACCGGCGCGAGGACGTCCTCGTCGTCGCCGACCCCACCCAGCGGCCCACCGACCGCGAATACGACAGGTATCTGTGGCTGGTGGAGCAGATGCGCCGCGCCCGCTACGACGACGACGCCCTCAGTTCGACGATGGACTTCGCGGTCGAGGACGTGTTCGTCACCGCGATCTTCGCCCTGGCCTGTGAGGTCCTCGGACAGATAGGTGAGGAATACCACCAGGCCAAATCCGATATCCGCGAACTCTTCGGCTGGGCCGACCGGTTCCGCGCCGGGGTGATCGCCACCACCGATGCCCGCACCGGTGCGGCGCGCGACTACGACACCCGCCTGGAGCGCTGGATCACCACCGAGACCCTGGCCATGTTCGCGCCGCTGATCAGCGGCGGCCTGCCGCGGGCCACCGAACGCAACCTACTGCGCCTGTTCGAGGGCCCCCGCTTCTGCGGCCACCCGGACCTGCGATACGCGCTACCGCCCTCCACCTCGCCGGTGTCCAAGGATTTCCGGCCGCGCGAATACTGGCGCGGCCCGGTGTGGCCGGTGATGAGCTGGCTGTTCTCCTGGGTGTTCGCCCACCGCGGCTGGGCGGAACGCTCGTTCATGCTGCGGGCCGAAGCGCTGCGCCAGGCCAGCGACGGCAGTTTCGCCGAATACTACGAACCGTTCACCGGGGAACCGCTGGGCAGTATGCAGCAGTCGTGGACGGCCGCGTCGGTACTGGATTGGCTGGGCTGACCGGATCAGACCGGTTGGGAACCGGCCGCCGGTTCGCACATCTCCTTGAGCGAGCAGCCGCCACAGGACCCTCCGCAACCTCCGGCCGGTTCCGGCGGCGGTGCGATCGCCTCGGCCGCCCGGGCACCGGCGTTCGCCCCCGCACCGAGGGTGAACAGTGCGATGACCAGCACACCCACCGCCACCAAGACGCCGGTGAAGCCGCCGGCGGCCATGACCACCAGGCCGCCCGCGGACAGCAACGCGGCAGAGATGATCAGGGTGGGCGCGGCCACCCGGTTGGCGGCCCGGAACGCGGTCTCGTCCCGCAGCGCGGCCTCGGTGTGGACACCGATATAGCGGTTGCCGGGCAGACGGCCGATGAGGCCGAGCACACCCGTCGTCAGGGCCACCACGGCCAGGACGAACAGGAGAATTGCGACAACGAACACCCGCTGAGCCTAGCTGTGTTAATTGGCCCCGCCTGCGGCGGGGCGGGGTTGAGGCCCCCTTGTGTCTCGCCGTTCAGGCCTCGAGACTCGCGCCTCCGGCGCATGCGCTTCGAGGCCTGAACGGCGAGACGGGCCTCAACCCTTAGAGGTGTCTCGCAGAACTCGACGCTTACGGGTGTCACCTGGCATCCGATATCCGGGTCCGCAGCGGGTCCGGGCCATCGGGCGGACCCGCGTGTGGTTCTGCTCATATGGGTGGCCGTACTCCCCATCGGACGCGCCGAGTCCGCACCCGACCTTTTTGGGCTTGTCAGGGCGTAAGTCTTAGGCTGTCGAGACGGATTTCTCCCACCAGCAGCTAGAGAAGGCAGGACCGTGCAGGACTCCCGCGCAACCGAGACGGCCGGGCAGAGCTCGGTAGACCACGGCGCACCCCAGGGTCGCTCCGGTGATACGCCCGCCCATCGGTACACCGCCGAGCTCGCCCGGGAGATCGAGCGCCGGTGGCAGCAGCGGTGGAACGAGCGCGGCACCTTCTTCGCCCCGAACCCGGTCGGTCCGCTGTCCGGCGAGGTCCCGGCCGACAAGCTGTTCGTCCAGGACATGTTCCCGTACCCGTCGGGGGCGGGGCTGCACGTGGGCCATCCGCTCGGCTATATCGCCACCGATGTGTTCGCCCGCTATCACCGGATGCACGGCCGCAATGTGCTGCACGCGCTGGGGTACGACGCGTTCGGTCTGCCCGCCGAGCAGTACGCGGTGCAGACGGGGGCGCATCCGCGCGACACCACCGAATCCAATATCGCCACCATGCAGCGGCAGCTGGACCGGCTGGGCCTGGGGCACGACCGGCGGCGTTCGTTCGCGACCACCGACCCCGAGTACTACCGGTGGACCCAGTGGATCTTCCTGCGCATCTACAACGCCTGGTACGACCAGGAGGCCGGCCGCGCCCGTCCGATCGCGGAGCTGGAACAGCAGTTCGCGACGGGGGCCCGGCCGGCGCCGGACGGTAAGGACTGGGCGAGTATGCCCGCCGCCGAACGCAATGCCGTGCTCGACTCGTACCGGCTGGTCTACCAGACCGATTCGGTGGTGAACTGGTGCCCGGGGCTGGGCACGGTGCTGTCCAACGAGGAGGTCACCGCCGACGGCCGCAGCGAACGCGGCAACTTCCCGGTGTTCCGTAAACGCCTGTGGCAGTGGATGATGCGGATCACCGCCTACTCCGATCGGTTGATCGACGATCTGGACCGGGTGGACTGGCCGGAGAACGTCAAGGCCATGCAGCGCAACTGGATCGGCCGCTCGCGCGGCGCGCGGGTCGAGTTCGCGACCGCGACCGGTGATGTGGAGGTCTTCACCACGCGCCCCGACACCCTGTTCGGCGCGACCTATATGGTGCTGGCCCCCGAACACGGGACGGTGGACCGGTTGATCGCCGCCGCTTGGCCGGAGGGCACCGATCCGCGCTGGACCGCCGGTAGTGCCACACCGGCCGAGGCGGTGGCGGCCTACCGCAAATCCATTGCCGCGAAATCGGATCTGGAACGCCAGGAGAACAAGGAGAAGACCGGCGTCTTCCTGGGGGCCTACGCCACCAACCCGGTCAACGGCGCGCAGATCCCGATCTTCATCGCCGACTACGTGCTGAGCGGCTACGGCACCGGCGCGATCATGGCGGTGCCCGGCCAGGATCAGCGCGACTGGGATTTCGCGACCGCCTTCGGCCTGCCGATCATCCGGACCGTGCAACCGCCCGCGGATTTCGACGGCGAGGCCTACGCGGGTGACGGGCCGGCGATCAACTCCGAGTACCTGGACGGGCTGAACATCGCCGACGCCAAGGCCACCGTGATCGCCCGGCTGGAAGCCGACGGCCACGGCGCGGGCACCGTCCAGTACAAGCTGCGGGACTGGCTGTTCGCGCGGCAGCGGTACTGGGGTGAACCGTTCCCGATCGTCTACGACGAGGACGGCGCGCCGCACGCGCTGCCGGAGTCCATGCTGCCGGTGCGGTTGCCCGAACTGGACGATTTCGCGCCGGTCACCTTCGATCCCGACGACGCGAACTCCGAACCGTCCCCGCCGCTGGCCAAGGCCACCGACTGGGTGGAGGTCGAGCTGGATCTGGGCGACGGTCCGCGCAGGTACCGCCGGGACACCAATGTGATGCCCAACTGGGCGGGTAGCTCGTGGTATCAGCTGCGCTACGCCGACCCGACCAATTCCGCGGAGTTCTGCGCGAAGGAGAACGAGACGTACTGGCTGGGCCCGCGGCCCGCCGAGCACGGCGCCGACGATCCGGGCGGTGTCGACCTGTACGTCGGTGGGGTGGAGCACGCGGTACTGCATCTGCTGTACGCGCGGTTCTGGCAGAAGGTCCTGTTCGATCTGGGGGAGGTGAGCGGTAGCGAACCGTATCGCCGGCTGTTCAACCAGGGCTACATCCAGGCATTCGCCTATACCGACGCGCGTGGCGCCTACGTGCCCGCCGCCGAGGTGACCGAACGCGACGGCCGGTTCTACTGGAGCGACGCCACGGGCACCGAGGTCGAGGTGAACCAGGAGTACGGCAAGATCGGAAAATCGCTGAAGAACGCGATCGCCCCCGACGAGATCTGCGATCTGTACGGTGCCGACACCTTCCGCTTCTACGAGATGGCGATGGGCCCGCTGGACACCTCCCGGCCGTGGGCGACCAAGGACGTCATCGGCGCGCACCGGTTCCTGCAGCGGGTGTGGCGGCTGGTGGTGGACGAGGAAACAGGCGCGACCCGGGTCACCGAGGACAATCCCGCCGATGAGACGCTGCGCCTGCTGCACCGGACCATCGCCGGCGTCGACGAGGACCTGGCGGCGATGCGCGACAACACCGCGGGCGCCAAACTGATCGAACTGACCAACCACCTGACCAAGGCCTACCCCGGTGGCGCACCGCGTTCGGCGGTGGAACCGGTGGTGCTCATGCTGGCACCGCTGGCCCCGCATATGACCGAGGAACTGTGGGAGCGGCTGGGGCACACCCACTCGCTGGCCCACGGGCCGTTCCCGGTGGCCGACCCGGCGCTGCTCACCGCGGAGACGGTGGAGTACCCGATCCAGGTCAACGGGAAGGTCCGCAGCCGGATCCAGGTCGACCCGGAGGCCGACCGGGCCGCGATCGAGGCGGCCGCACTGGCCGACGAGAAGATCGCCGCCCTGCTCGACGGCAAGGCCCCGCGCAAACTGATCGTGGTCCCGGGACGCTTGGTCAACATAGTGGCGTAGCGGTGACGGTCGACACGGTGGCCTGCGTTTTCCCGGGTCTCCGTGTTGGCCGGTCGTTAATCCGTCGGTCTCCTGAGACTTGCCTGGGTGGGCTAGCGTGCGTGCGTTCAGCCCGGAACAGGAGTCCACTGTGAAACCTCTAGCGCTCTTTGTCGCCCACGAACCCGCGGGGTCGCGGGCTCGCGTCACCTGTCAGTACAAATGCGGAAATGCCTGCTTCCACGACGTACCCAACACCTCGTCGAACACCTACTTCGGGGATATCGTCGCGGGGATCTCCCGGCGGCGCCTGCTGCAGGGCAGTGCGGCCGCGGTGGTCGCGATCGGCGCGGCGAGCGCGCTCGCCGCCTGCGGCGACGGGACCGAGGTCGGCCCGGCCGCGAACTCCGAGGGCACGGGGACCGGGTTCGCGCCGGTCGCGCCGAACAGCGAGGACGCGCTCGTCATCCCGGAGGGGTACGAGCAGGGCGTCGTCATCCGCTGGGGTGATCCGCTGTTCGAGGACGCGCCGGAGTTCGATTTCTTCGGCCAGACCCCGGCCGCGCAGGCCAGGCAGTTCGGATACAACAACGATTTCGCCGGCCTGCTGCCGATCGAGGGCCAGCCGGGCAAGTACCTGCTCGTGGTGAACCACGAGTACACGACCGAACAGTTCATGTACCCCGGATACCAGCCCGAGGCGATCACCCGGGAGCAGGTCGAGATCGCGATGGCCGCCCACGGCCTGTCCGTCGTCGAGGTGCACGGCGACCCCGGGACCGGCCGGTTGAAACCCGCGTTCGGGAAGTACAACCGGCGCATCACCGCGACCACCGAGTTCCGGCTGACCGGGCCCGCGGCCGGCAGCCCGCTGCTGAAGACCTCCGCCGACCCCACCGGCACGAAGGTCCTGGGTACGGTCAACAACTGCTCCGGCGGGGTGACCCCGTGGGGCACGGTGCTGTCCGGCGAGGAGAACTTCAACGCCTACTTCGTGGGCGAATCCGCCGATCCGGTGGCGGCGGCGCGGCTGAAGCGGTACGGCATCGGCGAATCCGACGCCCCGCACTACTGGGAGAAGTTCGACAAGCGTTTCGATATCGCCGCCGAACCCAACGAATCGCACCGCTTCGGCTGGGTGGTCGAGGTAGACCCGTGGGATCCCACGTCCACCCCGGTCAAACACACCGCGCTGGGCCGGTTCAAGCACGAGGCGGCCACTATCCACGTCGCCGCCGACGGCACTGTCGTCTCCTACACCGGTGACGACGAGCGGTTCGACTACATGTACAAGTTCGTCTCCGCGCGCAAGATCGAGCCCGGTACCGGGGCCGCGAGCCGCCGGCACAATATGACCATCCTGGACGCCGGCACCCTCTACGTCGCGAAACTCACCGGCGATCACCCGGACCGGATCGACGGCTCGGGCACCGTCCCCTCCGATCAGGGTTTCACCGGCACCGGGCAGTGGATCCCGATCCTGCGCACGGCCGAGGACGGCCGCGGCGAATCGCTGGTGGACGGGATGACCGCCGAGGAGGTCGCGGTGTTCACCCGCCTCGCCGGCGACAAGGTGGGTGCCACCAAGATGGACCGCCCCGAGGATTTCGAGGCCAACCCGAAAACCGGCAAGGTCTATGTCGCGCTGACCAACAACAGCAAGCGCGGCACCGACGGCAAACCCGGGGTCGACGAGGCCAACCCGCGTAACGAGAACAAGAACGGCCAGGTGCTCGAGCTCACCGACGATCACGCGGGCACCTCGTTCACCTGGACCCTGCTGCTCGTCTGCGGTGACCCGGTCGCCGCCGACACCTATTTCGCGGGCTATGACAAAACCGAGGTCAGCCCCATCTCCTGCCCCGACAACCTCGCTTTCGATCCGTACGGCAACCTGTGGATCAGCACCGACGGCAATGCGCTCGACGCCAACGACGGCCTGTTCGCGGTGGTACTCGACGGTGACCGGCGCGGTGAGACCAAACAGTTCCTGTCGGTGCCCATCGGCGCCGAGACCTGCGGCCCGGTGATCACCGAGGAGCGGGTCATGGTGTGTGTCCAGCATCCGGGTGAAACCGACGATGCCTCGGTGGAGAATCCGGCCTCGCACTGGCCGGACGGCGGAACGGCCCAGCCGCGCCCGGCCGTGGTGGCGGTCTGGAAGTCCGGGGGCGGCCGGATCGGCGTGTAGCAGGTGGGCGGCGTACTGGGCTATCCGCTGCCGGTGAGCCCGCCCATCCGGGCGAAGCGAGCGAAATCGCCCTGTGCGCCGCTGTACACATTGATATCGGTGTTGCCGTGGATACCCGGGATCGAGCCGGAGTCGGTCTGCTGCCAGAAGGTCCACGCGGGCCAGCGTCCGGGTACCTCCGGTTCGGCGCGGTCACGATAGTCGGCGATCCACAGCGGGTAGCGGTGGAACTGGTCGCTGTCGGCCATCGCGGTCTGCCAGAACCGCGGATAGGTGTAGACGATCGGCACGCGTCCGGTGAGGGCCTGCACAGTGTTGAGGTAACGGTGGGTCCAGTCGATCAACGCGCCCGGCGCCAGACCGCCGGAATGCTCGATATCCAGTACCGGCGGCAGGTCCAGGGGCCCGTTCTGGCCGAGGACGATCGTCGCGTAGAGGGCCGCCTGCGGTTCCGGCGGGAGTTCGGGGCGGGCGTAGTGATAGGTACCGCGCGCCATCCCGGCCAACCGCATCTGCAGACTGTCCGGAACGAAGTACGGGTTGATGTAGTCCAGGCCTTCGGTGGCCTTGACCATGGCGAAACGGTGACCCGCCGCGCGGACGGCGAACCAGTCGATGAGTCGTCCGCCGCCGTGTTGCCAGGACGAGACATCCGGGCCGGTGGGTTCGGCATGCGCGGGTGCGGAAACAAACGCGAGGCCTGCCACCAGCGCGAACGTCAGCATGGTGAGGCCGGTGGACCGGCGGCGGGTCGAAATGAAGCTGCCCGGCCCCAAGCGCGAGCCGGACTTTCGCACGGTCGATCTCAATCGGGCAGTTTTCATGGACCCGACCCTAGGCACGCGGACCGGCACTACCCGGTATTGCGCCGCCGTGTCCGGAGGTGATGCGCCGCGGCCCTACCGAGGTTGGTTCAGGTGTACATCCGTGTACACCTTCCGGCTACTCCGGGTGGTCGGCATTGACGGCCGGGGCCCCTCATATCCGCCCGGCGTGCAAGACCCGGGCCACCGTGGTCCCGGTCCCGCCCGGCGTAGGCGCGACGATCCGGCCTCGAATCGTCCTGGCGCGGCCGGGATCCGGTCCGGATACTGGTTTCAATACTGTGCGGAGCCGGAGGTGGGTATGCGCACTGTCGGATGGTCGGCCGCGGGATCACAGCTTCTCGCGGACGAGACCTGGGGTGTCTCCGGTCCCGCGTTCCTGCTGCTCTACATACCGATCGCGGTCGCCGCCGTGGTGATCGGATGGCGGCTACGGCACCGGATCGTGCACACGCCCGCGTCGGCGCCGCCCGGTGAACTGACCGCACCCGAACTCGGTCTGCTGACCAGCGACCGGCGGGCGGTGATGGCTTCGGTCGCGCTGTTGCGCGGGCACGATCTCATCGATGCCGGTGGTGGCCCGGTCGGATCCGCCGCCCCGACGGTCGCGCTGGATCCGTTCACCGTTGCGGTGCGCGACCGGCTCGGCGAGTCGGCGGCGGGCATCACCCTGCTGACCCATCGGCTCCGGACCGAACTGGGCCGGATGCGTAAGACGCTCGTCGATCGCGGCTACCTGGCCGACGGCCGATACACCCGGCAGTTGCGGGGGGCCGGGCTGCCGATTCTGGTCGTCGTCCTGTTCGGGGTGGCCCGGCTGGTCACCGGTCTGGTCGACGGCAAGCCGGTGCTCTTCCTCCTGCTCGTGCTGGTCGCGCTGGGTATCGCCGGATGGCGGGTGGCGGCACCGGTGCGGGTTACGCCCGCGGGCCGGGCGGCATTGGCCGAGGCCACCGTCGGCAACCGCTATCTGCGCCCGGAGAACTCGCCGTCGTATCGGACCTATGGGCCCGGGGCCGCCGGCCTGGCGGTGGCCCTGTTCGGGGTGCAGGCGCTGGTGCTGCTCGATCCCGCGCTGAACTCCGCCATGTCCGGGTACAGCGCGGAAAGTGTGTCCGGCGGAGATTCCGGTGCGGGCGACGCGGGTGGTGGCAGCGGTTGCGGTGGTGGTAGCGGCTGCGGTGGGGGTTGTGGCGGGGGCGGCTGCGGTGGTTGACCGGTGACCGGCCCGCTACCGGAAACCGCGCTCGGGATCGGCTGGCGACCGGAGATCTGCGGTGTGATCGACCGGCTGGACCGGCTCGATTTCTGTGAGGTCGTCGCGGAATCGCTACGTCCGGGCGCATATGGTGGCGTCGAGGTGCCGGTGGAGCTGGCGGCACTGCGCGACCGGGGTACCGCGGTGGTACCGCACGGGATCTCGCTGTCGCTGGGCGGTGCCGAACCGGTGGACGGGCGCCGCGTCGAACATCTGGCCGCCTGCGCGCGGGCGGTGTCGGCGCCGCTGGTGAGCGAGCACATCGCCTTCGTGCGGGCCGGAGGTCTCGAGGCCGGCCATCTGCTGCCGGTACCGCGTAGCCGGGAAGCACTCGACGTACTGTCCGCGAATATCACCCGGACCCGCGCCGGCTTGGATGTCCCGCTCGCGGTGGAGAACATCGCGGCGCTGTTCGACTGGCCCGATGACGAATTCAGCGAAGCGGAGTTCCTGACCGAGATCGTCGAACGCACCGGGGTGTATCTGCTGCTGGATATCGCCAATGTGTACGCGAACGCGCGCAACCGCGGCCGTGACCCGCGTACCGAGCTGCGGCGCCTGCCCACCGAGCGGATCGCCTACTGCCATATCGCCGGCGGCCACGAATCCGGCGGTCGCTACCACGACACCCATCTGCATCCGATACCCGCGGAGGTGCTCACGCTGGTCACCGAGTTCGTACACGATCACCCGGTCCCGCTCATGCTCGAGCGGGACGGTAATTACCCGCCTGGGCACGAGCTGCTCGACGAGCTGGACGCGATAGCCAATGCCGCGGCCCGGGCACCGGTCACGGCGGCTGCCCGGGCGGTATTGCGGTGACGGACGCGCCCGGATTGGCGGATCGGCAGGCGGCTCTGGTGCGTGCCCTGGTGACGGGAAAAGCGGTCCCGGCGGGTTTCGATCCGGCTGCCGTGGGCGCGGCGGCACACGCACTGCGGCACAAGCGGGCCCGGGAAGTCGCCGCCCGGCACCCCGAATTGGTGTACGCCACCGGCCCGGATTTCACCGAGCGATTCGTCGCATGGGCGCGGAACCGGCCGAAGGACGGAACCGCCACCGACGCGCTGCGTTTCGCTCGCGAGTGCGGTATCCCTTGGCCGCCGTCGCGCCCAGGTCTCCGCGCCTCGATGTCCGGGCTGTTACGGCGACTTCGCTCGCGGTGATCCGAAGTCATCGTCCCCGCCACGCGCGTGGTCCGGTGTGGCGGGCCGGTCCGTTCGCGCGGTCCGTGGTCGGGTGTCAGAGCCGGACACACCGGTGCCGAAACATATCAACATCTCGACTCAACGATTCACCGGATCGGCTGGCGGGGTCTCTGATCATCGCATCGTGGTGCTGAGGTAGTCGTGCCCGCCGACGAGGAAGGTGTGCCCGCTGGCCGCGGGAGCGTCGATCGCGGTGACGATGGCCGCGGCGAAATCGTCGACAGTGGGCAGGGGCCCGTGAGTGCGGCGGGCGGCCACCGCGTCGGGGTCCCGGCGTTCCAGCAGTCGGATGATGATTGTCCCGTCGATCATGTCGCCGGAGACCACGACGAACCCGACACCGTGGTCGGTGAATTCGGGGATGAGGGCGCGTAGGGCGTCCTCGCCGGCGCGTTTGCTCGCGGCGATCGGCTCGTACCCGTCGGGCAGCCGACCGCCGCCGATGGCGTGGAAGTGTGCCTGGTGGCTGGTGACGAACACAATCCGCCCGCCGGGCGGCATGAGGGGCAGGGCGAGGGTGGCGAGCCGGACCTGGGCGTCGCGGTTGAGGCGCAGGGCGTAGCCCGGGTCGGCGCCGCGCTCGAGCCCGCCCGAGGCATTCAGCACGAGCGCATCGAGCCGGCCGTACTGGTCGCGGATGTGGTCGATCATCTCGGTGACCGCGGTGTCGTCGGACAGGTCCGCCCCGACCGCCGAAGCGCTGCCGCCGGCGCCGTCGATCGTGTCAACCACCGTCTGCGCTCGCTTGATCTTCTCGCGGTAGTTGACCAGGACGTGGGTGCCCGGGCCGGTCAGCTGCTGGGCGGTGGTGGCACCGATACCGCGTGAGGCGCCTGTCACCAGCACGATTCGTCGCGGGGACGGTTCCGCTCGGTCCATCGGGTGCTCTCCTTGCTCGGCCGGTGCTTCTGATTGAGAAGCAACTATGGTGCTTCGAAATGAGAAGCGCAAATGATCGGGAGCCTGCCGGGTCGGCCGATGAGTCCAGCAACGCACCGGTTCTGGCGGCGATCGACCTGCTGGGGCAGCGGTGGATGCTGCGGGTGGTGTGGGAGCTCGAACCCGGGCCACTGGGGTTCCTGGAACTCCGCCGGCGGATGGGCAACTGCTCGTCGAGCATGTTGTCGAACCGGCTCCAGCAGCTTCAGGCGGCCGGGCTGTTGGAGAAGCACGGCCCGAAAGGTTCTTACGAACTGACCATCGCCGGGATCCGCCTCGGGGAAGCCCTGCAACCGCTGTGGGACTGGTCGGAAATCTGGACCGATCGGCCTCACGACTTCCGCTGGCCCTGAACCACCTCTGCGAGGTCGGTCGTCGCGGTCTGCCAGCCCGAGGCGCGCGCTGCAGCCCGTCTCCGGCTTCGTTGTTATGGGTTAGATGCCGGGCCCGACCGCGTAAACGCGCGTAAACGGTTGGGCCACCGAACTCGAGCCGGTAGACCGCAGGCATCGGCATCGCCTGCTGGAAATCCCAGCTGACGTCAGAGCATCCGAGCCCGATCAGCGCTCGCGCGATGAACGTGCCGTGACTGCCGAGGATGGCGACGAACTGATGCATTCCTGGACGCCGAAACGATTAATCATCGCTGGTCAGCGATGATTAATTTGTCAATCTCGTTCAAAGTCGCCTTGTCATCAACAGGGAGTTGCGCAGCGCGGCTGATCACTCGTCACAGCAGCCCGAGGACACCGACCTAGTGATGCGGTAGAGGAATTCATCGACTCCCCGGATCGGTAGGTAAGAGGCTGAAGAGCACTGAGTCGCGGCGGCCTCCCTTGAACGGGAGATGGGATCTCAGGAGCCCTTCGCGTGTGAAACCACTTCGCTCAGCGACCTGTTGAGAGGCCAGGTTGTCCGGCCCACAGGTCAGCTCCAGTCGGGCTACGGAGAGGTCGTCGAAGGCCCAGCGGGCCAACAACCGCACAGTTCGTGTGGCACTGCCACGGCCGCGCGCGTGGCCGGCGAGCCAGTATCCGACCGCGGCTCGGCCTTCGGCGATAGTGATGTCGTAGATCGATGCCCCACCCCACAGCCGGGTGGGGTCGCGGCGTCGACGATCGCGAACCCGATGGCCTCGCCGCGCGTTCGCGCCGCTTCCTCCCCTTCTCCTGCCCAGATCAACTGGTGCTGCTCGGTGAAGGGCTCGCTCGATCCCCAGGAGAACCGCTGACACAGGGGGTCGGAGAAACCAGCGAATCTCTGCGCGTAGTCGTTCGGGCGCCAAGCGCGCAGGGTCACGACTCCGTCGGTGAGTTCAGGATCGGGGAAGTGCAACCCGGGCATGGACGAAAACTACGAGACGATCCGTGAGACTGTCGCTTCGTTTTCGTTCACAGGCTATGCCAGACGGACATCCGCGGTGGCGAGGCCGAAAATCTTGCGGCCGGCCGACTTTGCGACGATGACGACGACAGCTGTCCTGGTGTCGGGATCGACCGACTTGATGCGACCGGTGAACTCCACAGTTCCCGCGGAAGCGGCTTCGATAACTGTGTAATTCGACAGCCGGACCCCGTACCTGATCAGCGCACCGGGGTCACCGAGCCATCCGGTGACGAATCCCGCCCCCAGACCCATGGTGAGCATGCCGTGGGCGATCACATCCGGAAGACCCGCGAGCGCAGCGACCCCTTCGTGCCAATGGATGGGGTTCACGTCCCCCGAGACCCCGGCGTAATTCACCAGATCACCGCGCGTCAGGGTCACAGACCGCACGGGAAGCTCGTCACCGACGGCGATGTCCTCGAATCGCGGCATGGTGCGCGGGACACGCGTCCGGGAGATCGGCGAAAGACGTGCGACGGTCTCGGCGTCCGGATCCGGCACCATCAGCCCGTCCACGCCGGCGGATGCCGCCGCGGCCCGGGAGGTCGCGCGGAGTCCGCTCATGATGACGCGTTCGATCGTGGCACTGATGTCGGCGTTGACGTCCTCGCTGGTAAGGCCGACGACGGTGGTGTGCATGATCTGCACGATGTCGCCGGTCCGGTCGGTGAACGTGTTGGTGATGGTGAGCAGGTCCCTGCCCGCGATACGGCGCACCGAGGAGAGCTCGACGTCGCTGACAAGCCGGTCGCCGGTGAGCACCGGCTTGTACATCTCGAAGACCTGATCGGTCTGTACGACTACGTCGTAGCCGGTGAGGACGGTTTCCAACAGCCTGCGGTTGGCCAACATCGCGGCAGTGGAGATGAACGTGGTCGGCGCGATCAGACCGGCGTATCCGAACTCACCGGCAGCGTCTTCGCTCCAGTGCGCCGGATGGAAGTCCTGCACCGCTCGCGCGTACTCGCGGATCTTCTCCCGCCCCACCTCGTAGTAGTCATCCGCGCGATAGCGATGCCCTACCAGCCCAGCCACATCCAACGACGCTTCCACCAAGGCCCCTCCTTCATCCAAATTCCTTCGACACTCGGAACCGACACCGGCAGTACCGAATGCGCGAGAGAAACCTCACCTTCTCACAAGACGGCCCGATAGCCTCACCACCCTGACAGCTACGCAGAGTGTTCAATAATTGATGCATTCCTGAACAGGTTGGAAACGCAATCATCGCTAATCAGCGATGATTGCTCAGTAGATCTGTACGATAACCATCCTTTTCTGAACACTCGGCCAGGCCGGAAGCTGGCAGGGATTTACCGCCCTACGGGATCCTCGTTGCATTCGACGGGCGCACTCACGGACATCTCAGCGCCGCTGTACCTCTCGCTCTCGGAAACGATCGCGACGAACATGCTCGCAGCCGCGAGGTAGCTCAGGAGTGAGCGCTGGCCAGCATGAACGGCATGGGAAGTGCTATGCCATATCCTCCCGATTCTCGGCGAAAGCTACGACGACCCCACCTTGTCGACGTCTGCTTCACGATGGCCGTCTTGGTGCGGCAGGGGGTTCGATATCGGCTCGTCGGCGTGGGGTGGTTCGGTGCCGACAATCACCGAAACACATTCATTTGAATTATGACTGACTGGTCAGTCATAATTATCGCATGCCGAAGAGAGTGAACCTGGATGACCGCCGCGCCGAGATAGTCGAGGCAGCGGTGCGGGTCTTCGCCAGGAAGGGTTTCGCCGCTTCGCGGATCGAAGATATCGCTGCCGAAGCCGGGGTGGCCAAAGGCAGCGTCTACCTCGCGGTCCGCAGCAGAGAAGAGCTGCTGACGGCAGCATTCGACCAATATCGCGTCCGGGTGGACCGGGAGCTCGAGATGCCGCGAACCGGGCCGGCCCTGGATCGACTCGCAACCCTGATCCGGGCGACGGTAGCCGTGCTGGCGGCGCACCCGGATCACGCGCGGGTGCTGCTCGACGTGTGGTCGGCACGTACGCCGATGGATATCGGAGCCGTGTACGAGAAGTACCGCACGGCGATCGCGGACCTGTTGCGGGAAGCCGGGAACGAAGGACGGCTGAGGGCGGGTATCGGCGAGGGGCACGCAGCCGTGATCGTGGGGGCGATCGAGGGCTGCCTGGTGCAGTGGCTGGCCGACGATCGGGTACGGCTCGTCGAGCTGGCCGAACCCATTGTGCAGGTCTGCGTGGGGGGCATCCGGCGATGACGATCACAGAGCGGCTGATCGCTCCGGCCGCGACGAGAGCGGAGATCGTCCTCGGCTATACGGCTGCGGCCCTGGGCGCGATGACGGTTGGTTCGGTGGCCTGGCACGCGGGCGGGTCGGTGGTGGTGGTGGGTGTGATCGCGCTGGTGGGTTTCGACATGTTCGGCGGTGCCGTAGTGAACGCGACCGCCTCGGCGAAACGGTGGTACCACCGGCCGGGCCGGAGTTCACGTCACCACCTCGGCTTCGTGGCCGCTCATGTCCAGCCGTTCATCCTGGCACTGATCGTGCCCGGATTCGGCTGGTGGACAGCAGCAGCGATCTACGCCATCGTATTTCTGGCGGCTGTCGCAGTCGCGTTTTCGCCGCGAGGAATACGCACGCCGGTGGCGTTCGCCGGTGCGGTCTTCGGTGTCGTGATCATCCCGAGCGTGTTCACGGTGCCCGCATTCCTGCTGTGGTTCGCACCTGTGCTGTTGATCAAACTTCTGCTCGCCCATCTCCTACCGGGCCCGGAACCGCGGGACGACGACTGCCGAAATCGGTAACATCCAAGACCGGGAACACCGTAGAATAAGGTCACGCTCAGCGTGTTACCTGCCCCTTCGCGTGCGGTGCACCCCTCGAAAGCCGCAGACAACGGCACCTGGCGAGAACAGGTCGCCGAAGCGCCGGCGCTCCTCGCCTCCGATGAAGGGGTCGCGTAATCCTGTCTCAATTCGGGCGGGCGGCAGGTGGTTGACGGCAGTTACCGCGGACGCCGGAAGCGAAGACGGTTCGGCGTATCGAACCGTAGGAATGGCCGCCGGCATTGGCCCCGCGGCAGTAGGAGCGGGGGGTCGTAAGCCGATGCATTCCTGGACAGATGGTTGGGAGATCATCGCTGGTCAGCGATGATTTACGCAGCAAACTTGTCCAACAAGCACCTTTTAGTGGACGCCGAGCGTTAGGCCGATTTGTCCAGTGTGTGCAGAGCGTCTGTGCCCGAATTCGGCCGATCCCACGGCGCCCGCCGTTGTCAGAGTCATTTGGCACGATCGCGGCTATGACCAGCACTCCGGCCACTCCGCCGCGGCCGTTCGACGTCACCACCGTCTTCTCCCTACTGGCTCCGCTGGCACGCACGGCGACACGGTTGCACCCGCGCCCCGGGGCGCCCTCACCGCAGGACAGTTCCATCGGCGGACCGTTGCTCTGGCCCGCCGACGAGCCATGGCCGCACTGCGACGGACCTCATGCTGTGGACGGAATCAACCCGACCCTGACCCCAGCGGAGGTGAGGCTGGAACGACGGATCCGGGCCGCCTCGCGCGGCAGGGCACTGACCCCGCAGGAACGAGAGACCCTTGAGCGAATCCGCCCGCCGCAGGAGTATCCGGTCACGTTGGCGATCGCCCCCTATGAGGGTTCCGTAGCGATGCTGCCGGTCGCGCAGCTCTACGCGCGCGACGTGCCCGATCTGCACACGCCTGAAGGCGCAGACCTGCTCCAGGTCTTGTGGTGCCCCTTCAACCATCGGGCGGGCATGCCCAAGACCGCGCTGTTCTGGCGGTCGGCCGCTACCGTCACCGCCATCCTCGCCACGCCTCCCGAACCACCCGCGGTGCAGTTCGACGGCTACCTGCCCGAGCCGTGCCTGCTCAACCCGGAGCAGGTCACCGAATACCCCGACCACAGGGAGCTGAGCAAGGAACTCCGGGAGCAGATCGGAGACTGGAGCGTGTGGCAGGCAGCCGAGACGGGCGTGGACAGCGTCTATGCATCGTACCCGCTGGAGTTCTACGCCAATGAGTTGTCCATCGCACCCGGCTGGAGAGTCGGCGGCTGGCCTGGCTGGGGAGCCGCCGACCCCAGCCCCCTGCTCTGCCCTACCTGCAACAGCGACATGCATGCCCTGCTGACCATCGCCACGTCCGAAGCCGGCAGCAGAGACAGCAGCTGGCTCCCGCGCGAGGAATCGGCGCATGAACCATCCATCGGCTTCAAGCCCACTGCAGTCGAAATAGGTAGCGGCTACGACCAGCATCTCTACGTCTGCCAGACGGCGCCGGAGCACGCCCACGCCGAGCTGATGGCCTAGCCGTTGGGTCGGGTCGGGTCTGAGGAGTGAACAACGGACACATGCGTGTTCATCAATGCAGGTTGAGGCGAGCGTTGGCATCCTCCGGCGGATATTGCCTGGCTGTCCATTAATCCATCATTTTATGAACACTCAGGCCGAAACCGCTCCCGGTGGACGAACGCCCAAGTCGACCACAACCGGTGACTTTAGAAGAACGTGTCGTGAAATCCAGCTGTTCAAGAACGTCCGATCGCCCTTTTATGTACGATTATCAGGTGACGGACACCGATGCGCTCGAACCGCTCTCGCTCGACGGCGATGCCCTGGACCCGATCGGCGGGGGAGGAGCGCTGATCGGGTACGCCCGCGTCTCGACCCGCGACCAGAATCTGGATCGGCAGACCCGCGCGCTGAAAGCTGCGGGATGCAAGAAGACCTTCGCCGACAAGAAGTCCGGGAAGGACGCCGAGCGCGAACAGCTGGCAGCGTGCCTGGACTACATGCGCGCTGGCGACACCCTCGTGGTCGCTTCCCTCGACCGGCTCGGCCGCTCCCTGCAGGACTTGATCACGATCGTGGCCGACCTGCGGCGCCGCGGAATCGGGTTCCGCTCCCTGCACGAAGCCCTCGACACCACCACCCCCGGCGGCCGTCTGGTATTCCATGTGTTCGCCGCGCTGGCCGAGTTCATCCGCGAACTCATCGTCGACGGCACTCACGAAGGCCTGGCCGCGGCCCGGGCCCGCGGGCAGCGCTTGGGCCGTCCACCGGCGGTTACCGACGAACAAGTCCGCCAGGCTCGCGCGCTGCTCAGCCGGCCCGATGAGTCGGTGTCCTCGATCGCGCGACTGCTGGGTGTCTCGCGGACCACGCTCTACAAGTATCTGCCCGAGCTCAGCGCTGGCGATCGAGGCGGCGCTGCGCCAGTCCGCATCGGAGACGAACTACGACCCTGATCAGTGACCCAGATCATTATCGATTTGGCGTTGTCGGGGAACCGTTTCGATGTTGCCCCCGTCCAACTCTTCTGACGGCCAGTAATTCAGGTCCTACCGCGGGGGCTTGGCTTCGGTGACGTCTGTTTTGTGCGAGTCCGTACGTCCGCCGACGTGGGACGAGACCAAAGGGGATTGTTATGAAGATTGGGACCGGTTTTATTGCTGCCTTTGGGGTGGCCTTCCCACTGTTCATGGGCTTGGTGGGCGCGGCGCCTGCGGGCGCGGTGGCAGACCAGGCAGGGCCAGTGGGAGCAGTTTCTCCCGGATATGCTGCCGTGCAGGTGAGTGCACCGGTACTGACGAACAAGCCGAAGAAGATCACGGTCAAAGTCCGCTGCGACCAGGTCGTCAACGGCACGCCCGCCGGCGGAAAGTCCGAGAAGCAGGTCGAGGGAGTAGGGCGCGCCTACAACTACAACCAGGCTCTGAAAGCAGCCGAGAAGGATGTCGACAACAAGATGCCGCCGGGCCGCCACAAGCGGCACTGCCATGTGATCAAGTGAGAGGAAGTGACCCAGTAGCGTGAGTAGCTACCTGGTTGTCCAGCTGTACTGCACGCCGATGCAGGCGGACTCCGTTCGAGCAGCCGCCACAGCCGAGATCGCCGAATACGCGGAGCTCGGTCAAGCCCAGGTCGGTCTGAAGCAGGAGGCCGAGACCGACTACGAGATGCATCTGGACTGGGCCCGGGAGCACCCTGGCCAGGAGCCAGGTGACCGCGCCTACTACCTGCTGAAAATGACCTCACCGGTCGATATACCGGAGTCACTCTTGCGGAAAGCCGAAGACAACATCATCGACTGGATCGGCTCGACCTACAACGATGGTGAGGCCGTGGAGGTCCCGTGGGCGAGTCACGCTGGAACGACGCTGCAGGCTTGACCTGAGTCGAGGCAGTAGTGGCAGGGGCGGCACCCGGACGGGTGCCGCCCCTGCTCTTTCCAGCAGCGGCCTTGCCCTGGAACCGGCCGGCCGGGCTGGAGTGGGGAGAGGGGATAGAGGCGCATCTGGCGGAAATCCGGCGGTAAGCCCGATTCGGTGAGCGGTGTCGGACTGTAGGTGATTGATGTGGCGGTGATCGGTGAGGCGGCTACGGCTGAGGAGTGATAGGCAGCGCCCTCGCCGCACCCATCCCGGCTGCCTCCCGCGTTACGGCAGATAGTTTTCCGAGCCGCCTGGTCACGGTGGCGTTGTCACACCAGGACCGGTTGTCGTCTACCGCAGATAGTGGGCCGCTATGCGCGGTAACCCGCTACCGCCAGTTTCGCAGAAATGGACTGCTGCTCGGGAAACCGGCAGATCGAGGCGCTGCACATCGCGCAAGCGCCAGAGCTGGGGAGTCTGGACCCCACAGGCCATAACCACACGGAGTTGTTGTCCAAGACCGACGGGAATTCAAGGAGGAGAAGCTGCGCCGCTATCCGCGTCGTCGAGCAGCGCGCTGTGGTTATTCGGCCAGTACGCAGCCGCCAGGTACTCGTCAGCCGGCGGCCTGGGAGCGGGACAGCGCGATCGTGGTGGCGCACATGACGACGACCGCGAGCGAGGTGATGACCAAGCCCACGGTGCCGGTGCGGAACCGCTCGTCCAGCACGGTGAGACCGAGGAAGGCGGCCGCCAGAGGCTCGGCGATCGTGACGGCCGGCAGCGACGCGGCCAGCGGCCCGGCCTGATACGCGCGTTGCTGTAGGTAGATGCCGGTGACACCGGACGCGACCAGCGCCCAGGTCTGCCAGGCGCCGAGCACGTGGCCGAGTCCGTGCTCGAACAGGCCGGTGACGTAGGAGGTGAGCGCGGCGGCCAGGCCGTACAGCGAACCGCTCGCCGCGCCGAGCGACAGCGCGCGCCGTGCCGGATCCGCCGCTATGATCCCACCCGTGGTCGCCGCCGCGATCAGCCCGAGCAGCACCGTCAGTGGCACGAGCCAATTACGCAGCGGCGCATCGGTATTGCCCTTGGTCGGGTCGCCGACGATCAGAAAGCAGGCCAGGGCCGCAGGCAGCGCGAGCGCAGTCGCCCAGGTGCCCGGCGGGACTCGGCGGTTGTTGAGCCGCGCGGATAGCGGCAGCGCGAACACCAACGAGCTCGCCAGGATCGGCTGCACCAGCAGCACGGCGCCCAGCGCCAGCGCGGTGACCTGCAGGGCATATCCGCCGGTGTCTCCGATGAGGCCCGCCCACCAGCGCGGGTTGCGCACCAGGGATCCGATCAGCGCCGCTTTTTCCGGCACCGCGGCGGCCGCCCGCTGCTGCGCGACCGCGGCGACCGCGAAAAGCAGCGCGGCGAGCAGTGCGCACAGGACTGCGGCAGCCGTATGGTTTGACACCGATCAGTCTGCTGCCGCGAGTGCCGTATCCGGGCGACTGCTGCGCCCGCACGGCGTGTCGTCGCGTCCGTCCGGGCGTGGCGCCGGACGTGGGAGCCGCGCGCCTCCGGAGAACTCGGCTGCCGTGCCGGAATTGCGCGCGGGTGCTGTAGCCAAGCATTATCGGCACATATCCGCATCCTGAGCGCGAAACTAGTTATCTACCAATGGACCACACTTATTGGTGTACGCCACCGGCCCGGATTTCACCGAGCGATTCGTCGCATGGGCGCGGAACCGCCCGAAGGACGGAACCGCCACCGACGCGCTGCGTTTCGCTCGCGAGTGCGGTATCCCTTGGCCGCCGTCGCGCCCAGGTCTCCGCGCCTCGATGTCCGGGCTGTTACGGCGACTTCGCTCGCGGTGATCCGAAGTCATCGTCCCCGCCACGCGCGTGGTCCGGTGTGGCGGGCCGGTCCGTTCGCGCGGTCCGTGGTCGGGTGTCAGAGCCGGACACATTGGTGCGGAAACCTGTCAACGTCTCGACTCAACGATTCACCGGACAATGAACCGCTATCCAACGGCAACATACTGACGTGTATGTCGGCGCTGTCCGCTCAGGGGAGGGGCGGCAGGCCGGGCAGCGCGAACGGCAGTTGCGGCAGCGGCAGGTGGACCGCCGGCAGCAGGCTCGGGGCCGGCGCCGGGATGTAGGGGTTGGGCGTGTTCCAGACGGCCGGGCTCTGGGTGCCGCCGCCGTGGTCCGCCCGGTCCCAATCCGCGGGCTGGTCGTAGCTGTTGTCGTTGTGTGAGTCGCGGCCGGGGTACTGGTTCCCGCCACTGTTGAGGTGGTCTTCGTAGCCGTCGTAGTTCTGCCGGTTGTGATCGACATAGCCGTACTGACCGTTGTCGTCCCAGCCGAAATCGCCGTTGCCGTTCCAGCTGTCGCTATCGCCGAAGCTGTTGCCGGAATCGTGGGAATCGCTGATCTGGGACGCCTGACCGGGGTCGGCGAGGGCAGCGGCGGTGCCGGCCAGTGGTGCGAGGGCGATGACCGCGATCGCGGCGATTCGCGCGGCGAGGCGGCGGGTGCGCTGTGCGGGGTTCGGGTTCATCGGCGGGTCCTCACTCGGTCGCGCCCCTCGCGTGGAATCCGGGGCGGTCGCACTCGCTGGAGTGCTTTATCGGAACAACACTTACCGTACCGCTATGTAACGGCACGTTCAATAGGCAATCGTCAAGGGGAGTGATCGCCCCCACTTCGGGTGCCGAACAAGACCATCTACGTCGCCGCCGACGACCTGCCACTGTTCCAGCGCGCGCAGGAGTTGGTCGGCGGCAATCTGTCCGGCGCGGTGGTCACCGCGCTCGAGCACTTCATCGAATTGGAGGAGGGCAAGGTTGAGGGGTACGAGGAAATCGTGCTCCGAGTCGGCCACAACGGTGTCGGTCTTCACGGTGGTCGATAACCTCGAAGAATTGCGGGGCCGGATTCGGGACCGGCTTTACCGGCGGGTCGCCGGGACCGCCGATTGTTCGCCCGTGGAAGAACTCGACATCTGAACCGTCGCAACCGAAACGGCCCTGACCAATACCGAAGCGCCGCACCGCGACAAGGGGGCGGGTGTCGAGACCTGGTTGTCGGTCGTGTGCGGGCTGATCGCGGCGAACCGGAGAGCGCCGGCGAACTGTCGGCTGCGGCCCGGCCTCCACCGGCACCATGCCGACGGGGGATGCGAGCCGGGCGCGCACAGGGCGGGCGGTGCCCCCGTCGGGGTGGGTCCGGGCAAGTGGAAGGGGAGCTCTACCCGGCGCTGCGCTCGGTGGCCGAAAGCAAGGTTTCGGCGGCGTCGCGCGCGTGGCGTGCCGCCCGGGGGTCCTCGTGGATGGCCGCGGTGACCATGGCGCCATTGGCGAGAATCATGAGCTGATCGGCCACGCCGGCGGGAAACGAGCCTGCGGTGACGAGTTCGGCCAGATAGTCGCGCACGGCGAGTTTGTGGCGCCGCGCGATACGAGCGACGTCGTCGGAGGTGCCGCCCAATTCCCCGATCGTATTGATGAACAGGCAGCCCCGGAAATCGGGTTGAGCGAACCAGTCGAGCAAGTAGTCGAATACGGCGAGGATCCGTTCTTGTGGCGTCCCGGCCCGTGCGTCCACGTATTCGGCGATCGCACCGCGCACATCGCGGTCGCGCTGCTCCAACACCGCGCACACCAGATCGGCTTTGGAAGGGAAATGGCGGTAGAGCCGCTTAAGCGACACGTTCGCGGCATCGCGGATGTCGTCCATCCCGACCGCTTGTACACCTCGGTCGTTGAACAGCCGATCGGCCGCGGCGACCACCTGTAGCGCCTCGGGTCCATCCGGCACCGCGACCTCCTTGCGTTGAGAACCTCCGTTCTCCTAGACTACCGGTACCGGTGAGAACGTCCGTTCTCTCGGTTCGACCGGCACGACATCGGTCTGAGCAGACCCGCCCAGTTCCAGGAGTCGCGCCCGGGTGCCCCCGACCGCAGGCCGGGGTGGCCCCTCTCGAGGAGCAGAAAATGAGTGGAAACACCGCGAGCAAGACCGCCGTTCTCGTGCTGAGCGACCCCAACGGCGGCGACGAAGCACTCGGCCGCGTATTCAACGCTCTCGCCGCCGCCTACGACTTCGATCAGGCCGGTGACGAGGTCCGGCTGCAATTCCAGGGCGCGGGAACCCGCTGGCCCGAACTCCTGAACTCACCCGAACACCCCGCCTACGACGTCTACCAGGCAGTGCGGCACACGGTCGCCGGGATCTCGTGTGGATGCGGCGATCTGTTCGGCGGCAAGGAGGGCGCCCAGGCCTCCGGCCTGGAGTTGATCAAGGACAACCCGCTGCCGGGTACCTCGGGGGTGGCAAGCATACGCACCCTCGTCGATAATGGGTACTCCATCCTGTCCTTCTGACCATGGAACATTTCTTCGCGCTCACATTCGGCGCGGACGAGCAGGCGCATCAGCGCCGGCGAGGTTCGTTCGACCGTTACGATGCGCTTTCCGCCGCGCCCGTGCCGACCGGCATGGGCGCGGCGGAAGCCGAGTTCCTCCAGCGCCGCGACAGTTTCTATCTCGCCTCCACCGGCAGCAACGGCTGGCCCTACGTGCAACACCGCGGCGGGCCGGCGGGATTTGTGAAAGTGACCGGCCCGACGCAGTTGGTGTGGGCCGAGAGCACCGGCAACCGTCAGTACATCACCGCAGGTCACCTCGACCATGACGACCGGGTCGCGATCATCGCCGTGGACTACCCGAACCGGAAACGGCTCAAGCTTCTCGGTCATGCGCGGTTCGATCCGGAGCCCGCTCCCGAAACGCTCGAACAGCTCGGAATAAGCGGCCGCCTCGAAGGCCTACTGACGGTCGAGGTCGTCGCGTTCGACTGGAACTGTCCCAAGTTCATCACTCCACGCTTCACCGCAGAAGAATTGCGGGCTGCCACCGAACCACTGAGGGAACGTATCCGCCACCTCGAGACTGCGCTGGCGGACAACGGAATTCCCGTCCCGCTCTCCCCGTGACCGAGTCGACCGGACGAATACCTCGCGCCCTGCTCTCGCGACAACGATCGAGGGTCATCGAGAAGCGTCCGCCGAGAACGCCCCACCCCTATGAGAGGTTGCCATGACCGACGCCCGACCACCGTATCCGCCCTTCACCGCAGACACCGCGCTCCGTAAGGTCCAGGCCGCCGAGGACGCGTGGAACACCCGTGACCCACAGCGCGTGGCCCTCGCCTACACACCGGACTCGGAGTGGCGGAATCGCGATCAATTCGTCACCGGGCGCGACGAGATCGTCGCGTTCCTGACCGCCAAGTGGGAGCGCGAGCTGGACTACGCACTCCGCAAGAGCCTGTGGAGTTTCCACGACAACCGTATCGCGGTCCGTTTCCAGTACGAATGGCATGACACCAGCGGACAGTGTTGGCGCAGCTATGGCAACGAGCTGTGGGAGTTCGACGATCGTGGCCTGATGCGACGCCGGGAAGCGAGCATCAACGACGTCGCGATCCGCGACTCCGAACGCAGAATCCGTGGGCCGAGGACCGAGCAGGAACACGGATTGGGCATTCCGCTCCACTAGTCGGTGTCTCGGAGTGGTGAGGGCGGGCCCCAGGCCTAGTTGCGTTCGACCTCGATCGGATGGGTGGCCAGCAGCGACAGCGGCAGTGGCTGCCGGCGCAGCACCTCCGCCCACATATCGGTGCGTCGCCCGGCGATCGGGTCACTGGGCAGGGCCGATACGACGATCCAGTCGTCGTTGGCCAGTTCGCTGTCCAATTGGCCGAATGTCCAGCCCGCGTACCCGGCGAAGATCCGGACACCCTCGACCAGTGGGCCTATCCGGTCCGGTTCGGCGTCCAGATCGACCAGCATCACCCGGCCGTCCACCCGGCGCAGCCCCGGCGCCCCGTCGATCGACGCGCCCACCCGCAAAGTGCCCAGGCACAGCGCGGCGTCCCGTTTGACGGGCCCGCCCACGAACAGGGTGTGTGGCCGTGCCGACAGCTCCGCCCACTGCGGTAACACATCGTGCACCGGGGTATCGCTGGGCCGGTTCAGCACCACGCCGAGCGTTCCCGCGTCGTTGTGCTCGATGATGTAGACCACCGTGCGGCGGAACGTGGGCTCGGCCAGGTCGGTCGAGGAAACCAGTAGTGTCCCGGCACGCACCGTCTGCTCACCCTGCCGGTTACCGCGACGACCAGGTTCGGGCTCGTGCCCGTCACCGCGGCCGCCCCGGGTCTTGCGATCATCGGGGTCATCTGCCTGCGCCACCTGGCCATCATCGCAGTTATTGCCCGACTGTGCCGCTCTGATCAACTGTTCACTTCGCGCGAAGTTCGCCCGGCCGCCGTTTTCGCGCCATCTGGACATACCGCGACAGCCTCGTAAAGTCAGCCGTATGCGTCCCCCCGAGGTGCTCCTGGACAACAGCGACGATGTGTACGCTTTCTATCGCGCACACCGGCAGAACCGCCTGCAGGCGATGGGCGCCTACGCTCTGCTGGGGCGGCGCTACCGGCCGCGGGTCGGCTACGCGACCGGGGCGCGTGAGGCGATCGGGGCGCGTGAGGCGATCGGTGCCCTCATCCGCTCCCGTACCCCGCTGCTGATCGCGGTGAACCACCTGTCCCGGCTGGACCCCTATACCCTCGCGGCCGCCGCCTGGCGCAGCGAACTACGGCCCATCATCGGCCGCACCCGGGTCCTGGCCAAGGATGAACTGTTCGAGGAGGCCAAATTGCGCCGCCGAATCGACATGATGGGCGGTATCCCCGTGTTCCGCGGCAGCGACCACGGGCCGCGGGCGGTGAACGCGGCCGGGCAGCAGATGATGGATATCTGCGCCGAACGCCTGTCCGGCGGTGACAGCCTGGCGATCTTCCCGGAGGGCACCTGCAACGACGTCGACCCGGCACAGGTGCAGGCGATCGGTACGGGCATCGGACATATCGCGTTCCGGACCGGCAAACTCGGCGCCCGGCCCGCCCTGGTCTGTCTCGGCCTGAGTTACGGCCCGCGCGCCGACCCCGCGGTCGAGCCGACCAAGGAACAGGCGAAAGCCGCGAGCTTCCACTTCGGAATGCCGCGAACCGAACTCCCGACCCGACCGGCGGAGATCGCCCGCCTGGTCCGCACCGACCTACAGCAGGCCCTCGACGCCGCTGTAGCCGCCTACTGAGATCACGTCCGCGGCGCTGTGGGGCGTGCTGTGGGCGGTGTTCCTCCGCGAAAAGTCCCCCTTCCCGCGGCGCCGGTCCATCGACCTCTTGCACAGGCAACAGCGCGCCCCCTACAGAGCCAGTGGTGGAGGCCGTTCCGGAGGGGATTCACCTCGGTGACGCTGGACGGCCGGCTTTCCCGAGCAAGTGTGCGCGCGGCGCACTCGGCCCCCGCGGGATCTGGGGAAGGGCGTTCCCGAGGAAGATCCACCTCACACGCGCTGAATGGTCCCTCTTCCGCGCGGATGTGTACGCGGCGAAGGTGCGTGCGGCCTGTGCGCCGCCTCTCCGAAAAGTAGTCCCGGACCCGCGTAGCGTGTTTCGCGGAGGAGTCCGCTTTCTCGGGCGCTGGATTGTCGCAATCCCGTATAGGTAGCTGCGCGGCCCTGTGCGGGGGTGTTTCGCGGAGGAGTCCGCTTTCTCGGGCGCTGGACTGTCGCAACCCCGTATAGGTAGCTGCGCGGCCCTGTGCGGGGGTGTTTCGCGGAGGAGTCCGCTTTCTCGGGCGCTGGACTGTCGCAACCCCGTATAGGTAGCTGCGCGGCCCTGTGCGGGGGTGTTTCGCGGAGGAGTCCGCTTTCTCGGGCGCTGGACTGTCGCAACCCCGTATAGGTAGCTGCGCGGCCCTGTGCGGGGGTGTTTCGCGGAGGAGTCCGCTTTCTCGGGCGCTGGACTGTCGCAACCCCGTATAGGTAGCTGCGCGGCCCTGTGCGGGGGTGTTTCGCGGAGGAGTCCGCTTTCTCGGGCGCTGGACTGTCGCAACCCCGTATAGGTAGCTGCGCGGCCCTGTGCGGGGGTGTTTCGCGGAGGAGTCCGCTTTTTCAGGCGCTGGACTGTCACAACCCCGAATAGGTAGCCGCGCGGCCTATTGTGGCAACCCCAGCCGATCCCGGGCCCAGTGCGGCACCAGCGACAGATACTGCGGGCTGCTCTCGATGAAGTGCTGTACCACCCGGCACATCGGCAGCACACCCAGCCCTTCGGCGCGGGTAGCGTCCAGGGCGGCCGCTACGAGGGCCCGGGCACAACCCCGGCCGTCGAATCGCGGGTCGACCTCGGTGTGCACGAATGCGCGCTCGCCGACGGTGTCCTGATATTCGGTGTATCCCGCGACCTCGCCCCCGACCGTGATCTCGAAGCGTTCCAGTGCGGTGTTGTTGCGGACCTCCGTCGGCATGGCTCGACGTTACTCGTTCGGCGGTGAATTTTCGCATCGGTACGCGCGGCGGGTCAGTACATTTCGATGATCGCCCGTCCGACGATCTCGCCGCGGGCCAGTGCGCTGTATGCCTCGTCGGCCCGGTCCAGCGGGTACCGGCGGGTGATGACTTCCTGTGGCCGGACCGTATCCGCCGCGACCATCCGCAGCAGGGCGGGCATATCGGTGCGCGCTTTGGCGCCGTAGGAGCCGCGGATCTGCAGTTTGCGGCGCACCAGCCGGGCCAGGTCCACCGCGCCGGTGGCGCCGGCCGGCGCGATGCCCACCACCACCGCCCGACCGCCGTCGTCCAGCACGTTCAAGGCCGTCGCGAATGTGTCGGCGCTGCCCAGAGCTTCGAACGCCACGTCCACGCCGTGTCCGCCGGTGAGTTCCCGGACCCGGGCCGCGACGTCTTCGGTGCGGGAGTTGATGGTATGGGTGGCACCGAGTTTCGCGACCGCGGCGAGTTTGTCGTCGCTGATGTCGATGGCGATGATCCGGGCGACCCCGGCCGCGGCCGCGAACTGCACGATCGACGACCCGACGCCGCCGGCCGCGACCACCGCGATCCGGTCGCCGAGTCCGAGTTCGGCGGTGTGCACGGCGCCGAGGGCGGTGAAGGAACTACAACCGAGGATCGATACGGCCTCGAGCCCGACATCGGCGGGTACCGGAAAGACATCGGAGGCGGGTACCACGCAGTATTCGGCGAGTCCGCCCATCGAGTACATGGCCAGCGGGGTGCCGTCGGCCCGGGCGAGACGGGTCGTGCCGTCGTAGAGGGTGCCGTTCAGCCGGTTGTGCGCGAAGAATTTCTCGCACAGGTCCTCGGCGCCGCGGACACAGTGGCGACAGTCGCCGCAGGGCATGATGAAGCTGCAGACCACCTTGTCGCCGACGGCGATGGCTTCCACGCCTTCGCCGAGTTGTTCGACCACGCCGGATACCTCGTGACCGAGTACCGCGGGTGCGGGGAATCTCACCTCGGACCGCAGGACGTGCAGATCGGTGTGGCAAACCCCGCAGGCGGTGACGCGTAACAGGACTTCACCGCGCCGAGGGACCGGCACCGGGATGTCCTCGATGACCAGTCGGGGTTCGGTTCCGTGGAAAACTGCGGCCCGCACGCCACTCTCCTCCGTCATTCGTTCCAGCACTCGCGCCCGATGTCCGGAGCAGCCGGGCCCCGACCACCGTCTCAGAAAAAGGTGCTGTCGGGAGCGGGTTCGGCCGTCCGGCCGGTAATTGCCGCCCGACCTGGGGCACTCGCGTGCTCTGTTACCGAGAGCTACCTGGATATTCGAACAAGAGAGAGCGCTGCTCTTGACGTGGGCTCCGAAGAGTGCGATTGTTGTTCACAACAGAGAGCATCGCTCACAAAGGAGAAGATGATGACCGCCGCGACCCGCTACCTCGCCCCCACCGGTTTCGACCCGATCTTCAACCGGCTCGCCAACCTGCTGCCCAAGCTCGGGATCAGCGTCGCCGGTTCCCGGTTGCTGGCGGTGCGCGGGCGCAAGTCCGGGGAATGGCGGACCACCATGGTCAACCTGATGACGGCCGCCGACGGGCAGCGTTATCTCGTGGCTCCGCGTGGGCACACGCAGTGGGTGCGCAATCTGCGGGTCGCCGGTACCGGCGAGCTGCGGCTGGGTCGGCGGACCGAGGTGTTCACCGCGGTCGAGATCGCCGACGCGGACAAGGTGCCGCTGCTGCGGCTCTACCTCGAGCGCTGGGGCTGGGAGGTCGGCCGCTTCTTCGAAGGCATCACCAAGGACTCGACCGATGCCGAACTCGCCGAGATCGCCCCGGGCTTCCCGGTTTTCCGGATCGAGAAGGCGAGTTGAGGCAGGGGCCGGTGCGGCGGTGTCAGGACCGCCGGGTCAGCAGGTATTCGATCGCGGCGGCATAGCCCTGGATACCCATTCCGGCGACGACCGCGTCCGCGATGGGGGAGACGTAGGAGTGCCGGCGGAACTCCTCGCGGGCGTGCACATTGCTGATGTGCACCTCGACGATCGGCACCTCCGGGATGACCAGCGCATCGCGCAGCGCCACCGAGGTGTGGGTCAGGCCGCCGGGATTTATCACGAGCGCCGACACGGTGCCGCGCGCCTCGTGGATCCGGTCGATCAGCGCGCCCTCGGAATTCGTCTGGAAATGGGCTATCTCCCACCCGTGCGCCGCCGCGGCCCGACGACACAATTCGATTACATCATCGAGGGTCTCCGACCCGTATATCTCGGGTTGCCGAGTGCCGAGCATGTTCAGGTTGGGCCCGTTGAGGACCAGAATCGGGCTGCTCGAGGTTTGCGGGACGGCGGCATCGGACATGACAGCAACCCTACCGACACCTCCCGCGCGGGCGGATGATTCTGAGCTACCGTGACGGGGTATCTCTTCGATGAATGCGGACTTGCGGGGTAACGGCGCACCGCTTCTGATCGATCGGTAGCGTAGCGTCGCCGGGTGTTCTCGGGCGCCCCGATAATTGATCATGGTCCGCTGTGCGACGAGTTGGGCTCGGCCGCAACCGCACACGGTGGGGCAGGGTATGGTTTCGGGTTTGCGATCACTCGCAAGCAGGCATTTTTCAGGTACGGTGGTCTTGTTACCGGTGTGACAAGAGTGAAGAGTGGGCGACATGGACGTGAGGGGATCCCGCCGCTTTCGCTTCCGGGGCGCAATCGCCCTTACGGGGGTGGCGGCTCTGGCAATTGCGATGGGATCGTGTGGGTCCGGGACCGAGGTAACCGGACCCGAAGCGGTCGTCGACCGATTCACCGAGCGACTCGACGAGCACGACTACGCCGCCGCGGCGGAGTTGACCTCCTATCCCTCCGCGGCTTCGGCAACCCTTCAGCAAATGTTCGAGGGCCTCGAATCGGGCACCGTCGACTACGAGAAGGCGCAATTCATCGGACTCGATGCCGAATCCGGCATCTTCAGTCTCGATGTGCAATGGAGCTTCGGCGAGCAGAAGAACTGGTCCTACGGGCTGGAGGGCACCGTCCGCAAACTCGCGAACGGCTGGCGGATCTCCTGGGACCCGGCCGTGGTCATGCCCGAACTCAGCCAGAACCGCACCGTGCAGCTGGTGCGCACCACCCCGGATCCGCCGCCGAAGGTCGTCGACAATATCGGTAAACCGCTGATGACCCAGCAGATCATCAATGTCGTCGAACTCGATCCGACGCGGATGCCGGACCCGGTGGCCTCCACCGACGCGCTGGCCCGTGCCATCGAACCGGTGGCGCCCCTCATCACCGGCGCCTCGCTTCGCGACGATCTGGCCGCCGCCGGCGGGAAGCCGATCACGGCGGTCAGCCTGCGCGAGGGCGATTTCGCGATCCTGGAACCGCGGATGGCGCCGATCCCGGGCGTGGTGATGAAACAGGAACCGCGGCTCATCGTCGCCGATCGCCGGATCTTCTCGCCGATGCTCGACGCCATGAAGAAGGTCTGGGAACAGAGCCAGGACCAGCATTCCGGCTGGGCGGTGCAGCTGTTCGAGAACGGCCGCTTCGTCAAACAGCTGGCGGGCAACCAGGGCCCGGCCGGTCCCGATATCGCGGGCACCATGGACCAGCGGTTGCAGCGTGCCGCCGAGGACGCGGTGGTCAGCGTGGGTTCACCCGCCTCCATCGTGGTCACCCAGCCCTCCACCGGAGCCGTGGTGGCAGCGGCGCAGAACAACTACTCGAGCGCGCAGGGGCCGGTCGCGTTCACCGGGCTGTACCCGGTGGGCGGTGCCATCGAACTGTTCAAGAAGGCGGCCGGGGCGGCCAAGGGCAAAGCACCCGAAGACGTCACCGACCAGGAGGTGATCGAGGCGGCCGCCATGCTCGGCGTCGGCGTGGACTTCCGGGTCCCCGGGCTGGAGGAGGTGACCGGGCGCCCGGCCGGGGCGGGCGGCGCGGAACCGGTTCGCCAGGGCGGTGGTACGGATGCGCTGCTGGTCAGCCCGTTCGGCATGGCGATCGCGGCGGCGGCCATCACCAACGGCACTACCCGCCCGCCGATGCTCGAACGGGGTCGGCCCAGCGAAACCGACGCGCCCATGGGTCCACTGCCCGGGCCCGTCGACGCGGCGCTGCGCGCGGCGATGCGCGAGGGGATGAACGCGCCGCAGATGGCTCGGCTGCGCGGATTCCGTGACGTCACCGGGTTCTCGGCGAAAGCCGGTGAGGACGGCTGGCTGATCGCGAGTATGGGTGATCTGTCGTTCGCCATCCATATCGCCGATGTCGACAGCGGCGATATGGTCGTCCGAATGGGCGAGCGGATGTTGCAGGCGCTGGCCAAGCCGGACGAATGAGCGGCGGCCGGGTGGTCACCTGATCGCCGCGACGGCCCCCCGCCAGCCCAGCAGGAAGAACGCCAGCACCAGCGCCGCGACCACGATGAAACTGAAGGCGGTGCCCTGACCGGCGACCATTCGCAACAGCATGCCGATCACCAGGGTGCACAACCAGATCACCACACCGGCGGGCCACAGGCGCGAGCCGTCGAGCGGTTCGGTGCCGGTCCGGCCGCGCACCACCAGCACCGCCACGACCCAGCCCGCGGCCAGTCCGGCCACGAACGGCCAGGCCGTATGCAGCAGACCGGTGAGCACGGCCTCGTCGTGACTGCGGCGGCCGATGGCGCAGAACAACACCACCAGGAGGAAGTCGACACCGATCGCAACGATCCATTTCACTCCGAGCAGCCTAGTCGCGGCCGCGACGCCGTGGCCACGGTGTGCGCTGCCGGCTCAGGCGTTGCGCTGGGAGAATTCCTTCTCGTACTCGTCGTCCTCGGCATTACGGGTACGGAACAGGAACGCGAAGACGATCCAGCCGATGATCGCGATCAGCACGAAACTAACCAGCCGGTACACGAACGCGGCGGCGACCGCCTGCGCCGCGGGCAGTCCGGCAGCCGCGGTGAGACCGTAGATCAGGGTCGCGTCCACGTACACGATCCCACCCGGCGCGAACGGGATCGAACCGACGGCCTTACCCGCCGCGAACGCGATCAGCAGTCCCGCCCACCGGGGGTCGCCGCCGATGGCATAGCAGGCGGCGCCCAGGCAGACGATATCGGCGAGCCGGTGGATCACCGCCCACCAGGTGACCCACGCGCCGTCCCGGGTGCCCAGTTTCACCGATTCGACCTGGTCGAGCATTTCCCGGATCTTGTCGATACCGGTATCCGGGGACCGTTTGCGCACCCGGTTCACCGTGAGCAGCGCGCGATGCAGCACCTTCTCGAGCGTGCCCGGATGCCGTGAGGCGTAGTTCCCCGCCCAGACCAGCGCCATCACCGCCGCCACCGAGACGATCAGGTTCACCGGACCCACCCGGCCACCCGCGAGCACGGTGCCGAGCACGCCGATCAGGGCCAGACCCGCCGCGGAGACCACCCCGGAGAAGACCAGCTGCCAGGACGCGACCACCGGGCTGGCGCCCCAGCGCCGGGTTTGCCGGTAGGTGAACGCCGTGGAGAACACCTGACCGGCGGGCAGGGTCACCGACATGGCGGTGGCGCCGTAAACGACCGCTACCGAGCGATACTGGCTCACCTCGACACCGCCGGCCCGCAGCAGCTGTTTCTGGATGTGGCCGAACCCGGTCATGGAAAGCATTTGCGCCGCGATACACAGCGCGACCCAGCCCCAATGGATTTCGGTGAGTTTGTGCCATGACTCGTGTAATCGCGGCCACAGATAAATCGCTTCGCCTATCAGCAGGAGAAGCACGATCGAAACGGCCAGCCATTTGAGGCAGCGGAATTTGTGGCGGCGATTCTCGGCGGGTTCCGGCGCTCCGGCCCCGGGCACAGCAGCGGTGCCCGCTGCTTCACCGTTGGCCGTCACGGGCCCAGCCTAATGGACACCTTCCGCCGAAGTCCGCTGCCTGGCCCGATACCGCCGCGGCCGACGAGGTCGGCTCGGGTCGGTGTGATGGGCGGTGGGTCGGCATGGTGACGCGCACGGCCGGAGCGGATGCGGAGGTACGCCTAGTCCACGGTTTCGCTGGGCCAGGACAGCCGCGTCTTGCGGCGCCGGCCGCGCAATTGCACCTCTTCGCCGGCCGTCCAGTGCCGCTGCTCGCTGTCCTCGGCGAAATACAGTGCCGAACCGGAGGCCAGCACCCGGCCCGGATGGTCCTTGGCGAGTTCGGTGAGCCGGGAAGCCTCGTTCACCGGATCGCCGATAACGGTGTATTCGAAGCGGTTGGCGGCACCGATATTCCCCGCGACCGCCAATCCCGCCGAAACTCCGATACCGATATCCAGTCCGGCGACCGCGCGCAATGCCTCGCGCAGATCGCGGGCGGCGGCCAGCGCGGCCGTCGGTGCGTCCGGACGGTCCAGCGGCGCGCCGAATATCGCGAGCGCGGCGTCGCCGACGAATTTGTTGACGAACCCGTGGTGGCGGTCGATCACATCCACCACGACCCGGAAGAATTCGTTGAGCAGGCTCACCACTTCGGTGGGTGGGTGTTCGGCGGCGGTCGCGGTGGAGCCGACCATATCCACGAACAGGACTGCCACGAATCGTGTTTCCCCGCCGAGTTCGGTGCCGTAGTCCAGGGCGCGCTGGGCCACCTCGGCGCCCACATGCTGGCCGAACAACTCCTGCAGCCGCTGCCGGGTGGCCGCTTCCTCCATCATGCGATTGAAACCGACCTGCAGCAGCCCGATCTCGCTCCCGTCGAAAACCTCCACCTGCACATCCCGGGCACCGTTCTGCACCTGGTCGATGGCCTGGCTGAGCTGGCGGACCGGGTCGGAGATACTGCTCGCCGTGAGCATGGACAGGGCCAGCGCCTGCATGATCACCACCCCGCACAGCAGCAGGATCGATACCGCCAGCGACTGCGCGGAGAACTTCACATCCGACGAGATCTGGGTGACACACAGCAGCACGATGGCAATGGTCGGGGCGAACGTGCCCATCCCCCAGGTCATCGCCATGCGGGTACCGACACCGGGAGTCAGGGTGTGGTCGAAACGCCCGGCGGTCAGGGCCTCGGCCGCTACCGGTCGTAGGATACGTTCACCGAGCATGTAGGTGAAACCGAACACAATGGTCGCGGCCATACATTCGGTGATGATCACAGTGCCGGCCAGCGCCGGGGTCTCGGAGATGATCGCCGCGCCCAGCACCCCGCCGCCGAGGATCCACAGGGCCAGATGCAGAATCGCCTGGCGCAGCGGCGCGTGCAGGGCGGCCATCTGTTCCTGCCGGCTGGGCGGGCCACCGCGCACCTGCCAGCGCATCACCGGCCGGAGCATCAGGGCCGAGGCCGCCACACTGAGGAAACCACCGGTGAGGAAGACGACGGCCGGGACCAGCAGTCCGATCTCCCGGGTACCGGGCTCCTCACCTTCGGGCACCGGCAGTCCGTACTGGATGAACGCCCACACCAATACCGCACCGAAAGCATTCGCGAGCAGCATCGAGGTGAGATACAGGGGCCAGCGCGTATGCATGGTCTGTTTGACCGCTTCCAATGGCGCTGACACGCGTACCAATCTAGCGCCCGGTGCCGACTGCCCCATGTTCCCGGGTTGTGCGTGATAGACGTCGCTCCAGGTCCACTGCGAGCGTGGCGTGTTGGGCGTGTCTCCGGCCGTGGCGCGTCGGCTGGACTCCGCTCCGGCCGCGGCGCGTACTACGGACCTCCGCGTTCGCTGCGGACGTGCATGTACTGCTCACCTCCGCAGCCGGTTCGGATGTGCATGTTTGTGTGTGCCGCTGCCTTTGCTCCGGACGTACGCGGCCTGTTGGTGGGCTCGGCCCGGCCGCGCTCACTAGGCTCGGCCGGGTGACCGAGCCGAAACCAACTGCCGCAGACGCCGTTCACCCCATCGTCCGGCAGACCGCCGAATGGGCCTGGCGGCTACTGGTGATCTTCGCCCTGGTCGCGGTGCTGGCGGCGGCGGTGCGGCGACTCGATACCGTGGTGATCCCGCTGGCCATCGCCATGTTGGCGGCCGCGCTGCTCGCACCGCTGGTGGACTGGATGCAGCGTCGCGGGGTGCCGCGCGGGCTCGGGGTTTTCGTCGCGCTGGTCGGTTCGCTCGGGCTGGTCGCCGGTGTGGTGACCTTCGTGGTGGAGCAGTTCGTGGTGGGTGTGCCGCAGCTGTCCGACGAGTTCACCAACAGCATCCACAAGGTCCAGGACTGGGCCATCAACGGTCCGATGCACCTGAGTGACGACCAGATCCGCAATGCCGGCGATGCCACCGTCCGCGCCATCCAGTCCAATCAGGACACGCTCACCAGCGGTGCGCTGACCACCGCGACCATGATCGGCCATATCCTGACCGGCACCTTCCTCACCCTGTTCATCCTCATCTTCCTGCTCTACAGCGGTGACCAGATCTGGCGTTTCGTCACCCGTGTCGTGCCGACCGAGCATCGCGAACGGGTGCGCACCGCCGGGGAACTCGGATTCGGTTCGCTGGTGGGCTTCGTCCGGGCCACCGTCGTGGTCGCCGCCGTGGACGCGATCGGGATCGGGGCCGGGCTGGCTCTGCTCGGTGTGCCGCTCGCGCTGCCGCTGGGCTCGCTCGTGTTCATCAGCGCGTTCATCCCGATCATCGGTGCGTTCCTGGCCGGTTTCGTGGCGGTGTTCATCGCGCTGGTGACCAAGGGTTTCGTGACCGCGCTCATCGTGCTCGGCATCATCGTCGCGGTGATGCAGCTGGAGGGGCATGTGCTGCAACCGTTGCTGCTCGGCCGGGCCGTCCGGATCCATCCGCTGGCGGTGGTACTCGCGATCGCCGCGGGTGTGGTGCTGGGCGGGATCGCGGGCGGTCTGCTGGCAGTACCGCTGGTCGCGGTGCTGAACACCGCCATTCGCTCGCTGCTCGCCGCGGATCCCGAGGAGCTGCTCGGCGAATCGGCACCGGACCGTAAAGGAATCTATGTCGCCGAACCGGATGCGCCGGAGGACGGTGAACCTACCTTGGGCGGGCCCCAGATCCTGGGCCGTTTCGATATCGGGGCCCTGCTCGCCGAGGCGCAGCGCCGGCTACCGCTGGCCCGGCCCGCCGATCCGCAGCCGCGCCGCGACGGTACGGACCCCGGTCCGAGCGTCTCCGCCACCCGGCGGGAAACCGGAGATGAGCAGGTCTGACGTGGCGCCTGCCACCCCCGCATCGGGGAATGCCCTGATGCGGGATCCAGGCGGTGCTGGGTAACCTCGGTCCTATGAACGGCCCCGATCCGGTATTCGACGGTGCGGGTTCCGGTGGCCAAGTGGGCGACCGGAACCTGCGTGTATCCGACGCCGAACGGGAACATGTCGGGCAACTCCTGCAGCGCGCGGTGGGTCTGGGCATGCTCTCCCTGGGCGAGTTCACCGAGCGGATGGATACCGCGCTGGCCGCCAGGACCCGCGGCGAACTGAACTCGGTGCTCGTCGACCTGCCCGGCGTCCGGCTGATCGGCGAACCCACCACCGAGCGGACCGGTCACGGTAAGCCGGTACCGCTACCGCAACCCGGGGACGCCGCCCGCACAGGACTGTCCGGGGTGGTGCAGGGCGGGGTCATCCGGCCGCGGATGTCGGGTGTGAACCGCCGGGGCAACTGGCAGGTCGCCCCGATGTTGCGGATCAACAGCTGGTTGTCCGGGGTGACGCTGGATTTCACCCAGGCGACCATGACCACCCAGGTGGTGGAGATCCAGGTCGACGACTACGCGAGTTCCCTGACCCTGGTGGTGCCGCAGGAGGCCACGGTCGACCTGGACGGCCTCGAACTGGTCGGGTCAAGCGTGAACAACAAGGTGCGCAGCGGCCCGCCGATCGGACCGCTGCATCTGCTGGTACACGGCCGGGTCCGGTTCGGCTCGGTCACCGCGAAACAACCCTTCGCCGCCCATTGGCGCCGGTTGCTCGGGCATTGAGCGGTCCTCCCGGCGGCGTCAATCCTGTTCGCGGCGGCGCAGCAGCTCGTTCACGCTGACCGAACGGCCCTCGCTCTGCTGGTGACGGCCGGAGTCGTCGACCGGTGTCCCGGCCTGCTGACGCCGCGCGGACCGCAGTCCCGCCATCCACGATTCGATGCTGTTGCGTTCGCGCGGGTCCGCGTTCTGCTGCGGGCCGACCCCACCGGCGGACTGCTGGGCCAAGCTGTCGGGTCGCGCTGCGGTGGGGCCCGGACGCTCGGCGGGCCGGGTCGGCGGTTCCGGCGTGGGGTAGAGGCCGGGCACCGCCGGGGGCTGGGCGCCCGGTACCCGGCGCGGGAGTTCGGGCAGGCCCTGGGCGCGTCCGGCCGGGCCCGGGTTACCGGGTTCGGGAGTCCGGGGAATCGGTCGCGGCTGCGAACCCTGGTCCTGGCGGAGACGTGGGTCCGCCGGGCCCGGCTGTCCGTCCGGTCCGGGGCGGCGCGGCGGGGCCGGCGGACGCGCCGCGCCCTGGCCGGGTGCCGGGCGGTTACCGTCGCCTGCCCATCCGCCCGGCTGACCGGGACCGGGACGGCCGGGCGGGCGGCCCTCGGGCGCCGCGGGACGCGGCGGTACGGGCGGGCGGGCCGCGCCACCGGGCTGGCCGGGGATCCGCGTCGAACTGTCCGGCCGGGGGCGGGCCGCGCCACCGGTGGGCCGGGGCGGCTGCGAGGTGGGCGGTACCGGGGGAGCGTCGGCGGGGCTCGGGTAGACGGTGCGGCCGCCGACGTTCTGCGGCTCGCCGTCCTCGGTCGGTTCGGAGGCGAACAGACCACGTAGGTTCGGGGTGGCGAAACCGGGCCGGGACGAACCGGCCGGGCCACCCGGGGCGCGCTGCGCCTCCGGCGGCGGCGGAGTGGGCTGCTCCGGACCCGGTTGACTCGGTTGCGGGCGGCCGGGTCCGGGCTGATTACCGGGGGTACGGCCGGGCAGCGGCCGGAAGTCGTTGCGCGGGCCGGGAGCACGGCCCGGATCGGGGGCGGGGCCGCCTGGACCACGACCGAGTTCGGGGGCCCGGCCCGGGAGACGGCTCGGCGCCGGGCCGGATTCCGCGCCGGGCTGTTGCGGGTTCCGGTTCGGCGACGCCGGGCTCTCCGTGGGCGGTTGCGCCGCGGCGGGCCGCGGACCGCGCGTTTCCTCGGCTCCACGGCCGGGTTCGCCCGGGCCGTCGGCGGGCGGGTTGGCGCGCGGACGGGTCGGGTCCGGCGGGGTGGGCATCTGCTGTTTGGGTGCCGACGGTGCGGCGGATGACTGTTTGCCCGCGGCTTTGCGCGGGCCCTTCGAGACCGTTTGCATATGCGCGGTGGGCGCTGCGGCCTCGATCTCCTCGCGGGTGCGTTTGAGCACCGGCGTCTTGCGCTGCTTCTCGGCGCCGAGCGCCGGCATCTGCATGGTGACCGGATCGGTGACCGGGGTGGTCTTGACCAGGTCGACCACATCACCGCCGCCGGGACGCTCATCGGCCAGGATCGGCTCGCCCAGGCCGATCTTCTGCTGGATCCGCTTCATCCAGGCCGGGGCCCACCAGCAGTCGTCACCGAGCAGCTTCATGGTCGCCGGCACGAGCAGCATGCGCAGGATGGTGGCGTCGATGATGAGCGCCGCGATCATGCCGTAGGCGATGTACTGCATCATCACCAGATCGGAGAACGCGAACGCGCCGGTCACCACCAGCAGGATCAATGCCGCGGCGGTGATGATGCGTCCGGTGTGCGCGGTGCCGATCCGCACCGCCTCGGTGGTCGAGGCGCCCATGGCGCGGGCCTCGACCATTCGCGAGAGCAGGAACACCTCGTAGTCGGTCGACAGGCCATAAATGATCGCGATGATCAGCACCAGCACCGGCGACATGATCGGCTGGGGCGTGAAGTTCAGCAGGCCGGCACCGTGACCGTCGACGAAGATCCAGGTCAGGATGCCGAGGGTGGAGCCGAGGCCGAGCGCGCTCATCAGCGCCGCCTTGATGGGCAACACCAGGGAGCCGAAGGTGAGGAACATCAGCACCGTGGTGACCAGCAGCACCAGGGCGATCATCAGCGGCATCCGGTCCAGCAGCGCGTCGATACTGTCGCCCTGCAGGGTCGGCTGCCCGCCGACATACATGGTCACGCCGTCGGGTACGTCGATCGCCCGCAGATACTCCACGGTCGGCCGGTAGTCCTCGGAATCGAGGAGTGTCGCGCTGCTGCGGAAGACCCCGGAATGGGTCGTGGATTCCGAGGGCACCGAGAAACCGGACGCATCGGCCAGGCCCGGCGCCTTGTCGGCCTCGCGCACCACCTTCGCGATGGCCCGGGTGTCCTCGCTGACGAACACCAGCTGGATGGGGTCGGACTGGCGCAGCGGGAAAGTTTTGTCGAATTCCTCCTGCGCGACGCGGGTGGCATTGTCCGGCGGCAGATAGCGTTCGCTCATACCGCCGAAGGCCAGGTTCTTCACCGGGATGATCAGCAGCAGGAGCAGCACACAGATCGGAATGGCGATCTTGAGCGGATGCTGCATGACCCAGGTGGTGGCCCGGCCCCAGAAACTGGCCTCCACCTCCTCGGCGGATTTGGTTTTGCGGATCTGCTTGAAGCTGAGCATGTCCACCCGTTTGCCCAGCACACTCAGCATGGCGGGCAGCAGGGTGATCGACGCAAGTGCGGCCAGCGCGACGGTCGCGATGGTGCCGTAGGCCATGGATTTCAGGAAGCCCTGGGGGAACAGCAGCAGGCCGCCGAGGCTCGCGATGATCATGGTCGCGGAGAAGACGACCGTGCGTCCGGCGGTGACCACCGAGCGGCGGACCGCGGCGCGGGTGTCGTAACCCTCGGCCAATTCCTCGCGGAACCGGCTGACGATGAACAGGCCGTAGTCGATGGCCAGGCCCAGGCCGATCATGGAGACCACCGCGCCGACGAACGTGTTCACCTCGGTGACCTTCGTCAGCATCATGATGATGCCGTTGGCGCTGATGATGGTCAGGCCGCCGATGATCAGCGGCAGCGCCGCCGCGACCACGCCGCCGAAGATGAAGAACAGCAGGATGCCCACGGCGGGGATGGCCAGGATCTCCATCCGGTGCTGGTCGTGGGCCATGGTGTCGTTGAGGGTGCCCGCCACCGGTTGCAGGCCCGCGACCTGCACATTCACGCCCTCGATATCGAAGACGTCCTTGACCGCGCGATAGTTGCGGACCATATCGGTGTCGTTGTCGCCGACGATCGCGATGGAGGCGAAGGTCTTGGTCTTGTCCTGCGAACCGAACACCGCGGGCTGGGCTTCGCCGGTCTCGGTCTTCCAGTAGGCGCCGTTCACCTTGGCGATATGGTCCGGATGTTCCTTGGGCAGCCGGTTCAGGCTGTCGACGATCTTGTCCCGGAAGGCCGGATCGCTGTCGACGGTCTGGCCCTCGGGTGCGGTGTAGAGCACCAGCACATCGGCATTGTGGTCGCGGCCGAACGCCTCATCGGACAGTTCGGCGGCCTTCACCGATTCGGAGTTCGGATCGAACAGACCGCTGGAGCTCAGATGGTCGGCCAGGCCGAGACCGTAGGCCCCCAGGCCCAGCATCCCGGCGACGACAACTCCGATGACGGCGAATCGCAACCGATAGACCAGATCGCCCCAGCGGGTGAACACTTAAGCGACTCCTTGTGCGGGGCGAGAGGTGAGTAGCGCCGACAGCGGCCGGAACGGCTGCAGCCAGGCACCCTCGTCGGGCAGCGAGTCGAGGCTCACCCGCGGCAGCGGTTCACGGAAAACTCCCGGGATGTCCTCGAGGTCGACGAATTCGAGAGTATCGGATGTTACTGCCCAACTCGCGTGCTCGCGGAAGCCGAGCACTTGAACCGGGATGCCGTCGGCGGCGAGCTGCTCCAACGGCTCGCGGAAGGCCTGGCCGTCGGCCGAGGCCACGATGATCCCGGCCAGGCCGGCGCCCCGGGTGCGCTGGGCGATATGGCCGAGCATGTCCGAATCGACATCGGAATCCTCGTCGATCTTCGGCTTGGCGAAAACGGCGTAACCGACATTACGTAGCGCTTCGACCCACGGCCGGACCACATCCGCGGTGCCGGGGGCGATATTGGTGAATACGGTCGCCTCGGGCTCCAGCCGGTTCTTCTCGCCGGCCGAGAGTTCGGCGGTGCGGGCCAGCAGCCACCGGCCGAGTGCGTCGAAGCGGGGCCGGTAGGCGGCGGTGGGCCGCCCACCCAGGATGGCGCCCAGTCCCATATCCAGGTTCGGCGCATCCCAGACCAGCAGGACCCGCCGCAGACCGTCCGTATCCGGCCCTACCGACTCATCACCGGATTCGTGCAGACTTCCGGCAACCTCGTCGCCGGCCGGGGCCATCTCACTGACGCTCATCATTCGATCTTGCCCCATATGAACTCGTTGATCGCACTACCGGCGGTGTGTGCCTTGCTCTCGAATTTGGTGACCGGCCGCTCGAAACCGATCGGCGCGGCGGCCCGTTGTGTGGTACCGGCTCCCCCGACGGTCCCGTTCAGTCCGATGAGCAGGTGCTCGGCCGCGCCGACCTCGGCGATGTGCTCGGCGTACCCGGCGTGGTCGGTCGCCACGTGCAGAATCCCGCCGGGCCGTAACCGATCGGCGATCAGGGCGAAGGTGGCCGCTTGCAGCAGCCGGCGCTTGTGGTGGCGCGCCTTGGGCCACGGGTCCGGAAAGAATACGCGCACACCGGTCAGCGATCCTGGAGCAATCATATTCTCCAGTACGTCCACGGCGTCACCGCGCAGCAGCCGGATATTGCCGATCTCCTCGCGTTCGATCCGCTGGACGAGCTGGGCCAGGCCGGGCTGGTAGACCTCGATACCGATCAGGTTCAGATGCGGCTCGGCCAGTGCCATGGCGGCGGTCGCCGTTCCGGTACCGCATCCGATCTCGATGACCAGCGGTGCCGAGCGGCCGAACCACGCCGCGGCGTCGAGCGGTTCGTCGGCGACCTCCCGGCCGAGCACCGGCCAGCTGCGATCCCAGGATTTCTGCTGGTTGGGGGTGAGTGCGCCGCGCCGGGACCGGAAACTGGTGACCCGGGGGTAGAGCCGGGAACCGGCATGGCGTCGCCGCCGCTCTCCGGTATCGCCGGAGGTTTCCGAGAGAGCGACCGGAACGGACTCGGAGCCGGGGTGCGCAGCGTCGTTCACAGCCCTATTGTCCAGCATGGCCGGTTCCGGGCCGCAACGGACCGGTCAGGGGGCTACCCGTTGGTAGGGCGGTCGCGGTCCGCACCCGGCGCGGGGCGGCCCCCGTTCTGACAGAATGCGCACCGGAAGAAGGGGGTGTGGCGCGTGCCGGCAGTCGAGGGATCGGACAGGTATATGCGGGAGGCCGGGGCCGGGGATCCGCTGGACCGGCTGATCTCCACGCTCCGGATGGGTGACGGTGCCGACGCGGGTATCGCGAACGGTATCGAGATGGCGGTGCAGCGCTGGCGGACCCTGCCGCGCGCCCAGGTCGCCGGGCGCGCCCGTGCCGGCCGCACCACCGTGGCCCGCGCGTTGGGATTGCATCAGGCGGTGGAGACCGCGCCCGTCGACGAACCGGGCTTCCCCGATCCGGTACTCGACGCCGATATCGTCGTCTACGTCCTGGCCAGTACCCCCTCCCCGGGCGACCGGCGGTTACTCGGGTCACTGCGCCCGGAACGCACGATTCTGGTGTTGAACAAGGCCGACGCGATCGGCACCGGCTGGGCGGACGCGGTGGCCGCGGCCCGGCAGTTCGGCCGGGAATTCGGGCTGCCCGCGTTCCCGATGGTGGGTTCGCTGGCGGCGCGGACCGTTTCCGGTGCCTTTCAGGAAACCGATCTGGCGCTGTTGCGCCGGCTGGCGCAGTCCGGTATCGCGGCGGCGTTGTCCGCCGAGGCGTTCGTCTCGCCGGGCCCCGATACCGCGGAACGCGCGGAACTGCTCGAACGCTGGGATCTGTACGGGCTGTCCTGTGTACTGGCCGCACTGGAACGCGACCCGGATCTCGCCCCGCAGACGGTGCTGCAGATCCTGCACACCGTCAGCGGGGTCGAGCCGGTGGCGCGCCTGCTCGGTCAGCGCTACCAGCAGGCGGTATCGCGGCGAGCGGGTGCGCTGATAGACGAACTGACCCGGCTGGCCGCGCGTGCCGTGCCGCACGGGCGCAGCCGGGCGCGCGCACTGATCACCGAATATCTGGACAGTGACGAGGCCCGGTGGCTGGCGCTGTGCGGCGGTCTGGTCGATCCGGAGGTCGCCCATCTGGCCGCGGGCTATCCCCGGCCCGAGCCCGAGGACGCCGACGACGCGCTGGCCCGCGCCATCCGGTGGCGGGCGGTGGTGGCCGGGGATATGGCGCCGAGTGCGCGCCGCGCCGCCATCCGGGTCCACAACGGATACCTCCGGATGTGGGAGCGGATGAGCAGTGTCGGGCTCTGACCCGGGTCCAGGTCCGGGGGCGGGACCGCCGGGTCTCCCGGGTCCTTCCGGTATCGCCGCGGCCACCGGCAGCGTGGCGGCGCATACGCTGCCCGACGCCGTGGCCGAGGTGGTGGCGCGCTGGAATCCGCAGGGTATGGCCTTGTTGCGGACGATGCCGGTCTCCGGTGGCGCGACCGCGGTCCGGCTCATCGGCGCCGACGACGCCAACACCGCCCTGCTACGTACCGAACTGACCCGCATCGAACCCCGGATCGAGCTCGGCGCGCCCACGGCCGATCCGTGGGCGCGCGCGGCACCGGGCAGTGTGGTGCTGCTCGTCCTCGATGCCGGCGTGGTGATCGGCGCGGCCGAACTGGATACCGTGCGCCGGTTGTGCGCCGAGGGAGCCCGGGTACTGCTGGTGTTGAACGGCACCCATGCGCACAAGGACTGGCAGCTGGTCCGCGACCGCAGCGCCGAACTGCTCGCCGCCGCCGAACTGGACTGCGAGATCGTGCCGGTATCGGCCCGGTTGGCTCTGGCCGCCCGGACCGGGGCCGATTCGGCCCTGTCGGACCGTTCCGGGCTGGCCGCGCTGCACACCCGGCTCGTCGCGCTCACCACCGATACCGCGACGGCGGGCGCCCGCCGGACAGCGGCCCTCGCCCAGGTGGTCGCGGGAACCCGGGAGCGCATCGTGCAGGAGGAGGCGCAGCTCCGGTCCGGTACCGAGGTCGAGCTGCTGCGGGCGGAGCGGGCCCGGCTGCTCGCCGATCGGGACGGTGGGCGCGCGGTGGCGGTATCCACCCTGCGGGCCCAGATCAATCTGGCCCGGGTGGACCTGCTCACCCAGGTCGGCTCCCGCGTGCGGGCACTGCACGCCGAGGCCCGGGCCGAACTGGACAACATGGCTCGCGCCGGCCGGCGTGATTTCCCGGAGCGGCTGCGGCAGGCGGTCGGGCAGCTGACCGGGACGGTGGATCTGGATATCGCCGCTCGGCTGACCGAACTGCGGGCGCGGGCGGCGGCCGCGCACCCGGCGAGCGTCCCACCTGCGGAGGGAACTCCGACACTGCGGTACGAGCCGGCGCCCACGCTCGGTCCGGATCCACAACCCCGGCCCGGGGGTGTCGAAGATCACCTGATGATCGTGCTGGGCGCCTCGGCGGGGGTCGGTCTGGGACGGCTGATGGTGTCGCCGCTCGCGTTGGTGCCGGCATTGGACGCGGCGAGCGTGCCGGTGACTCTGTTGCTCGGCGCGGGCGCGGCCGCCTGGGTGGTGCGGGCGCGCCGCCAGCTCGCCGACCGAGATCATCTGCGGCACTGGGTCGCCGACGCGGTGGCGAATGTGAAAGCCCAGCTCGAGCAGCGAGCGGTGACCGCGCTGGTGGCGACCGAATCCGACCTTTCCGACGAAATGGTGCGGGCCGCGGCGGCCGGCATGGTGGCGGTGGACCGGCGGGTCGCCGAACTGGAGGCGGCATTGCGCCGCGCCACCACCGGGCAGCCCGGCCGACTCGCCGCATGTGCCCGTGACCGGCAGATACTGGAGCAGTGGGCCCCGACCGCCGGAAATCAGTTCGTTCACCCCCGTTGATCGGCAACCCGCTTCCATCGGGGGCGCAATACCGCGTTAACCTCTAGACAGGAACCTGGGCGTCCGCTTCGCGCCTTAGTACACTGCCTCGATCCGGCGGTGCACAGGATGGACCGTTGCGGAAGCCTCACCCGCCAATGGTGGCGCTAGGTGTTTTCGCGCTGGTCACGGGCCCAAGGGCCAGGGCGGAAGCATTCTTCGCCGCCCATTTCAGGAGAATTTTCAATGACCTCAGCGACCATTCCCGGTCTTCGTGGATCCGACGGCACCGCGCCGACCGAACACAGCGAACTGCTCGCCTGGGTTCAGGAGGTCGCCGAACTGACTCAGCCGGATCGAGTCGTGTGGGCGGACGGTTCCGACGCCGAATGGGACCGGCTCACCACCCAGCTCGTCGAGGCAGGCACTTTCCGCAAGCTCGACGAGAAGAAGAAGCCGAACTCGTTCCTGGCTTTATCCGATCCTTCCGACGTGGCCCGGGTCGAATCGCGCACCTTCATCTGTTCGAAGTCCGAGGCCGACGCCGGCCCCACGAACAACTGGGTCGATCCCGCGGAGATGCGGGCCACCATGACCGAGCTGTACCGGGGCTCGATGAAGGGTCGCACCATGTACGTGGTGCCGTTCTGCATGGGCCCGCTCGGTGCCGACGACCCCAAGCTGGGTGTCGAGATCACCGATTCGGAATATGTCGTGGTGTCCATGCGGGTGATGACCCGGATGGGCCGGGCCGCGCTGGACTCGCTGGGCACGGATCGACCCTTCGTGAAGGCGCTGCACTCGGTGGGCGCCCCGCTGGCCGAGGGCCAGGCCGACGTCCCGTGGCCGTGCAACGACACCAAGTACATCACCCACTTTCCCGAGGACCGGGAGATCTGGAGCTACGGCTCCGGCTACGGCGGCAACGCGCTGCTGGGCAAGAAGTGCTATTCGCTGCGGATCGCCTCCGCCATGGCCCACGACGAGGGCTGGCTGGCCGAGCACATGCTCATCCTCAAGCTGATCTCCCCGGAGAACAAGGCCTACTACATCGCGGCGGCGTTCCCGAGCGCTTGCGGTAAGACCAACCTCGCCATGATCCAGCCGACCGTGCCGGGTTGGCGCGCGGAGACTCTGGGCGACGATATCGCCTGGATGCGTTTCGGCAAGGACGGCCGCCTTTACGCGGTGAACCCCGAGTTCGGTTTCTTCGGTGTCGCGCCCGGCACCAACCGTTCGTCCAACCCCAATGCCATGGAGACGCTGGAGGCGGGCAACACCGTCTACACCAATGTCGCCCGGACCGACGACAACGATGTGTGGTGGGAAGGCCTCGAGGGTGAGCCCGATCATCTGATCGACTGGAAGGGCAACGACTGGTACCTGCGGGATACCGAGACGCTGGCCGCGCATCCCAACTCCCGGTACTGCACCCCGATGTCGCAGTGCCCGACCCTGGCGCCCGAATGGGACGATCCGCAGGGCGTGCCGATCTCGGCGATCCTGTTCGGCGGCCGGCGCAAGACCACGGTGCCGCTGGTGACCGAATCCTTCGACTGGCAGCACGGCGTGTTCATGGGCGCCACGCTGTCCTCGGAGCAGACCGCGGCCGCCGAGGGCAAGGTCGGTACCGTCCGTCGTGACCCGATGGCCATGCTGCCGTTCCTCGGCTACCACGTGGGCGACTACCTGGGCCACTGGATCAACCTCGGCAAGAACGCCGACGCGGCGAAGCTGCCCAAGATCTTCTACGTGAACTGGTTCCGGCGCGGTGACGACGGCCGCTTCCTGTGGCCGGGCTTCGGCGAGAACTCCCGGGTGCTGGAGTGGATCGTCGGCCGTATCGAGGGTTCGGCGGAGGCCGAGAGCACCGCGATCGGTCAGGTGCCGACCGCCGCGCAGATGGACCTGGATGGCCTGGATGTGGACGCCGCCGATGTCGACGCGGCGCTCGCGGTGAACGTGGACGAATGGCGGGCCGAGATCCCGCTCATCGAGGAATGGTTCGAGTTCGTCGGCGATAAGCTGCCCTCCGGCGTGCGCGACGAGTTCGAGGCGCTCAAGCAGCGCGTGCAGTAGGCACGGCGGTCGTTCGGGCCCGGCCCGGGTGACCCGATTTTCGCGCCGCGACCCGTGGCGAACATCTGTTCGCCACGGGTCGCGCTGTATCGCGAGCGGTGCCCGCCACGCGGCGGGGTGGAGGCGGCTTCGCGGAGGCCGGGTGCCTTATTCTGGTTGTGTCCTGGATCTCAGACCACGCACTCCCCGATTGGACGTCCCGGTATCGCCCGATCGGCTCCCGCCGTCGTTATCCGTGGCCGAGCCGATCACCCCTGAGAGGTGGTTGGAACATGGCCGATGAGTTCATCACCCCGAAATTCTCCGACGGTGTATCGGTCAGTACACCGCTGCGCCGGGAGGCGGGACGGTTGCGCGCGGTTCTTCCGGCCGGCTGGCGGGTCGATGTGGTCGCGCCCGGCGGTCCGGCCGACGGCGACGAGCCGGTCGTCCGGGCATTGCCGGCTACCGATTAGTTCGCTACACGAATTTTCCGCGCCGTGTCACCGGGATCGGTTGATATCGGTGTTCTTTCGCCTGCCCGGTGTTTCGGCGCGGCGGAAAGCGGTCACTGTGGCAGACTTTCGAGTCCCACGGGTGTTGCGCTGTGCGCGAGGAGAACTCGTGAACTCCGTAATGCGAGTAGCCCGTCGGTTGATGTTTGTTGCAGGTGGCCGTCGCCGCGAAATCCGACCTCCCGGTTCGTGTTTCATCGAACGCACTATTGCGTTTTGTTGCTGGAGGGCGCATGATGTTAGCCAGATATCAGCTCGCTCCATTGATCGAACCGAATACCCGCGATTGGGAGAGGCGTTCATGGCGGTGCAAGTGATCGGCCGGGCGTTGATGACAAGCGACCAGACCGACCATCAAGCGAAAAGCGTTGGCAGCGGCGGCTGGGTCGTCTCCTTCCTACCGGGACGGACCCTGACCACCGAACAGGCGATAGCGGCCATGCAGGCCGCTGAAGCCGTGGCGGTGGTCGGTGGACTGGCCGATCTCGTGGGGCTCACCACTCTCGAAACCGTGGGCCTGGCCATTCAGGAATCACCCTGGGCCAGAACCGAACCGGTGGTGCGCAACGGTTGGCGCGGCCGGATCGGCCGGAGCCGGGCGCAGGTGGCGATGTAATCCTCAGCCGGGTTTGCTCGCGACGACCACGAGATTGCTGACCAGTAGCTCGCGGATGCCGGGTATCCGCACCAGCCACCAGGCCCAGCGCGGGTGATAACGGGGGAACAACGCGAAGGTGTGCGCCGATGTGCGCTGTGACCAGCGCACCCCGTCCGCCGCCCGGACCGCGAACAGCGAGGTGCCGAAACGGTTCTTCGGTTCCTTTCCGTGTCGGCGCCGATACCGGCGGGCAGCGTACTCTCCGCCGAGGTAGTGCCAGGGGCCGGTCTCGTGGCCGCCGAAGGGGCCGAGCCACACCGTGTAGGACAGCACGATCATGCCCCCGGGCCGGGTGACCCGGACCATTTCGTCGGCCATCCGCCACGGATCCGGTACGTGCTCGGCGACATTGGACGAGAAACAGATGTCGACCGCGTCGTCGCGAAACGGCAGTGCCATCCCGGACCCGCGGACCGCGGCCGGTACCGAAATACCGGCGGCGTGCATCTCCGAGGGATCGGGCTCCACCGGTATATAGCGGGCACCGGCTCGGGCGAACTCGTCGGCGAAGTATCCGGGCCCCCCGCCGACATCGAGGACGGTGGCGCCGGCGAGATCGCGGCCGGTGAGATCGGCATAGAAATCGGCGAGCAGATGGGCGCTGTCGGTGGCGATACCGCCGTAGAAGCGCGCGGGATCGGTCTGTTCGAAACGAAAACTGTGCAGCAGGCGCAATGACCTGCGCACCGAGGCGCGGCGCGCGAAGCGGAAGCGCTTCGGCGCAGACCGGGCCGGGGAGCCGGCGGAGCCGGGCCGGAGCATGGTATCGGCGTCGCTGCCCGGCTCGGGCGATATCCGGTCCACAACTGATTCCTCGGCGTCGAGCACGATGCCGAGTTTCGCACATTGTGAAATATGACAGATCTCGCCGCCGGTAAATCCCCTCGTGCGATCTTCGATACCGAATGGACACGCAGGTGGGCGACTTGCCGGACGGACTTCGGCGTTAAGGTGTACCGCGATGCCCATGTCCCATACGCGGGACCCGAGCCCACCGGAGAACACCCACGTGCGCGAAGTACTTCTGCTCTGCTGGCGTGATACCGGTCATCCACAGGGCGGCGGTAGCGAGCGGTACCTGGAACAGGTCGGCGCGCATCTCGCCGCCCGCGGTGTGCAGGTGACGCTGCGTACCGCCCGTTATCGGGGTGCGCCGAAACGAGAGCGGATCGACGGTATCGAGATCAGCCGGGGCGGCGGCCGGTTCTCGGTGTATCCGCGCGCGCTGGCCGCCATCGCGCTGGGCCGGTGCGGTATCGGCCCGCTGCGCGGCATCCGCCCCGAGGCCGTGATCGACACCCAGAACGGCATTCCTTTCTTCGCCCGGCTGGTCTCGGGTGTGCCCTCGGTGGTGCTCGTCCATCACGGGCACCGAGAGCAGTGGCCGGTGGCCGGTGCGCTGGTCGGCCGGATCGGCTGGTGGATCGAATCGGTGCTCTCGCCCCGGGTACATCGCGCCGACCAGTATCTCACCGTCTCCCTGCCCTCGGCCGAGGAACTGGCGACGCTCGGCGTCGACCGATCCCGGATCGCGGTGGTCCGCAACGGGGCGGAACCGGTCCCCGCGCATGTCCCGACGGGCAGTGCGGTCGTTCGCTCGGCCGAACCCCGGGTGGTGGTGCTGTCGCGGCTCGTCCCGCACAAGCAGATCGAGGACGCGCTCACCGCTGTCGCCCGGTTGCGGGTCCGGATCCCCGAGGTGCGGCTGGATGTGATCGGCGGCGGCTGGTGGGCGGACAAACTTCGGGACGAGGCCGCCGCCCTCGGTATCGCCGACGCGGTGACCTTCCACGGCCACGTCGACGAGGGCCGTAAACACGAGCTGCTCTCCCGCGCCTGGGTGCACGTACTGCCCTCCCGTAAGGAGGGCTGGGGTCTGGCGGTCATCGAGGCAGCCCAGCACGGTGTGCCGACCGTCGGCTACCGCTCGTCGCGCGGTCTCACCGATTCCATCGTCGACGGCGTGACCGGGGTGCTGGCCGACGACGTCGATCAGCTGGCTGCCACGGTCGGTGAACTGCTGGACGACGCGGCCGCGCGCACGATCATGGGTGAGAAGGCCCGGGCCCGGGCGCGCGAGTTCTCCTGGGAGCACACGGCCTCGGGGGTACACCGGGTATTGGCGGCCGCCGCGGCGGGTCGGCGGATCAGCGGGCTGATCTCACCGCGCGAGGACGTGCGTGCCGAGACGCGCGCCGAACTCCCGGCCGGCGCCTGAGGGTACGCCGCCCTGGCGCCTTCGATCACATCGATCGCCACCGGTACCACGGCGGCGGCCCAGATCGGCCGAGCGCCGGGCCGGGTGCCGTTCATACGTCGGCGCAACCGGCGAAGGGCGTCTTCGAACCCGGCGAGGCGCCCTTGTGCGGGCTCCTCGAGCTGCGCCGCTTCCGATGGTCACAGGCGATAGCGGTCCGACCACTGTTGCCGGCCTGCCGGACTGCACCTGCGTCGCGGCGCGGCCCCCGGCCGGCCGCATTCCGGCCTCGGTGTACCAGTCCGTGCGGGTTTCCGTAATTCGGCACTCGCAAGGGTGTACCGGCCGGCGCCATCGCACCGGCAACCGGGTCTCAGCTTCTGACTCGGCGCACTACGAACTCGGCGGCCCGGACGGCGAGCGGTGCTACCAGCAGCAGCGCCCACAGGATATGCGCGGCCACCACCGACGATCGGTGTTCGGGCACGGGCCGGGGTCGGACGTCCGGGACCCGGTACAGGGCCAGGTCGCCGGTATCGTGGACCGGCGTCAACCACGCCAGCGTCGCCGCGGAGTTCCCTAGCGGGCCGGGGGAGTCCCGTTCGACCAGCACCCAGCCGACGCCGAGCCGTGCCAGGTCAGCCGCCGGGCCACCGTCGAGGAGTAGGTTCTCCACGGTCCGCGCCCGGGCTCCCTCGCCGGTCACCGTCGCGCCTTGGACAGGCAGCGCCCCGGTCTGCAGGACGTCGCGGGGCAGCAGTCGCGGCGCCGGGTCCAGGACCGGTGCCGATCCGGTGTAGGGGAAGCGGCGGAACATACCGCCCGGCAGTACGGCGATATCGCCCGGTCCGTCGACGCGCTCGGCGATCTCGTGCCAGGAGGCCGGGTATGCGATGGCCCGCATTTGCCCGCCGACGCCCCAGCCCAGGTCGAGCAGCGGCAGGGTCAGCACGCCGATGAACAGTGCGGCCAGGACCGGCGACCAGCGGTCCGGGGCACCGTGGTCGTCGGCGAGACCGGGGCGCTCGTCGCCGTGGGTGTCCGTGTCATCGCCGGTGCGCCGACCGGGGAAACCGAGACATGCGGCGGCCACGCAGAGCGCATAGCCGGGAGCGGCCAGCGCCACGTATTTCTGGGTATCGCGCAGCAGTCCGGCGCCGGGAATCTCGACTACCAGCCATTCCATCACCGTGAGTCCGGCGGGAGTGGCCGCGAGCGCCGGGACCAGTACGGCCGCGACGGCCAGGACCAGCAGGATCCGGCGGGCCCGGGTGTGTTCGGGGTCCGCGTCGGCCGCCGCGACCCGTCGGAAGCCGAGCAGGACCACCGCGAGGAGCAGGATCGTCGCGACGGCGGCCAGCGGAGTGGTCCGCGAGACCGGTACCGCCTCGGCGTTCCAGATACCGCCCAGTCCGGCGAGGCTGCCCACCGTGGCGAGCCAGGGTTCCGCGCGGGCGGCGAACGCGGTGACGCCCGCGGGGTCGGAGGGTTCGGCCGCGACCCCGGAGACGGCGGTGGCCACCAGCCAGGGGGCGCAGGCCAGGACCGCGAGCGCTATCACTCCGGGCGCGCGACGCCATCCGGCCACGATCACGGCGACCACCGTGGCGAGCAGGGCGCCGGTGGGGGTCAGGCCCGCGGCCGCGAGGCAGCCGGCCAGTACCGACCGGTCCCGGAACCGATCGAACCGGGGCCGGCCGGCGGTGCGCAGCCGTAGTGCGGCCAAGGTCGTCCAGGGCAGCGCGGCGTAGCCCGTGAGCAGGCTCCAGTGCCCTTGGAGGAGCCGCTCGGCGATATAGGGGTTCCAGACGACGAGGGTGGTCGCCACCAGCTGCGCGGCGAGCGGGGCGCCGAGCAATTCCCGGACGAGCTCCGCGGCGCCGTACCCGGCGGCCCAGAGCGCGGCCAGCAGGACGACTTTCACCAGCAACCCGCCGTCGATCAGCGGGGACAACGCGGCGAGCAGGGCGTCCTGGGGTACGGCGCGCGGGGCCGCGTCGCCCAACCCCAGCGCGGCGTCGGTGGGATAGGAGCGCGGCGTGCTCACGGCATCGCGGAGCAGCAGATATCCGGGCCGCAGTAGGGGCGCGGTGATGAGCAGGGTGAGCAGCAGGCTGTAACCGGCCGGGAGCAGACGCGTCCACCGGCCTGTTCGTTGCGCACTCACGGCCAGTCACCCTACGTTCGCCGGCCGCGGCGGGGCGGACCGGTATGTACGCCGGCCCGGGTGGGACACTTGCGCACGTGCAGTCCGTTCGCCGTCTCCCCGCCGTGGCGGACATGACCCTGGTGACCGCGGGGGCGATGATCGCGAATATCGCGAGCTATCTGCTGCAGCTGCTGGCCGGGCGCTGGCTCGGCGTGGCCGGGTACAGCGAGTTCGCCAGCCTGCTGGCCGTGCAGCTGCTGTGCGCGGTACCGGCGCTGGCCCTGCAGAACGTGGTGGCCCGCGAACTCGTGCACGGTGCCGATATCGCCGCGCTGCGGGCGCTGCGCCGGCGGTGCGCGCTGCTGGTGGCCGTGGCCGTCGTGGTGCTGGTACCGGTGGTGAGTGCGCTGCTCGAGGTCGGTATCGCGGCCTCGGCGGCGGCTCTGGGATCGGCGCCCGCGCTGGTGGTGCTGGCCGGCGACCAGGGTGTGTTGCAGGGGTCGCGCCGGTTCCGTGGGCTGGCGGTGGTGCTCGGTGTCACCGGTATCGCCAAGGTACTCCCGGCGCTGGTGGTGCTCGCCTGCGGCGGTGGCGCGACCCCGGCCCTGTGGGCGGCGGCCGGCGGTATCACCGCCGCCGCGGGTTACGCCCGCGTGGTGGCGGGCAGCGGCCGGCCGGTGGTTGCGGCGGGTGAAACCGTGGACGGTCCCGCCCCGGTTCCGGTCGCCGGTGTCGCGGGTGGATTCGACGGGGTGTTCGCGGTGCTGCAGGCCGCGCAGGTGCAGGCGGCCCTGATGGCGCTGTCCTCCGCGGATCTCATCGTGGTCCGCATCGTGCTGGACGAACCCGATGCCAGCCGCTACGCGCTGGGCACGATCGCTACCAAGGTCGCGTTCTGGTTACCGCAGGCGGTGGGGGTGGTGCTGTATCCACGGATGGCGCAGCCGGCCTCGTCCCGGTCGGCCGTGCGATCGGCGCTGGCAGTTCTCGCCGGTATCGGGGTGGTCGCCGTGCTGGGCGCGGCGCTGGCGGCCCCGCTGGCACCGGTTTTCGCGGGCCGGGATTACGCGCCGATCGAGGGTCTGCTGTGGTTGTTCGCGCTGCACGGGGCGATTCTCGCGGTACTCCAGGGAGCGCTGCTGTCGGCCATCGCGGTGCAGCGGACGGCGCTGGCGGGGATCGCGTGGGCGGGCCTGGTTCTCGAGGTGGTGCTCGTGCTCACCCTGGCGAACAGTGTCACCGGACTGATCGTCACGGTCGCGTCCGTGGCTACCGTGACCACGACTCTCGTCGCGGTACTGGTCATCCGGACGGCGGCGGGTCGCCGGGTTCCGGCGCCCGCCTGATCCGGGGCAGCGCCGCCAGCCCGACCGCGATCACCGCGACCAGGGCCGGGAACTGGACCCACAGCGAATCTCCCATATAACCGCCGGGCATCCGCCACGGTCCGGTGGACAGTGCGGCGGCCGAGATCACCGTGCCCGCTCCGGCGACCGCGGCGAGGGCGCGGCGCGGCAGCCGCGGTACGAATCGGACGGCCGCCAGGCCGGCGACGGTGAGAACGGTGCCCGTCACCCCGGCGATCAGGGTCGCGGCGGCGATCAGGGCGAGGGCGGCGGGTATCCGCGGTGACCACACGCCCGGGGCCGCCGCCGCCTCGGTGCGGGGGCCGCGCGGCACGGCGAGGGCGATGAGCGGGATCAGGAGCAGGAGGCCGAGGAGCAGCGCGAGCCGGTACCAGCTGTCGATCGGGAAGGAGACGGTCACCGGGCCGGTGGTATCGGCGGGCAGCACCCAGCCCTGCTGCCAGCCGTCGACCACGACCGGCCGCAGTTCGCGGCCGTCGGCGGTATGGGCCGACCAGCCGGTATTGGTACTCAGCGGCAGGGTCAGCAGGCGGGTGCCGGTGCTCGGGGCGGGAGCTGCGGGCCGGGTGTCCACCAGGCGCAGCCGGTCGACGAAGAACAGTTCCGTCGGCGCGACCAGTACGTCGACCTCTCCGGCGGGCAGCGAGACCGGTTGTACGACACCGGGTGCGGTGGCCGGGAAGGCCCCCGCGTCCTGCGGCGCGTCGGGGCACACCTGAGCGGGCACCGGGTCACCGGCACGCAGTTCGCCCACGGTGGCCGTGACGCTGGTGTGGACGAGGCGGCCACCGACCGCGATGGTCGGGCCGGCGTCACACCCGACGGTCACCGGCCGGTCCGCCGGGGCGGGCGGCGGATACTGCGGACCCAGCACACCGATTTCGGCGAGGCCGGGCGGCTGGGGCTGGCTGTAGCCGAGCGCCGTCCGGTCCAATACCGCTTCCCAGCTGCGGATGCTCAACTCGATCCGGTCGGTGACCGTGGGATGCAGGTCGATCCGGGAGACCTTGTCGGGTTCCTCGATCCCCCGGACCTGCGGGCCGTTGCCCAGGTTCACCGTGACCGAGGTGGGCGCGGCGGGCAGGCCGCCCAGCGAAGGCGTCAGTTCCAGGCCGGTCACCAGGGTGGGCTCCGGAAGTTCGATGGTCAGCGCGGGTTTGGGCCCCAGGGTGTCGCGGACCGTGTCCTCCGGCGCGGTCCAGCTGGTGCGGGGATCGCCGTCGGTGGCGGCGAACGCGGAACCACGCAGATCACCGACATCGGAGGCGCCGCGCGCCACGGGGCGTGCCGGATCGGTCAGTAATGCCTCCAGCCCGGGACCCTGCCGCGGGCGGACCATGAGTCGTGGTTCGACGGTGGCGGGTGCCGGCACGGAGAGCGTCCGGCCGAACGGGCCCAGCTCTTCGGGCGCCAGCGCCAGGCCCTTACCGCAGCGGACGCGATCGGGACTGTCGAAACATGCGCCGCGCCCGGGGAATTCCTGTCCCAGATCCCATTCGGTGACCGTGGCACCCGGAGGCGGCGGTGGCAGGACGGTCCGGTGCCGGATCTCGACCGGGACGCCGGCGTCGCGCACGGTGTAGTCCTCCAGCCCCAGTTCGCTGATCCCGAACTGGCCACCGGTGGTACCGCGTTCGGTGCGGATGGCGGTGATCTTCACCCATTCGGTGGAACCCACCGGCAGCGCGACCGAAACGGGTTCGCCCGCTTCGCTGATCCGGGCCGAGACACTGCCGTTGTTGGTGCGCACCTCCACCCATTTCACCGGATCGCCGATCGCGGCGGGGGTGGTGGTGAACCGCAGCAGACCTGAGGTGAACGGTTTGTCGAGATCGAGCCGGATCCATTGGCCCAGGGCGTATTCGCCCGCATTGCTGATCCAAGCTGTCGCCGGATCGCCGTCCACGGCGGCGGCGGTCGAGTTGCCGGGGGCGACGCCGCCGATCTGTGTCGCGTCGGCCGCCGAACTCGACGCGGTGATAGTGGCCCCGGTCCAGCCGCCCTGCACCGGTTCGGCGCCCGGCACGGCGTAGTCGGGGACCAGGTTGTGGGTGCGGCGCGCGTCGCCGGGGGCGCGCAGCGCGGAGTTGTGATTGTCGACCTTGCCGAAATCGGTTTCCCGGTTCATCGGGGTATCGGTCACCGTCACCGGGCCCACCGGTAGACCCGCGGCCGCGGCATCGGCGGCCAGCAGGGTGGGTTCGTGTGAGGTCGCGGGGTCGCGATGCAGTCTTTCCAGTACCTCCGGCCCGCCCTGGACCACCGGTACCGAATCGAGCGGCACGGTGTACGCGCCGGGGAAGCGCTCGGGTGCCCCGGTCCCGCCGCGTACCTCGGCGGGGGTGCCGGGGGCGGGGGTGTCGACCCGGTAGATCTCCACCGCGGGATAGTCGGGCCGCAGATCCGCGTCGGCCACGAAATCGTCCCGGCCGGAGTCGTTCTGCACCGGTTTCCCGAATTCGGCCACCTTGTGCAGTCCCGGTGAACCCTCCACCGCACTGTGCGCCAGCAGCGGGCGGGTGGAGCGGGAGGTGTCCGGATCGAGATCGTTGCGCAGGACCAGTACCCCGATGCCCTGCCCGCGCAGTGTGGCTGCCAGCCCGTCGGAGGGCCGGCCGTCGGCGATCAGCCGCTGTACCGAATCCATCGCCCGGATGGTGCCGGGCGGATTCAACGGGACGGCGTCCCGTACCGCCCATGGGGTCTGCGCCAGTGCCTGGAGGGGTTCGTCCCGGGTCAGGCCCCACACCTGGCTGCCGAAGGGGGCGCCGGGGACCACCAGTGCCCGGGTATCGGCGGCATTGTCCCGCAACCAGTCCGCGGTCTGCTGCCAGTAGGCGGGAACCGCGTCGTAGGCGCCGCGGGGCGCGAGTTTCCCGGTCCAGGCCAGGGAACTGGACAGCGCGAGTGCCGCGAGTACCAGCATGGCGACCGCGACCCGGCGATCGCGGTGCGGATTGGCGAACGACGCCCGCCACACCTCCGGCCGGACCGAGGCCGGGAGTGGGATCCGGGCCAGCAGTTGGGCGATGCCCAGCACCAGCGGCAGCCGGATGAGCGGTTCGAGTTTGTGCACATTGCGCAGCGGTGCGCCGCCGGAGTCGAGGAAGATTCGGATCGGTTCGGCGAACGGTCCGCCCAGCTGCCCCACATAACCCGCGCAGATACCGGTCAGCCCGACGCACAGAATCAGCACCAGCCGCCCGCGGGACGGCATGGACCGCAGCGCCAGCCCGGCCATTCCGGCCGCGGCGATCAGCCCGGTGGCCAGCACCGCGGCGGGCTGGGTGACCAGCACCGCGCCCGCGATCCGTTCCGGGGAGACGAACGGCGTCCAGCTGTCGGTGCCGCGCAGGACCTCACCCAGTGACGCCCACTGGGTGGTGACCCCGGAGGATTCGATGTAGTCGAGGAACGGCGGGCTCACCCGGCCCAGCAGCAGCAGCGGTACCGCCCACCAGGCCACCGCGAGGACGAGTAGTGGTACCCACCTCGCGGTGAACCGCCACCAGACGCGGTCGGGGCGGAAACTCGCCCACCACAGCAGCGCGGGTAGGAAGGCGGCCACGGTGGCGACCGCGTTCACCGCTCCCATCAGCGCCAGCGCCATCGCGCTGCCCGCCGGGGACCGCGCCCCGCCGCGCCGATGCCTGCGATAGGCGGTGCCCAGCGCGGCGGGCGCGAGCAGGACCCACGGCGCCAGCATCATGGGCAGGGTTTCCGAGGAGATCGAGCCGACGGTGGTCAGCACCCGCGGCGACAGTGCGTAGGCGGCGGCCGCGATGACGCGGGAGCCGCGGCTGCCGATCCCGAGGGTTTCGCAGAGTTTGACCACACCCCAGAAACCCGCGAGCAGCAGCAGAGCCCACCAGATCCGCTGAGTGACCCAGGCGGGCAGATGCAGTACATCACCGAGCGCGAAGAACGCGCCGTGCGGGAAGAAGTAACCGTAGGCCTGGTTCTGGACCTGGCCCATCGGCGCCTGGCTGCTCCACAGATGGGCGGCACGGGCGAGGAAACCGAGCGGATTCTCGGCGAGATCGTATTTGGTGTCGGCGGCGGTGAGGGCCGGCGCCTGCAGAAAGGTCAGCAGGAAAGCGGCGAACGCGGTGCCGAGCAACCAGCGGCGGCCCAGTTCGCCGGTGGGCTCCGAGTCAGGGATGAATCGGGTGGCCGCGTCGGCAGATTCGACGGGATCGGACTGGACGGGCACCGTGGGTCAGGCGTTTGCCGTCCCCGCCGACAGGCTCCGGCGGGGACGGGACGAGATCGGGCCGGGTCTCAGCGCTTGCCGTATTCGACGTTGTTCAGCAGCGAGCTGTCCGCGTTACCGCTGCGGTCGACTTCCGGCCGGCTGTTCTGCTGCAGCGCGGCGGTGATGGCGAAGACCGCGATCGCGCCCAGCAGGGCGCCGCCGACTGCACTCGCAACACCGGGGACAGCAAACTTCATCGCAGCACTCCAAACTCCGAAGCAGGCAGATATCTGGGCCAACCTAGCAGGACCGGCCGGGTCCGGGTAGGACCGTCCAGCGTTTCACCCTAACGGTTGCCTCCGGCCGCCCCTATCGCGGTCCGCGCCGACGCGATCCCCGACTCATTCGTCGTCGGGTGGTACGGCGCAATCGAGGGCGCCCAGTAGGGTGCGCAGTTTGGCAGTGGTTTCGGCCAGTTCGGCGGTGGGTTCGGAGGCCGCGACGATCCCGCCGCCGGCGTAGGCGCGCAACTCGTGGCCGCCCGCGGCCAGTTCCGCGCTGCGGATGGCGACCACCCAGGTCCCGTCGCCGTCGGCGGTGCACCAGCCGACCGCGCCGCCGTAGAACCCGCGGTCCTCCTCATGGGTGGTGAGGTATTCGAGCGCGTCGGCGGTCGGGGTACCGCAGACCGCCGGGGTCGGGTGCAGCAGCAGCGCCAGTTCGAGCGCGCTGGGCGCCGGCGCCCGCAGCACGCCGTGGATCGGCGTCCCCAGATGCCACACATCGTGGGTGGCGACCAGTTGCGGCCGCGCGGGCACCGATAGACCGATACAGACCGGGGACAGCCGTTCGGTGATCCAGTCGACCACGAACGCGTGTTCGGCGTGGTTCTTGGCGCTCGCCCGCAACCGGTCGGCCTGCGCGGAATCGGCCACCCGGTGCGGGAACCGGGGCAGTGTGCCGGCCAGCGGATACAGTTCGACGGCCGTGTCGCGGCGATGGATCAGCAGCTCCGGGCTCGCGCCGACCAGCGTCGCGCCGGTACGCCCGGCGGGGGTGAGATCGACCGCGAAGACATTCGCCCGTGGGTTCCGGGCCAGCAGATACGCGGCGAGCACCTCGGGTTCCAGTGCGGCCGCCGCGGTGGCGCGCACGGAGCGGGCCGCCACCACTTTGCGCAGGCGAGGAGCGGGTTCGTTCAGCAGTTCCACCAAGCGCGCGACTCGCGCACGGTGTTCGGCCGGGCTCGGCGTCTGCTCCACCACCTGTACCCGCGGCAGCTCCGGGAGCGCGGACGGGCGCCACGGCCCCGCGGTGTGCAGCAATTCGCCGGGTTCGATCAGCGCGGCCGGGTGGCGTGGATCGAACGGTAGCGCCCCGGCGATCGCCGCGGCGGCGCCTTCCCGCAGGGCGGCCGCGGCCTGCCACGGATCGCGGTGCACCGTGCGGACGCCGGTGCCACGCACCACGCCGTCGGGTCGTGCCAATAGGAACCCGGTCATGAGCCGACCGTAACCACGCGCGCGGCGCCCCTACTGCGCGGCGTGATCGTCGTGCCCGGATTTCCGCGCGCCGGCCGGTTGCACCGGGGGAACCAGGAAAACGGGGCGGTGGCAATGTTTGAGCACGGCGTCGGCCACGCTGCTGTGCACCAGTGCGCGCAGCCCGGTCGCCCCCCGGGTGCCCGCGACGATGATGTCGACATCGAGTTCGTCGGCGACCTCCACGACCGCCTGCCAGGCGCCGGCGGCGTATTCCTGGGTGCGCGCCTCGGCGTTCAGTCCCGCGAGCGCGGCCAGGTGCACGCCTTCGGCATTGATCTCACGGGCGGTGGTATAGGCGATGTCCTCGAGTTCCTCGTCGGGCACCCATTCCGGTTGGACCATCCCGGAGATGCCAGAGATGCGCGCGGCTTGGCGGACCATCGGCTCCCAGGCGGTGAGGACCACCGCGCGGTCGGCGGCGAGGAAACGTCCGGCGTATTCGATCGCGCGTTTGGCGTGTTCGGAACCGTCGTAGGCGATGAGCATCAGATCGCAGGGCATAACGGCGACCTCCCAGGGCGGACTCCTGACCGGTGTTATCAGATTACCTCTGTCCGGATGCCGGTCCGAAGTGTCGCGGGTGCGGCGCGCGGGCTACCGTCGAACGATGCGGAAGATACCGTTGGTCCTGCTCGCGGTGCTCGCCGCGCTCCTCACCGGCTGTTCCGGCTCCGAGGGCGGCCGCTCCGGTCCCGGCACCACCGCGACCCCGGGCGCCGGCACCAGCCCCGAGGCCGCGACCGGTGACGCGGCCGGTCCCACCACGACCGGAGGTGACTGCGCCGCCCGGTACCTGGCGCAGTTCAGCACCCGGGAGAAGCTCGCGCAGCTGCTCACCGTCGGGGTGACCGGCACCGACGACGCGCTCGCCGTGGTGCGCGACCATCAGGTCGGCGGGATCTTCGTCGGCAGCTGGACCGATCAGTCGATGCTCACCGACGGCGGACTCGCGCAGGTGACGGCCGCGGCGAAGGTGCCACTCATGGTGACCACCGACGAAGAGGGCGGCCGGGTGTCGCGCCTCGGGAATCTCATCGGGACCGCGCCCTCGGCCCGGGGCACCGCACAGACCATGACGCCCGACGAGTTCTATACCGCGACCCTGGACCGGGCGCGGGCGATGCAGAACCTGGGGATCACGGTGGATTTCGCCCCCGATATCGATGTGAGCTCCCAGCCCGACGATTCGGTGATCGGTGACCGCTCGTTCTCCGACGACCCGGCCGTGGTCACCGAATACGCCGACGCCTATATCCGGGCCATGCACGAGGTCGGCCTCGGGACGGTGCTCAAGCATTTCCCGGGCCACGGTTCCAGCACCGGCGATTCCCATCTCGGCGCCGTGCAGGTGCCGCCGCTGCCGGAACTGAGCACCAGCGATCTGGTGCCGTTCCGTGAGCTGATCGATACGGGTTCGGCGGTGATGGTCGGTCATCTCGACGTCCCCGGGCTGACTACCCCGGGCGTGCCGGCCAGTATCAGCCCCGAGGTGATGAAGCTGCTGCGCGAGGGTTCGGGGTACGGGGCGGCGCCTTTCGACGGCGTGATCTTCACCGACGACCTCAGCGGTATGGCCGCGATCACCGAACGGCTGTCCATCGAGCAGGCGGTGGAGGCCGCGCTCGTCGCCGGCGCGGACAACGCGCTCTGGATCAGTACCGACGCCGTGGGGCAGGTGCTCGATCAGCTGGAGCAGGCGGTGGCGGCCGGTCGGTTGCCGATGGAGCGGGTGGACGCCTCGGTACTGCGGATGGCCGACTACAAGCGGATCCCCCGCACCTGCTGACGGTCCGGGCCGGGCCACGGGCCCGGCCCCGGGATGACGGGCCGGGGTTTCCGGCCTCCTACCGGAATAACACCGGCGCGCGGGCATCGCGGCCGGTGGTTTCGGTCCTGGGGAACTTACTTTGGAGTAATATAATGAGCTCACTGCGGTAGGAGAACGTGATGGCGGGCGGTACGAAAAGGCTTCCGAGAGCGGTGCGCGAGCAGCAGATGCTCGATGCCGCGGTCGAGGTCTTCTCGCGCAAGGGCTTCCACGAGACCTCCATGGACGCCATCGCCGCCGAAGCCGAGATCTCCAAACCGATGCTGTACCTCTACTACGGCTCCAAGGACGAACTGTTCCGCGCCTGTATCCAGCGGGAGGGGCTGCGCTTCCTCGAATCGGTCGCACCTGCCGGCAACCCGCTGCTCAGCCCGCACGAACAATTGCGCACCGCCCTGGAGGGTTTTCTCGGCTTCGTCGATACCCACCGCAACTCCTGGCAGGTCCTCTACCGTCAGGCGCTCGGCCAGCAGGCCTTCGCCTCGGAGATCGAGAACGCCCGGGAGCGGGTTATCGAGCTGACCGCCAAACTGCTGGAGTCCAGCGCCAAACACGCCGAACCCGGGACCAACTTCGATATCGTCGCGGTCGCGGTGATCGGCGCGGGTGAGGCCATCGCCGATTCCGTCGCCGACGGCCGCATCGATGTGGCCGAAGCCGTGGATCTGCTCGACGCATTGGCCTGGCGCGGTCTGTCCGGCCGCAAACCCGGCGCGCCGGACAGCACGGAAACGGGCGAGTCGCCCGAATAGTGCTGCGGTGCCGGTTGCTGCTGCGACGGCTGCGGATGCGACTGTTGAGCCGCCGGGTCAGGTTTTCGCGGGCCGCGGCCGGTCCCGCCGCCGCGCCCACTGCCGGCACGGCTCCTCCACCAGGGCGTGGCTCGCCGCGGCGATCGGCAGCGTGAACGCCACCGTCAGTACCAGCACCACCCCGAAATTGCCGTTGAACGGCAGGATGCCGAATACCGGGAAGATCACCGACAGCACGGCCAGATGCCAGATGAAGATCCCGTAGGACCAGCGTCCCGCCGTCGCGACCGGCGTCGCGGTCAGCCAGCGATGCGGTTTGTCCGGCGGTCCCAGTACCAGCGGCGCCAGCAGGGCGAACCCGATCACCGCGCCGAGGCCCATCTTCACGGCGTACTGCCAGGGCTCGGCCCGGGTCAGCCCGGCGACTCCGCCCAGGCGGGTCGCCGACGCCACGAACGCCACGGCCGCGATCGCCCACATCAGCCGCTGGTTGCCCAGCAGCCGCAGGTGTGCCCGGCACCGGTCGTCACAGGTCAGCTCGGCCAGCAGCATGCCACCCGCGAACCAGGGGATATAGGCGGGCAGCCAGTTGTCGGCGTGGATGGCATCCGGGGTCGGTACCGGGATGAAGTTCCAGCAGAGGAAGACCAGCCCGAGTAGCAGGACGGCCGGCACCCGTGCTGTGGCCGCGCGGCCTCGCAACCTGTGCAGCAGCCAGGCCAGCAGCGGCAGCGCTATATAGAAGGCCACCTCGACCGACAGACTCCACATCTGGGTGAGCCCGTCGGTCAGTGTGAGCGGTACGAAGACCTGGAGGAGCAGCAGGTTGGAGATCCACACCTGCAGCCCGGCGGTACCGGCGGCGGCCGGGACCAGGATCAGTACCGCGCACACCACGACCCAGTAGGCGGGCACGATCCGCGCCACCCGGTGGCGCAGGTAGTAGCCGAGACCGGGGGCCTCGCCGAGGCCGCGGGCGGTGAGTGCGTGCGGACGCCACAGCAGGAAGCCGGACAGCGCGAAGAACACCGCGACCGCCATATCGAAGCGTTCCAGCAGGCGGCCGAGCGCGGGAATCCCGGTGGCACCCGTCTGGAAGGCCACATGGGTGAGCAGCACACCGAGGGCGGCCAGACCGCGCATACCCTCGAGCGCGGGAAGAAAGCCCCGCTGACGCCCGGCCGGTACCGGCGCCGTCCCCGCCGGCGCCGGGCCATGACCGGCTGCGGCCTGGTGTTCGGCCTGGTCGGCGGGGTGCCAGGGGCCGGTATCGGTGGTCGGAGTGGTCGCCATCGGGTCCCAGTCTGCCGGGCCGTCTGTGCTCGTAGGAAGCCGGTATTTCACAATGCGGGTCAAACTCCCCCCGATTTCGGTCGGATTCCGGCCTCGCCAACCCCTGGGGAACGTCCAGGCTGTTAGTGTCAGGGCTCACGAGTGCCGCGGCGCCCCGCTGTACCCGCGGAACGACCTGTGTTCTACGACGAGGAGAGTTTGCATGGCACTGAGTGCCGGAACCAGAAGGACGGTTGCCTGCGTGCTCGTGGGTCTCGGCGCGCTGCTTATCGTCGCCGCGCTGATGATCCCCACCTACACCGTCAGCAAGATGGCCAAGACTCCTCTCGACCTCGAGATCACCACCGTCGCGGTCAACCAGAAAGACCAGGAGAGCCTGGTCCTGGATTCCTCATCGCTGACGGCCGAGGGGCGCTCGGCCGAGGTCAACAAGAATGTACCGCTGGTCTCGCAGCGGTTCCTCACCGTCGAGGACCCCTCCAACGCCGACGAGATGACCATCCAGGCCGGTAACACCCTGCGCCGGATCGACAAATCCGGCGATACCGGCGTGCTGACCGCCTACGTCGACCGGGTCACCATCGACCGCACGACCGGTGAGCCGGTGGCCACCGATCCCAACGGGTCGATCGCGATCACCACGAACTCCAAGGGTGAGAGCATCGCCGATCCGGTACAGCACACGGGGCTGCAGTACCGGTTCCCGATCGGCACCGAGCAGAAGACCTACCCCTACTTCGACGTGCTCGCCCGGACCACCACCGACATGGTGTTCCAGGAAGAGACCGAGATCAACGGCACCAAGGTCTACCACTTCCGGCAGGAGGTCCCGGTGACCAAGCTGGCCGACGTCTCCAAGGCGCCGACCAACAAACTGGAACTGCCCGCCGCCAAGTGGGGCGTCGAAGGCGGCGAAGAACCGGTCACCATGTACCGCTTCTACGGCAACACCCGCGACGTCTGGGTCGAGCCGGAGACCGGCACCATCGTCAAGGGCGGCGAACAGCTCAATATCTTCTACAGCCGCACCGCCGACAAGGTGGAGGTGCCCGCCCTCAAGGCCAATATGGTCTTCGACACCGACACCGTGGAATCCCAGCTCGCCGTGGCCAAGGACAATATCGACAAGCTGTCGCTGTTCGGCCGCGTCCTGCCGATCGTCTTCGGCATCCTCGGCGTGATCGCGCTGATCGCCGGAATCGTGCTCGGCGTCACCGGCGGCCGCGGCGGTCAGCCGGCCCGCCCCACCGGCCCGGCCCGGCGCCCCACCGGCGGTTCCACGGTCGCAGCGGACGACGCCCCGACCACCACGCTGCCCCGCACGGGTAACGCGGACGCTCCGACGGAGACCATCAAACTCCCGAAGAACCTCTGAGCGTACGAGCACAGCGAAGACGCCCCGGACCGAAAGGTCCGGGGCGCCTTTGTTTGTCGGCTCTTGCGGGTAGTTTCGCGGCCGTATCCTGCAAGTCGGCGACACAACCGAAGACGGTCTCGACCCCGTGATCGAGCAGTTGGGTCCCCGAGCCAAGGAGGCATTGATGACAACCGCCGAACGGCTCCGCGCCGAAGGTGAGGCCATTGGTGAGGCTCGTGGTGAGGCCCGCGCCCGAACCGAAACTCTGATCGACCTCCTCGATGCCAAATTCGGTTCGGTCCCCCGGGCAGCGATCCGGAAGATCGAGACCGGCAGATCCGTATCTGCTGGAACAGGCACCGTCTCGGCAGTCCGGTGCCGGGCGTACCGGGATCGCGAACCACACATCGATCGAAGTCTCGCTGCTCTCCGCACCTGTCACGCCCTTGCCGCCGAACCGAATGGCGCTTCATTATGGATGAGAAAGCAGGGTTCAACACCGGAGATACGCCCACGACTCGGTGCGCCTTCTACCGCTCGTGCGGACTGGCGGCAGTGGTGCAGTCAGAACCACAAAGGATCGTCATCGCGGCCGGGCCTCACGTCGGTGCAGTCACGATGCCCGCCGAGTTGGGTACGGCGGCACGTCGATTACTGTTCGGGCGTGGCCTGACTTCAGGGCCGGTGATCTCGCATCCCCGTTCGGGCCGGTGGACATTTCTGATCACTCCCGACATCCCCTACGAGACCCCGCTTTTCGCCGAGATGTTCCGGCGCAACGTATCGGTGGTACGGAGCGGCGCCATCGTGTTGCCCGTACCGACCCGACGTAGCGCGGCGTTTCGTACCTGGATAGCGCAACCCCGCGTCACCGTGACGCAGCCGCCGTCGGGGATGGCGCTGGTCGCGGCGGTCCGTGAATGCCCTGTCGGTAGGGAGAGCCGACCGTGACCACCGAGAATCGACGACGCGCGATCGTCGTGGGCAGGTACAACACCGACACACCCGACATGGACGGCCTCGTCGCTCGTCACCACTTGGAGGTGGTATTCACGATCACCGCACCTTCGGCGCCGAGACTGGCCACGCTGATCGCCGTTCAGCACCTCTTCGAGCACGACGCCGAGGTGGTGGTTGTCCGCATCTCAGCGCGGCCGAGATCAGAGCCGAGCGGTGTTGGCTGGCAGTAAGCGGATTGGCCGATATCCTCGCCGCCGATGGTGGTTGGCTTCGGTGACGGTGACGGTGACGGTGACGGTGACGGTGACGGGCTCGGTAGCCCGTCCCTCAGCGGGTGCCGAGGTCTTCGACCTGCCGTCGCCGGCCGATAGCCTCGGCCCGTGGCGCCGAGCCCGGCTTCGGCGTGGCGACAGGCAGGAGTCAGTACCGCCAGAGACTGCCATGGATGATACTATCGTTGATGATAGTATCTCAGGAGGTACTGTGGACGGATTTATTGGGCGGCGCACCGAGCTCGCCCTTCTCGACGAACTGCTCGAGCCGGTGCGCGGGGGCGGTAGGTCGGGGCGGCCGGGGCGAGCGGTATTGATCCGGGGCCGCAGGCGGGTGGGGAAGTCGCGGCTCGTTGAAGAGTTTCTGGATCGGGCTCGGGTGCCGCACGTGTTCTTCACGGCGGTGGGGGGATCGCGGGACGAGGACTTGGCGGGGTTTGTTTCCGATATCGCCGACTCGGACCTACCTGGCGCCGAACGGGTCTCGGAGTTCGCGGCGCCGAAGACGTGGCGGGCCGCGTTCGACCTACTCGCCACCGTGCTTCCTCGGGATCGTCCGAGCGTGGTCGTCCTGGACGAGATGCCTTATCTGGTGCGGGAAGATCGGGCGTTCGAGGGCACGCTACAGAAGGTTTTCGATCGGACCCTGTCGAAGTTGCCGGTGCTGCTGGTGCTCATCGGTTCCGATATCGCGATGATGGAGAAACTCAACACCTACGGTCGGCCGTTCTATCAGCGCGGTACCGAAATGATCGTGCCCCCGATGAATCCGCGCGATGTCGCGGCTGTGCTCGATCTCCGGCCGGCCGATGCGTTCGACGCGTACCTGATCAGTGGCGGTCTGCCGCTGATTCTCGAGGAGTGGCCGCGGGGGGCGGGTCTGTGGGAATACCTCGACTACGCGCTCCGCCACCCCACCTCGGCCCTGCTGGTCAGTGCCGAACGGGCACTGGCTGCCGAATTTCCGACCGAGGCGCAGGCGCGCACGGTTCTCGGCGCGATCGGTCACGGCGAGCGAACTTTTAGTCTCATCGGCCGGGCAGCCGGCGATTTGGCCCCGACCTCGCTCACTCGATCGCTCGGGCTGCTCACCGACCGACGGGTGGTGGCCGCCGAACGTCCGCTCTCGGTGCGGCCGAGCAAGGAAACCCGCTATCGCGTCGAAGATCCCTATCTGCGGTTCTGGCTGTACTTCCTCGGACCCGGTATGCCCGCAATCGAACGTGGACGGGGGGATCGGGTACTCGAGACCATCCGGGCGGGCTGGACTTCCTGGCGGGGCCGGGCCGTGGAGCCGGTGATCCGGGAAGCGCTGTGGCGGGGTGTGGACAGGTACCTGCCCGAGGGGACGGGAGCGATCGGCGGTTACTGGACTCGGACGAACAACCCGGAGATAGATATCGTCGCTGCAGACCGGGGGCCGATCGCCCAGCGGATCACGTGTGTGGGATCGGTGAAGTGGCTGGAGAAGAAACCGTTCGATCAGCGTGACCTCGCGGCTCTCATCACCCACCGGTCACAACTACCGGGCGCCGATGTCGATACTCCGATGCTGGCCGTCGCGCGCGCGGGAGGCTCGACCACGGGTGTGCGGGTGCTGACGCCGGACGAACTGCTCGAGGCATGGCCGTGAGGATATAGAGATACGAACCCCGCCCCGAAGCTTCCGGAGCGGGGTTCGCGTGGGGTCCGTCAGCGCAGGGTGGCGGTGAGGTGTGGGTAGCCCTTCTTCGGATGCTTCAGCGCCAGATCCCAACCCTGCTCGACCTGATCCGCGTACACGTTCACGGTGGACGGCAGCAGGATCGGTTTGCCGAATTTCACCGCGTAGGAGACCTTGTCCGGGACCCGGCCCTCGACCGTGGCGAGGATCGTTGCCGCCGACCACATCCCGTGTGCGATCGCCCGGGGGAAGCCGAAAGCTTTGGCACCCAATGCCGAAGTGTGGATTGGGTTCTGATCACCGGAGGCGTTCGCGTAGCGGGTGATCGTCTTCTGGTCCACTTTCCACGTCCGTAGCGGGGGTGGCGGCACCTCTTCGGGTTTCGGTTCGGGTTTGGGACCGCCCGACAGCGAGGTCTTCTGCTGGTGCAGGAAGGTGGTGACCTGCCGCCACACCAGTTCCCGGCCCACCCGGATCTCGCTGATCGCGTCGACCAGCAGGCCCTTGGGGTGTTCCCGCAGGTTCTCGATATGCGCGGTGATATCGAGCGGTTCGCTCACCGAGATCTCCCGGGTGCGCTCGATGAGGTTCTCCGCGTGCACCGCGCCGACCGCCACGAACGGGAAGTCGCGCTGCACCACGAGTTTCATCACCAGCGGGAAGGTGATGATGAACGGGTAGGTCAGCGGGAGGGTGTCGCCGAAGCGCAACTCGGTGGCCGCGCAGTAGGCCGCCAGGTGTTCCGGGTCGACCCGGTAGCCGTCGAGCCGGACGGCGCGGTCCGGGATCTCGGAATTCCGCGCCGAGACCAGCGGTATCGCGCCGAGCACGGCCTGGACATACAGGCCGCCGTTCTTCGGCGGTGCGTCGAGGGAGATGGTCTCGGTCATCATGCGCCGATCATGCTCTGGCCGCAGACCCGGACGATATTGCCGTTCACCGCGTTCGAGGCCGGGCTGGCGAAGTAGGCGATGGTTTCGGCGACGTCGATGGTCTGGCCGCCCTGGTTCAGGGAGGCCATCAGCCGGCCGCCCTCCCGGGTCGCCAGCGGGATCGCGGCGGTCATGGCGGTCTCGATGAAACCGGGTGCCACGGCGTTGATGGTGATGCCCTTCTCGGCCAGTTCGGGGGCCTCGGCGTTCACCATGCCGATGACGCCGGCCTTGGAGGCGCCGTAGTTGGTCTGCCCGCGGTTACCGGCGATACCGGCGATGGAGGAGACGTCCACCACCCGGCCGCCCTCCTTCAGCGCGCCCGCGGCCACCAGGCCTTGGGTGATGCGGTGTGGCGCGGCCAGGTTCACGTTCAGGACGGCGTTCCAGCGGCCCTCGTCCATATTCGCGAGCAGTTTGTCGCGAGTGATCCCGGCGTTGTGCACGATGATGTCGATCCCGCCGAAACGTTCGGTGGCGAATTCGGCGAGCCGCTGCGCGGCATCGGGTGCGGTGACGTCGAGTGCCAGTGCGGTGGCGCCCACCTTGTTCGCGGTCTCGGCCAAGGCCTCTCCGGCGGCCGGGATATCGGCGACGATGACCTTCGCGCCGTCGCGGGCGAAGACCTCGGCGATGGTGGCGCCGATACCGCGGGCGGCGCCGGTGACCACGGCGACCTTGCCGTCGAGCGGCTTGTCCCAGTTCGCGGGCGCGACCGCGTCGTCCTTACCGGCGCGGATCACCTGACCGTCCACGAACGCCGATTTGGCGGAGAGCACGAACCGCAGGGTCGAGGCGAGACCGGTGGCTGCGGGGGAGGCGTCGGGGTGCAGGTACACCAGCTGCGCGGTGGCACCGCGCAGCAGTTCCTTGCCCACCGACCGGGTGAACCCCTCGAGCGCGCGCTGGGCGATCTGGCCGTCCACGTTGCCGGCGAGTTCGGGGGTGGTGCCGATGACCAGGACCCGGCCCGACGGGGCGATACTGCGCATCGCCGGCTGGAAGAACTCGAACAGCTGCGACAGATCCTCGATGCTGCCGATCCCGGTGGCGTCGAAGACCAGTGCGCCGTACTTGGTTCCGGTGGTGTGGGAATCGGCGAAGGTGTAGTCCTCGGCCAGCAGCGCCCGCAGGGGTTCGGCGACCCGGCCCTTACCGCCGAGCAGTACCGGCCCCGGCAGCGGCGGCTCACCGGCCACATAGCGCCGCAATTTCTCCGGTTTCGGCAGGCCCAGCTTGTTCGCGAGGAACCCGCCCGGCGCGGAGTTGACGAACGATCCGTAGAGGTTGGGTGCACCCTTGCTCTTGGCTGCCACAGTTCCCACCTTTTCTGTTGCTCGATGTGGTGTAGGTACCGGTAGTTCCCCGATACCCGCTCGTCCGGTGCCATCACGCCGCCGGCCTGCATCGAGTGCGGGGCTCGGCGGGCGGCCGGCCCGCGGGCGCCGGAGGCGGTGTCGACATTGAACTTACTCCGGAGTAAGTTTATCGTAAACCGAGCGCGGGCGGGCGTCGGAAGCCGCGACGCGCAGCCGCGGCCCGGGCCCGGAGCACCCGACCCTCTCGCCAACTCGACAACCTGGGAGACCCGAGTGACCACCACATCCCGTTCGACCCGTCCGGTAGCGATCCTCGGCGGTAACCGCATCCCGTTCGCGCGTTCCGACAAGGCCTACGCCCACGCCTCCAACCAGGACATGTTCACCGCCACGCTGGACGGGCTGGTGAGCCGCTTCGGTCTGCGATCGGAACGGCTGGGCATGGTCGCCGGCGGCGCGGTGCTCAAACGGGTCGGCGAGCACGGCCTGATCCGGGAGAGCGTGCTGGGTAGCCGGCTCAGCCCCTACACCCCCGCCCACGATCTGCAGCTGGCCTGCGGTACCGGCCTGCAGGCGGTCGTCACCGTCGGCGACGCGATCGCGGCCGGCCGGATCGAAGTGGGTATCGGTGGCGGCACCGACACCACCTCCGACGCGCCCATCGGGGTCAGTGAACGAATGCGCGAGTGGATGCTGAACATCAACCGCGCCCGCACCAATGCCGAGCGGCTGAAACTGGTCGGACAGCTGCGTCCGGGCATGGTCGGTATCGAGATCCCGCGCAATGCCGAACCCCGCACCGGTCTGTCGATGGGCGAGCACGCGGCCATCACCGCCAAGGAGTTCGGGGTCTCCCGGGACGCCCAGGACGAACTGGCCTATCTCTCGCACAAGAATATGGCCGCCGCCTACGAGCGCGGCTTCTTCGACGATCTGGTGACCCCGTTCCTCGGCCTCACCCGCGACGACAACCTGCGCCCGAACTCCTCGCTGGAGAAGCTGGGCACACTGAAGCCGGTCTTCGGGGTGAAGCTGGGCGATGCCACCATGACGGCGGGCAACTCCACTCCGCTCACCGACGGCGCGTCGGCGGTGCTGCTGTCCAGCGACGAATGGGCGGCCGAGCGCAATCTGCCGGTGCTCGCGCATCTGGTGGACAGCGAAGTCGCCGCGGTCGACTACATCCACGGCCCCGACGGCCTGCTCATGGCCCCCACCTACGCGGTGCCGCGGCTGCTCGCCCGCAACGGCCTGACGCTGCAGGATTTCGATTTCTACGAGATCCACGAGGCCTTCGCCTCGGTGGTGCTGGCCACCCTGCAGGCCTGGGAATCGGATCAGTACTGCAAGGAGCGGCTCGGCCTCGACGGGGCGCTCGGTTCGATCGACCGCACCAAGCTGAACGTCAACGGTTCCTCGCTGGCCGCCGGGCACCCGTTCGCCGCCACCGGCGGCCGGATCGTCGCCCAGGCCGCCAAGCAGCTGGCGGAGAAGGGGTCGGGCCGGGCGCTCATCTCGATCTGCGCCGCGGGCGGCCAGGGCGTGGTCGCCATTCTGGAGCGCTGAACCGGCCCGGTACGGGACCGTCCGGCGGGTGAGGGAAGCGCCCACAGCCGTGATGGAACCCGGACCGGCGCAGGGGGACCGGAGGTGCCCCGATCCGAAAGGTCGGGGCACCTCCTTTCCGTTCCCGCGATTCGTCCGTGCGCACGCGGTCCCGGCTCCGGCCGCGCACGCAGGCCCGGCGGCGTGCGGTGCCCGGGTCACTACGGATTTCGGCCTTCCCGGATCGTCATCGACGCGATGTGGTCGCCACGAGTACCGAAGGTGAATCGGGAAAGACCGTTGGCGTGGTTGCTGCGCCAGTCGCCGATCACGGTGACCTCGCCGTTGCCGTCATCGACGGTCACCTGTCGCGGCGTGAGGGTGCCGTCGGATCCGATGAATTCCCGCTCGCTCCAGGCGGCGATCGCGTCTCGCCCGGTGAAGGTGCGGCCCCAGTCGTCGACAAAGCCGTCTTCGGTGAACAAATCGAGGAAGCGATCGGCCTCGTGGCGATTGACCACATCGATCAAGGTGTCGACCGGGCTCGGGATCGTCAGCTCATCGGCCATGGGTATGGCGTCCTTCCGTGACGTAGGTGCCTTGCTGTCATCGAAACACGAGCAAGGTGGCGGGGTGTGGATGCGGTTGCGGTGCGCCCCGGACGTGGGCGACGCACCGCACCTCGGCGCCGGTGTCCGCCGCCACTCCTTACCGCGCCGCGCTCATCGGGTGGTGTAGCCGCCGTTGGCGAACAGGGTCTGGCCGGTGATCCACCGGCCCTGTGTGCACAGGAAGTGCACGATCGGGGCGATATCTTCGATCTGGGTGAGTTGGTCGCCCATCGCCTGGCTCTTGTGGAACTCCACCCGCTCGTCTGTCTCCTGCGGATAGAAGAACGGTGTGTCCATCGGTCCCGGGGCAATACTGTTCACCGAGATCAGTCGATCGGCGAACTCCTTGGCCGCGGCCCGGGTGAAGTGCTCCACCGGACTTTTGCCCCCGGCGTAGGTGGAGTATCCGTCGGTGAACGCTCCCAGCAGTGCGGTGACGATGGTGATGATCTTGCCATTGTCACCCAGATGCAGGCCGGCCTCCTTGATGAAAAAGTAGGCGGACTTGGCGTTGATGGCGAACATCGAGTCGTAGTCGTCCTCGGTGGTCTCCACGATCGGTTTGCGTAGCACTTTGCCGACTGTGTTCACTGCGATATCGAGCCCACCCAGTTCCTGTGCGGCCTGGTCGAACAGCGCGGTGACATTGGCGGGGACGGTGAGGTCGCCCTGGATCTTGACCGCTCGCCGGCCCGCTTCGCGGACGGACGCGACTGTCTTGTCGGCATCGGACTCGCTCGAGTCGCTGTTGTAGTGGACGGCGACGTCCGCGCCCGCCTGCGCGAGCTGCCGGCTGATCAGACCGCCGAGATTTTTCGCGCCGCCGGCCACCACGGCCTTCTTGCCACTCAGATCTTCGATCATGCGCGCTCCTCCGGCCTCGTCTCTTCTTGTCTCTGACCATTGCCACGCTAGGATCGACATCCACAAGTGGCAATCACCAAATAGGTGTGAGTCGACAAGCAAAGGTTGTGCCGATGTCGGCAGAGAACACGTCCGCGGAGCAGGAAGACGGCAGAGACAGTCAGCTGGTGGATCTACGGCGGCTGCGTCAGTTCGTCGCGACAGTCGAGGCTCCCAGCATCACTGCGGCGGCCGGCGGCCTGTACATCACCCAGCAGGCACTCTCCTCGGCCTTGCGCAACCTGGAACGAGAACTGGGTGTCGCTCTGTTCGACCGCTCGCAGCGAAGTCTCCGACTCACCGAAGCCGGCCGTGAGTTGTATGCCGCGGCACCGTCGCTGCTGGCCGCGGCAACCCATATCGGTCGCCGCGCCCGCGAAGCCGGCGCGCCACGCCGCCGACCGTTCCTGATCGGCCACACGCCGGCGATCAGCAGTGGCGAAGTGTTCGAACTACTCCGGCCACTGATCGTCGAACAGCCGGATCTGGCGGCTACGGCAGTGGCGATCTATCCGGACGCGATCGCCCGAGAACTCACCGAGGGGCGCCTCGACATCGTCCTTCGTCGAGGTATCGAAACCCCTCGCGACCTCGCCACCAGTATCGTGACCTACCGTCCGTTGCATATCGCGGTGGCGACTTCCCATCCGCTGGCGAGCGCCTCGCTTCTGGAAATGCGGGATCTCGAGCCCTATCCCCTGATCGTGTGGGCGCCCGAACACCATTCCTTCTACACCGACTACCTGGTCTCACACTGTCGCCGAGCCGGGTTCGACCCCACCGTGGTCGTCAACAGGATCCAGGGCACCCCGCCGACCACCGCGCCGGCGGTGTATCCCGACGGCTATGCCTTCGTCACCTCCGACCCTGGCCCGATTCACAACGGGCAGGTGCGCGTCATCCCGATGAGCCCACCGATCTTGGCACCCACCCAGGCGCTCTGGACACCGCACACCATAGATCCGGTCCGAACGCGACTTCTCGAAATGCATTCGGACGCCCCGATCCCTGCCCGACCGCCGCTTCCGGGCAATGCTCACCATCCGGACCGGGCGGTCGGCCCCGACAATGACGTCACCGCCGACGACCATTCCCGACCACTTCGGCAGTGTCAGCCCGACCCGGGTATTTCGTGATGCCCGCCGAAGGCTTCGCGCATCGCGGACAGCGTCTGGTCCGCGTACGTCGATTCACCGCGTGAAGCGAAACGCTGGAACAGTGCCGCCGAGAGCACCGGAGCCGGTACTCCGATATCCACCGCGGCGTCGAGGGTCCAGCGTCCCTCGCCGGAATCGGAGACCCGGCCGCCGAAGGAATCCAGATTCGGGTCGGCGTGCAGTTGGGTCGCGGTGAGGTCGAGCAACCAGGACGCCACCACCGACCCGCGCCGCCAGACCTCGGCGACCTCCGCGATATCGATGTCGTACCGGTAGTATTCCGGATGTTCGAGCGGGGTCTCCTCCGCGGAGTACTCGCCGCCGGCGCGGTTGCCGTAGTCGGCCTTGTGCATGATGTTGAACCCCTCGGCGTAGGCCGCCATGAGGCCGTACTCGATCCCGTTGTGCACCATTTTCACGAAATGGCCCGCCCCCGCGGGACCGCAGTGCAGGTAACCCTCTTCGGCCGGTCCGGGCTCTCCGGCACGTCCCGGGGTCCGTGGCGCGGCCGCCACGCCGGGCGCTATGGCCCGCAGCAGTGGTTCCACGTACCGCACCGGCGCCGCCTCGCCGCCGATCATCAGGCAGAATCCGCGGTCGCGGCCGAACACCCCGCCCGAGGTCCCGATATCGAGGTAGTGGATACCGAGCGGGGTCAGCTGCGCGGCGCGGGCTATATCGTCGTGATACCGGCTGTTGCCGCCATCGATGACGATATCGCCGGGTTCCAGCAGTTCCGCCAGCTGGTCCACCGTGCGGCCGGTGAGACCGGCCGGGATCATCACCCACACCACGCGAGGTGCGTCGAGATCGGCGACGAACTCCGCCAGGTCGGTGCTGCCCCGGAAGCTGTCACCGAGTTCGGCGGCGAGGTTGTCGATCACCTCGGCGTGGCGTTCGCAGCCGACCGCCGTATGACCGGCCGCGACGATCCGCCGCACGATATTCGCCCCCATCCGGCCGAGCCCGATCATGCCCAACTGCATCTCGCGTCCCCTTACTCATAGAGGTCGGATCGCATGCCGCCCCCGATTGTGCCCGCCCCCTCGAGAACTTTCGCCGAGTGCGTGTGTAACGACCCGCGCGTGGCACCGATATACAGGTCGGCTCCGTGCAATCGCCTGACCCCCGACCCGGCGACTGCACGGGGCCACTTTGCTGTCCAGGGCTTTGTTCGGGCGATATGTCCCATCTGTGACGTCAGTGGCTATCCAGATGGCGCAGCTGTGATGGATCCGGCACTGAAGATTACAGTTCGGACAACTATCGTTGGCGAAGGCTCGCACCCCGCGAGTCCCCGAAGTATCGATTGGGGAGGACGGTTCGTGAGCAGCGAATCGAGCACCGACCGAGGTGACAGACGCGACCACGGCCGCCCGCAGCCGGTCGACGGCGGCCTACGTCAGCTGCTCGACAGCGGCCGCGCCCAGCAGGGGCAGCAGTCGCCCGCACCGACCGAACCGGTCGAACAGGCCGGCAATGTCGCGTCCGGCTGGCGCGGGGGCAGCTCCTGGCTGAATCCCAGCGCCGGCTCCGCGGCGCAGCGGTCCGCGGCGGACCAAGACCCCTCGTCGGCGGGTTCGGTGTCCGGCGCCGCTTCTCCCCATACCCTGCCGCACGCCGCGGATGCCCCCCGGCCGGCCGGCCGGGCGGGGCCACCCGGGCCGGGCGCCCCGGGCCCTTCCGGTCCCGGTCCTTCCGGCGCCCGGCCTGCCAACGGTCCTGGACCGGCCGGCCCGCCCGACGCCCGGCCTGCCAACGGTGCCGGGCCAGTAGTGCCCTCCGACGCCAGGACCCCACGCGGCTCCGGCGGTCCGGCGGCCTCCGGTCCCGGCCCGTCCCCCGCCCCGGGTGCCCCCTCGGGTCCCGGCGGCGTTCCCGGCCCCGCTCGGCGCCCCGACAACGGACCGTCCGCTCCCTCCGGCCCCGCCCCGGCCGACCCCACCGGGCCCGAGTACACCACTCAGCAGTTCTCGCTGCCCACCGCCGCGCCCCCGCCCGCCGCGTTCGCCGACGCGGACCCGGACGATGCGCCGACCGAGGTTTTCGATTCGGGCGCGCTGAACAAGCGGCTCTCCGGGGGCCCGTCCTCCTGGCCGGGCCATCCGAACAATCCGACCAGCGCCGATATCCTCGCCCACGGTGACAAATCCGGGCCGCCCACACCGCCGCGCGGCCCGGGTGGGGGCCGCGGTACCGGTGGGTCCGGCGACGACAACGGCCGTTTCTCCGCCGCTCGTACCTGGCTCCGCGACTCCGCGAACGCCCGGCGCGTCCTGCTGGTCGCCGCGATCGTGTTCGGTGTCGCGCTCGTTGGCTATATCGCCGACCTGGTGCTGACCTCGGGCAAGATTCCGCGCGGTGTCGAGGTCGCCGACATCGCCATCGGTGGGATGGACAAGGACGATGCCCGCGCGAAGCTGCAGGCAACACTCGATCCACGTTCGGGCGAAGTCGTCCCGGTGAAGATCGGCGATGTGCAGACCGAGCTGGTTCCGGCCGCGGCCGGTCTCGGCGTGGACTGGGAGGCGACCTGGGAGCGAGTGGGCGGTCAGCCGCTCAATCCGGCGTCGCGGCTGCTGTCCTTCGTGGCCACCCGCGAGGTCACGGTGGCCAGCTCGGTCGACGAGACGGCAATGAGCCGGACCTTCGACGAACTGAAGGTGCACGACCAGCCGCCCGTCGAAGGCGGTATCCATTTCGAGGGCACGCGGCCGATCGAGGTGAACCCCGTCTCCGGCCGGGTCCTGGACGTCGCCGCCGCACGTACGGTCATCACCGAGCAGTGGGCGACCGCGAGCACCCTGGATCTGCCGGTCGCCGTGGCACCGCCCGCCGTCCGCCAGGACGCGATCGATGCGGCCATGCACCAGATCGCCGAACCCGCGGTGAGCGCTCCGGTGTCCTACACCGGTAAAGAGGGGGCCACCGCCGCTCTGAGCCCGGAGCAGATCGCCACCATCATCGGATTCGTACCGGACGGGCACGGCGGGCTGCGGGTCGAGTTCGACCACAAGGTGGCCACCGATCTGCTCGCCCCCCAGCTGGCCGATACCGAGGTAGAACCCGAGGACGCGACCTTCACCTTCTCCGGTGCGCCCACCGTGGTGCCCGCCGTGGTCGGCGACAAGGTCAACTGGGCCAAAACCCTGGATCAGCTGCCGGCGATGCTCGCCGCGACCGGCGCCCCGCGCACCACACCGGCGATCTACGAGCGAATCGAACCCAAACTCACCACGCAGGCCGCCGAGGCACTCGGTATCAACGAGACAATGGGCGAGTTCACCACCAGCGGTTTCACCGGCCCGTCCGGCGTGAATATCCGCACGGTCGCCCAGGAGGTCGACGGCGCAGTCGTCAAACCGGGCGACACCTTCTCGCTCAACACCCACACCGGACCGCGCACCGCCGCCGAAGGCTATGTGGAATCGGGCATCATCGACCACGGCCGGCCCAGCAAGGCCGTGGGCGGTGGGATCAGCCAGTTCGCCACCACGCTCTACAACGCGGCCTACTTCGCGGGCCTGGAGGACGCCGGCCACACCGAACACAGCTACTACATCTCGCGCTATCCGGCAGCCCGGGAAGCGACCGTGTTCGACGGCGCCATCGACCTGCAGTTCCGGAACAACACTCCGCACGGCATCTACATCCAGGCCGTCGCCGACAGCTCCCAGGTGACCGTTCGCATCTGGGGTACCAAAACGGTGAACGTGGAATCGTTCACCGGCGACCGGACCAAGCCGACCGAACCGGAAACCATCACCCTGCCCGAGGGCGACGACTGCATCGCCTCCACGGGCGCTCCCGGGTTCACCACCTCCGACACCCGGGTGATCACCGATATCAACACCGGCGCCGAGATCTCCCGCCACACCCGGACCGTGAAATACGACCCGGTGCCGGAGGTCAAATGCGAATCGCCGGACAAGGAGAAGGCGGAAGAATCCACCGACGAGCCGAGCGGCGGCAGCCAGCCCGGCAGCACCGCTCCGAGCAGCCGGCCGAGCAGCCGCCCCGGATCTCGCTGAGATACGACAGTGCCCGCCCCGGAAGCCGGGGCGGGCACTGTCGTATCCGAAGGAGCTACAGCGGCGTGCGCATCAAGAGCACGTTGTATTGGCGGTGCACGGTGAGCAGGAAGTACAGGTCGCTGCCGGTCTGGTACGGGAAGATCATCGGCGCGTAGGCCGTCGGCAGCGCGGCCGCTTCCAGCAGCACCCGGGGTGTGCTCCACGGACCCTCCGGCGCGTCCGCGGTGCGCAGCACCACCGAGTTGTACGGATCCGTCGTCAGCATCACGAACTTGCGCAGATGGTCGTTCCACTGCACCGACAGCTCGGCCACCCCGTCGACGACCGGTGCGGCCGCCTTGGCGTCGCCGGGCTTCCAGCCGTGCCCGTCCCAGTACTCGTAGGCGTCGATATTCGTGATATCGGCCTCCTGTACCCGGGACACGTACCCGGGATGGTTACGGCCCGCCGGAGTGCCGTACCGGTACACGAATCCGTCGTCCTTCACGAACGCGTTCTGCTGGAACCGCTCATGTCCGTCCACATTCGCCCGGCGCGTGGTCGGCAGCTGGGCCCAGGTCCGTCCGCCATCGCCGGACGCGGCGAGGGTGGCGAAGTTGGTGGTCCACAGACCGTGATCGCCCCACTCCCGCACCGACATCATGCTCAGGTACTGCACACCGCCCACCGAGATACCGGCGGTCGGGATCAAACTGATCTCGACACCCGGGATCTTCGGGCTGGGCAGCGGATTCGGGACCGCGCCGTCGAAAACGATGCCCTGGGCCGGATCCTTGGTGTGACTGAAGAACAGGGCATTGCTGGTCCACGCCCACACACTGCCGGCCAGCAGGTTCGGCACTCCGAGTCCCGCGGAATCGCCGAACGCGGTCAACAGCGTGCCCGCCCCGTCGTCCCACATCACCCCCAGATCGGTGCCCAGCACATTCACCTGCTGCGTCCGGTTGGGGCTGTCCATACCCGTCACCTGGTAGATGGCCTGGGTGTCCCCAGGTAGCGTCGGCAGACCACGGGGTTCGCCGTTGATACCGGGAATCGGGTTCACATTGTTCGGATCCGCTACCGCCGGACCGGCCAGCACCAGGGCCGCGACAGCACCGGCGACTCCGGTACGGACTAGAAGGGACAGCGGGCGGGGGGTCATCTCGATGTCCTCCTGCTGGGCGGCGCGGCGACTCAGGGGGTCATCTTGCCATGATCACAGCCGCCCCGCGGGGTGCTGTGGTTTCGGCGTCGCGGGGTCGAGGCCCCGAACGCGCTGATCCGGCGCGACGAAGAAGAGCGTGCGCAGCAGACAGTCAGGGATGAATGGGTGTGTCGACTATGTGGGCTCGGCCTCAGCGCATACTGTCGTCGGGGGTGCCGTAACGCGCCACCATGGTCTGCACCGCCTGGCTCACCGCCCTGTCGATATCGGCAGGCCCGGGATTCCAATCCACCAGCAGCATCCGCGGCCAGAAAACGTAATCGGAGATCATTCCCAGGAACTGGGTGGCGCCGGTCACGCTGTCGTGGGGTAGTGCTGTGCCGGCGTCCTGCTCGGCTTCCAGATAGCGGCGCACCGAGGTGAAGTAGGGCATCTTGCCCTTCTGGAAAAGAGTCTGGCCGAGCTCGGGAAACCGTGGCAGCTCGGCAATGACGATGCGGAACAGCGACGCCATGCCGGGCCTGCTCAAAAGAGTGGCATAGCGACCCCCGACAGCGGTGAGACCGGCGCGCAGATCACCGGCCTGCGGGGCTGTCTCCTCGCCCGAATCAGGGCTCCACGATTCGGTGACTATCGCCTCGAATAGTGCCGCCTTGGTCGGAAACTGCTTGAACAAGGTGGCTTTGGACACCCCGGCCTCTTCGGCGACCCGTGACAGTGAGGTGCCGTCGTAACCGGAGTCCAGAAACAGCCGGGCCGCTGCCTCGATGATGGCGGAACGCTTCTCAGCGGCGACGCGCTGGTGATACGTCCGAGCCCCAGTGGTCATGGAACCAGCATGCCACACCCTGAGGCGAGTCACTTGACTCACCACGGAAGAATCCGTACCTTGGCAATGGTGAGTTGATCGACTCACCATTTTCCGGGAAGGAGAGCCTCATGGGGCGCTTCGACAATCACACCGTCCTCATCACCGGGGCCACCAGCGGTCAAGGTGCCCGCCATGCGCACGCCTTTCACTCCGAGGGCGCCCAGGTCGTGCTCACCGGCCGCGAAGACGAAGCCGGACGGGCGTCGGCCGCGGAACTCGGCCACCGGGCGCACTTCGTGCACCTGGATGTCAGCCGCGAAGAGGACTGGACCGCAGCGGTCGAGCAGGTACAACGGCATTTCGGACCGATCACCATCCTCGTGAACAACGCCGGAATCCAGAACCGGGCCGCCGAAATCGAGCACACCGACCTCGGCGACTGGCGGACAGTGCTGGACGTCAACCTCACCGGAGCGTTTCTCGGCATCCGCGCCGTGACACCGTCCATGCGCGCTGCCGGCGGTGGCTCCATCGTGAACATCGCTTCCACGATGGCCCACGTCGGCACCGCGTTCTACGCCCCCTACACCGCCAGCAAATGGGCCCTGCGCGGACTCACCCGGACCGCAGCACTCGAACTCGGACGCGACAACATCCGAGTCAATTCCATCGCGCCCGGTGTCGTCTCCACGCCGCTGATCAACGAACCAGCGGCCCCCGGCGAGCGTCCGATCTCCGACTTCTACACACCCGACCCGTTCGCCGTCCCCAGACTTGCCGATCCTGAGGAGATCTCGCGATTGTTGCTGTTCATCACATCACCGGAGGCGAGCTTCGCGACCGGCTCGGAATTCGTGCTCGACGGCGGCCTGCTGCTCGGCCCCGCACTGAAATACGACTCGGGCACCGCAGCCTGATCGCCGGACACGTGAAGAAAACCATGATGGATGCAGCAGTTGCTCCGGATAACACCTGCCGCATCCACCCGCCAGAACCCGAATCCAGGAATCGGCGTTGCCGCCGTGTCAGACCGAGATGCAGCTGTATGCCGCGATCCGGTGAGACTCCCGGGCAGGCGGAAACTGCAGTACAAGCGCATCGTCGGATATCAAAGGGTGAAGACCACGTTGCGAGTTCGGCGTGGCCGGCCGGCGACGGCGCGAGAAGTACCCGCCGCGGGCGTTGAATCCGGACGCGTTCCAGCTGATCCCAGAATGTCGAATCAAGCGGGGTACACCACAGCGAGGTTGGATTACTCGGCCGCCGAGGCGTGAGCGGCGACGACCCGCCAGCCACGGGAGTCGTCGTGCGCCCAGGTGCGGGTGTAACGCATCCTGGCCGCGAATGGTGACCCGTGAATGCTTCCTTCGACGAGGCCGAGGAACCACGTGACCCCGGTTGTCCCTTCCACCAGCACCGTCAGCTGTTCTTCCTCGAGCTTGCTCACGATCTGAGCCCTGGTGCGGTGCAGCTCGAGATCATCGGCCTTGGTGACCGTGTCGGCGCCGAGCGTGAAGATCAACCGATCATCGAGTAACTCATCCAGCATCTGGACATCCCCAGCCAGCTGCGCGGCCTGAAGTCGCCGCTCGGCTTCTCGCAAGTCGTTCTCCATGACCCCCATCCTGCCAGCGCGCTGTCGGTCGAGCCCTCCCGTTTCGCTCACAGCAGACCGACGCCCGCGGATTCCGCACCGGGTACCACTCACCGTCGATGCTCTGGCCGCCCGGAGTGACTCTACTTTCCGTCTGGTTTCCCGGCTCTTGCAACGTCCTCCTGACGTTCGAATTCACCTGGAGAACGACGCTGCAGTTCACCTGCCCGGCCGCTACGGCCGGGAGGATGCCGGGGGCAGGGCCGGCTCAGCGCGGGCGTGCCACGTTCTCGGGGAACTGCCCCTCAACGTTGCCGGCCGGGCTGTAGAGAGCGACGGCGGCGGTGTAGCCGCCCTCCGAGGCGTACCCGACACCGAGTCGGGTGCTGGCCTTCCACACCAACTGCGTGAAATGGCCCGTCGCCATGCTGAACCCGGGGTTGTTGAAGTCGTAGCCCTCGACCTCGTCGTACCACATCTGCGTGCCCATCTGAACAAAGGAGACACCGTCCCAGCTGCCCTCTCCCCCCACGAGGTTTTCCCCGGCCCCGTTCTTGTAGGGGCAGCTGTGATCGATCGTGCGCTTTTGGGTGTAGTACTGCGCGCATTTCCGGGCCGAGTCATTCAGGCTCTGGGTCGAGGTCATGGCCGGAGAACCATGCTTGGCCCGGTACTGGTTGTGCAGGGTGAGCCCGGTCTGCGCGTAGTCGCTCTGTCCGGCGGCAGGGCCCCCGCCGGTGACGAGCGCGGCGAGCATCACCGCGGCAACAACCGATCCCAATCGACCGACACGCACGACAACCTCCCGAAACAGAGCCGGACACAACAGAAACGAACCACACGAACCTCGGAACATCCACAGGCTGTGTGGGTTCCGGGCTCAGGTGAGCATACTCGTACTCGCCGTGCTGTTCCGCGAATCTCCGACGAACACTCGACCTCGGCAGCAGCCAACCCGCGAAGGCGGTACAGCAAAGACTGGGCAGCGGTGTCCCGCCGACGCCTTGACGCGCCAGGACCGTGAGAGCGGGCGCCGCCTCCATGAATGGACCGGATACGAGGCCGGCAGTGCGGCCGGGTCGGCATCGAATCTGGACATCGAATCCCGACGTAACCATATGCGTCGGGTTCTACGAGACACCTCGAAGGGTTGAGGCCGGTCTGTCCCTTGGCCGGAGATGCTCAACGGTCGGCCTTCCGGGGAAGGCCGACCGCTCGCGGCTCGAGGCCGAAACGGCGAGACCACGGGGTCTCGCCCCCGCGCCGCCGCCAGAGAACTCAGAACGCGGCTTCGTCGAGCTCCATGATGTCGTTGTCGAGGTTCGACAGGACAGTGCGGGTGGCGGTCAGTTCGGGCAGGATGTTGCGGGCGAAGAACTGTGCCACGGCGACCTTTCCCTGGTAGAAGTTCTTGTCCGCGCCTTCGGCGCCCGCGTCGAGAGCCGCGCCCGCGACCTCGGCGTGGCGCAGCAACTGCCAGCCGATGAGCAGGTCGCCCACCGAGAGCAGGAAGCGGACCGAGCCGAGGCCCACCTTGTACAGCTCTTCGGGCTGCTCCTGGGCACCCATCAGGTGTCCGGTGAGGGTGGCGGCCATGGCCTGCACATCCTCGAGCGCGGTCGCGAGCAGTTTCCGCTCACCCTTGAGGCGGCCGTTGCCCGCCTCGGCGTCGATGAACTTCTGGATCTGGCCGGCGACGTGCGCCAGGGCCACACCGCGATCGCGGGCGATCTTGCGGAAGAAGAAGTCCTGGGCCTGGATGGCGGTGGTGCCCTCGTACAGCGAGTCGATCTTGGCGTCGCGGATGTACTGCTCGATCGGATAGTCCTGCAGGAACCCGGAACCGCCCAGGGTCTGCAGGGATTCGGTCAGGTACTGGTAGGCGCGCTCGGAGCCGACGCCCTTGACGATCGGCAGCAGCAGGTCGTTGACGCGGGCGGCGGTGTCGGCGTCCGCGCCGGAGACAACGGCCGCGATATCGGCGTCCTGGTGGGCGGCGGTGTAGAGATACACCGCACGCAGGCCCTCCGCGTAGGCCTTCTGGGTGGCCAGGCTGCGGCGCACATCCGGGTGGTGGGTGATGCTGACCCGCGGCGCGGTCTTATCACTCATCCGGGTCAGGTCGGCGCCCTGGACCCGCTCCTTGGCGTATTCCAGTGCGTTCAGGTAACCGGTCGACAGGGTCGCGATCGCCTTGGTGCCGACCATCATTCGCGCATGCTCGATGACCTCGAACATCTGCGCGATGCCCTGGTGGACCTCGCCGACGAGCCAGCCCTGGGCCGGGACGCCGTGGCCGCCGAAGGTGACCTCGCAGGTGGCCGAGACCTTCAGGCCCATCTTGTGCTCGACATTGGTGACGAAGACACCGTTGCGCTCGCCCAGTTCACCGGTCTCGTGGTCGAAGTGGAACTTCGGTACGAAGAACAGCGACAGACCCTTGGTGCCCGGGCCGGCGCCCTCTGGGCGGGCGAGCACCAGGTGCATGATGTTCGGGAACAGGTCGTCGGAATCGGCCGAGGTGATGAAGCGCTTCACGCCCTCGATATGCCAGGAGCCGTCTTCCTGCTGGACCGCCTTGGTGCGGCCGGCGCCCACATCGGAGCCGGCGTCGGGCTCGGTGAGCACCATGGTGGCGCCCCAGCCCTGCTCGACGGCGATCTTGGCCCATTTCTTCTGCTCTTCGGTGGCGTTGTTGTAGAAGATATTGGCGAAGCCGGGGCCGGCGGCATACATGAAGGCCGCGGGCTGGGCGCCGAGCACCAGTTCGGCGATGGCCCAGTAGGCGGCGCGGGGGAAGTCGATACCGCCGAGCTCGGGGTCGACGGAGTAGGAGTCCCAGCCGCCTTCCTGCAGGGTGCGGTAGCTCTTCTTGAAGGATTCGGGGAGGGAGACGGTGTGGGTTTCCGGGTCGAAGACCGGCGGGTTACGGTCGGCGTCTGCGAAGGATTCGCCCAGCGGTCCCTCGGCCAGGCGACGGACCTCGTTCAGCATCTCCTTGACGGTGTCGGTGTCGAGATCGCCGTAGGCTCCGGACTCCAGGATGCTGCCCAGGCCGAGTACCTCGAAGAGGTTGAACTCCAGGTCGCGGACGTTGCTCTTGTAATGACCCATTGTGATGCTCACTCTCCGTTGAGTCGGGTGCGGTCGGTATTCATACCGTTCCCGCCCGTCGGTTGCCGCCGGGTAGCTGACGTATAACGGCAGGCTACTCGCGGGTAACTTATTGATTATATTACCGGCGAGTAAGGCTGTCGGCAACGGAGTCGCGCCGCATTGTGATGCGCGGAACAGGCGCAACCCCCTCACCAGCGGTTTCGGTCCGATATCGGGCGCCGTCGCGCTGGGCTCGCGAGCATAACCTCCTGGTCGGCGTACCTCCACCCGCGTGCGGTGTGCGGCTCGCGGCGGGCCGGCCCGTTAGGGTTGGGCGTGCGGATCGAAACGGATTCAGGGCCCGCGGAGGCGGAGATCGATTATCCGGACGCTCCCGCGTTTCTGCTGGTCTTCACCCACGGGGCGGGCGGCGGGGTGGACTCCGCGGATATCACCACAGTGCGCGATACCGCGCTGGCCGCGGGTGGAGTGGTGGCCCGGGTGCTCCAGCCGTACCGGGTGGCCGGACGCCGCGCACCCGGCAAACCCGAGCCCCAGGACCGGGCCTGGGTGGAACTGATCACCGCTCTGCGCGCACAGCTCGGCCCGGATCTGCCGCTGGTACAGGGCGGGCGCAGCAATGGAGCCCGAGTGGCGTGCCGGACCGCGGTCGAGGTCGGCGCGCGCGGGGTGGTCGCCCTCTCGTTTCCGCTGCATCCGCCCGGAAAGCCGGAGAAATCCCGCCGCGACGAACTACTGGCCGCCGGCGCCGCGGAGGTGGTGGTGATCAACGGCGGGAGCGACCCGTTCGGCATCCCCGATGCCGCCGATGCCGCCGAGGTGCGGGTGATCCCGGGCCAGCCGCATTCCTTCCGGAAGGGTTTCGACACCATCGCCGAAACCCTCGTGCCTTGGTTCCGGCAGTGGAGTTCCTGACCAGGGCCACTGCTACTGCTCCGGCATGGGTTTGCGCGCCACGACCAGGGCATCGATCGCGTCTCCGCCCTCGGTCGGGCGCAGCACCTCCCGGGCCGTATCGATATCCAGTCCGGAATCGGCACCCAGATCCGCCACGACGTCCTCCGGCGTGAACAGGATCGCCGGATCCTGGGGGCCGCCGTACCCCCGTGCCGGATTCTCGCTGTGGTGACCGAGCACCAGCAGCATTCCCCCGGGGGCGAGCGCGGCGGCGGCCTGCCGGAGCAGCCGCCGCCGTTCGGGAGCCGGGAGGTGCAGGAACACCAGCAGGATCAACTCCCACGGGCCGCCGAGGTCGAGCGCGGGATCGGTGAGGTCGGTGCACTGCCAGGTGATCCGTTCCCGGATCGACCGGGTGAGCCGGGTCGCCACGGTTCGGCCCTTGTCGATGCCGACCTGGGAGAAGTCGATGCCGTGCACCCGCCAGCCGTGCGTGGCCAGCCACAGTGCGTTCCGGCCCTCGCCGCAGGCCAGGTCGAGTGCGCGGGGCAGATCCGGTATCTCCCCGTCGGGGCCGGGCAGGCGGGGGACGCGCCGGTCCAGACCGTGCACGAACTCCACCACCGTGTTGTTCGGGGGTGCGCCCCACACCAGGTCGCTCTGTACATAGCGCGCATCCCATTCGGCCGCCTTCATACCGTCAAGTGTATGGAGGTGGCCGGGAATCGCCGATCGCTCAGGCCGTACCGGTTTCGGGCAGCCACCGCACCGGGGTGGTTTCGCGGATAGGGATCAGCGCGTCGAAGGCGGCGCGCAGCGTTTCCACCCGGAAGCGGGCTTCCTCGTCGCGAGCCGGGTCGTAACGCCGCTGATCGCCGGCGAGCGCCCGGTGGGGATCGCCCGCCCCTGGGCGGAGGTAGGCGTCGAGCCGCGCACCGGACCGCGCGGTGTCCTGGACGGCCAGTGTCCGTCGAGCTCTTCGCCGGAATCGAACCGGGACTCTCACAGCTGTGTGCGCATCAGAACCACGTTGTACTGATTGTGCACAGTGGTGAGAAAGTAGAGATCGTCTCCGGTCTGGTACGGGAAAATCGACGGCGCATAGGCCGTCGGCAATTCACGAGTATCGATCAATACCCGCGGTTCGCTCCAGGGGCCGGCCGGTGACGACGCGGTTCGCATCACCACTGAGTTGAAGGGATCGGTGGTGAGGGAGACGAATTGCCCGAGGTAGTCGTTCCACATCACCGACAGTTCCCCCACGCCGTGCATGATGGGTTGTGCCGCATTCACATCGCGTTTCCAGGTGCGGCCGTCCCAGTATTCGTAGGCGGCCAGGTCTTGGAAATCCGGTTCCCGGACCCGGGAGATATAGGCGGCATTGTCGCGACCCGACGGGGTGCCGTAGACGTAGACGAAACCGCCCTCCTTCACGAAGGCGTTCATCTGGAAATTGCGGTTCGCGCCCTCGCTGGGGCGGCGGGTGAAGGCGAGATCGGCCCAGGTTTCCCCGTTGTCCGCCGAAGCGGCCAGCCCGGAGTAATTGGTGGTCCATTCACCAGGGGTGTCCCATGTTTTCACCGACATCAGGCTCATGTATTGCACGCCGCCGATCGAGATACCGGCGGTCGGAATGCGGCTGATCTCCAGAAGTGGGATCTTCGGGCTGGGAATCAGGTCCCTGGCCTGGCCGAACACATCCTTGACCACGCTGTCGAAGTAGATCCCCTGCCGTGGATCCTGGGTATGACTGCGCACGAGAACATTACTGCGCCAAGCCCACATACTGCCCGCGAGAAGATTGGGGAAACCGACCCCGGCGGTATCGCCGAAAGCGGTCAGCATTTCGCCCTGTCCGTTATCCCACATAATGCCCAGGTCGGTACCGAGCATGTTGTAGCTGTGGGTTCCGTTCGGGCTCGCCATACCGGTCACCTGGAAAACGGCCCGAGTGGCTCCGTGCAACTGCGGAAGCCCGTTGGTGCCGTTCAAGACGGGGATCGGATTGATGGCGTTGGGATTCGCCGTGGCCGGTGCGGTGACTGCGATCAGTGCAGCCGATGCGCCCGCCAGCACAGAAATGAGTATCGAGCGGGTTCTCTTCAAGTCCGTCGGACCTCCGGGTCATGTCAAAGACGCCGCCGCATATGTGCGGCGCCTCGATGGATACACGGAACATTTCGACTGGCTGGCAGAACCCGGTCATGCTATCAGTGCATAGCACCTGATCAGACGCATTGTCGGTGGTTCAGTGCCGGTGTCATTCCGGGCCACGGCGATGGCGTTGTCCGGTCTTCGCCCAGAGGGTCCAGGGACTACGGCCCCCGGGCGACATAGATCACTCCATGGTCTAATCGGAAGTTAACCGCCGATTTCAGCGGGAGACTTCAGCGAGGAAGCGGAGGACATATGCTGCCGGCCGGAATGGACCCGCGCACACCGGTGCTCGTCGGCGTCGGACAGGTTGTGCACCGATCCGGTGAACCGGGCCTACCCGGACCAGTCGAGCTGGCGGCCGAATCGCTGCGCCGGGCCGGTGCGGACAGTGGGACCGGGGACGCGCTGCTGCGTTCGGCGGATGTGATCGCCTCGGTGGCCCCGGTGAGCCGCCAGTACGCCGACCTGGGCGTGCTCGTCGCCGCCGACCTGGGCGCCGCGCCGAAACGGACAGTGCAATCGGCCCCCTACGGCGGAGACGCCCCGCAACGGCTGCTCAACCTGCTGGCCCGCGAGATCGCCGAGGGCCGGTCCGATATCGCGTTGCTCTGCGGGGCGGAATCGGTCGCCTCGTGGAATGTGGCGAAGCGGTCCGGGACCGATCCGGGCTGGCCGGAGCAGGACGAGAACGCCCGGCCCGACCAGATCGTCGGCTCCGACGACGCCCCCAACACCGAGATGGAGCTCGCGGCCGGATTGTGGGGTCCGATCTATGTGTACGCGCTGATGGAATCCGCCATGCGCAATCGGCTCGGCCTCGACGAACAGGCCCATCTGGCCCGGATCGGCGGGCTGTGGTCGCGGTTCTCCGCCGTGGCGGCGCGCAACCCCTACGCGTGGCTGCCCCACGAACGTAGTGTGAGCGAACTGGTCACCCCCGGACCCGACAACCGGATGGTCTCCACCCCGTACCCGAAGCTGCTGATGGCGAACCTGACAGTCGACCAGGGTGCGGCGCTGATCCTGTGCAGCGCCGCGGCGGCGGACGCTGCCGGGGTGCCGCGGGACCTGTGGGTCTTCCCGCATGGTGGCGCCATCGCTACCGATACCTGGTTCCTTTCCGAACGCACGGATATGGCCGCGTCCCCGGCCATCGCCGCGGCCGGCCGGGCCGCGCTGGGCGGGGCGGGGATCGGCATCGACGATATCGCCCATATCGACCTGTACTCATGCTTCCCGGTGGCCGTACAGGTCGGCGCGGCGGCGCTGGGTCTGTGCATCGATGATCCGGCGCGACCCCTGACCGTGACCGGCGGCCTGACCTTCGGCGGCGGCCCCGGCAACAACTACAGCACCCACGGCATCGCCACCATGGCCGAGATCCTGCGGCGCAACCCCGGCGACTACGGACTGACCACCGCGCTCGGCTGGTACATCACCAAACACGGAGTGGGGGTCTACTCGGCGAAACCCCCCGCCGAACTGTTCCGCCCGGTGGAGGCCGAGGTGCCGGTCGCCCGGCGGGAGACCGCACCCGGCTACACCGGTCCGGCGGTGATCGAGGCATACACGGTTCCGTACCGCAAGGGCAGCGCGGGCGACGAACCCGAAGCCGCTGTGGTGAGTGCGCTGAACCCCGCCGGTGCCCGCATACTTGTCCGGGCGACGGACAGCGAGACCATCGCGGCGGTCACCGCGGGCGACCGCTTGGGCGCCGCCATCGAGATCACCGCCGCCGACCGTTTCATTCTGCGTAGCGAGAGGACCGCCTGATGACCGAGACCGTGCTCCTGGACCGGTGCGATGCGATAACCGTGCTCACGGTGAACCGGCCCGCGGCGCGTAACGCCATCGATCTGGCCACCGCGAAGGCGATCGAGGCGGCACTCGACGAGTTCGAGGCCGACGATTCGGCCCGGGTCCTCGTATTGACCGGCGCCGAAGGGACCTTCAGCGCCGGAATGGATCTCATCGCCATGACCCGCGGTGAGGTGCCGGTGACCGAGCGCCGCGGCCCGCTCGGGATCGCCTCCAAGCCACCGGCGAAACCGATGATCGCCGCGGTCGAGGGTTTCGCACTGGCCGGCGGTTTCGAACTGGCCCTCTCCGGCGACCTGATCGTCGCCGCCCGGGACGCGAAATTCGGTCTGCCCGAGGTGAAACGCGGTCTGGTGGCGGCGGCCGGCGGCGTCATGCGGCTGACCCAGCGGTTGCCGCGCAGTATCGCCGCCGAACTGGCGCTCACCGGCGGGCGGATCAGCGCCGAACGCCTCTACCAGCTGGGCCTGGTCAACCGGGTGACCGAACCGGGTGAGGCGCTGGAGGTCGCGCTGGAACTGGCCGGTGAGATCGCCGCCGCCGCCCCGCTGGCGGTGGCCGCCAGTAAGCGGATCATCGACGAGACCCCGGACTGGACCGCGGCGGAGGGCTTCGCCAAACAGGGTGAGATCGCGCTGCCCGCGCTGGTTTCCAAGGACGCGGCCGAAGGCGCGCTGGCTTTCGCGGAGAAACGCGATCCGGTCTGGCAGGGACGCTGAGGTTCGGCGCCGGGCCGCGGCGCCGTTCGGCCCCGGCCCGGTCGGCTATTCGGGTGCCGAGGATCCGACCGGGTACAGCTAGGCGGCGCCGTGCAGGGTGGGCAGCCAGTCCAACAGGACCCGGGCGCAGCCTTCGGGGTCGTCGTAGAAGGGGGTGTGGCCACTGCCCGCGAGTGTGATGTGCCGGGCTCCGGGCAGTACTTCGCGAGCCCGCTTACTCTGCGTGGCGTAGGTGAGCAGGATGTCGCGATTGCCCCAGGCGATCGTCACCGGCACCTCGGCGAGCGCGGCGGGGTCGTGCAGCCGGGCGTCGGTGAACGAGTCCAGCGCCGGGGAGAAACCCAGGGAGTCGATCGCGCCGCGTGCGGTGTCCAGCGCGACCCGGGCGCTGACGGCCCACGGTTTACCGAAGACCAGGCCGAGGAAGGCGGTCCGGCCGGCCGCGGTACCGAGTACCTTGGGCACGGCCGGGCCGAGAACGCGGCCGAGTTTCTTCGACCGGCCCAGCGCCTGCTGGCACCAGACCCGGCCGGCGGTGTCCCAGAAGAAGATCGGGGAGAAGGCGGTGACCGAGCGGGCCAGACCGCGGGCGCCCAGGTTCAGCGCGATGCCGCCACCCATCGAGTTACCCGCCAGATGAGGTCGCTCGATGCCCTGTTCGGCCAGGAATTCGGCGAGGGCGTCGGTGAGTGTGTCCACGGTGGTACGCGGGAGCGGGGCGGAACCGCCGAAACCGGGGAGGTCCACCGCGATCACCTCGTAGTGGGCGGCCAGGGCGCCGATGACCGGTTCCCAGACCTGCCATCTGCTGCCGACGCCGTGGACCAGCACCAGCGGTTCACCGCGGCCTTCGCGATGGTGCTCGAGGATCGTCATATTCGCCGCTCTCCGGTCGGGACGCGATTCCGGGTCCCAGACTAACAGCAGGCGCCAGCCCTCAGTTGGCTCCGCGCGGGCGCGTGAGAGCCGGGGGACCCGGCCCGGTTCAGGCCGCGAAGAGGGTCGGCGGCTGTGAATCACAGCCGAATTCCGGCCCCGGGTTGCACGCCGTATGTAGGTGCGACTACACACATGCGTGGACGTCGGTGGGTGGCCGCGGGTGCTGTTCCCCGGCCGACACGGCGTCCGTGCGATACATCTGAGAGAGGAACCCGGTGCGGAAGACCCTGATTGCCGCGACGTTCGTCATTCTGCCGCTGTTCGCGGCGGCCTGCGGTAGCGATACCGACTCCGCGCCGGCGCTGACCGAAGCGGACCTGTCCAAATCCCTGCAGGAAAAGGGACTCCAGGATCCCGCCTTCGCCGACTGCGCCGCGAAACTCTACATCGGCGAAGGCATTTCGCAGGACGGCCTGCGGACCATGGTCGGCGACGAATTCGATACCCGGATGGCGGACCCGGAGACCCTGGGCATGAGCGAGGAAGACGCCGACAAGGCCCGGGCGGCGACCAACAAGATCGTCACCGAATGCCTCGGTAAGACGCAGTAGTAGTCGTGCGGAAATGATTCTCGCTGAGCGCAATACTGCTCTCGGGAATCACCTCCCAGCAGCATGCCTGCATGACACCACAGAATCCGCCCTTCGCCGCGGCCAGTACGGCCGCGGTGATAGGCGCCGACCCGGTGGGCGTGACCGTCGCGCTGGGGTTGCTCGACGCGGGATTCGACGTCGCCCTCTACAGCGATCGTGACCAGAACGCGTTGCGCAGTCGAACCCGGCCGGGCGTTCGGGCTGTCGCGGTGGCCCCGCCGCCTACGGGGCCGGCCGGGAGCGGTCGGCGCCCGGACCGCCCGCGGCCGACCGGGCGTATCGCCTTCGACGGGTATGTCGGCGTCATGGTCGACAGTTCGCTCGAGACCTCGGGCCGGATCGCCTCCTTCGTCGAGCGTGGCGGCGCCTTCCTGGTGGAATCGGTGACGCCGGAATCACTGGGCGCGATCGCCGCGTCCACCGATCTCACCCTGGTCGCCGCCGGTCGCGGCCGCCTGGCCGGATACTTCCCGGCCGCCGGGGTCCGGCCCGTTCACCGCGGCTCGCCCCGGTCGCTGCGCGGGTTGTATGTGCTCACCCGGACCCCCGGTTCCGATCGCATCGAGCCGAACCCTCCCGCCGCGGGCCCACGGATGGTGCACTGAGAAGTGCAGCACCAGTCGAGTCCGGCCCGCGCCGGAGACAGGAGGCTCCGGCGTGTCCGTGGCAGTTGTGGTCGGTAACCCGAAACCGGCATCCCGAACTCTCTCCGCGGCCGTCGGCCTCGCCACGGCGCTGCGGCCGGATACCGAGCCTGCGGTCATCGATCTGGTCGAGTTCGGGCCCGGTCTGCTGAGCTGGGGAGACCCCGCGGTCGCGGCGGCTGCCCGCACCGTCGCCGCCGCCGAACTGGTCGTCTTCGCCAGCCCCACGTTCAAGGCCACCTATACCGGCCTGCTGAAGCTCTTCCTGGAACAGTTCGACGGCGGTACCGGCCTGGCCGGAGTACTGGCCGTCCCCCTGATGCTGGGTGCCGGTCCCGCGCACGCGCTCGCTCCCGATCTGCTGCTCAAACCGGTCCTGGTGGAACTGGGCGCCACCACCGCCCTGCCCGGGTTGTATCTCGCCGACCGGACTTTCGCCGAGGACGGCGTACTGGACGCCTATGCCGAGCGGTGGCGCCCGGCGGCGCAGGCGCTGTCGGCCACGGTGACCCATTCGAAGTAAAGGGCTGATCATGAACGATGTCTTCGAAACCCCCGCCGACGGCACCGGCCTGCGGCGTGCCTTCGCCAACTTCCCGAGCGGGGTCGTCGCGGTCTGCGCCGAGGTCGACGGGAAACCGGTCGGCCTGGCGGTGAGCACTTTCGTCCCGGTCTCCCTGGATCCGCCGCTGGTGTCGTTCTGTATCCAGAACAGTTCGTCGACCTGGCCCAAGCTGGTCGATGCCGGCTATCTCGGCCTGAGTCTGCTCGGCACCGATCAACAGGAGGCCGCGCGCTCGCTCAGCTCGCGGACCGGCGACCGTTTCCGCGATCTGGAGCTGCACGAGGGCACCGGCGAAGCGGTGTTCATCCAGGGCGCTTCGGTATGGATCGAGGGGTCGCCCGAAGCGCACGTCCCGGCCGGTGACCACACCGTGGTGATCCTGCGGATCAACCGGCTGGCCATCCACCCCGACCGGGAGCCCCTCGTATTCCACGGTTCGCGGTTCCGCCTCCTGCACGCCAGCTGACCGGCACGGCCGCGGGGCATCGCCCAGGATGGCGCCGGTCGGGTTCGTGCGGTGTGGGAGTCGATCACCTGCCGACGCCGTCGAGTCACGCGGGTGCGCCGTGGAGTGCTACTGCGCCGGTGCGGGCCGCCACGGACGGCATGCCGGACAACCGGGGAGAAGTCGGCGAAACCGGCGGCAATTCACTGGAGGAGTGCGCCCGGCTTTGCGAGAGTAGCGGCATGGCACAGTTCACCAGCGCGCCGCCGGCGTCTTTCGATTCCTTCGACGGAACACGCATCTATTACCGGCGGATGGGCGCCGGCTCCCCGGTGATCATGATCCACGGGTCCGGCGGGGGACTGCACTCGTGGCAGCCGGTGGCCGAGTATCTGGCGGACCGGTTCGAGCTGTGGCTGCCGGCCCGCCGCGGCTATGCGCCCAGCGGGCCCGGCCATGCCCCCAAACACTACGCCGACGAGCTGAGTGATCTCGGGGTGATCATCGATATGATCGGCCGGCCCGCGCATCTGGTGGGTATGTCCTACGGCGCCACGGTCGCCCTGCACGCCGCGGCGGCCGGACTCCCGATCCGTTCGCTGGCGCTGTGGGAGCCACCGCTGTACGCGGCGGGCGCGGAGCTGGCGCCGGTGCTGACCCGGTTCGAAGAACTCACCGCGCAGGGCGAACGGGGCCGGGCGGTCCGGCTGCTGGCGGAGAAGGTGTCCCGCGTTCCGGCGGCGCTGCTGGCAGCGGCCGGAGATATCGAACCGGACGAGAACGAACCCGACGACTCCTACGGCTGGAGCCGTGATCTCGAGTCGATGATCGCCGATACGACCTATCTCGAACGCTGGTCGAGCGTGACCACCCCGACGCTGCTGATGCGCGGTGCCGATACCTGGCAGCCGATGCCGGAGACCGTCGAGCGGCTGGCGACCGGAATGCCGCACGCGCGGCTCGAGACGTTTCCCGGGCAGACCCATTTCGCGCCGTCGACGAGCCCCGAAACCGTGGCGAGGGCGCTCGCGGAGTTCCTGTACTAGCCCGGCCCTCGCGGGTGTCGAAGCCTTGGCGGAATAAGGCACGACTCCGAGAACGAGTGCGCTGTTCAGAATCGGAACCGCACGATGCGGGTGGACCGTTTTATACCCGGCAGCAGGGCCAGGAGGCGGAATATGCGGCGCGCGTTCGCGAGCGCCTTCACCATCAGCACCGGTGAGTCGTTCATCGGCGCCTCATCGATGTATTCGAGCCGTGGGTGCCACTCGGCCAGGGCGGCGGGATCGTCGAAGCCGCAGCGGAACCGGGTGTCGTATTTGCGCAGCGTGGGGTCCCACCGCGAGATGCGCCGCGCCCAAGCCGCCACCGTGTCGACCTGGATCTGCCCGGTGGGGAAAGCGTCGACTACGCCGGTCAGCAGGCGCCGGGCGTCGGTTTCGGTCAGGTAGGGCACCAGTCCCTCCGCTATCACCAGCACCGGTCGGCCGCGGGGGATGCGGTCCAGCCAGGTCGAGTCGGTGACGTCGGATTCGATCAGGGTGTAGTGGTCGCGCGGCGGCAAGAACTGTTTCCGCACCTCGATCATGGCCGGGTAATCCAGGTCGTACCAATCGACGGTGGCGGGCGGGTCGATCCGGTACACCCGGGCGTCGAGGCCGCAGCCCAGGTGGAGCACCACCGCGTCGGGGTGATCGGCGAGAAAGCCTCTGGCCCAGTCGTCGTGGATCGTGGCGCGTACCACGGCCACGAGGCCCAGTTGGCTGGTGCCGAATCTGCCGCTGTCGTAGGCGGGGTCGAGGCGGCGCATCACCCGCTCGGCGTACTCGTCACCGAAAATCGGGTTCGGCAGCCGGTTGTCCAGCGCTTTGGCCGCGAGCACGGGGCGCGCGGTCTGCTGCACTCCGACGAGTCCGCTGTCTTCCACGCTCGTCTACAATACTCATGTTTCACGAATTTCATGAAACATCAGACAAGAGGGCTGCGAAAGCCACGACGAGGAGACTGCTTCAGTGACGCGAGCGGACGAGATCGCTATCGCCGGCTTCCAGGAACGGTTCGCGCAGATCATGGTCGAATCCGGTATGCCGCGGATGGCCGCGCGCGTATTCGCCGCACTGCTGGTCACCGACTCCGGCAAGCTGTCGGCCGCCGAACTCGCCGGGCGGCTGGGCGTCGGCGCGCCGGCCATCTCGGGGGCGGTCAAATACCTGGTCCAGGTGCGGCTCGTCGAACGCGGCCGCGAACCCGGTAGCCGGCGTGACTTCTGCCGAATCCACGAGCACACCTGGAGCCACTACATCAGCCGATCCGACCCGGTCCTGGCTCAGGTGCAGCTCGGCGCCGCCGAGGGCGCCGAGCTCCTGGATCCCGCTTCCCCCGCCGGGCAGCGACTGGCCGAGACCCGCCGGTTCTTCGAATTCCTGCGCGCGGAGATCGAACAGTCGATGGCCAAGTGGCGGCGGCTTCAGGCCGACGAACGGGAGCCCGGCTGACATAGGTGGCCGCGGCCGTCGGCGAGATCATGCGGCGGCTTCCGGAGCCGGGCCCCGCCGGTGCTCCGCAGTGCCGCGCGAACTCGGGGTGGGCAGTCCGCGCGCCAAGCCGGTGGTGCCGGCGACACCACGCCCACCCGCTCCCGGGGCGTAACCGAGCGCCGAACCCGCAATAGATCTGGTAGGCACGACTTTCGGCAGCGCGCCGGGCGGGTTGCAGCGATTGCCGCGTCCACTCGGCCGATGTCTTCGCAAAGTGGCACGCGAAGGTTCGGGACCGGCAGCGCAAAGGAAAGTCCGTACGCGCGGTGATCAACCGCAATGAGGATGGAGCCGGTGACGGGAATCGAACCCGCGCCATCTGCTTGGGAAGCAGAGATTCTGCCATTGAACTACACCGGCATGCGCCCATAGGCGCGAAGGGCAGCTTAGCAGAGGGCAGGCCGGAGCTCTAAATCTTTCGGTTCACGCTCCGGCCGCCCACGCCCGGGTCAACGTTCGGACCAGACGCCGAGTTGGTTGCCGCTGGGGTCGGTGAAGTGGAAGCGGCGGCCGCCGGGGAAGTCGAAGGGGCCTTCGGTGACCGTGCCGCCGGACGCTCCGACATTCCGGAGGGTGGTGTCGAGGTCGCCGGAGTACAGCAGGACCAGGGGGCCGCCGCCGGTGGGGGCCTCGTCGGTGGAGGCCAGCCCGCCCGCTTCCCCTTCGGAGCCGTCGAAGCGGCGGATACCGGCGTAGGCGGGACCGTAGTCGTTGAACTCCCAGCCGAAGGCCGATCGGTAGAAGGTTTTGGCGGCGTCGAGGTCGGTGACGGCGAGTTCGATGTAGTCGATGCCGTGATGGGTGTGGGGGCTCGTCTCGGCCATGGGAGTACCTCCTGATCGGCGGCTGTCTGTGCGTGCGGATGGGTCTCGCCCATCGGGTGGAGTATGCCCGAGGGTGCTGACAGGAAACGGGACCGCGCGGACCGGGGGCCTCGCCTCGCGGGGCGGTCGCTACGCTCGTGGCGTGCTGCTTTCCGATCGTGACATCCGGGCGGAGTTCGCCGCCGGACGGCTTGGGCTCGAACCGTTCGAGGACACCCTCGTCCAGCCGTCGAGTATTGATGTGCGGCTGGACCGGATGTTCCGGGTCTTCAACAACACTCGCTACACCCATATCGACCCGGCCCAGCGCCAGGACGAGCTGACGAGCCTGGTGGAGCCCGCCGAGGGCGAGCCGTTCGTGTTGCATCCGGGTGAGTTCGTGCTCGGGTCCACCCTGGAGGTGTGCACCCTGCCCGACGATCTGGCCGGGCGGTTGGAGGGTAAGTCGAGTCTGGGGCGGCTGGGGCTGCTCACGCATTCGACCGCCGGGTTCATCGACCCCGGCTTCAGCGGGCACATCACCCTGGAACTGTCGAATGTGGCGAATCTGCCGATCACCTTGTGGCCGGGTATGAAGATCGGGCAGCTGTGCCTGTTCCGGTTGACCAGTCCGGCCGAGAACCCGTACGGCAGCGCGGGCGCCGGATCGAAGTACCAGGGGCAGCGCGGGCCGACTCCGTCGCGGGCGTACCTGAATTTCCCGGCGCCGAGCCGGTGACCGCGCTCCGGTGGTGAACTCGGTGTGGCCGACCGGCTGGTGCAACCCGGCCTGGTCGCCGGCCTTCGTCACGAATGCCGAGCGCGCGATGGTGGTGCTGCCGGACGGCGCCGGCGATCCCGGCGAGCACGCGGTGGACCCGCGAGTCGCGGGCCGTAGCGAGGGGTTCCTGCTCGCCAACGTTCGGTACGACGAGTACCCGGGCTCGGATACGGTGCCGATCGCCGATGTGGTCGAGGTCGTGCGGCACATTGTCGCCACGGGGTCGTGGCCGGCGGGTGCGCGCTGGGTGGCTGATCGCTGAGCGGAGGCCGCTACGGGTCGTCCGTGGCACGCGGACCGAGCACCAGATCGGCGGTCCGGGCCAGCACTGCCGCGCGGTCGGTGCCATCGAGCGGGTCGGCGGCCAGGAAGTGCATACCGATCCGCGCGCAGAAGGCGAGCAGGCTGCGGGCCTCGACTTCCACGGGATCGGTGAAGTAGGTGCCGATCATTTCGCGCAGTAACGCCATGCGCTGGTTGTCCACCCGGCGCAGGCGGGTCGCGACCTCGTCGTCGCGCCGGGCCCAGTCGCGCACGGCGAGGTCGATGGGCAGCAGTTCGGGGGAGAGGGTCAGTGCCCCGGCCCGCTGGATCTTGGCCCGGGCATCGCCGCCTTCGCGCGTGACACTTTCCAGGACGTCGTCGATGCTGCGTCGCTCCCAGGTGTCCAGCATCGCCTCGAGTAGTGCGTTGCGGTCGGCGAAGTAGCCGTAGAAGCCGCCCTTGGTCACGCCGAGTGATTTCGCGAGCGCTTCGACGCGGACGGCGTCGGGGCCGCCGCGCGCCAGAGCGCGAAGCCCCTCGTCGATCCAGCCGATACTGGTCGTCCGTACCGCGCCCATATGTCTCCCTCGCCATCCGAGATCTATACGCCACCGTATATTCGCGCTACCGTGTTATATACGCCAGCGTATAACAGGAAGTGGGTATCGAAGATGACCGAGAATTCCGAGCTCCGCCCGGCCACCGGGCCGGTCGCCCGCCGGCAGCACCGGATCAGCACATCGATCCGGGCACACAGCGGTATGGCGGACTACGACTACGCCGACCAGTTCACGATCGACACATTGCCCGGCACGGTCGCGGCACCGGAGGAATGGGCGCGCACGGTGCTCGGCGAAGTGGCCGGTGCGCGCGGCCAGTTCGTCTGGCGGGTCGTACTGGGTCTGCGGCTGCGGCGCCGGTCGGCGGCCGGACAGGTGGCCGGCTGGCCGATCGTCGAACGCGGTGCCACCTGGATCACACTGGGAGCCCGGTCGTGGCTGATCAACGGCCGTCTGGTGGTCGAGCTCACCGACGGCACCGCTGCGGTGGCCACCTTCGTCCACTACGAATGCCGGATGGGGGAGCGGGTCTGGGCCTCCGTCTCCCCGGGGCATCGGCGTTTCGTGCCGTTATTGCTGACCGAAGCGTCACGGATCCTGTCCGCCTGGTAGGAAGCGGCGCTGCAGATCACCCCGGGTGGCGTATCGAACGGACACAGCATGGCGTCCGGGCGGGCTACGTCCGGCGGACCCGGCCGCCGGACGTAGCCCCATCCCCGGTCATTCCGCGGCGCCACCGGCGAGCAACGCGGCGTTGATCACCGTGGACAGCGGGGGCAGCAGGCCGTCGCGTTCCGGCGCCACGACCCAGTTGCACCCCTCGCGGTTCCACCGGCCCAGCCCGGTGGGCAGCATGACGGCGCTACCCACCCCCGGGATATCGATATCGATGCGCTGCAACATCTCGACCACTTCCGGATCCGTCCGGCGATCCGGGTAGGCCAGGAAGGTCCAGCGAATCTGGCGGGCGAGCATCGGAACTCGGATCTCCCGCGAATCCAGCAGGTCGCGTACGGCTTTCGCGCGTTCGGTCGGTAGGTGGACGACGCAGGCCCGGCTGGTGATCGGCAACATCACGAAACCGCCGCGTTCGGTGGCCGGTAACCCGAATTCGTGGCGATAGTAAGCGGCCCAGTCGTCGACTGTTCTGAGCTTTTCCACGTTCACGGTGAACCCCTTGCCTCCTGCTGCCGAGCCTCCCTGGCGTGCCGAGCCACGGCCTGAGCCGGTCTCGCCGACCTGTCCTTCCAGGATCGCGCCCGCACCGGCGCGTCGGAACCGCCTACACGCTCCCGTTCCACTGCCCTTGCGCTGCCATTGCCGGTAATGGCGAAATTCCTTGTGGTTGCAGTCACATTCGGCTCGTACCCTGGAGAAGGCAATCGTTCGGAAAGGGTGACAACGTGGTCGGCCAGTGGTCTGGAAGGGAGGCCCGGGCGCTTCGCGAGGCCAAGCGGATGAGTATCCGGGAGTTCGCGGCACATCTGGGTGTGCACGAACGACTGGTGTCCAAATGGGAGGCCGGGGGCGACCGGGTGCATCCGCGTCCGGTGAACCAGGCTGCCCTCGATACCTGTCTCGCCCGTTCCGACGACGTCGAACGGACCCGGTTCGCGGCGTTGACCGTCCCCGAACCCGTTCCCGGTTCGCTCCCGGACGCCGGCCGGTGCGCCGCGTCCAGCGGATATTCCAATGACGCCGAACTCCTGGCCCTCATCGATACCGGTGCGGCCCGCGGGGAAGGACTGGCGGCGATTTCGGAGAGGGATCTGATCATGGCGGCAGCGCACGAGGCGAGCGAACACGCGGGCCGGGCCGAGAGTACGAATATCGGTCCGAGCACGCTGGACCAGCTCGACGCCGATGTGACGCGGATCGCGAACGACTACGTGCACACCCCGCCGATGCCGATGATGGTCGAGATGTTGCGGGTGCGACGCCGGGTGTACCGGCTGCTGGAGGGCCATCAGCGGCCCTCGGATACCGGCCACCTATATCTGTTGGCGGGCTCGCTGTCGGGGTTGCTCGCCAACGCGAGTACCGATCTCGGCTATCTCGATGCCGCCGGGGAACAGATCCGGGCCGCCTGGGCGTACGCGGAGCTGTGCGGCCACAACGGGTTACGGGCCTGGTCGCGGGGGATGCACGCGCTGATCGAATACTGGTCCGAACGGCCGCACCGGGCGCTACAGCTGGCACAGCACGGCCAGGAGTTCGCGGATTCGGCCACCGCCGCGGTGCGCCTGCACAATATCGAGGCGCGGATCTGGTCGAAGATCGGAAGTACCGCCGATACCGAGCGGTGCATCCGTGCCGCCGCCGACGCGAGTGCCGGGCCCGGGGCCGACAGCCTGCACGACGAAGTGGGTGGGGTGTTCGGTTTCTCCGACGCCAAAGCCGGCTATTACGCGGGCGCGACCTATATCCATCTCGGCCTGGCCGAACCCGCGCTGGCGGCCACCGAACGCACGATCGAGCTCTACCGGACCGGCCCGGCGCGGCAGCGTTCCTACGGTGCCGAATCCCTGGCCCGCGTCGATTCGGCCGCCGCCCATCTGATCAACGGCAGCCTCGACGGCGCCACGGCGGCCCTGCTGCCGGTCCTGGCCCTCGACGAGGACAAGCGGATCGCCCAGTTGGAGGAACGCCTGACGGGCCTGCGGCGGCGGATCTGCGCTCCGGCTTTCCGTGGGGTCGCCGAGGCGCGGGCGCTCGATGAGCGGATCGAAGAATTCTGCGACTCGACCGCGGCGCGCAGCCTGCCTCCGGGCGGCGGATAGCCGCGGCGACCGGGTGTGCTCGAGCGGGCGCGGGAGCGGCGGAATCACCGCCAGTTTTCCGCCCCGGCGCAGGCCGGCGGTCCGGAGCGGATGGTCCGTGCGGCGGTAACAGGCCGGCGCCGGGGCGGGGCGGGCCGGATATCCGCTTGCCCCTGGTGGCACCATGGACCGGGTGAGTACTGGCCATTCGCACCCCGCGCCCCGGATTCTGGAGCAGTCCAAGAAGCTGCAGAATGTCGTATACGAGATCCGGGGACCGGTACACGCGCACGCGGCACGGCTGGAATCCGAGGGCCACCGGATCCTGAAACTCAATATCGGCAATCCTGCGCCCTTCGGCTTCGAAGCCCCCGATGTGATCATGCGGGATATGATCGCCGCCCTGCCGACCGCGCAGGGCTACTCGGAGTCCAAGGGCATACTGCCCGCTCGCCGGGCGATCGTGACCCGCTACGAGCTGGTCCCCGGTTTCCCGGAACTCGATGTCGACGATGTCTATCTCGGCAACGGGGTCTCCGAGCTGATCACCATCACCATGCAGGCACTGCTGGACAACGGGGACGAGGTGCTGATCCCGGCCCCCGACTATCCGCTCTGGACGGCGATGACCAGCCTGGCCGGCGGCACCCCGGTGCACTATCTCTGTGACGAGGCCAGTGGCTGGCAGCCCGATATCGCCGATATCGAATCGAAGATCACCGAACGTACCAAGGCGCTGCTGGTGATCAACCCCAACAATCCGACCGGTGCGGTGTACTCGGCGGAGGTGTTGCAGCAGCTCGTCGATCTGGCGCGCAAGCATCGGCTGCTGCTGCTGGCGGACGAGATCTACGACAAGATCCTCTACGACGATGCCAAGCACATCTCGCTCGCGACGCTGGCGCCCGATCTGCTGTGCCTCACCTTCAACGGTCTGTCCAAGGCCTACCGGGTAGCCGGTTATCGATCCGGCTGGCTGGCCATCACCGGGCCCAAGGAGCACGCCGCCGGGTTCCTGGAGGGGGTGGATCTGCTCGCGTCGTCGCGGCTGTGCCCGAATGTGCCCGCGCAGCATGCCATTCAGGTCGCGCTCGGGGGGTATCAGAGCATCGAGGATCTGATCCTGCCGGGCGGGCGGTTGCTGGAGCAGCGTGATGTGGCCTGGGAGCGGTTGAACGCGATTCCCGGCGTGTCGTGCGTGAAACCCAAAGGCGCGCTGTATGCGTTCCCTAGGCTGGACCCCGAGGTACACGAGATCCACGACGACGAGAAGCTGGTGCAGGATCTGCTGCTGCAGGAGAAGATCCTGATGGTTCAGGGCACCGGTTTCAACTGGCCGCATCATGATCATCTGCGGATCGTGACCTTGCCGTGGGCTCGCGATCTGGCCGTTGCCATAGAGCGTTTCGGCAATTTCCTCGCGAACTATCGACAGTAGCGCGGCGGGTAACTTCGGGGTAAAACCGACCTTCCATCCGGATTAAACCCAATTTTCCGAACCTACTGGCACAAAAGAGGATTCTGTGTGTACAGTGGTCCTCGGCACCTCAAAGTGCCCGGCCAGGTTGTCTACCCCCCCTGGGCAACCTGGTCCTCGGGTTAGGCCGCCTACCCCCCTGGGCCGCCTGCCCGCGGGCGGCGGAGACATCCCCCTGCTCTCCGCCGCCCCTTCCCGAGGTCCTCGGAAATATAGCGAAATCGCAGCGTAAGCCGCATCTGCCGGTCACGAGAGCCCTCGGTGAATCCTCTAGGCTGACCGGGGTGAGCGACCACCATCACCATCACGACCACTCCCGGCCGATCGCCATCGGCGCGACCGCTGCCCGCGTCGTGATCGGTTTGCTGGTCGCCGTCGGAATCGTTGTCGTCGTCGCCACGATCGCCCTGTGGCCCGACCGCCAACAGGTCGAGATCCCGCTGCCCTTGCAGAACGCCGACGGAACCGCGGTGGTCACCGAGGCCGGGAAGGTGATCCGGCAGGATATCGGCGCCTGTGGCAGTCCGTCCATCGGCCGGGTCTTCGAGGGTGAACCCCAGCCGCCCACCATGCGGGTCTACGACTGCCAGCGCAGTCTGATCGCCATCGAATCCGGTCCGCACGAGGGTAAGCACACTCTGCTCGAAATCGCGCCCGGCCCCGGACAACCCGATCTCGCCGCCGGGGACGACCTGCGGATCGTGCGGCAGACCGGGCCGGACGGGACACCGCTGTATTCGTTCGACGATTACGCGCGCGGTATGCCACTGAGCTTGATCGTGCTGGCCTTCGTCGTGGTGATCGTGGTGGTCGCCCGCTGGCGTGGGGTCCGGGCGCTGCTCGGCCTGATATTCGCGTTCGCGGTGCTGGTGTTCTTCCTGCTGCCCGCGCTGCTGGACGGAAAGCCCGCGATACCGGTGGCGCTGGTCGCCGGATCCCTGATCCTGTACGCGGTCCTGTATCTGGCGCACGGCGTGAATCTGCGCACCAGTTCCGCGCTGCTGGGCACCCTCACCTCCATGGTGGTGGCGGCGGTGCTGTCCTGGCTGACCATCGAGGCGACCACGCTCACCGGCCTGTCCGAGGAGCAGAACACCAATGTCGCGACCTATATCGAGCATGTCAGCATCACCGGCCTGCTGCTGGCCGGATTCATCATCGGTTCGCTCGGTGTGCTCAACGATGTGACCATCACCCAGGCGTCCGCGGCGTTCGAACTCGCGGAACTGGACAAGAAGGCCAGCCGCCGCGAAGTGTTCGCCGCGGCCATGCGGGTGGGCCGTGACCATATCGCCAGTACCGTGTACACCCTGGTACTGGCCTATGCCGGTGGGGCCCTGCCGCTGCTGCTGCTGTTCAGCGTGGCGGGGCGGCCGATCCGGGATGTGCTGGTGGGCGACGCGGTGGCCATCGAGATCGCGCGATCGGCGGTCGGCGGTATCTGCCTGGCGCTGTCGGTCCCCCTGACGACCGGTATCGCGGTCATGCTGGCCAAGCCGTTCGGCAACAAATCCTCCGGCGGCCCGGTCGCCCCGGCCCGGCGGACCGCGGGGGCCCGGCGCTCGGATACCGGAACGCACCGTAAGGTCGCCCGCCCGGGTGATACCGAGGGCGGCGCGCCGCGCAAGCGGTCCGGCCGTGGTTATCAGCCGTGGCCGACGACCGGGGAACAGCCTCGGGCACCGCGCGGTTCCGGTGACCAGCGTCCCGGTCCGCGAACCGGTGAGACACCGGTCGTGCGGGGCGGGCAGTACGGGCCGCCGCAGTCCGCGCAGCGGTATCCCGCCCGGCCGGAACCGCGGAACCGGCAATCCGGACCTCCGCGTTCGGACAATCAGTGGCCGAACAGCGGTGAGCAACGCGAGATTCGCCGCTGGCGTCCGGGCCGGCCCGGACCGGGCTACGGCGAGGGCTGACCTGTCGGCGCGGCCGCGCGGATACGCCGGCTCGGGCGGTCAGCGGTTCGGCGGCGGCGGTGGGAACAGCGGCGGAATGGTCGGGACGACGATCGGCGGCAGACCCGGCACCTGGAAGGTGTTCGGGCCGTTGGTGGTCGTGGGCGTCTCGGTCTCCCGGGGCACCACCACCGGAGGTGGCTCGGCCAGCGATGCGTGCTCCGGCGCGGTGGTCAGCGATGCTCCCGCCATACCAGGGCGAGCCGTGGGTGAGGTCGCCGAGGTCGCCGGTGGCGGGGTCGTACCTTCGACGGTGGTCGATTCCTGGCGGAACATGTGCTGGCCGTAACCGAGGCCGATACCGATCGCGGCCACCACCACCAGCGCGCTCACGGCCACCGCGGCGACGCCGAGTTCACGGCGCCGGCGCTGCGGAGGTTCCCGGAACGACCGCCGGGGCAGTAGTTTCTGCGGAATCCGCAGCGCGATGGTCGGCGGATCCTCCTCGGGTGTCAGTTGCGGACCCGGGGACGCGACCGGGCGGGCCACCACGGTCTGCGGTGCGGCCGCGGTCCCGCTCGCGTACTTCTCGGCGTCGGGGCGCTCGGCGGCGGCAATGGTATGCACGACGGAATCGGCCGGCAGGTCGACCGCGGTACCGGCGGGCGGGCCGAAGATTCCGGGTTGTGGCATGGGCATATTCGGGCGCGAAACGGCCGGGGCGACAACGGTCGCTTTCGTGACCGTGTGCTCCGGTGCCGCCGGAGGGCTTTCTAGTCCGGCGCCGAAGATGCCGACCTGTGGTGCGGGCGGGGTATCGGTGGCCTGCGCCGCGACGGTCGCGAGTGGTGGCGTCGAACTGTCCGAGCGCGGCGGGGTAACGGCCGGACGCGATTCCGGCGTCCGCTGCGCCAGCAGGGCGGCACCGCGCGCCATCGCCGCCTCCGGCTCCGGCGGCACCAGCACCGGCATCTCCAGGATTTCCCGGAGCGTGCGGCTCACCAGTGGGATACGGACACCGCCGCCCACCGCGAGCACAGCCTGCACCGGGCGGCCCGAACGGCCGATGATCTCCCGGGTGGAGTGAACCGAGGCCTCGACGGCCCGGGCGATGAGAGCGGTGAAATTCTCCTGGGTGAGCAGCACCGGACCGTAATCGCTGGGTAGCGCCACCGCGGAGGTGCCCGAAAGCTTTTCCTTCGCCGAGCGGCACAGCGCATCCAGCCGCGCCAGACCGTCCGGGGCGGGCGGATGGGCGATCCGGCCGGAGTTGATCTGCTGCTCCCGGATCAGCGAATCGAAATATTCGCCGCTGATATCGCCGGTGCGTTCGGTATGCACGATCTGCCCGTCGGCGACCTCCACGACGGTGACCGACAGACCGGATGCGCCCAGATCGTAGACACCGAGTGTGCCGACTCCGGCCAGTGCGCCGGAGGCGTTGGCGAATTCGAGCGTGGCCTCGAAATCGGGCACGATGTCGTAGTCGTCGAGCCCGTGTTCGGCCATTGCCACGTGCATGGCCTCGGCCTGCGACTCGTCGCGGCAAGCCAGAACGGTCCGGGCGATTCCGGGGTCGGAATTCAATGCGGCGGCCACCGAGAGCGCGGCCCGCTCGGCGCTCGGGGTCTCGGGCGGGACGACGAAGGTCCGCAGCTCGAACGACTGTGGATCGGACGTCGCGGCACCCGCAGGTGGGCGCGCCAGGCGGATCGCGCCGGTTCCCACCGACACTCCCAGTGCTGAACTCATCGGCAGCCCATCCGTACTTCCCGCTTCACGATCTGCGAGCGTCGCCCGGTCGATGGTGACGGCTCATCCCCCGAACCACTCTTGTCGACAGTACCGCCCCGCCCCGTCACCACGGGAGGCGGCAGCCACCGGCGTTGCCGAACCGGCCCCACGATGCTACGGGGTGCCCAGCCCGGCGTACACCCATCCGCCCGAACGCCAGGCGGCCCGATCGAGACAATTGCGACCGTCGATGAGCGAGCGTGCCCGCACCACGCCGTCCAGATCCTGTGGGCGCAGCCGCACGAACTCGTTCCATTCGGTGAGTACCAGCACCACATCGGCGCGTTCGCAGGCTTCCGCCACCGAGGTGGCGTAGTTGAGTGTGGGGAATACGCGACGGGAGTTCTCCAGGGCCTTCGGGTCGTAGACGGTGACGACCGCACCGTGCAGCTGGATCATGCCGGCCACATTCAGCGCGGGAGAGTCGCGCACATCGTCGGATTCGGGTTTGAAGGCCGCGCCGAGTACCGCCACGTTCGCACCGAGCAGTGACCCGCCGCAGGCCCGGGCCGCCATATCCACCATCTTGGTGCGGCGTCGCATATTGATGTTGTCGACCTCGCGCAGGAAGGCCAGCGCGTGATCGGCGCCGAGTTCCCCGGCCCGGGCCATGAAGGCGCGAATATCCTTGGGCAGGCAGCCGCCGCCGAAACCGACTCCGGCATCGAGGAAGCGGCGGCCGATCCGGGCGTCGTAACCGAGGGCGTCGGCCAGCACCGTGACATCGGCACCGGTGGCCTCACACACCTCGGAGACCGCGTTGATGAAGGAGATCTTGGTCGCCAAGAACGCGTTGGCGGACACCTTGACCAGCTCCGCGGTGGCCAGATCGGTGCGCAGGAAGGGGACCTCCGCGGCCAGTAGCTCCGCGTACAGCTCCTCGACCACCTCGCGTACCCAGGCCGACCGCTCGCGCTGCTCGTCCACGCCGAGCACCAACCGGTCCGGGCGCAGGGTGTCCTCGACCGCGAAGCCCTCGCGAAGGAATTCGGGATTCCACGCGACCTCCACTTCCACCGCGGTGAGGGCGCGGGCGCGGCGACCGAGCTCGGCGGCGGTTCCCACCGGGACGGTGGACTTGCCGATGATCACCGACGGGCGGGTGATCAGCGGTGCGAGCGTATCCACGACCGCGTGCACATATTTCAGGTCGGCGGCGTACTCGCCCTTCTTCTGGGGAGTGCCGACCCCGAGGAAATGTACGTCGGCATGGTCGGCCGCTTCGGCATAGGAGGTGGTGAACCTGAGCCGGCCCGCGTCGAGGTTGCGGCGGAGCACTTTCTCGAGGCCGGGTTCGTAGAAAGGAGTGACACCGTCGGAGAGTTTCGCGACTTTGCCCGGGTCGATATCGACCCCGATCACATCGTGCCCGAGCTCGGCCATACACGCTGCGTGCGTGGCCCCCAGGTACCCGGTTCCGAAGACTGTGCATCGCATGATCGATTGGTAATCCCCGCCGGTGCACACACCAGAAAACCGAGGCGAGGTGCCGGGCAACAGCAGATGTACACCGGGCGACGTTGTGCGCCGAACTGTGCTGATCAGTGCGTATCTCCACATTCGCTTCGGCAGGGGACGCCGCGGGTGCCTGCCTGTTCGCTTCGGCTGTGCGTTCGGCGCGCTCCGGTGGGTTCGTCCGGTCCCCGCGTTCTGTGCGTACCTCGGCGCGCGCTTCGGCCGGGAGCTCTGTGCTCGCCTGTGTGTTCGTTGCGGCCGTGTCCGGCCCGCGTGCCACACTTTCGTCCGGGCATACGCGTCCTGTGGATCTCTGTGGATGGACCGTGCCCGTTAGGATCGCGGCCGTGCGCCGCCGACTCGTCCTCGCCGCGGCGGTGGTCTCTGTCGTCGTGCTGGTGCTAGGACTGTGGCCGGTCTATGTGAGTCCGCAGCGTGAGGAGCCCGCGCCCGCCGATGCGATCCTGGTGCTCGGCGGCGCCCATGACGGGCGGGAAGAACTGGGGCTGCGGCTGGCCCGCGCGGGATACGCGCCGCGGGTACTGATCTCCAACCCGTACGAGCACAGTCCGCTGGTGAACCGGATCTGTCACGGTGGGTACAGCTTCGAGGTCATCTGCTTCGATCCGTCGCCACGTACGACGCGGGGGGAGGGACGCTATCTCGCCGATCAGGCGCGCAAGCACGGTTGGGATCGGGTCATCGTGGTCACCTTCACCCCGCATATATCCCGGGCCAGGTTCGTGTTGGGCAAGTGCTGGGATGGCCGGCTGCTGTTCGTGGACACCCGTCCGCGGCTGTCGGTGCCGCGCTGGGCCTATGACTATGCCTATCAGTCGGTGGGGTACGGGAAGGCGATTTTCGAGGATTGCCGGGAGTAGTCCGGAGAATTTCCGAAGCTGTGAGGGCACATGCCTTCAGTTTGACGCGGTGGCGGTGACCTGGCTACATTCGCACTGGCACCGGTAGTCGCCGGATCTGCTGCGACGACGCATGAAGCCTTCGGGAGCGGGTATGGATTACGACTGGTCGGAGGCCGAGCGGGCCTTCCGAGACGAGGTACGAGCGTTCCTGGCCGAGAAGCTGACACCGGAGGTGAGTACCGCGGGCCGGCTGATGACCAGTGTCTACTCGGATCACGAGGCGAGCCTGGAATGGCAGCGCATCCTGCACGAGCGGGGTTGGGCGGCACCGCACTGGCCGGTCGAGTACGGCGGCTGCGACTGGTCGCTCACCCAGCACTACATATTCAGCCGGGAACTCACCCTGGCCGGTGCCCCCGCGCTGTCGCCGATGGGTATCCGGATGGTCGCCCCGGCTCTGATCGCGTTCGGCACGGACGAGCAGAAGAACTACTTTCTGCCCCGCATCCTCACCGGCGAAGTCTTCTTCTGCCAGGGCTACTCCGAACCCGAGGCCGGGTCCGATCTCGCCGCGCTGAACATGTCCGCCGTCCCCGACGGCGACGACTTCCTCGTCTCCGGCAGCAAGATCTGGACCACCCACGCCACCGAGGCGAACTGGATCTTCGCACTGGTCCGTACCTCGCGCGGGGGCAAGAAACAGCAGGGCATCACCTTCCTGCTGATGGATATGACCGCGCCCGGTATCGAGATCCGGCCGCTGGTGATGAGCTCGGGCGAGCAGGTCCAGAACCAGATCTTCTTCGACAGTGTGCGGGTGCCCAAGAGCAATGTGCTCGGGCAGATCGACGACGGCTGGACCGTCGCCAAGTACCTGCTGGTCCATGAACGTGGCGGCGGCGCCATGGCGCCGGCACTGCAGGCCATGGCCCAGAACATCGCCACCGCCGCGGCCGGGCAGCCCGGCCGGGACGGTAACCCGCTCAGCGACGACCCGCATTTCGCGGCGCAGCTGGCCGACGCGCGCATCCGCACCGAGGTCCTGGAGGTACTGGAATTCCGGACCCTGGCCGCCATGGCCCAGGGCAAGGATCTGGGCACGTCCTCGTCCATGCTGAAGATCCTGTCCACCGAGCTCAGCCAGCAGCTCACCGAACTCGCGCTCACCGCGGCCGGCCCCCGCGGCCGGGTCTATCAGCCGCACGCCACCGCGCCCGGCGGCCCGATCGCCGAATACACTCCGCCCGCCGACGGCTACCTCAGCGGCGCCGACTGGCAGGCCGTCGCGCCGCTGCGCTATTTCAACGATCGCGCCGGTTCGATCTACGCGGGCAGTAATGAAATCCAGCGAAATATCCTCGCCAAGGCAGCACTGGGGCTCTGATGGACTTCACCTTCACCGACGAACAGCAGATGCTGCGCGACGTGGTCTCCGGTTTTCTCGCCGCCCGATACGACCTGGTGAAAAGTCGTACCGCGGTTAAATCCGGTCCCGGCTGGCAGCCCGAGATCTGGCGCGGGCTGGCCGAACTGGATGTGCTGGGCCTGACCCTGCCGGAGGAATCCGGGGGGTCGGGTGGCGGTCCTGTCGAAAGCATGATCATCGCCGAGGAACTGGGCCGCGCCCTGGTCGTCGAACCCTATGTGGACACCGTGGTGGTCGGCGGGGGTCTGCTGCGCCGCGCGGGGGGTGAGCGGGCCGGTGAACTGCTGCGGGGCATCGCGACCGGTGACGTCCGGCTGGCCTTCGCCGCGCTCGAACCACAATCCGGCGAAGTGCGACACGATGTTTCGACGGCCGCCCGCCGGGACGGCGACGACTGGGTGATCGAGGGGTCGAAGATCGTGGTCACCGGCGTGCCCGTCGCAACGCATCTGATCATCTCCGCGCGTACCTCCGGCGAACGTCGTGATCAGGATGGGATCTCGCTGTTCCTGGTCGAATTCGATCCCGCCGCCACGCCGGCCGGGGTCGAGGCGCACCAGTACCGCACCATCGACGACCGCGTCGCCGCCGACCTCACCTTCAGCGGGTTCCGGGTGCCCGCGAGCGCGTTGCTGGGCGACGAGGGACAGGCGTGGCCCGCCATCGACGCCACCATCGACGAGGCGATCGCCGCGGTCGCCTCCGAGGCCGTCGGACTGATGCGCAAGGTCTTGGACGATACCGTCGAATACACAAAGCAGCGGCAGCAGTTCGGGGTTCCGATCAGCAGTTTTCAGGCGCTACAGCACCGGATGGTCGATATGCTGATCGAACTCGAACAGAGTATCGCCGCCGCCTATCTGGCCGCCTACGCCGTGGAAGCCGAACCCACCGAACGGGGCCGCGCGGTTTCGGCCGCCAAGGTGACGATCGGCCGGGCGACCCGTTTCATCGGCCAGAATTCGGTCCAGCTGCACGGCGCGATGGGGATGACCGAGGAATTGGCCATCGGTCACTATTTCAAGCGCCTCACCGCCATCGAATACGAATTCGGTTCCAGCTCCGATCATCTCGCGCGCTATATCGCGGCGTCGAAACCTTGATCGGACCGCGCCGCGCTCACCCGTGCGCCCGGGCGCGGTGCGGAATGCCACAGAGCCGTGCGGCGATCTGCAAGAGGGGATCACCGCACGGCCCGATGGGCTCAGTACTCCAGTTCGGTCCAGGGAATATGGACCGGGAAGGGGAAATCGATCCGGACGCCGTCCTCGTCCTCGGGGGCCCACTCGCCGGCGACCAGGTAGTTTGCTGACCGCAGGGGACGGACGCCGTGGGGCAGTCGCCCGTGTTCGGTTTCCAGCACGTATGCCCGGACGGTCGCGATCGCGCTTTTTGCCTGCGCCAATGTGACCTCCCAGTACCAAGGAATTCCGGCGTCGGCGTAACGGGCTTTCTTGGCCTCGATATCGGTTCGGGTGTTGGTTGATGACAGAACCTCGCCGACCAGCAGTGTGTCCGGCGCCCGGACATCCTGGAATGGAGAAGGAAGACAGCGGAAGACAAGGAAGTCCGGAGTCAAGAAGTTGGACTTACCGCTGGTGTCGAGGAAGACATTGGTTTCCACATCCACCTGCCAGCATGATTCGGGCTGTTCGGACATGCTCTTGCGAGCGCATCGCTCTATCGCGTTCCGCATGCGCACGGTGAAACGCTGATGCTCGCTGGGCCCCCGGCGGAGCCATACCACGCGCCCGTCCCACAGTTCGATCCGCTCGGCGATCTCTTCGGGTAGCTGCTCGAGTTCCTCCCAGGTCATGTACTCGGGAAGCTCGGGCCGTTCGGTGTGCGGCAGGGACATGGCACTATCGTATGCCTGGTCAGGACCGTATTCGCCGCATCGATCGGGCCCCGTCACCCTATCGCGGCCCGGATCGCCGTCTCGACCGCCGAGAACGGCCCGGGCTCGGTGATACGCAACGGTTGCGCCGGCTCGAGGTTGGGCTGGGCCAGGAACCGGGGGTGGGATCCGCGGTTCGGCTGTCCCGCGTGGACCAGGAACGGGTGGCAGAGGTAGACGTCGCCGGCCCGGCCGGTGGCGTAGGCGGTCGGGAGGTCGGCGGTAGCCGGGTCGGCGCGGGCGGCGAGCTCGCGGGCGTCGAGACCGGCGTCGCCTTCCGGTTCGAGAATACGGGCCACCACTTTGTGCGAGCCCACCCGCAGCCGGGTGGGCGCCTCCAGCTCGCCGGTATCGGAGAACAGGAACAGCATGAGCAGCGCCCGGCCCTTCGAATGGATATTGATCCGCCAGCTCAGATAATCGGTGGGCGATGAATCGGGGCCGGGGAAACTGGCGTCGATATGCCAGCCGTCGAGGACGGCCGTCTCCTGACCAGGGAAGCGGATCACGAAACCGCCGAGACTACGGCGCGGCGTCCAGCGCCCGGGGCCCACGAGCGCGTCATAGGCCGAGCAGAGTCGCGGGGTGGCCGCGGCGGTGACGAAGGGTGTGTTCGGATAATCCGGCCGGAAGGCGGCCGGGGTGGGCCAGCTGCCGGGATCGTCGGGAGAAGCATCCAGGTCCCGCCAGATGATCTCGCGGCACTCCTCGGCGACTGCGCGCGGAAACGCGTCGGGGACGTGGATGTATCCGTTGTCGATGAAGGAGGCCACCTGTACGTCGTCGAGCACGGGCCCATTGCAGTCGGTGCCGAAGTGCCGCGCCACTGATTTTCCGGTATGCCGGGGTGCGTATCCCCGTGCGACAGCGCCCGCCGTACCCGCCCGAACCGATCTGTGCTGGTGGCCTTTGTTTCCATCGGTGCCGGAATACCGTTTCGTCCCGCCGACTTGGACCCGGATATGACGAGTTCGCAGTACGATCCGCGCACCCTGCTCAGCGAGAGCCGGCTCGGCGTCCTGGCCACCATCAAAGCGAACGGCCTGCCGCAGCTGTCCCCGGTGACCCCCTACTACGACCGCACGGCCGAGATCATCTATGTCTCGATGACCGAGGGCCGCGCCAAAACCGTGAACCTGCGCCGTGATCCGCGGGCCGCGCTGGAGGTCACCCGGGCCGACGGCTGGGCCTGGGCGACCGCGGAGGGCACGGTCACCCTCACCGGTCCGGGTACCGATCCGCACGGCCCGGAAGTGGAGGCGCTGGTGGACTACTATCGGAATGCGGCCGGCGAACACCCGGACTGGGACGAGTACCGGACGGTCATGGTCTCCGACCGCCGGGTTCTCATGAAACTCGCGGTGGAGAACGTGTACGGCGCGGCTTTGCGCTGAGCCCGCACACCGCGGTCATACCGGCGGCTGTGCGTCTCTCCTTCGCCCAGTGGCGATTCCGCGGGCAGGCCATTACATATAGCAGGGCCCGGCGGAACTCCGCCGGGCCCTGCTAGGCGTTCCCTGTTCCGGTCAGCCCTTGCGCCCCGGTGCCTTCGCACCGGACTTGAAGCCGAGCGCACCCGGCTTGGCCTGCGGCGGGGCCGCGCCCGAACCATTGCCCGCGCTGCCGTTACCGGAGGCTTCGGGGGCTTTCTCCGCAGTGGCCTCGGGCGCGGATTCGGCCGTCTCTTCCGTGGCCGGTTCCGTGCCGGTCGTGGCCGGAGCCGGTTCGGCCTCCGCGGGAGCCGGGGTGGATTCCGGTTCCGGCGAGGCGGGGGCCTTGGCGCCGGGCGCCTTGGCACCCGGGCGTTTGAACCCGGACTTCATCGCCAGCCCCTTGGCCGGTTTCGACGGCTTGCTCTCGGCGGGTGCCGCCGCGGCGGCCTGCTCGGCCGCCACCGTGTCCGGTCCGGCCGCATCCGGTTCGGCCGGGGCCGCGGATTCGGTCGGAGCGGTGTCGGGCTTCGGCGCGGCGGCCGGGGCCTTGGCGCCGGGGCGTTTGAATCCGGACTTCATCGCCAATCCCTTGGCCGCGACCGTGGGCTTGGTTTCGGTCGGCGTAGTACTCGCATCGGCCTCCGCAGGGGCTTCGATCGCCGGTTCGGCGGCCGAAGCGGGCTTCTCGGCGGCGGGGGCCTTGGCTCCGGGCGCTTTTGCCGCACCCTTCATGGCCAGGCCCTTACCGCCGGGCGCCTTGGCGGCACCCTTCATCCCCAAACCCTTCACCGGCGGAGCCTCGGGCGCCCCGGTGGCCGCCTCCTCCGCCTCCGGGGCGGTTTCGGCCTTGGCTCCGGGTGCTTTGGCCGCACCCTTCATCGACAAACCCTTACCACCGGGCGCTTTCGCGCCGCCCTTCATACCGAGACCCTTCGCGGCCGGAGCCGCCTCCTTCTCCTCGGTCTCGGCCGCGGGGGCGGCAGCTTTGGCGCCAGGGGCCTTTGCGGCGCCCTTCATACCCAAACCCTTACCGGGTGCCTTGGCCGGGCCCTTCATGGCGAGTCCGCCGCCCTTGGGCGCCGCTTTCTCGGCCGCCGGGGCGGCTTCGGTTTCGGCGGGGACGGGCTCGGGTTCGGGTTCGGATTCCGGCTCGGGTTCGGCCTTGGGCTCCTGAATCACCGTGAGGTTGGCGGTCAGCCGGTCCGGCTGCTGCCGCTCGATCGACTCGAGCATCAGCTGCGCGACATCCACGACCTCCACGCCCTCGCCCTGACCGGACTCCTGACGGGCGGTCACGCCGTCGGTGAGCATGACCCGGCAGAACGGGCAACCGGTGGCGATCTTGGCCGGCGAGGTGGTCAGCGCCTCGTCCACGCGGTCGATATTGATCCGCTTACCCAGCTGCTCTTCCATCCACATGCGGGCGCCACCGGCACCACAGCACATGGACCGTTCACCGTGCCGGGGCATTTCCACCAGGGTGGACCCGGAGGCGGCCATCAGCTCACGCGGTGCGTTGTAGACCTTGTTGTGCCGGCCGAGGTAGCAGGGATCGTGGTAGGTGACGTTCTGCGAGACCGGGGCCACCGGGACCAATTGCTTACCGCGCACCAGCCGGTTCAGCAGCTGGGTGTGGTGCACCACCTCGTAGGTGCCACCCACCTGCGGGTATTCGTTGTTGAGCGCGTTGAAGCAGTGCGCGCAGGTGACGACGATCTTCTTCTTTTTCTGCTCGACACCCTCGAATACCGAGTTCAGCAGTTCGATGTTCTGCATCGCCAGCTGCTGGAAAAGGAATTCGTTACCCGCGCGCCGGGCGGAATCGCCGGTGCAGGTCTCCTCCTGGCCGAGGACCATGAATTTCACCCCAGCGGTCGCCAGCAGTTCGGCGACGGCCTTGGTGGTCTTCTTGGCGCGGTCCTCGTAGGCGCCGGCACAGCCGACCCAGAACAGGTACTCGTAGCCGTCGAAGCTGTCGGCGTCCTGGCCGAAGACCGGGATATCGAAGTCCAGCTCGTTGATCCAGTTGAGCCGGTCCTTGGCGTTCTGGCCCCAGGGGTTGCCCTTGTTCTCCAGGTTCTTGAACAGGCCCGCGAGTTCGGACGGGAAATCCGATTCGATGAGCACCTGGTAGCGGCGCATATCGATGATGTGGTCGACGTGTTCGATATCGACCGGGCACTGCTCCACGCAGGCGCCGCAGGTGGTGCAGCTCCACAGCACCTCCGGGTCGATGATCCCGTTCACCTCGTGGTCGCCGACGAGCGGGCGCTCGGCCTCGGCGCGGGCGGCCTCGGAGATCCGGGCCAGCTTCTTCTCGTCCGGGTTGCCCTCGCCGTCGACCAGGCCGACCTCGTCGCCACCCATATCCTTGCTGCCGCCGGCCAGCAGATACGGCGCCTTGGCGCGGCCGTGGTCACGCAGCGACATGATGAGCAGTTTGGGTGACAGCGGCTTACCGGTGTTCCACGCGGGGCACTGCGACTGGCAGCGGCCACATTCGGTGCAGGTGGTGAAATCCAGCCAGCCCTTCCACGAGAAATCCTCCACCCGGCCGGCACCGAGGGTGTCGGCGTCCGGGTCGACGTTCTCCATATCCAGGGCACGGCCCTTGGACATCATCGGCTTGGCCGCGCCGAGGGCGACATCACCGTCGTCCTCACGCTTGAAATAGATGTTGAAGAAGGCCGAGAACCGGTGCCAGGCCACACCCCAGGTGATATTGCGGCCGACGAAATAGAGGAAGGCCATACCGGACATCAGCTTGATGAAGGCGAAGATCGACACCAGGGTCGGGCTCGCCGGCAGCAGCTTGGCCACCTGCATGGTGAAGAAATCGGTACCGGCGTGGGCGTGCCCGTAGGTGGCGAGCTTGCCCGCCTTCACGAAGATCATGCCCAGGCCCTCGAGCAGGACGATGGCCTCGATCACATAGGCGGGGCCGAACGCGGAGCCGCTGAAGCGGGAGAGCCGCTCGGGCACCCGCGGATGGTTCAGCTGGCGGATGACGATCAGCGTCACGATGCCGACGACGGTTCCGATACCGAGGATCTCGTCCCACAGGTGATAGATCGCCGTATTACCGATCAGCGGCCAGTGGAAGGACGGGTCGAAGGTCTGACCGTAGGCTTCGAACCAGAGGATCGCGCCGCCCAGGAAGCCGATCATCACGAGCCAGTGCGCCCAGCCCACCGTCCGGAACTTGTTCATCCGAGTGTGCGCCAGGAACTCCACCAGCATCTGTTTGAAACGCGGGAAGAACGGCCGCCAGCGGTCCGGGGCGGGCTGGCCCAGCATGATGGCGCGGACGATATCCCGGACGCCGCCGAAGAACGACGCCCAACACAGCAGGCTGAGCGCCGCTCCCAGGGTGCCCAGCGTCACTGTCAGGGCATTCATGTCGCGACCTTTCTTTCGAAGCCACACGAGGTACGAGGAATTGAGCAGTACCCCGTCCGGCTCGTATCGTAACCGCCAGTAAGTTACCCACCAGTAACTAATGGTGTCCACTGTACGATCCGCGTCGGCCCGCGATGGCATCTGCCTGGGCTTATATGCATAGATCGCGTCGTGATCAATATCACTCTTTTCAGTTCGTCGCCCGAATCGCAAAAGGGCTGATTAACACCGTAAAGGGCGCGCTCACGCGGGGCGTGATAAGGCCACACTTACCCTGTTGCTTCTTACGTTTGGGAAACGAATCTCGCCATTTGGCAGTGGATTCGACTACGCTCAGCCCGATCTATCAGGAACCGTGACATCTCATAACGCTCGGGTGAGGATTTCGGGTCGCGTCCCCTCGCGGGCCCCTCGCGTGCGGGATGTGACGTCCATACCCCGATTGGAACTGGATGAAACTCGCGAGACCTACTGCGATTGCAGCAACGGTCATTGGTTCGCTCACCCTGGGCTGGGGCACCGCGCACGCCCAGCCGGCGGCTCCCGCACCGAAAGAGCCGGTCAACTACGCCGTGCAACTCGTCGAGAAGACGGTTGTCGCCACCCTGGGTGGCGGCACCTTCTCCATCGTCGAGAAGGAGCAGGAGCCCCTGGCACAGGACGGCGCCGTCTCGGAGGCCGAGCCGGTCGCGGAAGTAGACAAGACCCAGGTACTCGAGATCAAGGACAAGGCCGGCGACGTCGTCGTCTCGATGCCGCTCGAGTTCACCGCCAACGGAACTGCAATTCCGGTGAAATCAGAGGTCAAGAAGGACGGCACCGTCCTCGAGATCATTCCGGAGAAGCCTGCCGGACTGGCCACGGACCAGCCCTTGGCCGTGAAGGCCATCGCCTCGCCGTCGGAAAACCAGCAGGCCCAGAACGAGTTTTCGAGCAACTTCGGCGTTGCGACGGCCATCGGCGGGTTTGTGGGCACCGCGATCGGTGCCGTTATCGGCTGCGCCGTGACGATCGTGGCCGGCTGTGTTCCCGGACTGCTCACCGGTGCGGGTGTAGGCGGGATTCTGGGCACCATCGCTGTCGGTGGTCCGACGCTGGTCGCTGCGGGTATCGAGCTGATCAACACGCTGCAGGCGCCGGCGGGTACGACCAAGTGGGCCAACGACGGCAAGCCCGTCATCCAGGAGGAGCCCGCCCCCGCGGAGAAGTAGGGCCCCCGGTCACCGAAGTAACCAAAAGGGTCGACAGCTTGCCGCTGTCGGCCCTTTTGTCTGTTCGCGTACAGAAAGATGCGTAACGGGGGGTGGCCTACTGCTGTCATCGCGCGACGGGAGCCCCGGACGGGGTGTGTCCGTCCGGGCCGTCACCCGCTGACCGGGCGATCGGACTCCGGCTGTGTGCGCAAGTGAATGAAGAAGCACAGCTTGCCCTGCCTCGGGCGCGGTAACAGCGCGACGGCCGGAGTCTCCGCACCCCAACCCCGCGGCCGTCGGGCTCGACCTCGTGGGCCGGTCGACGGCGGCAGATCGGTAGCAGGGAGTCCCGGACAGGCGAGAGGGCCGGCAGCGCAGCGCTGCCGGCCCTCTCGTTGCTCGATGCTCGATGCGAGTCGCACCCACGGGTGCGGTGCCGATATTCCGCTCTCCGCGCCGAGCCGGGTGCGGCCGGCGCGGAGAGCGGAACGACCTCTAGCTCGTGCGGATGCGCAGGCCCGGGTTGTCGGAGAGCACGACGCTCACCGGCTGCGCGAACAGCTGCGGGGCGTTACCGGTGAGCACGCCCAGGATGTTGGGGATCTCGCAGATGGGGTAATCGGCAACCGAGGAGGCACTCGAGATGCCCAGGGCTTGGCGTCCGGTCACAATCGGCCCGCCGCTGTCGCCGGGGAGGGCGCAGATATTGGCGGAGAAGCTCTGGGTGAGCTGGCGGTCACCGACCTGGACGGTCTGATCCACGGCGTTCACCACACCGCAGCTGAACCCGGTACGGGAACCCGATTTGCAGACCGGAGCGCCGACCACCGGGGTGGCCACGCCGTCGACCGCGATCGGGGCCGCGCCGGGCACCTTGACCTGATTGTTCTGGAAGCGGCCCGCGGCGCCGTCGGCGATACTCATGATCGAGTAGTCCTGGGCACCGAGCACCGACTTCTGGTAGGTGGCGATCTGTGGGCCGACCTTGTTGCCGCCGAGGGACTCGTGCACGCCGGCGGCGCCGACATTGTTCAGATCGGGGTTGCAGTGCCCGGCGGTGATGTTGACGGTGTTGCCCGCCGGACCGATTGCGTTGAAGCCGAAGGAGCAGCGCAGCGAACTGTCGCCGGCGATGGCGGCGAAGCCGTCACCGCCGCCGATCGCGGCGTCGCCCGCCTCGGCGACCGCGGACGCCTGAGGCAGCGTTTCGGCCGCGACCGGCGGGGCCATGACGATGACACGGGCCGGATCGATGAAGTTCGGCATGGGCAGGCCGACCTTGTCGACGCGCACCGCGATGCTGTTGTTCACGGTATCGATGACGACACCGCGCACCAGGGAAGACACCGCTTCGGGCTGGCCGTCGAGCCAGCGTTCGAAGGCGCTCTTCTCGCCGCGGAGCGTCGTTTCGCTCTTGGCGACATTGCGGACCACGAATCCGCTCGATTCGGCCGCGCCGCGGGCTTCGTCGCCGCCCGGGCCGTTGGCCAGGGCCACCACTCCGCGGCCCTGCTCGTCGAGCCAGGCGCCGCCGAACACCTGGGGGAACTGACGCTGGGCGGTGGTGGCGAAGGCCGCCACCTGCTGCGCGGTATCGGCGCGCGCCAGGTACTCCTCGGGGGAGATGTGCAGATCTCGGTTCAGCGCCGCCACCAGGTCGGCCGGCAGGCCGACACCCGGGTCGGGGGCGGCCGAAGAGAGCGCCGCGGTCGGGCCGAACAGCAGGACTGCCGCCGAGGCGGCGACCGCGGCACGTTGCATGCGTTTTCTGGTCGGCGCCGACCTTCGTTTACCTATGCGTGGCATGAGCATGCGAAGACTATATCGGGCTCACCCGGCATTCGGCCTGGTTCGTACGGCGATACCGCTGCCGATGCCCCCACCGGCCGTCGCGTCGGCGTGCGAGAGGATGCCGCGAATGGGAATGCCCAGCGTAGCGGTGCCGCCGTATTGGGCGAGCGCGATATTGGCCTTTTCGCAATCGGGCGCGTCGGCGGCATTGGAACCACTGGTGATACCCAGTGCCAGGGTGCCGGTGACGATGGCGCCGCCGCTGTCGCCGCCCAGGGTGCAGGCCGAGCTGGCGAAACCGCGGATGATCTTCGAGTCGCCTTCGGTGGTGAACAGCTGGGTCTCGACCCGGTCGGCGACCACGAACCCACAGGTGAAGGTGGACGACTGTCCTGATTTGCACACCGGGGCGCCGACCACCGGATCGGCCGTACCGGTGATGGTCAGGGTGGTGCCGTTGGCGCCGCGCACCGACGGCTGATCCATGCCCGCGCCCACCGCGCGCTCGTTCAGCTGGATAACCGAATAGTCCAGCGTGCTGGGACCACCGAGTTCCGACCGTACGAAGGTGCCCAGCTGCGGACTCGCCGGAATATTGCGGATATTCGGACCGTATACCGCGGCCCGCCCGTCGCCTTTGTCGATATTCGGATTGCAATGTCCGGCACTGATATTCAGTGCGTTACCGGCGGAATCGACACTGTTGAAGCCGAACGAGCAGACATCCACGCTCTTCAACTCCGCGTCGTCGAGCGCGCCGGGGGCGCTGATATAGGTGTCCCCACCCATCGGATGATGCTCCACCGGGCCGCCGCCGTCCGGGGAAAGGACCACCTTGATGTTGGCGATTAGGGTCGGCAGGTTGAGCATATGTGCCAGTGGCGTATTCGCGACATTGACGACCAGTTGACTGTTGAGGAAGTCGATGGCGATGGAATTGATCAGCTGCGAGATATCCCGGGGCTGCGCGGCGACCCATTGGTTCATCTGGGTGAGCGAGGTTTCCAGCGCGGCTGCCGAGACCGGGGCCAGGCGAGTGGAATACCCGTCGTCGCTGGCCACCTTGGCGGCGTCCGGCGAGGTCACCGCGACGGTGGGCTTACCCTCCGGGGTTATCCACGCGCCGGCGAAGACCTCCGGGCGCTCGGCGCGGAACTCGGCGGCGTAGGTCTGCAGCTGCTGGGCGCGCGCGGCACGGTCCAGATATTCGGTCGGGGTCATGTTCAGATCGCGGGACAGCGCTTCGACCAGTTCGGCCGGTAGGTCCTCGGCGCTGAGTTGCCCGGGTTCGGGGGCGGCGATCGCCGCGGTCGCACCGAACAGGGGAGCCAGGAGAACGGTCGAGCCGATAACGGCAGCCTTGACCGCGGCGCGACGCGCCACCGACTTGCGCATGGAGTCCCTTCGTCGGCACTGTGTGCCAGATAATCCGTGGCCACGAGAGCGAATCCGTTGGCGCACAGGTTTGCTCGAGCTTCGACCGAGTTGCCGGGGTGGCCGGAATAACACCGGTCAGCGGATCACTCTAAGGCACAAATCGTTATCTGGCCTCTTCTTGACGACCTTCCTTGGATCCGGTGTCGGGAAGGTCCATTTCCGGGTCCTCGGTGCGGAACGGAACGGGGAAGGGGAAGATCCGCGGCCGGGTCCGGGTGGTTGTGGTCTCGGTCTCGGTGGTCGGCTCGGTGAGGGTCGGGCCGCTGGGCTCCGGGATGGTCGTCGAGGGGGCCGTGGTGGGCGCCGGGGTCGTTTCGGTGACGGTGACCGGAGGCGGGGCGGGGAGCGGTTCCTCGGTGTAGGTGGGTTCCGGCTCGTAGGTCGGCTCGGATGTATAGGACGGGATCTCGGGGGCCGGGGCGACCGGCTGCGGCTGAACCGGCGGCTGGACCGGCGGCGGAGCCGGCGGGGTATCGGCCACCGAGGTGGTGGCCGGTTCGCCCGGCTCCGCCGCGCCGGGCCGCAGGATCGCGGTGACGCCGAGGGCGCCGATCAGCAGGCCGCCGAACGCCGCGGCCGCCACCAGCGCGGCGGTACGTCGGTGGCCGCGATTCCGGTCGGTGGCCGCCACCGCGGTCGCGGGCTTCGCCGGGGTCGAGGCGGAAACCGCTGCCGCGGTACCGGTCGCGGGCCGGGGGCCGGCCGCCGGCCCCGACCCGGTGGCCGGCCGCGATCCAGTGGCGGGGTCCGACCCGGCGGCTATGGCCGCCAGGCTCGGGCCACCGTAGGTGGCTTCGGGATCCAGGGCGGGAACCAGCGCGGAGTACGCCTTGGCCGGGGTATCGCCGTCGCGCAATTTCGGCATGACGACGGTGTCCAGCGCGGAGTTCTGGGCGGTGGAGGGATCGGGCGGAGTGACGCCGGCCGGGGTCTCCAGGACGACCGCGAGTGCCGCCCGGCCCGCGCTCTCGGCGAAGTACCGGCCCGTATCCGCGGGGGTGAGATGGGCGGGGCCCGCGGGGAGTTCGTCCTCGCCGACCAGGGCCACCGATTTCAGGCCCAGATAGTCGAGCGCGCCGCGTAGGGCCATCACCTGTCCGGCTTCCCATCCGGCGGGATGGGCGGCATAGAACTCGGCGGGACCGTTGAGGTGTTCGGCAGTGAGGTTGATCAGGCAGAACAGGGCGGTAGCGAGCAGGTCTTCGCCGCGATAGGCCTCGCCGTCGTCCACGACGACGCCCGCCGGATCGCCCACGGCCGCCACGAAACCGGTGATCGGATGGCTGTGCCCGGGCGGGGCGACGGCGCCGCCGAGGGCCGCGTCGCCGTCCTCGGACATGTACAGCACCGGCTCACGGAGGATGAAGTGCGGATCCCCGTCGTCGTCGACGACCGCCGCGGTGCACGCGTACTCGGCGATGTGCAGGCCCACCCCAGTGGCCATTCTCGGATCCTCGCTTCGACTTCCTCATCCAAAAACCACGGTACGGTTCACCCGCACGTCGCCGTACCGCGACGCGGGACGGTGCGGTCACCATGGGCGGAGCTTCGACAATAGCGCCGACGATCGGGTCGTGGGGATCGGGGCGCGGGGCCCGGTGGGGTGCCGGCGCGATACAGCTGGGTCACGATACCGCGCCGAGCCGGTTGAGGGTGTCGGGTCGGGGAAGAATGGGGCGGGCACCGGTGTGCTGCGGGGGCGGGAATAGATCGCCGGGGCCGGGGGTTGAGCTGATCGACAATGTTGAGTGACATAGGCTCAAGTTTGACTTGACGGCCTCTCGGAAGCCGGGCAGGATTGAGCCGACCACGCTCAGTATTGCTGGGGCCGTGCTCTATGTTCTGCCTGGAGCTGGTCCGCGCGGTGGGTCCCTCGACCCGCGGCGCAATGGGCACAGTGCCCGGACAGACACAAGCAGTCGAAAATGAGGAGGAAACAAATGGCTCGTGCGGTCGGAATCGACCTCGGGACCACGAACTCGGTCGTCGCCGTTCTCGAAGGTGGTGAGCCGGTCGTCGTCGCCAACTCCGAGGGTTCGCGCACCACGCCCTCTGTCGTCGCGTTCGCCAAGAACGGTGAAGTGCTGGTCGGTCAGCCGGCCAAGAACCAGGCCGTGACCAACGTCGACCGCACGATCCGCTCGGTGAAACGGCATATCGGCACCGACTGGACCGTGGAGATCGACGGTAAGAAATACACCTCGCAGGAGATCAGCGCGCGCACGCTGATGAAGCTGAAGCGCGACGCCGAGTCCTACCTGGGCGAGGAGATCACCGACGCGGTGATCACCGTGCCCGCCTACTTCGAGGACGCCCAGCGCCAGGCCACCAAGGAAGCCGGCCAGATCGCCGGCCTCAATGTGCTGCGCATCGTCAACGAACCCACCGCCGCCGCCCTGGCCTACGGCCTGGACAAGGGCGACAAGGAACAGACCATCCTGGTCTTCGACCTCGGTGGCGGTACCTTCGACGTCTCGCTGCTGGAGATCGGCGAAGGTGTCGTCGAGGTCCGTGCCACCTCCGGTGACAACCATCTCGGTGGTGACGACTGGGACGAGCGGGTCGTGAAGTGGCTGGTCGACAAGTTCAAGTCCAGCTCGGGCATCGACCTGACCAAGGACAAGATGGCCATGCAGCGGCTGCGCGAGGCCGCCGAGAAGGCCAAGATCGAGCTGAGCTCCTCGCAGAGCACTTCGATCAACCTGCCCTACATCACCGTCGACGCGGACAAGAACCCGCTGTTCCTCGACGAGCAGCTGACCCGCGCCGAGTTCCAGAAGATCACCTCGGACCTGCTGGACCGCACCCGCGCGCCGTTCCAGTCCGTGGTCAAGGACGCTGGGATCAAGGTCTCCGATATCGACCATGTCGTGCTCGTCGGTGGCTCCACCCGGATGCCCGCGGTCTCCGAACTGGTCAAGGAACTGACCGGTGGCAAAGAACCCAACAAGGGCGTGAACCCGGACGAGGTCGTCGCAGTCGGCGCCGCACTGCAGGCCGGTGTGCTCAAGGGTGAGGTCAAGGATGTCCTGCTGCTCGACGTGACCCCGCTGTCGCTGGGTATCGAGACCAAGGGCGGCGTGATGACCAACCTCATCGAGCGCAACACCACCATCCCGACCAAGCGTTCGGAAACCTTCACCACGGCCAACGACAACCAGCCGTCGGTGCAGATCCAGGTGTTCCAGGGTGAGCGCGAGATCGCCGCGCACAACAAGCTGCTCGGCTCCTTCGAGCTGACCGGTATCCCGCCGGCCCCGCGCGGGGTGCCGCAGATCGAGGTCACCTTCGATATCGACGCCAACGGCATCGTGCACGTGACCGCGAAGGACAAGGGCACCGGTAAAGAGAACACGATCAAGATCCAGGACGGCTCCGGCCTGTCCAAGGAAGAGATCGACCGGATGGTCAAGGACGCCGAGGCGCACGCCGCCGAGGACAAGGCGCGCCGCGAGGAAGCGGAGACCCGCAACCAGGCCGAATCGCTGGTACACCAGACCGAGAAGTTCATCTCCGACAACGAGGACAAGGTTCCGGCGGATGTGAAGTCCAAGGTCGAGGCGGCGATCGACGACGCCAAGAAGGCGCTCGAGGGCACCGACACCGCCGCGGTGAAGGCCGCGGTGGAGAAGCTGGCCACCGAATCGCAGGCACTGGGTCAGGCGATCTACGAGGCGCAGGCCTCCGAGAGCGCGGCCTCCGGTAACGGCGCCGCGGGTGCGGACGCCGGCGACGACCAGGTGGTCGACGCCGAGGTCGTGGACGAGCCGGTCGACACGGAGAAGAAGTGACGAATTCGGGAAACAAGGGAAACTCCGAAGAGCCGGTCAGCTTCGTCGATAAGCGCAAGATCGATCCGGAGACCGGTGAGGTCCGTGAACAGGCCGGGGCGGCCGACGGCGCCTCCTCGGCCGGGACCGAGGAGGGCGTAGCCCCCCAGGCGCCCCAGGCCGGCCTCGAAGGTGACGGCGTCGACGCGGCGCCCGCCGCGGCCCCGGCATCGGACGAACTCGCCGAGCGCACCGCCGATCTGCAGCGGCTGACGGCCGAGTACACCAACTACCGGCGCCGGGTCGAACGCGATCGCAAGACCGCGATCGATTCCGCCAAGGCCGCCGTGGTCACCGAACTGCTCGGTGTCCTCGACGACCTGGACCGGGCCAAGGCGCACGGCGACCTGGAATCCGGGCCGCTGCGCTCGGTGGCCGACAAGTTGATCGAGGCTCTGCGCAAACAGGGGCTCGAGGAGTTCGGGTTCGAGGGCGAGCCTTTCGATCCGAACCTGCACGAGGCGGTCCAGCACGAGGGCTCCGGACACGATCCGGTGATCGGCGTGGTGATGCGGAAGGGGTATCGCTTCGGTGAGCGGGTGCTGCGGCACGCGCTGGTCGGCGTCACCGACGGTGTCGGCGACCTCGGAGCGGGCCAGGGTGCCGCGGACAGCGCGGAACCCGCTCGGGCGGAGGCATCGGATGCTGATGCCGGCTCGGACAAGTAACGACTCCGCGGCGAAAGCCACGGACCGGGTGGTGCGGCGCGCGCACGGAGTGATCCGCGCGCGCCGCGCTCCCGTCACGCGGCGCGCGACGGGCCCGGAGGCGGTAGGAAAGTACGACCACGCAGGGCCCCGCGCGGGCCGCGGAACAGTATCGAGAGGAGGAGATGCCCGGTGAGCCAGCGGGAGTGGATCGAGAAGGACTTCTACAAGGAGCTGGGTGTCTCCGCCGGCGCCTCCACCGAAGAGATCAAGAAGGCCTACCGCAAACTGGCCCGTGATCTGCATCCGGACGCCAATCCCGGCGATGCCTTGGCCGAGGAACGGTTCAAGGCGGTCAGCGAGGCGCACACCGTCCTGTCGGATCCCGCCAAGCGCGCGGAGTACGACGAAACCCGGCGGCTGTTCTCCGGCGGCGGGTACGGGCGGGGCGGCGGTTTCACCCCGGGTGCCGGTGGCGGGTTCTCCCAGAGTTTCGATCTGGGCGATATCTTCGGCCAGGCCGGCGGTGGCGCCGACGGTGGGCTCGGTGATCTGTTCGGCGGCCTGTTCAACCGGGGCGGCGGTCCCACACGCGGCGGCGGCCGGCCCCGCCGGGGCGCCGATGTGGAGGCCGAGACGACCCTCGGGTTCCGGGAGGCGGCCAAGGGCGTGACGGTGCCGTTGCACCTGACCAGCCCGTCGCCGTGCACCACCTGTCATGGCAGTGGCGCCAAACCGGGTACCAGCCCCCGAGTGTGCCCGATCTGCAACGGCAGCGGTGTGGTGAGCCGCAATCAGGGCGCGTTCGGATTCAGTGAACCGTGCGACGAGTGCCGCGGCACCGGGTCGATCATCGACGACCCGTGCGTGGACTGCCACGGCAGCGGTATCCAGAACCGCACCCGCACCATCAATGTCCGCATCCCCCCGGGTATCGCGGACGGGCAACGGATCCGGCTCGCCGGGCAGGGTGAGGCGGGCCTGCGGGGCGCGCCCTCGGGCGACCTGTTCGTCACGGTGCACGTCGGCCAGGACAAGGTCTTCGGCCGGGCCGGCGACGACCTGACCCTGGCACTGCCGGTCAGCTACAGTGAATTGGTGCTCGGTACGACCGTATCGGTGCCCACTCTGGAGGGCCGGGTCGGCGTGAAGGTGCCACCGGGTACCGCGGACGGACGCATCCTGCGGGTGCGGGGCCGCGGAGTGCCCAAACGTGGTGGCGGAGCCGGTGATCTGCTGGTCACCGTGAAGGTCGCCGTGCCGCCGAAGCTGGATGACGATGCCGTTGCCGCGCTGCGCGCGTTGCAGGAGGCGGAGAAGGCCAGCGGCTTCGATCCGAGAGCGGGATGGGCAGGTGCGTGATGGAGCCGAAACGAGGACCCGAGGCAGAATCGGCTCGCGCGGCGGCCCGAGCGATGGGCCCGGAGGCGGCAGCGCAGCGTAACCACGTAGGCCCCCGGGAGGGGCGGCAATCGAGTACCGAATATTTCGTGATCTCGGTGGCCGCCCAGCTGGCCGGTATGCACGCGCAGACCCTGCGTACCTACGACCGGCTGGGTCTGGTGACACCGCAGCGCACATCGGGTGGCGGCCGACGCTACTCGGAACGGGATGTGGAGCTGCTGCGCGAGGTGCAGCGGCTTTCCCAGGACGAGGGCGTCAATCTCGCCGGCATCAAACGGATCATCGAGCTCACCAATCAGGTGACCGAACTCCAGCAGCGGGTGGTCGAGCTGACCGCGGAACTGGAACGGGAGCGGACCCGGCCGGATTATCGGCCGGAACTGATTCCGCCGCAGCGCAATACCGCCCTGGTGGTGTGGCAGCCGCGTCACCGGCGGCAGTATTGATTTGCGGCTGTGTTTATTTGCGCGCCTCCGGCGCGCGGGTCGGGGCCCTGTGACCCCGATTCTTCCCTCCTCCGCTCAGTCGCTGCGCTCCCTCGCTCCGTCAGTCCAGAATCGGGGGCGGGCCCCGACCATTGAGATAGACCATCCGGAATAGACCGGAGGTGGATGCTGTCGTGCGCTTGGACCGGCCTGGGGAGGCGCACGCCACTGTAAGTGCTCAATGGTCACCGGTCTCTGGACTGTTGACTGCACACGCTCGGTCGCTACGCTCCTTCGCTCCGTCGGTCCAGAATCGGAGGCCCGACCATTGAGGTAGACCATCCGGGATAGACCGGAGGTGGATGCTGTCGTGCGCTTGGACCGGCCTGGGTAAGTGCTCAATTCACCGGTCTCTGGATTGTCGACTCCGACTCGATCGACCGGCGCCGGGTCAGGCTCCTTCGAACTGGATTCGTTCGGCCGGGGTACCGGCGTCGAGCAGCCGTTCCACAGTGGACCTGGTCATCGCGGGCGAACCGCAGACCAGCACTTGGTGCCGGTTGAACGAACCGTAGGAGCCGACCACTTCGGCGAGGGTGCCCTGTAGCAGGTCGTCCTCGTCGAAACCGATGTCCACTCGGTGACTTTCGTACCACTTGTCGGGCCAGGACGGATCATCGAGCCGTTCCACCACCGGCACCACGGTGAGCCAGGGCAGGTCGGCGGCGAGCAGGACGAGCATATCGGCGGCGTACAGGTCGCGCGGGGCGGAGCCGCCGAAGAACAGATAGGTGGTGGGCGGGTTCTCGTGCCGGGCCAGTTCCAGGATCTGGGCCCGCAGCGGAGCCAAACCGGTGCCGCCGGCGATCATCACCACCTCGTCGCCGTCGGGGTCGACGGTGAACAGTCCCTCGGGCGCGGACAGTTTCCACCGGTCCCCGACCGCGGTGTCGGCGACGATACCGGCGCTGCACCAGCCGCCCGCGACGGTTCTCACGTGGAATTCGAGCTTTCCGTCCAGCGACGGCGGCAGCGCGGGGGAGAACCGGCGGCGCATTCCCGGGAACTGCGGGACCTCCACCTGCACCGACTGGCCCGCATGGAATGGTATGTACTCGCCGATCAAGCGGACAACCGCCATATCGTGGCGCAGCCGGTGATGTTCGACGACATCGGCCAGCCAGTACGACCGCTGGGACGAATGGGCGGGGGACGCGCTCGGGTCGTTCGTCATACCTCACTCCGCTGACAGGCCGGGCCGAGCGGTAGACCGCCCGGTGCTCGATGTGTCGATACCGATCAGACCGGATCGGTACTGATGATCTCCTCCGGGGTGCCGACCGCGAGCAGCGCGCGCCGGGTGTCGGCGATCATCTTCGCCGAACCGGCGATCTGAATCTGCCGATCCTCCCATGCGCCGAAGCTGGCCACCACGGCGCCGAGGTTGCCGACCAGGCGCCGGTGCATTCCGTAGGGCGCGTCCTCGGTGGGATGCGGGTACCACCACGGGTTGGTCTTGTGCTCGCAGACCGGGACGATGGTGAGCCACGGGTTGCTCTGCGAGAGCTGCCACATGTTCTCCACGTCGTACAGGTCGCAGGGGTAGACCCCGCCGATGAAGAAGTGCACGCGAGGGTTGATTCCGCGCCGGCCCATCTCGATCAGCTGGGCGCGTAGCGGCGCGACACCGGTGCCCGAACCGATCATCAGTACATCGCGGCCGCTGTCCTGGTCGACCTGCAGGCCGCCGAGCGGTCCGCCGATGAGCCAGCGGTCGCCGACCTTGGTCTCGTTGACGATGGAGGGGCTCACCCAGCCGCCGCGGACCTTGCGGACATGGAATTCGATCTCGCCGTAGGGGTTCGACGGGATGGCGGGGGAGAGGTAGCGCCACATCCGTGGCCGCTGCGGAACGGAGACGGGGACGTACTGCCCGGCCAGGTAAGGGATCGGGTCGTCGGACTGCAACCGGACGATGGCGAGGTCCTCGAGGACGTGCCGGTGCCCGACGACGGTGGCCTCCCAGTAAGGCGGTGAATCGTCGGAGTTGGCCCCGATGGCCATGGCGGCGGAGATGAGCAGGCACACATCGCGCCAGCCCTCGGCGAGTTCTCTGGTCCAGTACGGGCCGTTGTAGGTCTGGAAGGCGGCGTAGAGGGCGGGGCCGGCCTGGTCGTAGTGTGCGGCCTCGACGCCGTACTTGCGATGATCGCGAGCCAGCTGTTCGAGGAACTTCTGGGCGCGATCCCAGTCCTCGAGGTGATCGAGCATGTACTGGACCGCGGTGACGATCCGCTTCGCCTGCATATCCATGGCGGGCGGGAACAGTTCCCGCAGCCGCGGGTTCTCCGCGAACAGGTGACCGTAAAACGCGCTGACCAACCGCTCGGGACCACTCGGCGCATCGAGCACCGACTGGAAGTTGGCGCGGACCAGCGCTGCCGAACGCGCATCCACGGCGTGGAGCTTCCTTTCCCTGGATTCCGACCCGGAGGGACGTAGCCGTTACCGGCGGTCCTTCACCCGACCAGTATCCCCGAAAAAAGAGATGATGGTGGGTGTGAAATACGGTTACCGGGTTTGATCGATCTTGTTGGCGGGTAACGACGCGTCGTTATGAGCCGTGACCCAGCACTTTTCTGGCAACCCGGCGGCCGGGTACAGCCGTAGAAAAAACTAAAGTTGAGCGGAACAGACTCAACCTTTCGAACGTTGAATCGGGCAGGACGGCACGAGACACCGGGATCGGTGCGGATGCCGGATGAGATATCGACTAGCAGGAAGGTGCTTCGTGGACTCGTTCAATCCCACCACCAAGACCCAGGCCGCGCTGACCGCCGCATTGCAGGCGGCCTCCTCCGCCGGCAACCCGGAGATCCGGCCGGCTCATCTGCTGGTGGCACTGCTGGACCAGACCGACGGTATCGCCGCGCCCCTGCTGAAAGCGGTGGGCACCGACCCCGCGACAGTGCGACGCGAGGCCCAGGACATCGTCGACCGGCTCCCGCGCGCCACCGGCGCCACCGCGACTCCGCAGCTGGGTCGCGAAGCGCTGGCCGCGATCACCGCGGCCCAGCATCTGGCCACCGAACTCGGCGACGAGTACGTCTCCACCGAACATGTGATGGTCGGCCTGGCCTCCGGCGACTCCGATGTGACCATGCTGCTGGACAAATACGGCGCCACGGCCACCGCTCTGCGCGAGGCGTTCACCACGGTGCGCGGCAATACCCGCGTGAGCAGCCCGGACCCGGAAGGCAGCTATCAGGCGCTGGAAAAGTACTCCACCGACCTCACCGACGCCGCGCGCGCCGGAAAACTGGACCCGGTGATCGGTCGCGATACCGAGATCCGCCGGGTGGTGCAGGTGCTGTCCAGACGCACCAAGAACAACCCGGTGCTCATCGGTGAGCCGGGCGTCGGCAAAACCGCGATCGTGGAGGGCCTGGCCCAGCGCATCGTGGCCGGTGACGTCCCGGAATCGCTACGCGGAAAGACCGTTATCTCGCTCGACCTGGGCGCGATGGTCGCGGGCGCGAAGTACCGCGGCGAATTCGAGGAACGGCTCAAGGCCGTGCTCGAGGAGATCAAATCCAGTGCCGGGCAGATCATCACCTTCATCGACGAACTGCACACCATCGTGGGTGCCGGCGCGACCGGCGAATCCGCGATGGACGCCGGAAACATGATCAAGCCGATGCTCGCCCGCGGCGAACTGCGGCTCGTCGGCGCGACGACCCTCGACGAGTACCGGCAGCACATCGAGAAGGACGCCGCGCTCGAGCGCCGCTTCCAGCAGGTGATGGTCGGCGAACCCTCGGTGGAGGACACCGTCGGCATCCTGCGCGGTATCAAGGAGCGTTACGAGGTGCACCACGGTGTGCGGATCACCGACTCCGCCCTGGTGTCCGCGGCCGCGCTGTCGGACCGCTACATCACCTCCCGCTTCCTGCCCGACAAGGCGATCGACCTGGTGGACGAGGCGGCATCGCGGCTGCGGATGGAGATCGATTCCCGGCCGGTGGAGATCGACGAGGTCGAACGCGCGGTGCGGCGGCTCGAGATCGAAGAGGTGGCGCTGACGAAGGAGACCGACGAGGCGTCCAAGCAGCGGCTGGAGCGGCTGCGCGCCGAACTCGCCGACGATCGCGAGAAGCTCAACCAGCTCACCACCCGCTGGCAGAACGAGAAAACCGCCATCGACCAGGTCCGGGTACTCAAAGAGCAGCTCGAAAACCTGCGCGGCGAATCCGAGCGCGCCGAACGCGACGGTGACCTCGGCAAGGCCGCCGAACTGCGGTACGGCCGGATCCCGACGCTGGAGAAGGAACTCGCCGAGGCCGAGAAGACCTCCGGCGCGGCGGCCGACGGCGAGGTCATGCTCAAGGAAGAGGTCGGGCCGGACGATATCGCCGAGGTGATCTCTGCGTGGACCGGTATTCCGGTGGGCCGGTTGCTGGAGGGTGAGACCGAGAAACTGCTGCGGATGGAAGCCGAACTCGGCCGTCGCGTCGTCGGGCAGCACGACGCGGTGCGCGCGGTGTCCGACGCGGTGCGGCGGGCGCGGGCCGGAGTCGCCGACCCCAACCGGCCGACCGGCTCGTTCCTGTTCGTCGGGCCTACCGGTGTCGGTAAAACCGAGCTGGCCAAGGCGCTCGCGGACTTCCTGTTCGACGACGAACGCGCGATGGTCCGCATCGATATGAGCGAGTACAGCGAGAAGCACGCGGTCGCCCGCCTGGTGGGCGCCCCGCCCGGATACGTCGGCTACGACCAGGGCGGGCAGCTCACCGAGGCGGTACGGCGGCGGCCGTACACGGTGGTGCTGTTCGACGAGATCGAGAAGGCGCATCCGGATGTCTTCGACATCCTGCTCGCCGTACTCGACGAGGGCCGGCTCACCGACGGACAGGGCCGGACGGTGGATTTCCGCAACACCATCCTGATCCTCACCTCCAATCTCGGCGCCGGAGCCGACGCCGAATTCGTGATGAACGCGGTGCGCGCCGCGTTCAAACCGGAGTTCCTGAACCGGCTCGATGATGTGGTCATGTTCCAGGCCCTCGACGAGGACCAGCTCGCTCATGTCGTGGACATTCAGCTCGATCAGCTGCAGCGGCGGCTCGCGCAACGGCGGCTGACCCTCGAGGTGAGCGATTCGGCGCGGTTCTGGCTGGCGGTGCGCGGATACGACCCGGTCTACGGTGCCCGCCCGCTGCGGCGCCTCATCCAGCAGTCCATCGGCGACACTCTGGCCAAGGAACTGCTGGCCGGGAAGGTCACCGACGGTGACACGGTCGATGTGGGCGTCACCCCGGACGGGGACGGGCTCGTCGTCGGGCCGCGCGATCGCGACCCCGCCGCGGTCACCGCGGGTCCATAACCCCGCGCCACGTTCACCGCGAATGCGGCGCCGACCTCGTCGTCGGCGCCGCATCTCGGCACCGGTCCCGGACGACCGCGCTCGCCCGGGACCGTTCGGTCGAGGTTCGGGGCCGGTGCCGTGGGCATGTCGACACGCTCGGCCGGAGCGGACGCGGAGGTACGCCGAGGTTGATTGCGGGGAGTGTGAACCGACCGTCGGCATATGGACGTGCTCGGCCGGAGCGGATGCGGAGGTACGCCGGTTTCGGCTCCGGTGGGTGCTGTGGGCGGACAGTCGGCTTGTCGGCGTGCACGGCCGGAGCGGAGGCGGGGGTACGCCTAGTCTGGGTGACATGACCAACCCGAACGATCCCTGGGCGAGGCGGCCGGACGACGATCCGACCCAGCACCTGGGTCAGCCGGGGGAATCGGCCACCGAGAAGCTATCCGCGGGCTACGGCCCGGTGGGTTACGGGGAGCCGACCACGGCCTATCCGGGCAACGATCCCTACGGTGGCTGGGGGGCGGGTCCGAATCCGACCCGGGAGATGCCGCTCTATCCGGGCGAGCCCTACCAGAACCAGTGGGGTGGGTACGGTCCGCCGGGCCAGGTACCGCCGGGACAGATGCCGCCCGAACCGCCGCCGCCGAAGCGGACCGGGATGTGGGTCGGTATCGCGCTCGCGGTCATCGCGTTGATCGGGCTCGCCGGTATCGCCGCCGGGATGCTCTTCGGCGGTGACTCCGGCACCACGGCGAGCGACACCACGACCAGTAGTCGTCCGACGAGCCGTGGACTACCGGCCGATCCGGGCGATTCGGGTCCCGCGCTTCCCAGCCTGCCCGGCCTGCCGGATATGCCGGAGACCGGCGATCCCGAAGCCGGTGGTACCACTATGGGCACCATCAGCGCGAATTCCGGAGGGACGCTCACGATCAGTACACTCACCGGAGCCGAGGTGACGGTGCACACCAGCCCGTCCACTCAGGTGATATCGCTGGCCGGGGCCACCGTGGACGCGCTGCCGACCGGCGACCTGGTGATCGTGCAGGGTCAGAAGAGTCCGGACGGATCCATTCAGGCCGATGTCATCATCAGCACCGCCCTCGAAGGAGGCGGGCGATGAGAAATCCGCGGCGCGCAGTGTGGGTGCCCGGCATTACGCCGGGCGGGTCGATAGGCTAGGCGACGATGACGGCAATGTGGTTCGGGCTGGCGGCAATCACCCTCGCGGGTGCGATAGTGCTGCTCTACTTCGACCGGCGCCAGCGGCAGCGGACCGGTCACGCGCGGCAGGTGTGGGCGAAAGCCCAGGGATACACCTATGTGTCGGTGGAACCGGCGCTCGCTTCGACGTGGCGGCGCGGTGCGCTGGCCAAGCTCGGGTATCTGACCGCGGTGGACGTGGTGACCGGTATCCGCAAGGGCGAGAAATTCGTGCTGCTGGATCTGGAGGATTCCGCGACCCTGGTCGCGGTCCGTCGGCAGATCGGCTCGGATATCGATGTCGATATGCGGCTCAAGACGATGAATCCGCCCAAGGACGCCGACCTCGAACTACTCGGCGCCATCGGCGACCGCGTCGTTTTCGCGACCAATCCCGAGATCGCGCGGCATGCGGTCGACCAGCGGATGGTCGCGTTCATCGAATCGCTGGCCGATACGGTGCAGATGCTGTGGAGTGAGGGCAACTGGACCCTCGGCATGCTTCCGGTCGGCACCGCGGCCAAGGACTGGGAGACCGGTATCGACGCCGTCCTGCGGCTGTCGGGCCTGTTGCACGTGCTGCCGCCGGTCACCGAACCCCGCTCCGACGATCCCGAACCCGGGGGCGGGCGCCCGCGTGCCCGGATCCGCTCGGCGGAATACGACGACCGGGACGAGGACTACGACGATTTCGACGACCGCGAAGGCGGTCGGTACGGGCGGCCGGCCCCCAATGTCCGGTACCGCCAGGACGATCCCGAGGATATCGACGAACCGGACCGGCGCGACGCCGATACCGGCGATGCCCCGCCGCGGCGACCGAGCCTGGCCGTGGTCCCCGATTCCCGCCCGGCGGACCGGCCCGCCCGTGCGGAATCCGACCGCGACTCCGACCCGCGGGAGCACCGGGAACCGGCCCGCGGCGACGATCAGGAGCAGTCCCGGCCCGGGGGTCCGTTCCACCCGGGATTCCGCCCCTACCAGGGTCCGGTCCCGCAGTAGATTTCCCCGATACGCACTCCGCGCGACCTGCGACAACTCCGCGCGGAGCGTCCCCGTATCCTGCTTCGCAGGGCGCCGCAGCGGGCGCCGGGACATGTACTGCCGTGACTCGCCTACGTGGGCGGAAGGACACCGATGATCGACCAGGCAACGACCGACCGGGACGTTTTGGCCGGACTGGTGCGCGATTTAGCCGTCGTGCACGGCAAGGTGACGCTGTCCTCGGGTAAGGAGGCCGACTACTACGTCGACCTGCGCCGGGCGACCCTGCACCACCGGGCCGGTCCGCTGATCGGCAAACTGCTGCGCGACCTCGTCGCCGACTGGGACTTCGATGCCGTCGGCGGCCTCACCATGGGCGCCGACCCGGTCGCGCTCGCGGTGATGCACGCCCCGGGCCGGCCGATCGACGCGTTCGTGGTGCGCAAGGCGGCGAAAACCCACGGGATGCAACGTCAGATCGAGGGCCCCGATGTGGTGGGTAGGCGGGTCCTGGTGGTCGAGGACACGACGACCACCGGTAATTCTCCGCTGACCGCGGTGCGCGCGCTGCGCGACGCGGGCGCGACAGTGGTCGGGGTGGCCACCGTGGTGGACCGGGAGACCGGCGCCGACCGGGTCATCGCCGACGAGGGTCTCGAGTACCGCTCCATCCTGAGTCTCGGGGACCTCGAGCTCAACTGAACACCGCTGCCGAATCACGGCGGCTGTGCACCGGTCCGTCCCGCTCGGTTAGCCTGAGAATCCGACAGTATCGCAAGTGAAGGGTCGTGGAGTCGTGGTGAGCATTGCCGGCAAGAAGGGGCACGACAACGTAGCAATGCTCGGCATCGGTGCCTACCGGCCGACGCGCGTGGTCAGCAATGACGAGGTGTGCCAGGTCCTGGATTCCACGGACGAATGGATCTTCGAACGCAGCGGTATCCGTAACCGGCGCTGGATCAGCGGCGACGAGTCGCTGCGGTCCATCTCGGTGGCCGCGGGCCGGCGTGCGCTGCGCAACAGCGGTGTCGACCCCTCGCGGATCGGCGCGCTCATTCTGGCCACCTCCAGTTGGCCGATGCTCACCCCGCACGGTGCCCCGATCGTCGCCAGCGACCTGGGCATGAACGGTATCGCCGCCTTCGACCTGACTTCCGGATGCGGTGGCTTCGGGTACGGGCTCGGGGTCGCCGGCGATATGATCCGCGCCGGTTCGGCCGAATACGTGCTGCTCATCGGGGCCGAGACCATGACCATCGGCATCGACCCGACCGACCGCGGTACGGCATTCATCTTCGGTGACGGCGCCGGCGCCGTGGTGATCGGCCCGAGCGAGGAGAACGGGATCTCCCCGACGGTCTGGGGCAGCGACGGCGAGAACGCCGAAGCGATCAAACAGGACGTCGATTTCATCGATTACATGCAGCGTGCCGAGGACCTACAGGGCACCGATCCCAAGGTGGAGCCGGTGGGCCGGATGGCACTGCGAATGGAGGGGCCGCGGGTGTTCCGGTGGGCCGCCGTCACGCTGCCGCGGGCACTGTCCACCGCGCTCGATGTGGCCGGGGTGTCCAAGGACGATATCGAGGTTTTCATCCCGCACCAGGCCAATGCCCGGATCAACGAGTTGATGAAGAAGAACCTCGGCCTGGCCGACGATATCCCCATGGCGGGCGATATCGAGAACACCGGTAATACCTCCGCGGCCTCGATTCCGCTGGCCATGGAGGAGATGCTGGCCACCGGTAAGGCCAAGGGCGGTCAGCTGGCGCTGCTGCTGGGTTTCGGCGCCGGGCTCAGCTACGCGGGTCAGGTCGTCATCCTGCCGCCGGCGCCCGCCGAGTCGAGTCTCTGAGATGCGCCCGCTGCGGGTCGGATTCCTCGCCGCCACCGCGGTGACCGTGGCGGGTGCGCTCACCGGCCGGCCGCGATGGCAGTGGGCGGCCAAACCGCTGATGATGCCGCTGCTCGCGGCCGATATCGCCACCAGCCGCGCCGATATCGCGCCGGCCGACCGGACCCTGCTGCTGAGTTCGCTGGGTGCCGCGACCGTCGGAGACGTACTGCTCATCGATCCCGACGACGATCGCCGGCTCATCGCCGGCGCGTCCTCCTTCGCCGTGATGCAGACCGGGTATGCCGCGCTGTGGTGGCGTTACGGTGCACGGCCGTCCGCCGCTGTCGCGATACCGAGGGTGCTGGCCTGGGCCGGTGCCGCCGCACTGCTCCGCGCGAAGGCGCCCGCACTCGCCGCGCCGCTGAGCGCGTACGGCGTGACGTTGGGTACCGCGGCCGTACTCGCCTCCGATCCGGCCCTGGCCCCGGACGCGGACAACGTGGCGGGCCTGAACATTCCGAACGCCGATCCCCGCAGCAGGCTCGGCGCGGGGGCGTTGCTGTTCACGGTATCGGACGGTCTCATCGTGCTGCGGCGGCTCTTCGCGCGCGGTGAACGGTCGCGGCGGGTGATCGAAGCGGTCATCCTGGCGACTTACGGCGCCGCCCAGTTCCTACTCGCCGATCCGGCCGCACACGAGCGCACACCACTCGCCACCCGCTGAGCCGGAAGGGATTTCCGCTGGGTAGCGCGCAGGCGCCGCCGATACCATCCACACATGAGCTATCCGCCGCCCGCGTACGGTTATCCGGCGTACGGTCCGCCACCACCCGATCACCCGCAGGCGACCACCGTGCTGATCCTCGGCATCGTCGGGATGATGTTCTGCCAGGTCTGCGCCCCGTTCGCGTGGGTGATGGGACGCCGGACGCTCAACGAGATCGACGCCTCCGGCGGCACCGTGGGCGGCCGCAGCAATGTGATGGTGGGTTACATCCTGGGCATCATCGGCTCGGTGCTGCTGATCCTGGGAGTGCTCGCGGTCATCGCCTACATCGTCTTGATGGTCGTGCTGATCGGGTCGAGTTCGGGCTAGCGCCCGGACGGCCGACCGCACGCGCGGTTACCAGGCGGCGGTGAGGTCGGCGTGCTGGCGGATCCAGGCGTGCATGGCGATACCCGCCGCCACTCCCGCGTTGATACTGCGGGTGGAACCGAACTGGGCGATGGATACCGTGAGCACCGCGGCGTCCCGGGCGCTTTCGGTGACTCCCGGTCCCTCCTGCCCGAACAGCAGCAGGCAGCGCCGCGGCAGCCGGACGGTCTCCAGCGGTACCGAGCCCGGGACATTGTCCACCGCGACCACGCTCAGATCTTCGGACCGGGCGAATTGGAGCAGGGCCTCGATATCCGCGTGATGGGTTATGTGCTGGTAGCGGTCGGTGACCATGGCGCCGCGCCGGTTCCAGCGGCGGCGGCCGACGATATGCACCGCGCCGGCGGCGAAGGCGTTGGCGGTGCGCACGACCGTGCCGATGTTCGCGTCGTGTCCGAAGTTCTCGATGGCGATATGGAACGGGTGGCGGCGGCGATCGATATCGGCCACGATCGCTTCCCGGGTCCAGTAGCGGTACGCGTCGACGACATTGCGGCGGTCGCCTTCGGCGAGCAGGACCGGGTCGAGCCGGTCGTCATCCGGCGGTGGACCGTCGTGCTCGGCCGTCCACGGCCCGACCCCGTTCGGGTTCTCACCCCATTCGGTCGGACCGGGCCCGGGTTCGGGATCCGGGTCGGGATCGTCGGATTCCTGTCGCGCCGCCGGCTCCGGGTCCGGGGTACGCGCTGTGGCGAGGCCCGGATCGGCCCCTAGCGCTGGGTTGGTCACGGCATGAATCGTAGTGCGGGCGGAACGGCATCGTCCGGTTCGGTCCGGCCCGGCCGAAACCCGTTGCGCGCCCGTTGGTTCTGCGAGCGGCTCGTCCACTCGCCGCGCCGCGGCCCGCCGCGGCCCGCGCGACACGCCCGGGCGTAAACCCGGGTTTACGGCATCCGGTGACCCGTTCCGCGCGTTGTTCGGCAGTAATTCCACGAGGTCCGGACCGAATCCGGGCGGAGTCGAACAGTTGCGCGTCGAGTCGGTAACAATTGAGCGGCGGAAAAGCCGATTCGCCTGGCAATATGGGTTTCATGACCCCGCCCAGCGACGATCTCGACGTTCCCCGGCGCTCGGCCGGGCAACAGCGCAGGCCGCCGGGCGACTCCGCGACACACTGGTCCGAGCGGGCCGACCGCGCCGAGGCCGCGATCCTCTCCCGTCATCTGCGGCCGGTATGGCTGCTGCCGGGCACCGCGCTCGGGGTGGTGGGCTGGCCGTCGATCCGCTGTGAGCGATTCCTTCTCACCTGGCACTACTGGTGGCAGGCCCATCTCATCGACTGCGCCGTCGACGCCGCCAACCGGGCGCCGACCATCGAACGCCGCAAACGGGTGGCGACCCTGGTCCGGTCGCACCGGTTGCGCAATATCTCCGGGTGGACCAACCGCTACTACGACGATATGGCCTGGCTGGCCATCGCCCTGGAACGCGCGGCCCGAATCCACGACAACGCGGAGGCCGTCGGCGCCCTCGGCCCGCTGGAACAGAAGTTGTACACGGCGTGGAACCCCGCGGTGGGCGGCGGTATCCCCTGGCGGGTGGGGGCGGATTTCTACAACGCCCCGGCCAATGGTCCCGCCGGTATCGCGCTGGCCCGGCTCGGCCGCTACGAGCGGGCAGCGGAAATAGCGGGCTGGATCGATGCGACGCTGCGTGATCCGGAGACCGGCCTGATCTTCGACGGTATCCACCTGCCCGCTCGGGAGCTGGAACGCCCGGTCTACACCTACTGCCAGGGCGTCGTGCTCGGCCTGGAAACCGAGCTCGCGGTACACACGGGGGATCCCGCGCATCTCGACCGGGTGCACCGCCTCCTGGACGCCGTGGAAGAGCATCTCACCGTCGACTGTGTGGTGCGCGGCGGCACCGGTGGCGACGGCGGGCTGTTCAACGGCATTCTCGTGCGCTATCTCGCCCAGGTTGCGCTGATGCTGCCCGGCAACGAACACGAACAACTCGCCGATCGGCGGGTGGCCGCGCGCATCGTGAAGGAATCGGCGGCCGCGGCGTGGGAGAACCGGCTCGACGTGGAGGGCGAACCCCTCTTCGGCCACGACTGGACGGTATCCGCTCAGCTGCCCAGCGGTGGCCGCGGCGCCGGCGGGCTCACCGCCAACGGGGCGGTCAGCTCCTCCCGGGTCCCCGAACGGGATCTATCGGTACAGCTGTCGGGATGGATGCTCATGGAAGCCGCCCATATGGTCACCGCGGCCGGTCTGTAGTTCGCGCCGGTCGTGACCGCGGCCCGGGTGGTGGCCCGCCCCTCCGATGCCGGGCAGCGGCATCGTGTCGGCGTCGGCGGACGCGGGATCCAGTTCGAAGTCCTCGATCGGCTGGGACATCTCCTGCCGGTACTGCCTGATACCGATGACGGTGCCGACGATCAGGCACACCACCAGCGAACCGATCACGATGGGCATGAGCCAGGAGATCCGCTGGATGAAACCACCGGCGTAGTACCCCATGAGCAGCAGGACCGGGGCCCAGATGATGGCGCCGATGGTACTGGCCACCGTGTAGCGGCGATGGTCCATGCCGGCCGCGCCGGCCACCATCGGGCACAGGGTGCGCACCCAGGGGATCCACCGCGCGATCAGGACCGCTACGAAACCGTGCCGCTGTAATAGTTCGGCGACCCGGGACAGGTTGCGGGTGTTGATGTAGCGCCCGTTCTTGCGGGCGACGAGCCGGTGGCCGGTTCTTCGCCCGACCATGTAGCCGACCTGGTTGCCGGCGATCGCGGCGACCATCGCGCCTATCGCGAGCAGCCAGACCTGGGTTTCGCCGGTGGCGTGTGAGGCCATCACGATGCCCGCGGTCAGCAGCATCGAATCGCCGGGCAGGAACAGTCCGAGAATAAACGCGCATTCCAGGAAGACGAAGGTCAGGACCACGGTCCAGACGAGTGCCGGTCCTGCGGAGATCAGGGGTTCGAAGCTGCCCATCGCATGGGGCACGGCCTGGACGCTCACCACTTACCGAACGGGAGAATCGTTCGCGCCGACCGGTCCGGCGTGCTGCACCACCGGCAGGGGCATGGTGTTGTCGAACTGGTCGGGCATATCCATGGCCGGAAGCTCCGCGGTCGAGACCAGGGTGCCGTTCGCGATGGTTTTGTCCGCTTTGCGGCCGGCCAGCTTCTTGGCGACCGCGCTGATGCCCGGCAGGATCGAGATGAACACGATGAGCAGGAAAATGGCCTCGACATGGTCGCGGATGAAGGCGACATTGCCGAGGAAGTACCCGAGCACGGTCACCCCACCGCCCCAGGCGACGGCGCCGACGATATCGAAGGCGACATAGCGCTGGTAGCTCATCTTGGAGACCCCGGCCAGCACCGGCATAAAAGTCCGAACGATCGGGACGAAACGGGCCAAGATGATCGTTTTGGGGCCGTGCTTCTCGAAGAATTCGTGCGTTTCGGTGACATAGCTCTTCTTGAAGAAGCGGGTGTCCTCTTTGTTGAACAGCGCGGGACCGATGGCCCGGCCGATCCAATACCCGCACTGATCACCGGCGAAAGCGATGAAGACGACGGCCGGAACCAATACCCAGATGGATACCGGCGGATTGGGTTGCGCGGCCAGCAGACCACCCGTGAACAGCAGCGAATCACCGGGGAGCAGTGGGAACAGCAGGCCGGTCTCGATGAAGACGATCACCAGAATGGCCGGTAGCACCGCGTTCTTCAGCCAGGTCTCGGTCAACAGGTGCATCGGGTCGAGCAGTTCGGTCAGAGCCAGATTGCTCGTCACCGCGTCGGTAGCTGCCAGCGCAATCACCCGGCCCACAGTACCGGTTACATCGACGGCTGTAGGGTGCGGCAGCGCAATCAATCCCCTTATACCGGATGAAACCTGCCTGCCTTAGGGTATGTGCAGAAACAGACAATCCCACGTCTGCCGCACAACACGGAGGTCTTCACAGTGCCGATCGCGACTCCGGAGGTCTACGCCGAGATGCTCGGTCAGGCCAAGGCGAACTCTTTTGCCTTCCCGGCCATCAACTGCACATCGTCGGAGACGATCAATGCGGCGATCAAGGGCTTCGCCGAGGCGGGTAGTGACGGGATCATCCAGTTCTCCACCGGTGGCGCGGAATTCGGTTCCGGCCAAGGGGTGAAGGATATGGTCACCGGTGCGGTCGCGTTGGCCGAATTCGCCCATGTGGTGGCCGCGAAATACGACGTCACCATCGCGCTGCACACCGACCACTGCCCCAAGGACAAGCTGGACGGGTTCGTCCGGCCGCTGCTGGCCATCTCGCAGGAGCGGGTGGACGCCGGGCAGAACCCGCTGTTCCAGTCGCATATGTGGGACGGTTCGGCCGTGCCGATCGACGAGAATCTGTCCATCGCGCAGGAGCTGCTGTCCGCAGCGGCCGCCGCGAAGATCATCCTCGAGGTCGAGATCGGTGTCGTCGGCGGTGAAGAGGACGGTGTCGAGGCCGAGATCAACGAGAAGCTCTACACCTCGCCCGCCGATTTCGAGAAGACCATCGACGCGCTCGGCGCCGGTGAGAAGGGCAAGTACCTGCTCGCCGCCACCTTCGGCAATGTGCACGGCGTGTACAAGCCGGGCAATGTGGTGCTCAAGCCCGAGGTGCTGGCCGAGGGGCAGCGGGTGGCCGCGGCCAAGCTGGGTCTGGCCAATGACGCCCAGCCGTTCGATTTCGTGTTCCACGGCGGTTCGGGATCGCTGAAGTCGGAGATCGACGATTCGCTGCGCTACGGCGTCGTGAAGATGAACGTCGACACCGACACCCAGTACGCGTTCACCCGGCCGGTGGCCGCGCATATGTTCAGCAACTACGACGGTGTGCTGAAGATCGACGGCGAGGTCGGCAACAAGAAGACCTACGACCCGCGCAGCTACCTGAAGAAGGCGGAGCTGTCGATGGCCCAGCGGGTGGTGCAGGCGTGCAACGATCTGCGGTCCGCCGGGCGTTCCATCAGTGCCTGATCTCTGCGCACCGACCGTAGCCGGATGACACTCGACCTCCGCGTGCTGGGGCCCGTGCGTCTACTGGTCGGCGGTGAGCCGGTGCCGGTCGGCGGGCCGAAACCCCGGGCGCTGCTGGCCGCACTCGCGGTGAACCGGCGCCGGGCCGTGTCCTCCTCCACCCTGGCCGATATGGTCTGGAACGAGGAGCCGCCGGATGCCTACGCGGCCAGCCTGCAGGTGTTCGTCTCGAATATCCGCAAGGCGCTGCGCAATTCCGGTGTCGACCCGGCGGGCGTCCTGCGCACGGAGTCCTCGGGTTATCGGCTCGAGATCGCCGACGATGCCTGCGACCTGGGCCGGTTCGAAGCCGCCCGGGACGCGGGCATCCGGGCATCGGGGGTCGGCGATCACGACTCGGCGTCCCGGCTGTTCGCCACCGCCCTGCGCGAATGGAACGGCCGGGCGTTGTCCGACCTCGCCGGTCTCGGTTTCGCCGACAGTTTCGCCACCGCCATGGAGGAGGAGCGGCTGCTGGCGGTATCGGCACGGTTCGACGCGGAGATCACCTGCGGCCGGGCGACCGCCGTGATAGGCGAACTGGTCGCACTCACCAACGAGCACCCGCTGCGGGAACCGCTGTGGGGCCAGCTCATCACCGCGCTCTACCTGTCCGAGCGCCATGCCGACGCGCTGGAGGCGTGCCGGCGGGTGCGGGCGGTGCTGGCCGAAGAACTCGGTATCGACCCCGGGCCCGCGCTGATGGAGCTGGAACGGCGAGTACTGCGACAGGAACCGCTGAGCACCATCGAGATGAAGAGCGTCGAGCGGATGGCCGCGGCGATGACCGATACGGTCACCGAGGTGCCGCGCACCGTGCGCAGCGGTCGGCTGCGGTTACCCGACGGGCGGACGGTGCCGGTCGTCCACGGCGGTTTCCGGATCGGCCGGATGACCGACAACGATCTGATTCTCGACGATCCGAAGGCCAGCCGGTACCACGCCCAGATCAAACTGGGCCGGGCCGGCCTGCTGATCGAGGACCTCGGCTCGGCCAACGGGGTGTTCGTCAACGAGCAGCCGATCGATTCCGCGCTGCTGGTCGACGGCGACGCGATCCGGATCGGCAATACCGTGCTGGCCTTCCAGGCCGTCCGCTGAAACCTCAGCCCAGGACGTCGTGGCGGACGATGGTCTGCTCGCGGCCCGGTCCGACCCCGATACAGGAGATCCGGGCGCCCGAGAGCTCCTCCAGCCGCCGCACATAGGCCTGCGCGTTGGCGGGCAGCTCCTCGAAGGTCCGCGCGCCGGAGATGTCCTCCCACCACCCGGGCATCTCCTCGAGGATCGGCTTGGCGTGATGGAAGCCGGTCTGGGTGGTCGGCATCTGCTCGACCCGTTCGCCGTCCACCTCGTAGGCCACACAGATCGGCACCCGCTCCAGGCTCGACAGCACGTCGAGTTTGGTGAGGAAGTAGTCGGTGATGCCGTTGACCCGGGTCGCGTAGCGGGCGATAACCGCGTCGAACCAGCCGCAGCGGCGCGCCCGGCCGGTGGTGACGCCGACCTCGCCGCCGGTCTTGGCCAGGTATGTGCCCGATTCGTCGAACAGTTCGGTCGGGAACGGGCCGGAGCCGACCCGGGTGGTGTAGCACTTCAGGATGCCCAGCACCGTACCGATCTGGTTGGGTCCGATGCCCGCGCCCACCGCGGCACCGCCGGCGGTCGGGTTGGACGAGGTGACGTAGGGATACGTGCCGTGGTCCACGTCCAGCAGGGTGCCCTGCGACCCCTCCAGCAGCACGGTTTCGCCGCGTTCGAGGGCCAGGTTCAGTTCCAGCCGGGTATCGCTGATGCGATGCGCGAAGCGCTCGGCCTGGCCGAGCACCTCCTCGACCACCTGCTGGGGATCCAGGGCGCGCCGGTTGTAGATCTTGACCAGCACCTGGTTCTTGAACTCGAGCGCGGCCTCGACCTTCTGGGTGAGGATCTTCTCGTCCAGTACGTCGGCGACCCGGACCCCGACTCGTGCGACCTTGTCCTGGTAGCAGGGGCCGATACCGCGACCGGTGGTGCCGATCTTGTTGTTGCCGAGGAACCGTTCGGTGACCTTATCGATGGCCACGTGGTACGGCATGATCAGATGCGCGTCGGCGGAGAGCAACAGACCCGAGGTGTCGACATCGCGATCCTCCAGCCCGGCCAGTTCGTCGAGCAATACGCCGGGGTCGACGACCACACCGTTGCCGATGACGTTCTTGACCCCGGGGGTCAGGATGCCGGACGGAATGAGGTGTAACGCGAAGTTGTCGCCGTTGGGTAGCACCACGGTATGGCCGGCATTGTTACCGCCCTGGTACCGCACTACCCACTGCACGCGGCCCCCGAGTAGATCGGTGGCTTTGCCCTTGCCCTCGTCACCCCACTGGGCTCCGATGAGGACGATTGCCGGCATGGTCGTGTCTCCTACGATTCGACGCGCAACACTTCAGTGCTGCAGCTACCTGCCGTAATGCGGAGGAAGCCGGGAGCACAGTCTAGCCGAGACCGTGGGGGCGCCGGGGAACGGTCGCCGGGGCCGGGCCGTTGCGCGGGTCGCCACCGGGCACCCTTTACACTCATGGGTGACCGGTCCGAGGGAGGGTGTTGGGCGTTTGAGTACCCAGGTTCTCCGCTGTGCCGACGCACCGGTACCCATCGCCCTCGCCGCGCAGCCCACCGCGCAGACCGGGGCAATACCGGACACCGGGCTGATCGACGAGCTGCTGCCGGTGCTGGCGGCCGACAGTCTGCCGCGTCTGATCGTGCTGGGCGGCGACGCGGCGCTTGCCGCTGTGCTCACCCACCTGATGCGCACCGAGCGGTTGCACGTGGAGGTCGGCTATGTGCCCCTGGAGCGGACCTACGCCGCGCAGGCCTATGACCTCGACACCGGAAACGCCGCGGCGAAACGGGCGCTCGAGGGTTCGGCCAACCGGACCCCGCTGGTCCGCGACGACACCGGCACCGTACTGGTGGGCCGCGCCAAGATCACCGGGCCGGAGGGCGGCCAGTTGACCGGTGAGGCCTATGTCGACGACATCCGCCTGTTCTCCGGCACGATCCGGGCCATGTTCGTCACCCCCACGCTGGAGTTGCCCGGCGTGCGGGCGAGTTATCCGCGCCGGTTCCGACGCCGGCGCTGGACCTCCGGGCGCGCCGCGCAGCTCGGCACGCCGGGCGCGGTGATCAACCGCGACGGTATCCAGAGCGACCGGGTGGTGCCGCGGTCGACGTTCTACCGGCATCACGAACCCTGGCTGCTGGTCCGCTGATGTCGTACCCCCGCCGGCGTCTCGGCCGTCACCGTCCAGGAGACGGCCGGTCCGGGCCGGTTGCGGTGGGTGGGTGCCTTCGCCGGCGGCGGATCGGTGCCGGAGTGTTTGTCGGCAGGCGGCCGTGACCCCCGGCGTCCCGGCCCTGCGGCGTGGTGCGATCCGTCCCAGCCCGGTGTTCCTGCTGGTCGTGGCTCTCGCGGTGGCCGGCGGTGTGCTCGCCTGGGACGCGGACCTGGATTCGGTCCGGGCCAAGGCAGGTGTTTTCGTACTGGTGGTGTTCGGCTGGGTGGTGAGCCTGTGCCTGCATGAGTTCGCACACGCCTATATGGCCTGGCGGGCCGGGGACCGTGAGGTGGAACTGCGCGGCTACCTGACGTTGAACCCGCTCAAATACAGTCATCCGCTGCTGTCGATCGTGCTGCCGATGGTTTTCATCGCACTCGGCGGTATCGGGCTGCCCGGCGGCGCGGTCTATGTGCACACCCATCAGGTGCCACCCCGCACCCAGCGGTTGATCAGTGTGGCGGGCCCGGGGGTGAACGCGGTGTGCGCGGTGGTGTTGCTGCTGGTCGTGCGTTTCTTCGGCAGCGCGCAGGAGCATCAGGCGTTCTGGTTCGGGCTCAGCTTTTTGGCCTTCCTGCAGGTGACCGCGACCCTGCTGAATCTGCTGCCCATACCGGGCCTGGACGGCTACGGTGTGGTGGAGCCGTCCCTGAGCTACCAGACCCGGCGCGGTCTGGAGCAGTTCAAACCTTTCGGCATGCTCATCTTGTTCGCCCTGCTGTTCACCCCGGCGATCAATCAGGTCTTCTTCGACGCCGTGTACGCGCTCTACGACCTGTCCGGGGTATCGGAGCAGTGGTCCCGGTACGGCGGGTATCTGACCAGGTTCTGGGCGTAACTCATCCGAGAGGGCCCGCCCGGCGCGGCGCCGGCCGGACGGGCCCGGATTCCCGCCCGGGCCGGCGTCCGGGTATCCGAAACATTCGGCGCCGGGGCGCCATCTGTCGGCGACGCGGCGCACGGGAAGGGTCCGACCGAACCGGCTGTGCACCGGTGCGGTCACGTTTCACATTAGTGGAGACCGCCCGCCGCGGCACAGATGGTCGACTACTCGAATACCGGCTGTGGCCGGGCGATGAGGTGCGCGCGGTGCGCGATCGGAGGCCCGGCCGGTTCCGGCAACCCGGTAGCGAACGATATCGCCCCTCGGGACCTAACCGACCGTATCGGCGGACCGATTCGTCGGTGTCACATAGGGATTGGGCACGGTGGGCGGTAGCAACGCCAGGGCGGAAACGCGCTGGACCCCGCATACCTGTAGCAGGTCTACCAGCGTGGACCGGATCTGGGCGAAAACCACATGCGCCGACAGCCCGGCCCCCGCAACCAGTTCCGGACGCGCCTGTTTGGCCACCGAGCGCAGCACGCGGGCGGCCTCCGCGCGGTCGGGTTGTTCGCCCGGATCGGTGAGGATCATGCGCCGGACCACATCGACGGCGGCCGCCAACTGCTCCACTTCCTCGATCAGGCCCGGTTTGAGGATCTCGTCGTCGCGTACCAAGGTCAGCGAGCGGCGCAGCAGTACTCGGATGTTGCGGACCGCGTTGTCCAGTGGATCGGCCGCGGCGCGCAAACGCTCCAACCGTCCGCGCGAATTCCAGTACAGCGGAGATATGCGGCTCACCTCGCGGCCGCCCTCGAGCGATTTGCGCAGTGAATCCAGCTGCGCCTGGGTGGCCCGTACCGCGGTGAGCGCGTTATGCACCTTGCCGGGATCCTGTTCGAGAAGTCCGTGGGCGCCCTCGGTGAGCGATTTGGCCATCACCCCCAGAATCGCTGCCGCCTGTTCCCGGGCCCGGCGCACCGGATGCAACGGTAGCGCGGCGACGACCACCACCCCGACCAGCCCGCCGATCAGCGCGTCCACCATGCGCGACAGACCGGCGCCGGTATCCGGCGGCATCAGGGTGGCCACCAGTACGGCCGAACCCGAGGCCTGGATACCGATGATGGCCCCGCCGTCGAGGAATACCGCCAAGGCCATGGCCACCGCCACCACCAGGGCGATCTGCCAGACCCCGGTGCCCACCCGCGAGATGAAGAGATCGCCGACGCCGATACCGACCGCGACACCGACCACCAGTTCCAGCGAGCGGCGCAGCCGCGCGCCGAAGGCGGTGCCGATGGACACCACCGCGGCGGTCGGCGCGAAGAAGGGCAGGGCGTGGCCGACGACGTCCTTGGCCAGGAACCAGGCCAGCGCCGCCGCCAGCGAACACTGCAGAATCGGGATCGCCGAGAGACGGAGCCGCTTCCAGGACCGCCGCATCCGGTCGGCACCCCTGGTCCGGGCCCGGCCCACCGGGGATTTCGGGTCGATCAACGCTCCGGGTTCGCTCAGCCCAGACCCAGTTCGCCGGCCGCCCGCGGATCGCAATCCTCGAGCAGGTCCAGGCAGCGGGCGTATTCGTCGGACTCTCCGACGGCCTTGGCCGCCTTGGCCAGGGCCGCGACACTGCGCAGGAAGCCGCGGTTCGGTTCGTGCTCCCACGGAACCGGGCCGAAGCCCTTCCAGCCGTTGCGGCGCAGCAGGTCCAATCCGCGGTGGTAGCCGGTACGGGCGAACGCGTAGGCGGCGACGACATCGTGGTTCACCGGCTCCGCGGCCTCGGCCGCGCGCTCCAGCGCGGCTTCGGCCAGGGTCGCCCAGGCGATCGAGGCGGCGGGATTATCGGCCGCGACGCGCACCGGATCGGTGCCGGCGGCGAGCGCGTCCTCCGCGTCGTGTAGTTCAGGAAGGAGTACCGGTTGCGGGCCGAGCAGATCACCGAACGAGGTCATGGGCTTCATTGTGCACGGGTGGCGGGAATGCTCGATAGGCTGGCCATCTACGTCACATTCTGATAAGCCAGCAACGAGGGGTACAGGTGTCGCACCCGACCGACGACAAGGAACCGATCCGCTCCGAATCCGACTCCGGCACCGGCGGCGGATCCCGCGCGGATTCCTCCGCCGCGGAGCAGTCGCAGCCGTCCGAATCCGGATCGCAGCCGTCGCGGGCAGCGGATGCGGCGACCTCGGCGACCGGCGGGGAGACGACCGGAAAAACGGGGGCGGCCGGCGAAAAGGGCCCTGCCGCGGCGGCCGGTGCGCCGACCGAGGCACTCGAACGTTCCGTGCGGGAGTCGGAGTCGGCAGATGGTGACGGTACGGCCGAGGACGTTCCAGCGGGGGCGGCTACGGAGTCGGGCGGTCCGGCGGCGGAGCAGGCGGATGCCCAGGACAGCGCGGACGGTGAACCCGCGGACGCGACGATACGGGGTTCGGACGCGGATACCGCCGCCGCGGCGCCGGTCGTGAAAGGCGGGGCCGGGACAGGCGATGAGACCGCGCGGAGCGTAGGTACCGGATCGGACGAGCCGGAACCCGCCGCGGACAGTCCGTCCGCCGGAGCGGCGCCCGCCGGGAAAACCGGCGCGGAGACACTCGCGGTCGGCGGAGAATCGGAGCAGTCGATTGCCGACAGCGGGCCAGGCGGCGATTCCGGGCAGCCCGGCGCCGGCTCTCCCGATGACGTGACCGCCGAGGTTCCATCGGCGTCGGCCGGGGCGGATGCGGGAGAGGCGTCCGGCGCTGCGGCACCGGTATCCCAGGAGGGCGGATCCGCCGCCGCGGCCGAGCAGACCGCCGGAGCGACAGCCGCCGGCGCCGGGACCATGGACGCCGCTGCCACGGAAAACGATGCCCGAAGCGCGGATTCGGCAGCCGGTACGTCCGCGGAAGCCGACACCGGTGCCGCCGAATCAGGCGTGGAGGAGACTGCCGGTTCGGCCGGTGATGCGGAGGCGGCTACCGCGGGAACTGCCGGTTCGGCCAGTGACGCGGAGACGGCTACCACCGAAGCTGCCGCATCGGCCGGTGATGCCGAGACGGTAACCGCCGGGTCTGCCGCCTCGGCAGCAGACGAGACGGCTACCGCCGGGACTGCCGGCCCGGTAGGCGAAACGGCAGCAGCCACCGCCGGACCTGCCGCCTCGGCCGGTGGCGCGGTGGGGACTGCCGCACCGGCCGGCGGCCCGGAGACGGCCGCCGCGGCCGGCGGCGAGGCCGGGCCCGGAGACGCCGCCACCGCCGAGATCACCGCAAGCGGAACCGTGCCGGACCCCGATACGGCGGGAGAGACGGCCGACGAGGTGACCGAAGCCGGGCCGGGCGCGGATGCCGCCGCCGCGGGAAAGGGCTCGGCCGAAACCGCGGATACCGGCGCCGCGGCCACCGACCCCACGGTCGAACTGGCGGCGCCGGCGGGTCCCGAGGCGAAGACAGTGGTGATCCCCCGGCCGCAACGGCCGGAGGAGGCACCGACCGAATCCATCTCGGTGCGCAAACCCGACCCGAACGCCACCGAGCGCATCGATATGAGCCAGGTGCGCAGTCCCGGCCGCCCGGGAACGAAACAACCGGGCGGTCCGCAGGGGCCGGCGCGTACCGACCGGGTAGGGCCGGGTATGGCGGCGCCGCTGTCGAAACCGCCGAGCACACCCCGGGCGCAGTCGGGGCCGAAGGGGCCCGGTCCGCAGGCGCCGAGCCGCCCGGACCAGGCCGCACCGCAGCGACCGGGCGGGCCGGCGCCCGCACCGCAGGGCACCGGCGGGCCGCAGGGCGCATCGCGTCCGGCCGGTGGGCCCGCGCGCCCGCAGGCCGCGGCACCGCGTCCGGCCGGTGCGCCGTCACCGGCCGATATCAAACCGACTGTGGCCGAACACCGGGTCGCGCAGTCGCCGCAGTACGGTGCGCCCGGACAGATCGCGAAACCACAGCGGGTGGAACCGGCGGCCGCGCCGGCGGGGTCCGCGGGTAACCGGAAGTGGCTGATCGCCGCGGGAGCGGCCGTGGTGGTCGTGATCGCACTGATCGCGATCGTGGCCGGCATCGGTTCCGGTGACGATTCCCCGCAGGCCCGGATCCGTACAGCCATCGGCGATTACACCGGCGCGCTGGAGAACGGTGATCTGGCCGGCCTGCGCGATATCACCTGCGGCGGGCTGCACGACTACTACCAGGGCTTGTCGGAGGAGCAGTTCGCCGCGGTGCACCAGCAGGCCGTCGACGGCGGCGATATCCCCGATGTGACCGGCATCGACGCCGTACAGATCACCGATCGGACCGCGCTGGCCCAGGTGACCGTGCAGACCGAAGCGGATTCGGCGCAGACCACCCGGACCTTCGATCTGCAGGAGACCGACGAGGGCTGGAAGGTCTGCGATCCGCCGTCGGGCACTCCGTAATCCGCTGTACCGCACGGTGACCGGCGTACCGGTGGTTCCGTCCGGGGCGGTCATCGTCGCGATCGACCGGCACTCGTGCGTGCGGCCGTCCCGGATCGCCGTGCGCACGAGTGGTGGGCGAAACAAGGGCCTTTCGCAACCGGCGGGTCCGCGTGAGGATGGTGGTATCACCTCGTCGCAAGGATTTCGCCATGAGAGCTCGAAGAACACTGGCCCGTCTCGTGATCGCCGGAGGCGCGCTGTCGGTGCTCGCCGCCGCCCCGTCCGCCGCCGATACCCCGCAGTCGTCGAATCGAAGCCAGGATTCCCATCCGCTGCCCGCCGATCGGGCCGAAGCCGAACCCGAAAAGGACGGGCAGCCCTATTACATCGATTGCGCGCATGCCCGCCGCGAATCCGATACCCCGTTGTGGAGCGGTCGGCCCGGGTACTCGTGGCAACTCGACGCCGACGGTGACGGCGTGGCCTGCGAGGTGGGCGAGTACTGATCTCACACGCCGTGGAACCGGTGTGAGCGTATGGTTTTCGCGGAGTCGGCAGGTAGTGCGGGTTTTACGGTAGGACTACGCCTCGGAACCGGCCGACGATCGACGGGGCGGGCGCGCTCGGCCGGACCCGCCGATCGCGGTGCCACGGTGTCCGGCCCGGCGCGTGTGTCGGTGTGCAACGCGGGCGCGGCCAGGCATGCTGCCCGGCTCGGCCGGATTCGTGATCTCGCGTTCCCGGGCCATGAGCGGAAGCGGCCGCGAAACCGGAGATGACCGATCGAGAATCCGCGGGCGGAAAACCGCTTCCCGACCGCGTCCCGCGGCCTGTCGCCTGCGGTTTTCCGGTACCCGCCGGGTCGTCACGGAACCGGGGTGGCCCGACCGCCCGGTACCCATCGGTCCGGGTATCGGTTACGCTGGCCGCTCGAACACTCCGGGGGATGTGGAGGTGCGCATGGTTACGAAATTCGCTGGTCGATTCGCCGCCGTGGCGGCGCTGTGCACCGGAACGCTCCTGCTCGGGGCGTGTGCGGACAACCAGAGCACCGCTGTCCCGGTGGCGCCGGTCGCCGCGTCGTCGCAGCCGGAGAGCCCACAGGAGCGCAACCTGCGGGTACGCGACGAACTGGTCCGGCTGGGTTGCGATACCAACTCCTGTATCCAGACGTATTTCGCCTGCGAGGACGGTCTGCTCTCCGGGCAGGCGTGCGAGTTCTATCGCACGCATCCGCTGAATTGACAATCGACCAGTCCAGTTACGTAACTGGACTGGTCGATTTGCGACGGTCGCCGCGCTCGGCCCGGCGTCAGGCCGCGTCCCGTTCCCGGTAGGAACGGGCGGCGTCCAGATCGCGATATATCCGCTCGAGTTCGTAACTGTTCGTCGCCTCCTCGGTGGCGGAACCGAGTGGTCGGTACCGGCCCAGTAGTTCGGCGATCCGGGATTCGTGCACGACGTAGTCGTATGCGATGAAGCCGAAAGTTCCCACTCCCACGAGTGCCACAAAGAGTGTCATATGTTCAGCATCCAGTAACTGGACTTGCCGCGAAAGAGCCAATCGCTTAATACTGGACCCTATGGCGACACGGGTGATCGGCGCGACAGGACTGGCTCGCGATCTGGGGCACTGGCGCAGTGCCGATGCGACGGCCGACGGTGGCGCCCGCAAATCGTCCCGGCCCGCCTACCTCGCGCTGGCCGAGGGGATCCGGCTGCTGATCCACGACGGGCGCGCCCCACTCGGCATCGCTCTGCCCAGTGAACGCGATCTGGCCGCCACCCTCGGGGTCAGCCGGACCACCGTCACCTCCACCTACGCGCTCCTGCGCGAACACGGCTATCTCATCACCCGCCAGGGCTCGCGCAGCACCGTCGCGCTGCCGCCGGCCATCGCGCACGACGGCACCCGGGCCGCCCGCGGCATCATCGCCACCATGTCCACCGGCGCCGCGCCGGCCGTGGACCTGACCTATGCGGCGATGACGGCACCCCCGGAGATGGAGGAGGCGTACTCCGTAGCGTTGCAGGGTATCCCGTCGTATCTGGGTACCCACGGCATGGACCCGGTGGGCATCCTGCCGTTGCGGGAGGCCCTGGCCCGCCGTTACACCGAACGCGGTCTGCCCACCGGCGCCGACCAGATCCTGGTGACCCTCGGTGCCCAGCACGGACTCCGGCTGCTGCTGAATGTGCTGGCTCCGACCGCGGGCCGGGTCCTCATCGATCACCCCACCTACCCCAACGCCATCGAAGCCATCCGGGATGTGGGCGCGCGCCCGGTTCCGGTTCCGCTGCGCCTGGAGGATCCGGCGGCCGCCTGGGACCTCGACGGGCTGCGCAGCGCCGCCCGGCAGACCGCCGCCTCGCTGGCCTATCTCGTCCCCGACCACAACAATCCCACCGGTTTCCTGATGGACGACACGGCCCGCGCCGAACTGGCCGCCATCGCCCGGGACACCCGGATGACCCTGATCATCGACGAGTCCATGGCCGATCTGTCGTTGGGCGCGCAGGCGCCGGTCTCGCCGGTCGCCGCGTTCGCGAAGGGGTCGGAGGTGGTCACCATCGGCTCGGCCTCGAAATCCTTCTGGGGCGGACTGCGCGTGGGCTGGATCCGCACCTCGGAATCGCTGATCACCCGGCTGCTCGGTATCCGCGCGACCGTCGACCTGGGCACCCCGGTGATGGATCAGCTGGCCGCGGTCCACCTGCTCGAGCACGCCGACCCGATTCTCGAGCGCCGCCGCGCGCAGTTGCGTAGCCAGCGGGAGGCATTGCTGGCGGCCATGGCCGAGGAATTGCCCGGCTGGTACGCGCTGCCCGGGGTCGGCGGGATGTCGGTGTGGGCGCAGCTTCCCACACCGGTGTCCACGGCACTGGCCGCCACCGCGCCGAATCATGGAGTGCTGCTGGCGGCGGGCCCCCGATTCGGGGTCCAGGGGGCGTTCGAACGTTTCCTGCGGCTGCCCTACACCAGCCCCGAACCCGAACTGCGGCGCGCGGTGACCGCCATCGCGACGGCCTACGCGACGCTGGGACCGCAGGCCGGTGATTCGCTACAGCCGCTCACCTGCTACTGAAACGCGGTGGGATCAGGCCTTTTCGGTGAGGGCGGCGGCCGCGCGGGCGATGGCGAGTTCCTCGTTCGTCGGCACCACCAGGACATCCACCTTCGCGTCCGGCGGGGAGATCCGCCGCGCGGTCCGCTCCGGCGCCGTATTGCGATCGCGGTCCACCGCGATCCCGAACCCGGACAGGCCGGCCAGCGCGTCGGCGCGCACGTCCGGATTGTTCTCGCCGACCCCGGCCGTGAACGTGATCGCGTCGACCCCACCGAGTTCGATCAGATACGCACCGAGGTAGTGGCGGAGACGGTGCACGTAGACGTCGTAGGCCAGCCGGGCCGGCTCGTGGCCTTCGCCGATGAGCCGCCGCAATTCCCGGAAGTCGTTGACCCCCGCCATCCCGCGCAGGCCCGAACGACGGTTGAGCAGGCGGTCGACGCCGTCGACGTCCAGCTGCGCGGTGCGCATGAGATGCAGAATGATCCCGGGGTCCAGATCCCCGGGTCGCGTCCCCATCACCAGGCCCTCCAGCGGCGTCAACCCCATGCTGGTGTCCACCGGCCGCCCGCCCCGCAGCGCCGAGACGGACGCGCCGTTGCCGAGATGGAACACGATCTGTTTCAGTGACTCGGCCGGCCGGCCCAGGAATTCGGCGACACGGCCCGAGACATATTCGTGCGAGGTGCCGTGGAAACCGTACCGGCGGATACCGTGCGCGGCCGCGACCTGCGCGTCGATCGCGTAGGTCTTGGCGGCGTCGGGCAACCCGTGGAAGAACGCGGTATCGAACACCGCGACCTGCGGGACGCCGGGCAGCAGGGTGCGCACCGCCTCGATCCCGCGCACGTTCGCCGGATTGTGCAGCGGTGCCAGCGCCGACAACTCGTCGATGGTGGCCAGTACCCGGTCGTCGACGAGCGTGGGCCGGTAGAACACCTCACCGCCGTGGACGACCCGGTGCCCGACCGCGGTGACGCCCGCGCTCGCCAGATCGTGCCCGGTCTCGGCGAACTTCTCGAACGCCAGGCGCAACCCGGCCGTATGATCGGGAATGGTGACGTGGTCGGAAAGGGTCCGTCCGTCGGCGGTGTGTTCGAGCGCGCCGCCGCCGCTCTCACCGATCCGCTCCATCAGTCCGGCCGCCACCACGGTGCCCGATTCCGGCGCGACGAGTTGATATTTGATCGAGGACGAACCGGAATTGACCACCAGCACCAGGTCGCCGTCCACCGCTGTCTGCTCCTCCACGGACCGCGGCGCGATCACTGGTGCTGTGCCTGGATAGCGGTGATGGCCACCGTGTTCACGATATCGGTGACCAGTGCGCCGCGGGACAGGTCGTTCACCGGTTTACGTAACCCCTGCAGCACCGGCCCGATCGCGACCGCACCCGCGCTGCGCTGCACCGCTTTATAGGTGTTGTTGCCGGTATTGAGGTCGGGAAAGATGAAAACCGTAGCGCGGCCGGCCACTTCGGAGCCGGGAAGTTTGGCATCGGCGACGGTGGGTTCGACAGCCGCGTCGTACTGGATGGGCCCCTCGACCAGCAGTTCGGGCGCCCGCTCCCGGACCAGCCCCGTCGCCACCCGCACTTTGTCCACATCCGCGCCGCTACCGGATTCACCGGTCGAATAGGAGAGCATGGCCACCCGGGCGTCGATCCCGAACCTGGTCGCGGTGGCGGCCGAGGACACGGCGATATCGGCGAGCTGTTCGGAACTCGGATCCGGCACCACCGCGCAGTCGCCGTAGGCCAATACGCGGTCGGACAGGCACATGAGGAACACACTCGACACCGTCGAGACCCCGGGTACCGTTCTGATGATCTCGAACGAGGGCCGGATCGTATGCGCGGTGGTGTGCGCCGCCCCGGACACCATGCCGTCGGCGATCCCCCGATGCACCATCATGGTGCCGAAATAGGAGATATCGGCGACGGTCTCCCGGGCCCGTTCCAGGGTCATCCCCTTGTGTTTGCGCAATTCCGTGTACTCGCGGGCGAAATCAGCGAGATGTTCCGAGGTTCGCGGGTCGAGCACCCGCGCGCCGGCGATATCCACGCCCAGCTCCGCGGCCCGGGCCCGGATCGCCGTCTCGTCACCGAGGATGATCAGATCCGCGATCTTGCGTTGCAGCACCCGGCCCGCCGCCCGCAGCACCCGGTCGTCATCGCCCTCGGGCAGCACGATCGTCTTACGGTCCGCACGGGCACGTTCGATGAGCTGGTATTCGAACATCTGCGGGGTCACCACACTGGACCGCGGGACCTCCAGCCGGCGCAGGAAATCCGGGGCGTCCACATGGGTTTCCATCAGCGCCAGCGCCGTATCCACCTTGCGCGGATTGTGCGCCGACATCCGGCCGCGGGTGCGATGCGCCACCCCGGCGGTCTCGTAGGTGCCCAGATCCGTGGTCAGGATGGGTAATCGCGGTTTGAGCCCGGTGATGAGCCGGGCGACCGCCGGATGCGGGAGCAGCCCGCCGTTCATGATGATCCCGGCCAGCGACGGGAAACTCTCCGCCTCATGGGCGTTGACCACACTGAGCAGCACATCGGAGCGATCGCCGGGAGCGATCACCACCACACCGTCGAAGAGCCGCTCCAGGATATGTTCCGCGGTCATCCCGCCGACCATCACCCCCAGTGCCTCCCGGTCCAGCAGTTCGGGGTCGCCGCTGTACATCTCGCCGTCCAGCGCCTCGCGCAACTCCGCCATGGTGGGCGCGATCAACAGCGGCACCTCCGGCAGACTCCACGACGGCACCCCGAAGGGCGCCAGCGCCTCCCGGACCACCTCGAGTTCGCCGGGCGCGCAGCGGTTCGCGACCACGGCCACCAGCTGCGCGTGCTCGGACTTCAGCTCGGTGGTGCACAGTTCCACGAGCTGCTCGACCTCCACGGCCGACCGGCCCGCCCCGCGCACCACCAGCAGCACCGGCGCTCCCAGATTCACCGCGATCCGGGCGTTGAACCGCAGCTCGCTGGGACTCGCCACATCGGTGTAGTCGCTGCCCACGATCACCACGGCGTCACATACCGCGGCCACCTCGTGATACCGCATGACGATCTCGGAGATCGCGGCATCCGGGTCGGCGTGCACCTGTTCGTAGCCGACCCCCACCGCCTGCCGGTACTCGATATCGGCGGTGCTGTGCTCGAGCAGCAGCTCGAGAATGTAATCCGGTTCGGTGGCCGAACGGGTGATCGGCCGGAAGACCCCTACCCGCGCGGCGGTCGCGCACAGCATCTGCAGCGCGCCGAGCGCCACGGTCGACTTACCGGTATCGCCCTCCGGCGACGCGATGTACACACTGGACGCAGCTACCTCGGCCATGCTTGAGAGCCTAGCTGTGTTCATTGCGACGTCTGCGGCGTCGCGGGGCCGAGGCCCCCTGGTCCCGCCGTTCAGGCCTCGGGACTCGAGCTTTCGGCTCCTGCGATGTACGGTCCGCCGTTCGCGGAGTGGGAGCCGTCGACAGCTTCGGCCAAGGGGCGGGACGCGGGCCTCGACCCTTTCAGGGCCTCGCTGAACTCGGCACAGGGGGTGTGCGGCTGTTCGCGAAGGTCGGTCCCGGGTGGTGCGCCGACCGGGAGCGGACACCTGCTCGGGTGGCGCGACGTGCTGACCGGGACGACCCCCCCGCGTCCGCTGTCCGCTACCCCAGTTTCCGCAACCGGGGCGCCAGGTCACGCTGGAACAGGTCCAGGAAGCGTTTCTGGTCGTGACCCGGAGCGTGGAAGACCAGGTGGTTCAGGCCCGCGTCGACGTACGGCTGGATCAGTTCGACCGCCTGGTCGGGATCGCTGGCGACGATCCAGCGTTTGGCGATCTGCTCGATCGGCAGCGCGTCGGCCGCTTCCTCCATCTCGATCGGGTCGTGGATGCTGTGCTTCTGCTCGGGGGTCAGCGACAGCGGGGCCCAGAAGCGGGTGTTCTCCAGCGCGAGTTCGGGGTCGGTGTCGTAGGAGATCTTGATCTCGATCATCCGGTCGATCGTGCCGACCTCGCGGTCCACCTTCGCCGCGCCTTCGGCCACCGCCGGCATCAGTTTCTCCGTGTACAGCTCCATGCCTTTACCGGAGGTACAGATGAACCCGTCGCCGGCGCGGCCCGCGTACCGGGCCACCACCGGGCCGCCGGCGGCGATGTAGACCGGGATCCCGCCTTCGGGGACGTCATAGATGGAGGCGCCGACCGTCTTGTAGTAGGTGCCGTCGAAATCGGTGCGCGCGCCGGTCCACAGGGCACGCATCAGGTCGACCGATTCGCGCAGCCGTGCGAAGCGCTCCTTGAACTCCGGCCATTCCCCGGAGTAACCGGTGGCGATCTCGTTGAGTGCCTCACCGGTGCCCACCCCCAACATCACCCGTCCCGGATACAGGCAGCCCAGGGTCGCGAACGCCTGCGCGATCACGGCGGGGTTGTACCGGAAGGTAGGGGTGAGTACCGAGGTACCGAGCAGGATCCGCTCGGTACGCTCACCCGCCGCGGCCAGCCAGGCCAGGGAGAACGGCGCGTGGCCACCCTTGTGCCGCCACGGCTGGAAATGATCGCTGACCGTGGCGCTGTCGAGGCCGTGTTCCTCGACCAGTACCGCCAGCTCTACCAGTTCACGGGGGCCGAATTGTTCCGCCGATGCTTTGTATCCGAGCTTCAGTTCACCCATGTGCGCCCACTCCTGTCGCGTTGTGGTCTGGCCGTCTCCGGCCCGGATTCGACACTAATAGGCGCCATCGAGCCGAGCCCACCCGCAGCCCATGCGGGGCCGGAGGTGCGCCAGGGTCCGCCTCGGCCGATGCGGTGACCGCGGATCGTAGGTGGACGCGCACAGGTCCGCGGCGGTGTCGTCTCGTGTCACGTTCCTCACCCCGGGCGCGGCGCGTTCGGTCCGCGCGCCGCTGGAGCGCAGAATCGATGGTGTGAGCCCAGATGACCAGATTCTGTCCTACCTGACCGATATGGACGGGGTGCTGGTGCACGAAGACCATATGGTGCCCGGCGCCGACGAGTTCCTCGCCGAATTACGGGCCGAGGAGATTCCGTTCCTGGTACTGACGAACAATTCGATCCGCACGCCGCGCGATCTCCAGGCCCGGCTGCGCCAGACCGGACTCGAGATCCCGGAGCATTCGATCTGGACCTCGGCGCTGGCCACCGCCAGTTTCCTCGACGAGCAGCGGCCCGGCGGCACCGCCTACGTGGTGGGCGAGTCCGGACTCACGACCGCACTGCACGAGATCGGTTATGTGCTGACCGAGGTGGACCCCGATTATGTGGTGCTGGGTGAGACCCGCACCTATTCGTTCGAGGCGATCACCACGGCCATCCGGCTTGTCGAGCGGGGTGCGCGGTTCATCGCCACCAACCCCGACCCGACCGGCCCGTCCCGGGACGGCGTACTGCCCGCGACCGGTTCGGTGGCGGCCCTGATCACCCGGGCCACCGGCCGCGACCCCTACTACATCGGCAAACCTAATCCGCTGATGATGCGTTCGGCGTTGCGCCGCATCGGCGCCCACTCCCAGACCAGTGTGATGATCGGCGACCGGATGGACACCGATGTGATCTCCGGGATGGAAGCCGGTATGCGCACCATCCTGGTGACCTCCGGTATCTCGACGAAGGTGTCGGTCGAGCAATACCCCTACCGGCCGACCACCGTGCTGAGCTCGGTCGCCGACCTGGTCGGCCGGGTGCGCACCCCGTTCACCGAGGCGGCGGCGAATCCGCGGACCTGAGCGGGCGGGCGGGGCGGCGTCCGTGGACGGGGCCTGGTCGAGGGTGAGCCCTGAAGGTCGAGATGCGGGCTTGTTCGTGAAGGTGCTGTGTCTTTGGCGCCGCCTCCGGCGGCGCGGGGTCGAGGCCCCCTTGGTCCCACCGTTCAGGCCTCGGGACTCGCGCTTCGCGCATGCGCTTCGAGGCCTGAACGGTGGGACGGGCCTCGACCCTTTATGAGCCTCGCTGAACTCGGCGCCGAGCGGGTGCGGCCGATCGCAAAGGCGGTCGGGCACGAGGTGGGTGGGGCTGGAGCCCTGACCGCCGGTCAGGGTGCACCTACCGGCGATCCACTACCTCGAAGCGATCAGCTCAGTGCCTGGTCCAGGTCGCCCAGGAGATCTTCGATGTCCTCCAGGCCGATCGAGACCCGGACGACCCCGTCCGAGAGGCCGATGCTCGCGCGGCCTTCGGAACCCATGGCCCGGTGGGTGGTGGTCGCCGGATGGGTGATCAAGCTTTTCGCGTCGCCCAGGTTGTTGGAGATATCGATGATCCGCAGCTTGTTCAGCACCTCGAAGGCCCGCTTCTTCGCGAGATCCGCGGTGGCCGCGAGTTCGAAGGTCACCACGGTGCCGCCGCCGCTCATCTGCGCGGCCGCCAGCTCGTACTGCGGATGCGATTCCAGGAACGGATACCGGACCCAGCTCACGGCGGGATGCTCCTCGAGGTAGCGCGCGATCCGCAGCGCCGAATCGGTGGACCGACGGACCCGCAGCGGCATGGTTTCCAGACCCTTGAGCAGCGTCCAGGCGTTGAACGGGCTCAGGGCGGGTCCGGTGTGGCGCATGAGCGTCTTGACCGGGCCTTCGATGTACTCGGCGGTGCCGAGGATCGCGCCGCCGAGTACCCGGCCCTGTCCGTCGATGTGTTTGGTGCCCGAGTAGACCACCACGTCGGCGCCGAGTCCGAAGCCGCGCTGTAGCAGCGGGGTGGCGAACACATTGTCCAGGACCACCTGCGCGCCCGCGGCATGCGCGAGCTCGCAGACCTTGCGCACGTCGACCAGGGTCTGCATCGGGTTGGCCGGAGTCTCGAAGAACACCGCGGCGGTGGGTTCGGACAGCGCCGCTTCCCACTGGTCGAGGTCTTCGCCGTCGACGAATACCGTTTCGACACCCCAGCGGGGCAGGATCTCGTTGCACACCACGAAGCAGGAGCCGAACAGGCTGCGCGCGGCCACCAGCCGGTCGCCCGCCTTCAACAGCGCACCGAGGGCGACGAAAACGGCGGCCATACCGCTGGCGGTGGCGAAACAGGCTTCGGCGCCGTCGAGCAGGCGCATCCGTTCCTGAAAGGTGGTCACCGTCGGGTTGCCGTAGCGGGAGTACACGTAGTGCGGGTTGTCCCCGGTGAACGCGGCCTCGGCCGCTTCGGCACTGGCGTAGACGAACCCCGAGTTCAGGTACAGGGCCTCGGAGGTCTCGTCGAATCCCGAACGGCTCAGACCGCCGCGCACACCCAGTGTCGCCGGACCGACGCCTTCGGGTAACGGCCGTTCGAACGAACCGCCGCCGATCACGACTGCCGCCAGGGCAGTCCGTGGGCCCGCCAGCCGGCGCCGCCGCGATGCCCGAGTTCGTCCAGCGGACCCTCGAAACCGTCGCTGATGTTGTAGGAGGGTGCGATACCCGCGGCGGTCGCGGCGTCGGCCGCGTGCGCCGAACGCTGCCCGGAGCGACACAGGAAGAGCACGGGCGCGTCCGCGGGGCGGTCGGACAGGGCGCCGCGCAGCTGGTCCAGGAATTCGGTATTGCGGGTGCCGGTGCCGTCGACCCACTCGACCAGCAGTGTCGGCTTGGCGATAGAGCTGGTGTCGGGTACTCCGACGAATTTCCATTCGGCTTCGGTCCGCACATCCACCAGGACTGCGTCCGGATTCCCGGTCAGCAGGTCCCATGCCTGCTGCGGGCCGATATCCCCTGCGTAATTCATACGTGGCACCTCCTGCGAAACCGCACTTGCCGCATCCGATCGATGCGCGCCAGGTCGTCACCCGGAGCACCCCACCGCGGAGGAGGGTTGCCGACCAGCGAGCCGGGGCTTGGCACTGGTACTCATGACCCAATCGAAAAGATTGCCCGGCGCAGTCGGGCCGTGTCAAACGTCGGTTGACGCCTTCGGCGAGCTCAGCCGGCCGGTTGGTTGCACACCTTCCAGTCGCCGTCGGACTGGAACAGCCACCAGGTCGCGGTCCGTTCCTCGCCTTCCACACGGCTGGTCACTTCGATATTCGCGGTGTCGCCGGTGATATGGACGGGGCCGAATCTCGTGATCTCGATATCTTTCCCGGTTTCGCCGGGTTTCAGCTGTCCGGCCAGCGGGGAGCGGGCGGGCACGAACCCGGGACACACCGCTTGGCGGGGCGGTTCGGGCCCGTAGCGGTTGCTCACATCGGCGAACTCCCGGACCGCTCCCGCTATCCGGTCGGAATCTGTGACATTTTTCTCAGCGGGCGCCACCAGGCCGGCGATGAGTACACCGACCAGGACCAGGGCCGCGACCGCCGCGGCCACGACGAACGGGGTGATCGAGCGCGGTCGCTCGTCGTCGCCCGATTCGGTGGCCGGCTGCTCGTCGGCCGCTCCGGGATCGCTCATACCGACGATCATCCCTGGTCCCCGGATCGCACCGTGCCCGCACCCCGATAGAATCGCGGGTGCGGCGGGTACCGCAGCACAGCGCTACCCGCGAAGACGTGGGACGACCAACGGTGAACAGCCACCCACGGACGACGCGAAGTAGGTGCATACGAGCCGCGCGTCAAGTTAGCCTAAGCTAACAACAACGCCAGTGATTCTTTCGACCGATAAGGGTGCGCGTAACAGATGACCGAGCAGAAGGAAGCGAACCGCCCGCTTCGGATCGCGATCGTCGGAGCCGGGCCGGCCGGTATCTATGCCGCCGACGCGTTGATGAAATCCGATGCGGACGTCTCGATCGATCTGTTCGAGCGGATGCCCGCCCCGTTCGGACTGATCCGCTACGGCGTGGCCCCGGACCACCCGCGGATCAAGGGCATCGTCACCGCCCTGCACAAGGTGCTGGACAAGGAGCAGGTACGCCTGCTCGGCAATATCGATTACGGCACCGATATCACGCTGTCGGATCTGCGTCGTTTCTACGACGCGGTGATCTTCTCCACCGGCGCCAACGCCGACCGGGCGCTGCCGATTCCGGGTATCGACCTGGACGGCTCCTACGGCGCGGCCGATTTCGTGTCCTGGTACGACGGGCATCCGGACGTGCCGCGCACCTGGCCGCTGGAAGCGGAGAAGGTCGCGGTACTCGGTGTCGGCAATGTCGCCCTGGATGTGGCGCGGGTGCTGGCCAAGACCGGTGACGAACTGCTGCCGACCGAGATCCCGCCGAACGTGTACACGGGCCTGAAGAACAACAAGGCCGTCGAGGTGCACGTATTCGGCCGTCGCGGTCCGGCGCAGGCCAAGTTCACTCCGCTGGAGCTGCGCGAGCTCGACCATTCCCCGACGATCGAGGTGATCGTCGATCCGGAGGACATCGACTACGACGAGGGTTCGGAAGCCGCGCGGCGGCATTCGAAGCAGGTCGATATGGTGGCCAACACCCTCGAGCAGTGGGCCATCCGCGACCAGGGCGATCGCCCGCACAAGCTGTTCCTGCACTTCTTCGAATCGCCTTCGGAGATCCTGGGTGAGGACGGCAAGGTCGTGGGTCTGCGTACCGAACGCACCCAGCTCGACGGCACCGGCAATGTGAAGGGCACCGGCACCTTCAAGCAATGGGATGTACAGGCCGTCTACCGGGCTGTCGGTTACCTGTCGCAGAACATCTCCGAGCTGCCCTTCGACGATCAGGCCGGGGTGATCCCGAACGAGGCCGGCCGGGTCCTGGTCGACGAGAACGCCGACGGCGCCACCCGCTACCTGCCCGGCACCTATGTGACCGGCTGGATCAAGCGCGGTCCGGTCGGGCTCATCGGCCACACCAAGGGTGACGCCAATGAGACCGTCGCCTGCCTGGTGGACGACAGCACGGATTTCGTGCCGGCCGAGAGCCCGGAGCCCGAGGCCGTGCTGGAATTCCTGGAGGGCCGGGGCATCCCGTTCACCACTTGGGCCGGCTGGTACCGGCTCGACGCGCACGAGCGGTCCCTCGGTGAGCCCGAGGGCCGTGAGCGGGTCAAGGTCGTGGAGCGTGAAGATATGTTGCGCGCGAGCGAACCCCACAAGGTCTGACCTATCGTCCGCTGCTCGGCGATCCGTGGTCGAGAGCAGCGGACGCCCCGATCTATCAGGCATGCTGTAGCAGTGTTCGACGCCCATGTGCACATCATCGATCCGCGTTTTCCGCTGATCGAGAACGAAGGCTACCTACCGGAGCCCTACACCGTCGCCGACTATCGACGGCGGATGTCCCGGTTCCGGCCTTCCGGCGGCGCGGTGGTGAGCGCTTCGTTCCAGAGCAACGATCAGAGCTATCTGCGCGCTGCTCTGTCCGAACTCGGTCCCGGCTGGGTCGGGGTGACCCGGCTGGACCCCGACGCCTCCGACGCCGAGATCCTCGACCTGCACGAGGCCGGCGTGCGCGCGGTCCGGTTCAACCTCAAACGCGCGGCCGCGGATATCGCCAGTATGACCCGGCAGGCCCTACGCGCCTACGAGTTGGCGGGCTGGCATGTGGAGATCTATGTCGACGGCCAGATGCTGGCCTCGCTACAACCGGTGATCCTGAAACTGCCGAAGGTGTCCATCGACCATCTCGGAATGTCCGAGGAGGGTCTGTCCTATCTGCTGGACCTGGTCGACCGGGGTGCGCGAGTGAAGGCGACCGGTTTCGGGCGGGTCGATATGGATGTCGCGACGGCGCTGCGCCGGATCCACGCGGTCGATCCGGCGGCGCTGATGTTCGGCAGCGATCTGCCCGGCACCCGCGCGGGCCGGCCGTTCCGGGAATCGGATGTGGAGCTGATCTGCGATGTGGTCGGTACCGATATGAACGCGGTGCTGGAGGACAATGCCCGCGCGTTCTACGGACTGCCCGCGATCGACCGCACCACCGAGGACCCCACTCCCACCCTGCCGCTGTTCGTGCCGCCGCGCGACGATCGGCTCTCGGCGCACGACGGGACGACGCGGCCACTGCCCATCATCCAGAAGCGCCCCGGTCCGCGCTGACTCGTCGCCGCCGATAGCCGCGTGCCCGGTTGCGGATCACGAGTTACCAAGGTGCCGAAGTATTCTCGTCACGGTGAGCAAGGCCTGGAGTGCGGCGTACGGCCGGCTGGTCTCCCGGCTGAATGCGGCGGTCGACCGCACGGCTCGGCTGTTGCACCGAGATATCTCCCACTGCGCGGCCCACCCGTCGAAGACCGCGGCCGATCTTCTGTCCGAGCAGCAGCTTCGGGCCGCCGCGCTACTTCGCGGGGGGCTGCGCGGGGAACACCGATCGCGCGGCGGCGGACGCGGCTCAGGCCGCGATCGCGCCGCCCACCCACACCCCGCTCGCCAGCAACGCGCCCAGCAACTCCACCAGGATCGAGAGGCCGACACCCTTGATGGCGTGTTTGCTCGACACCCACGCCTGCCGCTTGTCGGGGAGCCGCTGTAGTTCCGAGACGTACACGCCGACCACGGAACCCACGAAGAGTCCGAGCACCGGGATCACGAAGAACCCGACTATGCCGGCGAGGCCGCCCAGCAGCAGCGTCCGGTTCGGCACTCCCGCTTCTTTCAGTTTCCGGCCCGGCCAGGTGTACTTCACGACCCCGGAGACGACCAGCAGGACGGTGCTCACCGCCAGTACCGCCCACGCTGTCGTCCCGCCGGTGACGAAGGCCCAGACGGCGATCGCCCCGAAGATCAGGATCACCCCCGGCAGAATCGGCACCACGATGCCGGTGAGGCCGACCAGGATCACCAGGCCGACAACAATTTCTCCCCAAGCGCTCACAGCACCAAAGTAGCCCGGATCGGAGGCGGTCGCCGGTCCGGCGGACGGGGCACCGCCTGTTGCGGACCGGGCGAGAATACCGCCGGCCGCGACGAGTTCGCGCATGCCGGAGGCCGAATGCCGATCAGGACGGATCGCCGGTGGCCAGGATGCGGGCGGTCAGGGCCAGTACACCGGCGCGGTGGCGAGGGGCGCCGAGCATATCGGTGATCTCGGGGCGCATGCCCGCGAAGATCGCCGGCGCCAGGAATTCGGTGTCGGTTTCGGGGATGATCTGCGCGATCAGGTCGGCCCGCAGGGTACGCCCGAAGCCGCGGCGGCCCACCGCGCATTCGAGGCCCGTACCGCGCTCGGCAAAACCATCCTCACCCTCTGAGCTGATAGGTCTCCACTGCTAGACCTCATTGTCCACCCAGTGCGGACTGGCGCCCGACTGACGCACCATGGATAGTGCACGCGGCCCCTTCCCGACCTCGCGACCGAGAGTGCGGATGAGTTCGCCGGTCGTCTCCGTCACAAGGCCGGAACGGTTCACGGGCGGCTCCTCTCGGCGCCGGGAACCGGTGCTCGGGGACTCGCCACGGGTGGCGGGTTGCCGTCCCGAGCGCACCGTAACCGACACCGCCGGTCCGCTCTCCCGCGTCTCGACCGGCCGAGATCATCGACCGTCGTGCTCGGAGCCGCCGAGTTCCGGCCGTCCGGTGGTCGCGCGAGGCGTGTTCGGGGCCGTGGCCGTCCCTCGGTGCCACGGGAGCACGTTTCCGGAAGCCGGGACGGGAGGGGCGGGCGGATGATGGGCCGGCCAGTAAACGAAATGTGGAGGTAGTGATGCGGCCGGTGGTACTGCTGGGGGCAGCAATTCTTTTCGCGGGAATGGGTCTGTACGCGCTCGCCGTACCGGCAAGGCTGACCGCGCCCTTCGATATCGCCGTGACCACTGCGACCGGGCGCTCCGAGGTCCGCGCGGTGTACGGCGGGTTCGGGCTCGCGGTCGCCGGTGCGCTCGGCTGGGCGGCTCTGGCCACCGGGGAACTCGGCCGGGGCGTAGTGCTGGCGGTGGCCGTCGCGCTCGCCGGGATGGCCGCCGGCCGGGTCGTCTCCCGGATACTGGACAGTTCGGTCGCGTTCTATCCCATCTGGTTCTACTTCTGGGTGGAGGCGGTCGCGGCCGCCGCACTGATCGCGGTCGCTTGACGGTTGCGCGGTATATGCCGGGCCGCGGGCCGTCGACCGGCCGGGCGGCGATTACCACTCGGCGCCGACGCCCCCTGCCCGGGTGGCGATCTCAATTCTGGCGTGGCAGGAGTTCGGTGATGGGTGCATCGGCCGGTACGCCGTAGTGGTCGCCCGCCCGGGCCTCGTGATCGGTGGTCGTGCCGGCCGGTCGGCATCGGTGGAGGCGAGTATGTCGAGGGTGCCGGCGCGTGGCGGAAAGGTCCGATAGGACCGGACGCGCCGGCGGTTTACCTCCGAATACACCGGGGAAATCAGGTGATCGGCCACCTGCGCGGCACCGATGCGCGCGAGAGTGGCGGGAGCCATCGTTCCGAGTGCCGAATTCGTTACACATTGCGCCCATCCATTTGCCAATCAGCGGCGAATACAAGATGGATGTGTCATAGCTTCAAGCCATAACTGCTGTTGGGGTGCTATATGAGGTCTCGCCCATCGGCTGTCGGGGGCTTGGGGGAGAGCGCAACCGCAAGAGTCCGAGCGGCCGCTCGGATGGACAACGAAATCAGAGAAAAGAGGATTGACATGGGTCTGCTCGGTGGTCTGCTCGGTCTCGTCGGTGGCGTCGTCACGGGCCTCGCCGGTGTTGTCGGCGCCCTCGGCGCCGCCCTCTTCTGAACCGGTCGCCCTGTCGCCGGATGTGCTCGTGAACACTGCACCTGACGAGTATTTCCGCGCGGGCGAATTCGTTGTGGGGTGCCCGTTCCGGTCCGTCACTGCGCGGTGACTGCCGGGGCGGGTATTCCGGTGTAGCAACTCTTTCCGTGCCGGGACACCGGAAGCGTCCCGGTGCGTTCGCATTCGCTGTGAGGAGTTCAGTTGCTTCTGAGTGTTGTGGGACAGCTCGTCGGCACAGTGCTGGATCTCGTTATCGCGCTACTCGTTCCCTGACCGGCCCGCGCGAGGTCGATTGTCGCGCGGCGCTGTCCGGGGTCGTGCCGTTCTGATCAATTCGGAGGTCTGGATGAGCCGCGCCCGCACGGTATCCGAACGAGTGTCCCGCGCTCTCGCCGGTGCGGTGACGGTGGCGGTTGCCGCGCTCTCGATCGGACCACCCGCGGTCGCCGGAGCCCAGGACGGCGTCGAAGTGGCGCTGGCCGAAGCCGGGGGCTGTCCCGGTTTCTTCGTGCTCGGCGTGCAGGGGACCGGCGAATCCACGCCGAACTCCCCGGTGGCCGCGGATGCCGGACTGCTGTCGCAGGTGCTGGGTCCGTTGACCGAAATATTGAGCGGACCCGCCGTCGGCCGGGCCTATGTTCCCTATCTGGCCGGTTTCGGCGGCGCGCTACCCGGTGCCACCACGGCGCCGTATTCCGTCTCGGCGAGTGAGGGGCTGAGACGGTTGCGCGATATGGCGGCCGACGTCGCCCAGCGCTGTCCGGGTTCCCAGCTGGGACTGATCGGTTACTCGCAGGGCGCGCACGTCGTTTCGATGTTCGCGCGCGAGGTAGGGACCGGCCGAGGCGCGGTGTCGGCCGGTCGGGTCGCCGCCGTGGCACTGCTGGCCGACCCCACCCGTGCCCCCGGGGCGGCGGTGTTCCCCGGACTGCCGGAGGCCGGGCGTCCGGAAGCGGCACCCGGTACCACGGGTGCGGAACTGGGCGCCCTGCCGGAGTTTCCGCAGCATCCCGCGCCGGGCGGCGGTATCGGGCCACTGCGTGATATCGCGCCGGACTTCGGGGAACTCACCGGACGGGTCGCCTCGCTGTGCCTGCCCGGTGACCTCGCCTGCGACGCCCCCGCCGACGCCCCGCTGCTGCACATGGTGGTCAACATCCTCGGCCAGGCCGAACTGCTCCCGTCGGACCCGGCGGCGGCACTGGCATCGATCGGCGACGGTTTCTCCTCGACACTTTCGCGTACCGCGACCGCGGTCGTCACCCACGATCTGCGCGGATACTCCCTGGGCACCCTCTCGCTGACACCTGAGAAACCGCTCGGCGTCCGACTGGCCGAAGCCGCCGACCCGCGCTCGGACAGCGAACCGCAGACCCGCGAAGCGCTGCTGAAACTGGGTACCAGCGCGCTCAACACCCTGCTGGCGATCATCGGAGTCGCCCTCGAACCCGCCGAGGTCGCCGGTATCGCCACTGCGCCCGACCCGCTGACCGGTGTCGAACGGGCCACCGACGCGCTCATCGCCGCCGTGCGCCGCCCGCTACCGCGGCGCACCATGTTCAACCTGGTCAGCAAGATCTTCAACGCGCTCGGCCAACTGAGCGCCGAGAACGCCGAACTCCTCGACCCCGGGCTGTGGCTGCGCTATGCGGATACGGTCCGCAAACACGGCGACTACTTCCACGCCGGCTACACGGCGGACGGCCGTCCCGCCGCCGACCTGGTACTGAAATGGTTCACCGCGGTCGCCGAAGACCTCGCCACCAATCGCATCCCCGAACCGTCCCCAGCGCAACCGGCGCCGGCCGTCCCCGCCCCCGCTGCGCCCGGTCCCGCGCCCGCGCCGCAACAGCCGATACCGGCCCCGCCCGTTCCCGAGCCCGATATCCGCAATGTCGCGGTCGGCACCGTATCACCCGGTACGCGAGGGGCGGCCGACGCCGCCTCCCGACGACCCCTGCACGGCCTCGCTCCGTATCTGCTCGGGCTGGTGCTGTTGGTGGCGGTCTCGGCGGGTGCGTGCGGCGCGATCGGCGTCGCGTATCGGGCGCGCGGTCTGCGGTGGGTGGCGATCGCGGCCCGCGGTACCCGATGCGACGGCCATCGGCGGTCGGCCGGATTCGTCCGGCGGGACCGGGCGCGGGACAGGTCCCGCCAGCGCGGGCCAGGACATCCGCCCACGAGCGGCCGCCCCTAACGGTCCTCCGGCCAGCGCCCGTCTGCCTTCGCCGATTCGATGGCCGCGTATCCCGGCTGCCGCATCCGGCCCGCGGCCGCCAAACTCTCCGCCTTGCCCCGGTTGATCGCCGACCACGGGCTCCTGGGGGTGCGCGGTGAATAACGCTGGAGGTAGTACTCGGCGTCGAAGGCGCGGCGGTGGCTGTCGATCCAGCCGTAGCAGAGGGCGACGTCGAGGGCTTCGGTGATGGTGACAGTGGGGACGGGCGCGTTCTTCTTGGCGATCTTCAACCAGATCTCGGTGGCGGAGGCGTGGTTCGCCGAAAGCCACCTCTCGTAGTCCGCGGCGGCATCGAAGGTGGCGGCTCGGGTGTGGTCGGTAGTGGGCACAGGTGGGCCTCTTCTCGCTGGAGTGTGGTGGTCTGCTTCGATCATCCAGCGATAAGTGCGCACCGAATGAGCAGTTATTTCCGGCCGCCGCCGTAGCGTTCTACCAATTCCGCGCCCAGCGCCGCGAGCTCGCGGCGGACCGAGTCCGGTTCCACGACTTCGACGGTCGCGCCCCAGCCCGCGAGTTGTTCGGCGATCGCCCGTGGCGTGTGCGCGGTGAACCGGACCCGGACCCGGCCGCCGGCCGCGGGCCCGGCGACCTCGCAGTGCCTGCCGTGCCGATCGCGCAGCACCGGCAGCAGCTGTTCGCCGACGAGAACGGTGGCGGAGGTGGACGCGCGGCGCTGTTCCATCTGTTCGACGACCTCGGCCCACAGTGCCGGCAGATCGAGGTCGGCGGGCCGGTGTGCTTCCTGATCGGTGGGTTCGGCGTTCGAGATCCGGTCCACCCGGAAGGTCCGGCGACCGTGCTCGGTCCCGGCCAGCAGGTACCAGACGGTGTCCTTGTCCACCAGGCCCCACGGATCGACCACCCGATCGGTGTGGGTACCGGCGCGGCCCCGGTACCGCAACGTGACCCGGCGGCGTTGCACCACAGCCTGCTGTAACAGTCGCACCGTCTCGGGGAGTTCGCGTTCGGTGCGGCCCCAGCCGGCCGGATCGATCACCACCGCGTCGGCAGCGGCCTCGGCGTCGCCGCGGAAGGTCGCGGGGAGGGCGCGCAACAGTTTGCGCAGGGCCGAGCGCGCCTCGGGTACCGCACCCGCAGACGGGCCGGTGAGCAGGAACAACGCCCGCGCCTCACCTGCGGTCAAACCGCTCAGATCGGTGCGTGCCCCGCCGACCAGCTGCCAGCCGCCGCCGCGTCCCGGCTGTGGATACACCGGGACACCGGCGGTCGAGAGCGCTTCCAGATCACGGCGCGCGGTCGCCACCGAAACCTCCAGTTCGGCCGCGACCTCGGCGGCGGTGACCCGGCCCCGCGTCTGCATGAGCAGCAGGGTGGCCACCAGACGATCAGCTCGCATGGTGCCGATTCTGCCCGGAGAAGTGTTCAGAAGTTGAGCACTTTGCTTGCCACGATGGATTCACCGGCTCGAACCACTACCGAGGAGAACGACCATGCTGCGAGGAATGACCACCGTGAACTTCTACGCCGACGATCTGGCGGCCGCCCGGGACTGGTACACGGAATTTCTCGGGGCGCCGCCCTATTTCGCGGTGCCGGGGTATTACGAGTTCCGTGTCGGCGATTACGAGCACGAATTCGGCCTCATCGACGGCGCGTACCGGCCGGATCGCGCCGAGCCCGGGCCGGGCGGCGCGATCCTGTACTGGCACGTGGACGATTTGGCGGCCACCTACGAGCGGCTGCTGGAACTCGGTGCCACCGCATACGAGCCGATCACCACCCGCGGACCGGGTTTCGTCACCGGCTCGGTGGTGGACCCGTTCGGTAACGTGCTCGGTCTCATGAGCAATGCCCACTACGTGGAGGTGCTCGGCGGGAAATGACGTATCCGGCGTGCTCGCGGCCCGTCTCCGATCAGAACAGGGTCGGTTCGCCGAAACCGGGGGTGCGTTCGATCGCCAGCAGCTTCGATTTCGTATCGATACCGCCCGGCGCCGAGAACCCGTGCAGCGAATGGTCGGCGGCCAGAACGCGGTGGCAGGGCACGATGAGGGGGATCGGATTGCTGCCGAGCGCCCGGCCGACGGCCTGCGCCGCCCCGGCCGCGCCGCAGCTGCGCGCGACCTCCCCGTAGCTGAGCGTATGTCCGGGGTCGATGGCGCGGGTGACCGCGTACACCGCACGGTGGAACTCCGGTGGCCCGGTGAGATCGAGCGGTATCCAGCGTAGGTCGTCGAGATCGCCGTCGAGGTGGGCGCGGATGCGGGCGAGTGCCTCGGCGCGCGGGCCCGTGCTCGGTTCGGGGACCGGGCGGGCGTCGCCCGCGACGCGGAACCCGGCGCCGGGGTCGTAGACGGGGAGGGAGAAGCCGACCACGGCGTCCGCTCGCCAGGCGATGGCACAGCGGCCCATCGCGGTGTCGAAATTCGTCGCGTCCAGCGGCGCGACCGCACTGTGCGGCATACCGACAGTTTGCGCGTACCCACCGACAACCACCGGTCCCGGGGGCGGACCGCACCGACCCCGTGACTCGGAGCCGCTGTTGTCATACTGTCAATATGCCCCGCGGGGCTGACACTGGATCGACGACGAACCGAGGTAGGGCGTGAGTACACCATCCACCGCCACCAAGCAGGGCCCGCTCGCGGGCATTCGCGTGATCGAACTGGCCGGGATCGGGCCCGGGCCGCATGCCGCGTTGCTGCTGGCCGATCTCGGCGCCGATGTGGTGCGGATCCAGCGCGCCGGTCAGCTGCCCGGCGGCGCCGACCGGCCGCAGCTGCGCGGCCGCACGGTCGTGGAGGCCGACCTCAAGGACCCGGCCGATATCGAGAAGGTCCTCGGGCTGGTGGACAAAGCCGACGTCTTCATCGAAGGCTTCCGGCCCGGCGTCACCGAACGGATGGGACTGGGACCCGACGAACTGCTCGAACGCAACCCGCGGCTGGTCTACGGCCGGATGACCGGGTGGGGCCAGGAGGGCCCGCTGTCGAACCGGGCCGGGCACGATATCAACTACATCAGCCTCACCGGCGTCCTGCACGCCATCGGCCGCAAAGGGGAGCGGCCGGTACCCCCGCTGAACATGGTCGGCGATTTCGGCGGCGGCTCCATGTTCCTGGTGTTCGGTATCCTGGCGGCCCTGGTGGAACGCCAGAATTCCGGTAAAGGCCAGGTCATCGATGCCGCCATGGTCGACGGGACGCTGGCGCTGTCGAATATGATCTGGGCCTTCCGCGGTACCGGTGCCTGGTCCTCCGAACGCGGTACGAACCTGCTCGACACCGGTATGGCGTTCTACGACACCTACGAGACCTCCGACGGCAAGTACATGGCCGTCGGCGCGATCGAGCCCCAGTTCTACGCACAGCTGCTGGCCGGCCTGGAAATCGATCCCGAGGGCCTGCCGTTCCAGATGGATCCGGCCGGGCAGGACACGCTGAAGAAGCTGTTCACCGAGAAGTTCCGCAGCAGGACCCGCGACGAATGGGCCGCGATCTTCACCGGCACCGACGCCTGTGTGAGCCCGGTACTCACCTTCGACGAGGCGGGCGCGAACGAACATATCGCCGCGCGCGGTTCGCTCATCGAACTGGATGATGTCACCCAGCACGCCCCGGCGCCCCGATTCTCCCGCACGCCCAACGGTGTGCCCACCCCGCCGCCCACCGAGGCGACCCCGATCGAAACCGTCTGGGCGGACTGAATTCCGCGGGCGGGCCGGTTCGCGCGCCCGCCCGCCACCACGGTCGCGCGGATCGTCCGACCGGTGCGGCTGTCGGCTCGGCGACCGGGTCGACGCCTCACCGGCCCGGTCGGACTCGTGGTCCGGGAAACGTCGGCCGGCGGTTCAGAACCAGGTGTTGGGCCGGATGTAATTGGCCAGATCCACCAGCGCGTAGCGGTGGCGGCGGCCGGGCGCGAAGCGGGCCAGGGTGCGCAGCCCGGATTCGGTGCCGTCGCGTAACGCGTGCTCGGTGAACGCGACCCCCATGAGCGGTGGCCGGGGCCGCCGCGGCGTATTCCCGGCCTGCAACCACGCCAGTGCGCAGCCCAGCACCATCACCCGCAGTTGGACGGCCCGGCGTTCGTCCGGCGGCAGAGCCTCCACGCGGGCCGCCGCCTCACGCAGGGTGGCCTCCGGCAGTTCCGCCACCGGCGCGCTGGTGAGCAGCAGCAGGACCACGGTCATCCGGGCGATGGTGAAATAGCGGGAGGAACCCGGCACCTCGTCCAGCGCGGTGACGGCCTCCCGGTGGCGGCCGGCCGCGGTGAGCAGACGGGCCGAACCGAAAGCCGCGCTCACCAACCCGTGATCGGTGCGCCAGGTGGTGGCATAGAAATTCTCGGCGTAATCGCGCCAGGCGCGGGTCTCGTCCGGTGCCCAGTGCTGGAGCACGAGTTCGGCGGTGGCGGCCAGGGCCAGTTTCGGCGCCAGCTCACCCGGAAGGACCCGCAAGACCGCGTCGAACGCGGAATACGCCTTCTCGTAATCGTTCTCGCGCAAACCGGCAATACCCGTGTACCAGTCGATCCGCCAATCCCGGCGGCCCGTGTTCGGTATGGCGTCGAGCAGATCGGTGGCCTCGGCGGCGCGGTCCAGATCCAGCAGGATGCGGGCCTCGGCCAGGCGCAGTTCGCGTTCCAGGTTCTCCGGGGCCGCGGCCGGGTCCTCGGCCAATCGCTCGCGTATCTCGTACAGTGCGGCCAATGCCTGGTCCGGATCGGATTGCAGTGTGTCGGTCAGCCGGGCGGCGGCCGGTTCGGTGCGGGGCAGCAGCGGGATCGGCAGCGCGGCGGCGATATCGGTGGCCGAGAGCAGGGTGTCGCGGGCGACCCCGTCGGCGTAGGCGTCGGTCTGGCCGATCAGTTGCTCGGCGCCGAACGCGCTGCGCTGTTTACCGAAAACCGTGGACCGGTGTGGCCGCTCCACGCCGGTGTCGGAGGCCAGGATCTCCCGCAACACCCCGGACAGCTGGTCGGCCATGGCCCCGGCGGACGGGAATCGCCGGTCCGGGTCGGTATCGGTGGCGCACAGCAGCAGTCGGTGGAACGACTCGTACCGGGCCAGGATCGGTTCGTCCTCCGGGGCGGGCAGACCGTCGCGGTAGGCGCCGTGTTCGGTCGGCATGTTCAGGGTCAGCACGGCCAGCGTGCGACCCACCGTGTAGATATCGGAAGCCACCGTCGGACCGGTGCGCGCGATCTCGGGTGCCTGGAAACCGCGGGTACCGTACAGGTTCCCGTAGGCCTCGATCGGTGCGACCGCCCCCAGATCGAGCAGTTTGACCTGGTCCTCGGTAACCATGATGTTGTCGGGTTTGAGGTCGTTGTAGGTGAGCCCGGTCGCGTGCAGATAGTCCAGCGCGGGCAGCACCTCCAGGATGTAGGCGATGGCCTGCGCCACCGGGATCCGTTCGGGCCGCTTGTGGTCGTCGAGCATGCTGCGCAGTGAACGGCCGCCCACGTACTCCATCACGATGAATCCGATCGGCTCACCACCGGGCGGTAGGTGTTCGACGAAATTGTGGATCTTCACGATGCCCGGATGGGCGACCTCGGCCAGGAACTCCCGCTCCGCCACGGCCACCGCCTGCGCCTCGATATCGTCCGCGTGCAGCAGTCCCTTCAACACCACCCAGCGGTCGCTGACATTGCGGTCCACGGCGAGATAGATCCAGCCCAGCCCGCCGTGCGCGAGGCAGCCCTGGACCTCGTACTGGCCGGCCACCATATCCCCGGGACTCAGAGTCGGGCGGAAATCGAAGGCGGCGCCGCAATTCGAGCAGATACCGCGTGTGGTGGCCGGCCCGCTCGTGCTCGCCCGGCCCACCGGTTTGCCGCAGCGCCAGCAGAACCGTTTGCCCTCCGCGACCACCGGATCGGCGCGGACCGCGGCGACCGGGTCGGCGGCTTCGACGGGCGGTATCTCGACCAGGCCGGCGACCAGGGTGCGCACCGTGGGCCGGGAACGCACGGTGCGGGTGCTGCGGCCGGTACGCAGCTGGGAACCGCTGCCGCGCCCGGAACTTCCGGTGGACCCCGAACCCGTCCGAGTGCCGGTGCCGGTGGATGCCGCGGCCGCCGCGGTGCCCGGGTATGCGGCGGTACCGGCGACCGCACCGGTCTCCGGGGAGGTGGAGGTCCCCGCACCGGCGGCGGTTTCCGGAGCGGCGGCGGGGTCGGCGGTAACGGTTTCGTGGTCCGCGTCGGCACCGGCGATGCCGGCGCTGCCCGGGCCGCCGACCGGATCGGCGTCGGCAACAGATCCCGCGTATGCGGCCGTGCCCGCAATGGCGGCGGTGCCCGGGAGACCGGCCGTATCCGCGCCGGCGGCGGTTTCCGCGTATGCGGCGGTCCCGGCGACGGCGGCGGTTCCCGGGTTCGCGCCGGGGTCGGCGAGTGCGGTTTCCGGGGGTGCGGCCGCACCGGCGACGCCGGCGGTATCCGATTGCGCAGCGGGATCCGCGCCGGCGGCGGTTTCCGGGTGGCCGCCGGTGCCCGCATCGGCCACGGTTCTCGAATATTCGGCTTCACCTGCGTCGGGTGCCGAGTGCCCGGCCGTACCCGTTCCAGCGGCGTTTTCCGGGGAAGCGGTAGTACTCGCTGCGGTGGTTCCCGAGCCCGCGACGGGCCCGGAAATACTGTGATCGTTACGTACCCGGCCCGCCCCGAGCCGGGTGGCCGCAGTGGGCTGCCCGTCCAGTGGCCGGCGGCGGTCGGCGTCGACGGCGCGGGTCGGTGGCGGCTCCGGGGATGTCCCGGAGCCGGACCGGTCGACCGACTCGTCCGTCGTCACGGTGATCAGTCCCGATAGGTCGGCGGCGGGGGTCCGGGGGAGGGGCCGAGGGCCGAGAGCCACTGGTTGTAGAGGCGGTTCCAGGTACCGTCCGTGCGGATCCGGTCGAGGGTGCCGTTGACGAAACGCACCAGGTCGTCGTCACCTTTGGGGATGCCGATTCCGTACGGCTCTTCACTGATACTCGGACCGACCAATTCGGTGTACGGGTCCTGTTCGGCCAATCCGGCCAGGATCGCGTCGTCGGTACTCACCGCGTCCACCTGCCGCTGCTGCAATACCACCAGACAATCCGCCCAGGTGGGGACGGTGAGAATGGACGCCTTCGGCTGGATCTGGCTGATATGTTCCAGCGAGGTGGTGCCGCGGATCGTGCACACCCGCTTGTTCGCCAGATCTTTCAGGCTCTGGATCCCGGAATTCTGCACGGCCAGCACCCGCTGGTGCGCCTTCAGGTACACGGTGGAGAAGGAGACCCTGGCCAGACGCGCGCAGGTGATGGTCATGGTCTTGACCACCATATCCACCCGGTGCTCGATCAGCGCCGCTTCCCGCTCCTCGGACCCGAGGCTGCGGTACTCGATCTTGTCGGGATCGCCGAACAGGTCCCGGGCCACCTCACGGGCGATATCGGCGTCGAAGCCGACGATCACCCCGCTTTCGGGATCGCGGAAGCTGAACAGGTTGCTGCCGGTGTCCAATCCGACGACCAGCCGGCCGCGGGCCCGGATCCGGTCCAGTACCGGGCCGGTCGCCCCGGGACCGGTGGGGCGCAGGCCGGCGGTGGGATCACCGCAGTTGGTGGGGGCGTCGGGCAGGGGTAGCGGGCCGTCGGCCTTCATCACCGTCGCCTGCGCGGGCAGGGGCGGCTCGGAGTAGTCGCTGTGCGCCACCTCGTGGTGCGGGCCCGGGCCGGTGGCGCACCCGGCCACCAGCAGCGCGGTGCACGCCACCCCGAGCCGCAGCGGCCACGGTCGGCGCGACGGCCGGGGGGCCGTCGGTCGGACCGGGTTTCGCGCAAACCTCATCGATACTCCCGCAGTCTTGGCCAGATGCCGAAGGCGATGTACGCCGCGGCGGCGAAGCCGAGGATCAACGCACCTGGTGCCAGATAGTCGAGTACCCGGGCACTGTGGAAAATATTGCTGCGTAGCGTGTCCCGGGTTTCGGTGATTCCGCTGCCCAGCGCATTGTCCAGGGCTTCCACATGAACGGTAGCGTTCTCGGTGCCCGGTGCGGTGGCGATAGTGGCCGCGCGGGCGAACTCGCCGCGATTGAGTGCCTCGTTCATCCGCTGGTGCGCCGCCAGCCAGTGCAGCAGCGCGGCGCGCGCGTCGACCGTCGCCCGGTCGGTGTGCCCGGCGAGAAGTTCGTTGAGCCGGGTGATGTTGGCATCGAACGCGTGATCGTAGTCGCCGGTGGTGTCGCGGCGCACCAGTTTGAGTGTTTCCGCCGAACGCGCCTGCTGCGCGAGGATCCGGCTCTCGGTGAGCCGGGCGGCGGGCACCGTTCCGTCGGACCGGCCGCTGGACATCGCCACCGATGAAACAGATCCGGCGATCACCGTCCACAACATCAGCGTCAGCAACGCGCCGGAGGCAAGCAGCAGGCCCGGGTTGAAGGTTCGGTGCCACTGCCGGGCCAGCAGGCGTTGCGCCCACACCAGCGCGATCACGGCGACGACGAGCAGCACGATCGCCGACCACGGCGGCCGGACGTGCCGGTCCTGGGCGGTATCGACCGCGGCCGCGCGCCGCACGTACAGCTGTTCGGCGGTCGGCAGCAGCACCGTCTGCATCTCCGACGACGCCTCGCTCAGATAGGCCGCGCCGACCGGATGGCCCACCCGGTTGTTCGCCCGCGCGGTCTCCATCAGTCCCGAGTACACGGGCAGCCCCGACCCGATACCCATCCGCTGCAGCACGTCCTGGGGGTCGTCACCGGACAGTGTCACCAGATCGGCGCCCGCCTCCCCCAGCGCCTGGCTGTAGCGATCACGCACCTGTTCGGGTTCCAGCCCGCCGGAGATGAACGCCGTGGCCGCGGCGGCGTCGGCCACCGAGAGCGCGGTGTAGAGCCGATGTGCCGCGTTCGCATCGGGTTCGGTGTGGGCGAGCAGCACGTCGAGGTCGCGTTGGCGATCGTGCACTGCGCCGGCGGTGATCACCCCCGACCCCAGGGCCAGCACGATCAGCAGGAGTCCTACCCCGACCAGCCGCCCGGGCGAGGACTGGGCGAACAGGCGTAAACGTGCAGGATCCAACCACTTCCAGGCCTGTGCGAGCCCGGGACGGACGAGCCCCGCCCGCCCGGGGGCGGGCGCCGGTTCCGGGTGGGCCGGGTCGGGTTCGGATACCACCCGATCCACCGCCAACCGCGTCATGTCCACCCTCCAACTCTGGGCGCCGTGTGCGCTGTATCGCTCCGCCGGTGCCGCGCGAGATCGCTCACACCGCTGCCATGAGCGTATTCGGTATTGTCTACGCGCGCGCCCCGACCTCCACAACATGCCACCCACCACCACGGGTGGGGCAGGATGGAGGCAACGGTCGACGAGGGCGGTGCGAGATGCGTGGTGACGGTGACGGGTGGTCCATAAGCCCCGGTGGTGTGCGGCACTGGGGGCTGTTCGGGGCGGCCGGTTTGCTGCTGCGCGCCCCGCTCGGCGGCGGTGGTTCGGCGGTGCTGCTGCAGCATCGCGCGCTGTGGAGTCACGAGGGCGGGACCTGGGCGCTGCCCGGCGGGGCCCGCGACAGCGACGAGTCGGCGGTGCACGCGGCGGTCCGCGAAGCGGACGAGGAGGCCGGGATCAAGGCCGCGGATATCCGGGTGCGCGCCGAACGGGTCACCGCCACCGCCCCGAGCGGCTGGACCTATACGACGGTGATCGCCGATGCCGGCAAACCGCTACCGGTGCGCCCGAACATGGAGAGTGTGGAGCTGGCCTGGGTACCGGAGGACGAGGTCGATCGGCGTCCGCTGCACGCCGGGTTCGCGCACGCGTGGCCCGGGTTGCGGGCCACGTTCGCCTGGATGGACCCGGGTGAGTGCCCGGCGGCGGATGCGGTGGAGCTGGCCGCGACCCTGCCGCGCACGGTCGACCTGGGTGCGGAGTTCGTCTGGTTGCACGCCGAACCCGAGGGGCCCGGCGACCGTGCGGTCCTGCTGAACCCCCCGTATCCGCCGGAGAGTCCGGAACCGAGCGGGTCCCCGAATCCGGCCGGCGAGGCGGACGATCCGGGCGCGGGGCTCGGTGGGGTCGCGCACCCGGAGGCCCGGGTGCTGGGGATTCCGCGCAGCGCGGTGCTGGGATGGGAGCGCTGAGTTGGGAAACGGCGTGGACGCAGCCGCGCGGCCGTATGTGCTGCTATCGGTCGCGATGAGTATCGACGGCTATATCGACGATACGGAGCCCGAACGCCTGCTGCTGTCCAATGATGCCGATTTCGACCGGGTGGACGGTATCCGTGCGTGGTCGGACGCGATTCTCGTAGGTGCCGAGACACTGCGGCGCGATAATCCGCGGCTGCTCGTACGCGATGAATCGCGGCGCGCGCAACGGATCGCCGCGGGCCGGCCGGAGTATCCCCGCAAGGTGACGGTGACCGCGCGCGGTGAACTGGATCCGGCGGCACGCTTCTGGCACTGCGGTACCGCCGAGCACCCCCCGCTCGTCTACACCACCGACGCGGGCGCCCGGCGGCTGCGCGACCGGTTGACCACCCCGGCCGAGATCGTGGCCCTGGGCTCGGAAATCGAATTCCGGCCGTTGCTGGACGATCTCGGTGCCCGCGGGGTCGGGCGATTGATGGTGGAGGGCGGCGGCCGGATCCACACCGCTTTCCTGGCCGCCGGATTGGCCGACGAACTGCTGCTCGCGATCGGGCCCACGCTCGTCGGCGATCCCGCCGCGCCGCGTTTCCTGCATACCGCGCGGTTTCCGGGCGGTTCCACCCATCGGATGCGCCTGGTGGAGGTCGAGCGTCTCGGCGATGTGGCAGTGTTGCGATATCGACCTTAGGAGGCTTCGGTGCCCGAACCCGACCACCACTATTGGATGAACCGGGCGATCGATCTCTCGCGGCGGAGTCCGCAGGCACCCGGCGCTTTCTCGGTGGGCGCCGTGCTCGTCGCCGACGGCACCGAGATAGCCACCGGCTATTCGCGGGAAACCGATCCGAAAGCGCACGCCGAGGAATCCGCGCTGGACAAACTGAATCCGCACGATCCGCGGCTGCGGCACGCCACCCTCTACAGCACCCTGGAGCCCTGTTCGGAGCGGGCGACCAGAACGCGGCTGCCCTGTACCGATCGCGTGCTCGCCGCCGGTATCCCGGTGGTGGTGATCGCGTGGCGCGAACCGTCCACATTCGTCGAGAACTGTGTGGGAGTGGAGAAGTTGCGCGAGCACGGGGTGCGGGTACTCGAACTACCCGAACTGGCCGAGGCCGCCATGGCGGTGAACCGCCATCTCGATCTGTCCTGACGTCCGTTCAGCGCAGACAACCCGGTCCGAACAGCGCTTTCAGCTCACCCATCAGCGCGGGCGAGGGGGTGATCCGGAAGCGGGGGTCCAGCGCCAGCAGCCGGGGACCGCGCGCGCCGATGAGGTCGACGCGCAGGTCGGTGGGGCCGGGATGGCGCTGCAGGGTCTCGCGCAGGGACCGGACCGAGTGCGGGGTACAGGCCGCCACCGGCAGGGTGAGGGTGAGCGGCCGTCCGGCGGTACCGGCGGTGAGGTCCGGTGCCGTCACCTGATCACCCTGCAGCGACCGGCGCCCGTCGCGGACGCTGACCGTCGCGGTGATGACCACGATCGCGTCCTCGGTGAGATGGCCGGCGGCGGTGGCATGGGCGGCGGGGAAGAACAGGATCTCGGCGCCGGCCTCCAGATCCTCCAGGCGTACGACCGCCCAGGGCTCGCCCTTCCTGGTGACGCGCCGGTCGACGGCGGCGATGATGCCGGCCAGCCGCACCCGGCGGCCGTGTGGGACGCGACAGTCGTGCAGGGCGGCGAGCGGGGTGTCACCGGCGGCGCTCAGCGCGGCGGCGATATCGTCGAGCGGATGCCCGGAGACATAGAGCCCGAGCATCTCCCGTTCGTAACTCAATCGCTCGCGGGTTTCCCATTCCTCGTCGGGGACGGGTACCTCGAAAACGGAGGTGTTCGCCGCGGAGTCGGCGGTATCGCCGGAGAAGAGGTCGAATTGTCCGCGTGCCGCGGCTTTCTTGGTGACCGTCACCGCGTCGATCGCTTCGCTGTGGATCGTGTACAGACCTTTGCGGGGATGACCGAGGGATTCGAAGGCGCCCGCTTTGACCAGTGATTCGACCACCTTCTTGGCGCAGGCCACACTGTCGGTTTTCGTCAGGTAGTCGGAGAAGCAGTTGAACGCACCGGCCGACTCCCGTGCCCGGATCACCGCCCGCACCACTGGTTCACCGACATTGCGGACCGCGCCCAGGCCGAACCGGATATCGGGCCCGACGCTGGTGAACGTGGCCGCCGACTGGTTCACATCCGGTGGTAGCACTCGAATCCCACGTTTGCGGCAGTCGGCCAGGTAGATCGCCGATTTGTCCTTGTCGTCACCGACCGAGGTGAGCAGCGCGGCCATGAACTCCGCCGGATAGTTGGCCTTCAGATAGGCGGTCCAGTACATCACCAGGCTGTAACCGGCGGCGTGCGATTTGTTGTAGGCGTAGCCGGCGAACGGCAGCACCGCTTCCCACAGTGCCGTCACCGCCGCGTCGCTGTAGCCGTTGCCGCGCATACCGTCCCGGAAGTTCTCGAATCCCATGGCCAGCACTTCGGGTTTCTTCTTGCCCATCGCCCGGCGCAGCAGATCGGCCTGGCCCAGGGAGTATCCGGCGACCTGCTGCGCTATCTGCATGATCTGCTCCTGATAGACGATCAGCGCGTAGGTTTCGGCGAGGACGGCACGCAGGGCTTCGTCGAGTTCGGGATGGATCGGAGTCACCGCTTCCCGCCCGTTCTTACGATCGGCGTAGGACCAGTGCGCCCCCACACCCATCGGCCCCGGCCGGTAGAGGGCGTTGGAGGCCACCAGATCGTTGAACTCGGTGGGAGCCATCCGCAGCAGCAGCTCCCGCATACCGGCCGAGTCCATCTGGAACACCCCGAGGTTGTCGCCGCGCGCCAGCATGGCGTAGGTGGGTTCGTCGTCGAGGGCGAGGGTGTCCAGGTCGATCTCGATCCCGCGGTTACCGCGGATATTGTCGAGGCAGTCGCCGATCACGGTGAGGGTGCGCAGGCCCAGGAAATCCATTTTCAGCAGGCCGACGGCCTCACACGACGGGTAGTCCCAGCCGGTGATGATCGCCCCGTCCTGCGGGCGCTTCCACAGCGGCACGATATCGAGCAGCGGTTCACTGGACAGGATCACCGCGCAGGCGTGGACCCCGGCGCCGCGGACCATTCCCTCGAGTCCGACCGCGGTGTCGTAGATGCGGCGCATATCCGGTTCGGCCTCGATGAGTGCCCGCACCTCCGCGGCCTCCCCGTAGCGTTCGTGGCCGGGATCGGTGATCCCGGCCACCGGGATGTCCTTGGCCGCCACCGCGGGCGGCAGCGCCTTGGTGAGCCGGTCGGCGAGCGCGAACCCGGGCTGGCCGAACTGGACGCGGGCGGCGTCCTTGATGGCCGCTTTGGTCTTGATGGTGCCGAAGGTGATCACCTGGGCGACCTTGTCCGCGCCCCAGCGTTCGGTGGCGTAGCGGATCATCTCGCCGCGGCGGCGGTCGTCGAAATCGATATCGATATCGGGCGCCGACGGGCGTTCGGGGTTGAGGAACCGTTCGAACAGCAGTCCGTGCTCGATGGGGTCGATATTGGTGATCGCCAGCGCGTAGGCCACCAGCGACCCTGCCGCCGAACCACGGGTCGCGCCCGGCCGCGGGCCGGCGCCGATCAAGATGGTGATCGAGCATATCGCCGATTCGGACACCCTCGCGACCTTCAGCGCCGAGGGTTTCGAATCCCCGTGGCATCCGCATATCCGCCGGGTGCCCATCGTCGACCCGACTCCCGCCTATCCACACGCGCTGTTGTGGGACCGGACCGACCCGCATCCCGGTATCGCGGATCTGGTCGCCTATTTCCGCGCCAACTACAACTGCGATATCGCGTGCGACTGCTGGATCCCGGAGATCGACCGGCCCCTGTTCGTATCCGCGTAGTGGACGGGCACACCGCGTTTTCCGCGCCGCTCGAAGCCTCGGGCGGCAGCTCGGCGGCGTTCAGCGCTGGATCAGGAGGGCGGTCGGGTTGAGTATGTTCCACTCGCCGTTCGACATGACATCGGATTCGATCGCGTCATAGCCGCGCAGGGCGCCGTATTGGCCGATATCACCGAATGTCAGCGCCTTGTCCAGCAATGCGAAGTGGCGAGCCCGGCCCTCGTCCGTGGAGTTCGTGATCTCGCTCGCGGCCCGTGTTTCACGCTCGACCTGCCCCAGGACGCGGGTGATCTCGGATCTGATTTCGCGGTACTTGACTACTCTGGCCTCGGGGTGGAGAGCCATCCGCATCAGACGGGTGGGCTCTACAGTTATGCGGTCGGGGTGCGTGTACGACAGCGCGACTTCTTCCAGCGACGTGACATAGAGTCCGTTTCCGGTGGTGCCGCCGCCGGATCGCAGCGATCCGGAGAGGAAGGCTTCCAGGTAGCTGTCCTCCTCGAAACCTCGGAAGAGTCTCGGCCTGTCCTTGGTGACCACCGCGTCGATCTCTTCCCGGGCGGCGAAAGTGTAACGGCCGTTGAATCCTTGTAGTCGCTGGATCTCCTCGAACACCGGAGAAGATCCCAAGGCCCCGGTTCCTTTCGGCTGCCGCAGTGCTGTGTAGTCCACTTCGTCGATCAGGTCGCGGCCCGGTACGTAGGTCGAAGGCCGCGCGACGGGGATGAACTCGCCAGCGGGTGTGACAGTCGGATCCGGTATATGTGCGGCAGATGCCTTCTCGAACCTGTCGGCGGCCTCGGTGAGGTGACCGCTGGCTCGCTCCGGGAACGCGGCGATCGCCGGGCCGCTGTCCCTGGCGGTCGTACGGAGCATCTCGCGCACACTTCGCCACACTTCATCCAGACCCCGGTCCACAATGTCACTGTGCCCTACCGGGCACTCGCCGTGCACCGCACAGTCGGTCGGTCCGGCTTCCGGAGACGCGCTCGGCTGCCCTGCTGATCGCCCACGTCATCCCCATCTGGCCGGGCGACCCTACCCGGGTGCACCACCATGGGCGACCCTCCCGGCCGTCGCCTGTCGGTGGCGCCGCGGGGACGCGAGCGGTCAGGCCGAGCTGATCCGATAGATGCGCAGATCCTCGGGAACCCCGCTCAGGGGCGCGGCGAAGAAACTGCGGCGGTAGGGGCGGGCGATCTGCCCCAACTCGGCCAGGGTCTCGGGCTGCAGCGCGGTCAGCGTGGTGTGGGAGACCATCATCTTGCCGTTGCCGCCGGCCTCCATCACCCGCGCGGCGATGGTGACGTCCACTCCCAGCCAGTCGCCGCCGATCTCCCGCGGTGAACCGGTGTGCAGGCCGATCCGCATCCGGGGCCGGTAGTCGCCCCGGGTCACCTCGGCCAGATTGCGTTTCGCGGCGATCGCGGCCTGTACGGCCCGATCGGCGGAGGGGAACACCGCCATGACGCCGTCACCCATCCGTTTCACCACCTGACCGCCGCGTTCGGCGATGGGGGGTTCGATGGCCTTGGCCACCTTGCGCAGCAGGTCCAGGGTGGCTTCGTCGCCCGCGGTGAGCGACCACGAGGAGAAGGACACCAGATCGGTGAACATCACCGTCATCTCCTCGGTGCCCTTACCGCGGCCGAGGCGTTCGAGCATCGCCTGCCAGACCTGCAGCGCACCGAACCCGATCTCGCGGGCGGCGCTGGGGTTGTCGCCGACCAGCCGGTCCGCGGCTCGTGCCACGGCGCGGGCGCCGCCGGGACCGGTGACCGAGAGTGGGTCCCCGAAGGCGGGATCGCCGGGCAATTGGTGCCGGGCCCGCCGCAGGACCTCGATCACATCCGGTCGCTGGTTGGCGGCGTTCATCAGGGTCGACAGCGGATGGACACGGCGTACCGAGCCGACCGCGGCGCCGTTCTCGGGCGCCGGGCCGACCGTCGGCTCGTCGCTGGTCGCGCGAGCGGCGCCCGGCGCGGTGGCGCTGTCGACCTCCGGCTCCGGTACGGCACGGCCGGAGGGCTTTTGGTTCACGCCCCGAGAGTAGCTCAGGGAATCGGACGTGAGGGGAACGCTGAGGATAGTCACCTGTCGCCTCTCTATCGGAGGAATGCGGCACGCCGTTGGGTCCGCCGATGGAAAACGTTCGGTGCCTGCCCCCGATCGTAGCGACGACCGGCGGGCTGCCGGTGAACGCTTGGTTACAGATATTTGGCAAGTCGCGAAGAGTCCGCCCGGCCACCGCCGGTGACCACGCGGGACAACCGCACTGTGTGATGACGACCACCGGCCCGGTGCAATGCGCACCGGGCCGGTGGTAAGTGCACTCCGACGACCGGGCAGTGGCCGCCGGCGTGCGGGGCGCGCGATCCTCCCGACAAGGCCGCGCTACCCCATACCCGAGCGGCGAGGGAAGCGGCTCGGGCGATTCGGTCAGGCGTCGCGCTGGTTGACAACCACCAGGGCGACACCGGTGACGAGTGCGACGAAGGCGATGAAGTAGACGAGACTGCCCCATACGCCCCAGTGCCAGTTGCCCGACGCCATCGACTCGTCCATCAGCGCGAAGCGGCTCGCATTCTGGAACGGCAGGAACGCGCTGATCTCACGTCCCACTTTACCCAGTGCGCCGACCAGCGGTTCGATGATCAGCTGCCAGAGCACGATCAACGAGATCGCCGCCGCCGACTGCCGGACCAGCACACCGATGGCGATGGCCAGCACCACGTTGAGGAAGGCCAGGACCGGTATCGAGTACAGGGCACGCCAGTTGCCCTCCAGGATCAGGGTGGAGCCGGCGTCCCCGGCGACCGCCTTGGCCACCGCGTACGCGGCGAAGGCCAGCACCGTGGTCAACGCGGCCGCGTAGAGGCCGACCAGGCCCGCTTTGGTACCGATCACCAGGCTGCGGTTGGGCACGGCCTGGAAGGTGGTCCGGATGATGCCGAACCGGTACTCGCTGGTCACGGTGAGTGTGGCCATGATGGCCAGCACCATCACCCCGAACCCGCTGATCCCGAGGAAGGCGGTGTCCACGGTGAGTGTGGGGGCGCCCGAGGCCTGCGGGTCGTCGGCGGCGATCCGCCCGATCAGCCCGAACAGTGCGGCGAAACCGACCGCGAGGGCCACCACGATCAGCGAGCACCACCACGGCGAGCGGGTCGAGGTGAGTTTGATGCGTTCCGCGGCGATCACACCCATTACTTGGTACCTCCGAGAACCTTGGTCTCGACCGGCTGGGCCGGGACGGCCGCCGGTGGGGCCGCCGCGACATCGCCCTGCGGGCCGACCTCACCGTGATACTGGACATCCCCGCCGGTCATCCGCATGAACGCCTCCTCCAGCGAGCCCCGCTGCGGGGCGAGCTCGTAGAGGGTGATGTCGTGCTCACCGGCCAGTGCGCCGACCGCGTCGCTGGTGACCCCGTTGACCACGAGTGCCGCGCCGTCGGCGTTGCCCTCGTTCTGTTTCACTGTCATCCCCTTGGAGGTGAGCAGGCTGCGCAGCTCGTCCAGCTGCGGGCTCCGTACCCGCACCGACGACTCCGACGCGCGTTCGATGAACTCCGCGGTGGTGGAATCGGAGATGAGCCGGCCGCGGCCGATGACCACCAGATGGTCGGCGGTCTGCGACATCTCCGAGAGCAGATGACTCGACACCAGGACCGTGCGGCCCTCCGCGGCCAGACGCTGCATGAACCGCCGGATCCAGAGGATGCCCTCCGGGTCCAGGCCGTTGACCGGCTCGTCGAAGAGCAGGACCTTCGGATCACCCAGCAGGGCGCCCGCCAGGCCGAGTCGCTGCGACATACCCAGGGAGAACCCGCCGGCCGATTTCCCGGCCACCTCGGACAGGCCCACCAGCCGCAGTACCTCCTCCACCCGGGATTTCGGCAACCCGTTGGAGGCTGCCATCCATTCCAGATGGGCTCGGGCCGACCGGTTGGGATGCACCCATTTCGCGTCCAGCAGCGCGCCGACTTCACGTAATGGATGCTTCAGCTGCCCGTACGGTCTGCCGTCGATGAGCGCGATACCCGCGGTGGGGCGATCCAGGCCGAGGATCATGCGCATAGTGGTGGATTTACCGGCGCCGTTCGGTCCCAGGAACCCGGTGACCTGACCGGGTTGCACGGTGAAGGTCAGGTCCTGGACCGCGACGGTCTGCCCGTAGTGCTTGGTCAAGCCCCGGACTTCGATCATGCGACCAGCATGCCCTAAACACGGGGCGCTCGCGTCGCCCGATGGTCGCCATCCGCTCTCATCCTGGAGGATGACCACCGCCCTGTCCTGTGGGTAAAAGTCCGTACGGGTAGGTCCATGAGCTGGATAGACGTCCGTTGGTGAGCTGTGTCGACCCGCTCCGAACCGGCCGGGGAGAGGGAGCGACGGCTACCGGCGCCGCCTGGGCCTCTCGGCACGGCGGTGAGCGAAATCAGGCGGTGAGCTCGAGCGTGATGGCGGTGAAACCCGTATCGGCTTCGGGTGACGGCCGATTTCGCGGAAACCCAGGCGGGCGTAAAAGGCGCGAGCTGCGGTGTTGAGTTCGAAGACGTCGAGGGTCACGCTGTCGTGGAGGCGGAGCGCGGTGTCGATAGGGCCCCCGATGGGTAGGTAAAGCCCCGGCCGGCGCCCACTCGCGGTGGGGCCGGTTCTCGGGCATCTACCGTCCGGGTGAAGACGCCTGGGCCCAGAATCGCTTGGGGATCCGCCCCGCCTCCCGCGCCCGGTGACCGGCCCGCACCGCGTCGGCCATGGCGGCCGCCATCAGGGCCGGATGTTTGGCCCGGGTCACCGCGGTGGCCAGCAGTACCGCGGAGCAGCCGAGTTCCATGGCGAGCGCGGCATCGCTGGCGGTCCCGATACCGGCGTCCAGGATCACTGGCACCTGGGCGCGGCTCACGATCATCTCGATATTGTGCGGATTGCCGATCCCCAGGCCGGTTCCGATCGGGGCGCCCAGCGGCATCACCGCCGCGCACCCCGCGTCTTCGAGCCGCCGCGCCAGCGCCGGATCGTCATTGGTGTAGGGCAGCACGGTGAAACCGGCGTCCACCAACTGTTCGGCGGCATCGATCAATTCGATGGGGTCGGGCAGCAGGGTCCGGTCGTCGGCGATCACCTCGAGTTTGACCCAGTTCGTATCCAGCGCCTCGGCCGCCAATCGGGCGGTGAGCACCGCCTCGGCGGCCGTGCGGCAGCCCGCGGTATTGGGCAGCGGCGCGATATCGAGCCGTTTCAGCAGGTCCAGCACACCGGTACCGCCGGCGGCGTCGACCCGCCGCATGGCCACCGTGGTCAGCTCAGTACCCGAGGCCAGCAGGGCCTCCTCCAGTACGGTCAGGTTCTCCGCGCCGCCGGTGCCCATGATGAGCCGGGAGCCGAAGGTGCGGTCGGCGATGCGCAGCGTTTCGTCAGCCACCCTGGACCGCCGTGAGCACATCGATCTCCCAGCCGCGACCCACCGGCTCGTCCCAGCGGGAGCGCGGGAACACGGCGCCGTCGACCGCCAGCGCCACGCCCTGGCACGGCAGTTCGAGGCGCTCCAGCAGTTGGCGGACCGTGAGCTGTTCGGTGAACTCGTGGTCGATGCCGTTCACCGTGACCCCGATCGGCACGGACGATCCGTGCGCCGGTGAGCTCGGTATGGACGACTGTGTCATCGACTACCTCCTGAGGGTGTGGATGCCGTGAACCGGTTCGGGTCGGCCGCCGCGACCTCGGCCAGTGGCTGCCCGTTCAGCTCGGCCACTACCGCCTCGGCGGTGAGCGCGCTGGTCAGCATGCCGTTGCGGCCGTGCCCGGTGGCCGCGATCACGCGGTCGGACAACCGCCCGACGAGGGGGAGGTTGTCGGGGCTGCCGGGCCGCGCGCCGGCGGCGGCTTCGAGCAGTTCGTATTCGCCGATCCCGGGCAGTACGGTCTCGGCGTCCACGATGAGGTCGCGGACGCCGGCGACCGTTACCGCGGTATCGAAACCGGCCTCGTACTGGGTGGCGCCGAGCACCAGGCCGTCGGCGCGGGGCACGAAGTACACGGGCCGCCCGTGCACGCGCGCCCGCACGACCCGGCTGGGCGGCGGTTGGGCGCCGGGGCGGTGGCGTAGGCGCAGGATCTCGCCCTTCACCGGGCGGACCGGCAGTCCGGGCCACAGTTCGGCCGAAGCTGCGCCCGCGGCCAGCACCACCTGCCGCTGATCGAGTCCGGTGAGGTCGTGGATCCGGTCCGGCCGCACGGTCACCCCTGCTCCGGCCGCCGCCTTGCGCAGTGCGGTCAGCAGCCGGCGGTTGTCGATGGCCGGTTCGGTGGGCGCCAGCAGCCCGGCCCGCACCGTGCGGGCCAGCGCCGGTTCGAGCTCCCGGACCCCGGCCCGGTCCAGTACCCGGAGTTCGTGTCCGCGCTCACCGACCCATTCGGCGACTGTGCGCAGGTCGGCGGCATCGGCGGCATCCTGGGCGATCGTCAGGGTCTCGGCGGCGACGAAGACATCCACGCCGGTGACGGCCTCGAGTCGCGCCGCGAAATCCGGCCAGTGGGCCAGGGCCGCGGCACCGAACTCCAGTACGGCGTCCTCGCCGGGCCAGCCTTCCGATAGCGGGGCGAGCATCCCCCCGGCCACCCAGGAAGCGCCGCTGCCCACCGCCGGATCGAACAGGGTCACCGTCCAGCCGGCCTCGGCGGCCCGCCAGGCCACCGCCAACCCGATCACCCCACCTCCGACAACGGCGAGCGTCGAATCGGTGGCCTGCCCGCTCACCCGCGCCACCTCCTCCGGGGACCACGGTGGACGGCGTCGGCGTCGGTACGGCCGGATCGATGGATCGGCGCCGGGCCACATCGCGCCGGTCGGGGCCGACTCGCCGCCCGCGCCGCGCGCGCGGATGTTCGCACTACGTTCCACCTCCTGCAACTTCTCCACGTTAGCGCGGTTACGGTGGCAGTTGTGCAACCGTCCTCCGCTCGCCGACCGCTGCCCCCGCGAGACCGCCTCACGACCGCGCGGCTTTATCTGTGCACCGACGCCCGCCGGGAGAAGGGGGACCTCGCCGAGTTTGCGGAAGCGGCCCTCGCCGGTGGTGTGGACATCATCCAGCTGCGGGACAAGGGTTCGCCGGGCGAGCGGCAGTTCGGTCCACTCGAGGCCAAGGGCGAACTCGCGGCGCTCGCCGAGCTGAAGGCCGCGACCCGCCGTCACGGTGCGCTGCTCGCGGTCAACGATCGTGCCGATATCGCGCTGGCGGCGGGTGCCGATGTGCTGCATCTCGGTCAGCAGGATCTGCCGCCGTGGTACGCCCGCAAGATCCTCGGCCCGGATGTGGTGCTCGGGCGGTCCACCCACGACCGGGATCAGGCCCGCCTGGCCGCGAGTGACGAGAACCTCGACTATTTCTGCACGGGCCCGGTGTGGGCGACCCCGACCAAACCGGGGCGTACACCCGCCGGGCTCGAGCTGGTACGGGAGACCGCGGCCGCGGCGCCGACCCGGCCGTGGTTCGCCATCGGCGGTATCGACGCCGCGACCCTTCCCGAAGTGCTGGCGGTGGGCGCCGAACGGGTGGTCGTGGTGCGCGCGATCACCGCGGCCCCGGACCCGGAGTCCGCGGCGCGTGCACTGAAGGCCGCGCTATTGGACGCCGTCTGACCAGCTTGCCCATCCGGAACTACCGCCGGGCTCCACCGTCGTAGGCCAGGGCACGGTCCTTCCGGAACGATGTCAGCTTTAGCGGCTCGGGTTTCGATCTGTGAAAATTCCACATATGGAGGGCAAGGTGCTTGGCGAGCGGATTGCAGCCGCACGGAAGGACCGCAACCTCACGCAGGATCATCTCGCGAGCCGCGTCGGTATCGAGCGCACTGCACTCGGAAGGATCGAGAAGGGCGAGCGCAAGGTGTCCGCAGTCGAACTCGTGGACCTGGCGGCAGTCCTCGAAATCCCACTGGCGTGGTTGTGCGAGACCCGCTGCCTGCAGTGGTCGGCCGCCGCTCCGAAGCGGGGCCGACGCACGAGTCCACCGAGCGGCTGGACCGTGGGTTGGAAGTGTTCGCCGGTGACGTCGCGTCATTGCTGACCACGGGGGTGATCAAGGCCGTTGCCGACCGCCCGGCCTGGCCGGCCCCACGGTCGTACGCCGACTGCGAACACATCGCCGGCGAGGTGCGCGAACGCCTCGGTATAGGTTCTGCTCCCCTGTACGAGCTTGCCGGCGCCGCCGAGATATTCGGCCTGTACACGTGCTCGCTGCCGCTCGGGGGCGGCGGGGCCGACCGGATGGCAGCGGCAAGAGCAGTCGAACTGCTGCGCGGCTGGCTCGTCGCCGAGGACCTCCCACCACGGCGGGAAGAGTCGGCTGCCGACTACGTGGGCCTGTGACCGCACCGGAGGGGGCTCGGTGGGTGGTATACCCAGCTCGATATCACGGTCGACATGCCGTAGACGAAAGGGGATGGGCCACGCAAGAAGCTCGGCGAGTGCGCAGTCCTGGCTTGTGCTGTCCACCTGCAGGGTGTCGAACCTTTCGTTGCCGGGTAGCTGTCGGAAACGCGGCCAGGCACCGATGGCGCCTGAAGTGCGACAAGCGTCACCATATCTGGAACATGTTTGGGGGGAACCGAATCCGTGGCTGGTGCATCGAATACTGGTGAAGGGAAGAGCTCCGGTCCTTTCGAGCCTGGGCTGAATCCAAGGGGATATGGCCCGAAAAGCTGCATCGAGTTTCGATGCTCGTCCGGAGCTGTAGAACGGGAGAAGCGAAATGTTCGGTAAGGGACTGGTTAGCGCAGCTGTCGTGGTCGGAATGGCGCTGATGGGGGTATCGGTGGGGTCGAGTGCTGTCGCCGCGGCGGCGCCGGGCTATACGACGGTCGACACGCAGGTGCTCGCTGCGCCGTCGAAGGCGACGTGCGACAAGGCTGTCAAGCTGCTGACCCAGGTTGTGCGCTTGACCGAAAAGTACAAGATCAAACTGTCGCCGAAGCGGAAGAGCGAGCTGCAGGCAAAGATCAACAACGGCACCATCACCTCAAACGACCTCCCGGGAAAGATCCAGTCGGAGTTCCCGGGCGAGTTCAAAGGTAAGACGCTCAACGACATCAAGAAGGAGTGTGGGATCAAGTGACCACAGAGGAGCGGCCGGAGGGTGAAAGTCCAGGGTCGGAGGAGTTGACGGCCGAGGAGATGCGCGAAAGTCTCGTGGGTCTGTCGACGATTGAGCTCGCTGCCCGGTGGTCGGTTGGTGACGAGTACGACGACTACTACGAGGCAGTCGCCCGAGAGCTGTACGCACAGGGTGAACCGGGCGTCGAGGTGCTCACACAGGAGCTGGCCGGTCATCGAGTGCCGCAGCTGCGCGCAGCGCTCACCGTCTTGGCAATGCACCAGGGCAGCGAACCGGCGTTCGTCGAGAAGGTCAAGCTGCTGGCAGGTGATTCCGAACCGGTGATAGCCGGGGACGCGATCAGGCTTCTCGGCTCACTCGGTGTCACAGAACTGGGAGAACGCATCCGCGGTTTGGGGGATCATCCGTCGCCGTTCGTGCGGGCCAGCGTGCTGGACTATCTGGCTCGGGCCGAGCCGGAGTTGGCGTATCCGGCGCTGGTGCAGGGCCTTCGCGACAGCGACTACGTCGTGCGTGAGACCGCCGTCGATGCGCTCGACGACCTCGACTCGACGGAAGCGATCCCCGCGATCGAGCCGCTGCTGGAAGACCCTCACGAGGATGTTCGCCAGGCCGCGCGGACTGCCGTGGACAATCTGCGCGGGCGTGCTGGCTCTACCGGCTGAAGGGCCGCATCCGGACATCATCGGCATTCAGGCTCTGCCCTGGTCACTGAACCGGAGAATCTCTGCGCCCAGGAGGGTGGATAAGCTCCGGACGGAGAATCTCAAAATGATGGAACCGAACGACAACTTGCTGTGTCGAAGCTTGTAACAGAACAGATTTCGATCAACGGCTCGCAAGTCGATGGACAGGCGGTGCGAGGACGCCACTATACGGGAGAACTGACTCGAGTGCTGATGGATGTAGCGGCGGTAGGCTGCGGCGCGTGAGCTGAAGGCCGCCCTACCGGCAGCCGACTGGCCAGCTTGTTGGGGCTGGAGCCGGGGCGCTTCGGCGTCCGAAGGCCATACGGCTGCGAAGGAATCCGGGCATTCAATACGCTGGCTTTATCTCTTCGGGATATCGGGCCACGGCTCGGATCACCGGGAAAATTGCTGAGCGGGTGCTTGCCGAAGCTCCGACATACAAAGTGGGAAATCAACCGAATGTTCTGCTGGAGAGTGGATGGGGAATGGCCGATTTCGATCCGACGCCTGTGCCCTCCCGGTTGCCGGCCGACCTCATGAAATACCTGACCGGGCAGATCCAGCAGACACTCGACACCTTGGCCGCCACCGGGTCTGCGAGGATGAGGACCATGGGTCAGGGGAGCGCCGCGGGAGCGAATACGGTGGCCGCCGCGGGCGAGCGAAGCAACCCCGGGTTCGACCTCGAGATAACCGGCACCCCTCGGCTTCCCAGCGAATCCGGTGGGCGATTGATACTGCCGGACCCGGAGCTGACCAGACGGGAGATAATGGCGCTCGAGACATACACCGGAACCGGCTCCCCGGAGATCAACGCAGCTCTTCGGGAAGGGCGTGGCATGGATTTTCGGCACGATATCGACGATCTCCGGTCCGCCCTTCGGAAACTACCGGATTGCCGAGGCATAGTATATCGGCACATCGACCTTCCAGAAGAAATTCTGGTCGAGTATCAAAAGGGTGCAGTAATCAAAGAATTGGGCTTCATGAGCACCTCCACCAGGCCATACGCACTCAAAAAGGGTAATGTGCACATGGTCATGGCGTCGTTCAACGGTAAGTCCGTAAAGAATTATTCGGCCGATCCGGACGAAGAAGAATTTCTGTTTCTCGACGGCACATCATATCAACTTCACACCCGCAACGATCGCATCGAGCAGGGGCGCCTGCACAGCGATATAAGCGCATTGCAGATAGCGGGGATTCCTTGATATAGGGGTCTGGCAAGGGGTTTCGGATCTCCTACGCATGGGTCACGCTGCCGGTATCGCCGCACCGGCGTGCGCAGATCCCGGCGCGCGCCGGCCGTGCCCGGCGCAGAGGGGCAGGGCCGGCGCGTGTTCCGGCGGTGCCAGGGGGAGGTGCCCGGTAGGACCCGGTCGCATCCCCGGGCTCTGGTCCACCGCGACGTCCCGCCTGTCGCGCAACGCGCCGTGCCCTGAGTGTTGACCCCGGCGGGGCTTCGGAAACATGCCCGGGCGCAGGTTCCCGTAGCGGGTGGTCAGGGGTGGTGCGGTTCCGTGTTCGGTGCCGGGTATCGGCGTCAGAGCAGCCAGAGCACGGCGCCCAGTGCCGCGAGTACGGCGCAGACCCCCAGGCTGATCGATAGTGGCCGGGCGGTCTTCCAGGTGGTGTAGGCGCCGCCGATGAGGAATCCGGCGAGGGTGAACAGCAGAACTACGGCGACATCGGTGGACACAGAGTCCTATTGTGCCTGGTCTGGGCGTTGCTTCGGCCCGCGCCCCGAGATCCGGAGATTAACAAGCACGCGTGCTTGATTTTTTACCGGCCGCCTGTGATGCTGGGTCGGTACGCGGACAGCCACGGGCGCATAGCAGCGACCCCGCCCGGTGCCGCGGTAGGAGGCGAAACCGCTGATGAGCGATCTGGCGGCCGATCCCGACCTGATCCGGATCGGCAACTGTTCGGGGTTCTACGGCGACCGGTTCGGCGCGATGCGCGAAATGCTCGAGGGCGGGCAACTCGATGTGCTGACCGGTGACTATCTCGCCGAACTCACCATGTTGATCCTGGGTCGCGACCGAATGAAGGACGCCGGGCTCGGCTATGCCAAGACGTTCCTGCGTCAGCTCGAGGAATGCCTCGGCCTCGCGCTGGAACGCAATGTGCAGATCGTGACCAATGCCGGGGGCCTGAATCCGGCCGCGCTGGCGGCGCGGGTGGGGGAACTGGCGGACCGGCTCGGCCTCGAGGTCCGGATCGGATATGTGGACGGCGACGATCTCACCGGCCGCGCCGCCGAACTCGGCCTCGGCGCACCGCTCACCGCCAACGCCTACCTCGGGGCCTGGGGTATCGCCGAATGCCTGGCCGCGGGATCGGATGTGGTGGTCACCGGCCGGGTCACCGACGCGTCGGTGGTGGTGGGTCCGGCCGCCGCCCATTTCGGTTGGCAGCGCACCGATTACGATCGGCTGGCCGGTGCGGTGGTGGCCGGTCATGTGATCGAATGCGGCACCCAGGCCACCGGCGGCAACTTCGCGTTCTTCCGCGAACTCCCCGATCTCGGCCGCCCGGGGTTCCCGCTCGCGGAGATCCGCGCGGACGGTAGCAGCATCATCACCAAACACGCGGGCACCGGCGGCGCGGTCACCGTGGACACCGTCGCGGCCCAGCTCATGTACGAGATCCAGGGCGCGCGCTACGCCGGTCCCGATGTCACCACCCGGCTCGATACGGTCCAACTCGCCGCCGACGGTCCGGACCGGGTGTCGATCCGCGGCGTCGTGGGGGAACCGCCGCCGCCGACGCTGAAGGTTTCGCTGAACACCCTCGGTGGCTTCCGCAATGAGATGGAGTTCATCCTCACCGGTCTCGATATCGAAGCGAAAGCGGAGCTGGCACGGCGGCAGCTGGAGTCCTGGCTGCCGGAACGCCCGGCCGAACTGGATTGGACCCTGGCCCGGCTGGACCGTCCCGACGCCGAGACCGAGGAGCAGGCCAGCGCTCTGCTGCGCTGTGTGGTCCGCGACCCCGATCCGAACAAGGTGGGTCGCGCGTTCTCCGGCGTCGCCGTCGAACTCGCGCTGGCCAGCTATCCGGGCTGTAGTTTCACCGCCCCGCCCGGCAACGGATCGCCCTACGGCGTCTACCGCCCCGGATTCGTCGACGCCGCCGAGGTCCCGCATACCGCCCACCGGCCGGCCGGATGCCAGGTCCTGGTGGGGGCCGCGTCGGCGACCCGCGAACTGACCGAGGTCCCCGAACCCGAACTCCCCGCCCCGCTTCCGAACACCCCCACGAAACGGGTACCGCTGGGCGAGATCGCGCTTGCCCGCAGCGGCGACAAGGGCGGTGACGCGAATATCGGCGTCTGGGTGCGCACCGAGGACCAGTGGCGCTGGCTGGCGCACACCCTCACCGTCGAGCGGCTACGCGAACTATTGCCCGAAACCGCTCCGCTCGAGATCACCCGGCATGTGTTGCCGAACCTGCGGGCGCTCAACTTCCTCATCTCCGGTCTGCTCGGCGAAGGTGTGGCCTACCAGGCCCGATTCGATCCGCAGGCCAAGGGACTCGGCGAATGGCTGCGGTCCCGTCATCTCGACATACCGTTGGAGCTGCTGCCGTGAGTACTGTGTGGAACACCGCCGAGCGCCGCGAACTACGCGCCACCGTGCGCGCTTTCGCCGAACGCGAGATCCTGCCCTATCAGGACGACTGGGAACGCGACGGGGAGATTCCGCGAGAACTGCACAAGAAGGCCGGGGAGCTCGGCCTGCTCGGCATCCAGTTCCCGGAATCCGCGGGTGGGTCGGGCGGAAGCGGTATCGACGGCGCCGTCGTCTGCGAGGAACTGCATTACGCCGGAGTCTCCGGTGGCGTATTCGCCTCCCTGTTCACCTGCGGTATCGCGTTACCGCACCTCATCGCCGCGGGCGATCCCGCCCAGCTCGACCGCTGGGTGCGGCCGACACTGTCCGGTGACAAGATCGGTTCGCTGGCGATCACCGAACCCGGTGGCGGCTCCGATGTGGGACATCTGACCACCTCGGCCCGCCGCGACGGCGACCACTACATCGTCAACGGCGCCAAGACCTACATCACCTCCGGCTGCCGCGCCGATTTCGTGGTGACCGCCGTCCGTACCGGCGGTCCGGGCGCGTCGGGGGTTTCGCTGCTGGTGGTCGAAAAGAACACCCCCGGTTTCACGGTGGGCCGCAAACTGGACAAGATGGGCTGGCGCGCTTCCGATACCGCGGAGCTGTTCTACCAGGATGTCCGGGTGCCGGTGTCGAACCTGGTAGGGCCGGAGAATTCCGGTTTCCTGCAGATCGCCGCGGCATTCGTCAGCGAGCGGGTCGGGCTTGCCGTGCAGGCGTATTCGAGCGCGCAACGCTGCCTGGACCTCACCCTGGACTGGGTGCGTAACCGGGAGACCTTCGGCCGCCCGCTGATCAGCAGGCAGGCCGTGCAGAACACCGTCACCGAGATGGCCCGCCGGGTCGATATCGCCCGCGTTTACACCCGGGACGTGGCCGCCCGCGCCGCGGCCGGGGAGACCGATCTGATCGCCGAGGTCTGCTTCGCCAAGAACACCGCGGTCGAATCCGGTGAATGGGTGGCGAATCAGGCCGTGCAACTGTTCGGCGGGCTCGGCTATATGCGCGAATCCGAGGTGGAACGCCAGTACCGCGATATGCGCATCCTGGGTATCGGCGGCGGAACCACCGAAATCCTCACCGGCCTGGCCGCGAAAAGATTGGGATACCAGGCATGACGACACTGCGCAGCACCCTCGACACCACGAGTGCCGACTACACCGCGGCGGCCGCGGCCATGACCGCCAAACTCGCCGAGGTCGAGGCGGAATTCGAGAAGGTCATCGCCGGCGGCGGCCCCGAGAAACTCGCCCGCCACCGCAAACGCGGGAAACTGACCGCCCGCGAACGTATCGAACTGCTCATCGACGAGGACTCGCCGTTTCTCGAACTGTGCCCACTCGCGGCCTGGGGCAGTGAATTCCAGGTGGGTGCCAGCACCGTCGCCGGTATCGGCGTGGTGGAGGGCGTGGAATGCATGATCGTCGCCCCCGATCCCACCGTGCGCGGCGGCACCTCCAACCCCTGGACGCTGCGCAAGACATTGCGGGTCAACGACATCATCCGGGAGAACAGACTCCCGGTGATCTCGCTGGTGGAATCCGGCGGCGCCGATCTGCCCACGCAGAAAGAGGTCTTCGTCCCCGGGGGGCGGATGTTCCGTGACCTCACCCAGGCGTCGGCGGCCGGTATCCCCACCATCGCCCTGGTCTTCGGCAACTCCACCGCGGGCGGCGCCTACATCCCGGGCATGTCCGATCACGTGGTCATGATCAAGGAACGCTCCAAAGTGTTCCTGGGCGGCCCGCCGCTGGTGAAGATGGCCACCGGTGAGGAATCCGACGACGAATCCCTGGGCGGCGCTGATATGCACGCCCGGGTCTCGGGCCTGGCCGACTACTACGCGCTCGACGAACAGGACGCCATCCGCATCGGCCGGCGCATCGTCAAACGGCTGAACTGGAAGAAACAGGGACCGGCGGCGCGCACCTCGGTGCTCGAACCGCGGTACGACCCGGACGAACTATTGGGGATCGTCCCGCCCGACCTGAAGATCCCGTTCGATCCGCGCGAGGTGATCGCCCGGATCGTCGACGGCTCCGATTTCGACGAGTTCAAGCCGCGCTACGGCTCCAGCCTGGTCACCGGCTGGGCCGAACTGCACGGGTATCCGCTCGGTATCCTCGCCAATGCCCGCGGGGTGCTGTTCTCCGAGGAATCGCAGAAGGCCACCCAGTTCATCCAGCTGGCCAACAAGACCAACACCCCGCTGCTGTTCCTGCACAACACCACCGGCTACATGGTCGGGAAGGAATACGAGCAGAAGGGCATCATCAAACACGGTGCCCAGATGATCAACGCGGTCTCCAATTCCAAGGTCCCGCACATCTCCGTGCTCATGGGTGCCTCCTACGGCGCCGGTCACTACGGTATGTGCGGCCGCGCCTACGACCCCCGGTTCGTCTTCGCCTGGCCCAGTGCCAAATCCGCGGTCATGGGCGGGGCGCAACTGGCCGGGGTGATCTCCATCGTCGGCCGGGCCGCCGCCGAGGCCCGCGGGCAGGCGTTCGACGAGGAGGCCGATGCCGGCATGCGTGCCATGGTGGAGGCGCAGATCGAGGCCGAATCGCTGGCCATGTTCATGTCCGGGCGGCTCTACGACGACGGGGTCATCGACCCGCGCGATACCCGCACAGTGCTGGGTATGGCCCTCTCGGCCATCCACACTGCCCCTGTCCAGGGCGCCGAATCCTTCGGCGTTTTCCGAATGTGAGGCCGGTCGTGTCGAATTCGCAGCAGCTGATCACCAGCGTCCTGGTCGCCAATCGCGGTGAGATCGCCCGCCGGATCTTCGCCTCCTGCCGCCGGATGGGCGTGGGCACGGTGGCGGTCTATTCCGACGCCGACGCCGGATCTCCGCATATCGCCGAGGCCGACGCCGCGGTCCGGCTGCCCGGGAACACGCCCGCGCAGACCTACCTGCGCGCCGATCTCATCATCGCGGCCGCCCAGGCCACCGGTGCCGACGCCGTCCACCCCGGCTACGGGTTCCTCTCCGAGAACGCGGAATTCGCGCGCGCGGTGGAAGCGGCCGGACTGGTCTGGATCGGGCCGCCCGCCGCCGCCATCGAGGAGATGGGGTCCAAGGTCGCGTCCAAGAAGATGATGGATGCCGCCGGGGTGCCGGTGCTGGCCGAACTCGATCCGGCGGAGGTCACCGCGGCCCAGCTCCCGGTGCTCATCAAGGCTTCCGCCGGGGGCGGCGGCCGCGGTATGCGAGTGGTGCGTGACCTGGCCGAACTCCCCGGGCAATTGGAAGGCGCTCGCCGGGAGGCCGAATCGGCGTTCGGCGACCCCACTGTCTTCTGTGAGCGCTATCTGGAGACCGGCCGTCATATCGAGGTCCAGGTGCTGGCGGATACGCACGGCACCATCTGGGCTGTCGGCGAACGCGAGTGCTCGATCCAGCGCCGGCACCAGAAGGTCGTCGAAGAGGCGCCGTCTCCGCTGGTGGAACGTATCGATGCCGGTCGGGTACCGGATTCGGGGCCGGGTATGCGGGACCGGCTGTTCGAGGCGGCCCGCCAAGCCGCCGCCGCCATCGGCTACACCGGTGCAGGTACGGTCGAATTCCTGGCCGACGAGTCCGGTGAGTTCTTCTTCCTGGAGATGAACACCCGCCTCCAGGTGGAGCACCCGGTCACCGAATGCACCACCGGGCTCGACCTGGTCCAGTTGCAGCTGGAGGTGGCCCAGGGTGCTTCGCTGGCCTCGGAACCTCCTGCCCCGCACGGTCATTCGATCGAGGTCCGGCTCTACGCCGAGGATCCCGCGCAGGACTGGCAGCCGCAGAGCGGAACCATGCACCGCATCGAGATCCCGCAGGTCGCGGCGGAATTCGACCTCCTCGGCCGCCCCGGGGTCCGGCTGGATTCCGGCGTGGTCGACGGTTCGGTGGTCGGGGTGCACTACGACCCCATGCTCGCCAAGGTCATCTCCTACGGCCGCACCCGGGCGGAGGCGGCCCGGCTGCTGGCCGGCGCCCTGCACCGGGCCCGGATCCACGGCCTGGTCACCAACCGCGACCTGCTCGTCCGGGTCCTGCGCCATCCCGCCTTCCTGGCCGGTGATACCGATACCGCGTTCTTCGCCACGCACGGCCTGGACGCCTTGGCCACACCCCTGGCCGGTGCGGACGACGAGGAACTGTCGATCGTCGCGGCCGCGTTCGCCGAAGCGGCCGCCAACCGGGCACGGGCCGGTGTGGTCGCGGGTGCGCCGAGCGGCTGGCGCAATCTGCCGTCGCAGGCGCAACGTAAGTCCTACGAGAGCCGCGCCACCGGTACGCACGATATCGACTACCGGTTCACCCGGGGCGGGGTGGAGGTCGCCGGGCACGACGGTCTGGAATTGATCTCCGCCACGCCCGATCAGGTCGTACTGGCGGTACCCGGCGCGCACGGCTCGGTCCGGCGGCAGTTCGCCGTCGCCCGCTACGACGATCTGGTCTGCGTGGATTCCGCGCTCGGTCCGGTGTCGGCGCGCCGCCTGCCGCGGTTCACCGACCCCGCCGACCAGGTGGCCACCGGGTCGCTGCTGGCGCCCATGCCGGGCAGCGTGATCCGGCTGGGCGCCGAGGTCGGCAGTGCGGTGACCGCCGGCCAGCCGATCCTGTGGCTGGAGGCCATGAAAATGGAGCACACCATTGCCGCGCCCGCCGACGGTGTGCTCAGTGCCGTGAATGTCGAAGTCGGCCAACAGGTCGACGTGGGTGCCGTTCTCGCCGTGGTGGATCCCGCCACCGAAGACCAGGAGTAGGCAATGAGCTTCATCGAATCCGACGAACGCAAAGAACTGCGCGCCGCCGTGGCCGCGCTGGCCGCCAAGTACAACTACCGCGATTACGTGCTGCCCCGGGCGCGGAAGAACGAACCGCTGGACGAACTGTGGTCCGAGGCCGGGAAGCTGGGTTTCCTCGGCGTGAACCTGCCGGAGGAGTACGGGGGCGGCGGCGCCGGGATGTACGAACTGGCGCTGGTGATGGAGGAGCTGTCCGCGCAGGGCGCCGGCCTGCTGCTCATGGTGGTCTCGCCTGCCATCTGCGGCACCATCATCACCAAGTACGGGACCGACGAGCAGAAGTCCGAATGGCTGCCCAAGCTCTCCGACGGTTCGGCCAAGATGGTCTTCGGTATCACCGAACCCGACGCCGGTTCCAATTCGCACCAGATCACCACCACCGCCCGCCGCGACGGCGACGACTGGCTGCTCACCGGCCGTAAGATCTTCATCTCCGGTGTCGACCAGGCCGAGGCGGTGCTGATCGTCGCGCGCACCGAGGACCACAAGACCGGCAAGCTCAAGCCCGCCCTGTTCATCGTCCCCACCGACGCGCCCGGGTTCGAGAAGACCCCGCAGGAGATGGGCATCATCGAGCCGGACCACCAGTTCACGCTGTTCCTCGACGATGTCCGGCTGCCGTCCACTGCCCTGGTAGGTAAAGAGGACGCCGCCCTCATGCAGCTGTTCGCGGGCCTGAACCCGGAGCGGATCATGGGCGCCGCCATGGCGGTCGGCGTCGGCCGCTACGCCCTCGACCGCGCGGTCGAATACGCGCGCGAGCGCGCCGTCTGGAAGACCCCGATCGGCGCGCACCAGGGCATCGCGCATCCGCTGGCCCAAGTGAAGATCGAACTGGAACTGGCCCGGCTGATGATGCTCAAGGCCGCCACCCTCTACGACGCCGGTGACGAGATGGGCGCCGCCGAGGCCGCCAACATGGCCAAATACGCGGCCGCCGAGGCCAGTATCAAGGCGCTCGACCAGGCTATCCAGACCCACGGCGGTTCCGGTCTCACCTCGGAATACGGCCTGGCCGCAATGCTCGGCGCGGCCCGGATCGCGCGGGTGGCCCCGGTGAGCCGGGAAATGATCCTCAACTTCGTCGCCCAGCATTCGCTGGGCCTGCCGAAGTCCTACTGACCACCGGTGGGCCGGGCGTCGTCCCCGGCTCACCCAGAAAGGCAGGGCCACCGTGACCGGAACCGAGACCCGGGTCGTCGGCTACACCGTCGAGGACGGGTTCGCCACCCTCACCCTCGACTCCCCGCACAACCGCAACGCCATCTCCTCGCGCCTGGTTACCGAACTCCTGGCGGGCCTGGAACGCGCCGCCGCCGACCCGCAGGTGCGCGCCGTGGTCCTCACCCATACCGGCAATACCTTCTGCGCGGGAGCGGATCTGAAGGAAGCGGTGGACGCCGACCCTGCCGCCGCCTCCGATATCCGTACGCAATGGATGGTGCGGCTGCTGCGCACAATCCTGGAACTCCCGAAACCCGTGATCGCCCGGGTGGACGGCAATGTGCGGGCCGGCGGTATGGGTCTACTCGCGGCCTGCGATATCGTCGTCGCCGGGCTGTCCAGCAGTTTCGCGCTCACCGAGGCGCGGCTCGGTCTGGCCCCCTTCGTCATCTCGCTAACCCTGCTGCCGAGGCTGACCCCCCGTGCCGCGGACCGGTATTTCCTGACCGGTGAGAAGTTCGACGCCGATACCGCCGAGCGGATCGGCCTGATCACCCTGGCGACGAACGATCCGGCCGCCCGGACCGCCGAACTACTGGACGAACTGCGCGAAGCCTCCCCCCAGGGCCTCGCGGAGAGCAAACGTCTCACCACCGCGCCGATCCTGGCCGGATTCGATCAGTCCGCCGACGAATTGGCGGCCCGCTCGGGCAGTTTCTTCGGCACCGAGGAAGTGATCGAGGGCATGACCGCGTTCCTGCAACGCCGCCCGCCCCGCTGGGCCGTCCCGGCCCTCGAAACGCCCTCGGCAGAATAGGCCGCTATGGCGACACCCCACGAACCCAAACAGGACCGCAGCCGGGCCACCCGGCAGCGGCTCCTCGAGGCGACCATCGACTGCCTGGCCGAGAAGGGCTGGGCAGCGGCGACGGTGGCGGTGGTCGCCGAACGGGCCGGGGTGTCCCGAGGCGCGGCCCAGCACCATTTCCCGACCCGCGAAGACCTCATCACCGCCGCCCTCACCTACATGTTCGACACCCGCACCGACCAGGCGGTATCCGCGGTGGTCACCGAACCCGGCCTGGCCCGCACCGAAGCCGTGGTGGCCGGGCTGGTCGAGTCCTACACCAGCACGCTGTTCAAAGCCGCCCTCCAGGTCTGGACCCACGCCGCCGCCGACCCGGCGCTCCGCGAACGTATCGTCCCGCTGGAAGCCCGCTTCGGCCGCGGCGCCCACCGTCGCGCCGTCCGGGCGCTGGGGGTCGACGACTCCGACCCGGTCGCCCACCACCTGGTCCAGGCCACCCTCGATCTGGCGCGCGGACTCGGTCTGGCCGATGTTCTCACCGACGATTCGGCCCGCCGCAAACAGATCGTCCACCAGTGGGCGGTCACATTGCACGAGGCGCTGGAAGCCGGACCGGGACGAGACGGTCGGGGCTGAGCCGGCTTATTCCGCGTTGCTCTCGTGCGGCACCTGTCGGCGACGGATGTCCTCGCAGCAGCCGCCAGATATCCGACCGCGGTGATTGGATACGCGGCGAGCGGGCATTCGGGCCCCATGACCGACCGGACATCCGATACTTCCAGGCAGCTACTGCTCGCGGCGGCTGCCGTCGTCGCGGCGGTCGCCGCAGTGATCGGTTCGGGCGCGCTGGGCGGTACACCGATCGCGGAGGCCGCGGGCGGTGCGCTCGCGGCCGACGCCACCTTCGTCGCTCCCGCCGGGCCGGCCTTCGCCATCTGGTCGCTGTTGTACATCGGGTTTCTCGCGCTCGCGGTATGGCAGGCCTTACCGGCGCAGCGTGGGAATCCGCGGGTACGGGACCTGTGGTGGCTCATCGCCCTGTCGCTGCTGCTGAACGCGCTGTGGATCGCCACCGTGCAGTTCGGCTGGGTGTACGCGAGTGCCGTGGTGATCCTCGTATTGCTCGTGACATTGGCGGTGGTCTTCGCCCGCTGCCTGCGAACGCGTCCGGCGAGCCCGGTCGAAGCCGTGCTGCTCGACGGCGTGATGGGCCTGTACCTCGGATGGGTTGTTGTCGCGACGGTGGCAAATATCGCCGCGGCGCTGAAAGCCGGGGACGTCGGTGGCCTCGGCCTCGGCGCGGAGCCGTGGGCGGTGGTGGTGCTGGTGCTCGCGGCCGCTGTCGGGGCCGGCTTGGCCTTCGTCAGCGGCGGGCGGCCGGCGTTCGCCCTCGCCATGATCTGGGGGCTCGGGTGGATCGGGGTCGGCCGGCTCGCCGGCTCGCCGGAGTCGGTGCTGGTGGGTGGTGTCGCGGTGGCCGCCGCGGTGGTGGTGGCGCTCGCCACCGGCGCGGCGCGCCTCCGGTGGGTTGCCTCGGCTCGCTCCGCGCGAGCGGCGACCACCTCCTGACCCCGCGTATGGCTTATGCGGATACTGGAGCGAATCCGGTATCGAACGCTGGAGCCGGGTGTGTGACCCGCCGATACTCGCCCGCGCTCAGCGGACCGCGATACGGCCGCAGGGCAATGGCCACATCGCTCACCGGGCGAAATGCCATTCTTCTCCACACTTTGCCGCCTTGTTCTACTCGAGCCATCCGCGGCGCCGCCGGTCTTCGAAATAGAGATCGTCTTCGTCGGGCTCGTCCGGGGTCACGACCACGTCTCGTCTGTGGCGCCGGGCTTCACGGCCCGGGTGAGGCGATACGGCGGTCGTTCCGGTCTCCGGTTCCGCGGCGGGCATCGCGTACGACGGTTGCGTGGCTCCGGCGTCCGATGAGACGCCCGGCGCAGGAGTCGGTGCCTCGGTCGACTGTCGGCGGTACTGTTCGAGGTCAGTTCTGCTCTGCTCGGCGAGACGTTCTGGATAGATCGATATGATCCCGGATATATGACTCGGCCCGGGTGTTCTCGTCGGCGAGTTGGTTCAACGTCGTCGCGAGTCCGTCGAGATCTTCCGGCCGCACGGATAGATCTTCCGCCATCGTCCCCCACTTCCTCATCCTGGGCGCGATCGCCATCGGCCGGCGCTGTTCGTTCGCGGCGGTGATGTCGATCGTGCCTCGTCGAGCATCGGATGGCTTCAATCTACCTGTGCGCCCGATCGAGGCAGCCGGGCTTCCCCTACGAAGGTGCGCATCCAGTCGAGTGTGTGGTGTATGCCGGTGGCCAGATCGGTGGTCGGTCGCCAGCCGATGCTGTCCCGGGTGCGGCCGAGATTCGGTACGGCGGTGCCGGGTTCGGCGACAGACGAGGTGCATTCCAGCCAACCGGTGCCCGCGAGCGTGATGACGGTGCGGGCGAATTCGCGAACTTCCAGCATGGGGCCGGCGATATCGATCGGGCCCCGAATATCGGTCTCGAGCATCGAGACGAGAGCATCGACCGCATCGGTGATGTAGACGAACGACCGTATCGAATTATCGGGGAGGTACAGGGTCTGGGCACGTAGCGCGGCGGCGCAGATCGTCGCGGTGGCGCGCCCGTCGCCCGGCGGCAGGCCCGGCCCGTAGACCTCGAACAACCGGACGATGCCGCTATCGGTTCGTCGGTCGTGGCGCGCGGCCGTTTCGATCAGGTGGTGGCCGGTTCGGTGGGCTTCGAATGCCGCGGCTCGGCGCCTGCGCACCGGTTCGCTTTCGGGATCGGGACCGGAAGCGAGAACTATGCGGGCGTCGTGGGCCGCGGCAAGGTCGAGTGCGGCGAGAGTTCCGGTGCAGGCCGCGCGCAGGACTGCCGCGGAGTCCCGGGCGCCGGAGCCGGGGCTGCCGGGATAGGCGAGGTGCACGATATGGGTGGCCTCGTCGAGGCCGGTGAATGCGCTGAAGGCGGTGGTGTCAGTGGGCCGCAGGGCGAAGCGCGGGTGGCCGGCTATGTCGGCGATGTTCGCGGCATGCCCGGTGCTGAAGTTGTCGATTGCGGTGACGCGGTCGCCGCGGCGGAGGAGACGGCGGCACAGATGTGAGCCGAGGAAACCGGCTCCTCCGGTGACGATTACGTGGTTCACGACAGCGCTTTCTGCCGGAACGGCCGGCGGGTGGGGTCGGGGGTGATGCAGCCGTGCACGATCAGGGTCGCGAACGCGGCGCGTTTCCGCAGGCAGTCGTGTTCACGGTGGTGGCGCATGGCGTTGTGGGCGTCGTCGACGCTCAGCGGTGCTCCGGGCAGGGCGCACGTCCACGCCACCGTCGCCGGAGTGATCGAGGTCCGGTGCCGCACACGACGCGCGGGACGGACGGCGGGGCGCGGCGGTTCGGCGGGCCATACGCAACCCAGCGCGGACGCCACGGCAAAGCACACGACCGCGACGGATACGGTGGTGATCAACGCATTCCAGACACTCATCTCAGCCCACCTTTCGCCCTGGCGACAGGCGTACCGGCCGCCCACACGGTGGGCGGGCATACGGTTTCCAGCCGGTATCCGAGATCGCAGATCAGGGCGGGCCGGTCGTCCACCTGGCCGAGGTCGAAGGCGATGATCACCTCGGCCCCGAGTTCGGTGGCGAGCGCGCGAACATAGGTGAGCGGGTTCGGTTCATCGATGGGCGGGCGCACGGTGTACAGGTACCGATAGCCGGATTCCCGGGCGTGCCGCCGGATTTCGTCGGCGTGGCGCGGGGCGTGGTGGGCGGAGATATCGATGCGGACGAATCCGATGGCGGTGGGGCGGCGCTCTGATGAGCCTGGGACATGCGGGTACGGCACGGGTCCTCCCGGGTATCTCGAGAAGGGGGCGAATGGGTACGTGTCCGTACGCGACCATCCGGACGGAACGCGCGGCGCGCGAAGGTGGTCGCGACCGAACTCGGTGAAGCTCGCGAGGATCGGGTGACAGTGGGCCCGTCCGCGGTGTCACCGTTCTCCGGACCCCAGCACACCACGGGATATACGCTGGTCCAAGCCGAATCGGCCGGTACGGAACCAATCGATGCGCAGTGCCAGGACGTGATTCGAATCCGCCTCCGGTGATGATTCGATTTCGGGGTGCCCAATGATTCGTTTTCGCGAACGGAGGTAGCAGCATGACCAGTGACGAGGGGGCGGAACCATCGACCCTGCCGCGCCGGCAGCTGGGTCGGTTCCTACGGGAACACCGGGAAGCCATCGGATTGAGCCTGGCGAAGGCCGCCGCTCTGGTGGAGTTGAGCCAGGCGGCGCTACAGCGCATCGAGGCCGCCAAGACGAAAAAGGTTCGCGCGGTAGACGTGCGGGCGCTGTGCGAGCTGTACGAAGTACCGCGCGAGGAGGTGGTGCGGGCGCTGGACCTGGCGGAACAGGCGAAGGTGACATCGTGGTACACGGCGTTCGCGGGGCTTTACAGCGATCCGACATTCAACATGTACGTAGGACTCGAGGCGTCTGCGCGGAAACTGACCATTTACAACGAAATTGTTCCCGGTCTCTTGCAGACACCAGAGTATGCACGCGAGCTGATCGGTAGTTTCTATTCGGACAGTGGTGCGGAAGGCATCGATCGCCGCGTAGAACTTCGCATGAGACGTCAAGCCGTCGTTACTCGACGGGCTGCTCCGATTCATCTGGACGTGCTGCTTCACGAATCGGCGCTCCGGCGTGTGGTGGGCACCCCGCAAGTCATGGGGGCGCAACTACGTCACCTTGCAGAGGTTGGCAAACGCCCGAATATCACCATCCGAATCCACCCCTTCACTAGCGGATGTGCCAACGGTCTGTTGCACGGTCCGTTCATGCTGCTCGATTTCGGGCTGGATGAGAAAGGGAGAACGGTAGAGCCGCCGCTGGTGTACTTCGAGGGAGTTGGAAAGCCCGATCTGTATCTCGAGAGCGCCGATGACATACGACGCTACGATGAGCTTGCTTCGGTTATCCGAAGCGCAGCACACGACGAGGTGCGCTCGCGAGAACTGCTGAGGCACATTGCAAGGGAGTACGAGGCATGAAGTCGGATCTATCCGAAGCGAAGTGGTTCAAGAGCAGCTACAGCAGTGGTCAGACCGAGTGCGTCGAGGTGGCGTGGCTGCTTACCGGAGGAGTCGGCGTCCGGGATTCAAAGGACACATCCGGTCCCGCCTTGGCATTTGAGCCAGCGGCGTGGGACGTCTTCGCGAAGAGTGTCCGGGCTGGTGGGTTTGGCTCTTGGCGTTGACATGTCGCTGCTGAGACGTTCGTGCTGCTTTCGAAGTGGCCGCCGACAGTGACTCGCGGTCGGTAATGCGCGCACTTTCCTCATCGTGTGCGCAACCTACTCGTTCTCGGCAGCAATCATTGGAACCACCAGCCTCCGTGGCACGTCATACACTACGAGCGAAGTGCTGACGGCCGATGGGAGCAGTGGTGGGACGACGGACGGTGGTGGCGCCCGTAGTGGTACTGGTAGGGGCTGTGCTTGCCGTGAGCGGTTGTGCCGCAACCACCGGTGGATCGGCGGCGCCGGGGACGACGACAGCCGCCTCGGCAGCAACCGAAGTGTTGTGGGACCCTTGCACGCAGATCAGTGACGACGTGCTGCGGCAGGCGGGGGTCGACCCTTCCACGCGAGACAACACGATCTCGGGGGTAGCCGATGTCGAAGGGTGGAAGTTGTGTTCATGGCACGACAAGGCCTCTCGATGGAACTACACGCTAGGTGTGTGGTCCACCACTCACAGCATCGACGAAATAAAAGCTGATAGAAATAACGTCGAGTTCGTAGATGTAAATATATCCGGCCGACTTGGCATTCGGTTCGGAAAAGTGCACGATACCAACGATGAAGAATGTTACCTTGCGTTCCCTGCTGCCGGTCAAACGGTTGAGATATCAGCATATAAGACTTTCACAACTATGAGCACTTCTGAAAATAGAACCCCTTGTGTGATCGCATCCGATGCTGCAGAAATGCTGGCGCCTACTATTCCGGAGTGATCGAAAGGGTTTATTGCGATGTCTGTTCGTGAGGACGCAACGTTTTGGCAAAATCTCTCTATGGAAGCGAATGACGGCAAACTGTTTCTCGATCCTTCGGTGGCGAAAAGTTGCCGCACAGCGATTGATGCGCAGATAGATGTCTACCGATCGTGTCTCGACGGAATCAGCGCTATGGCGAATGTCAGTGGAATCGGCGAGTTCGAATGCGGCCAAGAGCTGGCGAAGCTGCTCGGACTGAAGGCCGTCGACTCAGCGGGCGATGGCGACCTGAGTACCGCTCTGCGGGACCATATCCGGGTACTGGAACTCATGGGTACCACGATCCAGTACTCGCTGGATCGTGTGCAGGAGCAGGACTCCAGCAACTCGCAGGATTACAACCAGGTCGGCTGAGGGGGAGCGAGATGTTCGGTTTGCCGTCGTTCGGTGAAGTGATCGTGAATCTGGGGGCCTTGGCGATGCGGGGACCGCTGGGCGCCGTGGTCGCCGGGTCCGCGGATATGGATGCCGCCGCGCAGGCGCTGGCCGCCGCGTATGGGGACCAGAGTCCCGAGGCGATCGCCGCGCGGAATCGTATTCAGGACCTCACCGACAATGGTTTCGACGGCGAATTCCATAACCCTCGAATCCCGGAACAGATGTTCGGCAATGTGCGCAGCGAGGATCTGGACGATCTGTATCGGAAAGCTCAGTCTATCGACGTCTCTGCCATGGACACCTTGCATCAGATGTGGATCGCGCGGGCCGGGAAACTCGAGACCGGGCTGAACGAGTTCGGGCCCGCTATCGGCAAAGCCATCGCCGAGTCGTGGAGCGGGGCTTCGGCCGCGGCGGCGGCCGGCGGAATCGCCGATTATGTGACGAAGGCACAGAATCTCGTGTCCGGGACCAAAATCGTGGCCGATAAGGTCGGCGTCGTGAAATCCGCGGTCGAGGTGACCAAACAGAATGTGCAGCCCGCACCCGATACCGGCTGGGCCAGCACCGTCGCCGGCTGGGTTCCGGGGCCCAGCTGGAAAATGGACAGCGACCGCACCAGCGCCGCCGAACTCGCCACCTATTCCGTGCTCGAACGCGTCTATCAGCCCGGGATCCGGGAGGGGGATACGGGACAGCCTCGTATCCCGTTGGCATACAACCCTGTTCACGAACCCGACGCTCCCGGCCCGGTTCCGCCGAGTTCGGTGCCACCCGGCTCCACCTCGACCGAGACGCAGCCTTCGACGACCTCCGACGACGGCGCCCAACCGTCCGCGACCACGCCCGGAACCAGCGAACAGGACTCGGACGAAACCCAGATCCCGTCCCCGATACAGGCGGACCCGGGCGCCACGACCGAGAGTCCGGCAGGACTCGACACGACTACCGCGTCCACCACCGGACCTGGTGTCAGCGTGCCCACCGGACCGGCCAGCCCGCTCGGTAGCCCGGCCGCCACTCCCGGCGGTCCAGGCAGTCCGGTCGGTACCTTCCCGGGCGGTCCCGGCGTCCCCGCCGCACCGATACCGGGACGTACGGTCGACGGTCCCGGAGGGGGCCGGCCCGGCGCGGCGGTCACGAGTACCGGTGCCGGCACCGCATCGGGTCGCAGTGCGACGTCTGGTGCGATGATGCCGCCCGGCTCCCGCGGTAAAGGCGAAGACGACAAGGAGAAGCAGAAGTCCGCGATAGCCGAAGCGCTGGTCACTCAGCAGCACGGTGACGAGCTGACCGGCCTCGACCCGGAACACCGCCGGAAAACCGTGCCGCCCGTCCTGGGGGAGTAGCGAGTGGATTCCACCCGCACCGCCTGGAACCTGTCGGCGCTCGAATTCACGGTGCTCTGGCATGCCATCGGCCGTGACGTGCTGCCCTATCCACTGCGCTACCGATCGGTCGAGGAAACCGCCGCTGCCTACGAGCACGCCTATAAGACCGCAGCTGCTCGGCTGCGCACTGTGTTCGACGAAGACCTCTACGGCCCGCTCCGGATACTGGTGCAACCGGAGGCGCGGATTGAGGTTGCCGGATTCGCGGGCGCGGCCCGCTCCGTATTGCCCCGCGCAGAAGCCGATGCTGCCGCTCAGGTGCGCATGCACGCGGCCGTCGCCGGCCGAGGTGCTGTACTGGTCACCCAGGACTCGACCGCCGAAACCGACCGCGGCGGCCACGTCCGGATAGCGTTCGTCTCCGCGCACACCCTCACCCGCCGTGTCCTCGCCGCCTTCCCCGATGTGCCCCGGGGCAGCGGCCCGGAGATTCGAATGGATCGAGCGGAAATCGACGCACCGGCCGACCGGCCGTTCACGGCATTCTTCGACGACACGGCCCCGCCTGCACGCGATGCCGCCCACCGCTTCTTCGAACGCCCCCGCTCAACCGTCGCCCATATCGCCGTCTACCCGGGTGGTGCCTACGATCACCGACCGGCGGCGGCCCGGGACTTCCACATCATGGACTACCCCGATGGCCGCTACCGCGTCCGTGCCACTGCCACGGTCCACGCCATCCCCACTGATACCGCTGAACTGTCCGCCCACCTGAACAGCCTGCTCGAACGCACCCTCAGCGACTACCGCGAAGATCACGAACGCTTCTGACGACGCGAAACGTTCGCCCTTTCGGATTCCGATTCGGCGGAAGCGGTGTTCCGAGCGCTTTCGGCCCGACCGCCTCCGGCCTGGCCGAGGCGCCGGGCGTTGGCCGGCGGCGGATCGCGACGACCCGCACCGCCGCGGAAATCGGCTGATCCGGTCGGCCGTCGCCAATCACGCAGCGACCGGGTCCAGAAGGCGATCACGGCCGCCAGGCACTCGTCTGTGGTTCTGCCCTCCGGCGGGTCGAGGACCGCCCCGTGGACCTGGGCTTCGACGGCCTGCACGAACAGTAGGGCGTTCAGGTCGGGGTCGGGGCCGCCGACCTCGAGGCGGCGCAGGTGGTAGGCGACTTCGGCGGCGAGACGCTCTTCGAGTTCGCGCAGCCGGGCGAGACCTTCGGGGGTGCGCGGTGATCGGTCGAACAACAACCGGTGCATCTGCGGCTGGGTACGGTGTAGGTCGGCGACCGAGGTGATCAGCCGGTGCACGGTTTCCTCGAGCGGTGGCCCCGCGCAACGCAGGGATGCGGTTTCGGTGAGCAGGGCGGCCGTGGCCTGGCGCAGGTGGCGGTCGGCGAGTGCGTAGAGCAGGGCGTCTTTGTTGGGGACGTAGTGGTAGAGCGTGCCGATCGAGACGCCCGCGAGTTCGGCGACCTTGTTGGTGGTGGTCGCCGCGTAGCCGAGCTGTTGGAAAAGTCGAGCAGCCGCGTCCAGGATCGCGTCGAAGGTGAACTCCGAGCGCTGCTGGCGCGGGGTTTTTCGTGGAGTGGACATGGGGTCCCGAAGTCGAGTTGTCAAAACCGAGGATTGCTCGAATTATTATCACATGCACAGCTCCTACCAAGCATTTCTACCCGCAGACCTCCAGCCCGACCCCGCGCTGCGGCCGGATCGGACGTGGTGGGAGTGGGGTGGCCATCGTGTGCACATCGAACGTATCGTCCGGGCCGACGCCCCGGTCCGGATATTGCTGGTGCACGGAGCCGGCGGGCACGCCGGGGCGGTGTGGCCGTTCGCGGCGTTGGCGGCCGGGCAAGGCTTCGAGGTGGTGGTGCCCGACCTTCCCGGCTACGGCCGTACGCGGGTTCCCACGCGCCGGGGTATCCGTTACCCGGATTGGGTGGACTGCCTCACCGGCCTGGTCCGGACCGAGCACGCCGCAGACCCCCGGCCGCTGGTGCTCCTGGGCGCCAGCATGGGCGGCATGCTGGCCTACGAAGCCGCGGCACGGACCGGTCTCGCCGCCGCGGTTGTGGCGACCTGCCTGATCGATCCGCGATCGCCGCAGGTGCGTAGTGCGATCGCCCGCCACCCATGGCTCGGCCGCTACGGCACACGGCTGCTCTTCCCCGCCGTCGACGACCTCCGGGTCCCGATCCGGTGGATGGCGAATATTCCGGCCATGTCCGGCAACTGGGCGCTTACCCGTCTGGTCTCCACCGATCCCCTCGGCGGTGGAGTTCGTATACCGTTGGGCTTCCTACGGACCTATCTCACCTCGGTGCCGCACGTCGAACCGGAGGACTTCACCACCTGCCCGGTGTGGCTGGTTCATCCCGGCGCCGACACCTGGACGCCACTGTCGTTGAGCGAGCTGTTCTTCGAACGTATCGCCGCCCCGAAGAAACTCACTGTGCTCGCCGGCGCCGGTCACTACCCGATCGAATCTCCCGGTATCCACCAACTGACCCGCGCCCTGGCCGAGCTTCGTGCCGAAATCACTTCTCGAGGTGCGGGCTCGAGCTCATAGGGTCGAGGTACCGCGAGTCGGTCCCCGGAGTCCCGGTGCTGCCGAGTCTGCTGCGCGTGTTTGTGCCCGACGCGGACGAGGCGATCACGAAGGCCACGGCGGCCGGCGGGCGGATCGTCACCCCGCCCGCGAACGACGCGTTCGGGCAGCGCGGTGGGCGGGTCGCTGATCCCTTCGGCAATATCTGGTGGGTGATCGCTCCCGTCGAGGAGGTCCCCGAGGACGAGATGTGGCGGCGGTTGCGGGAACCGGTGTATGCCGAAGTCATGCGGGTGGCCCAGGAGACTCTCGATGCCGAACTCAGCGGTCGGGGGCATGGGCGCAGCAGCGCGCCGATCGCTCCCGCGGTCGGCTGACCAGAGCCGGTCGCGCTGCCCGTCCGATCGAATCCGGTCGCTGCTCGCCCGGTATCTCGTTCCTGCGGTCGGCCGAGCACAACCGGTCACGCTCCCCGCTCGGTAGGTCGTTTCCGCGGTCGGGCGGTCGCGACCGTGCGCGGCCCGGGCGGCAGATCGCTCCGGTAGCAGGCCGACCGGGAGGGTTGCGCGGCTCCGGTGCGGCCGGTCGCTCCGGAGTGCCGGTCTCGCGTCGACGCCCCGCGACGACGAGGATCAGAGTATGAGCGAATCGCCGGACGGTCCCGCGTTCACCTACTCCGAGATCGGCGCGACCCGCGGTGAGCTGCCGCCGGGATACCGGCACCTACGGGTTCGTCGTCCGCTGGCTTCCGGGGAAGCCGAATTCCGGCGGTTCGGCGCGGCGGTCCTGCGCTATCGGATACAGCGCGGGCTGGGAATTCTCCGGGAAGCCGGAACACCGGTGGCCGAGCCGGGCACCGTGGTCACCGTCCGGCTCGGTATCGGCCGGTTCGGGCTGCGCGCGCCGTGCCGGGTGGTGTACGTCCTGGACGAACCGGACCGGATCGGGTTCGCCTACGGCACTCTGCCGGGACACCCGGTGAGCGGGGAAGAGCTGTTCGCCGTCGAGTACGACCGCGCCACCGGCACCGTGTACGGCGTGGTCACCGCGTTCTCCCGCCCCGCGACCCGGTACATGCGCCTGGTCGGCCCGCTGGCGGTGCCGGTGCAGCGAGCAGCCGCAGTGGCCTACCTCGAGGTGCTGCGCCGGACACCACGGGATCGATGATGCCGCGCCGTGCCTCCGGCCACCGACGGGTGGCCGCTACGGTCCGGCCGCCACGCACCGGGCACCGTGGAAGAGTCGCGTGCGGATCAGGACAATCCGAACCGGACGCCGGTGAGTTCCTCGGAGACCTCCCAGAGCCGCTGTGCCGCGCGCACATCGCTGGCCTGCGCCGACCGGCCGACGAGTGTCGGGTACCCGTGCATCTCCCCGCGACCGTCCGGCCCGACGTAGCTCGCGCCCGGCAGGTCCTGCGTCGCGGCGAAGAGCGTGGGCAGGGCTGCCTGCTCCGGAGTCTGGGCGAGATAGCGGCCGGCCAGGTGCACAACGGCGACCAGGAATTTATTGCGGTTCGCGGTACCGAGTTCGGTGGCCGCGTATCCGGGATGCGACGCCATTGCGCGCACCGTCGACCCGGCCTGCCGGAGCCGGCGTTCGAGTTCGAGAGTGAACAGCAGGTTCGCGAGTTTGGAACGGCCATAGGCCTTCACGGGACCGTAGCCACTTTTGGCGAAGTCCAGGTCGTCGAAGTCGAGGGATCCCACTCTGTGCGCACCGGAGGCCAGGTTGACGACGCGGTCGGTGATGTGGGGCAGGAGTCGATTGGTGAGCGCGAAATGACCGAGATGGTTGGTGCCGAACTGCATTTCGAAGCCGTCCGCGGTCCGGCCCTCGGGCACCATCGCGACCCCGGCGTTGTTCACCAGAATCGCGATCTCACCCGCCCACTCGTCGGCGAACTCGCGAATCGATTCCTGGTCGGCGAGATCGAGCCGCCGCACCTCGTTGCTGCCGCCGATCCGGCGTGCCGCCTCGTTACCGCGGCGGATATCGCGGACCGCGAGGACTACATGCGCGCCGGCCCGGGACAGCAGGGTGGCGGTGCCGAAGCCGACGCCGCTGTTGGCGCCGGTGACGACCACGGTGCGGCCGTCGAAGGCGGGCAGGTCGGCCGCGGTCCAGTGCGAAGAACTCATGTCCAGACGGTAGCGCGGGTGCCCGCACGGGGCCGCGGACACCGGGGAAATAGTGCGGTGCCTGCGGTTACGCCGACGGCGCTCGCCGATCCAGTGGGGACGAAATCTTCGGAAGCGCCGGATTCCGCGGGGGCGGGCGGGTAGCGTGAGGGTCGCGTTTCCGGGGTCGCGTACGCGCGGCGTATCCGGCTCGGCATTCCGCTCGTTTCCGGTCGAGCACTCTCGGCCAGGTGGTACCAGCAGTTCGTTCGATCCGTTGGCACTGGAAAGGGTCGTTGATGCATCGTTTTCGTAGGACCGCGACAATCGCCGCGTCGACCATGGGCGCACTGACGGTGGCGTTCGTGGTCACCGCACCCGCGGCACCCGCCGCGATCACCGAATTCGAATTGGCGCCGGGCAGCGGCACGGGTAGCTCGCCCGCGCCCTACGGCACCCACTGCACCTATACCGCGAAGGCCACGGCCGAACCCGGTGAGTTCGTCAGTTTCTATGACAGCCAGAAGGGTTCGTTCGATCCGCCCGGCGCCATCCGCGTCGGCGCCTCCGGCACTGTCACCGCGAAATGGACGCCGGAGGTCTCCGGTACGCACGAACTGCACGCCGTGAACCTCGGTGGCGAACAGTCTCTCCGGGTGGAGGTCGGCTCCGGCCTGAACCTCGGCTCCGCCTGCCCGGTGTTGTGACCGGCGGTGTGGGCGCCGCGGTGCGCGGCGATACCTCGTATTCCGGACCGAAAGGCAGACACAGACCTGTCGCGTGAGGCGCGGCAGCAGGCGAAAGGGGTGCTCATGGGGGATACACGTCGCGCGAGACGTTCCGGTGGCGCGGGTGCCGCCATCGAGCGGCTCGGTGCGCTCCTCGACGAGGGAACGCTGCGCAACGAATTGATGGTCGCGGCTCTGGTCCTGTCGTCGTTCACCGGTGTGCTCGGGTTGACCTCGGACGGTTTCGGCTGGAAAGCCGGGTACTGCGTGGCCGGGGCTCTGGGGGTCACGGCGTCGTTCGTGGTGGTGCGCAAGGTCCGGATGCGTCAGTGGCTGGCATTGCTGTGCCTGTCGGTGCTCAATGTGATCCTGCTGGTGGTGTACGGGAGGATGTCCGGCAGCCTGTGAGCGGCATCGGATCTGCCCGGGGGATCCGAACTGCCGTGAATCCCTTCCGTACGGAATACTGTTGGGCGTCGGCGGTGATCGGTTCGAGGAGCGCTTTTGTCGATCCGGCCGGATATGGCGCAGCTGAGGCTCAGGCTCGCCCGCGAGGTGAGTCGCGCCGTCAAAGGATTCGCCGGAGCAGCCGAAAGCGGTGTGCGGTTGTTCGGTCGGCACACCGGGGACGGACTCGGCGAATTACGGAAGGCGGACCGGGGGAAGCTGCCCGTCTTCGATGCGGATGATTCAGCGGCACCGCTGCCGGATCAACGCCTCGGTACGCCACCACCCGGAACCGATCCGCGCCGCCCCTTCCGAATGGTGACCTGGAATATCGCGGGCGGCCGACGCTCGCTGTCGTCGGATGCGTTCGACTACGACGACGTCGATCTGCCGTATTTCGCCGAGCAGTTGCGACGCCTGCGGCCGGATGTGATCAATGTGCAGGAATCCGAGATCGGCGGCGGTGAATCGATCGCCGGCAAGCTGGCCGAACTGCTGGGCATTCCCCATGTCTTCGAAACTCCGATGTGCCCGTCTCATATCAGCGAGGGCAAGACCTTGAGCCTGGCGGTGATCAGCCGGCTGCCGATCGGAGACGAACGGGCACAACAGTTGCCGATCACCAGGCTCGATCTGCGCGTGGGTGGCCGGTCCGTGCCACCCTACGACCGGTATGCACAGCGGGTCACCGTGGGCGGTATCAATGTGGTGAATCTGCATCCGACTCCGTTGGGTTTCTTCGGGCACAGTTACGAGGAAGGCGCCGGCGCCGCCCACGCGGGCGAGATCGGTTCCGCGGTGCGCGGACTGGTCGACGGACCGACGGTGGTCGCCGCGGACCTCAACACCGATCGCCCGGCCGCAGTGTATGGGGAGATCTTCGACGAAATGGGTATGAGCTCGGCACTGGACACCGATGCCAGGACCGTCCCGGGCTGGGACGGCGCACCGGACCAGATCTACTCCTCCGCGGACTTCCGGACGGTGGACCGTGGTGTGGTGGCCACCGATAGCGACCACCACCTGGTGTGGGCCGATCTCGAGGTCACCGACGCGCGCACCCTCGACGCCCTGGCGGCGGCGCGTGAGTCCGGCGGTTAGCCGGATCGTCTCCGGGGGTCCGCTGTGAAGGGTTCATGCAGGAGCCGAAGGGGACAGTGAGTTGCGGGAGCCTCCGCGCTACCTGCTACGCGCGGCCGGCCGCGGCGCGAGGTGCTCGGTCAGGAAGTCGATCTGGTCGGCGATGATCCGATCCACCGCCGGCGGATGGTAGACCGTGAAATGGTCCGCGTCGTAGTGCTTCAGCACCGCCCGGGGAATGCGGGCGGCCACCCGGGCCGTGATCGCGGGGTCGATGAGATTTTCCCGCTCGCAGACGCATACCAGTAGTGGGCACCGCACTCGCGGCGCCGCCGAGGCGGCGTTGTAGAACAGCATGCCGAGCCCGGAGGCGGCGGTGATCCGGTTGTCGAAGCGGTAACCGGGTGGCGTCACCGATTCCCATCCCGCCAGTGCTCCTGGCGCAGTGACGAATGCCCGCTCGCCGGGCTCTCCCACCAGCGGCACATATCGCCGGGGCAACCGCAGCGCGGCCCGAGCCATATCCGAGACTATCGGGAAGGTGAACCGGAGCAGATGCCGTACTCCCGCCCGGGAGACGACGGCTCGACCGCTGAAGACGGGGCACTGGACGACCGCCGCGCGCAGGTCGTGGCGGGCGGCGGCGGCCAGGACATGGCTGGCGCCGAAGGAGGTGCCCCACAGCCCGATCCGGTCGGCGTCCAGTTCGGGGTGGGAGCGGGCGAAGGCCAATGCCGCGTCGACATCCTCGGCGTAACGACGCTGGGATACCAGTTGCCGCGGCTCGCCGCCGGAGGCGCCCAGATGACGGAAGTCGAACGCCACCACGGCCAGTCCGGCCTGCGCGAACCATTGTTCGTATTGCCCGAGCATCATCTCGTGGGTGGCGCCGCCGCCGTGGACCAGGACGATGGCGGGGTGTGGGCCGGGGCCGTCGGGGAGCGTCAGCCAGGCCGCGCAGTGGTCGCGGCTGGACGGGAAGGTAGTGCGTATCGTCATGGGACCTCGATTTAGGTACGTTGTACGTGAACAAAAGAAGTTAATCACGTACTCCGTACTTGAACAAGGGAGGGTTATGCCCGCGCCCCGGAAATTCACTCGGGAACAACTGCGCACGGCCGCACTGGCGCTGGTCGACGAGCAGGGGCTCGCCGCCCTCACCATGCGCACTCTCGCCGCCGAACTCGGTACCGGCGCGATGACGATTTACAACTATGTCGACGGCCGCGAAGGGCTCGAGGAGTTGGTGACCGAAGCCGTGATGGGCGAAACGTGCTGGGTCGAGACGCCGGACGACTGGCCGGCGCAGGTGGTCTCGGTCGCGGAGGGGATGTGGCGGGCCGTCCGGGCGCATCCGCATGCCATTCCGCTGATCCTGACCCGGCGCAGCTCCGATCTCCCCACGCTCGCGCCCGCCGAGGCCCTGCTGCGGGCGCTGGCCCGCTCCGGTAGATCGGGAGCCGGACTGCTGGTGGCTTTCCGGGTGGTTTCCGGATACGTCACCGGGTTCGCGCAGGCCGAACTCACGAGCCCGCTCGCGGCCCGGGCGGGCGAGGACCGGGCGGTGGCCGCCGGCCGGGTCGCGGCGCTACCGGCCGACCGGTTCCCGAAGCTGATCGAGATCGCGGAAGCGGCGGCCACCACCGACCCGGAAACGGAATTCCGGGGTGGGCTGGAACTCGTTCTGGCCGGATTGGGGGCCCGGGCGGCCTGAGCTACGGCGTCGCCTGCAGTCGCCAGCGCTGGTAGGGGCCGCCACGCGGGGCCATCTTCGATATCGCGCTGCCGGGCACATAGGTGAGCACCGATTTCGGATAGCCCTCCTCGAACAGGTAGCCGTCCTGGAACTTCCACTTCACCGCGCGGGTGGATGCGGTGCCGACCAGTAGCGCATCGGCCCCGCCGGCGGAGGGGGCGCCGGCATAGGCGAGCGCGAAATATCCGCGCGAGTCCTCCGGGACGGCGTTGACGAGTTGATTGTGCACACCGAAAAGGCTGCCCGCGCCGCTCGAGTCGAAAAACCAGAGCTGGCGGGGCGATCCGTCGCAGCCGATTACTTTCAGGGTGGGGTCGGTGGTGACGCCGGCTCGGCTGCTGTGCGGGGAGTACTTCCACTGCTGCCGGGTACCGTCGATTTCGTAGTACCGACCGGGCTCGCTGGCCAGGCACAGCCGGGCTTCTTCGTTTCGGAGCGCGAAAGTGCCACCCGGAAAGCCGTTGGCGATCGCCGGTGGGCTTCGTTTCGGTGGCTCGTTGCCGATCAGCTCGATATCGTACGGTGCCGCGGGATGGATCGCGACGAGCAGGCCGGCGATCAGGGCGACGAGTGACAGTGGGCCGCCGCGTACTCCTCTCGGTTTCATGCGCGCAAGCTATCAATGCTTCATCGGTATGTATCGATGGCGCGCGGAACCTGTCGGCAGGGGATGGGGGATCTCCGGGCGCCGGCCGGCTGTCTTCGCCTGTGAACGCCCGGGTTCTCCGTACGAAATATCAGGGGGTCTGAATCGCCGTGAAGGTCATCCGGTCGCCGCGGTAGAGCGAGCGGCGGTGTTCGATGGGAACGCGGCCGTGTCCACGCTGGCCGACTTCAAGGGCAGGAAGGTGTGCTTCGTCGATCCCGGCTCGACCTCCGGATTCCTGTACCCCACCGCCGGGCTGATCGAATCGAAGGTGATCGCCTCGGGTTCGGAGGCCGATCTGTCCGCCGGTGTGCAGCCGGTCTACGCGGGCGGGCACGACGCGTCGGTGCTGGCGATCGCCGCCGGTGACTGCGACGCCGGATTCGCCTTCGACACGATGGTCGACAAGACCCTGGTGGAGAAGGGCGATCTGAAACCCGGCCAGCTGAAGGCGGTGTGGAAGTCGGAGATCATCGCCGGGTCGCTCTTCGCCGTGAACAACGAATTGGGCACCGAGGTCGTGGACAAGCTGAAGACCCGAGGGTTTCGTCCAAGAGATGCTCCATTGGTGAACACCCTCGGGGGCGCGGTGGGTTGGTCAGTCCCGGGTGTCGCGAACCGCAGCGACGGCCTCGATCTCAACGAGTTGGTCGTCGTAGCCGAGGACGGTCACACCGAGCAGTGTGCTCGGAACATCGTGGTCTCCGAAAGTATCTCGCACGACCTCCCAGGCGGAGACAAGATCTGCCTGCGACGCCGACGCCACGAGGACGCGGGTGCTGATCACATCCTCGAGCGAGGCACCTGCCTCGTCGAGGGCGATCCGCATGTTTTCGACGGCTTTGGCGGCTTGGCCTGCGTAATCGCCGATCGCGGCGGTTGTGCCGTCGGCGTTCAGCGGGCAGGCGCCGGCGAGGAAGATCAAGCGTGAATCGGCAGGGGCCGTGGCGGCATAGGCGTACTCGGCCACATCGGATAAAGCATTCGATCGGATCAGGGTTACTGCCCGTGGCATGGCGGCACACGACCTTTCATGAGGTAATCGGCGATTCCTGACCACGGTATAGGCATCTTGCGCCACCCCGCCGAAAACCGAGCTCCGCCTTACCGGGCTATGCGCGAGTCGGGCCCTCCTCGAATGCGCCCCTCGGCACTCGGTGCAGATCATCGACACTGTCCATCAACTGATGCATTCTTGGACAGCCTCGGTGCGGAGACTGTGTACGTCACCTACAACAATGGCGAGCTCGTCGCACTCGATATCGATACGGGCACCGTACTTTGGCGCCAGCATGTGACCGTTGCCGCAGTGCCCGTCGTGCCGACCGCGCTCACCGTCACCGACTCCGGCCGCCTACGCAATTGCGACCCTCGAGCCATCTGCATGCTTAGACAATAAATGTCTAGACAGTTATTGTGGCGGGATGGAGAACGCTGCCGCCATGCGGACCGCCTCGCTAGTGCACGATTCCGCCCGAGAGTTGTCGAGATCGCTGGACCGGGAGCTCGCTACACATGGAGTGACCGCCCAGCAAGCTGCACTGCTGATCAATCTCGCCGGCGGTGAGAGCAGTCCGAAACGTCTGGCCGCTGCGCTCGGTATCGACACTGCCGGGACGACCCGGCTCGTAGACCGGCTCGAGCGCAAGGGTCTGCTGCATCGCCGTCGTGGGACCGAGGACCGGCGGGCGGTGGGTCTCGAACTCACCGAGTCCGGTCGCCGGCTCGCTCCCGTGCTCGCGCCTACCTTCGCAGCGGTCGCCGCGCGATTCTTTCTCGGATCTTCCGATGCCGAGATCCGCGGGGCGGGCGATCTACTGGAACGCTCTCTCATGTCACGTTCCAAAGATCCGGGCCGCTGACGCGGCCAGGTCGATGTGCATTGATCGATGCATTATCGAACACATGAGTCAGTAATCATCGCTGGTCAACGATCTAGTCAACCGAGTCATTGCTCATTAACCGTCCTTTTGCGGACAGTGAAGTGGTCGTAAGTCGCCGGCTGCGGACCCGTTGTCGAGATACCTGCGTGAGGGCTACGTGGAGTAACCCGGGGGCTAGTGTTCCGCGCCTGAAATACGTTGGGCGAGGGAGTCGAGGATCTCCTCGGCGGTTTTCTTCCAGACGAACGGCCGGGGATTCTCGTTCCAGTGCTCGATCCAGGTCGTGACGTCTTTCTCCGGTGCCGCGACGCTTTTGTGGACACCGCGGCGGGTGAGCTGGTCGGTGAGGTATCCGAACCAGCGCTCCACCTGGTTGAGTCAGGACGACCCGGTCGGGGTGAAATGGACGTGGAAGCGAGGGTGCCGGGCGAGCCATTCGTTGACGATCGGGGTCTTGTGGGTGGCGAGGTTGTCGCAAACCAGGTGGACATCGAGTTCGGCGGGCACGGTCTTGTCGATCGTGACCAGGAACTTGCGGAACTCGGTCGCCCGGTGGCGGCGGTGCAGCTCGCCGATCACGGTGCCGTCGGCGATATTGAACGCCGCGAACAGGCTCGTAGTCCCGTGGCGGGCGTAGTCATGGGTGCGGCGCTCGGGCATGCCCGGCATCATCGGCAGCACCGGCTGTGAACGGTCCAGGGCCTGCATCTGCGACTTCTCGTCCACACACAACACGACGGCCCGCTCGGGCGGATTGTGGTAAAGCCCGACGACATCGACCACTTTCTCCACACACAGAGGGTCCGTCGACAGTTTGAACCCGTCGACCAGGTGCGGTTTCAGCTCGAACCGCCGCCAGATCCGCCCGATCGTCGATTTCGACAGCCCGGTCCGCTCGGCCATCGATGACCGGGACCAATGCGTGGCATCACGCGGTGTCTGTTCCAGGGTCAACGCCAGCACCTGTTCCACCCGGTCCAGCAGGATCGACGGCGGCCGGCCCGGCCGCGGCTCGTCGGCCAGCCCGGGCAGACCGTGTTCGATGAAGCGTTTGCGCCACTTCGCCACGGTCATCGGCGTGACACCGACCGCTGCCGCCACATGCGCGTTCGCTGCTCCCGGCTCCGCGCACGCCAGCACGATCCGGCACCGCAGCGCATACGCTTGCGTCGATGTCGCCGCCCGCGCACCCCGCACCAACTCCTGCCGCTGCGCCTCGGTCACCACCAACTCCGGACCCGATCTCGGCCGCCCCGTCCTCGCCACCGCCGAATCCTACAAATAGCCAACGTATTTCAGGCGCGGAACACTAGATCGGTCATCTGCGACGTCGTTTGTCGGTGGATCTTGAAGTCGCCTCTGCTGGCCGGATGTTCATATCGGTGAACAACGACGGCGTGATCTTGCTTGCGGTGGAGGGATTCTCGTGCTTCGCAGAGATGACCACGGGGCGGTGGCATGATCTTTACCGATCAACGTCGAAGCAAGGGGAGGGCCACATGAACCAGTTGCCGATGCTGTCCGCTGTCCAGATCGCCGGGGAACGGGTCCTGCTGCGCAAGGCGCGCGACGCTGATCGGGAAGGGCTCATCGAGCTACAGACTGACCCGGATGTCTGGGCCTACATCGGAGTCCCGCGGCTGCGGGAGGACGCCGAGCAGCGCCTCGACGCGATCGGCGGCGCAGCCAACGCAACCGCCACTGCCGGCCACTTCATCATCGCCGACAAGGCCACCGACAACCTGATCGGAACATTCGAGCTCAAACGTCGTGCCGCTGACGAGCCCGGCCACGTCACCGACGACGGCGAGGAACTGGAACTGGGTTACCTGATGCGGCGCGACGCCTGGGGCGCAGGACTGGCGTTCGAGGCCGCGAGCGCCGCGTTACGCGCAGCCGCAGACCAGCTCCCAGACCAGCCGGTCCTCATCGCGACCCAGACGGCCAACAAACGCTCGCTCAGACTCGCAGCCCGCCTGGGATTCCAGCCGGTCAGCACCTTCGAATGGTTCGACGCCGGGCAGACCTTGTGCCTGGCCAGCCTGCACTCGTTCAAAGCCTGAATGGCAGGTGACGCCACCAGGACTCGTTCTGCGACACGCCGTGCAGGTGACGTCACTTTCTGCCGATACAACGCGAGCCCGAAGCCGCTCAATGACAACAGAATTCACCGACAAACGACGTCGACATTCGGATCTGGCCCACTTTCCGTGACGGCTGTGGCCTGAGAGCGGCGGGTGGCTGGGGTTTTGCGATCATGTCCAGCTGTGTGTTGATCGTGGTGTGCGGTTGCTGTTGCCGCACCTTGCAGGGGTGGCTATCGAGGAAGTTTTCGAGGTCGGGGACGTGGTGTGTATCCGGGCATATGCACTGGCAGCGACTGTGACCTGCATGTTTTGCGGATACGACGCGACCAGGGTGCATAGCCGGTATTAACGCCGCCTGTCCGACGCGCCGGTCTGACGGTCCGCTGGAATTCCGGTCCTGCCGAGGGGCGCGTCAATCACATCAAATGATCAAGAGGCAGATGTTCGGCAGGGCCGGCCTTCCCCTGCTACGCAAACGCGTGCGCCTCACAGCCGCACAGCGATGACGCCGTGGCCTTTGGCGCGGTCTTCGTCACCGAAATCGGCCGGATCCCGAAATTCACCGTAGCCAGCGCACTGCATTTCTCGTGCTGAGGAGTTGCCGACACATCGCCCAGTCGCCACCCACACGTGACCGCACGGTAGATTCGCGCGAAACAAGACAAGGATTGGGCTATGAACGACCGGCATGATCAACCGGAACTGCCGAAGCCCGACCTGTCGGGCGCAACCGCGGTCACTGCAGCCTTCATCGCGCTGATCCTCAGGTCTCCTGACCGGGACCGCCGGAATCCTGTGGATCCTCTATGTCGTGGTCGGCATCGAAGATCGCGCCCGCGAATCGTCAGTCGAGATCGGCCAGTACACCAACCTGATCATCATGGGGATCGTCGCCACGGCCATCGGCCTGCTCTGGTGCGTTGGCGGGTTCCTGCTACTGGCGGAAAAGATGGCGGGCCGAGTCCTGTTGAGCCTCGCGTCCAGCGGGGGGCTGGTCGCGAGCATGGCGAAACTGTTCAACAGCGGATTCGCGTACTTGTTCATTCCGATCATGGCGAGTCTGCTGATTCTCGTCCTGTGCGTTGCCCCGGAAGCAGGCCGCGGGATCACGGTGGACGAATCCGAGACGAAACCGCTCGCACACGGCCAAGACCAGTCCTGAATTCACGCACCCGACGGGCGCCGACTCCGTCACGAAAAGTGAGCCAGATCCCGATATTCACCGCCCTAGCCATCCACCCCAACGAACTACGCCGCTACTCACTGGGCACGAAGAACACCTCCCTGCACTACGGCCACGACGGCTCACTGACCCTGTATGCCGGCCACACCCCACCCGGCGGCGACCACAATGACAACTGGCTCCCCGCCCCCGAACGCACCTTCTCCCTCTACCTGCGCGCCTACGGCGGCAAAACCCCCATCACCGATGGCAGCTGGATCCCACCGGTCATCACTCGGCAATAGAACGGGCCGCCCGAGCTCGGTAAGGCCCGCATCCTGTTCTCCTACATCGTATGTTCATCAAATGATGCTTTCTTGGACATCGATGTCGCAATTCATCGCAGGTCAACGATGATGAACTGCCGAGATCCGCCCAACTGGGACCGGTTTATGAACAGGTGGCGATGTTCAGGCCGTTGGGGTGTGGAGGGCGGCGAGGTAGCCGAAAACGATGGCGGGGCCGTCGTGACGCCGGGGCCGGCGTAGGTGTGGCCCATGACGGGTGCGCCGGTGTTTCCGGCGGCGTAGAGGCCGGTGATGGTGGTTCCGTTGTCGCGTTGGACGCGGCCGTGGATGTCGATGATCAGGCCGCCTTTTGGTGCCGAGGTCTCCGGGGACGAGTTGCGCGGCGTAGAAGGGCGGGGTTTCCAGGACGCCGAGGTTGGGGTTCGGGTGTTGGCAGGGATCGCCGTAGTGCGGGTGCCGAAGAAGGTGCATGCCCGCCACTCTCACCGGACCGAGAATGTCGGTGAAACGGTCTCGAACGCGATCGCCATCAAGCAGGGCTCCACTGAACGGGCTACGGCAGGGATCCGTACTCTCGCGCGGTATGTCCGCTGCCTTAATCCACCCCGGCCGGGTGGGGGCACCTTTGTCGTTCCGGAGTAGCGTCGAGTCCGCCGCGATCATGGAATATCGTGCCGGTCATGACCACGGATGACTGGTTGGCCGACACCCGAACCTCTTATGACGCGGTCGCGGTCAGCTATGCCAACCAAGTGCGCGGCGCCCTCGCCGGACACCAGTACCTTCGCGCGGCTCTGGAGTTGTTCGCCGACAGCGTGCGGACCGCTGGCGGCGGACCGGTCGCGGACGTCGGCTGCGGCCCCGGTGAAGTCACCGCCCACCTGCATGAGCTCGGTGTCGACGCCTTCGGTATCGACCTCTCCCCGGCGATGATCGACGTGGCTCGGCGCGACCACCCCGGCCTGCGGTTCGAGGTGGGCTCGATGACGGAGCTGAACCTGCCCGTCGCTTCGGTGGCCGGCCTGCTCGTCTGGCAGTCGTTGATCCACATCCCAGACGACGAGGTGCCGACTGTATTCGGGCGCTTCCACCGAGCATTGCGTCCCGGCGGACCGTTGCAACTCTTGTTCCACGTCGGCGACGAGTCGCGGTTGATGACGGAGGGCTATGGCGGTCACCCGATGAAGGTCCATGTCCGCCACCGTCAGCCGAACCAGGTGGCATCCTGGCTGCACGATGCCGGATTCGTGGTCGAGGCCCAGATGCTGCTCGACCCGGATGCGAAAGCTCAGCAAGCGATTCTTTTCGCGCGCAGTCAGTCCTAACTTGCTGCATATGGCGGGCTCGCCATTCGGAACCGCGGGGTCCCCGGCGTACACGGCCTGTCGGGAAGCGTGGGTGTCGCCGAGACCGGGAAGTATGCATGTCACCGAAGAAGCAGCCCACCGCCGCCGAACACGCTCGCGCCGCCGCCCGCGAGGGGGGAGACGGGGCCGGTGTCCGGTATCGGGCAGCTGGCCGAGGCGTGGCGGGGGTACACCGCCGAACTCGACTACTGACCCCCGGGCTGATCAGTCGCTGCCGGGCGGTACGGCGGGAGCGAAGACGCAGTACATCCGGAGCCGGGTTTCAGCGCTCGCCGAACCCGGTGTAGCCACCGGACACTCCACAGTGGATGTTCATAAATTGATGTTTTTCTGAACAGTCCTCGTGGCATCCTCGATGTTCAACGATGGTTATCTACGGAAAATCGTTCACAAACGGCCTAATTATGGACACTCGATCGCGGCGCAACCGGTGCTGCCGAGGCCGCCGTCCATTACCGCCGGCAACGGCTGCGGCTCTCGCGGCAGAGGCTATGCGAGACGGACATCTGCGGTGGCGAGCCCGAAAACTTTGCGGCCGGCCGACTTCGCGACGATGACGACGACAGCTGTCCTGGTGTCGGGATCGACCGACTTGATGCGACCGGTGAACTCCACGGTTCCCGCGGAGGCGGCTTCGATGACCGTGTAATTCGACAGCCGGACCCCGTACCTGATCAGCGCACCGGGGTCACCGAGCCATCCGGTGACGAATCCCGCCCCCAGACCCATGGTGAGCATGCCGTGGGCGATCACATCCGGAAGACCCGCGAGCGCGGCGACCCCTTCGTGCCAATGGATGGGGTTCACGTCCCCCGAGACCCCGGCGTAATTCACCAGATCACCGCGCGTCAGGGTCACAGACCGCGCGGGAAGCTCGTCACCGACGGCGATGTCCTCGAATCGCGGCATGGTGCGCGGGACACGCGTCCGGGAGATCGGCGAAAGACGTGCGACGGTCTCGGCGTCCGGATCCGGCACCATCAGCCCGTCCACGCCGGCGGATGCCGCCGCGGCCCGGGAGGTCGCGCGGAGTCCGCTCATGATGACGCGTTCGATCGTGTCGCTAATGTCGGCGTTGACGTCCTCGCTGGTAAGGCCGACGACGGTGGTGTGCATGATCTGCACGATGTCGCCGGTCCGGTCGGTGAACGTGTTGGTGATGGTGAGCAGGTCCCTGCCCGCGATACGGCGCACCGCGGACAGTTCGACGTCGCTGACAAGCCGGTCGCCGGTGAGCACCGGCTTGTACATCTCGAAGACCTGATCGGTCTGTACGACTACGTCGTAGCCGGTGAGGACGGTTTCCAACAGCCTGCGGTTGGCCAACATCGCGGCAGTGGAGATGAACGTGGTCGGCGCGATCAGACCGGCGTATCCGAACTCACCGGCAGCGTCTTCGCTCCAGTGCGCCGGATGGAAGTCCTGCACCGCTCGCGCGTACTCGCGGATCTTCTCCCGCCCCACCTCGTAGTAGTCATCCGCGCGATAGCGATGCCCTACCAGCCCAGCCACATCCAACGACGCTTCCACCAAGGCCCCTCCTTCATCCAAATTCCTTCGACACTCGGAACCGACACCGGCAGTACCGAATGCGCGAGAGAAACCTCACCTTCTCACAAGACGGCCCCGTAACCTCGCCACCCTGACAGTTACGCAGAGTGTTCAATAATTAATGCATTTCTGGACAGATGATTGGGAAATCATCGCTGGTCAGCGATGATTTACGCAGGAAATTTGTCCAACAAGCACCTTTCAGTGGACACCGAGCGTTAGGCCGATTGTCCAGTGCGTGCAGAGCGTCCGCGCCCGAAATTCGGCTGATCCCACGGCTACCCGCCGTTGTCAGAGTCATTTGGCACGATCGCGGCCATGACCAGCACTCCGACCACTCCGCCGCGGCCGTTCGACGTCACCACCGTCTTTCCTCTGCTGGCTCCGCTGGCACGCACGGCGACCCGGTTGCACCCGCGCCCCGGGGCGCCGTCACCGCAGGACAGTTCCATCGGCGGACCGTTGCTCTGGCCCGCCGACGAGCCATGGCCGCACTGCGACGAACCTCATGTAGTGGACGGAATCAACCCGACCCTGACCCCAGCGGAGGTGAGGCTGGAACGACGGATCCGTGCCGCCTCGCGCGGCAGGAGCCTGACCCCGCAGGAACGAGAGACCCTCGAGCGAATCCGCCCGCCGCAGGAGTATCCGGTCACGTTGGCGGTCGCCCCCTATGAGGGTTCCATAGCGATGCTGCCGGTCGCGCAGCTCTACGCGCGCGACGTGCCCGATCTGCACACGCCTGAAGGCGCAGACCTGCTCCAGGTCTTGTGGTGCCCCTTCGACCACTCGACGGGCATGCCCAAGACCGCGCTGTTCTGGCGGTCGGCCGCCACCGTCACCGACATCCTCACCACGCCCCCCGAACCGCCCGCGGTGCAGTTCGACGGCTACCTGCCCGAGCCGTGCCTGCTCAACCCGGAGCAGGTCACCGAATACCCCGACCACAGGGAGCTGAGCAAGGAACTCCGGGAGCAGATCGGAGACTGGAGCGTGTGGCAGGCAGCCGAGACGGGCGTGGACAGCGCCTACGCGTCGTACCCGCCGGAGTTCTACGCCGATGAGTTGTCCGTCGCACCCGGCTGGAGAGTCGGCGGCTGGCCTGGCTGGGGAGCCACCGACCCCAGCCCCCAGCTCTGCCGTACCTGCAACAGCGACATGCATGCCCTGCTGACCATCGCCACGTCCGAAGCCGGCAGCAGAGACAGCAGCTGGCTCCCACGCGAGGAATCGGCGCATGAACCATCCATCGGCTTCAGGCCCACTGCAGTCGAAATAGGTAGCGGCTACGACCAGCATCTCTACGTCTGCAAGACGGCGCCGGAGCACGCCCACACCGAGCTGATGGCCTAGCCGTTGGGTCGGGTCCGAGGTGCCGGGCATGCCGATGAACAGCAGGCCGTGGTCGCCGCGGTCGTATTGGTCGCGCAGGTGCTCGATCGCGGTGGCGGACAGTCGTTCGGATTCGTCGATGACGATGAGTTCGGTGTAGTCGGGTATCTGGCGCTGTGCCGGGCCTCGGGTTTCGACGTGTCGTTACGAAATTCCAGGTGAGGTGCTCTACCTCCGGGTTAACCGAAACCGTTGTCTCCCTCAGGATATGATCGGTTGACGCGAGCCTCCCCGTCCAGTTAGCCTTCAGGCACGAGTCGCACACGTGTGCCCTCAGCTCAGCCCCAAACCAGCAGGTTGGGGCTTTTTTCGTATCCACGGCCTCCGACGTTCCCCGCCGGAGGCCTTTGTCGTTTCAGGAGGTTCTAGAGTGCCATTCGATTTCGGGTCCGCCGCTACCGCTGGTGGCTGGGCAGCTTTCTGGCTCCAGCTGCCCGCAACCATCGTGGTGATCGCGGCGGTAGTCGTAGGGCTGGCAGCGATACTGAGGGCCCGGCCCGAGGATGTGCCCGCCGTCTTCCAAGCATTTGCCACCGCGTTCGGAAAGCGACCAACGTCGAAGCCTCGTCGGCTCCTGCCACGACACCGACGCTCCAACACTGTTCCCGCCAGCCCTTCCAGCCACACCAAGGAGTCCGCGTGACCCGCCGTCCACTGATCAACGACGACCGCGTTGCCCGAGACGTCGTCAATCGCGATTCGCGCCGTCGCGTCGACGAGCGGCTCACCACGACAACCCGCAGGGAAGCGGTGAGGAAAAACCTGCTCTGGTTACTGGAACGGATCGACGACGACCCCGACGGAGAGTCCATCGACAGAACCGTCCGCACCGTCCTCAGGCGATTCCTCTACGAACTGCACGACAGTGAGCTGCTCTCTCTTCTCGCAGAAGACCCCTCATCGCTCTCCGGACACTGCCGCGCATGCGGCAGAGAACTCAAACCGGCCAAGCGGGGCCGGCCTCCCGAACACTGCGGGTCTGCATGTCGACAGAAGAGCTACCGCCGCCGGATAAACCCCAACGCGAAGCTCTCACCCAGGACCGTATGGCTGGCCGAAATCCTGGAAGAAACGGTCGAGGAACTGGCGCACGCCGAATCGAAAGCGATCCAAAACCAGATCCTCCGATCCCAAATGGCAAAGATCGAATCGCGGCAGCGTCACCACCGCGGCAAACACGTGGCAGCGACCGTACCTCCGCAACAACCGCCGGAGCCCCCGCAGCCACGGCGGCGCACACCATGGTCGAACCCTCCAGCCAAGGCTCCCTTGGGAACCCCAAGACAACTCAAAGGCGTCACAGGCGCCGTCCCCGAACCCATTGCCACTCCCACAGACAAGAGAGGGGCAAAGGGTTCGTTGACGTGCCAGGTTATCGGGTCTGCCCTGCGTAGGGTGAAGTGCGCGGAGCCAACCGCGATCATGCCGCTCCGGTGAGGCGATCGATCGGGTTGGTGGCGAAGCGTTCGGAGAGGGCGACGGTGCGTTCGAGATCGGCGAAAGCACCCCCGGGGTGGGAGTCGACTTCGTGCAGGAATCGGTGGCGCATGCGAGCGGCGAAATCGAGGCGCGGGAACGCGGTGAGGATCTCGGATAGATCCTCGGCTTCGATTTCGCCGTGGCCCAGGCCCGCGACATCGACAGCGGCACCGGCCTGGATCAGCCGGTAGACGGGTTCGTGTTCGGCGGGCAGGTTCGTGTGCCGGAGAATCGCCTGTTCCACGAGATGTATCCGGTTCAGATCCCACCCTCTGCCCACCAGGAAGCGACAGGCCAGTTCGGCGCCCACCTCGGCGAACTGGGCCGGTCCACGGTGGCGCTCGGTCAGACCGAGGTCGTGGATCATCGCCGCGACGAAGGCGGCCTCGTGGTCGATATCGTTCGAGGTGACCAGGCAGCGGCCGAACAGGTAGGTGCGATAACTGTGGTTGAGCAGATCGGCCGGCGCGGCTTCGGCGGCGAGGTCGGCCGCGGCTCGGGCGGTGGGCGAATCAGGAAGTGCGGTGAGCATCGAGAGGTCCTTCGGCGGTAGGTGGTCGGCTGTCGATCTCGATCCTCGGTGCGATAGGCGAGCGGCAACAAGGACAGGGTTGTCCGGATTTCGGCCATGTCCTGATCTGCGATGGTCACGTCATTGCGGACACACACCCTGGGCGGGCACGATTACCGATATGTCCCGGCATAGTGTTGTGATCACCGCTTTCGACGGTGTCGAGTTACTTGACATCGCCGGCCCCGTCGAAGTCTTCGCGACGGCCGATCGCCTCCTCGGCCCATCGTCTCGCGGCTATCGGACCGTGATAGCGGGCGCGCGCCGGGGCCCGATCCGCTGCGCTGGCGGCACGTCTCTGGTCGCCGAGGTGTCCTGGGACGAGTTGGATGGGCAGATCGATACGGTTGTCGTGCCCGGTGGGCTCCTTATGGGCGACACCGGCCCCGCGGCCTTGGTCGACCCCGCGCTGGTCGACTGGATTTCCACTCTCGCCGATCGGCCCTCGCGGATCGCGTCGGTCTGTACCGGCGCCCATTCCCTCGCCGCGGCCGGATTGCTCACCGGCCGGCGCGCGACGACACACTGGGCGACCGCCGCGCAGTTGGCGGGTGCATTTCCCGATCTGCGGGTCGAGCCCGAGGCGATTTTCATCCAGGACGCACATATCTGGACGTCGGCGGGGGTTTCGGCCGGAATAGATCTCGCATTGGCTCTGATCGCCGCGGATCACACTGCGGAACTGGCGCGTCGCACGGCCCGATGGCTGGTCATGTATCTGCGTAGACCGGGGGGCCAGCACCAGTTCAGCGAACTGCTGGCGCGACCGACGAGTACCGACGCGCATATCGCACGCCTCCAGGAATGGATCGCAGCCAATCTATCGGAGAACCTCGCCAACGAGGCGCTTGCGGCCCGGGCGGGATTGAGCCCGCGCCACTTCTCCCGAGTCTTCCGCCGACAGGTAGGGATACCGCCCGCACGATATGTGGAATCAGCGCGGGCCGATGCCGCGGCACGGCTGCTGGTACACACGAACGACGGCCTCGGATCTATCGCCCGCAGTGTCGGTCTCGGCTCGGTATCGACCCTGCACCGCGTGTTCAAACAGCATTTCAGCACCTCTCCCGCCGCCTACCGGCACCGGTTCACCACGACCTGACAGCCGTCTGAACCGGTTTCCCGAAATATCGGCCATGCCTCCCACATTGTGGAACTCTGGTACAGGGGATCGCCGTAGTATCGGCCGAATTTCGGGCGGATATCCCCGGCTCACCCGCGGTCCCGTGTTCGTGACCCACCGCCGACCGGGGCCCGGCAAGTACGTCGCCGACCGCGACGTCTGCCCCGACGCCGGCCTTGCCCGGCTGTCCTACGACCAGGCCCGCGACCTGCTCTAAGCCGCCACCGCCGTCGGTGGGCCCGGAACCGGCTGGGACCTGATGGCCAACTCCCGACACCGCAAAGCTGAGAACCTGCGCCGCTACTTCAAACCGTCCCCGCAGGCGATGCGTGACCTCACCGCACTACTCGGCCCGGACACCAATCGGCGCTGACCAGCATCTACGCCATATCCGTTGGTTCTTCGGCGCCGGTAAGGACCGCACCCACATCCCGCTCGAGTCACTCCGCACCTGAAGGAAGCTCGGTCGGGCCTAGCCAGTCTGCTCGGCTGAGTAGATTCTCGGCCAGTCACGCTTCCACCGCCTCGCGTCGCTTGCGAACCGCTCAGAGCCCTGAACAGCGGAATGTAACTGGTCGGCGCCTACGCCCGCAGCCAGGAAAAGTCGCAGGGTCAGCATCCAGCGCAGAGACGTCGTCAAGCTGGACATCTTCACAAGATCGTCAGGCGTGCGTGGCTCGTCCCCTGAAATTCCGTGGGCAAGAGAGACTCGCTGGTCGACTATCGCCGATTTCCATCTGTTCAGCTTGCCTATGCACGCAGGCACCGCCTCTGCCACCGGCTCGGCGAGTTGCTGGATCCTCTGGGGGTAGGACTTCTCCGCCCAGTAGGTGTCAAGGGCAGAGATGAGCGAGTCTCTGATGCGGGATGGCATCTCGGTCGCGGAGACCGCTGTCTTGGCGGATTCGATCTCGTCAGGTTCGAAGCGCATCTCATCGGGTGAAGCAGCCGATGAAGTGCCTCGGCGGCCGTGGCAAGAGACAGGGGGCGCCGGATACCGAGAACGACCACGATCTGGGGCTGTTCGCGCTCGGTGACCGCGCCCCGGGCCCGCATCGCGGCAGTGTCGGCCTCTACCACCTCGCCTGGGAGGTCGGCACGCTCGGTGAACTCGCCGAAGTCGGGCGCCGGCTGCGATCCCGGGATGCGCTGGTCGGCGCGACCGACCATCTGATGTCCAAATCCTTCTACGCGAAGGACCCGGACGGAAACGAGTTCGAGGTGATGTGGCGGGTACCCCGCGCCGACTGGCCCGATACCGAGGATCTGCGGCCCCACCCGCTGGATCTCGACGGCGCGGTCGAACGCTGGGGCGCGGACCTGGCAACCGGCGCGGCGGCGGGTTCACCGACGTGATCGCGGCAGGGCGGCGCTGGTGAGCTGATCCGGCGCGGCCCGTCGGTGGTCACAGTCGAGTAGCCGATGCGGCGGCCGCACGGACAGCCCGGCCGATTCGGTACGCAGGGGGGGAGGGACGCACGCCGCGGGAGCCTTTCCCGTCGATCGTCCGGGCTCGGCCGGGGGTTCTGTTTCGTCACCCACTGTCGCGGCGGGTACTGCCGCCGGGCGGCCGCGACCCTACCCGGCGGCAGTGGCTGGACCGATCGAGATTTCGGCTCTACGCCGTGTGGCCGTAGGACTGCGCGGCGCCCTGCTGGTCGACGCCACTGGGTGCCTGCTGGTCGACGCCACTGGGTGCCTGTTGATCGACGCCGCCGGGTGCCTGTTGATCGACGCCGCCGGGTGCCTGCTGGTCGACGCCGCCGGGTGCCTGCTGGTCGACGCCGCCGGGTGCCTGTTGATCGACGCCGCCGGGTGCCTCTTGGTCCGTCTCGCCCGGGAACTGCTGGTCGGTCTCGCCGGGTGCCTGCTGGTCGGTGGTGCCCGGCTGCTGTTGATCGTCGCCGGGTTGCTGCTCGCCCTCCTCGCCTTCCGGGAGTTGCAGGCCGAGGCCGGCCAGGAGGTCGACGAGACCCGGAATGCCCAGTATGTCGCCTCTGGTGTCCTGCTGGTCCACGGCGCCCTCGGCCGGTTGAGCGATGGCCGCCGGAGCCGCGAGTGCGACCGCGGCGGGAACAGCCAATGCGGCCAGCGTGGCGGCGGTGGTGGTGCGGATCGACATGTGTAACCCCTTCTCTCTCGGTGAACGGGTGGGAAGTGGTACGCGTGCGGATCGAGCACTCCGGACCCTACGGGCAGCCGCGAAGGGGTCCAAGCAGGCCGGTCGGGTCGGCGAGTGCGTTCGGCAGGCAGCTGATCGGCCGGTACTGCGTAACCCCCCGATACGTCCGCTGCGGTGCCGGACGACCACCACATGCCGGGCCCGGCCCGCACGAGATCGCCGCAGACCGGTACGGGTGCCGGATAGACTGTGACCCGGGCGCAGTGGACAGCAAGTTGGAAGTGGTATGACCGAGCATTGGCGAGCGCTACCTCCCTTGGTGGGCATCATCGCTCTGACCATCGGCATCGTCGAGGTATCGCGGAGCACGAAGAACACATTCGTGATACTGCTCGCGGTCGCGGCCGTGATCGCCCTGGTCACGGAGTTGTCCCGGCATATCCTGCATACGTACCGGAGGTCGCGCGAGCAGTAGTGGATTGCCCGTTCGCGAACGGCGCGTATGCCATTTCTCAACGGCGCTCGATACGTTTGCCCGGTCGCCTTACCGGTAATTCCTCGCGCCGGTGGATTTCCAAGGCTTCGAGATCGGTGGTCCCGACCGCCGGCACGCACTCCTCCGCAGCCGCGTTCCGGTTGCGCGGCCGGAGCGGTTGTGGCTCGATGAGCTGGCGCTGTCGATCGATTGCGCGCGGTTTGCCGTCCGGCGCCCGTTCGAGCGGGTAGCCGGACACCAAGGAGTTCGACCATGACAATCGGATATGTCTGGAACACGGTCTACGGATGGGCCGACACCGGTTCGGGGAGTCTGTTTCCCGCCGATGCGACCACCGGGCTCCAGCCGATAGGTCACCATGTCGCCCACCCCGATACCAAACGCCGGTTCCACGAACTGGTCGCGGTTTCCGGGGTGCTCGACCGGCTGCGACCGGTGCGGGCGGTCCCGGCCACCGAGGCGGATATCCTCCGCGTCCATACCGCCGAGCATCTGGCCCGGATCAAAGAGGAGAGTCTCCAGCCGAAGGGCGGTGACGCCGGTGACGGTTGCTCGCCGTTCGGGCGCGGGGGTTACGAGATCGCGGCGCTGTCCGCCGGCGGTGCGATCCAGCTCGTGGATCAGGTGGTCTCCCGGACCATCGATACCGGTTACGCGCTGGTCAATCCGCCGGGACATCACGCGTACCGGGCCGGTGGGATGGGGTTCTGCATTTTCAACAATGTTTCGATAGCCGCCGCTTACGCCCAGGATGTCCTCGGGTTGGCGCGGGTGGCGGTGGTTGACTGGGATGTCCACCACGGCAACGGCACCCAGGAGATCTGGTACAGCGACCCGTCGGTGCTCACCGTTTCGCTGCACCAGCATCTGTGTTTCCCGCCGAACTCCGGCTATCTGGAGGAGCGGGGCACGGGGGCGGGCGAGGGCTTCTCGATCAATATCCCGCTGCCGCCGGCCAGTGGTGACGCCGCCTATGTGCACGCCATGGACGAGGTCGTGCTGCCGGCGCTCCGCGAGTTCCGTCCCGAGCTGATCCTGGTGGCCTCCGGTTTCGACGCGAGCATCATGGATCCGCTGGCCCGCCAGATGGTCACCAGTGCCGGATTCGCCCGGCTCACCCGGCGTGTGCTCGATGTGGCGGCCGAACTCTGCGAGGGCCGGATCGCATTCGTCCAGGAGGGTGGTTACAGCCCACACTATGTGCCGTTCTGCGGGCTGGCGGTGCTGCGCGAACTGCTCGGCGACCCCTACGAGCCGGACCCGTACAGCCCGATCGTCTCCACCCAGGGTGGAGACGTGCTGCTGGAGCACGAGGCCGCGGCGATCCGGGCGGCCGTACCCGGCTCGTTCCGACCCCCGGCCGAGGCCCGGTGATCGGGGGCCGGCGGACTTCGTGCCGCCGGCCCGAAAACCGTTGCCGGACCGTGAACTACCGTGCCTCGCGATCCTCGGCGGGTGATGTGAACTTCCACTACTGTGTGCTCGCAGCAATCGAAAACCGTTCCCTTTTCGGGAAACTCAGCAAGGAGTGGGTTGATGACGTCCGTCCGGAAGGCTATGGAGGACTACTACGAGCACATCGATGCCGGTCGGTTGGCCGACGCCGTGGCGTTGATGACCGACGATGTGAAACTGACCTTCGCCAATGCCGAACCCGTGACCGGCCGGGAGGCGGCAGCCGCCTCCGTCCAATACGTACTCGACCAGACCACCAAGATCAGGCATACCATTTTCCACTGGATGGAGCCGCAGACCGCGGCGGACGGTACGGCCGAGGTCACCTTCGAGATCCGGATCCACTACTGGCTGAAGAACGGTACGGAGCTCGATATCCCCGGTGCGGTGTACGCGAGTTTCGACGCGGACACCCAGTGCACCGAGCAGCGGCTCTACGGCGACCTCACCCAGGTGTTCGTCTGAGCCCGCCGCATACGGTGCGCTGATACGTCGATGGCTCGGACCGGCCGGGTCCGAGCCATCGCCATATCAGCGCAGATTCGTTTCCGGACTCTGTCTTTCCGGCTCGGTGGGCTGCCACGTGGTGGATGGGCCCCCTCGCGCCGGGCAAGCCCATTGCCCGCCGGTGCGCCGGGGCGTCCGCCCGACCCGGGTGGTCGCCGTCGAGACCACGGCCGGGGCTCGTGATCGGCCCGGGCCGCGTGCCGCAAGAGGAGTGCGCGGCCGCTGGGTGAGCCGGGTCGGGTAGTCGCGGTGGGTGGCGCCGATATCTCCCGGTGCGGGTTCCGGCGTGGAATCCGACCCAGACACCACGGCTTCCTGAGCCCGGCGATGCCGGCTTCTCGCGTCGGTCCCGTGCGTTCGGCGATCTCGGCACCGGGTGGCAGGCCCCGTCGCGGATCACTCGTCGTGTGCCCGGTGGCGGTCGCAGCATGTCGCTATCGGTTGCCGAAGGATTGCGGGCTTTCTGTAACTCAAATTTAGAGGAATTCGTTGCGGGAAAACTGGTCGCTTGCTATGTTGCCTGGGTCACTGCCGGACACCGCGGCCGTGATCGTCCTTCCGGGCTGCAAGCCCGTATCCGCGAGGACGTCTCACCCTCTCGAGGAGTTCACTATGGGTTCGTTGAGCGATCTGCTCATGGCGTTGATTCCGGCACTCGGTTCGGCTGTCGCAGGTGACGGCCTCCTCGATGTTTTCATCGGTTCCCTACAGGGAAGTGTCGCCGCCTGATTCGGCGAACGATACACCCAATTTCACCGAAATTCCGATCGGAATTCCGTTAATTCAGCACTGCAAGGAGCACGACATGGGGTCTCTCTTCGAAATTCTGGGCATGGGCACTGCCAGCGCCGGAGGTATCGGCACGAGTATCGTCAACGCGCTGATCACCCTGAGCGGGGGCACGCCCGCCCCCGGCAAATAGATCGCCGGTCGGAATAGGGGGTCCACCCGGTCACCACGGGTGGACCCCGTGCTCGAAAGCCATGTATACGAATTGATGATTCCACGAAGCAGGACGTCGCCGGTATATCTGCTGGCGATACTGTTCGTTCTCGCCCTCGGCGTGGCACCGCGCGCCGCCGCCGCCCCGGGAGCGGATATCGTCTCGCTCGCGCCCGGCGCCGGACGATGGGTCGAGGTCACGGTGTACTCACCGGCCATGCAGCGCGATATCCCGCTGCAGGTCCTGCGCCCGGCCGATACCGGAACCCCCGCGCCGACCCTTTACCTGCTCAACGGTGCGGGCGGCGGCGAAGACGCCGCGACCTGGTCCGCGCAGACCGACGTGTCCGAATTCTTCGCCGGCGAACACGTCAATGTGGTGATCCCCAAGGAGGGGGCCTTCAGTTACTACACCGACTGGCAGCAGGCGGACTCCGGCCTGGCCGCGAAACTGGGCAACAACGGCCGGAACATGTGGGCGACCTTCCTCACCGAAGAACTACCGCCCGTACTCGATTCCGCCTTCGGCGCCACGGGCCGCAACGCGATCGCGGGGATCTCGATGGCCGCGACCTCGGTACTCGACCTCACCATCCGCGCGCCCCACCTCTACAGTGCGGCGGCGGCGTACAGCGGATGTGCGATGACCAGCGATCTTCTGGGGCAGGCGTTCGTCACACTCGTGGTGAGCCTGGGCGGCGGCGATGCCGAGAACATGTGGGGCCCGACCGACGGTCCGGGGTGGCGGGAACACGACCCCTACCTGCAGGCCCACCGGCTTCCCGATATCCCGATGTACATCACCAGCGGTACCGGGCTGGCCGGACGATACGACAGCGCCGATGATCCACGGCTCGACGGTAATCAGCGGATGCTGTGGAACCAGCTGCTCGTCGGCGGCGGCATCGAGGCCGCGGCCGACTACTGCACCCGGGCGCTCCAGCGTCGCACCCAGGAGCTCGGCCGAACCGATATCGTCTACGACCTCCGTCCTTCCGGCACCCATTCGTGGGGGTACTGGCAGGACGATCTGCACCGCTCCTGGCCACTACTGGCCGGTGCGCTGACCTCCTGAACCCACCCGCGGTCGCACCGGGCCCCCGCCGTATCCGGCGGGGGCCCGCGGCGCGTCAGCCGAGGGCTTCCACCAGCTCGCGGAACGATTCCCGCAGCAGCTCCCGGTAGCGGCCGGGGTCCGGCATCATCGCCTTGTCGACGCTGATGGTGAGCACGATCTCCTCGCCCTGGGCCGAGATCAGGTGCCGCAGACCGTCACCGTCCATCGGTGGCAGGACACCGAACGCCCGCAGCATCGGCGCGCCGCGGAAGGTCAGCCCGGCACCCGGCGGCGGAACATTGCTGATCGTGGTGTTGTGCAGCGGAACCGAGGACAGATCGGCGAACGAGCGATGTGCCCGGGCCCGGCCCGCCGCCCGCAACAACCACGCCGGGGCGGTCTCGACCCGCGCCGCGTGCCGGAGTACCGCCGGATCGCTGTGCCGGCGCCGTTCCCGGCGTACCGACTCCCGGATCGCCGCCAAACGTGCACGTGGCTCGCGTCGGCCGGTGTGTAGATCGACCGTCATCTGGCACAGCTGGTTTGCCGAATCCCAGTGCGCGATACCGCGCATAGACATCGGAACCATCGCGGCGAGTCCCTCCGGCGGCGTCTCACCCTTCTCGTCGAGGTAGGCGGCGAGCGCACCGGACACCACGGTCAGCATGACATCGTTGACCGTGACGCGTTCGGCGGACCGGTCGCGCAATGCCGTCACCTCGGTCAACGGCAGGAACACCTGCTCGATGAGTACGGTCGGGCCGATCGCGCGGTTGAAGCGGGTCGCGGGGCGTACGGGCGCCGGTTCGTGCAGCAACCCGGCCTCGATCCGGGCCCGCGCCGCGGTATTCGCCGCCCGGGTACGCGACAGTCCCATCGCGAAACGGCCCATACGGTAGGGAAACAGCGCGGCGGCACGTAAGGTCGCCGCCGGTTTCGACCACCGGTTCGTCGTAGGTGCGGCCGGTGCCTCCCGACCGCCGAAGAGTTCCAGTTCGAGTTCCCTGGTCGCCACACCGTCGCAGGCGCTGTGGTGAAATTTCAGTACGACGACCGTGGCCTCCCCCGGGATCTCCGGTACGGCGCGGACTCGGTCGAACACCTGGATCTGCCACGGCGGCCGCGTGAGATCCAAACGCGCCGTGGTCATTTCCGCGAGCCGGGCCCGCACGGTGTCCCAGTCGGCGCCTGACGGTCCGACCCCCACGTGTTCGTCGATATCGAGCGCCGGCTCGGGCACCCAGTACGGCAGGTCCAGGTCCATCGGGACACGCTGCAATCGCCGTTGGAACAGAGGTGCGAAACCCAGCCGCGCCCGTGCCCAATCCCGCAGCGCGGCCGCATCTATCGGTTCGGTTCCGGTGGCGTCGAAAATATAGACCGCGACGATATTGGACGGATGCCGCTCGCTTTCGTCGTAGACGAACACCGCGTCACGGGCCGCCAACTGCTCTTTCGCCACAATGCCTTTGACCTTTCTCGTGGCGAGAACTCCACTGTTCCCGTACATCACCATGTTCCCTGCCGAGCGGTACCGATATGAAGAATTGCCTGGTCGTGCCAGGCGCTCGGTCGATCCTAACGTTCCGGCGCGCGGCATCCAGGGGAATCGGGCTGTCAGGAACGTCGAAATTTCAGAACTCGGTGAATTGGTGTCGATGCGCGGGCGCGTGCCGCACCCGGAATTCTTCGCTGTCTCGGACGGCCTACCGGATAGTGCATTCCGGTCGGTTTTCGAAATGCGGTCCTTCTTTTCGGTCCCGGCGGCATGGTCTCGTGCGCCGCCGGTGCGAGGCCGGTCGGCGCCGCGCGTTGGGTTGACGCTCCGATGGCGGACGGTGAACCTCGCATAATAGCGGAAAAGAATCAATTCGATCGGGTCGCTGGATGTTCGCCCGACTTGGCGTGGGGGCGGGGAAGCCGCTGCGTCGCAGTCCGGTTCCGGCCGGAGGTACCGAATGTGCCCTGTCCGGCCGGGCGAGCGGGGGCCGACTCGGACAACCGGGCCGGGGCGTTACCGCGCGTGCGCCGAGTGGTCCGTCCCGGCCCCAGTGGCACGGCGGGTCGGAATGCCGATGGCCCGGAACAGGCCCGCGAAATCGGCGACCTGCGCACCGGTATCGGGCGCAGCAGCAGGGAGAGCAAGGGCATTGCTTTCAGCAGCAGGTTGTAGGAGCGGGAGATGAATTCGCGCTTGGGTCCGCGCACCACCCGGGCCCCGGAGCCCGGCCGGGTGCCGATCGCCAGATCCGGATGACCGGAGACCAGCGGTGCGACCAGCGGCAGCAGCGCGTTCAGGGCGGTGGAGAGGTCGACATCCATATGCGTGGGCGGGCCGGGGCGTGGCTCCAGCCGACCTGGGAGGTAGCTGTGTACCTTGCCCCGCCGGGCCCACCAGTCCGGTGCCACTGCTGGAACGTCGTTGTTCCGGTCTCCACTCCGTTGTGGAAATGTTCGTGACGCTCCGAGTATGGACCCGCCCACCGACAGGTCGCCGACCCGGCCGAAGTCAGCTCAGCCGCCACAGCGGGGAGACCGGGCCGTGGCCTTTGCCCAGGTCGTAGGCGGCTTCCAGACTGCGCCTAGTCCATTCCTTGGCGAATTCGAAGGCATCGGGAACCGAATAGCCGTGGGCCAGCGCGCAGGCCAGGGCCGCGGCCAGGGTGTCGCCGCCGCCGTGATCGTTGCCGGTCTCGATACGCGGGGCGGAGAACTCCAGGAACCGGTTGCCGTCGAACAGCAGATCGGTGCTCAGCGCCGAGGTCCGCAGGTGGCCGCCCTTCACCACGACCCAGCGTGGTCCGAGTCCGTGCAGTGCCTCGGCCGCGGTGCGGGCGGACGCCGCGTCGGTGACCTCGACCCCGGTCAGCAACCGCACCTCGTCCAGGTTCGGGGTGACAATGGTGGCCAGCGGGAACAGCGTGTACCGCACAGCGTCGAGTGCTTCGGTGTGCAGCAGCGGGTCGCCGTGCATAGAGGCCGCGACGGGGTCGACCACCAGCGGCACCGCGGCATCGTGCCCGATGCCGACCTCCCGGCAGACGGCGGCCACGGCCTCGATGATGTCGCCGGAGGCGAGCATGCCGGTCTTCGCGGCGCCGATACCGATATCGCCGGCCACCGAGCGCACCTGGTCCGCGACCACCTGCGGGGGAATTTCGTGGAATCCGCTCACGCCCACCGTGTTCTGCACGGTCACCGCGGCCACCGCCACCAGTGCGTGCACCCCGCACAGGGCCATGGTCCTGGTATCGGCCTGGATTCCGGCCCCGCCACCCGAATCGGTACCGGCGATGGTGAGCACCCGGACCGGGGTCTGTCCCGGGGGCGTCAACGGCAACAATCTCACCCGGTCACCCTACGTGGGCGGGGTTCGCGGCCGAGTGGGTGTCTCGAGTCGGTGGTTGTCAGACCCAGGCTTCGATCGCTTCGGTGCCCGGGGTCAGCGGATGGTGTGATCGATGAGCCGGCGGGCCGCCCGGTCGGTGCGTTCGATATCGCCGGTGATGAGCCGGTCCTGCAGGATGCCGCGCAACCCGGAGACCAGTACGGTGGCCACTACTTCGGGTTCGTCGTCCGGGTTCAGTGCGCGCAGGCTCGCGGTGAGGGCGGTGACGAACGCCGCGGTGGCCTGGTCCGCGTAGCCCGCGTAGGGGCCGTGGGGTGCGCAGGCCGCGCCGAGGACCTGGAGCATCACCCGCACGCTGATCGATCCCGAGCCGGTGGTGTTCGAACGCCAGAAATCCCACAGCCGTTCTCGCAGCGCGGCGGCGTCGTGTACTTCGGCGAAGACCGCGGTGAGATCCGGGCGATGGGTCGCCAGGGCCTGGACCAGCAGTTCTTCTTTGGTGCCGAAGTAGTAGATCAGCATCCGGGAACTGGTGCCCAGGGCGGCGGCCAGGGGGCGCAGCGAGAGGTCCGCGAGGCCGCGTTCGGCGATGTAGTGCACCACGGAGTCGAGCATCTCGGCGCGTTTGGCATGGTCGAGTGGGCGGGCCATGGGTTGACTGTAGCGAACGCTACAGGTATTCATGACCCCGTGACTGTACCGATCGCTTCAGAAACTTCGGCGGCGGCGCAGGTGGTCGTCACCGGGTACGCGGGCGCCACCTCTATCGCCGGCGATATGGACGAGACCTGGTCGGGGCTGCTGGGCGGCCGGACCGGTATCACCACCCTCGACGACGACTTCGTCGCCGAATACGACCTGCCCGTACGCATCGGCGGCAAGCTCGCCACGCATCCGGGTGCGCAGCTCACCCGGGTCGAACAGCGCAGGCACTCCTACGTCGAACAGCTCGCCCTGGTCCTCGGACGGCAGGTCTGGGGCGCGGCGGGCCGTCCGGAGGTGGAGGGAGAGCGGCTCGCGGTGAGTATCGGCACCGGCCTGGGCGGCGGCGACGCGCTCATCGACGCGGTCGACGCGATGCGCGCCGGCGGCTACCGCAAGGTCTCACCCATGTCGGTGCCCATGGTCATGCCCAATGGCCCGGCGGCGGCCGTCAGCCTGGAAATCGGCGCGAAAGCAGGGGTTTTCGCGCCGGTTTCGGCGTGCTCGTCCGGCACCGAGGCCGTCGCGCAGGCCTGGCGGCTGATCGCCACCGGCGAAGCGGATGTGGTGGTGGCCGGTGGCGTGGAGGGGCATATCCACGCTGTGCCGATCGCGAGTTTCGCCATGATGCGGGCGATGAGCACCCGCAACGACGATCCCGCCGCCGCCTCACGGCCGTTCGACCGGGATCGGGACGGGTTCGTCTTCGGCGAAGCGGGTGCGCTACTGGTCCTGGAATCGGAGCGGCACGCCCGCGCCCGCGGTGCCCGCATCCACGCCCGGGTGCTCGGCGCCGGAATAACCTCCGACGCCTATCACATCGTCGCTTCGGATCCGGCGGGTGAGGGCGCGGCCCGTGCCATGCGCAAGGCGATCGCCGCCGCGGGACTGGCGCCCGCCGATATCGGGCATGTCAACGCCCACGCCACTTCGACCTCCATCGGTGACGCCTCGGAGGCGGCCGCGATCGAGGCGGTCACCCCCGACGCCTCGGTGTATGCGCCCAAATCCGCGCTCGGGCATTCCATCGGCGCGGTCGGCGCCCTGGAAACCGTCCTCACCACGCTCACCCTGCGGGAACAGGTCGTACCACCCACCCTCAACCTGGAGAATCCGGATGCGGACCTGGATATCGTGCACGGCCGCGCCCGGCCGCAGCGGATCGAGTACGCGCTGACGAATTCGTTCGGCTTCGGCGGCCACAATGTGACGCTGGCACTGGGACGCGCCTGAGTGACGACCGCGGAAGCGCGGAACAGTCCGAGCGCCACAGCGTCCGGGGCCGGACGCGTTCCGCTGCGTCCGGCCCGGACTCGTCACCGCGGCAGGCCGGCCCGGAGGCGGGTGGCGGCCGAACCGGCACCGGCCGCCACCGGATGCGGGGACGGCCGTCCTGGGATCAGCCCGGAACCTTGTCCAGGAAGCCCAGCACCGTGTGGATCCGGCCCTGCTCATCGGTGACCAGGACGTCGAAACCGATGATCACGGGCTCGGCGCCCGCGGGGCCCAGGCCCCACTGGAACCGGACCTGACGGTGGTGGGCATCCGGTTCCCCGACCGGGGTGAAGACGAACCCGGGGAACTGCTCGTGCACCGCGCCGATGGTCGCGCCGATCGCGTCGAGGCCGGCCGCCTCGGCCAGCGGATCGATGTAGGAGGCTTCCGGGGCCCAGTGCGTGTTCAGCAGTTCTTTCCGGGCGGCCGCGTCGGTGGTGTTCCAGGTCTGCAGGTAGGCGGTGACGGTGTCTTTCATCGGAGTTCCTTCCGGGATTGTGTGAACCAGGTGCCATCAGCATCGCGGGGACCGGCCGCCCCGGCGATTACGTCGGAGGTAATGGGATCGCTTACTGATCCGGCTACGATTCCGGATGTGGTGATCATGGATACCGACCCCTCGGTCGGCGGCCTGCTGCGGTCCTGGCGGGAGCGGCGCCGGTTGAGTCAGTTGCAGCTCGCGTCGCAGGCGGAGGTGTCCACCCGGCACCTCAGTTTTGTCGAGACCGGCCGTTCCCGGCCCACGCGCGAAATGGTCGAACGGCTGGCCGGGCACCTGGACGTCCCACTGCGCGAGCGCAACGAACTGCTCCTCGCGGCCGGGTACGCGCCGAGCTACGTCCAGCGCGAGGTGGACGCACCGGAACTGCGGTCGGTGATGGACGCCTTCCGGGTCCTGCTCGACGCGCATCTCCCGCATCCGGCTCTGGTACTGGACCGGTGCTGGGATGTGGTCGACCGCAATACCGCCACCGACGCGCTACTCGACGGTTGTGCTCCCGAACTACTGGAACCGCCCGTCAATGCCATCCGTATCTCCCTGCACCCCGGCGGCCTGGCGCCCCGGATCCGCAATCTCGGACAGTGGCGCAACCATCTGCTCGGCCAGGTGCGCGGGCGATTGGAAGCCACCGGCGACAGCCGGCTGAAAGCACTGCTCGACGAGGTATCCGCCTACCCGTGCCCCGACGGCGGCACCCGGGCCCGCACCGATGTGGTGGTGCCGCTGCAGTTGCGGGTGGGCGACACGGAGCTCTCCTTCTTCAGCATCACCGCCTCGGCCCTCTCGGCCACCGACGTCACCATCGACGAACTCCATATCGAAGCCTTCTACCCGGCCGACGAAGCGACGGCCCGACTGTTCCGCGGATAAGCCGTCACCCGGAGCTGTAGACGCTCGCTTATGCGAACGAGCTTCAGAGCCATGGTTCGTCTCGCCCCTGATTGCTGTACTGGATCCAGGCAATGGTTTCGAGTCAGGAGCAATCATGCGAATCGCGGTTTTCGGAGCGACCGGTACGGTCGGACAGCACATCGTCGAGCAGGCGCTGGCGCGCGGGTACGAGGTCACCGCGCTCACCCGCGACGCCGGCCGGATCACCCGCACCCACGAGAACCTGCGCATCGTGGAAGGTGATGTACTCGACCCGGGTGCGGTCGAACGGACCGTCTACGGCCAGGACGCGGTACTGGTGGCACTGGGCAACGGCCGCAAGGGCGTGGTGCGGGCGGAGGGCACCCGCACGATCATCGAGGCGATGAACCGCACCGGCGTGAAACGGCTCATCTGCCAGTCCACGCTGGGAGCCGGTGACAGTCGCGCCAATCTGAACTTCCTCTGGAAATACATTATGTTCGGCCTGCTGCTGCGCCCGGCCTACGCCGACCACCAGCAGCAGGAGTCCTATGTCCGGGCCGGCGACCTGGAGTGGACCATCGTGCGGCCCAGCGCTTTCACCGACGGCCCCCGCACCGGCACCTACCGGCGTGGTTTCGGTACCGGAGAGAAAGGTCTGAGCCTGAAGATCGCCCGCGCCGATATCGCGGAGTTCCTGCTCGACCAAATCACCGACCGCACCTATCTGCACCGGGCGGCCGGGATCTCCGACTGAACAGCTGCGGGGTGTCCGCGGGGCCGGCGGGGATGCCTCTGGTGCCTGGCGGGGAATCTCGCGACGAGCGAGACAGCACAGGGCGCCCCGGGCCTATGCGGCCCAGTACTCGAGCCGCCTTCCGCGCATTATGCGCAGCGGTCGCCGTCTCGCTGAAAGTGGTTGTCGACCTGCTTATATACCGAGTGCGGGCGCACCGACACCGGGGGTGCGCCCGCTTCGGTCAGGGCACCACCGGCAGGTACACCCGTTTACCGGCCTCGGTGAACTCCGCCGACTTCTCCGCCATCCCGGCCTCGATCGCGGCGATATCGGTCAGATTATGCTGCTCCGCGTATTCGCGTACATCCGCGGAGATGCGCATGGAGCAGAATTTCGGACCACACATCGAACAGAAATGCGCCGTCTTCGCCGGTTCCGCCGGCATCGTCTCGTCGTGATATTCGCGCGCGGTATCGGGGTCCAGTGACAGCGCGAACTGGTCGCGCCAGCGGAATTCGAACCGGGCCTTGGACAACTCGTCGTCCCGGAGCCGGGCGTGTGGATGGCCCTTGGCCAGATCGGCAGCGTGCGCGGCGATCTTGTAGGTGATCACCCCGGTCTTCACATCGTCACGGTCGGGCAGGCCGAGATGTTCCTTCGGCGTGACGTAGCACAGCATCGCGGTCCCGGCCTGCGCGATGATCGCGGCGCCGATGGCCGAGGTGATGTGGTCGTAGGCGGGCGCGATATCGGTGGCCAGCGGACCGAGCGTGTAGAAGGGGGCTTCTTCGCACAGTTCTTCTTCGAGCCGTACGTTCTCCACGATCTTGTGCATCGGCACGTGGCCGGGGCCCTCGATCATCACCTGGACACCGTGCGATTTCGCGATCTTGGTCAATTCGCCGAGCGTACGGAGTTCGGCGAACTGGGCCTCGTCGTTCGCGTCTGCGATCGAACCGGGCCGCAGCCCGTCACCCAGAGAGAAGGTGACATCGTAGTGCGCCAGGATCTCGCACAACTCCTCGAAATGGGTGTACAGGAATGATTCCCGATGGTGGGCCAGACACCACGCGGCCATGATCGAACCGCCGCGCGAGACGATTCCGGTGACCCGCTTCGCGGTCAGCGGTACGTAGCGCAGCAGCACACCGGCGTGCACGGTCATATAGTCCACACCCTGCTCGCACTGCTCGACCACCGTGTCGCGGTAGATCTCCCAGGTGAGCGCGGTCGGATCACCGCCGACCTTCTCCAGGGCCTGATAGATCGGCACCGTGCCCACCGGGACCGGCGAGTTGCGCAAAATCCACTCGCGCGTCTCGTGGATGTTCTTACCGGTGGACAGATCCATGATGGTGTCCGCGCCCCAGCGGGTGGCCCACACCATCTTCTCGACCTCCTCGGCGATCGAGGACGAGACGGCCGAATTGCCGATATTGGCGTTGATCTTCACCAGGAACTTCTTGCCGATGACGGTCGGCTCCAGCTCCGGGTGCCGATGGTTGGCCGGGATCACCGCGCGGCCGGCGGCGACCTCCGCGCGCACCAGCTCCGCCGGCACGCTCTCCCGGGCGGCGACGAAGCGCATCTCCGGGGTCACGATCCCGGCCCGGGCCCAGGCGAGCTGGGTGCGCGGGCCGGGCACATCCGGCTTTTCCCACTCGTTCCGGAGCGCGGGCAGGCCCGCCTCCAGATCGATGGTCGCGGTGGTGTCGGTGTACGGGCCGGACGTGTCGTAGACGTCGAAACGGTCGCCGTTGGTCAGCTCGATCCGGCGTACCGGAATGCGTAGACCGTCGGCTTGCCGATAGTGCTTGACGCTGCCCTCGATCGGACCGGTGGTTACCGAATCGACAGGTGTACTCGTCATATTTCCTCCCTACGCCGGCATTACCCGGTCAGGTTCATACGGTCGACAGCCCTGAGCGCTCCGGAGAGCTAGCCGTCCTCTCAGCCCGCTGGTGCGAGCCCCCGTTGGCATGTGTGAAGTTTTCCGCCGCCGACCATACTCGCTCACGGGCCGTCCAGGCCTCGGACGGCGAACTCCGCCTGCTCACCGAGCCGGGCCCGACCGCGTCCCGCCGGCGGCGGGACGGAGAGGCGCAGAGTGTTCGGTGCGGCTGTCGTGGACTGCGAGAGATAGGGTCTATCTGTGACCCTCTCGCATGGATCGCTGATGACCGTCGACGAGTTCGAGGAACTCGACGCGGCGGCTCAGCGGATTTCCGAAGGGCTGCGGCTCGAATATCTGAACGGCCTGCTGGCCGCGAAGGCGCGACCGGATTCCAACCACACCCGGGTCGTGCAGTGGCTGGCGCGCTTCCTGGTGCCGCGCCGGTCCGAACTGTGGCTTTTCGCCGATCGTGGCCTGCGGGCCGGGCGCACCGGAGGCAGTCGTGTGCGTCCCGACGCCATCCTTGCGCCCGCGTCCGCCTTCGCCGGTGAAGGTGAATGGTCGGACCCGCAACCGGTGATCATGACCATCGAGATCAGTTCTCGGGCCCAGCACACCGAACTGCGGGATCGGCTCGACAAGCCGTTCCTGTACGCGGCCACGGGTATCCCGCTCTACTTCCTGATCGACCGCGGTGCCGCGGAGGTGAGCGTGTACAGCGAGCCCGAGGACGGCCGCTACAGCACCAAGGTGACCGTGCCGTTCGGTACCGATATCGAATTTCCCGAACCGCTCGGTGTCTTCCTCGCCACCGATCCGCTCCCGGACTGGTTGTAGCGGCGTCAGGCGGTGAATTCGGCGATCACCGGAGCGTGGTCGCTGGCACCCTTGCCCTTGCGTTCCTCCCGGTCCACCCCGGCATCGACCACCGTCGCGGCCAGGGCCGGCGAGGCCAGCACGAAGTCGATACGCATTCCTTCCTTGCGCGGAAAGCGCAGCTGGGTGTAGTCCCAGTAGGTGTACACACCGGGACCGGGAGCGAAGGGCCGCATCACATCGGTGAAACCTGTCTCGGTGATCGCGGTGAAGGCGTCCCGTTCCGGTTGGGAGACATGGGTTCTGCCGGCGAACAGTTCCGGTGACCAGACATCGTCGTCGGTGGGCGCGATATTCCAGTCCCCGACCAGGGCCGTCTTAGCCTGCGGGTCGGTGGCCAGCCAGCGGGCGGCGTTGTCGCGGAGCGCGGCCAACCAGGCCAGTTTGTACTCGTAGTGCGGGTCGGCCAGTGCGCGCCCGTTGGGTACGTAGAGACTCCACACCCGGACTCCGTCGCAGGTCGCGCCCAGCGCCCGCGCCTCGACGGTCGGTGAGGGGATGAGCGTATCGGCGGCGTCGCGATCGAATCCGGGCTGGCCCGGGAACCCGATCTCCACGTCGTCGAGTCCCACCCGCGATGCGATCGCCACGCCGTTCCACTGGTTCAACCCCACATGCGCGACCTCGTACCCGGCCTCGGCGAAACGCTCGAAGGGGAACTGATCGTCGCGGCATTTGGTCTCCTGGATCGCCAGCACATCGATATCCTGGCGATCCAGCCAGGCCAGCACCCGGTCCTGCCGGGAGCGGATCGAATTGACATTCCAGGTGGCCAGGCGCAACGAATTACCTTTTCGCGAATCGGGCGAACCGTAGTTCGGGGTGTACCGGCGTCACTGTCCGATCACCCCGGAACTGCCGGGGACGGCGTAGCGGTAGCTGTGATGATCGACGAACCCGAGTTCGCCGAACAACTCCAGGGCGTCCACATTACCGGCCTCGACCTGGACGTACGCGTGTGTCGCGCCCCGATCGCGACCCCAGCGCAGCAGTTCGCCGCAGACGAGTGCGGCCAGGCCGTGCCGGCGATGGGCGGCCACCACCGCCACACAGGTCAGGCCGACCCAGCGGCGGCCGTCGGAGGCGGAGGTGAGTGCGCCGCGGGCGATGGCGATGGGATTGGGCAGGCCCAGCGAGGCGAAACCCAGTTGCCCGTCGTGCACGGCGGAGAGTACTTCGGGCAGCGGGACCGTCGCGGAGTGCCCGGTCGGTTCGTCACCGCGGTAGCGGTGGATCTCCAGCCACGCGATATCGGGTTCGGGCGCGATACGCACCATGGACGGGCCCTGCGGAAGGACGAAGTTCTCCAGATCGATACCGAGGACGCGGGTTTCACCCCAGCTGTTCCAGCCCGGCGGCACGGTCGCCAGCCGGTCGGGAAGTGCCAGTTGCAGCGGCAGTCCCTGGGCGGCGTACCAGGCGCCGATCCGGTGCAGGCTGTCCGGCGTGACCCGGGCGGGACCGTTCGAATCACCGATGGGCACCGCGGAATTGGCGCGCCGGGTGTAACCGTGTCCGGCGCGCAGCAGCCAGCCGTCCATCCAGGCGGATTCGGTGCCGGGCCAGCCGAACGCCGCCGCGGTCTCCAGCGCGCGGATCTCCGAGGTGCGAATCGGCCGGGCCGCCAGTGATTTCAACGCCACCACGCTGGCCGCCGGGATCATCACCGGATGGCCGTCGGCGGCCAGGACGGTCAGCGGATTCGTCTCCACCACCTCGCCGATCACATCGGTGAGCGGCGGGCTGCTGCCCTCGGGGCGCCGGTAGCGCACCACGACCCGTTCGCCGAGCGGAATCCGCGAGATCGGGATATCGCCGTCGTGGTCGTGCGGATCAGTCGTCATGTCCGAAGGGGTCCGGGTCGCTGCCGGGTAGCCAGGTACGGCCGGGGGCGCCCCAGCCGTTGCGTTTGACGGCCTTCTTCGCCGCTCGCGCGTGGCGTCCGATCAGGACATCGATGTAGAGATAGCCGTCGAGATGGCCGACCTCGTGCTGCAGCATGCGGGCGAAGAAGCCGGTGCCCTCGACGGTCACGGGCTCGCCGTGCTCGTCGATTCCGGTGACCCTGGCCCAGTCGGCCCGGCCGGTGGGGTACTGCTCGCCGGGCACCGACAGACAGCCCTCTTCGTCGTCATCGGGATCCGGCATTGTCTCCGGGATCGCCGAGGTCTCCAGTACGGGGTTGATCACGGCTCCCCGGCGCCGCACCACCGTGCCGTCCTCCGCCGGGTCGGGGCAGTCGTAGACGAAGAGGCGCTTGGATACTCCGACCTGGTTGGCAGCCAGGCCGACGCCGTTGGCGGCGTCCAGGGTCTCGTACATATCCGTGATCAGCCCGGCCAGTTCCGCCGGCGATTCGGTCACCGGCGCGGTAGGGCCGTGCAGCACAGGATCGCCGACGATCACGATGGGCAGGATTGACATGACACGAGCTTATTGTGGGCGCCGGCGGCCGGTGAAAAGGGCCTGCTCTGCGTGGCCGCCGTGGCCGGTCCGGGCAGGTGGAACGGGTTCTCGCGAAATATGTGGTACCGCCGTACCGGACACGCCGGACGTCGACGGCAGCGCGCGCCCCGGCGGCGTGGTTGAATATCGCAGGGCAGTAACACGGTGACCCGATCGTGCCCTGATACGGCGATCGCGTCCGGTGGTAACTCGGCGAGGAGCAAGATGGACGGCGCAGCAGCGCGGGATCTTTCCGCAATCCAGGGCGGTCCTCCGAACAACACAGCGAATACGAATCCCGAAGGGCCCCACGATCCCGAGAGCGGCCTGAGTCGCCGCGAACACGAGATCCTGGCCTTCGAACGACAGTGGTGGAAGTACGCGGGCGCCAAAGAAGAGGCGATCCGCGAACTGTTCGCGCTGTCACCGACCCGTTACTACCAGGTGCTCAACACCCTCGTCGACCGGCCCGAAGCGTTGGCCGCCGATCCGATGCTGGTGAAGCGCCTGCGCAGGCTACGCGCGAGCCGGCAGAAGTCGCGAGCGGCGCGAAAGCTCGGTTTCCAGGTCTGACGCCGAGCTCCGGACGGTTGCCGCGGTGGAGCCGGTTCCACATCGCTCCCGTTCGCATTTTCACGGCTCCTCGGACGGTCGAGTGGTAGGGGCCGCCCCGATTCTGGAGCGAAGGAGCGCAGCGACCGAGCGTGTGCGGTTGGCCATCCAGAGACCGGTGGCCATCGAGCACTTACAGTGATGTGAGCCTCCCCAGGCCGGTCGAGGCGCACGACAGCATGCACCTTCTGTCTCCTCCGGATGGTCTACCTCAGTGGTCGGGGCCCGCCCCCGATTCTGGACCGACGGAGCGAGGGAGCGCAGCGACTGAGCGGAGGAGGGAAGAATCGGGGTCACAGGGCCCCGACCCGCGCGCCGAAGGCGCGCCGATAGCCACAGCCCCGACCCGCCCCGCCGGAGGCGGGGCAAATCAACACAGCAGGCGCTAGGCTCGGGCGGGTGAGCAATTCGAACCCTGGCTCCGGTGGACCGCCGCTGCGTGCGACGGCAATGGTTCTGATCGCCCTGTCGATCGTTTTCGCCGGTCTGGGCGCGATGTCGCTGTCGAGTGCGGACTCGGCGAGTTCGGACAACGCCGAGAGCACGGTGGCCTCGTCGACGACCGCACTGGCCGCGCCGCGCGCCGGCACCACCACCGCGGCCGCGCCCACCACCACGGCCACCGAAACCGGTACCACCACCGCGGCCGCCACACCGACCACCACGGCGGCAGCCGGTGGGGTCGATCGATCGGCTCCGGTCCGGGTGCTCAACAACAGCATGGTCGCGGGTCTGGCGTCCACGACCGCGAACGAACTCACGGCGCGTGGCTGGACCAACACCTCCACGGGCAACTACGCCGCCACCACACTCGAGAACACGACCGTGTACTACGGTCCGGCGCCGGCCGACGAGGCCACCGCCGCCGCGGTCGCCGCGGATATCAATGCCACCACCGCGCCGATGATCCCGGGCCTGGGCGAGGGTTCGGGAGTCGTCGTGGTGGTGACCGGGCGGTGACACGTGTCTCCGGAGGTCGGGGCTGTCCCGGCCGGGCCGGGACGGCGTGGCATCATCGTGTGCGTCGAAAGATCGTTGTCGAAACGCTCTACCCCTAAACTCGGTACTCGTAAAGGAGTTCCCTGATGGCACAGTCCACTTCTCGTCGCCGGTCTTGGCGGAGCGTGACCCCGGTGCTGGCTGTCGCGGCTTTCGGCCTCGTTGCCTGCACGAACAGTCAGGAATCCAGCGACGTGACGGGGACGACTCCGCCGGTGTGGACCTCGTCCCCGGCCCCGGCGGGCGCGGGCGAGTCCGGTGAGCACGGAGAACAGCCGGGGTCCCCGGCCGGATCGGGGACCGAAGTCGAACTGAAGTCGCCGAGCGGCGCGAAGATCGGGACGGCGAATATCGCCGACGAGGGGAACCATCTGCGGATCACCGTGGACACAACCGGTTTGACCCCCGGTTTCCACGGCCTGCACATCCACCAGGAAGGCAAATGCGAGGCGAATTCGGCCCCGCCGGCCGGCGGGGCGCCCGGTGACTTCCTGTCCGCGGGTGGGCATCTGCAGGTCGGCGGTGCCACCGGACATCCCGCCAGCGGCGACCTGACCTCGCTGCAGGTCCGCAAGGACGGCCACGGCTATCTGGTGACCACCACGGATACCGTCAGTTTGAGCGATATCCGGGGTAAGGCGATCATCGTGCACGCCAATTCGGACAACTTCGCCAATATCCCGGACCGTTACAACCGCGAGGGTGGCGCCGGCCCGGATCAGCAGACGATGAGCACCGGTGACGCGGGCGGCCGAGTCGCCTGCGGCGTCATCGGTTAGACGCAAGACAGAGGGGCCGATATGGGTGGGGCGCGGATCGAGCCGGTACCGTTCCGCGGATCGCCTCGGCCGACCGTGGGGATCGAATGGGAGATCGCGCTCGTCGACAAGACGAGCCGCGATCTGTCCAATACGGCCGCAGCCGTTTTCGACGCGGTGGGTGAGCTGCGGGCGCACGACGGCACCCCGCAGGTGACCAAGGAGCTGCTCCGCAACACCGTGGAACTGGTCACCGGTGTGCACGAAACCGTCGGGGCCGCCGTAGCGGATCTGTCCGGCACCATGCACACGGTGCGCCGCGCCGCCGACGAGCTCGGGGTGGACCTGTTCTGCGCGGGGACACATCCGTTCGCGCAGTGGTCCACCCAGCAGCTCACCCGGTCCGAGCACTACGACGAACTGATCGAACGCACCCAGTGGTGGGGTCGGCAGATGCTGATCTGGGGGGTGCACGTACACGTCGGGGTGTCGCACCGGGACAAGGTCTTTCCCATCCTGAACTCGCTGTTGCTGTCCTACCCGCATCTGCTGGCGCTGTCGGCCTCCTCGCCGATGTGGTCGGGTTCGGATACCGGTTACGCGAGCAATCGCGCGCTGATGTTCCAGCAGTTGCCGACGGCGGGGCTGCCGTTCCAGTTCGAGAACTGGAGTGAGTTCGAACGCTATGTGCACGACCAGATGAAAACCGGTGTGTTCGAACAGCTCGGCGGTATGCACTGGGATATCCGGCCCGCCCCGAAATGGGGAACCATCGAGGTACGTATCTGCGACGGTATCTCCAACCGGGCGGAACTGGCCGCGCTGGCGGCGTTCATCCACTGTTTGATCGTGCATCTGGACGAGCGGGTGGAACGCGGTGAATCGCTGCCCACCCTGCCACCCTGGCATGTGCAGGAGAACAAATGGCGGGCCGCGCGTTACGGGTTGGACGCCATCGTGATCGTGAGCGACGACAACCGCGAACGTCTGGTCACCGAGGATCTCGATGAGCTGCTGACCCGGTTGGAGCCCACCGCGCGGCGCCTGGACTGCGTGGCCGAACTCGCGGCGGTGGCCGATATTCCGCGGCGCGGGGCCAACTATCAGCGGCAGCGGCAGGTGGCGGCGGCCGCGCAGGGGGATCTGGTCGCGGTGGTGGACGCGCTGGTCCGCGAACTCGATAGCTGACCCGGCCGGTACGCTGCTGTTCAGCAGCCCGATGACCTGCCGTTCACGTGCCGTTTACGATGGTCGGGTGCTAGTCGAAAACCCGAATATGGGAACTGGAGCAGCGGCGCGCAGTACCGTGCCGCGCCGGGAGGTTCGGGTCGCCGCCGTCGCCGCCGTTCCGGTACTGCTGCTGGTGCTGCAGGGCGTGGCGCTGTGGCGGGATTTCGAGGGCCCGCTGACGAGCCTGGCCCGGGACTACATCGGTACGCCCAAATCCATGACGGTGCCCTGGGCGGGTCTGGTTCTCGCACTGGTCGGTATCCCGGGCCGGCGCCGGTGGATCGCCGCGGGGGCGGCGGTGCTGATCGATCTGGGATACGCGGGGGTGCGGCTGCTGCTGGGGGGACCGTTCACCGTCGGCAACGGTCCTGTCCTCGTGCTCACCGCGGTGGCGCTGGTGGCCTGGTTGCACTGGACGGGCGTCGAACGACGCAACGCGTTGCACGCCGCCGCGCTGGGTGCGCTGCTGATCCTGGCGACCAAGGTCGGTGACGTCTGGCTGCACATCACCGTGGAACTGCGGCCGCGAGTGCTGGACCAGTACGTGATGCTGGCCGATCACGCGCTCGGAGACCCGGCCTGGGTGGTGGGCCGGGTACTGGAAACTCTGGGACCGGTACCCGACGCGGTCCTGCACTGGGTGTACATCGAACTGCCGGCGGCGGCCATCGTGGTGGCGGTATGGCAGTTGCGGGCGGTGGCGGCGGGCGGCCGGTGGCCGAATCACTATCTGGTACGCACATTCCTGGTGCTGGGCCTGGTGGGGCCCCTCGTGTACATACTGTTCCCGGTGGTCGGGCCGATGTTCGCCTACGGGGTCGACGGGAACGGCTTCCAGCTCGGCAATTTCTGGCCCGATGTGTTGCCGCCGCTCGATCGCGCGCCGGATGCGATGGCCTTCGACTCGTTCTCCCCACGCAACTGCATGCCCTCGATGCACACCGCGTGGGCGCTGGCGCTCTTCCTGCACACCCGGCGCAACCCCGACGGGTCACTCGCGCCGACCTGGCTGCGCTGGGGCGGTATGTTCTGGCTGCTGTGCACGCTGGCCGCGACACTCGGGTTCGGCTACCACTACGGCGTGGACCTGGTCGCCGGGGCGGTGCTGTGCCTCACCGTGGAATCGGCGCTGCGGGAACCCGAACGCGGCTGGGGCTGGTTCCGGATCCGGCTGGTCGCCGGTGGTGCGGTGATACTGGTGACGCTGCTCGTCGGCTACCGGTATCTGGCGGTGCAGATGGCCGACTACCCGGTGGTCGCTGGTTCGATCGTCTCGGCACTGCTCGCGGCGATGGCGGCGGGCTTCCACGCCACCTGGTTCGCCCGGCGCCGCCGCGAGCGGCCGGTGACGGCCGAGGTCGCGACACTGCCGGACCGCGCCGCGGAAGCGGTCGTCGCCACAGCCGATCCACTCGATACGGCAGCGGCCGCGGCCGACGAGGCCGCCGGGATCACGGCTGCGGCCGATCCAATTTGTCCTCGAGTTCGTTGACCACCAGCAGATCCTTGCGGTGCAGTTGCTCCCGGTAGGCGGTGCGGCCGATCAGGTGGGCGATCACCGGTGCGGTGAGCAATGTGAACAACCCGACCAGCACCAGCATCCAGACATTGGGGTCGTCGTACACCCGGATGCAGGTGCCCGCCAGGACCGAGATAAGACCGATCACCTGAGGTTTCGTCGCCGCGTGCATACGCAGCAGGGTGTCCGGGAACCGGACGATACCGATGGCGGCGGTCAGCGCCAGTACCGCGCCGAAAATGATCAGGATGCCGGAGATCCAGTCGAATACGGTGTTCATCGGTCGTCCCGGACCCGGAAGCGGGTGACGGCGGCCGAACCGAGGAAACCCACCAACGACAGCGCGACGATGGCGGGCACCACGCTGGTGTCGCGGCTGTAGGCCGCCCACACCGCGAGGCCGCAGATCGCCATCGCGATGATCGAGTCGATCCCGATCACCCGGTCGAGGGTATCCGGGCCCGCGAGTATGCGGTATGCGGTGATCAACGCGGCCGCACTGAGCAGGACCGCGGCCACCACGGCCACGACGATCACTTGGTCACCTCCTGACCGGTCGGTGGCGGGAGCGGGGTGGCGCGACGTTCCAGCCCATCGATCAGCAACCGTTCCAGCACCCGGATGGTGCGATAGAACTTATCCACCGCCTCCGCACTGCTCACATCGATGACATGTACATAGGCCTTACATTGTTCGCGGTCGATCTCCAGCACCATGGTGCCCGGGATCAGATTGATCAGGTTGACGCACAGCACCATGACCAGATCCGAGCGGAACGCGAATTGCACCTCGAGCACACCGGAGGGCGGCGGCGGCCCGGGCCGTACGGCGAACCAGGCCAGCTGGAAACTGGACTCCAGCCCGTAGTACACGCTGACCGCGGCCAATTTCATCAGTGGTAGCAGTCGCAACTGCCCGCGCAGCGGAATCCGGGGCAGCGGGAGGGCCACCATGATCACCACGCCGACCGCGAGTCCCGCCAGCACATTGGCGACGCTGACCTGGCCCCAGAGTGCCACCCATACCGCGGTCAGCCAGAGCAGAACACCGATGCGGAGCACATTGTCGCGGTTCAGCAGTCTGCTCATCGCGGCCCCCCGCCCAGGACCGCGCCGATATAGACGCCGCGGTCCTGCAGTTCGGTCGCGGCCCGGTCGGCGATGCCCAGGACCGGGCCCGCCCACACCGTCAGCGCCAATCCGACCGCGACCAGCGCCGCGGTCGGCAGCACCATCATTGCCGGCAGCCGGCCCGGGTCGGTGCGTTCGTCGTAGAGCATGTCGGTGTTGTCCTCCACCAGCGACGGCAGGGTGGCGGCCACCAGATGGCCCTCGGGGGCCTGTTCGCGAGGCCGCCAGAACGCCTTGCTCCAGGTCCGAGCCATGACGTACAAGGTCAGCAGGCTGGTCACGATCGATCCGGCGACCAGCACCCAGGCGAGCACGCTGCCGTCCTGCGCGCCGGCCTGGAGCAGCGCCACTTTGCCGATGAAACCGGAGAAGGGCGGTATCCCGCCGAGGTTCAGCGCCGGTATCAGGAACAGTCCCGCGAGCAGTGGGCTGGCCGCGGCCAGCCCACCCACCCGCCGCAGCGAGGTCGAGCCCGCCTGGCGTTCGATCAGTCCGGCCACCAGGAACAGCGCCGTCTGCACCAGAATGTGGTGCGCGATGTAGTACACCGTGCCCGCCAGCCCGATGGAGCTGGCGATACCCACCCCGAACATCATGTAGCCGATATGGCTGACCAGCGTGAACGAGAGCAGTCGCCGGATATCGCTCTGCGCGATGGCACCGAATATGCCGATCAGCATGGTGAGCAGGCCGCTGATCATCAGCAGGTTGTCGAAGCCGCCGTCCGGGAACAGCAGGGTCTGGGTGCGCACGATCGCGTACACACCGACTTTGGTGAGCAGACCGGCGAACACCGCGGTGACCGGCGCCGGCGCGGTGGGGTAGGAGTCGGGCAGCCAGTTCGACAGGGGGAACACCGCGGCTTTGATGCCGAAGGCGACCAGCAGTACGGCGTACACCGCCTGCCGGATACCGTCCGGGATGGCGTCCATCCGCTGGGCCAGGTGCGCGAAGTTGAGGGTCCCGGTGGCGCCGTAGGTGACGGCGGTGCCGATCAAGAAGATCAGCGACGACACCATGGAGACCATCACATACGACACCCCGGCGCGGATGCGTTCCGCCGTCGCGCCCAGGGTGAGCAGGACGAACGAGGCGACCAGCAGGATCTCGAAGCCGACGAACAGGTTGAACAGGTCGCCGGCCAGGAACGCCATCGCCACGCCGGCGCTGAGCACCAGGTAGGTGGGCCAGAAGATGGAGGTCGGCTGACGGACCTGGGCGTCGTTGATGTTCTGGCCGGCGCCGTACAGGGCGACCGCGAGCAGCACGATCGCCGAGACCAGCAGCATGGACGCGGAGAGCCGGTCCACGACGATGGTGATACCTATCGGGGTCTCCCAGCCGCCGACCTGCACGGCCACCGTCCCGTCGCGGTCGGCGAGATACAGCAGCACCGCGCAGACGGCGACCGCGGCGCTCAGCGCGACCGTGGCCAGGACTCGCTGGACCCGGGCGCGACGCCCGGCCACCAGTGTCGCGGCGGCGGCCAGCAGCGGGATGAGCACCGGCAGCGGAGCGAAGGCGGGGACCAGATCGGGCGATAAGCTCATTCTTCGGGTTCCTCCGGCTGGCGCGCGGCGATCCCGACATCCTCCGGATCGTTCTCGACTTTTTCGCTCGTGGTCAGGATGTAGGAGCGATAGGCCAGCGCCAGCACGAACGCCGAAACACCCATGGTGATGACGATGGCGGTCAGCACCAGCGCCTGGGCCAGCGGATCGGCCATGATGCTGTGTTCGATATCGTCCGTGCCCCGGATCGGCGCTGCCCCGTCGGGTCCGCCCATGGTGAGAATGAGCAGGTTGACCGCATTGCTGAACAGCAGGATGCCGAGCAGCATCTTCGTCACGGTGCGTTCGAGCAGCAGGTACACCCCGCAGGCCACCAGGACACCGACCACGATCAGCAGGGTCAGATTCGCGCTCATGACTGCACCAACTCGTCGTCGAGGCGCGCGCCGAGGCTGCGCAATACGTCCAGTACGAGACCCACCACGATCAGGTAGACACCGAGGTCGAAGAACAGCGAGGTCACCAGTTTGACATGGCCGAGCAGTGGAACCGTCATCTCCAGGATGGCCGAACTCAGTGGCGGCGCTCCCAGCAGCAGCGAGGCGCTGGCGGTACCGGCGGCGAGGATCAGTCCGGCGCCGAGTAGATGGCCGGCCTCCACCGGTAGTGCCTCACCCAGTTCGTACTGGCCGCCCGCGAGATAGCGCAGTACCAGTGCCAGCCCCGCGATGAGACCACCGGCGAATCCGCCACCGGGCGCATTGTGGCCGGAGAAGAAGAAGTAGACCGACAGCACCATGATGGTGGGGAACACCAGGCGGGTCGTGATCTGCAGAACCATCGAGCGGTTACGGCGGTCGACCAGCCTGCCCGCGGGTAGCCAGCCCACCTTGCCGCCGGGCCGGTAGTTGGGTGCGTCGGCGGCACGCGGCGGCAGACCGAACCGCCGACTGCGGAACACCAGCGAGGCTACGCCCGTGGCGGCCACCACCAGCACCGATATCTCGCCGAGGGTATCCCAGGCACGGATATCGACCAGTAGCACATTGACCGCGTTCTTGCCGCCGCCGAATTCGTAGGCCGCGTCCGGGATGCGCTCCCAGATGGGCCGGGCATTGCGTGCGGTCGCGGCGAACGCCGCCAGCACGGGCACCGCGATACCGGCCGCGATGGCGATCGCCGCCCGGCCGACCTGGAAACCGGCCTGCTGTTCCGGTCCGATCTCGGCCGGGAAGGCCCGCAGGACCAGGACGAATACCACCAGCGTCAGCGTTTCCACCAGAAACTGTGTCAATGCCAGGTCGGGCGCGCCGTGCAGGGCGAAGACGACACCGCAGCCGTAGCCGGTGAGCCCGACCACCAGCACGCTGGCCAGCCGGTTGCGTAGCACGGTCGCACTCAGCGCCATGGCGATCATGATGGCGCCGATCACCATTTGCAGCGGGGAGTCCCACAGACGCAGTTCGACCCCGGCCCGGGTGCCGACCGCCAATACCACCGAGGGCACGATCACCAGGGTGCCGAGGATGACCGCCTGGGTGAGCGGCAGCGAACCGCGCTGGACGGCACCGGTCATGCGCAGTGAGAGCCGGTCGGCCGCCCGCAGCGCGGCATCGTAGCCGCGGTCGGCGTTACCCAGCAGCGTCGCCGACTCACCGAACCGGTCCCGCGCCGCGAACAGCGCGAAGCCTCCGGCGATGATCACGACGGTGAGCAGCAACGGCAGGGTGAGGCCGTGCCAGAGCTGGAGATGACCGGTCAGCGTGCCCGGCAGGGTTTCGGCGTAGGGCGCCAGCAGACCGTCCATCCAGGGGGCGGCGAGTCCGGCGCCCAGCGAGCCCACCGCGAGCAGCACCGGCGCCGCGCTCAGCGCGATGCCCGGCGCGTGCCACCGGGGGACCGGCACCCCGGGTTTGTCGGCGAAGGCGCCCCAGATGAAGCGCGCGCTGTAGGCGACGGTGAGCATGGACCCCAGCACCAAGCCGGCGGCCAGCAGCAGTCGCACGGTGTCCGAGAGCGGCGCGGCGTCGAGTGCGGCGGCCAGCGCCGATTCCTTCGCCACGAATCCCCAGAGCGGCGGGATACCCGCCATACTCAGCGCGGCCAGCGACGCGGCGCCGAAGAGTACCGGTGAGCGCCGGCCCAACCCGGAGAGTTCGCGCAGGTCACGGGTGCCTGTCCCGTGGTCGATGATGCCCACTACCAGGAAGAGCGCGGCCTTGAACAGCGCGTGCGCCACCACCAGGGCGATCCCGGCGAGCGCCGCATCCGGCGTGCCCAGACCCACCATCGTCACCAGGAAGCCCAGCTGACTCACCGTCCCGAAGGCCAACACCAGTTTCAGGTCGGTGACCTGCATGGCGCGTAGGCCGGCCAGCAGCATGGATGCCAGGCCGAGGGTGAGGACGAGCGGGCGCCAGACCGGGGCGTCGGCGAACGCGGGTGCCAGACGCGCGATCAGGTAGACACCGGCTTTCACCATGGCGGCGGCGTGCAGGTAGGCGCTGACCGGGGTGGGTGCGGCCATGGCGCCGGGCAACCAGAAGTGCAGCGGTACGATGGCGGATTTGCTCAGTGCGCCCACCAGGACGAGCACCACCGCGATCTGTACGGCTATCCCGCCGGGACGGTCGGTAGCGGCGAGTAGATCCGACAGCAGGTAGCTGCCGTATGCCTCACCGAGGATGATGATGCCGGCGAGCATTGCCAGGCCGCCCGCACCGGTTACCAGCAGGGCCTGCAGGGCGGCGCGCCGGCCCGGCACGCTATCGGAGTTGTGGCCGACCAGCAGGAACGACAGGACGGTGGTGATCTCCCAGAAGGTGAACAGCAACAGCATGTTGTCGCTGGTGACCAGGCCGAACATGGCGCCGGAGAAGGCGACCAGCCAGGCGGCGAAGGAGCCGAGCTTCGGTTCGTCGTCGGTGAAGTAGCGGGCGCAGTAGGCCAGGACCAGGGCGCCGATCCCCAGGACGAGCGCGCTCATCACGGTGGCCAGGGAGCCGAAGCGCAGGTCCAGGCTTAGATCGACGGTCGGAGCCCACTGCATCCGGACTTCGATCTCGTCGTTCCAGTGGGCGATCACCCAGCCGAGGCAACCGAGCGGTACCAGTGCCAGCGGATAGAACGCGTTGCGGCCCAGTACTCGCACGGCGGAGGGCGCGATCAGCGCGGCCAAGGTGTGTGCGAGCAGAATGGCGAGCAAGCGTTACCTCCGTCGAGATAGGGGCGGCGGGGTATTGCGCGCTCATCATATGCGAGCACGAACTGGGACAATCGTACAGATTAAGAGATGCGCACCCGCATCCGGCTACCCTCGGGCAATGGTTTCGCCAGGTCAGGCATACCGGACAGAACGGGAACGGGTCAGCGGCGCGACTCCGCGTACCGGCGCAGCGACTCCACCTGATCGGCGTTCAGTGAGGGCCGCACCGCCCGGCGGGCGGCATCGATATCCGCGGCGGTCACATCCGCGGTGTCCACATCGCGGCGCATGGCCGCCAATGCCGCCTCGCGCAGCAGCGCCGCGCAGTCCGCGGCGGAGAAACCGTCCAACTCGGCCGCGAGCCGGTCCAGGTCCACCGACGCCGCCAGTGGCACCGCGCGCCCGGTCGTCCGCAGAATGGCGGCTCGGGCCTCGGCGTCCGGTGGCGGCACGAACACCAGCCGTTCGAGCCGGCCGGGACGCAGCAGAGCCGGATCTATCAGTTCCGGCCGGTTGGTGGCGCCCAGAACCACGACATCGCGCAGCGGTTCCACACCGTCCAATTCGGTGAGCAGCGCCGCCACCACCCGGTCGGCGACTCCGGAATCGGAGCTCTGGCCGCGGCGGGGCGCCAGCGCGTCCACCTCGTCGAGAAAGATCAGCGAGGGCGCCGAGTCCCGGGCCCGCTGGAACAGCTCGCGTACCGCGCGTTCGGAGGAGCCCACCCATTTGTCCATCAGCTCCGCGCCCTTGACGGTGTGGACGCTCAACTGGCCGCTGCCCGCCAACGCCCGCACCAGGAAGGTCTTCCCGCATCCCGGCGGGCCGTACAGCAGTACCCCGCGGGGCGGCTCGATACCGAGCCGCGCGAACGAATCGGGATGCCGCAGCGGCCAGAGGACCGACTCGGTCAATGCCTGTTTGGTCTCGGCCATATCGCCCACATCGTCCAGACCGAGACTGCCGATCGCCAATTCCTCGGTACCCGACAGCGACAGTGGCCGGATGACCTCCAGGGCCCCGCTGAGGTCCTCCTGCCGGAGCAGTGGCTCGGTGCCGTCCCGGCTCGACCGTGCGGCCGCCCGCAGAGCCGCCTCCCGGCACAGCGCGGCGAGATCGGCGACCACGAACCCGGGCGCCGACGAGGCGATCTCGTCCAGTCGCAGCTCACCGGTGGGCACCTTGCGCAGCAACTGTTCCAGCAGCGCCCGGCGCATCCCGGCAGTGGGCAGCGTCAGCGCGAGTTCCCGGTCGCACAGATCGGGCGCCCGTAACCGCCGGTCGATCGCCGCCGGATGCGCGGTGGTGGCCAGGAGCGCCACGGACGGTTCGGCCAGCGCCGCCCGTAATTGATCCAGGATCAGCGTCGCGACCGGTTCGGGTGGTTCCGGTAGCAGCGCGTCGATATCGGTGATCAGCAGAATGCCGCCCCGGCCCGAACCCACCGCCGCGGCGGCGGCGGCGACCGCGCGCAACCGGGCCCCGCTCTCCGCCGCGCCCACCGTCGGCCCGTCCAGTTCCACGATCCGGCGTGGCGCGACGACGGCTCTGGCCAGTGTGGTCTTACCCACCCCTGCCGGGCCGGTGACGAGCACCCCCAACCGCGGGGTCGCGCCCAGCGCCTTCAGCAATGCGGGTTCGTCCAGGGCCAGGCTCAGCCATTCCGTCAGCTTCGCCGCCTGCGGTTGCACCCCGGCCAGGTCCTCAACCTGCAGTTCGGGAGGCGGCGCTGTCGCGACCGGAACGGATCCGGGCAGTTCGCGGCCTGTCACCGTATCGAGGTGACTCGGCGCCAGCGGCTGGTCCGGACCGGGATGCTCGTTCACCCGCAGGGGTGCCGGCTCGTCACCGATGGCTACTCCCGCCGTCCACTCGACCGCGGTATTCGGTTGCACGCTCACCGGCGCACCAGGTGGATCGGTGGTGACCACGGTGAGCAATTCGGAGGTCCAGGCGATTCCGAACGCCCGCGACAACGCCTGACTCGCCACCGACGACGGAATATCGGGTCCCAGCTCCCTGGGCAGCAGGGACACCGTATCGCCCACGGTCACCACCTTGCCGAGCAGCGCCTGGCGCAGTGTGGCCGCCGGAATCGACTGCGTGGCCTGCCGCGACCCGCTCACCGTGATGCGGCGGGCGCCGTACACCACGGCCGGCGACACCACCACGCCCGAGTTCTCCCGCAGGCCGGCATTGGACAGGGTCACATCGTCGAGGAGCGCGGTACCGGCCGGAGTCCCCGCGGGCGCCCGGCCCACCACGGCCGCGGTACGGCGTGCGCCGATGAGCGAGACACCGTCCCATTCGCGTAACCCGAGGGCGGTGAGTGCCTCGGGATGCAGCCGGACCACCCCGCGGCGGGCGTCGGCAGCGGAGGGATTCAGACGGACGGTCAACGCCAACTCAGCCACCGTGCCATTCTGCGCTGCTTCGGCGGATCAGGTGACGCGGGCATGGTGGCCGGTGTCGGGTAGGACGCGGTGTGCGTGCCGAAGTCGCCTGCCGCCTGCGGGATCCGGGTGCCCGCACCGGCCCGGCGGTTCGGTCTTCTCGATCGTTTATCGGCGTCGACGCGAGGTCGCCGCCGTCGACCTCGGTTCCGCCGACATCCCGGGAGATATCACGATCGTTACCGGCGGAGATACGGCTCTCGCCCACGGCAGCGCCGAGTTCCCGGTGACGGGTAGCTGAAAGTGTGCGGCCCGTCGCCGGCCGCACCCGCTGTCACCCGTTGGCGACGATCCCCGCGACCACGGCGACCTTCTGATCGGCCAGTTTCTGGGAGTTGCAGACCAGTTTGGCGGTACCGAGCGCGGCATTGGGGTTGCCCACGAACGCGCTGTCGGGGTTCTCGGCGAGGATCTGGCCGATGAGTTGCTGCTGCTCCGGTTCGTCGAGCTCGGCGAACCGGCCGCAGGTGGTATCGGAGGGACGCACCGAGGCCGGGGCGTCCCCGGCGGGATCGTCCTCGGTTGCGGTGGCTTCCGGCGGCTCGGCGGGGATCGGTTCCGCGTCGGGGGTGGTGGTTCCGGCGGTGGTGCCGTCGCCGGCTTCCGGCTGTGGTGCCGTCTGCGTGGTCGCGGTGTTCTTACGCAGGCCCGATGCTTCGCCCGGCTCTTCATCGGAGGAGCAACCCGAAAGCGCCAGCGCCGCGGCGGCGGCGAGCACAACAGTTGAGATTCGCTTCATAACGCATTCCCCGGTGGTCAGCCACGCCGGAGCCTCCGGCGCGACCAGCAGCGTACCGGGTGGTTGTGCGGTGGCCCCGGCCGCAGCCGGGGCCCCGGCTGCCGGGGTTCAGACCCGGTGGTGCCGAACCATATCCAGTTCGGTGGGGGTGAGCAGGCGTTCCAGCCGTTCGTCGATCCTGGCGTTTCCGGAGGGGTCATCGGGATCTGGTGCCGGGAGTTGCGGCAGTCCCTCGGTGGTCTGGCGGCGCAGTAGCGAGCGAAGGTTCACGGCCCATCACCTCACGGTAGCTGTGTGTTTGCTGACGTGCTTGCTGGCGGTGGCGCTATGGCATGGAGTCCCGCAATCGATTCTGCTTCCGGATCGGCGATATCGATACTCGGCAGCGGAAAACGTGACCGAGCCGTCGCCGATCGCTACCCTTTCTGATACTTGGAGTTTCATCTACCCGGAGGCAATGTTGCCGAAAAACCTGGAAGCCAGCATCGATATCGCCGCACCACCGGAGCGGGTCTGGGCGGTGCTCGCCGACCCGAGCCGGATGCCGGAATTCAGCCCCCAATGTGTCCGGATGGTCCCGATCGGCAAGCCGAGGGCCGGCACGCTGACGATCAATCTCAACCGGGACGGTTGGAAGTTCTGGCCGACCACCTCGCGCATCCTGCGCTACGAAAAGAACAGCGCACTGGCCTTTCGGGTGAGCCAGAACCGGACCGTGTGGACCTACACGCTCGAGCCCACCGAGGACGGCACCCGCCTCGTCGAACGCCGGGACGTCCCCAACGGCACCACCTGGGTATCGCGGACCCTGATCGACGCGGTGCTCGGTGGAGAGGCGGCGTTCGAGGAGAGCCTGGTGGCCGGGATGAACGAATCGCTGGCGAAGATCAGGTCAGCGGTCGAGGCGAACTGAACTTCGGCAGGTTCACGACCTGGGCCGCGTAGGAGAGTCCGGCGCCGAAGGCGATGAGCAGCGCGGTATCGCCGGGCCGGGACTGCCCGGTGCGCAGCAGGGTCTCCATCGCCAGCGGAATCGAGGCTGCCGAAGTGTTGCCGGTCTCCTCGATATCGTTGGCCAGCGCGCAGTCCTCCGGCAGTTTCAGCACCCGCGCCATGATCTCGATGATCCGGCCGTTGGCCTGGTGCGGGATCATGGCGTCCAGGTCGTCGGTGGACAGGCCGGCGCGGTCGATGGCGTCGCGGCAGACCTTTTCCAGGGAGTGCGCCGCCCACCGGAACACCGCGGTGCCCTCCATGGCCAGGTAGGGACGGACGGCGTCGGTGCCCTTCTCCTCGATCTCGGCGAAGAACTCGACCCAGTCCTTGTCCTGGCGGATGACCCGGTGCTGGGTGCCGTCGGAACCCCAGACGGTCGGCCCGATGCCCTGTTCCTCGGCCGGGCCCACCACCACCGCGCCCGCGCCGTCGGCGAACAGGAACGCGGTACCGCGGTCGGCCGGGTTGACGGTGTCGCTGAGCTTCTCCACCCCGATGACGAGTACGCGCGAGGCGGTACCCGCGCGGACCAGATCCGAGGCCATGGCCAGGCCGTGGCAGAACCCGGCGCAGCCGGCCGAGATATCGAAGGCGGCGGCGCCGCCGGTGCCGAGTTCGGTGGCGATCCGGGGCGCGGCGGCGGGCGTCAGCAGCAGATGGGTCGAGGTGGCGACGATAACGCAGTCGACCTGGTCGCCGGCGATACCGGCCGAGTCCAGGGCGCCGCGACAGGCGGCCACGCTCATCGAGTGAATCGTCTCGGTGTCGTCGGCGAAGCGGCGGGTGCGGATTCCCGAACGGGTCCGGATCCACTCGTCGCTGGAATCGATCGGTCCGGCTACCTCGTCGTTGGTCACGACTCGCGCCGGGCGGTACACGCCCAGCCCCAGGATCGCGGTGTGCTGGGCCCCGGTCGTCTGGGCGATCTGAGTAGCCATGGTGCTTCTCCTATGTACCTGCGGCTGGGTCGCCGCGAGGGTGGACCCGATTTCGATGTGGATTCCTCACCCGCCGGCCGCGTGGTCGCGGTCACCGGGCAATCCGGAGACATGAGGCACCCTCATATTATCTCCAAGTTCGGGTGATGGCATCGCTAATTCGATATTCGCCGGGGTTAGCGAGATCGACTCCGGGTATTGCGGCGGTACACGCCCGCGGCCGCGGCCGTGTACCCGGAGAACAAGCGAGGAACAACTCATGCTCGGACTCGGCATCATCGGCTGGATCATCATCGGCGGTATCGCCGGCTGGATCGCCAGTAAGATCATGAAAACCGACGCCCAGCAGGGCATTCTTCTCAATATCGTGGTGGGTGTCGTGGGCGGCCTGATCGGTGGCTTCCTGCTCGCGGCATTCGGTGTCGATGTGAACAGTGGCGGCTGGTGGTTCAGTTTCTTCACCTGCCTGGCCGGCGCCGTCATTCTCTTGTTCCTGGTGAAGTTGGTCGTACGGAGGTAGACCTCGGTTCGACACCCGGTGCCACCGGCCTGTTCGGCGTAAGGTGTGAACGCTTGCGCCGACAGGGTCGGCCGGCCCGTGCGCGGTGACCGGTCGCCACCTGAGAGTCCGCGCCGATCGAACCGAGTATGAAAGAGGAATCAGTGGCACGCCGTCCCACGCCGCCCGGCACTCCGGAAACCACCGGTCCGGCCCATCTGGCCGATCTGGTGCGCAGTGCGATCCCGCCGATGCATCCGGCCGGATTGCCCTTCGTGGCCGTTCCGCTGGGGGTCGCGGTCCTGGGCCGTAGGCGACGCCGGCTCCGCCGGACCGCGCTCGTGGCGGCCGCGGCGAGCGCCGCCTTCTTCCGGCATCCGCACCGCGTCCCGCCGAATCGGCCGGGAGTGGTGGTCGCCCCCGCCGACGGTGAGGTCGCCCTGGTCGATACGGCCGCGCCGCCGCCCGAGCTGGGTCTCGGCGACCAGCCGCTGCCCCGGGTGAGCATCTTCCTGTCGGTCCTGGACGTGCACGTCCAGCGCACGCCGGTCTCGGGTGTGGTGCGCGATGTGCGCTACCGGCGCGGGCAGTTCAAATCCGCCGACCTCGCCGACGCCAGCGAGGTCAATGAACGCAGCAGCATGCTGATCGATACCGCCGACGGGCAGCAGGTGGTGGTGGTCCAGATCGCCGGGCTGCTGGCCCGGCGCATCGTCTGCGACGCCGCCGCCGGTGACCGGATCACCATCGGCGACACCTACGGCCTGATCCGGTTCGGTTCCCGCGTGGACACCTACTTCCCGGCCGGGACGGAACTGCTGGTGAACGTCGGCCAGCGGACGATCGGAGGGGAGACGGTGCTGGCGGTCCTGCCGTCGGCGGGCGCGTGATGGAGCAGGTCATCGAAGGCAGGCGGCGCCGATCGGTCCGGCTGCTGCCCAGTATCGTCACCATCCTGGCGCTGTGCTCGGGACTGTCCGCGGTGCGGTTCGGTCTGGAGGGGGAACTGAAGATCGCGCTGGCCATGATCGGCGCGGCCGCGGTCCTGGACACCCTCGACGGCCGGCTGGCGCGGTTGCTGTCGGCGACCACCAAGATCGGCGCCGAACTGGACTCGCTCTCCGATGCCATCTCCTTCGGGGTGGCGCCGGCGCTGGTGCTCTATGTGGTGCTGTTCGACGGTGCGAGCAGCGGTTCGGGCTGGATCATCGCGCTGCTGTTCGCGGTGAGTATCGTGCTGCGGCTGGCCCGGTTCAACACCCTGCTCGACGACGACACCCGGCCCGATTGGGCGCGGGAGTACTTCGTCGGGGTCCCGGCTCCGGCCGGTGCGCTCATCGCGATGGCTCCGATCGCGGTGTACGTGCAGTTCGGCGACGGCTGGTGGACGAGTTTCCCGTTGGTCGCGGCCTGGACGGTCTTCACCGCGGCGCTATGCGTGAGCACCATCCCCACGCTGGCCCTCAAATCGGTATCGGTCGCCCCGCAGGCCGCCGCCGGTCTACTGGTGCTCGTCGCGCTGGCCGGTGCGGCGCTGATCACCTATCCCATCGTGCTGTTGCTGGTCCTGATCGTGCTGTACCTCGGTCATATCCCGTTTGCCTGGTACTCGCGGCGCTGGGTGGCGGCCCGGCCCGAGACCTGGCAGTACAAACCGGCCGAACGCCGCGCGCAGCGCCGGGCGGACCGCCGGTTGACCGTCCTGCGCCGTCCGGAGATCCGGCGGCCGGTGCTGCGCCGTCCCGATATCCGGCGGCCGGCACTGCGCGGCGATTCGCGGTTGCGGTTGCGCCGTCCCGGCGGGCGGAACTGAGGGATATTCGCCGTCAACCCATGGTTGACGATTGTCATGCGTCAACCTATAGTTGACGCATGACAACAGTACGTCTGGACGATCTCATCGAGGTCATCAAAAAGGCCCGGCCCGACAACGCCCTGGAACAACTCGCCGACGCGGTGGTCACCGCCGGCCATCTCGGTGAGTTGGCCGATCATCTGATCGGTCATTTCGTCGATCAGGCCCGTCGGTCGGGCGCCTCGTGGACCGAGATCGGCGCGAGTATGGGTGTGAGCAAACAGGCTGCCCAGAAGCGCTTCGTGCCCAAACCGCCGGGAGATCCCTCCGCCGAGATGGATCCCAATGCCGGATTCGGGAAATTCACCCCGCGCGCCCGCACGGTCGTGGTCGCGGCCCAGGAGGCCGCGAGTATCACCGGCAGTGCCGAGATCTCCCTCGGCCACCTGGTACTGGGCCTGCTCAGTGAGGCGGACGGCCTGGCCGGCCAGTTGATCGTGGAGCAGGGGGTCGCCCTCGCGGATGTCACGACCGCGGCACTGGCCGCGGTGGGCGGCGATGCGACCGCCGGGCCGGAGGCGCTCAAGGCCGCGACCACCGCCGGCAAGATGAGCGGCCTCATCCCCTTCGGCGCGGACGCGAAGAAAGCGCTGGAACTGACCTTCCGCGAGGCCCTGCGGCTCGGGCACAACTACATCGGCACCGAGCACATCCTGCTCGCCGTCCTCGAACTGGAGAACGGCTCGGGAATCCTGAGCGACACCGGATTGCGCAAGGAGCCGATCGAGACCCGGTTGCTCGAACTGCTCCGCCAGATCGTGACCGAGAAGCAATAGCGAACGCCCGGCCGCACCGGCGCCCGGGGCTCCGCGCGCCCGGCGATCATCGCGATTCGGACCGGTCCGTAGTGAGTGGTGTGCGGGGGACGGCCGCCCCCGTGCCGGTGTTACCGCAGGCGGGGGCTCTGATGCGCCCGATCCGGGGCGGTGTCCCGGTAATCTATAGCAATGGCGGATGAAACGGACTCCGACCTGGTGGCAGGTGAGCACCGGGACGAGCTGCTGCGCGCTTTGACCTATGTCTCCACCGAATCGTTGTCGGATGGGAGCTATGTGGTCAACGGCGATCTACCGCCGGAGGTCGCGCCGCCGTTCATTCGCGCCATAATGCGGGTCGAGGCCGAACTGCTACTGCACGATGCCGAATTCGTCACCATCGATGAGGGTGAACCGCGCACCCCGGAGGAACGGCGCGCGGACGCATTTCTCGCCCTTGCCCTGCGGGTCACCGACAGTCTTTGACTGTAGGCGGGGTTACATTTCGACGTGGCGGAGAAGTCGCGTGATTCTCACACCCACCTCGCTGGATCGTCCTCTCGCAATGGTCGAGGTCCGCCCCGGTTCTGGAGCTGCGGAGCGAAGGAGCGCAGCGACTGAGCGGCGGAGGGAAGAACCGGGGTCGCGAGGGCCTCGACCCGCCCCGCCGCGGGCAGGGCAAATGAGCGCGACCTTGCACTCGGCACCCGCGAGTGCTAAAAATGGCTTTGGCACTCCCCATCGGAGAGTGCCAAGGTCGGGACGGTGAGATCGGGTACCACGACACCCCTGGTCGTCCGTCGCGGGCACCGAACCTGGCCACAAGCGTAGCTAAAGGGTGGCCCGACAATGCGGTCATCCTGTGTGTCAGCCTCATTACTTGGAGGATCTCACCGCAATGGCCAAGACAATTGCGTACGACGAAGAGGCCCGTCGCGGCCTCGAGCGGGGCCTCAACAGCCTCGCCGACGCGGTCAAGGTGACGCTGGGGCCGAAGGGCCGCAACGTCGTGCTCGAGAAGAAGTGGGGCGCCCCCACGATCACCAACGATGGTGTGTCCATCGCCAAGGAGATCGAGCTGGAGGACCCGTACGAGAAGATCGGCGCCGAGCTGGTCAAGGAAGTCGCCAAGAAGACCGACGATGTCGCGGGCGACGGCACCACCACCGCCACCGTGCTCGCCCAGGCGCTGGTGCGCGAGGGTCTGCGCAATGTCGCGGCCGGCGCGAACCCGCTGGGCCTGAAGCGTGGCATCGAGAAGGCCGTCGAGGCCGTCACCGCCAAGCTGCTCGACTCCGCCAAGGAGGTCGAGACCAAGGAGCAGATCGCCGCCACCGCCGGTATCTCCGCGGGCGACCCGTCCATCGGTGAGCTGATCGCCGAGGCCATGGACAAGGTCGGCAAAGAAGGCGTCATCACCGTCGAAGAGGCGCAGACCTTCGGTCTGTCGCTGGAGCTCACCGAGGGTATGCGCTTCGACAAGGGCTACATCTCGGGCTACTTCGTCACCGATCCCGAGCGTCAGGAAGCGGTCCTCGAGGACCCCTACCTGCTGCTGGTCGGCTCGAAGGTCTCCACCGTCAAGGACCTGCTGCCGCTGCTGGAGAAGGTCATCCAGGCCGGCAAGCCGCTGCTGATCATCGCCGAGGACGTCGAGGGCGAGGCCCTGTCGACCCTGGTCGTGAACAAGATCCGCGGCACCTTCAAGTCCGTCGCCGTCAAGGCCCCGGGCTTCGGTGACCGCCGCAAGGCCCAGCTCGCCGATATCGCCATCCTCACCGGTGGCGAGGTCATCAGCGAAGAGGTCGGCCTCTCCCTGGAGACCGCCGGCATCGAGCTGCTCGGCCAGGCGCGCAAGGTCGTCGTCACCAAGGACGAGACCACCATCGTCGAGGGCGCGGGCGACGCGGAGGCCATCCAGGGCCGCGTGGCGCAGATCCGCACCGAGATCGAGAACTCGGATTCGGACTACGACCGCGAGAAGCTGCAGGAGCGCCTGGCCAAGCTGGCCGGCGGTGTTGCGGTCATCAAGGCCGGTGCCGCGACCGAGGTCGAGCTCAAAGAGCGCAAGCACCGCATCGAAGATGCCGTGCGCAACGCCAAGGCCGCCGTCGAAGAGGGCATCGTCGCCGGTGGTGGCGTGGCCCTGCTGCAGTCGGCTCCGGCTCTGGAGGACCTGAAGCTCGAAGGTGACGAGGCCACCGGCGCGAACATCGTGAAGGTGGCGCTGTCGGCGCCGCTGAAGCAGATCGCCTTCAACGCCGGCCTCGAGCCCGGCGTGGTCGCGGAGAAGGTTTCCAACCTGCCCGCCGGCCAGGGCCTCAACGCCGCGACCAACGAGTACGAGGACCTGCTCGCCGCCGGTGTCGCCGACCCGGTCAAGGTCACCCGCTCGGCCCTGCAGAACGCGGCCTCCATCGCGGCCCTGTTCCTGACCACCGAGGCCGTTGTCGCCGACAAGCCGGAGAAGGCGGCCGCCGCGCCGGCCGATCCGACCGGTGGCATGGGCGGCATGGACTTCTGAGTCCTGCTACCCGGCAACCTTTTTCGAACCGAGGGCCGGTCCACCATCACGGTGGACCGGCCCTCGGTCTTTTCCGTTCCCTGCCGATCGGCTGCGGGTCGCGCGCTATGCTCGTGGAATCTTTGCCGCACCTGCGCTGCGGTGGTGGCCGGTCTGTCGGAAGCGGAGGATCGCACTGCGGGAAAGAGTGATTCCCGAGCTCGTCGAAAGACTTCTCGGTGCGACCGAGGGCATAGCCAAGGTCGGTGAGCCGCTGCGGCAATTCGGTCATGGACTTCGCCGCGCCTCCGGCGTAGGGCAAACCGATGGAGAGATCGCACAGTGGCTGCAGGGCATCGATGTCCGGGAAATAGAGCGTAACCGGATCGACGACTTCGACTACCGTGCACTCTCTCTGGAGACTCGGCGCCACGACCGCAGTGATCCCACGGCGGCGGAGGAAGTCGAGCGCGGTGGATCGGTCACCGAGGGCGACCCGGCGCTGCGGCAGATACTCGCTCGCCAAGGATTCGACGGCGCGCCCCTTCTGGTGAGTTCAGAGGGTATGCGTAGGGCCATCGACGCGGGCTGGACGGAAATGTTCCGGGGTGTGAAAGAAACGCGATACGCACAGGAGTTCAAGACCGGCGGACTTCACCCAGGAAAGGATGAGACAGGAAGAGGCAACGGTATCTGGGCCTGGGGGCGCGCACCCAGCTCGAGCGAGTACGGATCATCCGAGTTCCAGGAGAGTCCGGGGGAACTCCGGGAGTGGGCCGAGGACTACACAACCGGTGGCTCCACCCCGGGCAGTGTAATCCATATGGCGATGCATCCCGATGCGCTGACGACCGATTTGTCTTCTCTGACGGTGAAACAACGCGACGAACTGTCGTCGATCGACGCAGCGCTGCGCAAGGAACCCGCAGAGTCGGCAAGACGAACGGAACTGGAAGCGCGCGCATATGTCCTGTCGGATGTGGGACGATTCGCGGCCGCTCGCGGTTACGACGGGTACTGGATCAATGGCACGCCTGCCTGGGTAATTCTCAATCGCACGGCGTTGGTGGTCGAGCGGTGATACGAGGTGGCGGCGGCGGCGCATTGATCAGAGGGGGATCACGTGCGGACGGCCCGCGGTCGGCTCGGTGACCACCTGCGCGGCGAGACCGAAGACATCCCGCAGCACGTCCGGGCGGACGACCTGCTCGGGAGTGCCCTGCGTGACGATGGCGCCGTTCTTCATCGCGACGAGATGGTCGCTGTAGCGAGCGGCCAGCGAGATGTCGTGCAGGACCATGAGAACGGTCCGGTTGTGCTCGCGGTTCATCCGCACGATCAATTCCAGTAGTTCCACCTGATGTGCCAGGTCGAGATACGTTGTCGGCTCGTCCAGCAGCATGATGCCGGTTTCCTGCGCGAGTGTCATGGAGATCCATGCCCGTTGCCGTTGGCCGCCGGAGAGTTCTTCGAGTCGGGCGCCGGCGAGGTCGAGCATGCCGGTGCTGTTCAAGACCTCCCGCAGCGTTTTCTCGTCGAGAACCGAGAACTGTTCGTACCAGCGCTGCCTGGGGTGGCGCCCGCGCGAGACGAGATCGGCGACCGTGAGACCGGGTGGCGCGGCGGGGGACTGGGGCAGGATACCGACGCGGCGGGCGACCTGCCGGGTGGGCAGGGTGTCGATCGGTTTGCCGTCGAGTAGGACTCGACCGGCCCGGGGAGCTATCAGCCGGCCGAGACCGCGCAACAAGGTCGACTTGCCGCAGCCGTTGGGGCCGATGATCGACGTGACCGATCCGGTCGGAACATCGAAGGTCAGATCGGTGACGACAGCGGCGCCGTCGTAGCCGAGGGCGAGATTCTCGGCGCGTAGTACGGAAGTCGTTTCCCGGTGACTCACGTGAGCTTCCTTTGGTTCCGCAGGACCAGAAAGAGGAGATAGGGCCCGCCCAGCACCGCGGTGGCCACACCGACAGGCAGCGATACCGACAGTGTGCGCGCGGCGAGGGTGTCGGCGACCGAGACGAAAACGATGCCCACCAATCCGGAAGTCAGAATCGGGGGCACGGTCGACCGGGTGAGCAGCCGCGCGATCTGGGGGCTCGCCAGCGCGACGAAGACCAGCGGACCCGCGACCACGACACCGGTGGAGGCCAGCAGTGTCGCGAGGACCAGCGCGTACAGGCGAAGGCGGCCGATCCGGATGCCCAGTCCGAGCGCGATATCGTCGTCCATGGTGAGCAGCATCAGCCGCCGTCCCAGCAGCAGCGCCGCCACCAGCAGGGCAAGGGCCAGTAATCCCATCGGCCGGATCAGCGGCCAGTCCCTGCCATTGAGTGAACCGGACATCCAGGTCAGCGCCTGGGCGGCATTGCCGACATCACCGAGGGTCAGCATCCAGGTCGTCAGGCTCACCGCGAGCCCGTTGATACCGAGCCCGACGAGCACCAGGCGATAACTGTCCAGGGTCGCGGAGAAGGCCAGCAGGAAGAGCAGGACTCCGGCCAGAATTCCGCCGCCGAACGCGGCGGCCGGCAGACCGACCCCGGCGGCGAATCCGCTGAGCCCGGCGGCACCACCGCCGGCCAGCACCAGCACGGAGACCGCGCCGAGCGAAGCGCCGGCCGTCACGCCCAGGACGTCGGGGCTGGCGAGCGGGTTGCGTGCCACGGTCTGGGTGATCGCCCCCGCCATGGCCAGACAGGCGCCCGCGATGACGGCCCCTACGGCACGCGGCGCCCGGAATTCCGTCACGGCGAGGTGGAGCCGGGAGTTCGAATCGTCGCCCAGGATTGCCCGGACGACGGCGTCGAGTGGTAGCGCGGAACCGCCGTTGGCGATATGGAACGCGGTGGCCGCCAAGGCCAGCAGGGACAACACCACACCGACCCACAGCGCTCGGGGTGTGAGGCGCACCGAGACCGGACCCCACCGCACGACGCGGGTGGGCGCGAGCAGGTTCGGGGCCGGGCCGCTCATACGGTCACCAGCCGGCGGCGACGAGCGAGAAATACGAAGAACGGTGCCCCGAGGACTGCGAGCACGACCCCGACCGACAACTCACCCGGCCGGGCGATCACCCGGCCGGCGGTATCGGCGACGAGGACCAGGAATATGCCGAACGCGGCCGCCGCGGGCACCGAACGACGGTAGTCGGCACCGACGAGTGCCCGCGCGATATGCGGCACCAGCAACCCCGCGAAGGCGATCGGCCCGGCCATGGTTACCGCGGACCCGGCCAGCAGTGTGATCGCCACGATGCCGGCGGACCGCGCGACGGGGACGGAGGTTCCGAGCGACCGTGCCGCGTCCTCGCCGAGAGCCAGTGTGTTGAGCGCGCCGATATTGAGCACGGCGAGCAGCAGCCCCGCGATCGCGAAGGGCCAGATCGCTTCGAGCGAGTCCGGACGCGCCGCCAAGGAGCCCACCTGCCAGAACCGCAGCGTGTCCAAGGACGCGCTGTCGAGCAGTACCAGTCCGGTGACCAGGCCGCCGCACAGCGCGGTGACCGCCGCGCCGGACAACACCAGCGTGATCGGCGTCGCCCCGTTACGGGCGGCGGTACCCACCGCGAACACCACCACGCCGGCGAGCAGGGCACCCACGAAGGCCAGACCGGCCTGGGCGGGCACCGGCAGGGAGCCGAACAGGAATGTGGCGGAGACGATCGCGAGCGCCGCGCCCTGGTTGATACCGAGCAGGCCCGGCTCGGCGACGGCGTTGCGGGTATGCCCCTGGGTCAGGATTCCGGCGACACCCAGACATGCGCCCGCGGCGATGCCGACGAGGGTTCGTGGCCAGCGGAGTTCGCGGATCGTCACATCCATATCGGTACCGGTGGGAGTGAAGATCGCATGCCATACCTCCGGCAAGGTCGACGGGCTGCTCCCGACGCAGACGCTCACCAGCACGGCCGCCACCACCGCGGCGGCCGGCACGCCCACCATGACCAGCGGTGAGCGGCCGGGACGAGGCATGGCACCGCCGCGCGGCGGGACCGCGGACCCGACCGACGATTCCGATACATCCGAGGTGGGTTCGCCGGTCACCGGTTCACTCGCACCGGCACTGTCGCCATCTCGGTTCTCCTTGCTAAGGTTCAGCAATGCATTGGGCAGCCTATCCTTATTCGGATGCCGCGTGGTAGCCCACCCGAAGGAAAGGTGACCTCATGCGAGTGATGTCCCCCCGGTCGATAGCCCAGCGATCACTGGCTCCCCTGTTGGTGGGCGGACTGCTGTTCGTCGGAGCGTGTGGTGGTTCGAGCGATTCGAGTTCGGGCGCTCCGGCGGGCGCGGGGGCCCCGATCTCGGTCGAGCACGCCATGGGTACCACGACCATCGACGCGCCACCGGAACGTGTTGTCGCCCTGGATCCCAGCTTCTCCGACGCCGCGCTGCTGCTCGACGCCCCGCTCGTCGGGTACGTCCAGTATCGCGAGGACCGGGACAACCCCTTCCCGGACTACCTGGGCGATATCGACGATGTGGTGGCCGATTCGGTGAACGTCGGGACGATCGCCGAGCCGGACCTGGAGAAGATCCTGGAGCTCGAACCCGATCTGATCATCTCGGCGAAAGTGCGCCACGAGCCGCTCTACGATCAGCTGTCCAAGATCGCGCCGACGGTGTTCTCCGAGACCACCGGCCCCACATGGAAGCAGAACATCGTCCTTCTCGGCGAGGCGCTGGGCAGAAAGGACCGAGCCGAAGAGTTGGTGACCGGCTACGCGGAGCGTGCCGCCGCGGTGGGAGAAGAGATCCGGGCCGCGCGTCCCGGCGTCACCTATTCGCTGATCCGGTTCGCCGGTGAGAACACCGCCCGGCTCTACTCCGGCAGTTCGTTCATCGGGGAGATCATGACGGATATGGGCATCCCCCGTCCCGCCGGCGCACCCGATTCCGAGGACAGCATCTTCACCCCGCTGTCGGTGGAACAGATCCTCGCGGCCGACGCGGGAATCGTCATGGTTTCGGCCTACACCCCACCGGGAGCCGAAGGGGACTCCAGCCGGGATCAACAGGCCGCCTTCGAAGCCAATCCGCTCTGGCGGCGACTCACCGGCGATATCGTCCGGGTCGACGATGAGCCGTTCGTCCTCTCGGTGAGCGTGCAGGGTGCGCACGCCTCGATCACCACGCTCGCTGAACATTTCGGCGTCGATCCGCGCACGGATCTGATCCCCTGACCGATCGAGCGCCGATCTTCGGCCGCGGGGAGTCGTAGGTAGCCCCGGCTCTACGACTCCGCCGGCGGGCCGGGGCTCGGATCGGCGAAGGACCGCGGTAGGCGATCCGCTCCCACCGGCGGATTCGAGCTCACCGGTGGATCAACTCGCGGCGGCCTTGCCGAGGCGCCAGAAGCCGCTGAACATGATGTCGGATTTGGCCATTCCCCGGTCGCGTACCAGATGGCGGCGCACTCCGGACACGAGTTGCTGCTCGCCCGCGACGAATGCGTAGCCGGGTCCGGGCGGGAGGCCTGCCCCGCGCACGGCTTCGGTGGCCTGCGCGCCGATCCGGACGCGGGGGTCGGCGCGGGGCAGCCAGTGCACCCGCACCCCCGCCGGCTCGCCCAGATCCTGGATATCGGTGCGGTCGGGGATTTCGAGGTACGCCGCGCCGCACAGATCCCGGGGCGCCGACCGCAGTACACCCGCGATCGCGGGCAGCGCGCTTTCGTCACCGACCAGCAATGACCAGTTGGTATGCGGCGGTGCCTGATACATGATGCCTTCGTCGAGCAGCCCGACGGGCATACCCGGGCGCACCCGGCCGGCCCACGCGGACGCCGGGCCGGTATCCCCGTGGGCGACGAAGTCCACATCGATCTCGGCGTGCTCACCGAAGAATCCGGCGCCGGCGGGGCGGAACCCGCGCACGGTGTAGTTGCGGATCAGGGGCCGGGTATCGCTGCTCATCGCCAGACATTGCGCATACCAGAGGGTGTTCTCCGTCGCGGTGGGCAGGCGCAGGCCGGTTTGCCGGGCCCGCGGCAGGAAGAGGCGCAGCCACTGGTCGTAACCCATCGGCGCGAAATCGGCGAGGTCGGGTCCGCCCACCGTGACCCGGATGAAGCTGTGGCCGATCCGTTCGGCGGCCAGGGTTTCGGCGGTGCAGATCCGCCGCTGTACCGGTTTGACGTATTTGGTGCGCGTCGCCATGTGTATCAGGTTAGCAATGCCTTACCTAATGTCGCTGGCGGCCGATTCCCGCGCGTCCGGTTTGGGTGACAATGGTCGGATGAGTGGCGTACAGGACAGTGGAACCGATCCCTACCTCTGGCTCGAAGAGGTCACCGGCGAGCGGGCACTCGATTTCGCCCGGGCGCGCAACGAGGTCGTCATGGAGCGGTTCGCCGTCGGGGACCGGTTCGATGTATTACAGCGCCGGATCCTGGACATGCTGGATACCGACGCCAAGATCGCCTTCCCGGGGCGGCGCGGACAGTGGCTGTACAACTTCTGGCGCGACGCGGCGCATCCGCGCGGCCTGTGGCGGCGCACCACTTTCGCCGAATACGTGAAAGCGGACCCCGAATGGGATGTCCTGATCGATCTCGACGCGGTCGCCGCCGCAGAGGACGAGAACTGGGTCTGGGGCGGTGCCGGAGTGTTGCGCCCGGCCCAGAACCGGGCGCTGATCAGCCTGTCGCGCGGTGGCGCGGACGCCAAGGTCGTTCGTGAATTCGATATGGAAACACGCGAATTCATCGCCCCGGAGGACGGCGGCTACTTCCTGCCGGAAGCGAAGTCGCGGATCAGTTGGATCGATATCGATTCCGTATACGTGGGAACGGATTTCGGTCCCGGCTCGCTCACCGGATCCGGATATCCGCGGATCGCGAAACGCTGGCGCCGGGGCACCGCGCTCGATACCGCCGAAACGGTTTTCGAGGGCGCGGTAACCGACGTCTCCGTCTCGGCGGGTTACGACCGGACTCCCGGCTACGAGCGGCACTACATCGCACAAGCCACCGATTTCTTCCACGAAGATGTCTTTCTGCTCGAGGACGACGGCTCCCGGACCCCGCTGGAGACACCTTCGGACGCCGACGAGTCGTGGTACAAGGAATGGCTGTTGGTCCGGTTGAAATCGCCGTGGGAGATCGGGGGCCGCACCTATTCCGCCGGAGCCCTGATCGCGACGAATTTCGCCGAGTTCCTTTCCGGCGGGCGAGATTTCGAGGTGCTTTTCGAACCGGACGCGCACACCTCGCTGCACGGTTACGGCTGGACCGAGAACCATCTGCTACTGGTGACCCTGCAGGACGTGCAGACCAAGCTGTACGTCCTCACCCCGGGCGCCGAAGGTTGGCGCACGGAACCGCTCGCCGATACCCCCACGATGGCCACCACCGGCATCATGAATCTCGACCCGCTCGAGGGCGGGGACGACTACATGCTCATGACCAGTGGGTTCACCACACCCACCACACTGCTCGCGGGATCGGTCGGCGCGCCGGTGACCGAATGGAAACAGGAGCCCGCGTTCTTCGACGCGACGGGTATCGAGACCGAACAGTTCTTCGCGCGCTCGGATGACGGAACGCCGATCCCGTACTTCGTGATCCGGCACCGCGATACCCGGGACGCGCCGGCGCCCACGGTGATGTCGGGCTACGGCGGGTTCGAGGTGTCCCGTACCCCCGGCTACGGCGGTTCGTCCGGTATCGGATGGCTGGAACAGGGCGGCACCTATGTGATGACCAATATTCGCGGCGGTGGGGAATACGGGCCGCAGTGGCATACCTCGGTGCAGAAGGAGAACCGGTACAAGGTGTACGAGGATTTCTCCTCGATCGCCCGTGATCTGGTGGCTCGGGGGATAACCACCGCCGAGCGGCTCGGCGCCGTCGGCGGCAGCAACGGTGGTCTGCTGATGGGTGTGATGCTCACCCGCTATCCGGAATTGTTCGGAGCGATCGTCTGCCAGGTGCCGCTACTGGATATGCGCCGGTACCACCGGTTGCTGGCGGGTGCGTCCTGGATGGCGGAATACGGTGATCCGGATGTGCCGGAGGAATGGGCCTACATCAGCCGGTACTCCCCCTACCAGCGGGCCGCGGAAACCGGTGCGGGCGCTACGTATCCACCGATCCTGCTGACCACTTCCACCCGTGACGATCGCGTGCATCCGGGGCATGCCCGCAAGATGGCGGCGTTGCTGGAGGAGCAGGGACACCGGGTCTGGTACCACGAGAACATCGAGGGCGGGCACGGCGGCGCCGCCGACAACAAACAGTCGGCGTTCCAGGCGGCCCTGATCTACGAGTTCTTCACCCAGATGCTCATCGAGGGCCGGACCGCGAAGTGATCCGGCGCCGGTCACCGATCGTGTAACCACTTCTCGATACGGTCGACCACCTCGGCGGGTTCGGAGATCCAGCCGTTGTGGCCCAGCGGCCGAGGTGCGTGCCAAGTCGTCTTGTCGGCGTTCGGCAGTTTGTCCAGTAGATGCCCGGCCGATGCCCGCGGGGTCAGTTCGTCGCCGGTCAGGGTGATCGAGAGGACGGGCAGTCTCAGCCGGGAGAGACGTTCCTCGTAGTCGATATCGGCACCGGCCGGGTCGAACCGGCCGGTGCGGGCCAGCCGGGCCCAGTCGGAGACGAGTACTTTCGACTGGCGGCCGAAACCGTTGGGGCCCAGTTTGTCGCCCGGCCACACTCCGGCCAGCGTGGCGGTCAGCGAGACCGCGGCGGTGCCGACCAGCATCCCCGGCCCGAGCAGGCCGCGAAAACTTCGGTAGTAGGGGGTACCGGAGGCGACGAGGATCAGTCCCGCGAGGCGCCCGCGGACCCGCGCCGCGTACAGCGCCGACAGTTGCCCACCCATGCTGTGACCCAGCACGTACGGGGTGCGGTCGGGGAAGCGGGTGCGTACCACCTCGAAGATCGCCGGAAAATCCACCGCGGCGAGCTCGTGGTACCCGTAGGTGCTGGCCGCGCTCGGTTTCGGTGAGCCGGCGCCATTGCCGCGCAGTTCGCCCACCGCGACATCGATGCCGCGCCGGGCGAGCGCACGAGCGAAATAGAGGTAGTACTCGCCGGGAACGCCGAGCCCGGGTATCAGTACCACCACCGGCCGGGGTGTATCCGGAGTGACCGGACGGCCGTCCGATCCCGCGGCCGGGACCAGCCGCACCGGGACGGTGCTGCCGTCGGGCATCTGGATCGCAACGGTCTCCACCGGGTCAAGGCTAGCCGCCGGAGGCGCTCGCCCGGCGGTGTGGTCAGGCCCGGATCGCGCCTACGATGATCCGGCTCAGCACTCGGATCACCTCGTCGAGCGGCTGCCGCGGTTCGGCCCCGCTCCATTCGTCCACCACGTAGTTGACCGCACCGATGATGGCGAGCATGCGCAGGTCGTAGTCGCCGGTCGGGATCTCACCGTGCAGCGCGGCGTCCTCGGCGGCCTTGGCGAGCACCGAACTCCAGGCCCGGCGTGATTCCCCGCGCATCTTCTCGACTTTGGCCCCGGCGCCGACCACTTCGACGAGCACGACCCGAGCTCGTCGCGTATCGGTGCCGATGGACTGCACATAGGCGCGGATGGCGCCGTCTATCCGCTCCAGCGCGCTCTGGTCGGTGCTCTGGTCGAGGGAGGCGAGCACCGCGGTCCGCGATTCCCGGTCGATGAGAGCGAAGAGTTCCACAAGGAGCGATTCGCGGCCGGTGAACTCTTCGTAGAACTGGCGCGAGGACAACCCCGCGTCTTTGCAAATGGCCCCTACCGAGCTATTGGCATACCCGTCTCTCGCAAAAACCGTCAGGCCGGATTCGAGAAAACGAGCGCGTCGCTCGCGTTGCCGATCTTCTACGGGCTGCCCGGCATACCGTCGTCCCGAATTCGCTTCCTGTGACATCGCGCAGAACAATACCGAAAAGCCCGATCCTCTCGTCATCGATCGGGTCTTTCGTAGCATGCCGCCAGCACAGTAAGGGTTTGCCGAAAGTTGGCTGCCCGCAACTCGGGTCGCCGGTAAAACTGCCAAACCGGACAATGCCCGGATCTCGCTGGTACAGCGGATTTTAGAGGGAAATTCTAGAATTATTTCCTTGGGCTCGGCATGACCATTGCAATTACCTGGCAACACATAGTGTTCACCTTATGGGAACCGCGCTGCTGTATGGGCTGGGTACGGCAATTCCATTGCTGATAGGCGCGGCCGTCGGTTTGCGAACCACATTGCCCGAGTCATTGCTCGCCTCGCTGATGGCGTTCGGCGCGGGCACCATGATCGCCCTCGTGACCAACAAACCGTTCGAACCCGCCTTCCTGCGAGCAGGTACTCGTCGTGGTCACCCTCGCCGGAAAACCTGCTCTCCGACCACCTCGAGCCGACGCATATCAGCGCGATCCAGGCCTTCGCGGGCGGCGCTACCATCGCGGTCCTCGCCGATTCGCTCATGGCGGAGGCATACCGGCAGGGCGGCTGGTGGGTCGGCATGGCGACATCGATCGGTTTCCTGGGCGCCTGCCTGCTGGGATGACGGAAGGCTGCCCGGGTGCCGCGGGTATCCCGGCGGGGATGATCGAGGGCGGGTGGGCGCTCACCGGCGTCGAATATGTGGCGATAGAGGTCGCGGTGGTGCTGCTCGGCTGTGCCGTCGCCGTCCGGGTGACCATGCGCACACCCGCACCCGCCCGGCCGGGGCCCGCGGTCGACCCGATCGAGGCGTCGTAGCGCCGTCGCGGCCCGTCAGGGCCCGGTGGCCCCGCCGGGGCGGCACCGGTGTGCTCAGCGGCGGGAGGCGGGCGGGTGGCCCCGGCCGTAGCCGGGAGAGTTAGGCTCGACACTGTGACTTCCCACTACGATGTCGTCGTTCTCGGTGCTGGTCCCGGCGGTTACGTCGCCGCGATCCGCGCCGCTCAACTCGGCCTGCGAACAGCGATCGTCGAGCAGAAATACTGGGGTGGCGTATGCCTGAACGTGGGCTGCATCCCGTCCAAGGCGCTGCTGCGCAATGCGGAGCTGGCTCATATCTTCACCAAAGAAGCGAAAACCTTCGGTATCAGCGGGGAGGCGACCTTCGATTTCGGGGCGGCCTTCGATCGCAGCCGTAAGGTCGCGGACGGCCGGGTCAAGGGCGTCCACTTCCTGATGAAGAAGAACAAGATCACCGAGTACGACGGCAAGGGCTCGTTCACCGGCCCCAACGCTCTCTCGGTCGAGCTCGGCAAGGGCGGCACGGAGTCGATCACCTTCGACAACGTCATCATCGCCACCGGCACCAACACCAAACTGCTGCCGGGCACCTCCCTGAGCAAGAACGTCGTCACCTACGAGGAGCAGATCCTCACCCGCGACCTGCCGGGTTCGATCCTGATCGTCGGCGCCGGCGCCATCGGTATGGAGTTCGGCTACGTCCTGCGCAACTACGGCGTGGACGTACGCATCGTGGAATTCCTGGACCGCGCGCTGCCCAACGAGGACGCCGATGTCTCCAAGGAGATCACCAAGGCGTACAAGAAGCTCGGTATCACCATCACCACCGGTGCGGCCGTGCAGTCCATCGACGACGACGGGTCCAAGGTCACCGTCGCGATCAAGGACAACAAGTCGGGTTCGGTCGAGACCGTCACCGTCGACAAGGTGCTGCAGGCCGTCGGCTTCGCGCCCCGGGTCGAGGGCTACGGCCTGGAGAACACCGGCGTGGCGCTCACCGAGCGCGGCGCGATCGCCATCGACGACAATATGCGCACCAATGTGCCGCATATCTACGCTATCGGCGATGTCACCGCGAAACTGCAGCTCGCGCATGTCGCGGAGGCTCAGGGCGTGGTCGCGGCCGAGACCATCGGCGGCGCGGAGACGCTGACGCTGGGTGATTACCGGATGATGCCGCGCGCCACCTTCTGTCAGCCGCAGGTCGCCAGCTTCGGTCTCACCGAGCAGCAGGCGCGCGACGAGGGCTACGACGTGAAGGTCGCGACCTTCCCGTTCACCGCCAACGGCAAGGCGCACGGACTCGGCGATGCCACCGGTTTCGTCAAGCTGATTTCGGACAACAAGTACGGTGAACTGATCGGCGGCCACCTGATCGGCCCCGATGTCTCCGAACTGCTGCCCGAACTGACCCTGGCCCAGAAGTGGGATCTCACGGTCAACGAACTGGCCCGTAATGTGCACACGCACCCGACGCTGAGCGAGGCGCTGCAGGAGGCCATCCACGGCCTGGCCGGGCACATGATCAACTTCTGACCCGTTCGCGGACTCGACCGCCCCGGAGCCCGTGCGCGGGCCTCCGGGGCGGCTTCCTGTTTCCGCAGCCCGACGTATCGGACAACTCTCGGCTGTCCTTGCGTAACGTCGCCTGCTCGATCGGGGCCGACGGCCGAGTTGCCGGTGCCGGATAAGCGAAGAGGTACCGGTGTACAACCAGGCCGTGGCGGCGATGCGGGAGCTGGCGAAGAAGGTCGAGCAGAACATCGCATTGATCGGCGCCGGTGGGAGCCGGCAATATCGCGATATCACCACGGTGCCGATCGGCGAGGTGCTACGGAAGGTTCCGGGTGCCGACGGCCGGGGTGCTGCCGTTGGGGCAGGTGATCGTCCTGCGGAAAGCCCCTCGCCCGCCCGGATACCCGATCGGACGCCGGCCCCGGGGGCGCTACGGATCTTCGACTCCGCGGACAGTGCGCGGCGGTACGGTCGATCTGTGTGGGGCGCGACGTACAGTCGGCTGGGCAAGAACCGTATACAAGCGCTGCGCGATTTCACTATGGGCTCCGAAGGCATCAACGCGCCCCTGCGGGGCGACGCCAGGTACCCGCCGGATATGGAACGGGTCGAACGGCTGGACGATATTCTGCGGCGCAAGCCGGTGCCGGACTGGATCCAGGCATGGAAATCCATATCGGCGGGCCGTCTGTTTCCCGGCCGGAATCCGGCCGATATCCGTCCCGGCGATCGCGGGCACGTCTCCGATTTTTTCAGTACCGCGCTGGCCCCGGAGGGCCTCGACACGCTCAAGAAAACTCGTAACCGGGATACGGATCTCCGCGTGGAGGTCCCGCCCGGGACACCCGGCATCTTCATCGGCGACAAATCGGCTTTTCCGCGGGAGGTCGAGTTGCTCCTTGGACGGGACCTGGATTTCGAGGTCACGGAATGGGGGAGAGCAGGGGATCGATGGCAGGGCTCGATCCGGATCCTGCCGCCCGGGGCCGCAGTCTGAGGGACCGGCCGGTCCGGCGCCCGGCGGGTTCCCCGGTCCGGGCATCCGGGATACATTCCCGGGGTGACCGTGGAACCGTCGCCCTCCGCTCGCTCCGGGATATCCGGGTTGCGACCGATCCTCGGCGTGGCAGTGGCGTTTCTCGTATTCGTGCTCGTGGCGGGGGCGGTCGTTGTCGATACTCGGACGGTGCGTACGGAGGTGTTGCGCACCGAAATCCAGCCGCCGACCGTCGAATACGACGGTGCGACCTACCATGTCGGTCTCCTACGGCAGGAGAGCCGGCTGCTGCACCGGCGGCTGCCGGATGTGATCATGGTCGGCCGCTATCCGGATATGGGGTACGGCCACCCGGTGTACTTCGAGATCCTGGGCAACCGCGACCCCGTCCTCGAGTCGGCGCGGTGGAGCCCGGCGGGAGTCGTGGTCCGCCTCGATTCCGGGCACGAGATACTCGTTCCCGCAGCGGCTTTCACCGGGGGCCGCTAGCCACGCGGGCGGTCAGAATTCGTCGCGGCGGATGCGGAGGGTGGTGATGGTGGCAGCGAGGCCCTCGTATTGGTTGACCAGCAGCACGATTTCGATGAGGCGGCGATCGTCGTAGTAGGTGGACAGGTGTGTCCAGGCGGCATCGTCGATATCGCGGGTGCGGACCAGCTGATCGACCGCGGTGAGCAGCGCCCGGTGTTTGTCGGTCCAGCCCGCCGCGTCCGCTCCGGCCCGGATCCGCTCCAGGATCTCCGGTGTCACCCCGGCCCGCCGGCCCAGGCGGATGTGGTGGTCGGTCTCGTAGGCGCAGTCACGCAGATGGGCCACCCGCAGGATGACCAGTTCGGTGTCGTGCCGGCGCAGCCGCCCACCCGGCATCAGCGTGCCGGAGAAGTGCAGCCAGCCGCGGAACAGCCGACCGGCCCGGCCCAGCGTGCTGAACAGCTGCGCGTCGGCCGTACCCGAGGCCCGCGAGAGCACCTGCCAGGCCGCCCAGTTGACGGGACCCAGCTCGCGGAGGCGGCCGGGGGTGATCCGTGGTCGCTCCTGCGACACCATGGCATCGTCCTCTCCGGTGGAATTGTCGTACGACCCACGGCGCCCGCCGGTCTCCTGTGGCATGCACCGCTCCCGAACCTACCCGCCGCCGTGCCGCTCGAACAGGCGGCTTCGGTATATCACGAGCGTGCGGAGTCACCGAGGTCGAGCAGTTCGGAAACCGTGACGAACCGGTAGCCCTGCGCGTGCAGTTTCGCGGCGATCGGGACGATGGCGGCCCGGGAGGCCGCGCCGGTGGCGTACATAGTGTGCAGCAGGATGATCGACCCCGGGCGCACCTGGTCGACGGTGGCGTCGACGATGTCCTCGGTGGCGGTGTTGCCGTTCTCGGGTTCGACGTCCCAGGTGATCGTGGTGCGGTCGTGGTCGGCGAGATAGTTCGGCAGATTCCACAATTTCTTGCCGTAGGGCGGGCGGAAGGTGATGTCGCCCCGGTAACCGGCGGCGCGGATCTCGGTATCTGTACTTTCCACCTCGTCGGCGACCGTATCGGACGAGACCAGCACCATCCGCCGGTGGTTGTAGGTGTGGTTGCCCAGTTCGTGACCGGCCGCCACGATCGCCCGGCCCAGCTCCGGGCGGGCGGCGAGATCGCGGCCGTTGAGATAGAAGGTGGCGGGGATACCGGCGGTGGCGAGCAGATCGAGCACCTCGGGAGCGCGCTCGGACGGCCCGTCGTCCAGCGTCAGGGCCACCACCTTCTCGCTGGTCTCCACGCGGTCCACCAGCCGCCCGGCCAGTTGGTAGGTCCGTGAGTTCATCAGGAAATAGCCGCCGGCCCCGAAGACCAGTACCGCCGCCAGAGCGATCGCCGCCCCTGCCATCCACCTACGCATCCCAGGTGTATAGCAGGCGCGGGGCCGGGCGGCGACCGCAACGAAAACGTCAGGCGGACTTGTCTGTACGGTCCGCTTCTGTCCCGGGAGTCTTCCCACGCCGTTCGCGTTTGCCGCGGGCGACCTCGGTCGCGAGGGCGTCGAGGGGTTGGGCGAACCGGGCCAGCGGATCGACCAGCGCGGCGAGCCATTCCCGGGCGTCGGCGAAACCCTCCGGTTCCAGGGTGTAGTACCTGCGGTTGGCCTCCGACCGCACGCGAACCAGCCCGGCTTCCCGTAATACCTTGAGGTGCTGGGATACCGCGGGTTGCGAGATCGCACTGTGCCCGCGGATCTCCTCGACCAGGGCGCCCGCGGATCGTTCACCGCCGGCCACCACTTGCAGTATCGTGCGGCGCACCGGATCGCCGAGTGCCTCGAACACGTTCGCCGGGGCGGACCGGTCCATCAGGATCGCTCCTCCTCCTCGGGACCGACGGTGTAGAAGCCGGTGGTCGCCTCGGCGCCCGCGTGGGCCTGTGCCGGATCGTCACCGTCGGTGATCGCCGCCGCCGCCCAACCGGACGCCGCGGCCCGGACGAATTCCAGGCCCTCGGTGGTGGCCGGGAACTCCAGCGCCACCGCCGGGTCGACGTCGGCGCGAGTTTCCAGATGCAGGCCGAGTCCCATGAGCGCCAGATCCCAGCCGACACCCACCGCGCCGGGGCCGAATTGTTTCCACATATCCGGATCGACCGGTGCTTCGTGCATCAATTCGAGTGTGGTCCCACCGGCGTCGGGTTCGAGCCGGATTTCGAGCCACGAAACCATGGGTCCCATCTCCCAGGTCACCGCGAATCGTTTCGGTCGTTCGCATTCTTCGACCACGCCCCCGGCATTTCCTTCGAGCTGATACCTGCCGCCGACGGTCAGCTCGCCGGTGACCGGCAGGAACCAGCGCGGAATCCGCTGGATATCGGTGAGTGCCTCCCACAGATCGTCCGGATCGGTGGCGTAGGTGCGCCGCGCTACGGCGATCCGAGTGACCGCGCCCTGTCGTTCGGCGGTGCGGACCTCTCGGGTGACCAGTCCGGCGATGGCGGTGGGATCGGTGAGCAAACCCATGTCTTCCTCCCTTTATAAGTTTTAACTTATAATAGCCCAGTGCTGTCGGTTACACCAGGCCGATGGCGCGGCGCTGGGGATGGGTCCGGAAAGTTTGTCGCGGCAGTGGGTTCGGGACGAACACACGGACCCGGGGTGAGAGATCGACCGTGTTTATCCGGACGCTCGGCGGGTTAAGGTGACGGGCGGACCGCGGGGTGGGATTCCGCAGCGGAATTCGGTATCGGCCGGGCCCGCGCGGTCCTACCCGAGGCGACTGCGCCCGGCTCGGGCAGTAATAGATCAATTCGCTATTCCAGTGGTATCGAAATACTGGTTAGCATTTTGTGGAGAGCTTGTCGTCCTACGATCGGTCACAGGCCGGAGTCGCAACGAAGGAGCCAGATATGCAAGAACTGGTGCCCCGCTTCGATATGCACGACCCGACGGGCGCGGCAGTATTCGACCCGGCGACGGGAAACCGGCGGCGCGCGTTCCGCCGGGGCATCACCCGGCCGGGCCCGGCCGCGGCCGAAGGTGCGCTCGGCCGATGACCGATCACGATTCCGGGATCGGCCGCAAGATCGCCTACTACCGGGCGCGGAAAGGTCTGTCGCAGCGCGATTTCGCGCCATTGATCAAACGGTCGGAGGCATGGGTCTCCCAGGTGGAACGCGGCGTGCGCCCGGTCAAGGCGCTGGATGTACTCGAACGTATCGCCGATGTCCTCGATATGCCCGTCGCCGAGCTGGCGCCGTCGGCCCCCACCGCGCAGGCCGAACAGATCCCGGCCGACGCGGCGGGGCTGCGGCTACTGCTCACCGATAATCACGCGCTGCGAGCGATGACGACCGGCGCGGCCGTGGCCCCGGATATCGACCGCCTCGCCGAGAGGGCCGACGCCGCGTGGACGTTCACCCGGCTGGGCCACTACACGGAGTTGCGGGAGCTGCTCGAATCATTGCTTCCCGACCTGGCCGTCGCGGTCGCGCACGCCGACTCCCGCCGGGCCGAGGGCCTGCTCGCCCACACCTGTCAGGCCTACGCTGTCGCGCTCGCCGATCTACAGCAGTTCGATGCCGCCTGGGTCGCCGCCGAGCGCGCGATCACCGCGGCTCGGTATGCGGAGGACCCGATCCTGATGGCGGCGGGCGCTTTTCGTCTCGCGCTCGTCTTCCAGTGTGCGCACCGACTCGACCAGGCGAAGCGAACCGCGGAAACCGCGCGCGCGGCCCTCGGGGAGCTCATGGGCCGGGGCGGGCCTCGTGCCGCGAGTGTGTACGGCGCGTTGACCCTGCAGCTCGCCCTGATCGCGGCGCGCACCGAGGAGGCCGAGCAGGCCTACGAGATGATCGCCGCCGCCCGGGCCGCGGCGGCCGGCCTCGGCGGGGACCGCGACGATCACCATACGGATTTCGGTCCCACCGCCGTGGACCTGCACGAGGTCGCGGTCGCGGTGGAACTGGGCGACGCCGGCACCGCGATCAGGCTCGCGGGGAAGATCGACCGGGGGCGGCTCTCGCCCGGGCATCAGGGTCGATTGCTCGTCGATACCGCCCGCGCGTGGGCCCAGCGGCGCAGTCCCGAACGCGCACTGGCCCTTCTGCTGGAGGCCGAACTACTCGCCCCGGAACAGCTCTACCGGCACAGGTCGGTGCGTTCGACGACCACGGACCTGCTCAGTATGGATCGGGGCACCCCCGGTCTCGGCGCCTTCGCGCAGCGGATCGGAGTGGACGCGGCACTCATCCAGCCGGTGACGGGCCGGGCCGGGCCGGCGCGCAGCGGACTACGCGCCGCCCGCGGTCCGCGCGTGATCTGACGCGGCCCGGCCGGCGGGCCAGAATTCCTTCAGCTCGGCCGCCGCTGCCGCCGCCTGCCGGACGCCGGATTCGTAGGCCGGGTAGAGGGCGGTATCGGCGAAGAGATCGGTGCCGAATGCGGCGACGGCGATATCGTCCGGGCGTATCGAGATCTCCCGGACCGATCCGAGTTCCCGGTCGGCGCGGGTGCGCGGATACACATGCGCCAGCGGTTCCAGGATCACGATCACATCGTGACCCACGGCGAGGTCGGCGTTGACGGTGGAGCGGACCCCGCCGTCGATGTAGTGCCGGCCGGCGATCTCGATCGGGGGGAAGACGCCGGGCACCGCGGTACTCGAGGCGAGCGCTTCGACAAGAGTCGCGGCGCCGCCCCGGGTCCAGGCGGTGAGCGTCCCCGACCCGATATCGATGGCGGCGATCCGCAGATCGTGTTCGGGCCAGTCGGCGAAACCGACGAGTGAGCCGATGCGGTCGATGTGGACCGCCGGGTCGCCGGTGTCGGCGCCCAGGGCGAGTTCGCCGACCCGCTGGAGGACCAGTTCGCGATCCTGATCGACGGCGCGCAGCAGTGCGGCTATCTCCAGCAGCGGGGCGTAATCGTGCCGGACCGGCTCGGCGGGCTGCGGTCGCGGGGTCAGGATCGTGGCGATATCGATCCCGGCGGCGAGGGCCGAGCCGACGACCGCTCCGGCGGAGGTGCCGATGATGCGGTCGGCCCGGGCCAGGTCGATTCCGGCGTCGCGCAGACCTGTCGCCAGCCCGCTCAGCCAGGCGATGCCGACCGGGCCACCGCCTCCCAGTACCAGCGCGATCGTGGGCGTTTCGGTGGGCCGAGCGTCAGGCATGACACGAGATTAGCTGCCCGGGCCGGGTTCGGCCCGGCGCGGGCGGTCGGTGCCGAGAAGGCGAGCGGTCGGTTCCGGCAGGTCTCCGGCGTGCGGCGGATCACGATGCGGCGCACTATTCCGTCCGGTACAAATACTACGTACACCATACGGTGTTTTTGGAATATGGAGGTCATATGCGCATCACCGGATCCGCCATCTCGCTGAACGTCGCCGACCCGGCCGCGTCGGCGGAGTTCGTCACCACCCACTTCGGGTTCACCGAGCAGATGACGGCCGACGGTTTCGTCTCGCTCGCCCATCCCGAAGCCGGACCGAACCTCATCTATCTGCGCACCGGACTGTCCACCTTCAAACCCGAACGTGCCGCCGGCCCCGCCGGGGACGGGCTGCTCGTGGTGTTCGTGGTGGCCGATATCGACACCGAATACGCGCGGTTGCAGAAGAACGGGGCCCCGATCGTCACCCCCGTCGAGACCGAGGAATGGGGGGAGCGCTACTTCCAGACGACCGATCGGAACGGGATCATCTATCAGCTCGTGCAATGGGTCTGACGCCCGCACGGGCGCCGTACCGGGAATCAGTGCCCCGAGGTCCGGGGCGCTGATTCCCGATTCGCCTGAACCGCAGGTCATATGAGTGGTACGAAAGTGGCTGGCGGGCCATGATCGACATGGGGGTCGGTGGTGGCATGAGGGGCAACGACACGCGGCAGAGGTAGAGCACGATGCTGGTGAAGGTCGACGATCGGGCGGAACTATCCGCGGCCGAAATGGAATTCGTGCAATGCCTGCGGCAGTTGCCGACGACCGGCTTGGCCATCGTCGACCTGCGGATCGGCACCCAGCGCGGAACCCGGCAGGTCGGGGCGGTGATCTGGACGCCCCAGGGAGTTCTCGTGATCGAGGTGGTCGGGTTCCGGAGCCGGCAGAGCGGGGTGCTGACGGTTTCGCGGGACCGGCCGTGGCAGGTCGGCACGGTCGCCGCGGATCTGGAATTGGCATTCGGGGTCAATCCGATACGGCAGCTGGAGAGTGCGGTGCGGGAGGTCGAGCTGACCTTCGAACGCGCCACCTACGATCCCGGACAGCTGTGCGGTGCGGTGGCACTGGTGCCCATGCGGGGCGTGACACTGCGGCCGGGCCGGGAAACCCTGCGCCCGGGACTGGATGTGGTGGTCGGGAACGCGGTCGAATACACCGAACTGCGGATCTTCCTGGAGAATTTCGCCCCCGGACCGCCCCGCTGGACACTGGGCCGGGTCTGCGCGGCCACCCGGGCGCTCACCGGCTGGGCGCCGGATCGCGCCGAACTGATCGCCGCCGGCTTCGAGGACAAACTGCCGGAGCCGCCGCGGAAACCACGGGAGCGTCCCGGCTGGCGCCGGCCGGATTCCGGTCGCACCCAGGACCTCATCGGCTGGGCGGTGCTGGGGGTCGCGGTGCTGGGCGTGTTGATAGTGCTGGGCGCGATCGCCGGTTCCCTGCTCGCCGACGGCCCCACCGCCGAACCGGCGGCACCCAGCACCACCATCGCGCCGGCCGTACCCGCGCCCGGGGGACCGGTGGAGTGCTGGCCGTTGCAGCCGGGTTGCTGAGGCGGTAACGCACCCGTCCCGGACACTGCCGGCGGACGCGGGCCCAGGTGCGCGAGGCTACGGTTGCGTACCCGACGCCGGGTCCGGCACCCTTCAGTTCGTACGATGTCAAAAAGCCTGTAACCATGCGGTCGGCCGGCCGCCGACCGTACCGACCAGGAGGACAGCCGTGGGTCACTACCGGGCGAATCTGCGTGATATCGAGTTCAACCTCTTCGAGGTGTTCGAACTGGGCAAAATCCTCGACACCGGTGCGTACGGGGATCTCGACACCGATACCGCGCGGGAGATCCTGGCGGAGGTGAAGCGCCTGGCCGAAGGGCCGGTGGCGGAATCCTTCGCGGCCGCCGACCGAGATCCGGTGGAGTTCGTCCCGGACACCCATTCGATCACCGTCCCGGAACCGTTGGCCGAGACCGTGTACGCCGTCCGAAAAGCCGGGTGGAACCGTCTCGGCAAACCCGAGGCGATGGGCGGGATGCCCGCGCCTGCCGCGCTGTGCTGGGCGGTGAGCGAGATGATCACCTGCGCCAACCCGGCCGCGGTGTTCTTCGATATGGGCTCGGTGATGGCGCAGGTCCTGTTCGGTATCGGTACCGAGCAGCAGAAGCACTGGGCGGCAGCCGGTTTCGAGCGGCACTGGCAGGGCACCATGGTGCTCACCGAACCCGACGCGGGTTCGGATGTGGGTGCGGGCCGGGCCAAAGCGATCGAACAGCCCGACGGCACCTGGCATATCGAGGGCGTCAAACGTTTTATCTCCGGCGCCGACGTCGGCGAGACCGCGGAGAACGTCTTCCACCTCGTGCTGGCGCGGCCCGAGGGCGCGGGACCGGGCACCAAGGGTCTGTCCCTGTTCTACGTACCGAAATTCCTGTTCGATCCGCAGACCCTGGAACTGGGCGAGCGCAACGGCGTGTACGTGACCAATGTCGAACACAAGATGGGCCTGAAATCCTCGCCCACCTGTGAACTCACCTTCGGCGGCGAGAAACCCGCCGTGGGCTGGCTGGTCGGCGACAGTCACGACGGAATCGCCCAGATGTTCAAGGTCATCGAGAACGCGCGTATGACGGTCGGCGTCAAATCCAGTGGGACCCTGTCCACCGGGTACCTGAACGCGCTCGCCTACGCGAAGGAGCGGGTACAGGGCGCCGACCTCACCCGGATGACCGACAAGACCGCGCCCCGGGTCCCGATCATCCGGCATCCTGATGTGCGGCGCAGTCTGGCCATGCAGAAGGCGTATGCCGAGGGGATGCGCGCGGTCTACCTCTACACCGCGATCCACCAGGATGCCGATGTGGCGCAACTGGTTTCCGGGGTGGATGCCGAAACGGCACATCGGATCGACGATTTCCTGCTGCCCATCGTCAAGGGCGTCGGTTCCGAGCGGGCCTATCAGTACCTGACCGAATCCCTGCAGACCCTGGGCGGTTCCGGCTACCTCCAGGACTATCCGATCGAGCAGTACATCCGGGACGCGAAGATCGACTCGCTGTACGAGGGCACCACCGCCATCCAGGCGCAGGACTTCTTCTTCCGCAAGATCATTCGGGACAAGGGCGCCGCGGCGGGGCAGATCTTCGGTCAGATCACCGCTTTCCTCGATGCGCCCACCGGCCGACTGGACACCGAGCGGGCACTGTTGCGCACCGCGCTGGCGGATGTCCAGGCTATGGCAGGGGCGTTGACCGGCTATGCCGTGGCCGCCCAGTCCGATCCCACGGAGCTGTACAAAGTGGGGCTCGGCTCGGTGCGGTTCCTGCTGGCGGTGGGCGATCTGCTGATCGGCTGGCGGCTACTGGTGCAGGCGGAGGTCGCCACCGCGGCACTGGCCGCGGCGGACGAGCGCGATCGGCCGTTCTACACGGGCAAGGTCGGGGTGGCGAGTTTCTTCGCGAAGAACGTATTGCCCACCCTCGCCGCGACCAAGGAGATCATCGCGGCGATCGACACCGACATCATGAGCCTGCCCGAAGAAGCGTTCTGATCCGGCCGGTACGACCCATCCGGTTCCAGGTGGGTCGTACCGGGGGCGGCCGGTAGCGGCGTCAGCCCCCGGTACGCAAGCGGGTCGTCGGCGCCGGGGCTGCGCCGGTGAGCGCGTCGGCGAGGGCGCGGAGGCCGCCGATGGCCGCGGTCAGACTCTGCAGATCCTCCGGAGCGAGGTCGCCGAGGGCGTCGAGGACGAGCCGGGTACGCACCGCTTCCATCTCGCGGGCGTGCGCGATGGCCTTTTCGGTGGGCATGATCCGGCTGCAGCGGCGGTCCGCCGGGTCGGGCTCGCGGTCGATGAGGCCGTACTCGCCCAGTTGGCGCAGAGTCACACTCATATTGCTCGGCCGGGTACCGGTCAGCGCGGCCAGTTCGCCCGCCGCGGCGCCGGGATTGTGCACGATTATGCGCAGCGCCTCGAACTGGGTGTCGGTGAGCGGTTCGGCGCCGGTGAGACGCGGGGTGGCCTTACGAACCGCCCGCGCGACCTCGCGCAGCGCGTGGTCCAGCGCACGAAGATCGGAGGGGTTGTTGCTCACTCGACCATGTTAGCTTATGTATGTATAAATAAGCATTTGGCAGGAGGTACCGTGCTACCGATCCGAACGCGCCCCGGGGTGTCCGGGCTGCTGCTGGTGGTGCTGGCAATGCTCTCGGCGGCGGCGCCGTTCGCGGTGGATATGTATCTGCCGGCGTTCACCGACCTCGCCGCCGACCTGGACACCAGCGCGGCGAGTGTGCAGCTCACGCTGACGGCGTTTCTCGTCGGGCTCGCCGCGGGTCAGTTGCTCATCGGTCCGCTCTCCGATCGATACGGCCGGCGCCGGCCACTGGTCGTGGCCACCGCGGTCACCGTCGCCGTCACCGTGATCTGTGCGCTGGCGCCCACCATCTGGCTGCTCGTCGCCATGCGTTTCGTGCAGGGGCTGACCGCCTCTGCCGGCCTGGTGATCGGCCGCGCGGTCGGTGCCGACCGAACCGAAGGAGCGGCCACCGCCCGGATCTTCACCCTCTTCTCCGCCATCGGCGGTATCGCACCGGTGGTGGCGCCGCTACTCGGCGGCGCGCTGGTGTCCGCCGGTTGGCGGGCGGAATTCTGGGTGCTGAGCGGCATCTTCGTGCTGATGTTCCTGGGTGCGCTGATCGTGGTGCCGGAATCGCTACCCCCGGAGCGGCGCCACCGCGCCGGTGTCGGCGGAACCCTCCGTACGCTGCGCGGTATCGGATCCGATCGCGGCTATCTCGGCTACATCTTCGCCTTCGCGCTCGGGTTCGCCGGGATGATGTCCTACATATCGGCATCGCCTTTCGTGATCGAGAACGTGCTCGGTCTGTCCAACCGGGCCTACACGATCGTGTTCGCCACCAATGCCGCCGGCATGGTGGCGGCCGGAGTGGCGATCTCCCGGCTCGTCGGCCGGTTCGGCCCGGCACCGATCCTGCGGCTCGGGCAGTTGGTGATCCTGACCGCGGCGATGGTATTGCTCGTACTGCTGGCCACCGGTGCGTCCGCGGCACTGGTGCTGCCCGTCCTCTTCGTGATGGTGGCCGCCACCCCGACGGTCATGGGTACCGCCAGCGCATTGGCGATCGGCCGGGCGCGGCATGCCGCCGGTTCCGCCGCCGCGCTCATGGGCGCGCTGCAGTTCGCGCTGGGTGCGGTGGTCTCCCCGCTGGTCGGTCTCGGCGGGCCCGCCGCCGGCGTGCCGATGGGTGTGGCGATCGTGGTCTGCGCCGGCCTGGGCATCGTCGCGCGGCGGGTGGGGGATACGGCGGGTGCGCCTGTGCGGCCGGAACCGGAGCCCGCCCACGCGTGATCCGGTGTGCCGTGGGATACCCGCAGGTGGCCGCTATCTTTCGGCGACCGGCGGATCCCGCCGGAAGATGGCGGCCGGGGCATGACGCACAATGCAGGGCGTGACAGTTGAGCTGCTCATTCTCTTGGTCGTCATTGTCACGGCGCTGGCTTTCGACTTCACCAACGGTTTCCACGACACCGCCAACGCCATGGCGACCTCGATAGCTACCGGGGCGCTCCGCCCGCGGGTCGCGGTCACCTTGTCCGCGGTTCTGAACCTGGTGGGCGCGTTCCTGTCGGTGGCGGTGGCGGCGACGGTGGCCGAGGGGATCGTGCGGCTCGGCGAGGTATCCGGGCACGACCTGCTGCTCATCGTCTATGCCGGATTGGTCGGCGGCATTCTCTGGAACCTGCTCACCTGGTTGTTCGGGCTGCCGTCGAGTTCTTCGCACGCCCTGTTCGGCGGATTGATCGGCGCGACCATGGCGGCACTGGGCTGGAGCGGAGTGGTGTGGATCTCCGCGGAGGGCGGGGTGATCAACAAGATCGTGATCCCGGCGCTGCTCGCGCCCGTCGTCGCCGGTCTGGTCTCCACCATCGGGACCTGGTCGGTGTACCGGATCACCCGCGGCGCCGACCCGGACAAGGTGACCACCGGATTCCGGTGGGGTCAGGTCGGCTCGGCGTCGCTGGTGTCGTTGGCACACGGCACCAACGACGCGCAGAAGACGATGGGCGTCATCTTCCTGGCCCTGATCGCCTACGGTGAGCTCTCCCCGGACTCGGCCATGCCGCTGTGGGTGATGGCCGCCTGCGCGTTCGCGATCGCGGCCGGCACCTACCTCGGCGGCTGGCGGATCATTCGCACCCTCGGTAAGAAGCTCGTGGATATCGATTCACCGCAGGGGCTGGCGGCCGAATCGTCGTCGGCGGCGATCATCCTGACCTCCGCGCATTTCGGGCTGCCGCTCTCGACGACCCAGACCGTCACCGGCGCGATCCTCGGCACCGGCCTCGGCAAGGGGGCGGAGGTGCGCTGGGGCGTGATGGGGCGCATGGTCGTGGCCTGGCTGCTGACCCTGCCCGCCGCGGGTATCGTCGGCGCGATCTGCTGGGCGCTCGCCTACTATATCGGCGGCCTGGCCGGTGTACTCGCGGTGTTCGCGCTCCTCATCGCGCTGGCTACCGTGATCTATCGGCGCTCGCTGCGGGACAAGGTGTCCAGCGGCAATGTCAATGCTCCCCCCGACGCCGACCTCGGGTCGGAGCACACCTCGCCCGCGCAGCAGCCGCGGGTCGCCGGGTCGACATCCGAGGAGGCGTAATGGAAACCGTGTTGACGAACCTGCGTTCGCTGGGGGAGGTGACCCTGGCGGCGCTCGTGCTGGGCGCCGGCCTGCCCATGGTGTTCGCGCTCGGGGTGCGGCTGTGGTCGGCGGCGGGACCGGGCGGAACGGTGCGGCGTAACCCGGTCGCCCTGGCCGGTGCGTACCTCTGCCTGATCACCGTCCTGGCGGTGGTGGTCGCCGCGGTGCTGTTCGTCGCGAAGGCGTTCCTGGCCGACCGGCTCGGTATCCATGTGTTCGGGCAGGCGTGATGACCACCGGGAACGACTTGCCACCGGAACGGTCGGGACTGCTGGCGCGGGTGCTCGCGTGGCTGCGCGCCGGGTACCCGCAGGGGGTGCCCCGATCGGATTATGTGGCGCTGTTCGCGGTACTGCACCGGGACCTGACCGAGTACGAGGTGGCGCTGGTCGCCGAGGAGTTGGTGCGCGACCGGGGAGACCGGGAGATCACCCACGCCGAGATCGAGGACGCGGTCAGCCGGCACGCCCGGGAGCAGGCGGGTCCGGAGGATATCGCGCGGGTGGCCTCACATCTGGCCGCCGGCGGCTGGCCGCTGGCCTCGCCGCTGGCCGAGATCGCGCAGCCGGACGGGGACGGGTGAGGATCCCGGACATGCCGGGTTCTTCGGTGCCCGGGCCGTGGCGCGGTTGTCCGGGTTGTGCCGGAGTCGGGTACCGGAAGCGAAATTCCTGCTAACCCACTTATCGCATCGTGCGAACGACCCCTAAGCTGGACATATGGCCAAGACTTATGTCGGCGCCCGGTTGCGGCAACTACGAACCGAACGCGGGCTCAGCCAGGTGGCGCTGGCCCAGCAGCTGGAGATATCGGCCAGCTATCTCAATCAGATCGAGCACGATGTCCGGCCGCTCACCGTGCCGGTGCTGCTGCGCATCAGTGAGGTCTTCGGCGTCGAGGCCACCTTCTTCTCACCGCAGGACGACACCCGGCTCATCGCCGAACTGCAGGAAGTGGTGATGGACCAGGAGCTCGGTATCGAAGCCGACGCCCGGGAGATCGCGGAAATGGTGTCGGCCCACCCGAGCATGGCCCGGGCCCTGGTCAGTATGCACAACCGCTACCGCAACACCAGTGCTCAGCTGGCCGCGGCCACCGAGGACAGATTCGCCGACGGCTCGGGCAGCGCCACCATAAGCAAACCGCACGAGGAAGTACGCGACTACTTCTATCAGCGGCAGAACTACATCCACGAGCTCGATACCGCCGCCGAGGAGCTGGCCAACCGAATCCGCTTCCACAACGGCGACGCGCACAGCGAGATCCCCAAGGTGCTGCGCAGCTACGGCGTGCGGATCATGGAACGTATCGACCTCGGTGAGGGCGTACTGCACCGGTACGACCCGGACAACCAGCTGCTCGAGATCGCGCCGCATCTGTCCGGTGGCCAGCGCCTTTTCAAACTGGCCGCCGAACTGGCCTATTTCGAATGCGGGCAACTGCTGGAGAAGCTGGTGGCGGAGGGGAACTTCTCCGGCCCGGACGCCCGCCGACTCGCCATGCTCGGTCTGGCGAACTATTTCGCCGCCGCAACCGTGCTGCCTTACACCTACTTCCACGAGGTCGCCGAAGGTTTCCGCTACGACATCGAACGATTATCGGCGTTCTTCGCGCAGAGCTACGAGACCATCTGCCACCGCCTGTCCACCCTGCAGCGGCCGGAACTGCGCGGAGTCCCCTTCTCGTTCGTCCGGGTGGATCGGGCCGGGAACATGTCGAAACGACAGTCCGCCACCGGTTTCCACTTCTCCTCCAGCGGCGGTACCTGTCCGCTGTGGAATGTGTACGAGACCTTCGCCTATCCGGGCAAGATAATGACGCAGATCGCGCAGATGCCCGACGGCCGGAAATACCTGTGGGTGGCGCGCACCGTGGAACGTCGCGCGACCCGGTACGGACAGCCGAGTAAAACCTTCGCGATCGGGCTGGGTTGCGAGATCCGGCACGCGGCGCGGGTGGTATACGCCGACGGTATCGATCTGCGGGAGGCCAACGCCACTCCCATCGGCGCGGGCTGCCGGGTCTGCGATCGCGCCAACTGCCCCCAGCGCGCCTTCCCGCCGCTCGGTAAAACTCTCGATATCAGCGAACACCGGAGTTCGGTTTCCCCGTATGTCCTGAAATAGGCGATGCCGCGGGGACTCGCGGTCAGGCCGATTCGCGGTCCGGCGTCTCCAGTTCGGAGATCAGCACGGTCGGGGCCAGATGCCCGCGCAGGCGCCGGTCGATCTCACCGGCCACCGGGATGACCACCGAGGCCGCCGAGGTGGCGACCGCGTCGACCAGAATCGCCGGCCAATCCGGAGTCGGCGTGGTGGCCAGGGCCGCGATCACGGTGGCGGTCACCGTATCGCCCGCGCCGGTCGGATTACCGGTCAGCGGCTCCGGCAGCCGGGCCTCCCAGGACCCGTCCGGGGTCACCGCGACCATGCCCTGCGGTCCCCGGGTGATGATCATCGCGCCCACGCCGCGATCCACCAGCGGCCGGGTCGCGGTGACCAGCGCTTTCGGGGTTTCGGGGCGGCAGTGGGTGAGCGATTCGAACTCGTCGAGGCTCGGCAGCAGGACCACCCCGGGCACCCGTGCGACCATCCGCAATGCCGGTCCGTGCAGGTCGCAGACCGTGGGTACCCCGGCGTCCAGGGCGGTTCGGGCGATGCGGGCGGGTAGGCCGGGATCGATGCCGTCGGGTAGGGACCCGGCGATCACCAGGCCCGAGATATGCGTCAGCATGCCGGCTACGCGGACCTCGAGTTGTTCGGAGGCGTGCGGATTCGAAATCCGCGCCCCCGGCTCGCGCAACGCGGTCGCGGTGCCGGTATCGGATTCGCTGATCACCACCGTGCGCCGGACCCACGGCAGCGCGTGCACGAAATCCACTGGCATCTCGGCCTCGGCGGCCGCGGCGAAGGCGTGGTCGGCGAACCCGGTGGCGCGGGCATAGCGGCCCAATTGGTTGAGCACTCTGGTGACGTTGATGCCCTTACCGCCGAGGCGCTGCTCCACCGAGCGAACTCGATGGGCCTGTCCGCGGGTGAAATTCTCGACGCGGTAGGTCACATCGTAGGCGGGATTCATTGTCACGGTGAGGATCACGAGAACCACTGTCCACGAGAGTCGGCGCAGCACAAGATCGAGGGGCGGGATTGCGCGGGTGATTTCGGTCGCCCTCGGCGCGGCCGGGGGCGAGGGCGCGCCGCACTCAGATCGCCGCCTCCGCCGGGAACGGCACGGTGATCCGCCCCTGCCGTCCGTTCCGTGCCGCCACCATCTCCGCGGTCACCGCCAAAGCTGTCTCGGTGGCGGTGGCCGCGCCGATATCCATTCCGGCGGGGGAATGCAGCCGGGCCAGTTGTGTTTCGTCGAATCCGCTCGCGCGCAGGTCGTCGAGGCGGCGAGCGCTGGCGACCAGCGAGCCGACCGCGCCGATATAACCGATCTCGGGTAGCCGGAGCGCGACCGTCAGCAGTGGGATCTCGAACTGCGGATCGTGGGAGGCCAGCACGATACCGGTGGAGGAATCGATCTCGCCTTCGGAAACCAACATGTTCAGATAGCGGTGCGGCCAATCGCAGACCACCTCGGCCCCGGGGAAGGACTCCGGCACTGCGAACGTGGGCCGCGGATCGCAGATGGCGACCCGGTAGCCGAGCAGCCGGGCCTGCGCCGAAAGCGCCGCGGCGACGGCATTCGCCCCGAACACCACCAGCAGTGGTGGCGGGGCGAACGAGGCGACGAAAATATCGGACTGCGGTAGCGAGACCAGTTCTGTGGCGTGTCTTTTATCGGTGATCAGGTGCTGCCCGATCATTCCCGGCTCCGGATTCCACACCACGGTGAAAAGCGTGACCCGCCGATGCTCGGCGATTTCGGCGGCGATGGTCGGGAATTCCGGAAAATGTCCGCGGGAGAACGGTTCGGTGAAAACATCTATCACCGCACCCTCGCCGCCGGGTACCGGGAGCCGGTGCAGGGCGCGCTGCCCGGTCCGAGCCGACTGCAGGGTGGATTCGTAGACGGTGTCCTCGATCCCGGTCGCCGCCATGGATCCGTAGATCATGCCGTCGGGGTCCACCAGAATCGCCGTACCCACCGGAATGTCCACCTGACCACCCGTGCGCACGATGGTGGCCAGCCCGCCCGTCCGGCCCGAACGCCACACCTGCAGCAGGTTGTCGACGATGTCGCGCATCAACAGCTCCGATCCCACCGTGCGACGGAGGGCAGGCGCTCACCATCGGCACCCGTCACCGATGACCGCGCACGTGACGGACACCCTAGCGTTGTTCGCTGTGAATTTGGCACGCCTGCGAAAATCTCGTCGGGCGAGAACATGAATGGTTGGCCAAGTGTTGTGTGCCAACACTGTCCCTTTCTGGGCATGTTGTGAAATCTTGCGGGTTCACCCCGGCGAAGTACTCCCCGGCGGCGGGAAGAGAACAGTGTCCGCTTTCGCGAACAACCCACCATCGGGCGCACGCCATATTTGAAGGCGCGTGCCATCAGTTATGAACGTCCTCACAGGGCCGAGCCGCGTCGCCGGGCTCGACTCCGATACCTGCCTCCGCTAACAGTACGAGCGTTACGCTGAAACCCCACGTCAGAGCTACTGGTGAGTAGACTTGACGGTGGTTACGTGCTGGCAACTTTCACAGGGTTAGCAAAGTCGTGGCCGATCCTAGCTCGGATTCACAGAAGCAACAGGTAGACGGCATTTTGATGGTGTGCCATGGTGTGGAAGTACACCCACCGGGCATTGCAAGCCTGCAAATCGCCGATCCAGCAGTGCGACGCGGAAACGCTTCGTCGACGCGGACCGGCGACCGACCGAACAAGGAAGTGGAGTCGCACGATGTCGACCACCGGCACCCCGAAGACCGCCGAGGAAATCCAGAAGGATTGGGACACCAACCCGCGCTGGAAGGGCGTCACCCGCAACTACACCGCCGAGCAGGTCTCCAAGCTGCAGGGCACCGTTGTCGAGGAGCACACCCTCGCACGGCGTGGCTCGGAGATCCTCTGGGATCTGGTGAACAACGAGGACTACATCAACTCGCTGGGCGCCCTCACCGGCAATATGGCGGTCCAGCAGGTCCGCGCCGGGCTCAAGGCCATCTACCTGTCGGGCTGGCAGGTCGCCGGTGACGCGAACCTGTCCGGTCACACCTACCCCGACCAGAGCCTCTACCCGGCCAACTCGGTGCCCGCCGTGGTCCGCCGCATCAACAACGCGCTGCTGCGCGCCGACGAGATCGCCAAGGTCGAAGGCGATACCTCCGTCGAGAACTGGCTGGCCCCGATCGTCGCCGACGCCGAAGCCGGCTTCGGTGGCGCGCTCAACGCCTACGAACTGCAGAAGGCCATGATCGCCGCCGGTGCCGCCGGTGTGCACTGGGAAGACCAGCTGGCCTCGGAGAAGAAGTGCGGCCACCTCGGGGGCAAGGTGCTCATCCCCACCCAGCAGCACATCCGCACCCTGACCTCCGCGCGCCTGGCCGCCGACGTCGCCGAGGTGCCCTCGGTGATCATCGCCCGCACCGACGCCGAAGCCGCCACCCTCATCACCTCCGATGTGGACGAGCGCGACCGTGAATTCCTCGACGGCACCCGCACCGCCGAAGGCTTCTTCGGAGTGAAGAACGGTATCGAGCCCTGCATCGCGCGGGCCAAGGCCTACGCTCCCTACGCCGACCTCATCTGGATGGAGACAGGCGTGCCGGACCTCGAGGTCGCGCGCAAGTTCGCCGAGGCCGTCCGCAGCGAATTCCCGGACCAGCTGCTGGCCTACAACTGCTCGCCGTCCTTCAACTGGAAGGCCCACCTGGACGACGCCACCATCGCCAAGTTCCAGCGTGAACTCGGCGCCATGGGCTTCAAGTTCCAGTTCATCACCCTGGCCGGCTTCCACTCGCTCAACTACGGCATGTTCGACCTGGCCTACGGCTACGCCCGCGAGGGTATGACCGCCTTCGTCGACCTGCAGGAGCGCGAGTTCAAGGCCGCCGCCGAGCGAGGCTTCACTGCCATCAAGCACCAGCGCGAGGTCGGTGCCGGCTACTTCGACACCATCGCCACCACCGTCGACCCCAACACCTCGACGGCGGCGCTGAAGGGCTCCACCGAAGAGGGACAGTTTCATTAGGCCGCTGTGTTTTCTGGCGGCGCCTCCGGCGCCGCGGGGTTGAGGCCCCCTTGGTCTCGCCGTTTCGGCCTCGAGACTCGCGCTTCGCGCATGCACTTCGAGGCCGAAACGGCGAGACGGGCCTCAACCCCTTGTAGGCCTCGTAAGACTCGGCACCAGGTGGTGGTTGCGTGAGGATCGGTGTTCTGCGGCCCGGATTCCGGTTCCGGTTGGTATCGGAACCAGCGTGGGAAATGGATCTGTCTGCCGTCCGCGACATGGTGCCGGAAGTACGGCCCCGGCTCGGGGCATCTGCGCCGAGCCTGACTCGGGCCCACGGGGCCGAGTCCTCCGGGACCGATCGTGGTATCCCGTGTTCCGGCGGGTATCCCGGACCCACTACCTCGGTAGGGGTGTACCGCCCCCTCGCAACAGCCCGGCGAGGGGGCTTCGGTCTCTCCGGCGAGACGGAAGCGCCGAATCCGACCGCCGCACGCGCTCACCCTCTTGCCGAGCGGTCAGCATTGTGGACGGGGTCACGAGGGTTCCGAGCCCGCGCTGCCGGAGGCGGCGTCGATGAACACAGCCCCGCGCCGCCGAGGCGGCGCCACGAACACAGGAGTGGGACGTGAACGAGAAGATTCAGCGTGTCGGTGTTATCGGTGCCGGCCAGATGGGCGCGGGTATCGCGGAGGTGTGCGCGCGTGCGCATGTCGATGTACTCGTGTACGAGCAGACCCGGGATCTCGCCGCAGCCGGCCGGTCGCGGATCCTGCGGTCCCTGGACCGGGGCGTGAGCAGCGGCAAGATCACCGAGCGTGAGCGGGAACAGGCGGCCTGGCGGCTGCGGTTCACCTCCGATCTCGGCGATTTCGCCGACCGCCAGCTCGTGGTGGAGGCCGTCCTGGAGGACGAGAAGGTCAAGACCTCCATCTTCGCCGAACTCGACAAAGTGGTCACCGACCCCGGTGCGGTATTGGCCTCCAATACCTCCTCCATTCCGATCATGAAGATCGCGGTGGCCACCAACAACCCCGAGCGGGTCGTGGGGATGCACTTCTTCAACCCGGTGCCGGTACTGCCGCTGGTCGAACTGGTGACGACGCTCAAAACCAGTGGCGCCGTGACCGAGCGGGCCGAGAAGTTCGCGGCCGAGGTCCTCGGCAAGGAGATCGTGCGTTCCTCGGACCGCTCCGGCTTCGTGGTCAACGCACTGCTGGTGCCGTACCTGCTCTCCGCCATCCGCATGGTCGAATCCGGTTTCGCCACCAAGGAGGATGTCGACAAGGCGATGGTGCTCGGTTGTGCCCACCCCATGGGCCCACTCGCACTCACCGACCTGGTCGGCCTCGACACGGTGAACTCCATCGCCGACTCGATGTACGGCGAATTCAAGGAGCCGCTGTACTCGGCACCTCCGCTGCTCATGCGCATGGTCGAGGCGGGGCTGCTGGGCAAGAAGTCCGGAGCGGGCTTCTACCAATACAACAAGGCGTAGGCAGTCGGTGGTCACCGAGATGAGCGGCGGAGTGAAGACCCGGGGTCAGTAGGACCCCGACCCGCCCTGCCGAAGGCGGGGCAAACAGACACGGAGGTCGGCAATGGTCAACGTCGGTGAAGGGTTCGGCTCGAGTGTGCTCGGGTATCCGCGGATCGGTCCGCACCGGGAACTCAAGCGCGCGCTCGAGGCGTACTGGCGGCAGGCGATCACCCGGGAAGAGCTGCGCGCGGTCGGACGCGATATCCAGGAGCAACAGTTCAACGAGCTCGCCGCGACCGGGCTCACCCAGGTCCCCGGGAACACCTTCTCCTTCTACGACCATGTGCTGGACAACGCGCTACTCTTCGGCGCGTCCCCGTCCCGTTTCGCCGAATACCGCGACGAGCTGGACCCGCTGGATTTCTATTTCCTGATGGCACGCGGCCGGCCCGATCTACCGCCGCTGGAACTGGTGCGTTTCTTCGGTACGAACTACCACTATCGGCAGCCGGAACTCGATGCCGACACGGAATTCTCGCTGCATCCCGAGGCGCTGCTGGACGAATGGGACCGGGCGATGGCCGTGGGCATCGAACAGCGCCCGGTGGTGCTGGGGCCGGTATCGCTGTTGCTGCTGTCCAAGGCGGGCAGTGTGCCCGGTGAATCGGCCGGGTTCGACACCATCGATCTCCTGGACCGGCTGCTCCCGGTCTACGAGCAGTTGTTCGAGATCCTGGCACGCCGCGGCGCCACCTGTGTGCAGCTGGACGAACCCTGTTTCACCGCCGAACGCTCGGCCGCCGAACTGGCCGCCTTCGCACGTGTCTACGACCGGCTGTCCAAGGCACCGCTGCGGCCGCGCATCCTGGTCACCGGACAGTACGGCGATTTCGGGGAGGCGCTGCGTATTCTCGCCGGTACCGGGGTGGAGGCCATCGGCCTCGATCTGGCGTCCTACCGGGTCCGGCCCGAAGATCTGGCGCAGATCCCGGGGATCCGCCGCAAACGGCTCTACGCGGGGGTCATCAGCGGTACGAATGTGTGGCGGGCCGATCGCTACGTGACGTTGGAATACCTGAACGAACTCGCCAAGGTGTGCCCGGACCTGGTGGTCTCCACCGGGACCACGCTGCTGCACGTGCCCTACGACGTGCTCGCCGAATACGATATCGACGGAAATGTGGCCGATCGGCTCGCTTTCGCGAAGCAGAAAGTCGGCGAGGTCGTCTCACTGGCCAAAGCGCTCACCGAGGGGCCCTCGGACAAATGGCGTAAACGCCCCGGCGAAGTGCATTTCAAACAGAAACACGCGGTGCGCCAGCGCGTCTACGCGATCACTCCGCAGATGCGGGAACGCGCACCCTATGCCGAGCGCCGGGCCGCGCAACACGAGAAATTGCAGTTGCCGCCGGTGCCCGCCACCACACTGGGGTCGTATCCGCAGAGCGTGGAAGCCCGGCAGGCCCGACACCAGCTGGGCGAGGGGCGGTTGTCCTACGACGAATACCGCAAGAAGATCGAGGCGGAGATCGCCGCCACCATCGCGTTGCAGGAAGATATCGGCCTCGATGTGCTGGTGCACGGCGAGCACGAGCGCAATGACATGATCCAGTATTTCGCCGAACTATTGGATGGTTTCGCCACCACGTATTTCGGCTGGGTGCAGGTGTACGGGTCGCGCTGTGTGCGTCCACCGATCATCTACGGCGACGTGTCGCGCCCGGCCCCGATGTCGGTGGAGTGGATCACCTACGCCCAATCGCTGACCGACAAACCGGTCAAGGGAATGGTCACCGGGCCCGTCACCATGGTGGCGCGTTCGTTCGTCCGGCAGGACCAGCCGCTCTACGAGACGGCCGACCAGGTGGCGCTGGCGATCCGCGACGAAGTCGTGGATCTGGAACGCGCCGGTATCGGCATCATCCAGGTCGACGAGCCCGCGCTGCGCGAGCTGTGGCCGGCCCGGCCCGAAGGCCGCGCCGAATACCTGCGCTGGGCGATCGGGGCATTCCGGCTCGCGACCTCCGGTGTGGCGCCCAGTACCCAGATCCACACCCATATCCCGTACTCGGGCCGCACCGAGATCGTCCAGGCCATCGAACAGCTCGACGCCGACGTCACCGCGATCGTCGCCACCCGGTCCATCGAGTGGGTGCTGAAAGCGCTGGAGGAGGACTACGCCTCCGGTCACGGGCTCAGCCACGGCGTCGGACCGGGCGTGTACGAGAGCCGGTCGGCCCGGATCCCGGATATCGACGAACTGGACGAACTGCTCACCGCGGCCGCCGCGGCGGTCGGCCCGGACCGGCTCTGGGCCAACCCGGACGGCGGCCTCAAAACCCGCCACCACTGGCAGCTCGACCCCGCTCTCCGCAATATGGTCGCCGCCGCCCGCCGCGTCCGCCGCCGCCTGGAAGCCGAGCAGGACCTCGATCCCGCCCGAGAGTGAAGCTCTGCGCGACTCCTGGAAACGGTGTTGCGCAAAGGGGCGAGTGGGCGGCGACCAGGTCGGCGGGGGTGCCCTGGAAGACGATGCGGCAGCCGTTGTGTCCGGCGCCGAATCCGAGGTCGACGATCCAGGCGGCGTGGGCCATCACGGCCTGGTGATGACGCCACCGAAGGTGATCCGCGCAGGTCTTCGAAACGACCGGCAGCGGATAACGGGCGAACTCGCCGACCTCCGTGCGCGCCCACCCGCGGACCGAACTCCGCATGTGGGCCGACCATAGAATCCTGACGCACCCCCTGCGTCGAGTGTTACGAGACACCTCAAAGGGTTGAGGCCCGTCTCGCCGTTTCGGCCTCGAAGTGCATGCGATGTGCGGTGAGCCGCCCATAGAGTGCGACCATTGAGCACCTTCGGCCAAGGCTCGAGGCCGAGACGGCGAGACCAAGGGGGCCTCGACCCCGCGCGCGCCAGCGCGCCGAAAATACAGCACACTGCCTTGGCAAATCCGGTATGCACCGGTAGGCATGGACGCATGACTGCTGTAGCCGCGTACGCGATGGCCGGGCCCGACGCCGCATTCGAGAAGGTCACCATCGAGCGCCGGGAACTCGGACCCCACGATGTCCTGATCGATATCGCGTATGCCGGGATCTGCCATTCCGATATCCACACCGCCCGTGACGAGTGGGGCGGCGCGGCGTATCCGTGTGTGCCGGGGCACGAGATCGCGGGGACCGTCGCCGCCGTGGGTTCGGCGGTGACCCGCCACCAGGTGGGTGACCGGGTGGGTGTCGGCTGCATGGTGGACTCCTGCGGAGTGTGTGAGCCGTGTCTGGCGGGTGAGGAACAGTTCTGTACTCGTGGCGCGGTGATGACCTACAACTCCCGAGTACCCGAGGAAGTGCAGCCGGGCGGGCACACCATGGGGGGATATGCCACCCGGATCGTGGTGACCGAGAACTTCGTGGTCGCCATCCCGGAGGGAATCGATCTATCGGTGGCCGCGCCCCTGTTGTGCGCCGGAATCACCCTGTATTCGCCTTTACGGCAATGGGGTACGGGGCCCGGGAAAAAGGTCGCGATCATAGGAATGGGCGGCCTCGGCCATATCGGTGTGAAAATCGCCGCCGCGCTGGGTGCCGAGGTGACGGTGCTCAGCCATTCGCTGAGCAAACAGGACGACGGAAAGCGATTCGGCGCGCACCACTACTACGCCACCAGCGATGCCCAGGTTTTCCGGGAGTTGCGCAGTAGCTTCGATCTCGTCATCAACACCGTATCCGCGGATCTGCCGATCAACGACTACATGAAGCTGCTGCGGCTGGACGGGACGCTGGTCGTGCTGGGGTTGCCGGAGGCCCCGCTCCAGGTCCAGGCCCGGGTACTGGCCGGCCGCCGGCGTTCGCTGTCGGGTTCGATGATCGGCGGTATCGAGCAAACACAGGAAATGTTGAATTTCTGTGCCGAGCACGGAGTCGGGGCGGAAATCGAGTTGATTTCCGCGGATGAGATCGACGGCGCGTACGAGCGGGTGGTGGCCAGTGATGTGCGGTACCGGTTCGTCATCGATACCGCGACCATCTGAGTTTTCCGCCGGTGTGCCCCGGGGGATTCCGGACCCTGAAAGTCGATTCGATCGGTCGGCGTCGAACAATCGGTGGCCGTCGAACAAAAGGATTCCGACTCGGCGGCGTCGATTATCCACACTGTGGAGAAGGCTGTGGAAAACCGGCTACGCGGTGTGGATGAAGACCGAACGGCTGTGGATGGATTTCCGGGTGGCCGGGCCCAGGATACGGAATTCTATTGATTCGGTTTCCGCCGGATAACGAGCGGGCCGTTGTTCGGATCGCACCGGGCGGCCGGTCGGTGCGGACAGACGCCGACATCGGGGCCGGTTTTCGACCGGACGGTGTAAAGGACCTCCGGGGGGACGTGACACGGATGTGACCGTGGCGGCCCGGTGGTAACGAATCCACAGGTATCCGGTCGGAGTTTCCCCAGGCACGCGCCGCCCTGTGGATAACTAGGGATACCTGTGGATAACTTGCGGCATGGGGAAGAAACTCGACTGCCGCGCGTTGATCCGGGCGACAATGGTCGTGATCGGCTGCGGCAGCGGGAGGCTCCTTGGACAACCAGTGGCAGGGCACCGGCTCCCGTAGGCCCACCGGCGGGGGCCGCGTGCTCGTAACCGTCTTCGCCGCGGTGCTGGCACTCGGCGCCCTGTTCGGCTACCGGGGCGAACTACCCGGCCTGGCGCAGCCGAGCCGCAGTGCCGTCGCCGCACCCGTCCGGCCCGCACCGCGGCCGCCGCTGAACGCGAGCGAGGTGACCAGGGGTATCTCCCCGGTACTGGTGAACATCACCGCCGCCGCCCGTCCGTTCGGCGCCGCGGCGGCCGGCTCCGGCATAGTCCTCACCGGAGAAGGACAGGTACTCACCAGCCACCATGTCGTGAAGGGCGCGAAAACGGTCCGGGTCAGCCGCGTCTCCGACGGTGCCGTGTACACCGCCGAGGTGCTCGGCTACGACGCCCATGCCGATATCGCCCTGCTGTCCCTGGCGGGCGCGCGCGGGCTGGCCACCGCGCGGATCGGTAGTTCGGCCGGGCTGCGCGTACGGGACGAGGTCCTGGCCATCGGCAACGCCGGGGGCAGCGGCACGGCCACCGCGGTCACCGGGGAGATCAGCGATCTGGACAGCACGATCATGGCCCTGAACCAGCAGGATCTGTCCCGGCAGCCCCTGACCGGGATGCTGGAGATCGAGGCGGCGGTCAGCGCGGGTCAGTCCGGTGGGGCGGTGACCGATTCCACCGGTGCGGTCATCGGGGTGATCGCTGCGGCCTCCGGCAACCGGGATCCACCGCCGGGCGCGGCCGAGGACCCACCCAACGGTTACGCGGTGCCCATCGACGCCGCCATGCGGATCGTGCGGCAGATCCGCTCCGGTACACCCACCGATTCCGTGCACATCGGCCCCACCGCCACCCTGGGCGTTCTGATCTCCGACGCGCGACCGCGCGGCGCCCGCATCGATATGGCGATCAGCGGGCTACCCGCGCAGGTGGCGGGCCTGACAGCCGGAGAGATCGTCACCTCGGTGGATGGTCGCGCCATTACGAGTGCGGGTGCGCTGCGCGCGGCGATCGACACCCGCAAACCGGCCGAAACGGTGCGCCTCGGTGTGCGGGCCCCCGACGGCAAGGAACGGTTGGTGGCGGTGCGGCTGGTCGCCGGCACGCCGGGTTAGGACGGGCCGGCGACGCCTTCAGAACAGCGACAGCCAGTAGTCCTGGAAGCGGAGGAACACCAGTACCAGCACCACGGCGTAGAACACCGCGACGAAGGTCCAGCGCCATTCCGCGACCACCCGCAGCGCGCCCCGGTCGCTACCCCACAGCTGTTCGGTGAGGACGGCGAGCAGCGGTGTGATGATGGCCCACACCACCATGCAATAGGGGCACAGCGCATTGATGCGGTAGAGGCTCTGGAAGATCAGCCAGCAGATGAACAGTGTGCCCGCGACCGTCCCCAGCCACAGCCCGGTCCAGATCCAGCGGGGCAGCACCACCCCCGCGACCGAGAGCACACCGAGCGTCACCACCACCGAGAACCCGGCCAGTCCGATGATCGGATTCGGGAAGCCCAGTACCGCCGCCTGATCGGTGGCCATCACCGACCCGCAGGACAGCACTGGGTTCAGGCTGCACGAGGGGATGTAGCCGGGCTCGCTGAGCAGTTTGAAGTCCTCGACCAGCAGCACGAACGCGGCGATCCAGCCGGCCAGGCCGCACAGCAGCATCGTCCAGGCGGCAGGCGGTGAAGTCCGGATCACCGGCCCGCAGCCGCCTGGATCGCGGCGGTCAGCGGCGCGGTGTCGAAGCCCGTCCGATCCTGGTTCAGCGCGAGATCGACCTTTTCACCGTCGACGAACACGGTCGGGGTGCCGTCGATGCCCTCGGCCAGCGATTCCTGAGATTTCGCGCCGACGAAGCCGTCGTATTTCCGGTCGGTGATGCAATCGGCTACGCCTGGGTCGGAATAGCCGGCCTGCTGCGCGATGGTGACGAGTTGCTCGTCGGTCAGGCCGGCACCGCCTTCGGGCGGCTGCTGCCGGAACATCAGCTTCAGCCAATCCTGGTATTTGTCGGTACCGGTATCGGCCACACAGTAGGAGGCGTTCGCGGCCCGGGTGGAGTATTCGGTGCTGGACATCTTGTCCAGGTAACCCACGATGTTGTACTCGATCGCGGCGGTGCCGTCGGCCACCGATTTGTTCAGCAGTTCGGCGTGGTCGGCCTCGAACTGCTTGCAGACCGGGCACTGCATATCCGCGACGATCCGCACCGTCGCCTTCGCGTCGGGTTGTCCCACTCGGATGGCGCCGTTCTCGGTGGCCACCGCCGGGACGGCGCCCACATCGTCGGAACCGGAGTTGCGCACGGCCAGGCCGATACCGATCGCCGCGACCAGCGCGACCAGTACGGCGGCCACACCGACCTGAATCGCGATCTTGCGGTTGCGGTCCGCGCGTGCGCCCGCCGCCAGCGGATTCGGCCGCCCGGGATTTTTGCTCACCGTGGGTTCACCACGCCTTTCCCTCGCCTCACCTGCCCCGGCCACGCAGAGGTTCGCCGGGGGGCGCCGGGCTGCCCGGCGCGCACCGCCCATCATTGTCCGGCTTGCTGAGAGTTTCCATAACCGGCCGATCCGCGCCGGTCAGGCTGTGTCGAGCCGACGCAGTTCGGCGGCGGGATCGAAATTCGCCGGGGGCCAGCTCAGGTCCAGTTTCTCCAATGCTTCGATCAGCAGTTCGGTGACGGCCAGGCGCGAATACCATTTCGCGTCGGCGGGCAGCACATACCAGGGCGCGTAGCCGGTGGAGGTGCGGTCCAGAACGTCCTGATAGGCCTGCTGGTAGGCGGGCCAATAGGCGCGCTCGTCGATATCGCCGGGGCTGAACTTCCAGTACTTGTCCGGCCGTTCCAGCCGCTGCCGCAGCCTTTTCTTCTGTTCGTCGAGCGAAATGAACATCGCGACCTTGACCAGTGTCGTTCCCGCCTCGGCCAGTTCCTGTTCGAAATCGTTGATCTCGGTGTAGCGCTGCTGCCAGACCGCTTCCGGCACGAGTTCGTGGACTCGGGCGACCAGCACGTCCTCGTAGTGTGAGCGATCGAACACGCCCAGCTGCCCACCGCGCGGCAGAGCTTTGCGGATCCGCCACAGGAAGTGGTGCCGTTTCTCCTCCTCGGTCGGGACGCCGAAGGCGGTGTGATCGACACCCTGTGGGTCCACCGAGCCGATGACGTGCCGCACGATCCCGCCCTTGCCGGCGGTATCCATGCCCTGTAGGACCAGCAGCACACTGCGGTTGTCCCCGGAGCGGCCATTGGCGTAGAGCTTCTCCTGCAGGCCGGCCAGTACCTTGCCGCGTTCGACCAGCAGTGCTTCGCCGTCCTTCTTGCGACCGTCGAACCCGGGCCGGGCGGAGGTATCGATATCGGTGATGCTCAGCCCGTCTGCGCGTAGCGCACGGCTCGCGGGGGTTTTCCATTGCTCGGACATCGGACAGACGTATCACAGTCCGGGAGTGCTGCCGCGGATGCGGGCCAGGCTCTGTAGGTTGTCGGCGAACTCGGCATCGCTGACCGGTGCGAGGGTCAGCACGTCGGCGGTGGTGAGCAGATAGCGGCCGTCGTCACGGATATCGAGCCAGCTGCGGTGCAGGGTGGGCGGTGACATGGGCTCGTCCGGGGCCACCGTGACGGTGATGAATCCGCGGGCGTCGACGGGTTCGCGTAGCGCCGCGCGGAAGCGGGCGGCGTCTCCGTCTCCGTCGCGGGTGGACAGGGGGGCGTCGGTGAGTACCGCGTCCTGGGGCTGGTGGAACGGGCCGTGGGTACCGGGACGGGCCGAACCGATGAGCTGCACAAGCCGGCCCCCGAGGTCCCGGGCATGGCACATGTGAACGGTGACCTTGGTGGGTGTGGCGTGTAGGACGGCGGCGTGATGATCGATAACGGCGGCGAAGCCGAGGATCTGTTCGGTATGCGGCTGGTCGCCGTTGCGGGTGAGCGCCGGGCGCTCCCCGGAAATCGTGACTGCGGTGGCGTCCGGGCGGGCGCAGAGCATGAGCGCGGCTGCCAGATCCGGGTCGGCCTGTCTGGCGAACCGCTGTGGTAATCGCAGCGCGTCCAGTTCGGATTCGGTGCGCACCACGCTGGCCGGGGCCAGATTCACCGGATAGGGCCGGCGGTCCAGGCTTGTCTCATTGGCCCAGACGTAGCTGAACTCGTCCGGGGTCAGGATCCACTTCACCGGCCCGGGCTCCCGCCGCCGATACCGGTGGACGTATCGGGGAACCGAGGTATCCGGTCACCGGAAGCCGGGAGGGTGGGGTTGTAGATGGTGGTCATCGCGTCCTGCGCATCGGCGGTGGCCGCGGCGGCGGCGATATCGTGGTCCATCCGGCGGCGGCCGCCGTGTACGGCCTCGGCGGCCGGATCGGCGAGCGGCCGATACGGTTGCGGCGGGGCCAGCGCCGACCGCAATGTCTGTGCCGCTTCGGTATTGCCTTCCATGAGGTGTTGCAGGACGCGGCACACCTCGTGGGTTTCGTCACCGCTTGCGACGAATTCCTGTGTCGCCCGCCGGGCCGCATGCGCCGAATGTCCCGACCAGCGCTCGAATTCGCGACGGGTGGCGTCGGTGAATGCGGCGAAGGCATCCGCGACGGCGTCCGCGTTCGACTGCCACGCCGCCGCGGCGGCGGCGAGCGCACCGGGATCGAGTATCTCGTGCACCCGGTCCCAGATCTCCTGATGGGTGAAACTGCCGAAACATTCGCGTTCGGGCGCATAGGGCGGATCGGTGCCGGCGGGGTCAGCCATGGCCGGTCCCGTCGTGGTCGAGGCCGGGATACGCCGCCACCACAGCGAGAGCGGCGCGATTGGCGAGATCGGCCTCGGCGAGCCGGCCGCCGGCGGCAAGGTATGCGGCTTTGAAGTAGAGCGCCGTCTCCTGGAGCGCGGTGAGAGTGTCCAGGTACTGCACTGCCTTACCGCGGAAACCCGTGGCGAGGGCGTGCCCGGTGGGCAGATCGGGGAAACCGGCGGTGCCGCCGGCTTCGGCGATGCGGTGGCCGCCGGCCCGCGCCGCTTCGAGATCCGCGACGAGAGCGTCGCAGGCCTGGGCAAGGCGCAGCGCCACGTCTTCGGCGAGGGTGAAGGAGTCTTCGCCGCCGGCCGTGGCCGCGACGTAGAGCTGCCGAGCAGTGTGCTGCCCCACCTCCGGTACCGACATCTGGAATCCCCCTTCCGGCCCGTGGGTACGCCAGCCGACTCTACCGACGAGTAGCCGTGTACGCGGTGGAAAACCCGCCGGTCATAGGGATTCGACTGTGAATTGGCGCACGCGCGGCGGGTCGCGGGCAGCAGTGTATCGCGGGGTGGCAACGGGTCGGGCACTTCTCGCGTGGAATCCGTCAGACCGACGTCGCCGACCGGTCGGCCGCGCGCCCCGCCGCACCCGCGGCCGGCCGGGTGGCGGTCACGTACTGGAAGAAGCGGTGTACGGACTGCTCGATATCGACCAGTCCGGCCGTCGCGAACAGCTCCGGGAAGGTCCGGCCGCCGAACATGCGCAGTCCGCTCACTCCCGCCGTGAGCCGGGTCAATTCGCCGACCGCGTTATCGCGACGATGGCTGGTGGTGACGGCGATCCGGCCGCCGGGCGCCAGTACCCGGACCATCTCCCTGGCCGCGACCAGCGGATCGGGAATGAGGTATAGCGCGCCGAAACAGCAGACCGCGTCGAAGGTCTCGTCGGCGAACGGCAGATAGCGCGCATCGCCGCGTACGTATCCGGCGCGCCGCCCGGCATTGTCGGCGCGGGCGCGCGCCAGCATGGGCGGCGAATAGTCGATCCCCGTGACGTACCCGTCCGCCGGTACGTGCTCGCTCAGGAAACGGGTGAAATTACCCGGCCCGCAGGCGATGTCCAGGACCCACCGTGAACTGTCGAGGTGCAGCGACTCCACCGCGAACCGGCGATCGGCGGCGGTGGTGCGGCCGGTGGCCAGATAGAACACCGTGGGCCGCCAGATCTTTTCGTAGACCGCCGCCAGCGCCGGGGCGTTCATGGTGCGCCGGGCGAGGTTCATCCCAGCGGCTCGACATCGATCGTCATCCCGGCCGCGCGCAGCCGTGCGGTCAGCGCGTCGCCCATGGCCGCGGCGGGCGTCAGTACACCGGCGAGTTCGGGCTTGTCGTCGAAGGCCAGTGCGAGACCGCTCTCGCCGAGCATGACCGCGGTCGCCTTGTACCCGGGGTCGCCGAGACCGGCGAAATCGGCGCGATACCGGGCGCCGGAGGAAGTGCGGGTGTAGGTGCGCATGCGGAACCAGCCGCTTTCCCGGGTGGCCTCGCTGGGACCGGTGCCCGGTGCGGGCAGCACCCGGTCGAGCACCGCGCGACCGGCGCCGAACCGGGACAGCAGCCCGCCGACGGCCATCCCGGCGACCACACCGCCGGAGATACCGGCCGCGATCACCGGAGCCAGCGCCGAATTCCCGGCGCCCATGGTCTCGCGGTAGCGGAAATTCTTGCCGTACACCCAGCCGAGCAGGCCGTTGCTCCGGCGCACGATCTTGGTGTTGTGCGAGGCCATGACAAAGGTGCCGACCCAGCCGTCCAGACTCGGATCGATCTCGCGTCCCCGCTGCAGGGTGAGGTCGGACTGGCGGCCCACCTCGGGGTCCATAGATCTGTCGGGACTCAGCGAATAGGGGTGGCTGAGCACCGCGCCCTTGGATCTGTCCGCCGCGACGGCCTCCATCATCGCCCGGCCGGAGTCGATGGTGCCGCCGCTGACCCCGCCGCGCAGGGTCGCGACCAGGGTGGTGTCACCGAGCTCACCTGTGTTGTCCGCGATCGTTCGCCGATAGAGCTGGTAGACGCTCAGATCCGAAGGGACGGAGTCGTAGCCGCACGAGTTCACTATCTTGGCGCCCGTGCGCGCGGCCTCGTCGTGGTATGTGTCGATGGCGTCGCGGATGAACAGCGGTTCACCGGTGAGATCCGCGTAGTGGGTTCCGGCCTTCGCGCAGGCCGCGACCATCGGCATCCCGTAGCGCAGATACGGGCCGACCGTAGTGATGACCGCGGTGGTGCGGGCGGCGAGGGCATCCATCGACTCCTGATCGGTGGTATCGGCCACCACCAGACCCCAGTCCGCGGCCCCGATCTCGTCGCGGACCGCGGCGAGTTTGTCCGCCGAACGTCCGGCCAGCGCGATCCGCGCCCCGGCCGGCGCCGCGCCCAGCAGGTACCCGGCGGTGAGCTTGCCGACGAATCCGGTGGCGCCGAAGACGATCAGGTCGAATTCGCGAGTGTCGGTCATGGATAGAACCCCTTGGATATGTCCGGTACCGCGGCTAACCCGTGCGCCGCTTACCGCGTTTGGCCGGCCGGCGTCCCGCCAGCCACTGTCGATGGAGGCGCCCGAGTTCGGTGACCGGCTCCTCGCCGTACAACCATTCCCGGGCGATGCGATGCCAATTGGCGGTCGCCTCGAGCTGACCCAGCATGCCGAAGGTCAGGAAATCGGCCCGCCGCGAGAACAGATGCTCCGGCGGCAGATTCTGTTGTTTCATCCCGGAGAACTCACTGGACCGCGGGTCCACCGCCAGCAGGAACGCGCCACTGGCCAGTTCCGGGGTAATGGTGAGTTCCTGGTCCACCAGGCACCATTCCGACGCCGAGAGCACATACTCCAGGCATTCCTCGACCCCGATCTCGTCTGCCGAATCGATGACCCCGCGCTGGATCATCAGTTCACGCAGATCCGCGCCGCGGTCCTCGGCGGCCGCGCACAGACAGATGGCCTCGAAGCGGACATGTTCGGGATCCATCCGGTTGAACAGCCCGAAATCGAGGAATCCGACCCGGCCGTCCGCGGCGAGCAGCACATTACCCGGGTGCGGGTCGCCGCAGAACTCGTTGAAATCGAACAGCGACCCCACATAGAAGCGGTAGATGATCTCGCCGACCCGGTCGCGTTCGGGTTGCGGCATCCGGCGGATGTCCTCGAACGCGGTACCTGCCAGATATTCGGTGACCAGGACCCGTCTGGTGCTGTGTTCGAGGACCGGCCGCGGGATCACGACGAACGGGTGGTCGGCGTAGAGCGCCGCGATATCACGCTGGGTTTCGGCCTCGATGTGATAATCGAGCTCGGCCTCCATGTTCAGTCGCAGTTCGTCGAGGACTGCCGGAGTGACCCACGGCATCGCCGACTGCAGGACCCGCCGGAACATGTTCAGGTTCTTCAGATCCGCCCGGACCGCCGTATCGATGCCCGGATACTGCACCTTCACCGCGACCTGGCGGCCGTCGTGCAACCGGGCGAGATAAACCTGCCCGATGGAGGCCGCCGCGATGGCCTCGGGCTCGAATTCGGCGAACACCGCGTCCAGCTGCTGCCCGTAGTCCTCTTCGATCACCGCGCGCATGGCCTCGAAGGACACCGAGGGCGCGGCATTGCGCAGTACCGCGAGTCGTTTCTGGAACCGTTCCCGGTGCTCCGGTGGCACCAGGTCCAGATCGAGTACCGACATCATCTGGCCCAGTTTCATGGCCACGCCCTTCATGGTGCCCAGCACCATGACCAGCTGTTCGGTACTGCGGAGGATCGACTCCTCGGCCATCCGGGCCCGTACGGCCTCGGACCGGCCGCGCATCGAGAGCCGGGCGCGTTGTTTGCGCATCATCGAGCCGGCCGCCACCGCACCCAGCTTGGTACCGCGGGCCAGCCGGGATGTCGGCACTTGTTTCGCCATCGAGGAACCTCCGTTGGTGCCGACGCCGCGCCTACGAGGACAGAAGAACACAGCCGGTTCTTCGTCACCGCACGGCAATCAGACTAGCCAACCCGGCCGGGTTGTCGAGCCAGGCGAGCCCACCGGCTCAGACGGCCTGGTCGTCGGGGGACACCGGGGGCAGCACATGCTCCTGCTCGGCGAACTTGATCCGCGAGCCACCGGCCCGCGCCATGCCCTCGATGGCACTCCACACCATCATCGTGAGGTAGTCGATGACCTCTTCGCGGGGCAGCGTCTTATGGGTGGTCCACCAGTGGGTCGCGAGCTGGATACCGCCGACCAGCACATAGGACCACAGCATCACCCCCTCGGTCTCGATACCGCGGGCGCTGCCGCGTTCGGTGATGGCGGCCGCGACGACCTCCGCGAACAGCCTCTCGAAATCGGCCAGTGACGACGGATCGCCCGAACCGGTGCCCATGATGAACCGGTACACCTCGGGATCCTCGTCGACCGCACCCACGTATTCGGCCAGCGCCGACCGCACCAGCTGGTACTCGTCGGCGTCGAGGCTGATCGCGCCGTAGACGCGCGGCATCAGGGTGATCTCGATGAACCGCTGCATCGCGGCGTTGACCAGGTCGTTCTTATCGGAGAAGTAGCGGTAGAGGACGGTTTTGGACACACCGATCTCGGCAGCGATCTCGTCCATACCGGCATTCCCGCCGCGGGTGCGCACCGCGGCGAGCGTGCCGTCGACGAGTTCCTCACGACGGTCGATCTTGTGCTGGCGCCAGCGCCGCTTGCGCCCGTCGGTCCGTGGGGTACGCACCGGCGCCGATCGATCGGCGGATGTCCCGATATCGAGCAGGTCTTCGGTGGACAGCGTGGGCTCCTCGGTCCGGACGGTTCACGTGCGTTCCACTCTAGGCCCCATCCCAACCTGGGTGGTTCGTTTGGCTCCTGTGCGGCAGATCCCACACTCTCCCCGTGCGCGTCCAGTGGGCGTGTGCGGGCGGCCGCTCGCGGACGGAATCATTGCGGTGTGCGCAGTGCCGTCGGCGCAACCAGCCCGACCGGAGAACCTCCCACCCCATCGACCGGTCGCGCGCGGCAGCCACCCGGAGGCCGGCTCCCCGCGAGAACCGACGGCCCCACATCTGTCCACGCTCCCCCCGAACGCACTTCCACTCCCGCCGGATATCGCGCGGCCCAGGTCTCGGGCGCGGCCGTATCGGCTACCGTGCCGGGCCGGCCGGACCTCGGCTATCCGACCGACCCCATCGGTGCCGAGTCTTACGAGGCCCTGAAAGGGTCGAGGCCCGTCCCGCCCTTGGCGGGAGGTGCTCAACGGTCGCCCTCTATGGACGGCCCACCGCACATCGCATGCGGCGAAGCCGCGAGTCTCGAGGCCTGAACGGCGGGACCAAGGGGGCCTCGACCCCGCGGCGCCGAAGGCGCCGCCGATAAACACAGCAGAATGGGGAGTATGCAGAAACCGACCGGTAGTAGTGCGGTGCTCGATTCCGCTCCCGGGACGACCGCCCCCGGCGGGCAGGCGGAACCGCCGGGTGTGTTCGCGACCCTCACCGATGACGCGGCCAAACGACGTGACCTGTGGCGGATGAAAGCCGTCGCCACCGGCTTGCTGGCCGTGGCCACGGCGATCTACCTGGTGTGCCGGTGGCTGGAGTCGCGCGGCGGCGCCGGCGACTGGGTCGGTTACGTGCGGGCGGCCTCCGAGGCGGGGATGGTCGGAGCGCTGGCCGACTGGTTCGCGGTGACGGCGCTGTTCCGGCATCCGCTGGGATTGCCGATTCCGCACACCGCGATCATCCGCCGGAAGAAGGATCAGCTCGGGGCCAGCCTCGGCAATTTCGTGGGCACCAACTTCCTGTCCCCGGAGGTGGTCACCACCAAGGTGAACACCGCGCAGATCCCGTGGCGGATCGGGCGCTGGATGGCCGCGCCCGGTAACGCGGCCCGGGTGGCCGACGAGAGTTCGACGATTCTGCGCGCGGTCGTGGGGGTGCTGCGCGATGAGGATGTCGAACAGGTCATCGACAACACCATCGTCAAACGGATCGCCGAACCCCTGTGGGGTCCGCCGATCGGTCGTGTCCTCGCCGAACTGCTGGCCGACAACCGGCAACTGCCGCTGCTCGATCTGCTCGCCGAACGCGCCCACCAGTGGGCGCTCGGCAGCCAGGAGACGATCGACCGGATCGTCAACGGTGAGGCGCCGCAGTGGGCGCCGAAATTCGTGAACGTCCTGCTGTCGGAGAAGGTGTACCGGGAGCTGGTCGAATTCACCTGGAAGGTGCGCTCCACCCCCGATCACGAGGTCCGGTTGGCCGCCAACCGTTTCCTGGAGGATTTCGCCCGCGACCTGCAGCACGACGAGATGATGATCGCCAAGGCCGAGCGGATCAAAACCGAGATCATGGGCCGGGAGGAGATCACCGGCCTCGCCGAGGCCACCTGGCGGGCTGCCAAACGCCTGATCCTCGAATCCGCCGACGACCCGAACAGCACGCTACGCCGCAAGGTCGCCGAAAACGTGCAGCAACTCGGCGAACGCCTGCGTGACGACACCGAGACCCGGGCCAAGGTAGACGGCTGGATCGAGCGCGGCGCCCGCTACCTGGCGGCCAACTACGCCGACGAGATCGCCACCATCGTCAGCGATACGGTCGCCCGCTGGGACGCGGAGGAAGCCAGCAAGAAGATCGAAGTCCAGGTGGGGCGTGACCTGCAGTTCATCCGGATCAACGGCACGGTCGTCGGCAGTTTGGCGGGGTTGGCGATCTATGCGGTCTCGCAGCTGATGTTCGGGGGGTGAGAGTGCGTACCGGGGATGGCGAGTTTGGGCGAGGACTGGCGTGGGCTTACTCGTGAAGGTAGGGATGTGGGCTTACTTGCGAAGGTGCTGTGTTTTTGGCGGCGCCTGCGGCGCCACGGGGTCGAGGCCCCCTTGGTCTCGCCGTTTCGGCCTCGGGACTCGCGCTTCGCGCATGCGATGTGCGGTGGGCCGTCCATAGAGGGCGACCGTTGAGCACCTTCGGCCAGGGGCGAGACGGGCCGCAACCCTTCGAGGTGTCTCGCAAAACTCGACGCATGCGGGTTGCGTCGGCAGTCGATGATCGGAGATCGGATGCCGACTCGACCACTGGTCGGCCTGGCCCCCGATCGCCTTCGCGAACTGGCGCACCCTCTCGGCGCCGACCGAGGGGGCCTCGACCCCGCGCGCCGGAGGCGCGCAAATAAACACTGCTAACATGGTGCTTGCAATTGCTAGCACCCCGATCTATCGTTGTAACTACAACGCCAGAAGGTGAGTGATGGCCGACCGTCTCGAGGTTTCCGCCCAGCGCACCGACGATCCGGCAGCGGCTGCCGGCGCCGGCGACAAGGCAACTCGCGTGGTCAACGCGGCGCAGGACATCGGAGGATTCATCAGGGCGCAGCGGGAAGCCGCGCAGGTTTCGCTGCGTCAGCTCGCCCAGCTGGCGGGGGTGAGCAACCCGTATCTCAGCCAGATCGAGCGCGGATTGCGTAACCCCTCCGCCGAAGTGCTGACGCAGATCGCCAAGGCTCTGCGGGTTTCTTCGGAGGTGTTGTATGTGCGCGCCGGCTACCTCGAGCAGCGGCCGCACAGTCCCGTCCGGGACGCCGTGCTCGCCGATTCCGCGATCAGCGAGCGGCAGAAACAGGTGATCCTGGATATATACGAATCGTTCCGCCGGGAGAACGGGCCGGAGGAAGCGATTCCCCGGGACAGTGTTGTTCCACAACCGACAACCGATGCTCCACGCCAGGAGAACGATAAATGACCGAGAAGTACACCACTGCCAAGCCACTGTTCGCCACCGTCGGCGCCACGGACGCGGTTTACGCCGCGGTCGTGGACGCGGTGACCCAGGTGCGTGAGCGTGCGACCGATGCCAGCGGCCGGGTCCGGGTCGAAGAGGCCCGTGAGCGCTTCGCCGGGTTGCCTGCCGATATGCAGACCCAGTTCGAGCAGATCCGTGCCCGGTTGTCCGAACTGCCTTCGGAACTGCCGGAGGACCTGGCCGAGCTGCGCGAGAAGTTCACCGCCGAGGAGCTGCGCAAGCTCGCCGACCAGTACTACCGCCAGGTGGTCGACCTCTACGCGGATCTGGCGGTGCGCGGTGAGGAGACCGTCGAGCGGCTGCGCGCCAACCATTTGGTCGAGGAGCAGGTCGGCCGGGTGGAGACCCTGTACAAGGACGCCAGCAGCCGGGCCGAGGAGGTGTTCGGCCGGGTGAACGATCTGATCGGCCGCGCCAAGACCGAGACGGGGCCGACCGTCACGCCGACCGCCACGCCGACTGCCGAGTCCGCTGCCCCGGTCGCGCCGGAGGTGCTCGACGCCGAGGTGTTCGAGGTCGCGCCGGAAATCGCGCCCGAGCCCGTGTCCGAGGTGGCCCCCGAGCCCACGCCCGCCCCGCCGGTGAAGAAGGCGCCGCCCGCCGCGAAGAAGGGTCCGGCCGCGAAGAAGGCCGCCCCCGCCAAGAAGGCCGCGCCGAAGAAGCTCTGACCTGGTAATTCCAATGAAGCGCCCCCGTGCACATGCAGTGCGCGGGGGCGCTGCTCTTATCATGGTGGGGTGGACAAGGTGTATGGCTTGACCGGGTTGATCATGGTCGCACTGTGGCTGCTGGCGACAAGCGCGACTGTTTTCGCGCTCGTGCACGCCGTGCGCCAGCGCTCCGACGCGTTCACCGCGGTCGACAAACTGACCAAGCCCATCTGGCTGGGCATCCTCGGTGTGGCGATCCTGCTGATGCTGGTGAGCTGGCCCGGCCTGGGACTGCTGGCATTCATCGCCATCATCGCCACGGGGATCTACCTGGCCGATGTGCGGCCGAAGGTGGATGAGGTCCAGCGCGGCCCGCGCTGGTAATGCTGGCGCGCGCTCCCTCCACGCGTTACTGTGTCACTCGGTAACACAAAGGAGTGTCTTGATGCGTGCGACGATGCCGAAGGCCCTCACTGCTCTCGCCCACCAGGTCGAGGGTCTGTTCGAGGTGCACCGTGCGGGGCTGCGCACCCGCGGTGGATACCGCAATCCCGCGTTGAATCCGCCCGGCGCCGAGCACCGGGTGATCGATGTGCGTACCGAGGACGGCGCCCGGCTGCGGGTGCACGCGTACGGGCCCGACGATGCCCAGCCGGTGGTACTGATCCACGGCTGGACCTGCTGTCTCGAGTACTGGAATCCGCAGATCAACACGTTCGCCGAGCGGTACCGGGTGATCGCCTTCGACCTGCGTGGCCACGGCGAGAGTGAATTCGGCGAACCTGACCAGCTGGACTGTCATCTGCTCGCCGACGATCTCTGCGCGGTACTCGACGCGGTGCTGCGGCCGGGTCAGCGGGCGGTGCTCGTCGGGCACAGCCTCGGCGCGATGACCGTGCAGGCCTGGGCCGGGAAGTATCCGCAGCGGGTGGTCGACCAGGCCGCGGCGGTCCTACTGGCCAATACCGGACCGCATTCGCTGGTCGCCGAGACGACCGTGGTGCCGTTCTTCAACCGGCCGCTGCCGCTGCTGCGCCGGGTGGTGCCGCTGCCGCCCCGGCTCGGCCGTCGCGGGCTCGGCGCCCGCATCGTCTTCCCGCCGGTGGCCGTGGTGCGGTGGCTCTTCACCCGGCAGATCATGAGCCCGGCCGCGGACCCGGAAGCGATCGAGTTCGGGATGAATATCGTGCGCTCGTGCCGGTCCCGGATTCGTTCGGAGTTCGGGCTGCTGCTCGCGGAGATGGACCTCGGGGACGCGGCACGCCACCTGGTGGTGCCGACCACGGTGGTGGCGGGCACGGCAGACGATATGACCCCGGCGGTGCACGCCGAACAGATCGCCGCCTGGCTCCGGGAGACCGGCAGTCTCGGACAGTTCGTCCTGCTACCCACCGGACACCTGGGCAATGTGGAAGAGATCGACCGGTTCAACGCGATCCTCGATCAGGTACTGACCTCGGTACGCGAACCGGCCGAAGCTGCCGGCTGAGCCGTCTCAAGAGAACACGACGGTGCGGCGTCCATGGACCAGCACCCGGCTCTCCAGATGCCAGCGTAGGCCGCGGGCCAGCACGACCCGTTCGATATCGCGGCCCTCGCGCACCATATCGGTCACGCTGTCGGCATGGTCGACGCGAATGACGTCCTGTTCGATGATCGGGCCCGCGTCCAGCTCGGGGGTCACGTAGTGGCAGGTCGCGCCGATGAGTTTCACGCCGCGGACGAAGGCCTGGTGATACGGGCGGGCGCCGACGAACGAGGGCAGGAAACTGTGATGGATATTGATGGCCCGGCCCGCCCAGTGTTCGCACAACCGCTCGGGTAGGACCTGCATGAACCGCGCCAGCACGACCGCGTCGGGGGAATGGGCGTCCACCAGTTCACGGACCTGCTCGAACGCCGGCCCGCGTTCGGCCGGGTCCTTGGGGAACGGCACATGGTGGAACGGGATGCCGTGCGCCTCGGTGATCGCCGCGAGATCGAGGTGATTGCCGATAACGGCCTCGATGGTGGCCGGGAGTTCGCCGGAGGTCGCGCGGCCGAGCAGGTCGTGCAGGCAGTGCCCCTCCTTGCTCACCAACAGCACCGCGCGGCGGCGCACCCCCGAATCGTGGACCTGCCATTCGGTCTCCGGGTCGAGATCGGCGGCGACCCGTTCGAAGCGGCCGCGCAGCTCGTCCACCCCGAACGGCACGGTCGAGGCCCTGATGGACTGTCTGGTGAAGAACCAGCCCGTCTCCGGGTCGGAGTGGTAGCCGGCCTCCACGATGGAGCCCCCGAATTCGGCGATGAACGAGGTGATGGTGGCAATGATGCCGGGGCGGTCGGGACAGCCCAGGGTGAGTACGTATTGCCGGCCGTTGGGGGTGGCAGCTGCGGAAACCATGAGGTCATCCTGACAGGAGGCCCGCCGCCCGGACCGCGCGACTCCGCGGTTGCGGCCCGCCGGTGTGCGCGCGGCCCGATCGGCCGGGGCGGACGAGCGTGCTCACAGCTCGTAGAAGGGTTCGGCGTAATGGAATTCGCCGATTATCTGCGAGTCATAGGCGCTCAACGACCGGATCTGGAAGTGACTCGCCCATTCCGGCCGGTCCGGAGCCAGGCCCAGCCGTTCGGCCGGTTGGAAGCCGAACCGCGGGTAGTAGTCGAGGCTGCCGAGCAGGCCGACGAGCGGTTCGTCCAGGGCGTCCGCGGCACCGAGTACGGCATGCATCAGCGCCGAACCCACACCGCGGCTCTGCAGGTCGGGAAGGACTCCGATGGGGCCCAGTGCGAGGACGGGAAACGGCCCCACGGTGGCCCGGGTGACGCAGACGTGCCCGACCACGGTCTCGCGATCGACAGCGACCATGGACAGGGTGGGGATCCACCCCGGATCGGTGCGCAGCCGAGCGAGTAGCGCGACCTCCGGCGGCGCCTCGACCAGGGCGGTGCCGGCCGCTGGATCACCCGCCGCATAGTGCGGGGCGAAGGCGCTACGGTGCACGGCGGCGACAGCGTCGGCGTCGACGGCTCGTTCGCGGCGGATCAGCAACATCGTCCTCTCGTCAGAAGGCGATACGAGTGTGCGCGAGGAGCCCGAGGCGCGCAACGGAATTCGACCGTGATGTGCCAGACTTTCGTCCCATGGCCGATTCCCAGTCGCTGACCAGGTCCGAGGTGGCCGCAATGATCGACCACACGCTGCTCGCCCCGGAGGCGACAAGCGCGGATGTTACCGCCGCGGTGGCCGAGGCCCGGGAACTCGGCGTATACGCGGTATGCGTTTCGCCGTCCGTGCTGCCGATACCGGCCGCGGGGCTGGTGGTGGCGACCGTCGCGGGATTCCCCTCCGGAAAACACCATTCGCTGGTGAAGGGGGCGGAGGCCCGGCTCGCGGTGGATCAGGGGGCGGGCGAGGTCGATATGGTCATCGATATCGGCGCGGCGGTCGCGGGCGATTTCGACGCGGTACTCGCCGATATCATCGTGGTGCGCGAGGCGATTTCGGAGCGCGCGGTACTGAAGGTGATCATCGAGTCCGCAGCGCTGTCGGACGAGGCGATCGTCGAGGTGTGCCGGACGGCCGAACGGGCGGGTGCCGATTTCGTGAAGACTTCCACCGGGTTCCATCCCGCCGGCGGCGCCGATGTCCGGGCGGTCCGGTTGATGGCCGAGACCGTCGGTGGGCGGCTGGGCATCAAGGCGAGCGGGGGTATCCGCACCGCCGAAGCGGCCGCCGCGATGATCGCCGCGGGCGCCACCCGGCTGGGGCTCTCCCGGTCCCGGGCCGTACTCGACGGGTTTCCCGCGTGACGGTCCGCGGCACTCAGCAACTCGCATTGCCTTCGGCGGCGGGCAGTTCGGTCGGGCCGCCCTGCAGATCCACCTGGATACCGTCGGCAGTGACCCGCAGATCGGTCGGCTGCAGGCCCATCGGGTAGGTCTGCAGGCTCTCGGTCATCAGGTTCACCACACCCTGGGCCAGGTCGTTGGGTACTCCGATACCGAGGAACTGCGCCTGGGAGACGTCGATATCGACTTTGCCGTCCTGGATCCGCGGGGTGAGCTGCATGGCCCCGATACCGCCGAGCACCTTCATGGTCAGTTGCCCGGTGTCGGGGTCGGACTGCACATCGCTGACCAGGCCCTCGAGCGTCTGGGAGATCCCGGAGTTGCTCCAGGTGACATCGGCGTCCGAACTCCCGACCGAGCTGCCGCTATTGCTCCCCTTGGCCATCTCGATATCGTGGAATTGGGCGTGGACCTGCATATCGACGGCCGGGCCGAATGCGTCGCCCTTACTGTCGACGTCCATCCGCGAGACCTTCCCGTCCAGCCAGGTGATCAGTAGGGGTTTCGCGCCGAAGCCGACATCGATCTGCGAGCCCATCTCTTTTTCGAACTGCGAACTGATACAGCCCGCGATTCGGTGTCGCGCATAGGCCTCGCCGCCGATGAGCGCCGCCACCACGAGCACGATCACGGTGAGTACGGCGATCACGACGGTCCGGCGGCCGACCTTCGGTGCAGGCAGGGGCTTGGTGGACATGCCTGAGATTCTTCACGATGATTCTGTGCCGGCTCTGTGGACCGGTTATGGGCCGCTGGTGAAGGTTGCGACGTCAGCGTGGGTTGCGGCTCATTTTTGTGATATGAGTCACACTAATGGTTCCGCCTGTCCGGCGGGTGCGACCACCGGCCACGGGACGCTCAGCACACTGTCGCGTAGCCGACGGCGGAAATCGTGCACCGGGAAACCCTGTGCCCGCAACCGGTCCGCCGCCGCGCGCCAGCGCACCCGTGGTCCGAAGACGGCCAGCGGTGCGGTGTGCGCCCACGCCCGGTCGGCCGCGCCGAGCAGGGTGTGCACCCGTTCACCGGGCACATTACGGTGGATCAGCGCTTTCGGGAGGCGTTCGGCGAGGTCGGAGGGTCGTTCGACGGTGAACGGATCCCACGCGAGAGTCAGGGTGCGCGGGCCCGATCGGTCCAGCACCACCCAGGCGCAGCGGCGGCCGAGTTCGTCACAGGTCCCCTCGACCAGGAGACCACCCGGCGCCAGACCGGCCAGCACGGTCTCCCACGCGTGCGTGACCGCAGACTCCGGATACTGGCGCAGGACATTGAAGGCACGCACCAGCACCGGCCGCAGTCCGGCCAATTCGAACCCGCCCCGGGCGAAAACGACGCCGTCGCGGGCGGGGACGACCCGGGCGGGATCAATCTCCAGTCCGACCACCCGCACATCGGGACGCACCGTACGCAACCGCGCGGCCAGTTCCAGCGTCGTCCACGGTTGGGCCCCATAACCGAGATCCACCACCAGCGGATCGGCGGCACCGCGCAATACCTCGGAGATCCGGGGGTCGCCGATCAGCTGACGGTCACTGCGGCGGAGCCGATTGGTCCCGGTCGTGCCCCGGGTGACGGTGCCGAGTGGAACGCTCAGCCGGCCGTTTTTTGCTCGTCCAGCCATTTCTGGGTCACTTCGGCCTCGGCGCGGAACAGATCCACCAGGTTCACCAGCATGAGCTGTTCGAGCCGCGGCCCGACCATCGGGATGAACACCTTCGCCTCCGAGGACATCCGCATGGTGCACCCGGTGTCGGTGGGGAACAGACGGGTGGTGCCGGTCAAGCTGCCGGGCCCGGCCGGGATGGACGCCGAATACTTGCCCTCGACCTCCGGACCGAGCGGTCCGAAGCTCTCCTTGCGGGTGATGACCATATCCTTGCGCATCACCGACTGCGCGATCTCCGGCAGCGTCTCGCGCGGCAGGATGTGGTGCAGCACCACTTCGACACCGTCCTCGCCCACCTCGAGACTGATGACCTCGTTCGGTGAGTACTTCCGCATCTCGACCATCCGGGCCTCCCAGTAGTCCCGGTCGGTCAGCGCCGCGTACAGCTCTTCGGTGGTGTGCAGCGGGTAGCGGGCGGAGTAGTCCAGTCGGCGAGCCATGCGCGGTAGGTTACCGTCCGGATTCTCCGGTTCCGTGGGAGGCCGGGTCGCTTCCGCTCGCACGGAACGACGGAAGCGGACTGTGGGCCGCTACGGTTGTCCGGCGATCCAGGTGTTGGTGAACTCGGCCTCTTCGGCGAGCAGCTCGGTGAGCCGTTCCCCGATGGCCTCCTCGATCTTGCGACCGAACAGTGGAACCTTCACCTCGATCGTGCCGGAGATCTCGGCGACCGCGCCGGTGGGCTCGTCGGTGGCGGTGATGGCACCGCGGACCTCGGCCGGAGCGCCCTCGACCCGCGCCTCGAAACTCCCGGTGGTACCGGTCCACAGCTCGGTGCGGGGGATGATCAGGTCGCCGGGGCGTACGGCGGTGATGGCGGGCGGCAGCAGGTCGGCGGGGATGGACTGCACGACCTCGACCCGCACCCGCTCACCCTCGACCGACAGCGAGACGAACTGGGCACTGGGCCCGCCCACGGCGGCGATCCGGTCCTTCCAGTACTGCTCGGTGCGGAATGCCTCGCGCACCGTCGCGACCGGATGAGAGTAGCGAGCCGTATACGCCAGCGCTGTAGCCATGACCGAACACGCTACCGTCTGGTCGTGCGAACTTCTCGGGCTGTCCCTGCGGACGAACTGCGGCAGATGCTGGCCGGAACGGGCGCGCTCGTGCGGTCCGCGGTACCGCTGGCGGAGCTGACCACGTTGCGCGTCGGTGGCCCGGCCACGGTTGCCGACTGTGCCACCACCGAGTCGCTGGTGGCGACCGTGCGCGCGCTGGACGCCGCCGAGGTACCGGTGCTACTGGTCGCCGGCGGTTCGAACCTGCTGGTCTCCGACGAGGATGTGGCGTCGGTGGTGGTCCGTGTCGCCACTCAAGGGGTCGAATTCGGGGCCGGCAGCGTTACGGTGGAGGCGGGCGCGAACTGGGACGGTGTGGTGGCCGCGAGTGTGCGGGCCGGGTTCGGCGGGCTGGAGTGCCTGTCCGGGATTCCGGGCTCGGCCGGGGCCACTCCCGTACAGAATGTGGGCGCCTACGGCGTCGAGGTCGACCGGCTGCTACGCCGGGTGCGGTTACTGGACCGGGCCACCGGGGAGATCGACTGGGTGACTCCCGACGCGCTCGACTTCGGCTACCGGACCAGCCGGTTGAAACACAGCGACGCGGCAGTGGTGCTGGCGGTGGAGTTCGCGCTGCGCCCCGACGGTACGAGCGCGCCCCTGCGCTACAAGGAACTCGCACAGCGACTGGGCGCCGCGGAAGGGGAGACCCGGCCCGCCGCCGCCGTCCGCGAAACCGTGCTCGGGCTGCGGGCGGGCAAAGGAATGGTCCTCGATCCCGCCGACCACGACACCTGGAGCGCCGGATCGTTCTTCACCAACCCGGTCGTGCCCGACGCCGAGGTGGACCGGGTCCTGGCCGCCGTCCGCGATCGGCTCGGCGATGTGCCGGTGCCCACCTATCCGGGGATCGGCGGAGTGAAGCTCTCCGCGGGCTGGCTGATCGAACGCGCCGGCTTCGCCAAGGGCTTCCCGGGTCCGGCCGCGCCTGCGCGCCTGTCCACCAAACACACCCTTGCCTTGACCAACCGCGGTGACGCCACGGCCGCCGATATCGTCGCCCTCGCCCGGACGGTCCGCGACGGGGTGGCGGAGCGGTTCGGGGTCGTGCTGGTACCGGAACCGGTCACAGTGGGGGCGGAGCTGTAGCGGCGCCGCGGGTTGCCGAGCGTCAGGTACGGCGGGCGAAGCGGCCCGGGTCGGCCTGGTCGCGGGGTTTGACGATGATCTGGTCCAGGTTGACGTGTGGGGGGCGGCTCGCGGCGAAGGCCACGATCTCGGCGATGTCCTGGGCGACCAGCGGATCTATGCCCTGGTAGACCGCGGCCGCGCGGTCGGTGTCGCCGGCGAAGCGGACCAGGGAGAATTCGGTCTCCACCGCGCCGGGCGCGATCTCGGTGAGCCGGACCGGCTGCCCGAGGAGTTCGCCGCGCAGGGTCCGGTGCAGGACGGCCTGGGCGTGTTTGGCCGAGGTGTAGCCGGAACCGTTGTCGTAGGCGTGGAAGGCCGCGACCGAGGTGATGGTGACGATCAGGCCGTCGCCGGAGGCGATCAGTTTCGGCAGCAGCGCCTTGGTCATCCGGAGGGTGCCGAGGACGTTGGTTTCCCACATCCAGCGCCAGTCGTCGAGGTCGGCCTCGGCGACCGTAGCCAGGCCCTTGGCGCCGCCGGCATTGTTGACCAGTACGTTCGCGGTCTCGATCGCGTCGGCGAAGGCGCGAACCGATTCGTCGGAGGTGACATCGAGTGCCAGCGCGGTACCGCCGATCTCGTCGGCCAGCGCCCGCAGCCGGTCGACCCGGCGGGCACCCACATACACGTGGTACCCCTGTTTCGCGAGTTCCCGGGCGGTGGCTTCGCCGATACCCGAGCTGGCCCCGGTGACAACAGCGGTGCGAGTGCTCATGAACGCGATCCTATGATGCGCTCATGGCTATACGGGAAGCGCACAGTGCGGACGGGACCGGCATCGTCTATCGGACGGGCGGGCCCGCGGACGCACGGCCGCTGGTGCTGGCGCACGGCTGGTCGGCGGATCTGCGTTGCTGGGGGCGGATGTTCGACGATCTCGCCGCCGATTTCCGGGTGGTGGCCGTCGATCTGCGGGGCCACGGTTATTCGGAGGCCCCGGCCACCGGTTACGACGATTCGAAGAACTGGGCCGCCGATATCGCCGCGGTGCTGGCCGCCGAATCGATCGAATCCGACGCGCTGCTGCTGGGGTGGTCCTACGGCGGAATCGTGATCAGCGACTATCTCGCCGAGTACGGCACCGGTGCGGTCGCCGGCGTCGTCTATACCGGGGCGATGGCCAATATCGGCCGCGGGGTGCCGGGCGCGGAGGTCGGCGAGTCGATGCAGCAGGCGATCCCCGCGGTGTTCGAGGAGAGCCCGGGCCGGGCGATGCGCGGTTTCTCCGCCTTCGGGAACGCCAGCACCGGACCGGGCACGGACAAGGGTCCGGACGCGCAGCGGTTGTTCGGCGCGAGCCTGGCGACACCGCCGTTCGTGCGCAAAGCCCTGTTCTACCGCTCGGTGGACAATACGGAGACCCTGCGCGCACTCGACGTTCCCGTCCTGGTGCTGCACGGTTCGGCGGATCCGGTGGTGCCGGTGGCCGACGGCCGCTATATCGCCGAGACCGCGCCGCGGGGCCGGGCCTCGATCTGGGAGGGCGCTCAGCACGGGTTGTTCCTCGAGGATCCGGCGCGTTTCGCGGCCGAGATCCGGAAGTTCGCCGCCGACTGCGCCGAGAAATCCTGATTGTCCGTGACAAGCGCTTTTATTGGTCTGTCCGGCTCGGTTCCCGGTTTCGGCGACGGCACGCGGAGGCGCGCGAAGTGCGCCGAATCCGTCAGGTGTGATCACTTTCACGACCGGGGAAGGACGGGCCGGGCTGCCGCGTTGCACCCTGCAGTATGGATATCGTGAGTCAACGCCCGGACCGACGGCCGAACCGTATCGCCGTGCTGACGGTGCACACCTCACCACTGGCACAGCCCGGTACGGGTGATGCGGGCGGAATGAACGTCTACGTCCTCCAGACCGCTCTCCAGCTGGCCCGGCGGGGGACCGAGGTCGAGATCTTCACCCGGGCCACCTCCTCCGATCTGCCGCCGGTGCAGGAAGCCGCGCCGGGAGTGCTGGTACGCAATGTGGTCGCCGGGCCGTTCGAGGGCCTGGACAAACACGATCTGCCGACCCAGCTGTGCCCGTTCACCGCCGAGGTGCTGCGTCAGGAGGCACGGCATCTACCCGGTTACTACGACCTGGTGCATTCGCATTACTGGTTGTCCGGGCAGGTGGGCTGGCTCGCCCGGGACCGGTGGCGGGTGCCGCTCGTGCACACCGCGCATACGCTGGCGGCGGTGAAGAACGCCGCTCTCGCCGAGGGCGATTGCCCGGAACCGGCCACCCGGGAGATCGGGGAGAAGCAGGTCATCGCCGAGGCGGACCGGCTCACCGCCAACACCGGGCGGGAAGCGCGGGACCTGGTCGAGCTGTACGGGGCGCTGCCCGACCGGATCGATATCGTGCCGCCAGGGGCGGATCTGACTCGGTACCGTCCGGGCGACCGGGCCGCGGCCCGCGCCGAGCTCGGCCTGGCGGGGCACGAGGAGATCGTCGCGTTCGTGGGCCGGATCCAGCCGTTGAAGGCACCCGATGTGCTGGTGCGGGCGGTCGCCGAGGCTCTGCGACGGCGGCCGGGGCGGCCGCTGCGCGCCCTGATCGTCGGGGGCCCCTCGGGGACCGGTCTGGAGCGTCCCGACGCGCTGATCGAACTGGCTGCCGACCTCGGGATCGCCGACCATGTCACCTTCCTGCCGCCGCAGCCGCCCGACCGGCTGGTGCAGGTGTATCGGGCCGCCGACCTGGTCGCGGTGCCGAGCTACAACGAATCTTTCGGGCTCGTCGCGCTGGAGGCGCAGGCGAGCGGGACCCCGGTGCTGGCGGCCGCGGTCGGCGGGCTCGGCACCGCGGTCCGGCACGAGTACAGCGGGTTGCTGGTGACCGGGCACCGCACCCCCGATTGGGCCGGTGCGCTGGAGTATCTGCTCGACGACCCGCGGCGGTTACGGACGCTGGGCGCGCAGGCCATATCGCACGCGGCGGCTTTCTCCTGGGCGCATACGGCCGAGAAGCTGCTGGACAGCTATACCGCCGCGCTGACCGGTCCGGGCCACGGACCCACTATCCTCGGCGAGGGTCAGGCCAGATCGCGGGCGCTGTGGCGGCGCCGGACGGGAGTGCGCAGATGAGCGAGAGGTCGGCCACCGCGCGGGCCATCGAGGAAACACTGCGGGACCGCGAGATCGAATACACCCACCCTGATGACGATGTCTTCGTCGCCGTACTGCCGGGTGAGCGGAAACTGAAGACCAATGTGATGCTGACGGTCGGGGCGCACGGGGTGCGTTTCGAATCGTTCGTATGCCGCAAACCGGACGAGAATTTCGAAGGCGTCTACAAGTACCTGCTGCGGCGCAACCGGCGGCTCTACGGTGTCGCGTACACCATCGACAAACTGGGCGATATCTACCTGGTGGGCCGGGCGGCCACGCATGCGATCACCGCCGAGGAACTGGACCGGATCTTCGGGCAGATCCTGGAGGCGGTGGACGGGGATTTCAATACACTGCTCGAACTCGGTTTCGCCGAATCCATCCGCAAGGAATGGAAGTGGCGGGTGTCCCGCGGTGAATCACTGAAGAATCTGCGTGCCTTCGAGCATCTGGTCGATTCGGCCGATCCGAACTGATTCGCGGCGTTCGTCGACAGCGCGGGCCGGTTCGGTGAGGCGACGATCTGGAATCCGGCGTTCTGGGACGGTGATTCGGCGGTCTGGCCCGCGGCGGAGATGCTGCTCGGCACCACGACCGGCATTGTGTGCAGGCAACTCGGGCGAGCCCGGTGCGGCCTTCCCGCCACCGGACGCCCCACCCGGCTTCCGCACCCGGATCCGGATCGACAAGGTGAGCGGTATCGTCCCCGGCGCCTCCTGATCGCCGACCGCGCCCGCACCCGGGCTGCGGACTCAGCGACCACGTTCGAGGATGAGTGACAATCACCATCTGCGAATCGGATCTTCGGGAGGGCGCGGTGGCGGTTGTGGCACTGGATATCGGCGCGACGAAATTCGCCGCCGGGCCGGTGGACGAGGCGGGTCGGCTCGGCGCGGTGCGGCGGGTGCCGGTTCCGGCCGAGCGGGTATGGGAGGCGTGCGCCTCTCTGCTCCGTGACGTCGCGGCCGATGCCGTGGTGACGGCGGTCGGGATCGGCTCGGCGGGCCCGGTGGACGTTCCGGCCGGTATCACCCGTGCACTCAATATTCCCGAGTGGCGCGACGGATTCGCGGTGGTGGCGGCGGTGGCCGAGCTGTTTCCCGGCGCCACGGTGCGTTTCGCCCTCGACGGGGCGTGTCTGGCGTTGGCCGAACAGCATTCGGGGGCCCTGCGCGGTCTGCGGAACGGGCTGGCGCTGACCGTCTCGTCGGGTATCGGCGGCGGCATCTTGATCGACGGCCGCGTATCGGTCGGGCGTACCGGCAATGCCGGGCATATCGGTCATCTGGTGGTGCCCGGATGGGATGTGCCGTGTGCGTGCGGCGGTTTCGGGTGTCTGGAAGCCGTGGCGAGTGGGATGTCGTCGGCGCGCTGGGCGCGGGAACAGGGCTGGACCGGCGAGACCGGCGCGGAACTCGCGCGTGACGCCCGGGCCGGGGACCCGGTCGCGCGGGCCGCTTTGGCGCGGGCCGGTACCGCGCTGGGTACGGCGATCGGTTCCGCGGCCGCGCTGCTCGATGTGGATACGGTCGTGGTCGGTGGCGGTTTCGCGGACTCGGGTGAACTCCTGTGGGCACCGCTGCGCGCCGCGGTCGCCCGGCACTCGGGGCTGGATTTCATCCGGGGGCTGCGGGTGGAAGCGTCCCGCCTTCCGGAGGGGGCGACGCTGCACGGCGCGGCCGTACTCGCGGCCGGTTTGTCCGGGTCCGCCTAGCAGGTGGTGGGCCGATGACGGCCCCGAGGGGTACGCACGGCCGGTATCGGGCCATGGCAGGATGGCCCGCATGACGAACACCCTCGTTTTGCTGCGCCACGGCGAGAGCGAATGGAATGCCCTGAACCTGTTCACCGGCTGGGTGGACGTGCATCTCACCGACAAGGGCGTCGCCGAGGGTAAACGGGCCGGGGAACTGCTGGCCGAGCACGGCATCCTGCCCGATATCGTCTACACCTCGCTGCTGCGCCGTGCGATCTCGACCGCGAACATCGCCCTGGACGCCGCCGACCGGCACTGGATTCCGGTGGTGCGGGACTGGCGCCTCAACGAACGTCACTACGGCGCGCTCCAGGGAAAGAACAAGGCCCAGATCCGCGACGAGTACGGCGAGGACCAGTTCATGCTGTGGCGGCGCAGCTACGACACGCCGCCGCCGCCGATCGAACCCGACGACGAGTACAGCCAGGCGAGCGATCCGCGCTACGCGGGTATCGAGGTCCCGCGCACCGAATGCCTGCTCGATGTGGTGAACCGGATGGTCCCGTACTGGGAGTCGACCATTTCGCGAGAACTGCGCGGTGGAAAGACCGTGCTGGTCGCGGCGCACGGTAATTCGTTGCGTGCCCTGGTGAAACATCTCGATGGAATCTCCGACGAGGATATCGCCGGACTGAACATTCCCACCGGTATTCCGCTGCGCTACGAACTGGACGACGATCTGCGGCCGGTGCGACCCCGGGCATATCTGGATCCGGAGGCCGCCGCCGCCGGTGCGGCCGCCGTCGCGAGCCAGGGCGGCAAGTAGTTCGTTCCACAGCGCCGCGACCCGAAACGGGTTGCGGCGCTTTTTCGTAGGGATACCGGCGCTGCGGGGAACGCCGATATCTGTGACGGGAACCCGAAAACACCGATCGCTATTGTGTCGTACCACGATCCTGGTGCGAAATTGCCGGGTAAGGCCTGTTAGCGGCCCGATCGATTCTCATTACCCGCCGGTAATGCTGTGTAAGCTCTCGGCCATCCGATCAGTCCGAGAGATGGATCACGACCGATGAAGTTTGTGATACGAGCCACTGTGGTATTGGCCGCCACGATGTTGCTGGCACCGCTGCTCGGCGGCGGTGCCGGTGCCGAGCCGGCGGTCTCCGGTCCCGACGGGGGAGCGGCGGGGGCGCAGTGGGCCGCCACCCACGACGGACCGCAGCAGTATCCCGGTATCAATATCACCTGGGATGTGCCGATCACCATGAGCGACGGCACGGTTTTGAAGGCGAATGTGTACCGCCCCGCCGACGGGGCCGCCCGGCCGATCGACACCCGGCTGCCGGTACTCGTGAATATGACGCCCTATACGAAACTGGTGTCCAACCTGGTCGACCATATGGGCTCGGTACCCGGTCTGTCCGACGCGCTGGACCGGTTGGCCCGCGATATCGATATGACCGGCACCCCGTTGTCCGGGCTGACCGATCTGACCAAGGCGCTCGGCGGTGGGGCCATGCGCAATTTCGCCGTGGACCGCCAGTTGGTGAAGAGCGGCTACGTCCAGGTGGTGGTGGACGTCCGCGGAACCGGGTTCTCCCAGGGCGTCTGGGATATGTTGCGGCAGCGCGAGCAGGCCGACACGGTGGAGGTCATCGACTGGGCCGCGCGGCAACAGTGGTCGGACGGACAGGTCGGCATGACCGGCATGTCCTATTCCGGGATCAACCAGTTGCAGGCCGCCGAGAAACACCCGGCCGCGCTGAAGGCCCTGTTCCCCGTCGTGCCCGGCAGCGATCTGACGCAGGATGTGCTCATGCCCGGCGGCGGCTTCGGCTTCGCCTTCATTCCGCTGTGGATGTCGCTGATCAACTCGACCAAATGGGTACCGGATATCGGGTCGATGGTGAACGGCACCTTCGACCAGAAATGGCTGAACGACCGGCTGTCCTCGCCGTTCACCTACTTGGACGTATTCCTCAATGCCTACACCACTCCGCGGGTGGAGGATCTCGATCCGCGCCTGCAGGAGATGATCCGGGGCGACAGCCCCGACCGGCAGGCCTGGCTCGGTGATCCGGCGCAGATCGACGTGCCCACCTTCGTGACCGGGGGCTGGCACGACCTGTTCACCTATTCCGAGTCCCAGATCTACAACGCCATGCCGGTGCCGCCCGGACAGAAGCAGCTGCTCATGGGCGACACTTATCACATCAACTCGGGAAGCGAATCGGGCAGACCCGGGCTGCCGCCGCGGCTGGACGTCCTGCAGCGCGCCTGGTTCGACAAATGGCTGAAGGGCGTCGACAACGGGATCGATCGGTACGGGCCGGTCACCCTGCGGCAGCAGGGCGGCGGCTGGGTGACCCGGGACGGCTTCGGCGCGAGCGCGCCCGCGGATCAGGCGGCCGAATACCGGCGGATGTATCTGTCGGCGGCGCCCAGCGGCACCGGCGGGCACAGCGTGCACGACGGTTCACTGGCGGCGGTCGCCGACAGTGCTGCCCGGTTGACCGTCGCGCCGGGACTCACCGGACTGTGCTCCAATGACGCCGGCCAGGCGACCGCGGGGGTGGTCGCGGTGATCAACGCCTGTGGTGCGGATTCCCGGATCCAGGAGTCGAACGGGCTGACCTTCACCAGTGCGCCGGTGCCCGAAGCGGTCGAGATCTCCGGGCCGATCGCCGTGCACCTGCAGACGGTGCAGGACGCGGCCGACGGCTACTGGTCGGTGACGGTCAACGATGTGGCGCCCGACGGGCAGTCCCGGGTGCTGTCCTCGGGTCAGCTGACGGCTTCCCTGCGGGAGATCGACGATTCCTTGAGCGACCGGTCGGCCAACGGTGACTACACCGCACCCCGGCCGTACACCACGCTGGAGAACCGGCGGCTCACGGTGCCGGGGGAGGTGACCACACTCGATATCGCGGTGCCCGCGATCGAGGCGAAGCTGGAACCCGGGCATCGGCTGCGGGTGGACGTCTACGCGGGCAATGCCCCGAAGGGGGTGCCGCCGCTGCCGATGCTTCTCGATACCGGGCTGAAGCCGCAACACGTGCAACTCGACCCGAACCGGCCGAGCTTCGTGAACCTGCCGGTGCGTGGTGACCCCGGTTGGTGAACGGCCGCCGGTAGCGCGCTCGATACGAACCCCGTTGTGTCCCAGACACAATGGGGTTCGTCGGCGTCTCCGGGCGGGGAACACGCCCGGGAAGATCGAAACCCCTCCCTCGCCGAACAACGCGTAAACGCCCGGCGAACGACGAAGTAATCGCCCGTGACCTGCACGAAACTTCACCGACCCCGGGTTTGTTTACGCGTCGTCGACCGTACGATTCTTGATGTGAGCGTTCCCCAGGCCGTACTACTGGCAGTCCTGGCGGCTGTTGTCGGACTGGCCGTCGGTGGACTCGTCATCCCCTATATGAACGCTCGGCAGGCGCAGCGCCGCCAAGCCGACTCCGGGCTCACGATGTCGCAGGTTCTCGACCTGATCGTGCTGGCCTCGGAAAGCGGTATCGCCGTGGTGGACGAGTACCGCGACGTAGTACTGGTCAATCCGCGCGCCGAAGAACTCGGCCTGGTCCGCAACCGGCTGCTCGACGAGCGGGCGTGGACGGCGGTGGAGAAGGTCCTGATGACCGGCGAAACGGCGGAGTTCGACCTCACCGCCGATAAACCGACACCCGGCCGGGGCCGGATCGCGGTCCGCGGCCTCGCCCGGCCGCTGTCCCCGGAGGAGACCAACTTCACGGTGCTCTTCGCCGACGACGATTCCGAACAGGCCCGGATGGAAGCGACTCGCCGCGATTTCGTCGCCAATGTGAGCCATGAGCTCAAGACCCCTGTGGGCGCGATGAGTCTGCTGGCCGAGGCGCTGCTGGAGACCGCGGATGATCCCGAGGCGGTCCGCCACTTCGGCCAGCGCGTACTGGCCGAATCCAGCCGCCTCGGGAAGATGGTCACCGAACTGATCGCGCTGTCCCGGCTCCAGGGGGCCGAGAAACTCCCCGAACTCGAGGTCGTCGATGTCGACACGGTGGTCAATCAGGCGGTGGACCGGTCGCGGACCGCGGCCGAGGCCGCCGGGATCACGGTCAGCACCGACCGGCCCAGCGGGCTCGAAGTGCTCGGCGACGAAACGCTCCTCATCACCGCGCTCTCGAATCTGGTCGAGAACGCCATCGCCTATTCGCTGCGCGGCTCCCATGTTTCGGTGAGCCGGTCCGTCCGTGGCTCCTACGTGGCGATGGCCGTGACCGACCGCGGCATCGGTATCGCCAAGGACGATCAGGAACGGGTCTTCGAACGCTTCTTCCGGTCCGACAAGGCGCGCTCCCGCGCCACCGGCGGTACCGGACTCGGTCTGGCTATCGTGAAACACGTGGCCGCCAACCACAACGGTGAGATCACCCTGTGGAGCAAACTCGGCACCGGCTCGACATTCACGCTGCGCATACCCGCGCATCAGGAGGCCGACGGCACCGCCGCCGCCGGTCCGCCCGTGCTGACCAAAAGAGAAACCAGCCCGCGCCCGTCGGGCCCGGGCCGAACGAACGGTGTGGAGGCACGCAGATGACCAGTGTGTTGATCGTCGAGGACGAGGAGTCGCTGGCCGATCCACTCGCCTTCCTGCTGCGCAAGGAAGGTTTCGAGGTCACGGTCGTGGGAGACGGTCCCTCGGCGCTCGCCGAATTCGATCGCTCCGGCGCCGATATCGTCCTGCTCGACCTGATGCTGCCCGGTATGAGCGGCACCGACGTCTGCAAACAGCTGCGCACCCGCAGCGGGGTGCCGGTCATCATGGTGACCGCGCGCGACAGTGAGATCGACAAGGTGGTGGGGCTCGAACTCGGCGCCGACGACTACGTCACCAAGCCCTACTCGGCGCGGGAGCTGATCGCCCGTATCCGGGCCGTGCTGCGCCGCGGCGCCGGTGACGAACTGGACTCGGGCAGTGAGAACGGTGTCCTGGAGGCGGGTCCGGTGCGAATGGATGTGGACCGGCACACGGTGCTGGTGAACGGCAAACCGGTGACCCTGCCGTTGAAGGAATTCGACCTGCTCGAATACCTGCTGCGCAATTCGGGCCGGGTGCTGACGCGCGGCCAGCTCATCGACCGGGTGTGGGGCGCGGATTACGTCGGCGACACCAAAACCCTCGACGTGCACGTGAAACGGTTGCGGTCGAAGATCGAGGCCGATCCGGCCCGGCCCGAACACCTGGTCACCGTGCGTGGGCTGGGCTACAAACTCGAGGCCTGACCGCGTGGTTCAGGGGAAATAGAGCCAGACCTCGCCCACCGGCGTATCACTGCGGTGCAGCGGTGCCCAGCCCAGGCCGTCCTCCTGGGCGCACTCGGAGAACGGCACCGCTGCCCCGTCGCCTCGGCAGACGATGCTGTGCCGAGTGCCGTGCGGGCTGAGTACGAGATGCCTGCCCGCGTCCCGGGCCGCCAGCGCGTCCGGGTCACCGAGTGGGACGAACTCGGCGGTCCGATCGGTGAACTGCTGCGGGTCGGCCGCGGGCCGGGCGCCCGCGCCGCCGGCCGTCGCCGCGCAGGCGAGGCCGATGATCATCAGCGCCGCCGTACCGGCCGGCCATCGCGTCCAGGGGCTCCGCGCCATGCTGTGCTCCCGTTATCGCAGGTCCAGTCCGAGTATCCGGGTGGGGCGTACCGCCTGCCCGTTCTCCTCGGCCGCCTTGGTCCGAGCCTTGCGCCGGGCCCGGGTGGTCGCCGGATGCTCCGCGCCGACCCCGGGCCCCGGCCGGCTCCGCAACTGCCGTTCGAGTTCCCGGTAGGCGGGTTCACCGATCAGTTCGATCAATTCGGCGCGATAGGTCTGCCAGACCGGCCGTTCCCCGATATGGGCATCGGGCGAACCGGAGCAATACCAATCCAGATCCACTCCGCCCGGGCCCCAGCCGCGCCGATCGTACTCGGTGATGACGGTCCGCAGGATCTGCACACCGTCGGGCCGGTCCACCCATTCCTGGGTGCGGCGGATGGGTAGCTGCCAGCACACATCGGGTTTCACGGTATGGGGTTCCAGGCCCCGGCGTGCCGCCATGACATGTAGGGCGCACCCCGGGCCGCCGGCGAAATCCGGCCGGTTCTGGAAGATGCACGCCCCGTCGATCCGGCGGGTGCGCTCGGCCGGCCCACCGTCGAGCTCGTCGGCTTCCAGATAGGTCTTGCGGCTGATCTTGCCGTGCTCATCACGCGCCCGATCCATCAGCTGCCAGTCCTCGGCGGTCAACATCTTCACCGCCCGGCGCAGCCGTTTGCGGTCATCGTCATCCGACAGGAACGCGCCGTGTGTGCAGCACCCCGCGTCCGGCATATCGCCCAGGATGCCCTGGCAGGCGGGGGTCCCGAACACGCAGGTCCAATGCGAGGTCAGCCAGGTGAGGTCGGCCGCGATCAGATGTTGGTCGTCGGCGGGGTCGACGAACTCGAGCCACTCGCGCGGGAAATCGAGTGGTACTTCCCGGCTCGGCCGCATCTTCGGCATCGGAAGGTCGGTCGGACCGGGGACGGAGTCGTTCGCGGCAGCGCCTGACGTCACAACCCCTAACGCTAACACCACAACCGGGTCGCCTGGTGTTCAGGTACACCAAGTAACGTGTCCGTGTGCGTCTAGGTGTCCTCGATGTCGGAAGCAACACCGTTCACCTGCTGGTGGTGGACGCGCATCGGGGTGGCCATCCCATGCCGATGAGCTCCACGAAGGAGTCGCTGCGGCTGTCGGAGAATATGGACGACAGGGGCCGGATCACCGCGGCCGGTGCCCAGAAACTGGTCGATACGGTGGCCGATCTGGCGAATCTCGCCGCCGCGTCGGGATGCGTGGAACTGATGGCCTTCGCGACCTCCGCGGTACGCGAGGCGACCAACTCCGACGAGGTGCTGGGCCGGGTGCGCGCGGAGACCGGGGTGGACCTGCGGGTGCTGGCGGGGGCGGACGAGGCCCGGCTGACCTTCCTGGCGGTGCGCCGCTGGTACGGCTGGAGCGCGGGCCGGATCGTCAACCTCGATATCGGTGGCGGCTCGCTCGAGGTGAGCAGCGGCGTGGACGAGGAACCGGAGGTGGCGCTGTCGCTGCAGCTGGGGGCCGGTCGGCTGACCCGCAAATGGTTACCGGAGGATCCGCCGAGTAAACGGCGCATCGGCATCCTGCGCGATTGGCTCGCCGCCGAGATGGTGGATCCGGCCAAACAGCTCGCCGAAGCGGGTAAGCCCGATCTGGCGGTGGGCACCTCCAAAACCTTCCGTTCGCTGGCCCGGCTCACCGGCGCGGCGCCCTCGGGCGCCGGTCCCCGGGTTCGCCGGACACTGACCGGTTCCGGCCTGCGCCAGCTGATCGCGTTCATTTCCCGGATGACCGCGTCCGATCGCGCCGAACTGGAGGGCGTGAGCGCCGACCGATCCCAGCAATTGGTGGCGGGAGCGCTCGTGGCCGAGGCCGCCATGCGCGCTCTCTCCCTGGATACGCTGGAAATTTGTCCGTGGGCGCTGCGCGAAGGGCTGATCCTGCGCAAACTGGATACCGATATGGATGGTGGACCACTGACAACGAACACGCCGAACGCGGCCGCCGGGAACGGTTCGACGCCCGGTGGCGCGACGTCGGCGGGCCCGATCGAAACGGTGCCTTCATGAGTAGGAACTCCAATCAACTGTCGGTAGCCGAACTGCTGGCTCGCAACGGCGCGCAGCCGGCCACCGGCGGCGGTCGGCGACGGCGCGGCGGGCGCGGGCTCTCGGTCGACGACCTGTCCGGTGATATACCGGCCGTCGAACGCAACGGTTCGGCCCATGCGGCTCCCGACGAGGCCGACGAGGCCGACGAGGAGTATTCCGCCGCTACGGCGGGCGATAGCGGCGTCGGTGCGCAGGATCATGGGGGCGAGCGGGTTTCGTATGCCGCCCCGGATCCGAACAACTCGCCGATGTCCGGCCCGATCACCGTCTACAACCCGTTGGAGCCGTATGCGCCGGGCCCCGCCGGTGACGGTGCCCCCGCGCGGCTGGGTGATCCGGACCCCTATGCCGGCGACCGGGAGCAGTTCCCGCCCGCGGAGGAGGCACCGCGCCGCGGTGGTCGCCGGCGCCGTGCGGAACCGGACGACGATTTCGCCGCTTTCGCGGACGACCCGGGCACCGGAGGCGAGCCGAATCAGTCCTGGGAGACCGGTCCGCAGGCGCCGGGCAGCGGACGGGCCGCGCGCCGCCGGGCCGCGGAAGCCGCCGAAGCCGCGGCCGCGGCGGAGTCCGCGCCCGCCGAACCGGAGGCGCCCGCGGATTACGGCCTTCCGCCCGGACCCGGTGATGTCGGTCGGGCGCCCGCTCCGGACTTCGGCGGACCGGATGCCGGCCCGTCGTGGCCGGGGCAGGGTTTCGACGGCCCGCCCCGGCTGGGTCCGCCCGGCGCCGCCCCACCGACCGAAGCGTGGCAGGCGCCCGAGACATCGGCGGACGACCCGCGGCCCAAGCTCGAGCGCCGCCGTCGTGGTGCGCGGCCGCTGCCGGAGCCCGCGTCGTTCCCGGAATCGCCCGACCGGCCGAACGGGGACCAGAGCACCGTCGTATGGTCGCCGACCGATCAGGGTGTGCGGTTGCGCGCCGGACTGCAGGGGCTGGAGACGCCGCCGCGTGACGCTTCCGACTTCGGTGGTCCGGGTGCCCGCAACGGCCGGCCGGGCGGGCCGATGCCACCGCCGCCCGCCCCGGACTTCGGCGCGGATCAGGGTTTCGGCCCCGGTCCGGACTTCGGCGCGGATCAGGGTTTCGGCCCCGATGCGGGTTACGGGCACGATCGGGGGCACGACCCCGACCCGGGCTTCGCGAAGAACGATATCTTCGCCACCGATGTGTACGGCCCCATGCGGCCCCTTCCCGCCGCCTCGGGCGAGCGATACGAAACCGGCGAATTCGAGCCGGAATTCGATTCGGACGCCGACGACTACGACGATCCCGAGGACACCGTCGATGCGAACCGGCTGGGCCGCGCCCGTTCGGCGCTGGGCGGGAGATTCGGTGCGGCCGGGGACAAATTCGCTGCCACCAAGGCGAGATTCGAGGCCGGGGCGCGCACCACCGATCGCGAGACCACCGAGGATCCACGCAAACAATGGATCGTGCTCGGCGCGCAGAGTGTGGGCGCGGCGATCGCCGGAATGCTGGCGTTCAAGGGTTTCGAGATGCTGTGGGAGGGGCAGCCACTGGCCGCGCTCGCACTGGCGGTCGTGGTGATTCTGGGGCTCGTCGCGCTGGTGCGGATCCTGCGACGCGGCGACGATATGTTCAGTACCGTGATCGCTGTGGTTGTCGGCGTATTCGTCACCCTGGGTCCGCTGGCATTCCTACTCAGTACGGGCTGAGCGAGGCAGCGATGGGAAGCAATTCTCCCGCGGCCGGCCTGCGGGACGACGGGCAGCGTCGCGGTATCAAGGTGGGACTGTCGACGGCTTCGGTCTATCCGCAGAACACCGAGGCGGCCTTCCGTTACGCGGCCGAACTGTGTTACGACGGTGTCGAATTGATGGTCTGGGCCGAACCGGCCAGCCAGAGCATTACCACCGTGCGCGGTTACGCCCGCAAGTACTCGGTACCGGTCCTGGCGGTCCACGCGCCCTGCCTACTCATCTCCCAGCGTGTCTGGGGCGCCGACCCGGTGGCGAAACTGGAACGCAGTGTGCGCACGGCCGAGGCGCTGGGCGCCGACACCGTGGTGGTGCATCCCCCGTTCCGCTGGCAACGCCGCTATTCCGAAGGCTTCGCCGACCAGGTGCGCGACCTCGAAGAGGGCAGTTCGGTGGCCGTCGCGGTCGAGAACATGTTTCCTATGCGAGCCGACCGGCTCTTCGCCCGGCGCGCCCGCGATATCCAGCGCCTGGAACGTCGCGGCGGCCCCGGTCTATCGCTCACCGCGTTCAGCCCCAGCTACGACCCCACCGATATCGGGTTCCGGCACTACACCCTCGACCTGTCGCATACCGCCACCGCCGGCGCCGACCCGCTGGCACTGGTCGCGCGGATGGGCCGGGGCCTGAGCCATCTGCACCTTGCCGACGGTCGCGGCGCCGCCCACGACGAACATCTGGTCCCCGGCGCGGGAACCCAGCCGTGCGCGGCGGTGTGCGCCATGCTGGTCCGCAACGGGTTCACCGGGCACGCCGTGGCCGAGATCAACACCCAGGACGCCCGCACCACCGCGGCCCGCGCGGACATGCTGGACCGCACCCTCGCGTTCGCGCGGACCCACCTGAACCCGGCGATCACCGCCCACCCCGGCCCAAGCCCGATCGAGACCCGTTGAGCTGTATTTGTTTGCGCGCCTCCGGCGCGCGGGTCGGGGCCCTGTGACCCCGACCGTGGAGGTCGACCATACCGAGGAGACAGAAGGCGCATGCTGTCGTGCGCCTGGACCGGCCCGAGGAGGCTCACATCACTGTCAGTGCTCAATGGTCGCCATCCTCTGGACTGTCGACTGCACACGCTCGGTCGCTGCGCTCCGTCGCTCCGTCGGTCCAGAATCGGGGGCGGGCCCCGACCATGGAGGTGGACCATCTGGAGGAGACAACAGACGCATGCTGTCGTGCGCCTCGACCGGCTCGGGGAGGTTCACATCACTGTCAGTGCTCGATGGTCACCGATCCATGGATGCCGACTGCACACGCGCCCCTATCGGTCCGGCTGTACCCGGGTGAGTTTGCTGTACCGAGATCGACCGGCAGTATGCACCCGCGGAACGGTTACCGGGCCGAGGATAAGGAGTACCGATGACGACGGAGACGGAACTGCACGCCGAGCCGGGTGCGGCGGCCACCGACGCCCCGTTCCGCCGGGTGTGTTCCCTGACCGAGCTCGCCGCCGACGAACCGGGAGACGGGCGCTATCGCGGCATCATCGACGATATCTGGACGATCGGCCCGAAGGTGCACGGCGGAACCATGGTCGCCGGTTCGGCGGCGGCCGCGAGTCGCTGGCTGCGGACGGTGGAGCCGGAGCGCGCGACCATGGCCCCGCTGTCGGGGAGTACCGATTTCCTCGGCGCTCCGGAGCCGGGCGAGGTGATCTACGACGTGACGGTTCGCAAGGTGGGCCGTCAGATCTGCCTGGTCGATGTGACGCTGGTGCAGCGCGGCCGGCCGCTGGTCCGTACCGCGTTCACCTTCGGCCACCTGGACGGTCCGGAGCATCCGCCCCTCTACACCCCGGAGCACACCGATCTGCCGGCGAAACCGACCGCGGACGCCATCGGTTACGAGCCGGGGTCGTCGATGGGCCGGATCGTGCACGTGGCCCGGGGTATGGACGCCTTCCTGGACCGGGAGTGGGCGCGGTTCATCGACAACGCCCACGGCGAACCGCGGTTGCGGATGTGGCTGCGCCCGCGCCCGGCCGATCAGGCCGATCCGGAGATCGCGTCCTATATCGCGATGATGGCGGCCGATATGTGCCCGCCGGTCCCCACCAACCTCGGTTATTTCGGTTGGTCCCCGACCGTCCAGATGACGACCTACCTCCGGCGTCGGCCCGCGCCGGGCTGGTTGCGGATCATCGCCACCACCCATGAGGTCGGCGGCGGGATATTCGATTCCGACCAGATCGTGGTCGACTCCACGGGCGCGCTGGTCGCCCAGAGCCGCCAGTTGGCCCTGCTCCCCTCGCCGAAGCGCTGACGCGCCGGTGCCGCGGGGTCCCGGACTCTCGTGGCAGGTCCCGGGCCCGGGTGATCCGGTGACCGGACAATGGGGCCCCCGGACCCCGCCACCGAGAGTGCGCCAAGAACAATGGCGCCCATGACACGAATTGCGGTGATCGGTGGCGGCCGGATCGGGGAGGCCCTCATTGCCGGCCTGCTGGAGGCCGGACGGGCCGTCAAGGACTTGGTGGTGGTCGAAACGCACACCGACCGGGCCGAACTGCTCGCGGACCGGTTCGGGGTGCGGGTGACCGACGCGGTCGACGATGCCGCGGTGGGTGCCGATCTGCTGGTGGTCGCGGTGAAACCGGGCGATGTGGATGCCGTGCTCACCGAACTCGGCAAGGCCGACCTGGGCGGCGACCGTGATCAGATCCTGGTCTCGCTGGCGGCGGGCGTGCCGACGGCGCGGCTGGAGGCCAAACTACCCGCGGGATTCCCCGTGGTGCGGGTCATGCCGAACACGCCCATGCTGGTCGGCGAGGGGATGAGTGTGCTGGCCGGCGGTCGCTACGCCAAGGCCGAGCAGTTGGAGCTGGTCACCGAACTGCTGAGTACGGTGGGGCAGGTGTGCGTGGTAGCCGAATCGCAGATGGACGCGGTGACCGCCGTATCGGGTTCCGGACCGGCGTATTTCTTCCTGGTGGTCGAGGCGATGGTCGAGGCGGGGGTCGGGCTCGGTCTGACCCGCGATGTCTCGGCCCAGCTGGTCACGCAGACAATGCTCGGTTCGGCGGCCATGCTCGCGGAATCCGGGCAGAGCGCGGTGGATCTGCGCGCGGCGGTCACCTCTCCGGCCGGGACCACCGCGGCGGCGGTGCGCGAACTCGAGCGCGCGGGTCTGCGGTCGGCGTTCCTGGAGGCGCTGCACGCGGCCAAACAGCGTTCCGCGGAACAGGGCGCGACCGCGGAATGACCTCCCGACCCCCAGCGTATGAACCTGATTTCTCACTCCCGTCGCAGTAATCCCACTGGTCCCGCTAAGCTTCAAGGAGCACGTGCGTGTCTGTTCCGCTGGTGGGGAAGCCGGCGGCGCGGACGTGCCGGAGGTCAGTGGTGCGATGATGTCTTCGAACAAGATGTCCGCTAACAGCGGCGGTGGTTCGTCGCCAGGACAATCAATACTCGGTGGTGGTACGCAATTTCTCACCGTCGCCGAGGTAGCGAATTTGATGAGAGTTTCCAAGATGACGGTGTACCGGCTGGTGCACTCGGGAGAGCTACCGGCGGTTCGTGTCGGGAGATCTTTCCGGGTGCACGCCAAGGCGGTGCACGATTATCTGGAGACGTCCTATTTCGATGCCGGGTGAAGGCGGTTACCGGCCCACGCCAGCGGGCCGGTAACATCAACGCTCGCTGTGTTGGATCGGCGGCGCGCTGCCTCCCTTTCGTGGCCGCGCGGGGCCGCCGCCTCCAGGGCTGAGATTCAGCCGCGAGCAACCGGGCATACGACCGGACAGTTGACGTAAGCGAGCGCGAGACGCGCCGAGGAGAGAACGCGAGGACACCCTATGGGTTCTGTGATCAAGAAGCGCCGCAAGCGCATGTCGAAGAAGAAGCACCGCAAGCTGCTTCGTCGTACCCGCGTGCAGCGGCGCAAACTCGGCAAGTAAGCGCAACCGCGCAACGTCTTCGGCGGAACCCGCTACCATTCGGTAGCGGGTTTCGTCGCGTTTCCATCAACTGAAATCGGGGTTAGGTCCCCGTTAAGAATCCGGTGGTGACTGCGCCGGTCGTTAGGCTGGTAGTCGGAACTATTGAGCGGGGGTCGATGCTCGAGGTGGAACGGTCCGGTGCAGGTGGACACTGAAGCGAACGGCAGCTACAAGCCCAAGGTCGTACTGGTGACGGGCGCCAGTCGATTCTTCGGCGGCAACGTCGTGTGCAGGCTCGTCTCCGACCCCGAGATCGAGCGGGTCGTCGCGGTCGACGTACTCACCCCCGCGCCACCGCTGCGCCGCCGGATGGGGCGCGCCGAATTCGTGCGTGCCGATATCCGGAACCCCTTGATCCGCAAAGTCATCGAACGTTATCAGGTCGATACCGTGGTACACACCGCGGTGCTGTCCCAGCCGCCCTCGGGCGGCGGGCGGGCCGCCATGAAGGATATGAACGTCCTCGGGGCGATGCAGCTGTTCGCCGTCTGCCAGAAATCGCCGACCGTGCGCCGGGTGGTGTCACGTTCCAGTTCCGGGGTATACGGGGGAAGTGCCAAGGATCCCGCGCAGTTCACGGAGGAGATGAGCGCCCGCCGGCCACCGTCGGGCTGGTTCGCCCGGGACATGATCGAGATCGAGGGCTTCGCCCGCGGTCTGGCCCGTCGCCGCCCCGATATCACCGTGCTCACGCTGCGCTTGGCGCCGATGGTCGGCCCGGGTCTCGGCGCCCGGGCGGGGCAGCTGTTGCGCTCTCCGATCACTCCGACCGTGCTCGGCCGGGACGCGCGTATGCAGTTCCTCCACGAAGAGGACGCGGTCGCCGCCTTGATTCACGCCGTCCGGCACGGCCCGGGCGGCACCTTCAATGTGGCCGGTGACGGCGCCCTCGCACTTTCTCAGGCTGTGCGTCGTTCCGGACGGGTCGCCATGCCGGTACCCTGGTCGGTGTTCCGCACCGTCGGCCGGACGCTGATGAGTCCGGTGATGCGTGATTTCAGTTCCGAACAGCTCGATTACTTTCTTTTCGGTTGTGGTCTGGACACGACGCGTATGCGCGGCGAACTCGGGTTCGAGCCGCGCTGGACGACGGTACAGGCGTTCGACGACTTCACCGGGGGCGCAGTGTCGCGGCCCGTGGTCGATCCAGCGTGGATCGACGCCGCAGAAAACAAACTGCTCGGCCTCATCAAGGCCGGTACGGGAGCACATACATGAACGACGTCGCCAAAGTCATCAGACTGCAGGACCTCGCTACCGTGCCGCGGCCACGGCCCGCGACACGTACCTGGACCGGTCCTGCCGACCGGTCGGTGACTTCGCTGACCGACCGTCTCACCCCGCCCACGCCCGCCGCACCGCGCTCGGTCACCGATCTGATGCGCGACGCTATCGGTAGGCAGATCGGACGTACCGCCGAATTCGCCCGGCGCCGGCTCACCGGCGACTACCAGATCGACGAATTCGGGTTCGACGAGCATCTACTGGAATCGGTACTGCTACCGGCTCTGCGTCCGCTGGCCGACAACTGGTTCCGGGTCCAGACCAGTGGCATGGAGAACGTGCCCGAGGTCGGTGGAGCCCTGATCGTGGCCAACCACGCCGGCACCGTGCCGATCGACGGGCTCATGCTGCAACTCGCGGTACACGATCATCACGCCAAACAGCGTGCCCTGCGCCTGCTGGCCGCCGATCTGGTCTTCGAGATGCCGATGCTGGGCACCCTGGCCCGTAAAGCCGGCCACACCCTGGCCTGCCGCCCGGACGCCGAGCGGCTGCTGAGCGCCGGCGAACTCACCGGTGTGTTCCCCGAGGGCTTCAAGGGTGTCGGCAAGAAGTACGCCGACCGGTACAAATTGCAGCGCTTCGGCCGCGGCGGATTCGTCGCCGCGGCGGTGCGCGCCGGAGTGCCGATCATCCCGTGCTCGATCGTGGGGTCCGAGGAGATCTATCCGAAGATCGCCGACATCAAGCCACTGGCCCGGCTGCTCGGCCTGCCCTACTTCCCGGTGACCCCCACGTTCCCGCATCTGGGGCCGCTGGGCGCGGTCCCGCTGCCCTCGAAGTGGTACATCGAGTTCGGCACCCCGATCAGCACCACCGAGTACCAGGCCGAGGACGCCGACGACCCCATGCTCATGTTCGAGGTCACCGACCAGGTCCGCGAAACGATCCAGCAGACCCTCTACAAACTGCTGGTCCGGCGCCGCAACGCCTTCATGGGCTGAGCGGCAGCCGCGGGTGGCGCCGCCCACCCGCCGTTCACTGCGCGCTCTTGCGGCGGGTGACCGCGGCGGCGACCGCCCCGCCCGCCGCGCCCAGCGCGAGGGCGGTGGGCACCCCGATCTTGGCGGCTTTGCGGCCGGTCCGGAAATCGCGGATCTCCCAGCCACGGGCCTTGGCGACCTCGCGGAGATCGGAATCCGGGTTGATCGCCACCGCGGTGCCGGTCAGCGACAGCATCGGCACATCGTTATGGCTGTCGGAGTAGGCGGTGCAGCGTTTGAGGTTGAGGCCTTCGCGGATGGCCAGGGCCCGGACGGCGTGTGCCTTACCGAGCCCGTGCAGGATATCGCCGACCAGGCGGCCGGTGAATTTTCCGTCGACACTCTCGGCCACGGTGCCCAGGGCTCCGGTCAGGCCGAGACGTTTGGCGATCACCTGCGCGAGTTCGACGGGAGTGGCGGTCACCAGCCACACCTGCTGACCGGCGTCGAGGTGCATCTGGGCCAGCGCGCGCGTGCCGGGCCAGATCTTGTCGGCGATGATCTCGTCGTAGATTTCCTCGCCGAGCGCGGCGAGTTCGGCGGTGGACCTCCCGGCGATGAATTCCAGCGCCTTCTCTTTACCGGTGGCCATATCGGTGCTGCTTTCTTTGCCGGTGATCCGGAACTTCACCTGCTTCCAAGCGATATCCACCAGGTCGGCGCTGCGAAAGTATTTGCGCGCGGCCAGGCCTCGGGCGAAATGCACGATCGAGGCACCCTGCACCATGGTGTTGTCGACGTCGAAAAAAGCCGCCGCGGTGAGGTCGCGCGGGACCTCCGGCGGGGCGCCGACGGCCGCCCGCTCAGCGTCCTGTAAGGCCAGTGCGGCATCCGCGCTGGCCTCACCGGCGACATTGGCGCGGACCTCCTCTTCGCTGGGCCCGAACGGGCTGCGCGATATACGCGCCAACTGTTCGGACAGGCCCTGTCCGAGCGGGCCCAGATTCCATCGGACCGGAAGTTCCCCGAACCGGCCCGCGATGAACCCGGATTTCCCCACCTTCGATCGTTCCGGCACCAGTACCTCCGCCTGTTCGCGCGAATCACGTCCACAGTAACCGGACGGCTGCCCCGAGACGCACTACAGCCCGCCGCGTCCGGTCCGCGGCGGGTTGAATAGCGGTCATGACGAACTCGACAACGCATGAGGTGACCCTGCTGACCCGCGCCGGCTGCGGTATGTGCGAGCGGGCCCTGGAACAGCTGCGGGTGATCTGCGCGGAATTCGGTATCGAGGTCGGCAGTGTGGATGTGGACGCGGTCGCCGGTACCGACCCCGGACTGCGTGCCGAATACGGTGACCGGCTGCCGGTGGTGCTGCTCGACGGCCGGGAACACAGTTATTTCGATGTGGACGAGACCCGGTTGCGGACCGATCTGAATCGTTGAGGGTGTCCGAATTACGGCCGGGGATCGTACAAGGTCGCGTCGCGACACAAAATGAGGCGAATTTCACCGACTTTGTGCATGGGTTCACAAGCGGTTACGGTGGTGGCACGCGAGCCGCAGGCCGGGGCGAGTATCCGGCCGCCGGTAGCAGGTGAATCAACCCATATCCGACCCCGTAATCGGCGCATGGACCGCAACGGAGGTCGCCGAGCACCCGGGCCGCTTCGGCCCGGACGAGGAGCCAGGACGTGACAGAGCAGCATGAGACGCGCGACGTCTCCGGCGATGCTCCCAACGTCACCACCCGCACTCTGCAGAAGGGTATTCCCCAGGCTACGGTGGCGCGGCTGGCCACCTATCTCCGGGTGCTCGCCCTGCTGACCGATGACGGTGTGGCCATCGTATCCAGTGAGGAACTGGCTGTCGCGGCGGGTGTCAATTCCGCCAAATTGCGTAAGGACCTGTCGTTCCTGGGCCCCAACGGAGTTCGCGGTGTGGGCTACGACGTGGCGCGGCTGCGGGCCCGGATCGAGGATGTGCTCGGGCTGTCCGGTGGGCACCGGGTGGTCCTGGTCGGCGCCGGCAATCTCGGGCGCGCGCTGGTCGGCTATCGCGGGTTCCGGCGCCGCGGCTTCGCGGTGGTCGGGGTCTTCGACAACGACCCCGAGGTGATCGGCCGCGATGTCGAGGGCCTGCGGGTACGCGACGCGGCCGGACTCACCGACGGTATCGCGATCCTGCGGCCGACCATCGCGGTGATCGCGGTGCCCGACGACGCCGCCCAGCGGGTGTGCGACGAACTGGTCGCCGCCGGGGTGCAGTCCATCCTGAGTTTCGCCCTGTGCCCGCTGACCGCACCGCCGGGTGTGGAGTTACGCCGGGTGGATCTGGCGGTGGAGATGCAGATGCTCTCGTTCGAGCGGGTCCGCAACGCCGACCCGGAGGAACTCGCCACCGACCGGGACGACGTCGTGAACACCGCGGATGTGGCGGAGAACGCGCCCGAAGCGGCAAACGATCCCATCGTGGGCGGCGTTGCAACGGGTAGTGCCGTGCCGTCCGCCCATCCACTGAACGGCTCCGGCCGGATCGCCCGCCGGATGCCCGCGCATTCGCCGCCGGGCTCCGCCGGACTGTCCCATTGTGCGGCCCAGACCGCCCAGACGACCTCGCATACGGCAACGGAGCCAACCAGCAAGGGATCGGTGGTCACACCATGAGCGTTCTTCTCGTCGGGATCTCACATCGCAGCGCGCCGGTCGCGATGTTGGAGAAGGTGGCGATCACCGATGCCGATCGGCCCAAGCTGATCGACCGTATGCTGGCCTCCACCCATATCTCCGAAGCCATGATCGTCTCCACCTGCAACCGGGTGGAGATCTACGCGGTGGTCGACGCGTTCCACGGCGGCCTGGCCGATGTCGGAGAGCTACTGACCGCCCATTCCGGGCTGCCGATGCCGGAACTGACCCGCCACGCCTATGTGCGCTACAGCGAGGCCGCCGCCGAGCATCTGTTCGCGGTGGCCAGCGGGCTGGATTCGATGGTGGTCGGCGAACAGCAGGTGCTCAGCCAGATCCGCAGCGCCTACACCACCGCCGACGCTCAGCAGGCCGTCGGCCGCACCCTGCACGAACTCTCCCAGCAGGCGCTACGCGTCGGTAAGCGGGTGCATTCGGAAACCGGTATCGACCGGGCCGGTGCGTCGGTGGTGTCGGTGGCCCTGGACCGGGCCACCACGGTGCTCGGTCCGCTGGCCGGTCGGACGGCCGCGGTGATCGGGGCCGGTGCCATGGGCGGCCTGTCGGTCGCGCATCTGGCCCGCGCCGGGATCGGGCGGATCCTGGTGGTCAACCGCACCATCGAACGTGCGCAGCGGCTCGCCGCGACCGCGGAGTCGCACGGGGTGGCGGCGCAGGCATATGAACTGTCCCGGCTCGCCGACGCGCTGTCGGTGGCCGACGTGGTGGTCACCTGCACCGGCGCGGTGGGTTCGGTGGTCACCCTGGCCGATGCGCACAACGCGCTGTCGGATCCCGGCCGCGGGCACGGCCGCCCCATGGTGTTCTGCGATCTGGGCCTACCCCGGGACGTGGACCACGCGGTGGCGGGACTGCCCGGTGTCACGGTGATCGATATCGAGACCCTGCAGCACGACCCGGCCGCCGGTGCCGCGGCCGGCGATACCGCCGCCGCCCGGGCCATCGTCGCAGAGGAACTGGCCAGGTATCTGGCCGGACAGCGGATGGCCGAGGTCACGCCGACCGTCGCCGCGCTGCGCCAGCGCGCCGCCGAGGTGGTGGAGGCCGAACTGCTGCGGCTGGATTCGCGGCTGCCGCGACTGGCCGACCCCGAACGTGACGAGGTGGCACGCACGGTGCGGCGGGTGGTGGACAAACTGCTGCACGCGCCGACGGTGCGGGTCAAACAACTGGCCAGCACCCCCGGCGGCGACAGCTACGCCGAGGCGCTGCGCGAACTGTTCGAACTGACACCCGGATCGGCCCAGGCGGTCGCTGCGCCCATGGAGATCAGCCGGGCCGAACACAACGGTGCAGGCTGGATGGGCCTGGACGGCGAAGTAGCCCTGGCCGACGATTTCACACCCGCCGGCCACGACGAGGAACAGGAGCAGTCGACATGACAATCCTGCAGGGCTCGGACGCGGCAGCGGTCGCGGGCGCCGGGGGGCCCGGAGCGGGCCGGCGCCCGTGGCGGATCGGCACCCGCGGCAGTCTGCTCGCGCGGACCCAGGCCGGTGACGTGCGGGACGCGCTGATCGCGGCCGGGCAGCCGGCGGAGCTGGTGATCGTGGAAACACCGGGCGATCTGTCCGCCGACCCGGTCCAGGAGATCGGCGTGGGCGTGTTCACCAGCGCGCTGCGCGCCGAACTCGCCGCTGCGAACATCGATATCGCGGTGCACTCGTACAAGGACCTACCCACCGCCGGGGACGACCGTTTCGTGCTCGCCGCGGTGCCGCCGCGCCAGGACCCGCGCGACGCGGTCGTGGCCCGCGACGGCCTGGTGCTGGGCGAGCTACCGCCGGGCGCGGTGGTCGGCACCTCCGCGCCGCGCCGGGTGGCGCAACTGCTGGCACTGGGGCTGGGCCTGGAGATCCGTCCACTGCGCGGCAATCTCGACACCCGCCTGCGTCAGGTCGCCGAAGGCGAATTCGACGCCGTCGTGGTCGCCCGCGCCGGGCTGGCCCGGATCGGCCGGCTGGACGCCGTCACCGAGGCGCTGGAGCCCGTGCAGATGGTGTCGGCGCCCGCGCAGGGCGCGCTGGCGGTGGAATGCCGCGCCGCCGACACAGACCTGATCGAGCTGCTCACCGTCCTCGACGACGCCGCCACCAGAACGGCCGTCACCGCGGAACGGGCATTGCTCGCTGAACTCGAGGCGGGCTGCACCGCGCCCGTCGGAGCGATCGCCGAAATCGTCGAATCTCTGGACGACGACGGGCGCATCGTCGAGGAACTCTCGCTGCGTGGCTGCGCCGCCGCGCTCGACGGTTCCGATGTGATACGGGCCTCGACGGTGGGTGCACCGGCCGAGGCCGCCGAACTCGGCCGTGCCCTGGCCCGCGAACTGCTGGAGCTGGGTGCCCGCGAGCTACTCGCCGCCGAACCCGGCACCGCGGAACCGGATCTCGCGAGAGCCGGAGACAACACCACCCCGGTGGGAACGAGCACCGCCGCAGCGCAATCAGGCGGCACCGCCGCCGTGGAACCGAGCGCCGCCGCAGCGGGAACGAGCACCGCCACGGACTTCACCGAACCCAGTCCAATGGAGAACAACCGATGAGTCGAGCCAGCAAGAAGCATCCGGGGCGGATCCTGTTCGTCGGATCGGGCCCGGGGGACCCGGCATTGCTGACCACCCGATCGCGCGAAGTGCTGTGCCGGGCCACCCTCGCGTTCACCGACCCCGATGTGGATGCCGGGGTACTCGCCCTGATCGGCACCGAGGTCGAACCGGAACCCGACGGGGAGCGCTCGGTCGATGTCCGGCCCGCCCTCGGTGAACCCGCCGAGGTCGCCAAAACGCTGATCGCCGAGGCCAAAGCCGGCCACGACGTGGTACGGGTGGTCTCCGGTGACCCGCTCACCACCGACGCGGTGATCGCCGAGGTCACCACGGTCACCCGCTCGCATATCGTGTTCGAGGTGCTGCCCGGGCTGCCGTCGGGCTCGGCGGTGCCCAGCTACGCCGGTATCGCGCTGGGCTCCGGTCATACCGAGGCCGATGTGCGCGGCGAAGTGGATTGGCCCGCTCTGGCCGCCGCACCCGGGCCGCTGGTCCTGCACGCCACCTCCGGGCATCTGGCCGAAACCGCGAGCGCCCTGGTGGAACACGGTATGGCCCCGCAGACCCCGGTCGCGGTCACCGTCCGCGGTACCACCCGCCAGCAGCGCACCATCGAGGCCACCCTGGCCACCCTGAACAGCGCCGCCTCCGAACTGGTCGGCCCGCTGGTGGTCACCATCGGCAAGGCGGTCGCGCAACGGTCGAAGATGTCGTGGTGGGAGTCACGCGCGCTGTACGGCTGGACCGTGCTCGTACCGCGGACCAAGGACCAGGCCGGCGAGATGAGCGAACGGCTGGTCACCCACGGCGCCATCCCCAAGGAAGTGCCGACCATCGCGGTGGAACCGCCGCGTAGTCCCGCCCAGATGGAACGTGCCGTCAAGGGGCTGGTGGACGGTCGCTACCAGTGGGTGGTCTTCACCTCCACCAACGCCGTCCGCGCGGTCTGGGAGAAATTCGCCGAATTCGGCCTGGACGCTCGCGCGTTCTCGGGCGTGAAGATCGCCTGCGTCGGCGAGGCCACCGCCGAGAAGGTGCGCTCCTTCGGTATCAATCCGGAACTGCTGCCCAGCGGGGAACAGTCCTCGCTCGGCCTGCTCGCCGACTTCCCGCCCTACGACGACGTATTCGATCCGGTGAACCGGGTCCTGTTGCCGCGGGCGGATATCGCCACCGAGACCCTGGCCGAAGGACTGCGCGAACGCGGCTGGGAGATCGACGATGTCACCGCCTACCGGACCGTCCGGGCCTCCCCGCCGCCCGCGGAAACCCGCGAGATGATCAAGACCGGCGGCTTCGACGCTGTGCTGTTCACCTCGAGCTCCACGGTCCGCAACCTGGTCGGTATCGCCGGAAAGCCGCACGCTCGAACCATCGTGGCCTGCATCGGCCCGAAAACCGCTGAAACCGCGGTGGAATTCGGCCTGCGCGTCGATGTGCAGCCGGAGGTCGCGCAGGTGGGCCCGCTGGTGGAAGCCCTCGCCGAACACGCAGCCCGGCTGCGGGCGGAGGGGCTACTGCCGCCCCCGCGTAAGAAGAGCCGCCGCAGCAGGTAATTGCCGGCGCCGGGTTCATTTGCGGCGCCTGCGGGGCCTCGACATTTTCAGGGCCTCGCTGAACTCGGCGCCGAAAGGGCTCTGCTGCTTGTGAAAGGCATCAGACGCCAGGCCGATTGAGCGGTCGAGTCGGCATCCGACCCGAACATCGAATGCCGACGCAGCCCGCATGCGTCGAGTTTTGCGATGGGTCAGGACAAGCCAACTGCGGGGCCGCCACCATCCTCAGTCGTTTTACGAGACACCTCGAAGGGTTGGGGCCCGTCTCGCCCCTTGGCCGAAGGTGCTCAACGGTCGCACTCTATGGACGGCCCACCGCACATCGCATGCGCGAAGCGCGAGTCCCGAGGCCGAAACGGCGAGACCAAGGGGGCCTCGACCCCGTGGCGCCGCAGGCGCCGCCAAAACACAGCACCTTCGTGAGTAAGCCCACATCTCACCTTCGCGAGGGGTTCGCGCCGGACCTCGTCTCCGGCTCCCCGGTCAGGGGCGTCGAACCCGCTGCAACCGGCACCCCTAGACTTCCTCCCATGAGCGGTATCGAGCGTCCGCGGCGCCTGCGGCGTACGCCGGCGTTGCGGCGGCTGGTGGCCGAGACCAGTCTGGAGCCGCGGCATCTGGTGTTGCCGATGTTCGTGGCGGATGGGTTGTCCGAGCCCCGGGAGATCGGTTCGATGCCCGGGGTGTTCCAGCATTCGCTGGATTCCCTGCGCGCGGCCGCCGCCGAGGCCGTCGCCGCCGGGGTGGGTGGTTTGATGTTGTTCGGGGTGCCGAAGCCGGAGGACAAGGATCCGGTGGGGAGCGGCGCGACCGATCCGGAGGGCATCTTGAACCGGGGGTTGCGGGCGCTGGCCGCCGAGGTGGGGGATGCCACCGTGGTCATGGCCGATACCTGTCTCGACGAGTTCACCGATCACGGCCATTGCGGGGTGCTGGACGGCTCGGGCGCGGTCGACAACGATGCCACGGTGCGGCGGTACGTGGAGATGGCGCTGGCGCAGGCCGAGGCGGGTGCTGATCTGCTCGGTACGAGCGGGATGATGGACGGTCAGGTCGGCGCGATCCGCGACGGGCTGGACGAGGCGGGCCGGACCGATACCGCGATCCTCGCCTATGCGGCCAAGTACGCGTCGGCGTTCTACGGCCCCTTCCGGGAGGCGGTGGCGTCGTCGCTGCAGGGCGATCGCCGGACCTATCAGCAGGACGCGGCCAACCGCCGGGAGTCGATCCGGGAGCTGGAGCTGGATCTGGAGCAGGGCGCCGATATCGTCATGGTGAAACCGGCCATGTCGTACCTGGATATTCTGCGCGAGGTGGCCGACCGCTCCCCGGTTCCCGTCGCGGCGTATCAGATCTCCGGGGAGTATTCGATGATCACGGCGGCGGCCGAACGCGGGTGGATCGATCGCCGCGGCGCCGTGCTGGAATCGCTGACCGGTATCCGGCGCGCGGGCGCGGATATCGTGCTCACCTATTGGGCGACGGAGGCGGCGCTCTGGCTGTCATGACTCCGCCGGTGGATATTGTCACCGCGCGGCAACTGTGGTGGGGCGTAATCGGTCTGGGTGTGGGCCGGCTGTTCGTATCCCTGGCCGACACCCTGACGAACCGCGAGCGGTTCAGCGCGGATTTCCGGGAACGTATACAAGCGGCGGACCCGCAGATCACACCGGCCATGGTCGACCTGCTGGTCACGGTGGGGGCGGTGCTGGGCGTGATCCTGGGCCTGGCGGTCGCCGCGCTGGGTGTGCTGGTCGTGCATCAGCTCGGCAGAGGGAAGGTGTGGGCGCGGACCCTGCTCACCTTCGCCGGGGTCTGGTTGGTGGTCTCCGGGGTGATCGCGCTGTTCTCCATCGGCGTGGTGGAGGGTATCTGGCCGGTGCTGTCCGGGGCGGCGTCCATCGTGCAGGCGGTACTGGCCGGCGGGGCGATCTTCCTCTGCCAGCGCCCGGAAGCGGCGAAATGGTTCCTGCCGCCGCGTGGACCCGGCGCGCCCGGAAATCGCTGATAACCGAAACCCGGATCGCTGACCTGGGCATCGTTGTCTACGCCGAGTCGGTGGCCGATTCAGATAACGAACGTGGAGTTTGTTCCCGGTATTCCGCCATGTATGGTGAGGGCTGTCACAGAGGACATGCCAACCGGCGGCCTCGGGTACCCGGTCAGTAGGACGGAGACCTGACCGTCCGGGGATCGGAGGCAATGATGCGAGTGGTGATCCAACAGCCACAGAGTATTCGGCGGGATATGCTCGTACTGACTCTCCTGGTCCTGTTCGGGGTTCTCACCGTCGCGGTTCTGCTGATCCCCGGCGTTATCGGCTGATACGGGTGGCCCTGGTTTCCGGCCGATTCACCCATGCCTGATCGAGTGGATACCGCCCCGGAGGCCGGGGCGGTTCTTTTCTCCGAGCCCGGAGCCCGCTGGCGGGCGGTCGCGTACGGCCCGCTGGTGTGTGCGCTACTGCTGGCCGTGGAGATCGCGGTGGGTGTCACACCGCACTGGTTCGCCCTCATCTTCTGCGCCGTGCTGATCGGTGGGTTCGCGGTATTGCAGGTGTATGCCGCACGCACCCATGTCGGCGTCGAACTCACCGACGGGTTTCTGCGCAACGGCGCCGAGACGACACCGGTCCGGTCCATCGCCGCGGTGCTGCCGGTGGATGCCGACGAGCCCTGGGAGAGCGGCCGGGCGCTCGGCGAATTGACCGGGATCCCGCGGCGGCGTACCGCGATCGGGTTGCGCCGCACCGACGGCGAACTGGTGCGCACCTGGGCCAAGGATCATCGCGCGCTGCGGTCGGCGCTGACCCGGGTGGTGGGCGCGCCTTCCGTCGAGGAGAATCGCGCGCCGGATCCCGGTCGCGACGATTGATTATCGGGTCGCGCGCGGGCACGATCGGGTGATCGCGTCCCAGCCGCCGACCCGAGGAGACCTGTGAACCGTTCGCTCGTCCTACCGGCTGCCGATATCCTGCTGGCGGTTCTCGCGCTGGCGGCGGCCGCGCTCTGCTGGAACCTGGGCGTCCAGAACACCGATTTCCCGGCGACCGGAGACGTGCCGGCCTACACCGCGACCCGGTACGCGGGGCCGTGGTTGTTTCTGGCGATGCTGCTGGTGGCGGGTGCCGGTAGCGCCGTCATCGATGCCGTCGCCCGGCTGGTCCGGGCGCCGCGGCGGGCCTGAACCGGCCGGTCAGCGCCACTGCTGGTAGATATCGAACACTCGGCCGTGCGGTGCGCCGGGGACGTGGAAGAACACCAGTACCGAACCACCGTTGTCGGCCGATTCCAGGATCACCTGGCGCAGTGAGGCGTGGACGCCACCGTTCTCGTCGCGGTAGAGGCGGGTGTCGCTGTCGAGACCGGCACCGATCTGGGAGGGCGGGACCACGTGGTCGACCAGGGCCGGGATCGGGCCTGCGGCCAGCGCCGCGGTTTCGGGCTGGTTCAGCCGGAATCCGGCACGCGCGTTGTCGGGGTCCACGACCGGTTCGGCGGCCGCCGCCGCACCCGCGCCGAGTCCGGTGGCCAGGGCTCCGAGGGCGACCGAGACCAGAGAAAGAGCCGCAGTACTCCTGGCAATTCGCAAAACGACCTCCCCGGCCGGTGATCCACTGTTAGTTCCGATGCAGACAGAGACTACGCACTCGAATCCGGACCCGGCTGTATTTGGCTTTGCCGGTGTCGCCGTGGCGGTGTATGTCACGTATGCGCACCCTGTCGTCGACGCCGCCGGAGGCGGCTGCCAAACTGGAGGCCGTGAGTTCTCTGCGCGTGGCCGGTACGGCGGTGCCGACCTCCAGTCAGCTTTTCCAGCGAGCCGAAGCGGTTGTTCCCGGTGGTGTCAATTCCCCGGTGCGTGCCTTCGGCTCGGTGGGCGGCACGCCGAGGTTCATCACATCCGCCCGGGGCTGCCGGCTGACCGACGCCGACGGTAACGATTACGTCGACCTGGTGTGCTCGTGGGGGCCGATGATCCTCGGGCACGCTCATCCGGCGGTGGTCGAGGCGGTCCGTGAGGTCGCCGGCTCGGGGTTGTCCTTCGGGGCGCCGACACCGGGCGAGGTGGAACTGGCCGAACTCATCGTCGAGCGGGTCGCTCCGGTGCAGAAGGTGCGGCTGGTGAATTCCGGGACCGAGGCGACCATGAGCGCGGTCCGGCTGGCGCGTGGGTACACCGGGCGCACCAAGATCATCAAATTCGCCGGTTGTTATCACGGTCACGTCGATGCGCTGCTGGCCGAAGCCGGTTCCGGCGTCGCGACATTCGCCTTGCCGACCTCGCCCGGTGTCACCGGGGCGCAGGCCGCCGACACCATCGTGGTGCCGTACAACGATCTGGACGCCGTGCGCGCCGCCTTCGAGGCGAACGCGGGCGAGATCGCCGCGGTGATCACCGAGGCCGCCGCCGGGAACATGGGCGCGGTGGCGCCGCTGCCCGATTTCAATGCCGGGCTGCGCCGGATCACCTCCGATCACGGGGCGCTGCTCATCATGGACGAGGTGATGACCGGTTTCCGGGTGAGCGCGGCCGGCTGGTACGGACTCGATCCGGTGGCCGCCGACCTCTACACCTTCGGCAAGGTGATGAGCGGCGGGCTGCCCGCGGCCGCGTTCGGCGGCCGGGCCGAGGTGATGGACCGGCTGGCCCCGCTGGGCCCCGTTTATCAGGCGGGCACCCTGTCGGGGAACCCGGTGGCCGTGGCGGCCGGGCTCGCGACCCTGCGCGCCGCCGACGACGCGGTGTACGCCACGCTGGACCGCAACAGCGAACGGCTCGGGATTCTGCTCACCGATGCCCTCACCGGCGCGGGGGTCCCGCACCGGGTGCAGTTCGCGGGCAATATGGTCAGCGTGTTCTTCGCCGATGAACCGGTACTCGACTACGCCGCCGCCAAGGCGAGCGCGACCTGGCGTTATCCGGGCTTCTTCCACGCATTGCTCGACGGCGGGGTGTACGCGCCGCCCAGCGCGTTCGAGGCCTGGTTCGTCTCGGCCGCGCTCGACGACGCCGCGTTCGATCGAATCGCCGCAGCCCTGCCTGCCGCCGCCGAAGCGGCCGCGAGCGCCACACCCGAAGGAAAGCGCGCGTGAGCAAGCCCGACCCCGAGCGCGTATCCGCCGCCCCGGCAGACCGGGACGACCCGATCTCCAGCGCCGGCGCGACCGTCCCCCCAGCGGAGACCGGCACCGATGCCGGCCCGCCGGGTGAGGTGGCCGCCGCCGCGCCGTCGACCGGTGCCGCCGATGCCGAATCGGTCGAAACCATCGTCCACGTGCTGCGGCACGGCGAAGTGCACAATCCGCGCGGGATCCTCTACGGCAGGCTGCCCGGTTTCGGTCTGTCGGTGACCGGGCGGGCGCAGGCCGGCGCGGTCGCACGGGCGCTGGCCGATCACGATATCGCCCTGGTCATCGCGTCACCGCTGCAGCGCGCGCAGGAGACCGCCGAACCCATCGCGGGTCGGCACGAGCTGATCGTGCGCACCGACGAGAACCTCATCGAGGCCGGTAACACCTTCGAGGGGCTGCGGGTGTCGGTCGGCGACGGTGCCCTGCGCAAGCCCCGGCACTGGTGGAAACTGCGCGACCCGTTCACCCCCTCCTGGGGCGAGCCCTACCTGCAGATCGCGCACCGCATGCTGGCCGCGGTGAACAAGGCCCGGGTGGAGTCGGCGGGTCGCGAGGCGGTGCTGGTCTCCCATCAGTTGCCGGTGTGGACGCTGCGCCGGTTCCTGCAGGGCCAGCGCCTCTGGCACGATCCGCGCGCCCGGCAGTGCGGCCTGGCCTCGCTCACCTCGCTGGTGTATCGGGGCGACACCCTCGTCGATATCGTCTACTCGGAGCCCGCGGGCGGTTCGGACCCGACGGTGCACGGCGCATGAACGGTCAGCGCCCGGAGGCGGTAGCGCAGCGTGACCACGCAGGGCGCCCGGTCGTGCGCGAGAAGGCAGAGCGCATGAGAAAGGGCGCCGCGGCTTTCCGTTTCCGGCTGCTGCCGGCGCTCGCCGCACTGCTGTGCTTGACCGCGTCGGCATGTTCGACCGGCACCGATGCGGTGGCCACGGGCGGCACCTTCGAATTCGTCTCGCCGGGCGGGCAGACCGATATCTTCTACGATCCGCCGTCCGCGCGTGGCACGATCGGCAAGCTGGCGGGGCCGGAGCTGATGTCCGATACCGGGGAGAACGTCTCGGTGGAGGATTTCCCCGGCCAGGTGGTGGTCATCAATCTGTGGGGGCAGTGGTGTGGGCCCTGCCGCGGTGAAGCCCCCGCGCTCGAACAGGTCTACGAACAGACCAAAGATCTCGGGGTCGCTTTCCTCGGGATCAATGTCCGTGATTTCCAGCGGGACAAAGCACGAGATTTCGTCATCGATAACCACGTCGGTTATCCGTCGATCTATGACCCGTCGATGCGCACGCTGCTGGCGCTCGGTGGAAATTTCCCGACCAGTGTTATTCCCACAACTCTGGTACTGGATCGGGACCACCGGGTAGCGGCGGTTTTCCTGCGCGCCCTACTCACAGAAGATCTTTTACCGGTGGTGCAGAACATCGCCGCGGAGGGAGCATCATGAGAAGTCTTCGATCCCGAGGCGTACGCCGCTACGGGGCCACCCGGCCACCGCGCGGAGTCCGGGCCGAAGTACTGGTGAAGTCCTCGCTCGGTTCGTGGGAGCTACAGCCCGCGACCCAGCAGCCAGGCAGTGATCGGCGGGTGTCGAGTTCACGCCCGTCGGGTGGCCGGGGTTCGACCGCGCCGGGTGGGCGCGGTGACGAGCGGCGTGTGAATACCGCCGAAGGCGAATCGGAGCGTAGTTCGCGTTGACGGTGTTGGCAGGAGTGGGGGAATCGTTTCAGCAGACAGCGGCCACCGGGCCGTTGCTGCTCGCCCTCGGAGCCTGCCTGCTGGCCGGTCTGGTGTCGTTCGCTTCGCCGTGCGTGGTGCCGCTGGTGCCGGGGTATCTGTCCTACCTGGCCGGTTTGGTCGGCGCGCAGGCGCCGCCGGCGACTGTGGACCAGGCCCGGCGCAACCGGAGCGCGGCGCCCGCCGGTGGTACCGCCACGGCGGTGCTCACCGAAACCCCCGCCGGGGCGAAGACCGCGCCCGCCCCTGGTTCGGGGCGGCTGCGGGTCGCGGGCGCGGCGGGACTGTTCGTCGCCGGTTTCACAGTGGTGTTCGTGCTGGCCACCGCCACCGTCTTCGGTCTCATCCAGACACTCAATGTGAACCGGGAACTGCTGCAGCGCCTGGGCGGCGTGGTCACCATCGTGATGGGTCTGGCGTTTCTGGGTCTCATCCCGGCATTGCAGCGCGATACCCGGATGGAACCTCGGCGGTTCGGCGGGATCGCCGGGGCCCCGCTACTCGGCGCCGTGTTCGCGCTCGGCTGGACCCCGTGTTTGGGTCCCACGCTGTCGGGCGTGATGGCGGTGGCCGCCGGTACCGAGGGCGCCACCGCGGTGCGTGGCGTGGCCCTCATCGTCGCCTACTGCCTGGGCCTCGGCCTGCCGTTCGTGATTCTGGCCTTCGGGTCGGCGAGCGCGTTGCGCGGTGTGGGGTGGTTGCGGCGTAATTCCCGCCGGATTCAGATCGTCGGCGGAATCCTGCTGGTCGCGGTGGGGGCGGCGTTGGTCACCGGAGCCTGGGATCAGTTCGTCGGCTGGGTCCGCGACGGCTTCGTCGCCGAGGTGACGCTGCCGATATGACCGTGACAGAACGCCCCGAGGCCCCCCCGGTCCAACCGCCCCGGCAATCCCCGCTGGGCCGTGCCCGCGCGCTGGTGCGTAACGCCTGGCGTGGGCTCACCAGTATGCGGACCGCGCTGGTGCTGCTGTTCCTGCTGGCTTTGGCCGCGATTCCGGGTGCGCTGCTGCCGCAGCGCAGCCTGAACGAACAGAAGGTGGCGACCTATATCGCCAACCGGCCGGTGCTCGGTGCGTGGATGGACCGGTTCGAACTGTTCGACGTGTTCTCCAGCTTTTGGTTCACCGCGGTCTATGTGCTGCTGTTCATCTCCCTCGTGGGTTGCATCCTGCCGCGTACGGTGGACCACTATCGCGCGCTGCGGACCCCGCCGGTGCGGGTACCGCGTAATCTGGCCCGGCTGCCGCACCACCATCGAGTGGTGCTCGACGGCAGCGCGGACGAGATCGCCGAGCGGGCCCGGACGCGGCTGCGGGGCTGGCGTATCGAGACCCGGCCGGGGGAGCGCGACGGCGAGGTCACGCTGTCGGCGGAGAAGGGCTACACCCGCGAACTGGGCAATCTCGTGTTCCACCTGGCCCTGGTGGGTCTGCTGGTGGCCATCGCGGCCGGGAAGCTGTTCGGTTACGAGGGCAACGTCATCGTCGTCGCGAACAACGGACCCGGTTTCTGCACCACCTCGCCGGCGGTTTTCGACTCGTTCCGGGCCGGGAATGTGAACGACGGCACCGGCATGACCCCGATGTGTGTGAAGGTGAAGAACTTCCGGGCCGACTATCTCGACAACGGTCAGGCCGAGATGTTCACCTCCGATATCTCGTATCAGGAGGGTGCGGATCTGGCTGCCGGTACCTGGCGGGATACGACCATCCGGGTGAACCATCCGCTGCGGGTCGGCGGGGACCGGGTCTACCTGCAGGGGCACGGTTACGCGCCGACGTTCACCGTAACCTTCCCGAACGGCCAGAAGCGCACCGAGACCATACAGTGGCAGCCCTCCGATCTGCAGACCTTCCTCTCCAGCGGGGTGCTGCGGATCGATCCGCCGGGTGGGATGTTCGCCACCGAGGCCGAGCGGCGGCAGAATCAGATCGCGATCGAGGGGCTCTTCGCGCCGACCGCCAGTTTCCACGGGTCGCTGCTCACCTCGGTGTATCCGGAGATGACCGATCCGGCGGTGGCGGTGGATGTCTACCGCGGTGATACCGGCCTGGACACCGGCCGCCCGCAGTCGATCTTCGCGCTCGATCAGGAGATGGTCGCGCAGGGCCGGCTCACCAAGGAAGCCCGGGTGAACCTGCGGCCGGGCGAGACCACGAAGCTGCCGGGTGGTACGGAGGTGCGCTTCGACGGGGCCGAGGAGTTCGTGAATCTCCAGGTGTCGCACGATCCGGCCCAGGAGTGGGTGCTGGTGAGTGCGCTGGTGATGATGGGCGGGCTGCTGGTCTCGCTGCTGGTTTCGCGGAGGCGGGTCTGGTTGCGGGTGACCCCGGAGGGTACCGTAGAGCAACGACGCGTCGTAGTAGAGATGGGCGGACTGGCCCGTACCGATCAGGCCGGCTGGGGCGGGGAGTTCGATCGCCTGCGGCACCGGCTGCTGGACGCGTCCGGCGATTGATCGCCGGCCCCTGAGCACCCGCGTGGGCGACCACGCACGGGCAGCAGTGCTGTCCACCGAGCACCGCGGTACGAACACGGGAGATATAACGATGCCGATCGACGATACGCTCGCCGGCTACAGCGACCTCGCCTACAAGACGTCGATCGTCGTGTACGCGCTGGTGCTGCTGCTATTGATCGTGCAGTACGCCTCGGCGCGGGTCCGGCAGGTGAGCGAGCGGGAGATGGTTCCCGCCGGCGGCGTCGCCGCGGGCAGTGCGACCCCGGGCCGGATCGCCGAGACGCCGACCCGGCCGCTGTCCGAGCGACTGGGCAATATGGCCTTCTCGGTGCTGTTCGTGGCGGTGGCCCTGCATGTGGGCTCGATCGTGTTGCGCGGATTCTCCACCGGGCGGTTCCCGCTCGGCAATATGTACGAGTTCGTATCCATGGCGACCGCGGCCGCGGCGGTGGTCGGCCTGGTGCTCATGCGGGACGCCCGCTTCCGCGCGATGTGGGTGTTCCTGCTCGTACCGATGCTGATCCTGATGTTCCTCGCCGGGACGGTGCTCTACTCGGACGCGGCGCCGGTGGTACCCGCGCTGCGCTCGTTCTGGCTGCCGCTGCACGTCACGATCGTGAGTGTGGGCAGTGGCGTGTTCCTGGTGTCGGGTGTGGCGAGTCTGCTGTTCCTGTACCGGATGCGTCAGCCCGAGGGCGCGGAATCCTCGAATGTGCTGGGTATGATCGCGCGTCGCCTGCCCGATGCCCGTACGCTCGACCGGCTGGCCTACCGCACCACCATCATCGGGTTCCCGCTCTTCGGCGCCGGGGTCATCCTCGGGGCGATCTGGGCCGAGGCGGCCTGGGGACGGTTCTGGGGCTGGGACCCGAAGGAGACCTGCTCGTTCATCGCCTGGGTGCTCTACGCCGCGTACCTGCACGCGCGGGCCACCTCCGGGTGGCGGGACACGAAAGCCGCGTGGATCAATGTGGCGGGCTTCGTGGCGATGCTGTTCAACCTTTTCATCATCAACCTGGTCGTTTCCGGTCTGCACAGTTACTCCGGCCTGACCTGATCGGACGGCTATTTCTCCGGCCGTAATGATCGTTACTCCGCCGCAATGCACGGTTGCTATTGTTCGGGCGAGTTATTTGCTGAACTGTACGAGGCCCGGCCTGCGATTTATCGGGCGTGACCGGTCATTTCCCCTCCATAGCGCGGCGAGCAATGAGGAGAGCGGCAGTGGATTCGGAGAATTTCAGTTCGGATAACAGCGGCGATGCCGATTGTTGCGCGTCGGTGGCCGCGAACAACGCGCTCATCTGTGGTCTCGAGCCGGACTCCCTGGTCAGATTGGTGCGCACCGCGGTCGGCCTGCCGGCCGACGCGCTCGACCGCCTGGCCGTGGTCGCGGATAAATTGCGGGCGGTCGAAGGGTTGCCCCAAGTGGACAGCACCAGCGATTGAACTTGCCCTCCGGGCCGCGGGTAATACCCGCGGCCGGGCTTTGTCGGGACGCGGGCGTCAGTGTTCGGCGGGCCCCGGATCGCCGTCCCGATGTTTCTGCTGACGCGAGATACGCCAGAGGAATTCGGGATCGTCATCCGGGCCGAGAACACGCTTTCGGGTCGGTCCCGGCGCGGACGTGCTGTGTCCGGGGCCGAATGCCTTCCAGCACAGCACCACGATCGCAACGATCGCGATGAGTGCCAACAGGTACATCACGTGGCTCACCTCCTCCAACGAGGTTAACTCCACGAGCCGCTACGGGGTAAGTGCGGTCGTGGGGCCGGGGTAGCTCTACGTCGGTACCTACGCTTTCGTGCGCGCCGCCCGCGAGCCGCGGACGGGTCCGCCCCACGGTGCCTGCCGGGCCGCCCGCCGGGCGGGGGCCAGCTCAGCCGCGTCGAGGGAGCGGCCGAGCTGTCCGCATAGTGGTGCCGTCCGTGCGTACGCGGCCTCAGCCGCGTACGGTCGCCTCGGTGGTGAGCGATTCGAGCAATCGCATCACCTCCGATTCACGGAACCGGCGATGGCCACCCGGGGTGCGCAGCGAACCGAGCCGTCCCGCATGTGCCCAGCGGGTGACGGTCTTGGGGTCTACGTGGAACAGGGCGGCAACCTGGCCCGGGGTCAACAGGTTCTCCTGTGCCCCCATGGCGATCGCGGTCATGGCAAACCTTTCTGTTTCGTCACGTTTTCTCATCGGATTCCGACATAGTGGCACCGCGACCCCCGGGTGTTCGAACCACCTACTGTTGGTAAAGCGGAGGTAATGGACAAAACGGATACGCGGTACGAGGGCGTTCGGTGCGTCGCTTACGCTGGTCAGGTGAGTGACGTGAACCTATCCGAGGAACCGAACGCCCCCCGGCCCGGTACGTCGCCGGGCCGGCGGCTGGCACGCAACCTGGCGCTCTACACCCTGGCCCGATTGGTACTGGTCGCGGTACTCACCGCTGTCATCATGGCCGTGACCGCGGTGATCGGGGTGCAGATTCCGCTGGTCGTGGCGATTCTCTTCGCGATCGTCATCGCGCTCCCGCTCTCGCTGACCCTGTTCAAGGGCCTGCGCACCAAGGTGAACTCCGATATCGCGGCGGTCGACGAACGCCGCCGCCGGGACAAGGCACAGCTGCGGGCCCGGCTGCGCGGGGAGCCCGGGACCGCGGTACCGGAGAAGCCCGCCGCGCCGGGGTCCGGCAGCACGGCCGAGAGCACGCCGGAGACGGATCCGGAACGCGGGGAAAAGGGTAGCTCCGGCGGCCCGGCGTGAAGTCCTGCGCGCGCGGCAACCCGCGCGACTGGGCCGATGAGGCGATCCGGCTCATCGACGCCGACGCCCAGCGCAGTGCCGACACCCATCTGCTGCGGTATCCGCTGCCGGCCGGCTGGAATGTGCAGCTCTACCTCAAGGACGAATCCACCCATATCACCGGCAGCCTGAAGCACCGGCTGGCCCGGTCCCTGTTCCTCTACGCCCTGTGCAACGGCTGGATCACCGAGGGCACCACGATCGTCGAGGCATCGTCGGGCTCGACCGCGGTAAGCGAGGCGTATTTCGCCCAACTGCTCGACCTGGATTTCGTGGCGGTGGTCCCGGCCAATACTTCACCGCAGAAGATCGCGCTCATCGAAGCCCAGGGCGGGCGTTGCCACTACGTCCAGCGCGCACCCGATATGTACACCGAGGCGGCCCGGCTGGCCGCCGAATGCGGCGGGCACTACCTGGACCAGTTCACCAATGCCGAACGCGCGACGGACTGGCGCGGGAACAACAATATCGCCGAGTCCGTCTTCAACCAGCTGGCCCTGGAGACCCACCCGGTGCCCGAGTGGATCGTGGTCGGCGCCGGCACCGGCGGTACCAGCGCGACCATCGGCCGGTATATTCGCTACCGCCGGTATTCGACCCGGCTGGCCGTAGTGGATCCGGACAACTCCGCGTTCTACGGCGCCTACGAGACCGGCCTGCGCGACTACGCGACCGGGATGCCGTCGCGGATCGAGGGGATCGGACGACCCCGGATGGAACCCTCGTTCGTCCCGGAGGTGGTGGACCGGATGATCCACGTCCCCGACGCGGCCTCGATCGCCGCGGCCCGGTTCGCGAGCCAAGGGCTCGGCCGGATGGTGGGCGGTTCCACCGGAACCAACTTCTGGGGCGCGTGCGCGCTGATCGCGCAGATGCTGGCGGCCGGGCGCAGCGGCAGCGTGGTCACCCTGCTGTGCGACGGCGGTGAACGCTACGCAGGCACCTATTACAGCGACGAATGGGTCGCGGGCCAGGGCTGGGACCTGACCGAGCCCACAGCGGTCCTGGATGAGTTCCTGGCCACCGGACGGTGGCGGGCCTGACGGCACAACCCGGTGGTGACGCCGAGCTGCCGCCGAGCGAACCGGCCACCGAACTCGCCGGCCTGGCCGCGGAATACGCCGGAGAACTCGACGATATCGAGCGGGCGGCCCGAGGCATGCGGCGATCTGGACGGCGCTGTCGAAATCGCCCGTGCGCAAGCACGACAGCGGCCCGCGGACGAGGCCCGCGCCCGGACCCTGATGCGTTTGCTCGCCGCCGCGCCGCGATAACGAGGCGCTGGACGTCTTCGCCGCGCTGCGGACGATTCTGGCCACCGAACTCGGTACCGACCCGGGGGGCGGGTCTGTCCGATTCCGGTCCGGCCGGACTGGAAGTGGTCGACGACCCGACTATCCGCCGTAACCATCGGCTGTCCACGATCGCGGCGGGTCTGGCCGAGGTCGAACTCGCCGAAGGCCATATCGAGGCCGGACTGGCCCATTTCCGGCGCGCGCTGGATCTGCTGGCCTGGCAGGAGGGTGAATTCACGCCGGGCCCCGGGGCGCTGCTGATGTGTGCGACAACGGTCGCCGCGCATGTGCTCGCCGGGCGGGCCGAGACGGTCGCGGTGCTGGTACCCGAACTCGCGGGTATGGCACTGGACCGACTCGACAGTGTCCCGGATCTGCCGCAGATCGGGGCGGTGGCCTGTGCGCTGGGATCGGGATTGCTGGCTCTGGACGAGCGGACCGAGGCCGCGGTCGAACTGCTCGCGCTGGCGCAGGTGGTGTCGGGTCGGCAGGACTACCCGGTGATCCGGTGGGAGCGGCACTGCGCGCTGTGGCGGGACCGGATCGGTGCGCCGCGGCTGGATGCGGCGCTGGCGGCCGCGCGCCGGTTGCGCAGGAATATGGCCGCCGGTAGCCCATGAGGAACCCCGTCACCACGGTCAGCGCCGACGCGATGCCGTAGCGGAGGCGGCGCATACCGCCGGAGAAGTTCTTCAGTGATTTGTTCGCCGCGTCGGTGAGCTCGAATTCTTCCAGTAGTCCGGCGGTCCGGCGTCTGGCCGCCGCTCGGCTCAGTCCGAGCAGCCGGGAGAAGACCATCAGGTTCTCGGTGGCGGTCAGATTCCGGTCTTGCACGGCTCTTGCGTCGCGATTGCGCGCACCTGTCGTCAATTTTTGTTGACATCGGACGCGGGTGTCAATAAAAATTGACGTATGACGGAAGCAACCACACTGGCCGCGGCGGCGGGCAGCCCGGACCCCGCGGTGGGTCTACGGGCCGTGCTGGCGCTGCGCAGACTCCTCGAACGGCTCGAAGCGATCCAAGTGGGCAATGCCCGCGACCAGGGCTGGTCCTGGCAGGCCATCGCCGACGCGCTCGAGGTCAGCAAACAGGCGGTCCACCAGAAACACAACCGGAGAGACAGGGGTCGATAGATGTTCGAACGATTCAGCAGGAACGCCAGAAGCGCGGTTGTCGCGGCCCAAGAACAGGCGCGCGAACTGGGATCCCCGGAGATCCGGGTCGAACACCTCCTGCTCGGAGTGCTGGAAGTGGGGGAACCGCAATTGCGCTCGCTACTGGAACAGAGCGGATGCACGCTGCACGGCGCACAGCAATCGCTGAGCGCCACGACCACCGACGATCCACTCGGGTCCGGCGACGCCGAGGCGCTGCGCTCCATCGGCATCGACCTGGACGCGGTACGCGAAAGCCTGGAAGCCGGGTTCGGTGCCGACGCGCTGGACCGGGCGATTCCCGCGGCGGAATCCCGCGGCCGTCGCCGCGGCGGGCGGTTCGGGCATATCCCGTTCACGCGCGACGCAAAGAAAGCCCTGGAACTGTCGCTGCGCGAAGCCTTGGCGCGCAAGGACAAATCCATCGAATCCGGCCATGTCCTGCTCGGCATCCTGCGCACACCCGGTCCGGTCGCCACCGAACTGCTCGGCGGCCCCGACGGGATCGCCCGCCTGCGTGGCGAGATCAACACCCTTCTCGACAAGGCGGCATGAGCGCACCCGGCCCGGCCGCGCTCGGCGTCCCCGACTCCTCGGATCACGCCTGCGGCCGGGCCGGAATCCCGCCGTATCCGGCGCGCGACGCTCCGGTGTGCTTAGCATGAGATATGCAGCTTGTGCTCCGGTTGATCGGCACCGCCTTCGCCATCTGGCTGGCCGCGCTATGGGTCGGCAATATCGAAATCGTCTCCCCGCCCGACCAGGGCAACGGCGCGAAGATCGTGGTCCTGCTCGCGGTAGCGGCGGTGTTCACCGTGGTGAACGCCTTCGTCAAACCGCTGGTGAAACTACTGTCGCTACCACTGGTCATCCTGACCCTCGGCCTGTTCCTGCTGGTGATCAACGCCCTGATGCTGTGGCTCACGGCCTGGATCACCGAAGTCACCGACTACGGCCTGCGGATCGACGGATTCTGGGCGGCGTTCCTGGGTGCCATCATCGTCACGATCGTCAACTGGGCCATCGGCATCCTGATCCCGGACAACGACTGAGAGTTCAGGTGCCGAGCCAGAGGGCGACGGCGGACAGTACGGACCAGGCGAGGAGGGCGAGGCCGGAATCGCGCAGGGCGGGGATCAGCTCCAGGCCGGCGCGGTTCGCCCGGACGGGCGCGTTCGCGCGGACGGCCAGGGGGAGGGCCAGCATACCCGCCAGGGCCCAGGGGGTGCGGGCCACCAGCGCCAGGGTCAGTACGAACGGGACCACCAGCAGAACCAGATGCACGGTGCGGGTGCGGGTGTCACCCATCTTCACCGCCAGCGTCGTCTTACCGGTTTCGCTGTCGGTCGGGATATCGCGCAGGTTGTTGGCCACCAGAACCGCGCTGGAGAACGCCCCGACCCCGACCGCCAGCGCCGCTCCGGCCCAGTCGATCCGGAGCGCTTGGACGTACTGCGTCCCCAGCACGGCCACCAGGCCGAAGAATACGAAAACGGCGATCTCGCCGAAACCGCTATAGCCATAGGGCTTGCTTCCGCCGGTGTAGAACCAGGCACCCGCCAGGCATACCGCGCCGACCAACAGCAGCCAGGGGGCCGACAGCACCGCCAGGATCAGCCCGAGTACCGCGGCGGTCGCGAGGCACGCGAGGGCCGCGCCCCGGACCGCTGCGGGAGAGGCCAGCCCGGAGCCGACCAGCCGCAGCGGGCCGACGCGTTCGTCGTCGGTGCCGCGGATCCCGTCGGAATAGTCGTTGGCATAGTTGACCCCGATGATCAGCGCCAGCGAAACACCCAAGGCCAGCAGCGCTTTCCACCACACCGCACCATCGATGGCGGCCGCGGCGCCGGTACCGGCCACGACGGGGGCGATCGCGTTCGGCAGAGTTCTGGGCCGGGCGCCCTCGATCCATTGTGCTGCGGTAGCCATCTCCGCAGCCTAATGCGCGGGGTGGAGCGCGGCTCGGCCACGGACCGCGTACGGCGGCAGCGAGGCGCCGGGCCGCCGGGGTAGTCGACGGTACCTCTCCCCGGACCGCCGCGGTCCAGGAGTGTGGCCTGGTGGAACCGGGCCCGGGTATGCCGCGGCGGCTGTGCACAGGAACTGTGACGCGGGATACCGGTTACTTGCCCGATCGGATCATTCGGGGCATTCTCGACAAAGTTGGACTGATCTTCCTCTCGGCGGGTAGTCGCCCGGCGAGGCGTATACGGAGGAGAGGAGCCCATCATGGCCCAGCGCGACAAGCTGCCCCGGACGATCGATCCGGGCACCTTCGAAGCAGTGCCCGAGGCCGACCGCGCCGAACAGGACGTACCGGCCTACCCCGACGATGTCCCCGACAGCGATATCGATCCCCGGTCGGTGCCCGAGGATATGCCGGTACCCGACGAGCCCGCGCTGGTCGGCGGGCGTCCCGACGAGTGGCAGGCGAACCCGGTCGATATCGCCGAACAGTCCATCGCGGTCCCGCTGGGGGACGATTACGAAGGCGAGTACGGCGACGACGAGTCCTGAACCGTCGAGCGGTCCGCGGCGGGAACCGCCACGGACCGCTCGCTCAGGACGCCGACCCGGCCAGCAGATGCTTGCGCAGCGCGCCGCGATCGGGTTTGCCCGGTCCCAGCAACGGAATCTCGTCGACGAGGGTGAGTTCGCGCGGGGCGGCCACGGCATCCAGTTCGGCCAGCACATGGTCACGCAGCTGGTCGAGAGTGGGCGTGGATCCGGGCGCCGGCACCACCGCGAGCGCCACCCGCTGACCCAGCCTGTCGTCGGGTAGGCCGAGCACCACACATTCCGATACGGCCGGATGAGTGGCGAGTACCGCCTCCACCACCTGCGGGATCACCAGCAGGCCGCCCGTGCTGATCGCTTCGTCCAACCGGCCCAGGACGCGCAGTACGCCGTCCTGGAGAGCGCCCGCGTCGTCGGTGCGGAACCAGCCCGTTTCGGCGAACGCCGGATGGTCGGGCATATTGCGGTAGCCGGCGGCGAGCATTTCGCCGCCGAGCAGGATGCGGTCGTTCTCGATCCGCACCCGGGCCCCGGTCAGCGGGACACCGTCGTAGACGCAGCCGCCGCAGGTCTCACTCATGCCATAGGTGCGCACGACATTGATCCCGGCGTCCCGAGCCCGCTCGTACACCGGCGACGGGGTCGCGGCGCCGCCGATCAGCACCGCGTCCAACTCGGCCAGCGCGGCGGTCGCGGCGGGTGTCTCCAGGACCTTGATCAACTGGGTGGGCACCAGCGAGGTGTACCGGCGTTCCCCGCGCATACCCGCGATCGCGCCGGCCAGCGCCTCGGGCAGGAAACCGCCCGAGACATCCACCACCGTCGGCTCGGTCCCGGCCAGCAACGACCGCAGCAGCACCTGCAGTCCGGCGATGTGATGAGTGGGCAGGGCGAGCAGCCAGCTACCGGGGCCGCCGAGCCGTTCGTGGGTGGCATCACCGCTGGCTCGCAACGCCGCCGCGGTGAGCATGGCACCCTTCGGGACCCCCGTCGTACCGGAGGTGGTGACCACCAGCGCGATATCCTCGGCGATCGGCTCGCCCGGGGCGAGCGCGTCACCCAGCCGGCGGGCTTCGCGCCGGTCGCTGGCGGGTACCGGTAGCCAGGCCGCCGAACCGCTATCGTCCAGCACCTGCCGCAGATGCGGCAGCACATCGCTGACGCCGCTGCCGGTAGGTATGGGCAGAGTACGCAAGGTTTTCGTCACGGCCGCGCCCTGTCTCCGGCTTGTCGGTAGGCCGTGACTCGCGCGCTGCGCTCGCGCACGGCAGCGATGGTTTCCTGTCCGCCGGAAAGCGGACAGCAGGGTTCGATGCTGCCGGGACAGGGTGCCGGAGCCGGCTGATCGGATTGGGCTGGGCCAGGCATGGGACTGCGATTCACTCGTCGGACGGTACGAAAGCGGTCGCACCGGGCATCGGTGATCGGGCGGCCATCCGATCGTATCGTCGCCCGGGAGACCGGGGGTTGGCAACCCGGCAGAAAACTCCGACCCGTACCGGGTCAGCGGGTGTCCCGTCGGAGCGGGTGCTCCTCCGGCACCTCGACCAGCACGATCGGTACCCCGTCCGGATCGGTCACCCACATCTCCACCAGGCCCCACGGCTCGGTCACCGGCGCCCGGTCGATCGCCACCCCGCTCAGCGTCAGTTCGACCGCCACCGCGCCGACATCGCGCACCTGCAGCCAGATCGCGCCCGCGAAGCCACGCGGAGCGGCGTCGGAACCGCCGTGCCCCGCCACCTCGATGAGCGACTGCCCGGCGAAGAAAACCGTTCCCCCCGGGTATTCGCGGTAGATCGCCAGGCCGAGGGAGTCCCGATAGAAGGCCAGTGTGGTCGCGTAGTCCCGCGGGCGCAGGATGATGCGGCTGCTGAGGATGTCCATCGTCGAAAAGTCTAGGGGTGTGACGGTGATGTTGTGTCCGATTTGCGGCGCGTGGGATTGCGGGGCGTGGTGCTCGTAGACGGTGTGGGCCCGACTGCGCAGTTGGGATGTGGTGAGCGAGGGGCGGGCAGTGGAGGTGGGGGTGGGGCTTGCTCGTGGAAGTGGGACTGGGGCTTGCGCGTGAAGGTGGGCTTGCGCGTGAAGGTGGGGGATGCGGGCCTGCTCGCGAAGGTGCTGTGTTTATTTGCGCCGCCTTCGGCGGCGCGGGGTTGAGGCCCCCTTGGTCTCGCCGTTTCGGCCTCGAGACTCGCGGCTTCGCCGCATGCGCTTCGAGGCCGAAACGGCGAGACGGGCCTCAACCCTTTGTGGTGTCTCGCAAGACTCGACACATGCGGGTTGCGTCGGCATTCGATGGTCGGATCGGATGCCGACTCGTTCGAATCGGATGCCGACTCGACCACCCCGCCGGCCTCGCATCTGATCGCTTTCACGAACATCAGCGCCCGCGCGGTGCCGAGTTTTACGAGGCCCTGAAAGGGTCGAGGCCCGTCCCGTCGTTCAGGCCTCGAAGTGCATGCGCCGCAGGCGCGAGTCTCGAGGCCTGAACGACGGGACCTTCGGGGGCCTCGACCCTGCGCGCCGAAGGCGCGCCAAAAAACTCAGAAGTACCAGGGGTAGGGGGTCCAGTCGGGGGCGCGCTTTTCCAGGAAGGAGTCGCGGCCCTCGACGGCCTCGTCGGTCATGTACGCCAGCCGCGTGGCCTCCCCGGCGAACAACTGCTGTCCGACCAGGCCGTCGTCGGCCAGGTTGAAGGCGTATTTGAGCATGCGCTGGGCCTGGGGTGACTTGCCGTTGATGGCTTCCGCCCATTCCAGGGCGACGTTCTCCAGTTCGGCGTGGTCGACCACTTCGTTGACCGCGCCCATGGCATGCATGTCCTCGGCGGTGTATGTGCGGCCGAGGAAGAAGATCTCGCGGGCGAATTTCTGGCCGACCAGCTTGGCGAGGTAGGCGCTGCCGTAGCCGCCGTCGAAGCTGCCGACGTCGGCGTCGGTCTGTTTGAAGCGCGCGTGCTCGCGGCTGGCGAGGGTGAGGTCGCAGACGACGTGCAGGCTGTGGCCGCCGCCGGCGGCCCAGCCGTTGACCAGGGCGATCACGATCTTGGGCATGAACCGGATGAGGCGCTGGACCTCCAGGATGTGCAGCCGGCCCGCACGTGCCTTGTCCACGGTGTCGGAGGTGTCACCGCTGGCGTACTGGTAGCCGCTGCGGCCGCGGATGCGCTGGTCGCCGCCGGAGCAGAACGCCCAGCCGCCGTCCTTGGGGCTGGGTCCGTTGCCGGTGAGCAGGACGGCGCCGACATCGGCGGTCGTCCGGGCGTGTTCGAGGACGCCGAAGAGTTCGTCGACCGTGTGCGGGCGGAAGGCGTTGCGCACTTCGGGGCGGTCGAATGCGATCCGGACCGTGCCCTGTTCGATGTGGCGGTGGTAGGTGATGTCGGTCAGGTTCTCGAACCCGGCCACTTCGCGCCACAGCGTCGGATTGAACGTCATGGGGTGATTACACCAGGCTCGGCGGGGCCGTCGGCGGGCCGTTGAGTTCACCACATCTGAGCCGAAATGTTTGGACGCTGTATAACCCGGAGTTACGGTGCGTATATGAGCGAGCAGACCCAACCGACGATCGACGACAGCGCCGTCGACGAGGATCGGTACGAGCGGCACGGCGGGTTCCCCAAGGTCACCCCGGCCCGGGTGGGCCCGGAATTCGGTGAATTCGTCGAGGCCATGCGCACGCTCCAGGATCTCGCCGTCTCCGCGGACGCCCCCGCCGAGGTGTACGGGGCGGCCCGCGATCAGGTGAACGCGCTCATCGATCTGCTCGGACCCTACCGGGCTCCGGAGCAGCAGGGCCCGGCCGGCCGGGCCGTCGAACTGCCCGGGCGCGGCAGTCTGCTGCTGCTGCCCTGGCGGACGGTCTCGGCCGGACCAGACGGCATCGTGATGCAGGGTGTGTTCCGGCGATTCCATCTCGGCGGGAACGCCGCCGCGCACGGCGGTGTCCTCCCGCTGCTGTTCGACGACCTGTTCGGGATGACCGTGCACTACGCCGGGCGTCCGATCAGCCGCACCGCCTTCCTGCACGTGAACTACCGCAAGGTGACGCCGCTCGATACGCCACTGACGGTGCGCGGCCGGGTCGAGCGCATCGAGGGCCGCAAAACCTTCATCAGCGCCGAACTCGTCGACGAAGAGGGCACCGTGCTGGCCGACAGTGAAGGACTGATGGTTCAACTTCTGCCCTGGCAGCCGTGATCGGGGCGTCCCGGCGGTATCGCCACGACGGTATCCGGGTCGGGGCAGGGGCTCCCGGTTCCCGCGTGTGACGGGTCGCCCGGCCGATCTTGCTGGTCGGGCCCGGTGCGGCGGGGCGGGCCGGGCCGAATCACGTGGCGCCGTAACGCTTCCGTGGTTGCGGAGGCGTCATCTCCGTCTGTTGCTTACCCATGCGGGGCGGAAAGTACTCCTGCGGGTGGTGCGTATAGTTGCGTTGCCCGTCCATACGAGTACTGATCCGGAGGATCCTTAAATTGGTTGCAGCACTGTCTGAATCACTGCTTGACGAGGCCACGCGCCCGGCCTTTCTCGCCGACGCCGTCCAGGTTCTGGACGCCGAGGTCTCCGATAAGGGTGGTGCGTCGGGTCTGGCCGTGAAGGGTGGGTACGCGGCGGTGAAGAAGATCAGCCCGTCCATCGTGCCCGACGCCCTGGAATCGCTGGCGCCCAAGCTGCTCGAGCAGCTCCAGCCGTACTGGAGCGAGTTCCAGGCCGGTGGCACCGGCACCTTCGGTGAGCTGCTGAGCGCCAAGGGTGACGAGGTCGCCGAGTCCCTGCTGACCGTCACCGACGCACGTGCCGCGAGCTCCAGCCGCCCGGCCCTGCAGAAGGTGTACAACTCGATGCGTTCCTCGGCGAAGAAGAACGTTATCGAGGCGCTGCCCCGGGTCGGCGACCTGGTGCAGAAGCACGCCGGCTGAGCGACGTGTGACAAGACCGCGCGTGCGCGCGGCACCTGGGGGGCCTCGACGGCGAGGTCCCCAACGGGGGGAATTCTCGGGGGTATCGATATCCGGCCTGCCCCGAGCGGCGCGGAGCCGCCGGGTTCCGACGCGGAACGGTCACGGCCGAGTTGTGTGAGCAGGGCGACGCCGACACGGCGCCCGTGGTCTGACAATCTAGAGGCGTGAATCCGTCAACAGCGCAGGCGCGGGTAGTCGTCGACGAACTCGCACGCGGTGGGGTTCGGGAAGTCGTGCTGTGTCCCGGCTCGCGTAACGCTCCACTGGCGTTCGCCCTCCAGGCCGCCGATGCCGCCGGACGACTCCGCTTGCATATGCGAGTCGACGAGCGGACCGCCGGATTCCTGGCGATCGGCCTGGCCATAGCCTCGGGCGCCCCGGTTCCGGTGGTGATGACCTCGGGCACCGCGGTGGCCAATCTGGGGCCCGCGGTATTGGAGGCCAATTACGCGCGGGTCCCGCTGATCGTACTCAGCGCCAATCGTCCGTACGAGATGCTGGGCACCGGCGCCAACCAGACCGTCGAACAGCTCGGTCTGTTCGGCAGCCAGGTGCGTACGACCATCAATCTGGGACTCGCCGAGGCCGAGCCGGCCGCCGATTATCCGAAGCAGAACAGCGTCTGGCGTTCCGCGGTGTGCCGAGTACTGGCGGCCGCCCGCGGGATCCGCTCGGGCAACGCCGGTCCGGTGCACTTCGATATTCCGCTACGCGAACCGCTGGTGCCGGATTCACTGGAGGACGAGAACATCCCGGCCGGGCGTGGCATCGGACAGCCCTGGACGGCCACCCAGTACGCCACTCTCGATGTCCCGCTGAATATCGACCTCACTCCCGATACCGTGGTGATATCCGGTCACGGCGCCGGTCTGCACACCGAACTGGCGGCATTGCCGACGGTCGCCGAACCCACCGCATCGGTGCACGGTCCGGCCCTGCATCCGCTGGCACTGCCGTTGCTGAAGCCCCGCCAGGCGATCATCACCGGGCGGCCGACACTGCACCGGCAGGTTTCCCGGGTACTGGCCGACCCCGAGGTCAGGGTGTACGCGCTCACCACCGGCCCGCGTTGGCCCGATGTCTCGGGCAATGTCGTCGGCACGGGGACCCGGGCGACGACGACCGGCACGCCCGATCCGGCGTGGCTGACCCGCTGTAGCGAGCTGGACCAACGGGCCCACTCGGTGGTCCGCGAGGAACTGTCCAGGAATATGAAGCCCACCGGCCTGCACGTGGCCGCGGTGGTGATGGACGCGCTGCGCGAGGGTGATCAATTGCTGTTGGGGGCGTCGAATCCGGTACGCGACGCCGCGCTGGTGTCGACGCCGCGCCCCGGCGTCCGGGTGCTGTCGAACCGGGGCGTGGCCGGTATCGACGGCACGGTGTCCGCGGCGGTGGGCGCGGCCCTGCACCATCCGGGTCGCACTGTCGCGTTGATCGGGGATCTCACCTTCCTGCACGATGCCTCCGGCCTGCTGATCGGGCGCGGTGAACCACGCCCGGAGGATCTGACCATCGTGGTCGCCAATGACGACGGGGGCGGGATCTTCGAACTCCTCGAACAGGGCGACCCGCAGTACGCCGGTGTTTTCGAGCGGGTGTTCGGCACCCCGCACGGGATGGACCTGTCGGCGCTGTGCGCGGCCTACCGGATTCCGCACCGGCAGGTCGGACTGGAGGAGCTGGCGACCGAGCTTACCGGGACCACGAGCGGGTTCCGGGTGCTGGAGGTGGTCACCAGCCGGGCCGGGTTGCGTGATCTGCACGCGGCGGTCCGCTCGAGTGTGGGGGCCCCGGCGTAACCTCCGGCGGTCGCTCGGTACCTTTTGCCGAACGGCCGGTGAATTCCATCGGCCGGGTTCGTCGGTACAGGTGGATCCACCGACCCCGAGGAGCCCCGATGCAACCCGAATTCGATATGTCGCAGGCGGCCGCCGCACTCGCCGATATCGTCGCCGCGATCGGCGACGAGCAGCTCGATGCCCGCACTCCCGCCGATCTTCCGGTCCGCGCGATTCTGGAACATGTCGGCGGACTGGCCGAGGCGTTTCGCGCGGCCGCCACCAAGGAGGCGGTCGGGGCGTCGGCGGCGCCGCAATTCGACAGCGGCGCGGCCCTGGCGCCGGATTGGCGGGCCCGGATTCCCGCGCAGTTGAAGGCTCTCGCCGCAGCGTGGCAGGAACCGGAGGCATGGGAGGGCGAGACGGAGGCCGGCGGTGTGACCATGCCCGCGGCGGTCACGGCGCGCGTCGCGCTGGACGAGTTGATCATCCACTCCTGGGATCTGGCGCGGGCCACCGGCCGCGACGTCGAGGTGGCCGAAACCGATCTCGCGGTGTTGTTGCGGTTCCTGAAGGACACACCGCCGGAGGGCACACCCGGCCTCTTCGGCCCCGTGGTGCCGGTCGGCCCCGGAGCTCCGGCCCTGCACCGGGTGCTGGGGCTCACCGGGCGTGATCCGTTCTGGATTCCCAAGGCTCGGTGAACGGCCACCCGGTGATCCGATGGGGTCATGGGCCGGTACGGCCGAGTATCCCGGCCGCGGCCGCGTGTGCCGCGGTTTCGGCCGCCGTCCGGGCGGCCGCGTCGTCGATGAGGTCACCGCTGGCCAGCAGCCGGTAATAGAGCGGGCCGGAGACCGCGGTGAGGACCGCGCGGGGTCGGTTCCGGCCGGCACCTCCCCGCGGGCGACGGCGTCGGTGATACACCGCGACCATTCGGTGAGCCGGACGTCGTAGAACCGGCGCAGCGCCGTAGCGGTGCTCTCGTCACAGGTCGCGGCGGCGATCACGGCGCGGAACAGGCGGCCCTGCCGGGGGTCGGCGAGGGTTTCCGCGACCAGCCGGGCATTGGCGGTGAGATCGCCGAGCAGGGAGCCGGTATCGGCGCGCGGTAGTGACTGTTCGGCCATATCCACCAGGAGGTCGGCGATGAGTCCGGTCGGGGTGCGCCAGCGACGGTAGACGGTCGTTTTGCCGACCTCGGCGCGTGCGGCGACCTCGGTGAGGTCGAGCCGGGCGAAACCGTGTTCGGCCAGTAGGTCGCCGGCGCAATCGCATTGAACTGGCTGCTCACCCGGCCCACCGTCGGCACCGTCATCGTCGGTGCGCGTAACGAGGAACAGTTGCGCCAGAACCTCGGGGCCGTCGGCTGGGCACTCACCGCCGACCAGCTGGCCCGGCTGGACAAGGCGAGCGCGCTCACCCCGCCCTCCCCCTATTACCCGTACTACCGCCTGGCCGACTTCGCCCGGCTCAATGCCCCCGCTGCCTGAGCCGGGTCGTCAGTACACATCTCGGACATAGCGTTTCTCGGCGGTGAGCTGCTTTCTGAAGGCCAGGGCGCCGTCCTCGTCGAGTTTGCCGTGGACGCGGGCGATCCGCAGCAGCGCGTCGTCCACATCCGCGGCCATCCGCGCGGCATCACCACACACATAGAAATGGGCGCCGTCGCGCAGCCACGACCACAGTTCGGCACCGTGCTCGATCATGCGGTGCTGCACGTATATCCGCTCCCGCTGATCCCGGGAGAAGGCCAGATCCAGTCGCGCCAGGTGGCCGGTGCGGAACATGTCCTCCAGCTCGGCCCGATAGTAGAAGTTCTGCGCGGCGTGCTGATCGCCGAAGAACAACCAGTTGCGTCCCGTCGCCCCGAGCGCGCGCCGTTCGTGCAGGAAACCGCGGAATGGCGCGATACCGGTGCCCGGGCCGACCATGATCATCGGCACGCCGGGGTCCAGCGGTGGCCGGAAATGCGGTGCGCGCTGCAGGAATATCGGCACCGGGGCGTTGGTGGCCCGGTCGGCCAGGAAAGTGGAGCAGACGCCGCCGCGCCGGGCCGCCGAGCCCGCGGCCGCCGGGTCGCCGTAGCGCACGATGCCCACGGTCAGCTCCACCCGGTCGGGGCTCGTCAGCGGGCTCGACGAGATCGAATACCGGCGCGGCTGCAGTTTCTTCAGCACATCGAGCCATTCCACCAGGTCGGCGCGGACCGGGAAGTCCCGCAGCACATCCACCAGCTGGCGGTCCCACAGATAGGAGGCGAGTTCGTTGCGGTTGTCGCGGCGCAGCAATTTGGCGAGCCGGTTGCTCGGGTTGTGCCCGGCGACGAATTCCAGCAGATCGCGCGAGACCCGGGTGATGTCGTAGCTGGTGCGCAGGGCCTGCTCCAGCGGTATCTCGCGCTGGCCGGCGGCGACGGAGCGACGACCGTCCAGGCCGGTCACCGCCAGCCATTCCCCGACCAGCGACGGACAGTTGGCCGGCCAGACCCCGAGCGAATCGCCTACCTCGTACCGAGCGTCGAGCCCGGTCAGGTCGAAACTGATCCGCCGGACCTCCTTCGCCGCGTCCGGGGCGGTCAGCACCTCGTTGTCGAGGAGAGGCGCGGCGACCGGTGCGGTGCGGGCGAACGCGGTGGCTGCCGCTGCCCGCATCGAGAGCGGGGCGGGCGCGGTCCGTTCCAGGACACCGACCGCGGTAGCACCACCGGCCGGCGCGTCGGCGGTTCGGCGCGGAGTTCCACCGCCGGGGCCGGCGGACGGCTCGGGTCCACCCGCTTCGGACAGTGCGGTGATCACCGCGTCCAGCCAGTGCGCCCCCGGTTCGTCGAAATCGGGCTCACAGTCCTGGCGTGGTAGCAGCCGGATCGCGCCGCGGTCGGCGAACAGGGTGTCGAGTTTGCGACCGTGGCCGCAGAAATCGTCGTAGGAGGAGTCGCCGAGCGCGAACACCGCATACCGCATACCGGTGAGCCGGACCGCGCTCGCCGTGAGCCGGGTCCAGAAATCGGCCCCGTTGTCCGGTGGGCCGCCGTCACCGAAAGTACTGGTGACGACCAGGACGTCGCCGGTCAGCCCCTCGAGTTCGCAAGAGTCCATATCGAGTAGCCGCGGCCGGAGTCCGGACTCGGTGAGCCGCGCGGCGGCGGTCGCGGCGAAATCCTCGGCATTGCCGGTCTGGGAGGCCCACAGCACGGTCACGGTCCGGGCCGGGGCCGCGGTCGGGTCGCCGGCCTCCGGGTCCGCGGGCACTTCGCGCGAATACATACCGGCGAGCAACCCGTCCACCCACAGCCGGCTCCGATCCGACAGCGGTGCCGACGTGGGCAGGACCGGCTGCCCGGAGACCGGCAACGACTGCAGCGCGGCGAGATAGCCACCCAGATAGATCCGCTCGGTTTCGCTCAGCGTCGGTGTGGCCGCGGTATTCAGGCCGAGTAGCGTGGCGAGGGGGTGCGGACCGGCCGCGGCGGATTCCGGTGCGCTGCCCACTGTTTCCGGCCTATCCGCCCGCCGCATCGGCGCGACCCGGCGCAGGGCGACCGCACAGGCCTTGAATTCCGGCTGTAGTGAATCGGAATCGACCGCGTCGTGGGTCACCGCGTTGATGGTCAGGTATTCGCCCTGTTCGTCGTTCCAGTGGAAGGGCGCGAAACAGCCACCGGGCCGCACCCGGTCACTGATCCGGGCGGGCAGCACCGCGCGCCCGCGCCGCGAGGCGATCTCCAGTTCGTCCCCCGGCTCCAGCCCGAGAGTGCGGGCATCTTCGGGATGGACTTCCACGAACGGTTCGCCGTTCAGCCTGGTGAGTTTGCCGACGCGGCCGGTCTTGGTCATCGAATGCCACTGATGCGGCAGCCGGCCCGTATTGAGCAGGAACGGGTAGTCGTCGTCGGGCATTTCGTCGGGCAGCATATGCGGCCGCGGCCAGAAGACGGCGCGGCGGCTCGGGGTGGCGAACGCCGGCCGGGGCTCGTTGCCTTCGGGATCGCGGTAGCGTGGACCGCTCACGCCGTCGTTCAGATAGCGAATCGGGTTGCGGCGTTGTGCGGGGTCGGGGCACGGCCACTGCATCGGACCCTCGCTCAGCGTCTCGTAACTCATCCCGCTCAGGTCGTAGCCGGTGGCGGGGTTGGCGAAGCGGCGCAGTTCGTCGAACACCTCGGCACTCGAGGCGTACTCGAAGCCAGGGAACCCCATGGCGGTGGCCACCTGGGCGATCAACTGCCAGTCCGGCCGGGCGTCACCGGCCGGTTCGACCGCTCCCCGCAGCAGCGTGACACTGCGTTCGGAGTTCACCATCACCGCGTCCGATTCGGCCCACAGGGTGGCCGGCAGCAGGATATCGGCGTAGGTGTTGGTAGCGGTCTCGGTGTAGGCGTCCTGTGTGATCACCAGTTCCGCCGCTTCCAGGCCGGCGATCACCGTCTTCCGATTCGCGACGGTCGCCACCGGATTGGTGCAGATGATCCAGGCTGCCTTGATCGTGCCCGCGGCGAGTTCGCGGAACATCTCGATGGTGCCGGGGCCCGCCTCGGCGCGCAGTGTTCCCGGCGGCAGCCCCCAGGCGTCCTCGACGAACGCGCGGTCGGCGGGGTTCAGCAGACTCCGCTGGCCGGGCAGACCAGGACCCATATAGCCCATCTCGCGTCCGCCCATGGCGTTCGGCTGCCCGGTGAGCGAGAACGGTCCGCTGCCGGGACGGCAGATGGCGCCGGTGGCCAGATGCAGATTGCACAGCGCGTTCGTGTTCCAGGTCCCGTGGGTCGACTGGTTGAGTCCCATGGTCCACAGGCTCATCCATTCCCCGGCCGTCCCGATCCAACGCGCGGCGGTACGGATATCCGATTCGGCCAGACCGGTCAGCTCCGCCACTCTCTCCGGTGGATAGCCGGCGAGGAACTCCGGCATGGCATCCCAGCCCTCGGTGTGCTCGGCGATGAATTCGGTATCGATATCGCCGGCTTCGACGAGCAGGTACAGCAGACCGTTGAGCAGGGCCAGATCTGTGCCGGGGGCGATCTGCAGGAACAGATCCGCGCGGGCGGCGGTATCGGTGCGCCGCGGATCCACCACGATCAGTTTCGCGCCCGCTTTGAGCCGGTCCGCCATGCGCAGGAACAGGATGGGATGGCAGTCGGCCATATTCGCGCCGATCACGAAGAACAGATCGGCGTGCTCGAAATCGTCATAGGAACCCGGCGGTCCGTCCGCGCCCAGCGACTGTTTGTAACCGGTACCCGCACCGGCCATGCACAGCCGGGAATTCGCCTCCATATGAATAGTGCGCAGGTGACCTTTGGCGAGCTTCGTGGCCAAATATTGGGCCTCCAGGGACATCTGCCCGGAAACATAGAGCGCTATGGCGTCGGGGCCGTGCTCGGCCAGGATCCGCCGCAACCGCGCAGCGGCCTCGCGTACCGCCTCGTCGACGCCGACCGACTGTGGCCGGATGCCACGTTCGGGTCGCAGAAAAGCGGTCGACATCCGGCCCGGTGCCCGCATCAACTCGAGGTGGGTGGCCCCCTTGGTGCACAACCGCCCGGTATTCGACGGATGCAGTTTGTCTCCGCTCACCTTGGCGATCACCGGTGCGCCGGTGTCGTCGGCCGTGGTGGTGATCTCGATACCGCACCCGACCCCGCAGTAGGAGCACGCGGTCCTGGTCGTGCCCGGCCGCCGATCGCTGTGCCGGTCGGGCAGGAGCGAGGGCCCTGCGTGGTCACGCTGCGCTGCCGCCTTCGGGCCTGACTCGCTCCTGCCGCTCACCTCGGACATGCATCCGATCGTCCCCGCGGCCGATTTCCTCGGGTTTGCCCGATGTTATCGCCGGATGACATTCCACTTCATCGGCGGAAATCACATCTGTGAGGTAGATGAAGCCGGCTATACCGGACGGTTTCAGCCGCCGAGCTTGTATCCCCGGTGCAGTGCGACCACGCCGCCGGTCAGGTTCCGCCATTTCACCCCGGACCACCCGGCGTCGGCGATCCGGCGGCCCAGCTGTCGCTGGTTCGGCCAGGCCCGGATGGATTCGGCCAGGTAGACGTAGGCGTCCGGGTTACTGCTCACCGCCCTGGCCACCTTCGGTAGCGCCTTCATCAGGTATTCCATGTAGAGGGTTTTGAACCCCGGGATGATCGGCGTGGAGAACTCACAGATGACCAACCGGCCGCCGGGTTTGGTCACCCGCAGCATCTCCCGCAGCGCCAGATCGGTATCGGCCACATTGCGCAGCCCGAACGAGATGGTCACCGCGTCGAAGGAATTGTCGGCGAAGGGCAGCGCCATGGCATCGCCGGCGACCATCGGCACCTGCCGGAACCGGCCCGCGGCCAGCATGCCCTGGGAGAAATCGGCGGCTACGCACCACGCGCCGGAGCGGCCGAGTTCCACGGTGGACACCCCGGTGCCGGCGGCCAGGTCGAGCACCTGCTCACCGGGACGCGGATCGATGGCCTTGCGGGTCAGCCGGCGCCAGTAGCGGTCCTGGCCGGCCGAGATCACGGTGTTGGTCAGGTCGTATCGTCGCGCCACCCCGTCGAACATCGACGCGACCTCGTGCGGCTGTTTGTCCAGCGAGGCCCGGACCGATTGTGTTTTCACCACAACCCGACCCTAATGGGTGCAGGGCGGTCCGCCGCGTCCGGTCACGCCGAGCGTGACAACCGGTATCCGGTGCCGATGACCTCGGCGTAGTGGTTCATGAGTTCGGTGCAGATGGCGGGCCATGTGCGGTGCAGTACCGATTTACGGGCCGCCCCGGCGAACCGGTCGCGCACCTGCGCGTCGCGCAGCGCCGAGACGGTGCCGGGCAGTAGTTCGGTGAAGTCCCGCACCGGGAGCAGGTAGCCGTTGCGGCAGTGCGCGATGAGATCGCGCGGGCCGCCGGCATCGGGCCCGACGACCGGTACCCCGGACGCCAGCGCCTCCTGCACGCCCTGGCAGAACGTCTCGTGCTCACCCGGATGCACCATCACGTCCAGGCTCGCGTAGGCCCGGGCGAGCTCGTGGCCGCCGAGTTCGCCGGTGAAGATCGCGCCCGGCAGCAGACCGGCGAGTTTCTGCCGCTCCGGGCCGTCGCCCACGATCACCAGCTGTACCGACGGATCGTGGGCCAGCACCGAGAGCCGGTCCACATGCTTTTCCGGGGCCAGCCGGCCGACAAAACCGACCAGCAGTTTCGCGGTATCGCCGCGCCACTGCCCGCGCAGCTCTTCGCTGCGCGCGGCCGGGGTGAACCGCACCGTATCGACACCGCGGCCCCAAATGTGCACTCGGGGGATCCCGTGCCGTGCCAGGTCCTCCACCGCCGCGCTCGACGGCGCCAGCGTCCGGACCGCGCCCTCGTGGATTCGCCGGGTCCAGCCCCAGGCGGCCCGGGCCGCCAGGCCCAGCCCGTAGCTTTCCGCGAAACCCGCCACATCGGTCTGGTACACCGCCACCGCGGGCAGGTCCAGCCGCAGCGCCGCCGCCATTCCGCCCGCACCGAGCAGGAACGGTGAGGCCAGATGCACCACATCGGGATCGAAATCGCCGAGGACACCGACCATGCCCGGCTGCGGCAGGCCCACCGGCAGCGAACTGATCTTCGGCACCATCACCGCCGGGACCCGGTGTACCGGGAACCTCCCGTGGTGGCGGGGGGCGGGCGGCTGCTCGCGCAGCGAATCGGGTGCGAGGACAAGAGCGTCGTGCCCGTGCCGATGCAAATGATCCAGCACCCGGAGCACCGAGTTCACGACGCCGTTCATATTCGGGAGAAACGACTCCGCAACGATGGCTACGCGCACTCGCTCAGTCTGCGCGGTCGCGGTCCCCCGGGACGCGTCGCCGATATGACGCCGGATCGAAGATCGGGCGAACGCTCATCGAACCGGTCGCTGCCCGCATCAGCAGCCACAGTGTCGGCAGGGTGAGGGCCCAGGTAACAGCCAGGACCGACAGTGCCGGCAGCACCGCGACCCGCACATCGCGGCCCGCGACCCGGACGAGGTCGGGATCGGCGCGGCTGTATTCCACATTGATCCGCTCACCCGCGGTCAGGTTGGTCGGATACAGCACGCCGACCTTGGGATTGTGGGTGACGCCGTCCGGGGTCACGTACATCACCGCCGAGCGCAGCCGACCGGCGGACAGCACCTCACCGGTGGTCTCGCCCTTGTCGGATTCGATCAGATAGTCATTGCGCCAGGCCGCCAGGAACAGCAGCACCACCAGCACGCTCACCGATACCGCGGTGATCACCACGCCGACGCACACCTTGCGCAACCGTTCGGCCCGGGCAGAACGTGCGGCCGGGTCCGGCGCGCGCACCGGTCGGGCAGCGGGCTCCGGGGCCACGACCGGCGGCGCGACCATCTCTGCCTGCTCGGGCACGTTGCCTCCTCCGGAATCGTCCACGGCCGGGGCGGCTGTGCCGTCGCGCGCACCGTCGCCCGGGTAACCGGGGTCGCGCGGTCCGCGGCGGCTGGTTTCCGGCACCGCAACAGGCTAGCGGGGTCGGCTAGGGTGAGCGCTCATGGCCCGAAAATTCGGCTTCACGCTGTCCTATCCGATCCCGGTGTCCGATCTGCACGCCGCGCTCACCGGAGAAGAAATGTGGCGAGACCGGTTCACCGGCGCCCCGACGGCCACCCTCGACCTGTCGCACCCCGGTGGCCCGGGTACCGCCCGTATCAAGATGAGCGAGACGATCCGGCAGGACAAGGTCCCCGGCGTCGTGCGCAAGCTGCTGAAAACCGAACTGGTAGTCACCCGTATCGACCATTGGCAGACCCTCGACGGGTCCACCGCGGCGGGGACCTTCGAGGGCACCTCCTCGGCCATCTCCTCGGAGATGAAGGGCACTTATGAACTGCGTCCCACCGCCGAGGGCTCGGAGGTGGTGATCTCCGGTTCGGTGAAGGTCAAGGTTCCCCTGGTGGGCGGGGCCATCGAACCGCTCGCCGAACAGTTGCAGCGGCGGGTCGCCGAGAGCGAACGCAAATACATCGTCTACTGGTTCGAGAATCGCGCCGGAGTCTGACAGTCCTCCGGGGCCGCGCGGACCGCGCGGCTCCGGACATACACCGCGGTCCCGGCTTATCGGGTCGGGCGGTTTCAGAGTTCGGCGCAGGGCGGGTCCATTGCCGCGGCAGCCGCGGCCGTGGGATCGAACTCCTTCGGCTCGACCAGCACCAGCCAGTTCCCCGAATTGTCCCGGAATACCGCTTCCACCCCGTAGGGCCGCTCCGACGGGGGCTGGACGAAATCGACACCTTTTGCGGTGAGCTCCGCATAGGCCTTATGGCAGTCCCGAGTGTTCAGCCCCAGTGAGCCGTGGCTCCCGTTGGCCAGCGACCTGCTGATCGCGTCGGCGAGATTCTCGTCCAGGGGTGGACCCGGCAGCATCAGGGTGACCTCGAGTTCCCGGTGGTCGGGATGGGCGACGGTCACCCAGCGGAAACCGTTGTCGCCCATCTGGATATCGGCGGTCTCGACGAAACCGAGGGTTTCGATGTACCAGTTCTTGGCCGCTGTCTGATCGGACACGTACACGGTGACCAGGGAGATATTCGCAATGATCGGAGTCATGGTCCGAGACTATGGGCGGACCGGGCCGCCGGGCTTCTCCGAAATTGCGGTATCGCGCCGGCGATCGGACAACCCGTGCATGAAGATGTAGCAACCGGGGATACGGGGCACTCCGTCGGCGAACTTCGCCTGGTATTCCGAAGGTGAAACTCCCACCAGTTCGGTGAATTTCCGGGAGAACGAACCCAGACTGCTGTAGCCGACGAGCAGGCATACCTCGGTCACCGTGGTGTTGGTGGCGCGCAGGAGATCCTGCGCCCGCTCGATCCGGCGCTCGGCCAGGTACACCGCGGGCGTCCGGCCGTAGGTGGCCGCGAAACAGCGCAGGAAATGGTATTTCGAAACCCCGGCTGCGGCGGCCATACCATCGAGATCCAACGGCCGAGCATATTCGCGGTCCACGAGATCACGGGCTCGCCGCAGATGCGGGAGCAGATCCCGCGGTACCGGCCGCGTCACCACGGCGCTCAACAGAAAGGCGCGAGGTCGTCGAACCGTATCGACGCCCGGCCCGCGGCGCGCCACGCACGGGCGGTGAGGTCCACATCCTCGTCGGTGACCAGATTGCCCATCACCCGGACCGCGGTGCGCTGCAGCAATTTCGAACGCATCACCGGTGGGCCGCCGAGCGGAACCATCCGCGGGTGGGTGGCCAGGCCGGCGATCCGCCGCGCCACCGAATAGGTGCGGCCGTATCTCGCGCGCAGCAGGGCCGGCCACACCCGGGTGAGATCGGGTTCGTCCAGTAGCCCGGCGAGCATATGGCCGCCCTCCAGACCATAGTCGATTCCCTCGCCGTTCAGCGGGTTCACACAGCCGGCGGCATCACCGAGCAGCGCCCAGTTGCGGCCCGCGATACCGGAGACAGCGCCGCCCATCGGCAGCAGCGCCGAGGAGACCGCACGCACCGAACCGCTCAGTTCCCATTCGTCGCGGCGCAGCTCCGTGTAGTGCTCGAGCAGTGGTTTCAACGCTATATGCGAGGGCCTGCGTTCGGTGGCCAGCGAACCGACGCCGATATTCACCTCACCGTTGGCCAGCGGGAAGACCCAGCCGTAGCCGGGTACCAGCTCGTTTTCGGCATTGCGCAACTCCAGATGTGAGGTGATCCACTGATCGTCGCTGCGGCCGGAGGAGATATAGGCGCGCGCCGCCACCCCGTAGGCGTAGCGGCGATGCCAGGTGCGGCCGAGCAGTTTGCCGACGGGGGACCGCACCCCGTCGGCCACGATCAGGTTCCGGCAGCCGATTTCGTGCGAAGCCGTCCCCACCCGCACGGTTACCCCGGTCACCCGGTCGCCGTCGCGGGCCACTGCCACGACCTTCGCGCCGTCGCGCATCCGCGCCCCGGATTTCACCGCGGTATCGCGCAATTTGTCGTCCAGTTCGGTGCGCGGGATCGCACTGCCGTAGGTGGGAAACGAACCACCCGGCCACGGCAGCAACGCCTCGGCGCCGAAACCGGTCATTCGCAGACCGTGGTTGACGGTGTGCGCCCGCACCCATTCACCCAGCCCGAGCTGCTCGAGTTCCGCGGTGGCACGCGGGGTGAGACCGTCACCGCAGGTCTTGTCCCGGGGAAAGGTCGCGGAATCCACCAGCAGTACATCGCGACCCGCCCGGGCGGCCCACGCCGCGGCCGCCGAACCTGCGGGGCCCGCCCCCACCACCAGCACCTCGACGTGTGCGGGCAACGCGTCGCGGTCGGCTTCGGAAGGTGTGGCTTCGGGTGCACCCATGCGGTCAATAGTTACAGGTGGGCGGTAGTGATGTCGATGGCGGTACGGTGCACAGCATGAGCGTGTCAGGCCTGGAGGCGGTAGCGCAGCGTGACCACGGAGGGCCCACGTTCATGCTCGGTCGATACAGCATGAGCGTGTCAGGCCCGGAGGCGGTAGCGCAGCGTGACCACGGAGGGCCCACGTTCATGCTCGATCGATACAGCATGAGCGTGTCAGGCCCGGAGGCGGTAGCGCAGCGTGACCACGGAGGGCCCACGTTCATGCTCGATCGATACAGCATGAGCGTGTCAGGCCCGGAGGCGGTAGCGCAGCGTGACCACGGAGGGCCCACGTTCATGCTCGATCGGTACAGCATGAGCGTGTCAGGCCCGGAGGCGGTAGCGCGACCTACGCCTACGCTCCGGCCTCCGCGTCGGCATGATGACCGGTCGCCGGCCTCGTTCATGCTCGATCAATACAGTGATGGTGTTCATGGGCGTTCCGACATGAACACGCTAGGTTCATCACCGTGGGGTCGGACGCGTCCTTGGGAGAAGGTATGAGCACATCTGCTGTGAGCGAAGCCGGCACGGTGGTGGCGGGGGTGGACCTAGGGGATCCTGCGCTCGCCGAGACCGTACGCAACGGCCTCGACGACGTGGAGAAACTGCTGGTCGAGGAGCTGTCTTCCGGGGCGTCCTTCCTCCAGGAAGCCGCGCTGCACCTGGCCAGGGCCGGCGGTAAACGATTCCGGCCGCTGTTCACCATCCTCACCGGCCAGCTGGGCCCCCGCCCCGGCGATCCGGACCTCGTCACCGCCGGCACCGTGGTCGAACTCGTCCACCTGGCCACGCTCTACCACGACGATGTCATGGACGAGGCCACCATGCGGCGCGGCGCGACGAGCGTGAACTCCCGCTGGGGCAACAGCGTGGCCATCCTCGCCGGCGACTATCTGTTCGCGCACGCCTCCCGGCTGACCTCGACCCTCGGCCCCGACGCCGTCCGCATCATCGCCGAAACCTTCGCCGAACTGGTCACCGGTCAGATGCGGGAAACCATGGGCGCTCGCGAAGAGAGCGACCCCGTCGCCCACTATCTGCGCGTGGTCTGGGAGAAAACCGGTTCGCTGATCGCGGCCTCCGGCCGTTTCGGCGGGACCTTCTCCGGCGCGGACGACGACCATGTAGAACGCCTCGCCCGCCTCGGTGACGCCGTCGGCACCGCCTTCCAGATATCCGACGACATCATCGATATCTCCTCCGAATCGGCCCAGTCCGGCAAAACCCCCGGCACCGACCTGCGTGAGGGAGTCCACACTCTCCCCGTCCTCTACGCACTGAGCGAGGAGGGCCCCGACGGCGACCGTCTCCGGACCCTCCTGGCGAGACCTCTGGAAACGGATGCCGAGGTTGCCGAGGCACTGGACCTGCTCGGCCGTTCGCCGGGTATGACCCGGGCGAAGGAGAAGCTGCGCGAATACGCCGATATCGCCCACGCGGAGCTGAAGGCCCTTCCTGCGGGGCCTGCCAATGACGCCTTGGTTCAGTTGGTCCAGTACACCATCGAACGGGTCGGCTGACCCCTGAAACCGGCCCGGACACGGACATCGCTCGGCGAGGCAACCCGCATGTGTCGAGTGTTGCCAGACATCTCGAAGGGTTGAGGCCTGTCTCACCCCTTGGCCGAAGGTGCTCAACGGTCGCGCTCTGCGGACGGCCCACCGCATATCGCGGGCGCGAGGCCGAAAACGGTGAGACCGAGGGGCCTGGACCCTGCGCCGCCCCAAGCGGCGCCAAACACAGCACAGCGCCTTGGCGAGCGGGCTCGCGCTCTCACTTTCACCAGCAGGCCGACTTCTCACGTCGGCGATTCGACTGGGCGAGCCCGCCCGCCTCGACCGCCCTTTCCGGTCCCGCTCGGCAGCAGGCCGATGCCCGCGAACACGGAACTTCACCGGGCCTGGGATCGTTGTCCTCCTGTAGCGGTTCTGGCCGAAATTCGCGCGTTCGGTCGCGCGCCACGTATACAGGAGTGCTATGCACGGGCACGGGTTTGCGAATGGGATGAAAACGTTCGGGCTCATGGTCGGGCTTTCCGCGCTGATAGTCCTGGCGGGGGCAGCGTTCCGGAATACGACCATTCTGGTCGTCGCGGTTCTGTTCGCCGTGGCGATGAACGGCTACGCGTATTTCAACAGCGATAAACTCGCGCTGAAGGCCATGCGGGCGCAGCCGGTGAGCGAGATCGAGGCGCCGGCCATCTACGGGATCGTCCGTGAGCTGGCGACCACCGCTCGGCAGCCCATGCCGCGGCTGTACATAAGTCCTACGAATGCGCCGAACGCTTTCGCCACCGGGCGTAATCCGCGGCATGCGGCGGTCTGCTGTACCAGCGGTATTCTGCAAATCTTGGACGAGCGCGAATTGCGGGCCGTACTGGGTCACGAACTGTCCCATGTATACAACCGGGATATCTTGATCTCCTCGGTTGCGGGGGCCATGGCCGCGGTGATTTCCGGGCTGGCGAATTTCGCGTATTTCGCGGCGGCCTTCGGTGGGAACCGGGGTGGTTCCGGGCCGAATATCTTCGGTGTACTGCTGGTTTCCCTACTGGGGCCGATCGCCGCGGGATTGATCAAACTGGCGGTGTCGCGGTCGCGGGAGTATCAGGCCGATGAGTCGGGGGCCGAGCTGACCGGTGATCCGCTGGCGCTGGCGTCGGCGTTGCGCAAGCTGGAGCGTGGGGTGCAGGCGGCACCGTTGCCGCCCGAACCCCGGCTGACCGCGCAGTCGCATCTGATGATCGCCAATCCGTTCCGTGCCGGCGATCGGATGGCCCGGTTGTTCTCGACGCATCCACCGATGGCGGAACGGATCGCGCGCCTGGAGCAGATGGCCGGTCGTTGAGGGTTCGGGCGGTGACCGCCCGCGCCTACCGGTAGTTCACGAATTGCAGGGCGATCCCGAAATCGTCGCCCTTGAGCAGCGCGATAACGGCTTGCAGGTCGTCGCGTTTCTTGCTGGTGACGCGTAATTCGTCACCTTGGATCTGTGCTTTGACGCCCTTGGGCCCCTCATCGCGGATCTTCTTGGAGATCTTCTTGGCGTGCTCGGAGTCGATGCCCTGGACCAGGGTCCCGGTGATCTTGTAGGTCTTGCCGGAAGCCACCGGTTCGCCGGCGTCGAAGGCCTTGAGCGAGATATCGCGGCGGATGAGTTTTTCTTTGAACACCTCGAGCGCGGCTTTCACCCGCTCCTCCGATTCCGCGGTGAGTACCACTTTGTCCTCGCCGGACCATTCGATGCCCGCGCCCGTGCCCCGGAAGTCGTAGCGGGTGTTCAGTTCCTTCTCGGCCTGGTGCAGGGCGTTGTCGACCTCCTGCCGCTCGACCTTGCTGACGATGTCGAATGATGAATCGGCCACACTGCGCTCCTGTTCACTGTTGGATCACCCTGGGTGCTTACGCAAGCTACCTGGTCGGTGCGGCGACACTGTGCGGCCATGGTGGTGGAGGCCGGTTCGGGGCATCTGGCCAGCGGGTTTGCATTCGGGGTGCGGGTTCGTTGTATCCTGCTGAGCGCACTGGGAAAGTGATCGGAAGATCGAAAGTGCGGTACGAGGCAGGTTGCCCGAGCGGCCAATGGGAGCAGACTGTAAATCTGTCGGTGAAAGCCTACGTAGGTTCGAATCCTACACCTGCCACCAGGAAACCCCCGCCGGTGAAGACCGGCGGGGGTTTTCTTCGTCCGGGGTGGTTCCGGGCCCCGGCGCGAGCCGGTCAATTCACCGGAAAATAGCCTCTGACCACTCGGTTTGGTGCTCCTGGTGGTCAGTGTGTACTCTCGTTCAAGTCTTCGAGGCAACGGGTAGGACTTCAGTCGGTTCCCGCTGCTGAGAGGTCGCGCCCCCTTAGCTCAGTCGGCAGAGCGTTTCCATGGTAAGGAAAAGGTCAACGGTTCGATTCCGTTAGGGGGCTCGCCGGATTGCCGGTGGTGTCCCGACTCGGCACTCCAAGCCGCGGCGTCGCCGTCGCAGATGGCGTATAAGGCGGTGTAGCTCAGGCGGTAGAGCAAACGACTCATAATCGTTGTGTCGCCGGTTCGAGTCCGGCCATCGCTACCCATACTGATTGACCCTCTGGTTGACCGGAAAGAAGGCATATCGTGGCCGCGAAGTCCACCGATGTCCGGCCAAAGATCACCTTGGCCTGCGAGCAGTGCAAGCATCGCAACTACATCACCAAGAAGAACCGGCGCAACGACCCGGACCGGCTGGAACTGAAGAAGTTCTGCCCGAACTGCGGTACGCACCGGGCGCATCGCGAATCTCGCTGATCCTCGTGTGACGCCGCTGCGGTAGCAGCGGGTCCCGAGCATTCGTGCACGGCTTCGGCGTGTCGGATGTTCACGGCACCGCGATGGTAGGTTCTCGCCGGATCCCGGTTCGGCGATCGGGGTGCTGCGGGGTTCGTATTCCTACTCGACGGCGGCGTTCTGGTCCTAGAACTACCGACGCCGCGGCCGATCGTCGGCCGTGGTGATGATCAGGTGGCTGCTCGGCTCTTTCGGTCACGCCGACTTCTATCTACGGGCCCGACGCCCAGCCGCCGTGCAGACTCCGTGCTGCGGGGTCAGATAGGTACAGTCCTCCCGTGACAATCAACACCGGTACAGACGAAGCGGTCGCGACGGATACGGATTTCGATCCCGCCGCCCACGCGGCCGCCATGGTCGGTCACCACTATCGTGTCGACGACTACTACGAAGTCGGCCGCGAGAAGGTGCGCGAATACGCGCGCGCCGTCCAGGACGGCCATCCGGCGCACTGGGACGAAGATATCGCCCTGGAGTTCGGCTACGACGGCCTGGTCGCCCCGCTCACCTTCATCTCCCTCGTCGGGATCCTGGCACAGCGCAAACTGTTCGAAACGGTCGTCACCGGCTACGACCTGAGCCAGATCATGCAGACCGACCAGATCCTGGAGTTCCACCGCCCGATCGTGGTCGGCGACCAGTTGATCTGCGATGTGCACCTGCACTCCTTCCGGCAGGCGTTCGGTGGCGACATCATCGTCACCAAGAACATCGTCACCGACCAGCACAACGAGCTCGTGCTCACCACCTACACGACGCTGGTCGGCCGCAGCGGCGGCGATATCGATCCGAACCTCAACGACGCCGTCCGTAAGGTGCTGATGCACGGGATGGACGCGGCGGTTCCCGATCACACCCCGCGTACCCGGCACGTCGTTCCCGCGCCGGCCGTAGGCGAGATCGTGCCGACCCGGTTCGCCCGGTCGTTCGACGAGGTGTCCGTCGGTGACGAACTACCCGCCCGGATCGTCCAACTGACCCGCGGTGACCTGGTGAACTACGCCGGTGTCTCCGGTGACGCGAACCCCATCCACTGGAGCGACGAGGTCGTCAAACTGGTGGATCTCGACAACTGCGTCGCGCACGGCATGCTCTCGATGGGCCTGGGCGGGGGTTTCGTCACCTCATGGCTCGGTGATCCCGGCGCGGTGAAGGAATACAACGTCCGGTTCACCAGCCCGGTGTTCGTGAGCGCCACCGAACCGGCCGAGGTCGAGTTCACCGGCAAGATCAAATCGGCGGATCCGGAAACGAAGACCGCCGTGATCGCGATCGTGGCCAAATCCGGCGGTCGTAAGATTTTCGGCCGGGCCACGGCCACCGTCCAGCTGTCCTGACCTGGTCGAGCGCACCTGATTGGCTTCTGTCACCGGCCGTGCCGTACACTCGGGTTTCTGGGGTCACCAGCCGATGCGCGCTGCTCTGCAAGGCTGGTTCCAGGCGGGGTTTCCGACCAGTGGCCGTACCGGCTGCGTAGGCTCGGACCGACCGGTTGCACCGGCCCCGCCGACGGGGCCGGCACCTGCCGGGGCGGCGCGCGTGTTGTGTGACACCAGCGCCGACAACTGAATATCGCATGTGGCTGGACCACGACAGTCCGGTTCAGCCGAAGGGGCGTAGCTCAAATGGCAGAGCAGCGGTCTCCAAAACCGCAGGTTGCAGGTTCAAGTCCTGTCGCCCCTGCCCTGGATAACGGCGACGAGAGAGGATCGACGTGACCGACGAGCGGGACACTCGCCGCGGCGGATACGGCGCCGACGACGGCGATGACACCGCCGCCGTGCAGCGGCCGAGCGGAAAGCGTTCCGCTCGGCGTAGTCGATCCGTCTCGTCCTCGGCGTCCGATACCGGTTCGCTCGCGACCTTGGATCGGCCCGCCCGCAAGGCCGAGTCGAAGTCGGGCCGCGGCGATCGCGAACGGTCACGCAATCCGTTCGTGCGTTTGTTCAAGTTCCTGCGTGAGGTGATCGCGGAACTGCGGAAGGTTATCTGGCCCAACCGGAAGCAGATGGTCACCTATACGACCGTTGTTCTGGTGTTCGTGATCTTCATGGTCGCGTTCATCAGCGGGTTGGATCTGGCGTTCATCAAGGGTGTCGACTGGTTGTTCGGTTAGCCAGGTGACACCGGCGCCGTGAACCGATCCGCGCCGCGGGCCGGACACAAGTCCCACGCCGCGCCCGAACCCGGCACGCAGAGGATGCACGTGACGACACAGGAAGCGAGTGCCCAGTGAGCACCCCGGAGAACGACACCACCGACGAGTTCCCGGTCGACGATCAGACGGCCGAGGAGGCCGCCGTATCCGTCGAGGAGCCGGCGTCCGACGCCGAGCCCGAGGCTGCCGACGAGGCCGCACCCGCAACCGCCGACGCGGAGGAACCGGACCCGGTCGAGCAGATGAAGGCCGTCCTGCGGCGCGCTCCCGGCGACTGGTACGTCATCCACTCCTACGCCGGTTACGAGAACAAGGTGAAGACCAATCTCGAGACCCGTGTACAGAACCTGGACCTGGAGGACTACATCTTCCAGGTGGAGGTGCCCACCGAAGAGGTCACCGAGATCAAGAACGGTCAGCGCAAGAGCGTCAACCGCAAGGTGCTGCCGGGCTACATCCTGGTCCGGATGGATCTGAACGACGAGTCCTGGGGTGCGGTCCGCAATACGCCGGGTGTCACCGGGTTCGTGGGCGCGACCTCGCGCCCCTCGCCGCTGACCATCAATGAAGTGGTGAAATTCCTGGTTCCGGCCTCGCAGCAGAAGAAGGCGGCCACGCCGGCCGCCGCCGCGGCCGGTACCGAGGCCGTCGGTGGCGAGGTCAAGGCCAAGCCCACCATCGAGGTCGATTTCGAGGTCGGCGAATCGGTGACGGTGATGGACGGTCCGTTCGCGACCCTGCCCGCCACCATCTCCGAGGTCAACGCCGAACAGCAGAAGCTCAAGGTGCTCGTCTCCATCTTCGGACGCGAGACCCCGGTCGAGCTGGAATTCACCAAGGTCGCCAAGATCTAGGCGGCGCCTGTGTTTTCCCGGGGCGGTGGCCCCGGGTCGGAGCTTGCAGAGAGCAAGGAACACCACACCCTAGGAAAGAAAGATGCCCCCCAAGAAGAAGAAGCTCGCCGGGATCATCAAGCTTCAGATCCAGGCCGGCGCCGCGAACCCGGCTCCGCCGGTGGGTCCGGCACTCGGTCAGCACGGCGTCAACATCATGGAGTTCTGCAAGGCGTACAACGCCGCGACCGAGTCGCAGCGTGGCAACGTCATCCCGGTCGAGATCTCGGTGTACGAGGACCGGTCCTTCGACTTCAAGCTGAAGACCCCGCCGGCCGCGAAGCTGCTGCTGAAGGCCGCCGGTGTGCAGAAGGGTTCGCCCGAGCCGCACCGCAACAAGGTCGCCAAGGTGACCATGGAGCAGGTGCGCGAGATCGCGAAGACCAAGCAGGAAGATCTGAACGCCAACGATATCGATCAGGCGGCCAAGATCATCGCCGGGACCGCGCGCTCGATGGGTATCACCGTCGAAGGCTGATACGAACCTCCGCTGCGGGCCCCGCGTCCGCATGGGACAGGTCGTTATAGGCGCAGCGAAGTGATACTTCGCGATCCCGCTTTCGGTGGGAGGGCCGGCCAGGCCCGATAACCACAGCTGAACCACGACATTGCGGCGCGAGCGCCGGGCGCGGTAACCACGAAGCGCCCCGGGAACGCCGCCAATAGAAACAGGACAGAGAAACATGGCAAAACGAAGCAAGGCGTACCTCGCCGCCGCCGAGAAGGTCGACCGCAGCAAGCTCTACTCGCCGCTGGCGGCGACGCGGCTGGCCAAGGAGACCTCCACCACCAAGACGGACGCGACCGTCGAGGTCGCCATCCGGCTCGGCGTCGATCCCCGCAAGGCCGACCAGATGGTTCGCGGCACCGTGAACCTGCCGCACGGCACCGGTAAGACCGCTCGCGTCATCGTGTTCGCGGCCGGTGAGAAGGCGGCCGAGGCGGAAGCCGCGGGTGCCGACGCCGTGGGCGCCGAGGATCTGATCGAGCGGATCCAGGGCGGCTGGCTGGATTTCGATGCCGCGATCGCCACCCCCGACCAGATGGCCAAGGTCGGCCGTATCGCGCGTGTTCTGGGCCCGCGCGGTCTGATGCCGAACCCGAAGACCGGCACGGTCACCACCGATGTGACCAAAGCGGTCAACGACATCAAGGGCGGCAAGATCAACTTCCGGGTCGACAAGCAGGCCAACCTGCACATCGTCATCGGTAAGGCGTCGTTCGACGACAGCAAGCTGGTGGAGAACTACGGCGCCGCGCTGGACGAGATCCTGCGGGCCAAGCCGTCGACTGCCAAGGGGCGCTACGTCAAGAAGGTGACGGTCTCGACGAACACCGGACCGGGCATCCCGGTGGACCCGAACCGCACCCGCAACCTCCTGGAAGAGGACGCGTAAGCGCTGTTCCGAACACAGAACCGCGAAACGGCGGGAGCGTCATCCGACGCTCCCGCCGTTTCGTGTATCGGAATGCTTCCGGATACGGCACGGGCGCCGGAGGACTAGTTTCGTGCGGCCGGTGGTTGCCGCATTGCGTGACGGTGGTTCTGCTGATTTCCGGGAGTACGCGCGCCGGGTCGACCAATACGGCCGCGCTGCGCACAGTGCAGGCAGTGGCCCCGGACGGGATCGAGGCGCGCTGGTACGGCGGACCGGCCGAATTGCCCGCCTTCGTCCCCGAGGCCCCCGAACCCGCCCCTCCCGCGGTGCTGCGGTTACGCCGGCAGTTGGCGGCCGCGGACGCGGTGCTGTTCTGCACCCCGGAGTACGCGGGCACACTGCCGGGCAGCTTGAAGAACCTGCTGGACTGGACCGTGGGTACGGGCGACCTCTACGGGAAGCCGGCTGCCTGGCTCACCGTCGCGGCGCCCGGACGTGGTGACGGCGCCACGGCGACGCTGGCGAGTGTGCTCGGCTACGTCGGTGCCGACGTGGACGAGGGAGCCTGCGCTCGCCTGCCCCTGTCGCGCACGGATATCGGGGGCGACGGGCTGGTCGTCTCGCCGGAATTCCGGGCCGGTGCGGCCGAAGTGCTGCGTCGGCTCGGCACGCGTCGGCGCAGCTCCGATACCGGTCGGCGCGGCGACGATATCCGCTGGGAGTGGGCGCCGGCACCGCCCCGGTCAACCCGCCTATCGCGACCGTTTTGCCAGATGAGGCAGTGCCCGGCTATGCTCGATCAGGTTGTCGACCAGTTCGGCACCACCAATCCGTTCTACCGAAGACCGTAGGTCGCCGATTTCGTATGGAATCGGTCGAAGGTCCGGCGAGAGTGCCGGCGGCCCACGCAGGGAGAGCCGAGGCTGGAGAATCCGCACGCGCAGCCGTGCCGATATTTTCTTTCGCGCCCCGGGACGCTCTGCGTTCGGGGCGCTTGTTCTTTTGCCGGCCCCTGATTCGGTAGGGCATATCCATACCGACATCAGAGAGGAGGCGAAGTATGGCGAAACCCGAAAAGGTTGCCGCGGTCGCGGAGATCGCCGAGCAGTTCAAGGACTCGACGGCCGCAGTCGTCACGGAATACCGTGGCCTGTCCGTCGGTGCGCTCACCGAACTGCGTCGTGCGCTCGGTGCCGACGCCACGTACTCCGTCGCCAAGAACACCCTGGTGAAGCGCGCTGCGGCCGAGGCCGGCGTGGAGGGTCTGGACGATCTGTTCGTCGGACCCACCGCGATCGCGTTCATCTCCGGTGAGCCGGTCGACGCCGCCAAGGCGCTGAAGACCTTCGCGAAGGATCACAAGGCGCTCGTCATCAAGGGCGGCTACATGGACGGCGCTCCGCTGTCCGTGTCCGAGGTCGAGCGGATCGCCGATCTGGAGTCCCGCGAGGTCCTGCTGGCCAAGCTGGCCGGTGCCATGAAGGGCAACCTGGCCAAGGCCGCCGGTCTGTTCAACGCTCCCGCCTCGCAGGTGGCCCGCCTGGCCGCCGCGCTGCAGGAGAAGAAGCAGGCCGAAGGTGGCGAAGCCGCCGCGGAGTAAGACCCGCGTCCCCATTCGCGGAGCGGTCGACTCCGGCTCGCCCGCACAGACATTCACTATCGAAAGGAAATATCAATGGCCAACGTTGACGAGCTGCTCGAAACCTTCGGCAATATGACCCTGCTGGAGCTCTCCGACTTCGTGAAGAAGTTCGAGGAGAAGTTCGAGGTCACCGCTGCTGCTCCGGTCGCCGTCGCCGCCGCCGGTGCAGCCCCGGCCGCCGCCGAGGCCGCCGAGGAGCAGGACGAGTTCGACGTCATCCTCGAGGGTGCCGGCGACAAGAAGATCCAGGTCATCAAGGTGGTCCGCGAGATCGTCTCCGGCCTGGGCCTGAAGGAGGCCAAGGACCTCGTCGAGGGCGCGCCGAAGCCGATCCTGGAGAAGGTGGCCAAGGAAGCCGCCGAGGCCGCCAAGGAGAAGCTGGAAGGCGCCGGCGCCAAGGTCTCGGTCAAGTAATACCGACCGGCACTGCCGGAAACGGGCGGTTCCCCACGGGGACCGCCCGTTTTCTTCGTATTACGACCGGTTTTCTCGGGTGCTGGTTAACGGCGGTTCTGCGGTATCGAACTCGGCAACCAGGGTTACTCTTCGGTCAGGTCGGGTGTGCTATGAGGGTGCCATGGGTTACAGTGACCGGACTCGCTGTGACGTGACGCACCGCTACCGGGTCGGTGGTGCAAAGCGGGTAGCTCGCTGAGAAATGTGGAGGTTGGCGTGGGCGTCGAGGTCAGGACCGAGAGTGTAACCAAGTCATTCGGTTCACAGCGGATTTGGCAGGACGTTTCTATTACCCTGCCTGCCGGTGAGGTCAGCGCGCTGCTGGGCCCGTCGGGGACCGGTAAGTCCGTATTCCTGAAGTCGCTGATCGGCCTGCTCCGGCCCGAGCGCGGCTCCATCTTCATCGGTGGTACCGATATCACCACCTGTTCCAACAAGGAGCTCTACGAGATCCGGAAGCTCTTCGGGGTGCTGTTCCAGGACGGTGCGCTGTTCGGCTCGATGAACCTCTTCGACAATGTCGCGTTCCCGCTGCGCGAGCACACGAAGAAGTCCGAGTCCGAGATCCGCAAGATCGTCATGGAGAAGCTCGAGCTCACCGGTCTGCTCGGCGCCGAGGGCAAACTGCCCGGCGAGATCTCCGGCGGTATGCGCAAACGGGCCGGGCTGGCCCGGGCGCTGGTACTGGACCCGCAGATCATCCTGGTCGACGAGCCCGACTCCGGTTTGGATCCGGTGCGTACCTCGTATCTGAGCCAGCTGCTCATCGATATCAATGCCCAGATCGATGCCACGATCCTCATCGTGACCCACAACATCAACCTGGCCCGTACCGTGCCGGACAATATCGGCATGCTGTTCCGCCGTCAGCTGGTCATGTTCGGCCCGCGCGAGGTGCTGCTCACCAGCGAGGAGCCGGTGGTCAAACAGTTCCTCAACGGCCGCATGATCGGCCCCATCGGTATGTCCGAGGAAAAGGACGAGGCCCAGATGGCGCGCGAGCAGGCGATGGTGGACGCCGGCCATCATCACGGTGGTGCCGAAGAGGTCGATGGCATCATCCCGCAGATGAAGGCTCAGCCGGGGATGCCGGTGCGCCAGGCGGTGGAACGCCGCAAGAACCGGGTACGTGAGATCATGCACACTCTGCCGCATGCCGCGCAGGTGGCCATCCGCGAGTCGCTCGATCAGAACGACGAGACGATGGTCATGTCCTACAACTCGGGCCAGCGCGCCGGTGACCGCGGTAGCGAGTTCCCCGGGTCGGATTTCGACACCGCGCAGTACCCCAAGGTGTAAGAAAGCGTGTTTCCGAAAGCAGCGCGTCGGGTTCGCACCCGGCGCGCTGTTTTGTGCCCGGGGGAGTGTTTCCGGGCCGCGGCGGCCGCCGTATCCGGCCGGAACTGGGCCGATGCGGTGGGTCGTTAGTGATCTTGTAGCGCGGCCGGCCTTTGGAAGGACACCAGGTCGGCACGGCCACTTGACGAGTTTCGCCGGACCAGTCACGCTATTGGTGGCGGCTTCGGCCGCCGTCGGTAGTGGACGACCGCCAGCGCCGAATTCGTTGTCGGAGGCTCCGCCCGTGGACCGGAACGCAGCCAGCGGAACCGGCCCGGCGCGTCAGCCACGCAACGCTTCGCCGGGGTGGTACTTTGACACCTCCGTATAGGTAGGTGTAGGTTTGGACGTTGCGCTGGCTGCCTCCTGTCCATTCCTTGATCGCACTACGAAAGTCCCACCCTTCCGGTGTTGCTTCCGTTGTTTGCTGTTCGAGTCTCGTTCGGGTCGTGACCAGCGAGAATCCCAAAATGTAGCAGACAAGCGACGGTCGCGGACCACCACGCGACGCGCGTGAGGTGCTGGAAGGACGCATCTTGGCAGTCTCCACCCAGACAAGCGCCAATACGAAGCTGGGAGTTTCCGGGGGTATTCCCGGGGCTCCGTTGCGGGTGTCTTTCGCGAAGATCCGGGAGCCGCTGGAGGTGCCCGGTCTTCTCGATCTACAAACGGAATCTTTCGCCTGGTTGGTCGGCACACCGGATTGGCGTGAGCGGGCTGCCGCTCGCGGTGACGGCGGGCTGGTCGGCGGGCTCGAGGAGGTACTCGAGGAGCTCTCGCCGATCGAGGACTTCTCCGGCTCCATGTCCCTGTCCTTCTCCGATCCTCGGTTCGAGGAGGTCAAGGCCTCGATCGACGAGTGCAAGGACAAGGACATGACCTACGCGGCGCCGTTGTTCGTCACCGCGGAGTTCATCAACAACAACACCGGCGAGATCAAGAGCCAGACGGTCTTCATGGGTGATTTCCCGATGATGACCGACAAGGGCACCTTCATCATCAACGGCACCGAGCGTGTCGTGGTTTCCCAGCTGGTGCGTTCGCCGGGCGTCTACTTCGATCACTCCGTCGACAAGAGCACCGAGAAGGACTTGCACAGCGTGCGGGTCATCCCGAGCCGTGGCGCGTGGCTGGAATTCGACGTCGACAAACGGGACACCGTCGGTGTGCGTATCGACCGCAAGCGGCGTCAGCCGGTGACCGTGCTACTCAAGGCCCTCGGCTGGACCAGCGAGGAGATCACCGAGCGTTTCGGGTTCTCCGAGATCATGATGTCCACGCTGGAAAAGGACAACACGGCCGGCCAGGACGAGGCGCTGCTCGATATCTACCGCAAACTACGCCCGGGCGAACCGCCCACCAAGGAGTCCGCGCAGACCCTGCTGGAGAACCTGTTCTTCAAGGAGAAGCGTTACGACCTCGCGCGCGTAGGTCGCTACAAGATCAACAAGAAGCTCGGCCTGCACCCGGGTGAGGCCATCGACGGGTCCGTGCTGACCCGCGAGGACATCGTCTCGACCATCGAGTACCTGGTGCGCCTGCATGCCGGCGACCGCACGATGACCGCCCCCGGCGGTGTCGAGGTCCCGGTCGATGTGGACGATATCGACCACTTCGGCAACCGGCGTCTGCGGACCGTGGGCGAGCTCATCCAGAACCAGATCCGGGTCGGCCTGTCCCGGATGGAGCGCGTGGTCCGCGAGCGGATGACCACCCAGGACGTCGAGGCCATCACGCCGCAGACCCTGATCAACATCCGCCCCGTCGTGGCCGCGATCAAGGAGTTCTTCGGAACCTCCCAGCTCTCGCAGTTCATGGACCAGAACAACCCGCTCTCGGGTTTGACCCACAAGCGCCGCCTCTCGGCGCTGGGCCCCGGCGGTCTGTCCCGTGAGCGCGCGGGCCTCGAGGTCCGCGACGTGCACCCCTCGCACTACGGCCGCATGTGTCCGATCGAGACCCCGGAAGGTCCGAACATCGGCCTGATCGGTTCGCTGTCGGTGTACGCGCGGGTCAACCCGTTCGGTTTCATCGAGACGCCGTACCGCAAGGTGGAGAACGGCCGCGTCACCGACGAGGTCAAGTACCTGACGGCCGACGAAGAGGACCGGCACGTCCGGGCCCAGGCCAACTCCGCGGTCGATGCCGACGGCAATTTCGTCGAGGCCCGGGTGCTGTGCCGCCGCGGTAACGAGGAAATGGAATTCGTCGACGCCACCGAGGTCGACTACATGGACGTGTCGCCGCGGCAGATGGTGTCGGTGGCGACGGCCATGATTCCGTTCCTCGAGCATGATGACGCCAACCGTGCCTTGATGGGTGCGAATATGCAGCGTCAGGCCGTGCCGTTGATTCGTTCCGAGGCTCCTGTGGTGGGTACCGGTATGGAGTTGCGGGCCGCGGTGGATGCCGGTGATGTCGTGGTCAACGACAAGGCCGGTGTGGTCGAGGAAGTGTCGGCGGATTACGTCACGGTCATGGCCGATGACGGGACCCGCAAGTCCTACCGGATGCGGAAGTTCGCCCGCTCGAATCAGGGCACGTGTGCCAACCAGCGTCCCATCGTGGACGAAGGCCAGCGCGTCGAGCGCGGTCAGGTCCTCGCCGACGGCCCCTGCACCGAGAACGGTGAAATGGCGCTCGGTAAGAACCTGCTGGTGGCGATCATGCCGTGGGAAGGTCACAACTACGAAGACGCGATCATCCTGTCCCAGCGTCTGGTGGAAGATGATGTGTTGACCTCGATTCATATCGAGGAGCACGAGATCGACGCTCGGGATACGAAGTTGGGTGCCGAGGAGATCACTCGCGATATCCCGAATGTTTCCGATGAGGTTTTGGCTGATCTCGACGAGCGTGGGATCGTGCGGATCGGTGCCGAGGTGCGTGATGGTGACATTCTGGTCGGGAAGGTCACTCCGAAGGGTGAAACCGAGCTGACGCCGGAAGAGCGGTTGTTGCGGGCGATTTTCGGTGAGAAGGCGCGTGAGGTGCGTGATACTTCGCTGAAGGTGCCCCATGGTGAGTCGGGCAAGGTGATCGGTATCCGCGTGTTCTCGCGTGAGGATGACGATGATCTGCCTCCGGGTGTGAACGAGCTGGTCCGGGTGTATGTGGCGCAGAAGCGCAAGATCCAGGACGGTGACAAGCTCGCGGGCCGGCACGGGAACAAGGGTGTGATCGGCAAGATTTTGCCGACCGAGGATATGCCGTTCATGCCCGATGGCACGCCGGTGGACATTATTTTGAACACCCATGGTGTGCCGCGTCGTATGAATATCGGGCAGATCCTGGAAACCCACCTCGGCTGGATCGGTAAAGCCGGCTGGGAAGTCGATGTCGCCGCCGACGGCACCCGTCCGGATTGGGCGAAGGCGCTGCCGGAGGAGATGCTGGGCGCTCCGGCCGATTCCAATATCGCGACACCGGTCTTCGACGGTGCGCGTGAGGAGGAACTGACCGGGCTGCTGGCGTCGACTCTGCCCAACCGTGATGGTGAGCGCATGGTCAACGACGACGGCAAGTCGATGCTGTTCGACGGCCGCTCGGGTGAGCCGTTCCCGTACCCGGTAGCGGTCGGCTACATGTACATCCTGAAGCTGCACCACCTGGTCGACGACAAGATCCACGCCCGCTCGACCGGCCCGTACTCGATGATCACCCAGCAGCCGCTCGGTGGTAAGGCGCAGTTCGGTGGTCAGCGCTTCGGTGAGATGGAGTGCTGGGCCATGCAGGCCTACGGCGCGGCCTACACGCTGCAGGAACTGCTGACCATCAAGTCCGACGATGTGGTGGGCCGGGTGAAGGTCTACGAGGCGATCGTCAAGGGCGAGAACATTCCGGAACCGGGCATCCCGGAATCGTTCAAGGTTCTGCTCAAGGAACTCCAGTCCCTGTGCCTCAATGTCGAGGTGCTGTCGTCGGACGGCGCCGCGATCGAGATGCGCGACGGCGACGACGAGGATCTCGAGCGGGCGGCGGCCAACCTGGGCATCAACCTGTCCAGGAACGAAGCGGCCACCGTCGACGATCTGGCGAACTAGGGCGATGGCCGGGTGCCGTGACGAATTACGGCGCGGTACCCGGCCAACGCGTTCGAATCCAATAGAGAACTTTTGCTCGTATTCGACCCGCACAGGGGAAAGGAAGTTACGTGCTAGACGTCAACTTCTTCGATGAACTCCGGATCGGCCTGGCCACCGCCGACGACATCCGCCAGTGGTCCTACGGCGAGGTGAAGAAACCGGAGACCATCAACTACCGCACGCTCAAGCCGGAGAAGGACGGCTTGTTCTGCGAGAAGATCTTCGGTCCCACCCGGGACTGGGAGTGCTACTGCGGTAAGTACAAGCGCGTCCGCTTCAAGGGCATCATCTGTGAACGCTGCGGCGTCGAGGTGACCCGGGCGAAGGTGCGCCGTGAGCGGATGGGCCATATCGAGCTGGCTGCCCCCGTCACCCACATCTGGTACTTCAAGGGTGTGCCGAGCCGCCTCGGCTACCTGCTCGACCTGGCGCCGAAGGATCTGGAAAAGATCATCTACTTCGCCGCCTACGTCATCACCGCGGTCGACGACGAGATGCGGCACAACGAGCTGTCGACTCTCGAGGCCGAGATGGAGGTCGAGAAGAAGACCGTCGCCGATCAGCGCGACGCCGACCTCGAGGCCCGGGCCCAGAAGCTCGAGGCCGATCTGGCCGAGCTCGAGGCCGAGGGCGCGAAGTCCGATGTGCGCCGCAAGGTCAAGGACGGCGGCGAGCGGGAGATGAAGCAGCTCCGCGACCGGGCCCAGCGTGAGCTGGACCGGCTCGAGGAGATCTGGAACACCTTCACCAAGCTGGCTCCCAAGCAACTGATCGTGGACGAGGTCCTCTACCGCGAGATCACCGATCGCTACGGCGAGTACTTCACCGGCGCGATGGGCGCGGAGTCCATCCAGAAGCTGATGGAGAACTTCGATATCGAGGCCGAGGCCGAGAGCCTGCGCGAGACCATCCGCAGCGGTAAGGGCCAGAAGAAGCTGCGTGCGCTCAAGCGGCTCAAGGTCGTCGCGGCATTCCAGACCAACGGCAACTCCCCGATGGGCATGGTGCTCGACGCCGTTCCGGTGATCCCGCCGGAGCTGCGGCCGATGGTCCAGCTCGACGGTGGCCGCTTCGCCACCTCCGACCTGAACGACCTCTACCGTCGCGTCATCAACCGCAACAACCGCCTCAAGCGACTGATCGACCTCGGTGCCCCCGAGATCATCGTCAACAACGAGAAGCGGATGCTGCAGGAATCCGTCGACGCGCTGTTCGACAACGGCCGTCGCGGCCGGCCGGTCACCGGCCCGGGTAACCGCCCGCTGAAGTCCCTGAGTGATCTGCTCAAGGGTAAGCAGGGTCGTTTCCGGCAGAACCTGCTCGGTAAGCGTGTCGACTACTCCGGCCGTTCGGTGATCGTTGTCGGCCCGCAGCTGAAACTGCACCAGTGCGGTCTGCCCAAGCTGATGGCGCTGGAGCTGTTCAAGCCGTTCGTGATGAAGCGGCTGGTCGACCTCAACCACGCGCAGAACATCAAATCCGCCAAGCGGATGGTCGAGCGGCAGCGGCCGCAGGTGTGGGACGTCCTCGAAGAGGTCATCGCCGAGCACCCGGTGCTGCTGAACCGTGCGCCCACCCTGCACCGCCTCGGTATCCAGGCCTTCGAGCCGCAGCTGGTCGAGGGTAAGGCCATCCAGCTGCACCCGCTGGTTTGTGAGGCGTTCAACGCCGACTTCGACGGTGACCAGATGGCCGTGCACCTGCCGCTGTCCGCGGAGGCGCAGGCCGAGGCCCGCATCCTGATGCTGTCCTCGAACAACATCCTGTCCCCGGCGTCGGGTCGCCCGCTGGCCATGCCGCGTCTGGACATGGTGACCGGTCTGTACTACCTGACCCGGCTCGACGAAGGCGCCAAGGGCGAGTACCGGCCCGCGACGGCCGACGGTCCGGAGCAGGGCGTGTACTCCTCGCCGGCCGAGGCGCAGATGGCGGTGGACCGCGGTGAGCTCACCGTGCGGTCGACCATCAAGGTGCGGCTGGCCGATCAGCGTCCGCCCAGGGACGTCGAGGCGGAACTGTTCCCGGAGGGCTGGCGGCGCGGCGACGCGTGGACCACCCAGACCACCCTGGGCCGGGTGCTGTTCAACGAGCTGCTCCCGGGTGACTACGCGTTCATCAACGAGCCGATGCCGAAGAAGCGGCAGGCGACGATCATCAACGATCTCGCCGAGCGCTACCCGATGATCGTGGTCGCGCAGACCGTCGACAAGCTCAAGGACGCCGGCTTCTACTGGGCCACGCGTTCGGGTGTCACCGTCTCCATGTCGGACGTGCTCGTTCCGCCGGAGAAGGCCGAGATCATGGAGCGCTACGAGGCGCAGTCCGATCAGATCGAGAAGAAGTACCAGCGTGGTGCGCTCGATCATCAGGAGCGCAACAACGCCCTGGTCAAGATCTGGCAGGAAGCGACCGAAGAGGTCGGTCGGGCGCTGCGCGCGCATTACCCGGCCGACAACCCGATCATCACGATCGTCGATTCGGGCGCCACGGGTAACTTCACCCAGACCCGTACCCTCGCGGGTATGAAGGGCCTGGTGACGAACCCGAAGGGTGAGTTCATCCCGCGGCCGATCAAGTCCTCCTTCCGTGAGGGCCTGACGGTGCTGGAGTACTTCATCAACACCCACGGTGCTCGTAAGGGTCTGGCCGACACCGCGCTGCGTACCGCCGACTCGGGTTACCTGACCCGTCGTCTGGTGGACGTCTCGCAGGACGTGATCGTGCGCGAGCACGACTGCGGCACCGAACGCGGTATCACCGTGCATATCGCGGAGAAGCAGCCGGACGGCCTGCTCATCCGTGACCCGCACGTGGAGACCTCGGCCTACGCCCGCACCCTGGCCGCGGACGCGCTCGACGAGAGCGGCAACGTCGTGGTCACCAAGGGCGCGGACCTGGGCGATCCCGCGATCGAGGCGCTGCTGGACGCCGGTATCACCGAGGTGAAGGTCCGCTCCGTGCTGACCTGCACCACCGGCACCGGAGTCTGCGCGACCTGCTACGGCCGCTCGATGGCCACCGGCAAGCTCGTCGATATCGGCGAGGCCGTCGGTATCGTCGCCGCCCAGTCCATCGGTGAGCCCGGTACCCAGCTGACCATGCGTACCTTCCACCAGGGTGGTGTCGCGGGTGACGACATCACCGGCGGTCTGCCCCGTGTGCAGGAGCTCTTCGAAGCTCGTGTGCCCAAGGGCAAGGCACCGATCGCGGAGGTCTCGGGTCGGGTACGGCTGGAGGACGACGACCGCTTCTACAAGATCACCATCATTCCCGACGACGGCGGGGACGATGTGGTCTACGACAAGCTGTCCAAGCGCCAGCGGCTGCGCGTGTTCAAGCACGACGACGGCACCGAGCGGCTGCTCTCCGACGGCGATCACGTCGAGGTCGGCCAGCAGCTGCTGGAGGGCGCGGCGGATCCGCACGAGGTGCTGCGCGTGATGGGCCCCCGGCAGGTTCAGATCCACCTGGTCCACGAGGTCCAGGAGGTCTACCGGAGCCAGGGTGTGTCCATCCACGACAAGCACATCGAGGTCATCGTCCGCCAGATGCTGCGCCGGGTGACGATCATCGATTCGGGTGCCACCGAGTTCCTGCCCGGTTCACTCACCGAGCGTTCGGAGTTCGAGGCATCCAACCGTCGCGTGGTCGCCGAGGGCAATGAGCCCGCGGCGGGACGTCCGGTGCTGATGGGTATCACCAAGGCGTCGCTGGCCACCGATTCGTGGCTGTCGGCGGCGTCCTTCCAGGAGACCACCCGAGTCCTGACGGACGCGGCGATCAACTGCCGCTCCGACCGGCTCATCGGCCTCAAGGAGAACGTGATCATCGGTAAGCTGATCCCGGCCGGTACCGGTATCAACCGGTACCGCAACATCCAGGTTCAGCCGACCGAGGAAGCGCGTGCCGCGGCGTACGCGGTGCCGTCCTACGACGACACCTACTACAGCCCGGAGGGCTTCGGCGCCACCACCGGTGCCGCGGTCCCGCTGGACGATTACGGGTTCAGCGACTACCGGTAATCGGTAGGTAGCAACAGCATTCGGCCCCGCACCGTTTCGGTGCGGGGCCGAAGTGCGTTCCGGGCCCGTTGTTCGCCGGCCGGGGCCGGGAGCTTTTCCGCAGGCCGTCCGGCAGCGCGGCCGGGCGGAATTCGAAACTGCTGTCGGGTGCGGCGTGGTATCCGGCCCCGGCCGCGGCCGGATCGGTTCAGCAGTGGGAATATAAACCGGGCATTTCGATCACATTGCGTACAAACGTCGTTGGGTCGAACAGTGGTGAATACCGTGGCAGCGCACTGTCTGCCGGAGTCGTCGAACAGTTGCCGAACCGACGACCGCCGGAGGGCCCATGACATTCCGAATCACCCAGCTCGTGCGCGGTACTCGGGCACGCGCCGGGCGTGCGCAGGATGCCGGTGTAAAGGTTACGAAGCCGGCACGTCGCCGCCGATGGTTCCGGCGGCTCGCGGTGCTCGGTTCAGTTCTGTTCGTGCTCCCCGCAACGCTCGGGGCGGCCGCGCTGGCCGCGGCCGGGGACACCGAATCGGTGGCAACCGCCGGTTTTCCGGCACTGAACTGGATGAACGTCCGCGATTCCAGCGGCGTCGAACTGACCCACTATCGGTTCGTCACCACACACGGCAGTCTGTTCGAGCCGTTGGAAACGGCCATCTCGGTGGTACTCGGACTCGAATTCGCCGGCTATATCGTCATTGTGACAGGTGCGATCTGGGTGATCGGCTACACGATGAGCTTTCATTGGCTGGATCCGTTCGGGGACGCGCTATCCGGAGTCGCCCGGAGCCTGCACGCGCAGATCGGTATCCCGATGGTGCTCATCGTCGCGGCTTCGCTCGGTGCGTTCATTGTGGCGTGGTTCGTGTTGCGCGGCCACCATGCGCGGGCGGCCACCCAGGCGGTGACCATGGTCGGGGTCGCCGTGATCGGGCCGGCCTTCATGGCCCAACCGCTCGAGGATGTCCTCTCTTCGCACGGGCTGATGTCGCAGGGGCGGGATCTCGGTATCGCGGTCGCGGCCGGGCTCACCGGGCATATGCACAGCGACCCGACCGGGCTGGTCGCGACGATGCAGGTGAATCTGGCCGATAATTTCGCCCGGCGGCAGGTCCAGGTGTGGAACTTCGGGCATGTGCTCGACGACCGGCCGGGCTGCGCGGCTGTCTGGTCGGCCGGAATGCGGTCGGGTTCGGATTCGGCCCTGGCCTCCGGGCTGCGTGCCTGCGGTGATGCGGCGGCGCACCAGGCGGCGCTGAACCCGACCATGGGACAGGTGGGCTCGGGGCTGGTCGTACTGATCTGCGCCGGTATTCTGCTCGCGTTCGGGACCTACCTCTCGATCAAGATCATCTGGTCGGCTCTCGATTCGATCTTCCACGGTTTCGCGGCGATATTCGGTTTCGCGGCGGGTGGTTTCGTCTACGGTCCCACGCAGACGTTCCTGGTCCGCAACCTCGTGGACAGCTTCTACGGTGCCGTGGTGATGGCGGCCTATGTCATTTATCTGGGTTTGTATGTACTGTTCCTCGGCAACCTGTTCGACCAGGCGGGCGATCAAGCGACCTTGGTCCTGATCCTCGGCGCGGTGGTGGAAATCGTCGGCCTGCTCCAGTTCCGGCGGTTCTCCGCCGCGCTGCGGCAGGGCAACGAGTGGATTGTCGATCGGTTCTCGCTCGCTCTACAGCAGGCGCCGGGCGGTGGTGCGGGCGGTGCCGGCGGCGGTTCGGCGCTCGGCATGGGTTCCAGCGGCCTGTCCAACTCCGGTGTTCCGGGACTCGGATTGATCGCCGGGGCCGCCGCGCTCAGTACGTTGAACAGCACCCCGGCGGCGGCATGGCTGTTCGACCGGGTCGCGCCGCTGGAACCGCATTCCCGGAAACGGCAGAGCGCCATGCTCGACCAGTGGGGTGCGTGGAACATGCGGTGGAACGACGAGAAGATCGGGGGCCCGGACGGTCTGTTCACGCACGCCTTCCTCGATCGGCTGCACCTCTCCCATGCCGCCAGGGACGCGACCGCAGTCGCCGATATGGCCGGCCGGGGCGGGGTGAACACGGTGCGGGGCGCGGCCGCCGCGGTCGACGGGGTGCTCGTCGGCGGTGGCGGATTCCTCGGGCAGGTCGCCGCATCGTTGCGCGGCGCCGGCTTCACCGACGAGAACATGATCCAGCGCGCGGTGGAGGCACGAGGTTATGTGGTGAAACACGGGGGCGATGTGTCGCTGGCCGACAAGAACCTGGCCGAAGTGGTCGCGGCCTCGAATTACGCTGCGGCGATGAACACTCCGGCGGCCCACGCGGAACTGGAGCGGGCTGTGCTCGCCTACTCTCTCGGACGGGAGGGGATCCAACTGCGCGGCGCGGCGCGGCGGGCCGGCGAAGAGTATCTGTCCGCGCCGGCCCGGGCGAAGCTGAACCGGATCCAGAGGGTGGCGACCGGCGAGGAGACGGCGGAGTACTCCGAGGAAGAGGCGGCCCGGATCCTGCGCTGGATCGGTGACGAACACGCGCAGCGGGTCTCCACCGCGATGACCGCCTTCGTCGTCGACCCGGCCGATATCGAGAATCGCCGCCGCTTCTTCGCGGCGCAGAACGCGGCCGTCGACACCGACTACTGGGCCGCCGAAGCGACCCGCGCGCCCGCGTCGGCCTTCGCCGCCGGCTGAGTCTCGGCATCCGTGGTGGCCACCGCGGAGTTGGTACCGGTGGTATCGGTCGGCCGGGGTCGCGGCGTGGCGGTGCGCGCATGGGTGGCGTAGAGCGTCAGGCCGACGAAGGCGAGACCGCCCACCAGATTGCCGATCACCGTGGGGATCTCGTTCCAGATCAAATAGTCGCCGATCGAGAAGTCACCACCGAGCAGCAGGCCGGACGGGAAGAGGAACATATTGACGATCGAATGCTCGAATCCCATGTAGAAGAACAGCATGATGGGCATCCACATGGCGATGACCTTCCCGGACACCGAAGTCGACATCATCGCCGCGACCACCCCGGTGGAAACCATCCAATTGCAGAGCACACCGCGGATGAAAAGCGTGAGCATGCCCGCGGCACCGTGGTCGGCGTAGCCGACCGTGCGGGAAACGCCGATTTCGCCGAGTTTCTGTCCGACTTCATTGGGATCCATCGAGAAACCCATCGTCACGATGACCGCCATCATGACCGCGACGGTGAACGCGCCGAGAAAGTTACCGGTGAACACCAGACCCCAGTTCCGCAGCAGGGCTCGCCAGGTCACGCCGGGGCGCCGGTCCAGCCAGGCCAGCGGTACCAGGGTGAATACGCCGGTGAGCAGGTCGAACCCGAGTAGGTAGAGCATGCAGAAACCCACCGGGAACAGGACCGCGCCGAGCAGCGCCTGGCCGGTCTGGACCGTGACGGTGACCGCGAAGGCCGCAGCGAGCGCCAGGATCGCCCCGGCCATACAGGCGCGGATCACGGTGTCGCGCGTGGACATGAATGCCTTCGCTTCGCCGGCGTCGATCATTTCTTTTACGAAGTCCGCTGGTTTGAGATAAGACATGGCACGCCCTTCGGTTGTGGTCTTCCGTGCCGAAGTGTGCGATGCCGAGATTTCCCGCCGGTATCGCGCCGAGCGCACCCGTGTTACCGAGCCCTCACCGGAGCCGCGCGGTGTGTGTGCCTCGCGCGTGACCTCGAGTGACGGCCACGCCGACCGTGATGTCTCGGAGGTAAACATTGTGATACCGATTCGGTTCGGCGCGTTCGGCGATGGGAGGCTTTCGATGTTTCCCGATGCTAGGAGTCTCGTATGGAACCGATCATGAGCAAGCGCGCGGCCGCCGACCTCGTTGTCACCGCCCGTATCCGCCAGGGCTTGTCCTGGGCCGATATCGCCGACGCTCTCGGTGCCCCGCTGGTGTGGACGACCGCGGCGTTGCTCGGGCAGCATCCGATGACGGCGGAGCAGGCGGGCACGGTATGTGGACTGCTAGGGCTGGACGATACGGTGGCCGAGAGCCTGGCCTTACAGCCGGCCCGCGGCGCCGATCCGGCACTGATGAGCGATCCGACGATCTATCGCTTCGTGGAGGCGCTCTCGGTGTACGGGCCCGCGTTGAAGGAACTCATCCACGAGGAGTTCGGTGACGGGATCATGAGTGCCATCAACTTCAAGGTCGACTTCGCCCGCCGTCCCGACCCCGACGGCGATCGCGTGGTCATCACTTTCGACGGGAAGTTCCTCGACTACCGGTGGTGATCCGGGACCGCCGCCCGACCGGTTCTCATTGGTTGTGCGGTAGTTCGTCGGCCAGCCGCTGGAGGTAGCCGGCGAACCGGCGGCGGTCGGCGGGGGACCAATCGCCGGTGAGCCGGTCGAATACCTGCCGTTGCCAATTGTGCGCGTCGGCCAGCAGGCGGGTACCTGCCGGGGTGAGGTGCAGGGCGGTGCGGCGCCGGTCCAGGTCGGATTCGCGGCGTGAGAGGTAACCGGCGGTGGTGGCGTCACGGACCATCCGGCTGGCTCCGGAATGATCGAGACCGAGCTGGTGGGCGACCGCGGTGATGGTCGCCTCGGCGGGGGCCTCGGCGGCACCTGCCACCGCCTCCACGACCTGGACGTGCTGGGCGTTGCCCAGCTCCGCGCCCCCGGCGGCGCGCTGTATCCAGCGCCGGGACCAGAACCGGACCAGGCGGAACAGGGCGGGCCCGCCGTCTGCGGGGGTGGAGCTGCCGCTCATATGGACCAATCTATCCTCTTCGAGAATTTATGTGTGATGTGCATGTAAATTATATGTGTAATGCATGCAATTGAGAGGAGGGGTCCCATGTCCGGTCCGAATAGCGCCCCGCGCATCGTGCTCGACCACACCATCGTCCCGGTGTCGGATCGTGCGGCGGGGGCGAGGTTCTTCGCCGAACTCATGGGGTTGGCGGTGGGTGATCCGGCCGCCCCGTTCGTGCCGGTGCGGGTGAACGAGGATCTGACCTTCGATTTCGACGATCGCGGCCGGGTCGAGCCGGGTCATTACGGCTTCCAGGTGGACGAGGTCACCTTCGACGCGGTGCTGCGAAGGCTGGCGCGATGGCCCGGGGTCGAGTACGGGTCCGGGCCCGAGAACGGCTGGGACCGGGAAATCAACCATCTGAGCGGCGGCCGCGGTGTGTACGTCCGATCGCCGGAAGGGCACAGCTACGAAATATTCAGCGTCGCCGGTTGGCAGGGCGCGCCGGGCGATCAATTCTGAACTAGATGGTTCAGTATGAGTCCATGGACGCTTCCTCCGGGGCGCTCGCGGACCCCACCCGGCGGGGCATCCTCGAGCTACTCGGCTGTGCCCGGCCACCGTCAGCGAGCTGGCGCAGGACTTCTCGATGACCCTCACCGGCATCAAGAAGCATCCGGTTGCTAGAGGACGCGGGCATGGTGTCACGGGAAACAGGGCCGGATCCGGTACTGCCGGGTCGGGCCCGATGTTTTCCGAGTGAGGTGGCCTGGCTGAAGGTCTACCGGCAGATGCTGGAGGCACGTATGGACCGTCGCGGCGAATTCCTGCAAGGAACGGAGCACAAACCATGAGCACTGCCACCGGAGAAGCCGTCGTCACCGCGGCCGCGGATCGCGAGATCAGGATCGAGCGGGTTTTCGACGCCCCGCGCGAACGGGTGTGGGACGCCTACACCCGCCTTGAACAACTCACCCAATGGTGGGGCCGGGGCAATCGAATCGATGTCGAGCGCTGGGAGTTCCGGGTCGGCGGACACTGGCGGTTCGTCGAAGAGGCCGACGGGCAGTCGCACGGGTTCGAAGGACGGATCCGCGAGATCGTGCCGCAGGAGCGGATCGTGCAGTCCTTCGAATGGGACGGGATGCCCGCACACGTCGCCATCGACACCGCAACCTTCGAGGATCTGGGTGACGGGCGGACCCGGGTGGTCACGGTCAGCCAATTCCATACTCCGGAGGAGCGGGACGGCATGCTGCAATCCGGGATGGCCGACGGGCTCAATGCCAGCTACCGGGCGCTGGACGCACTGCTGGCGAAATGAGTCCCTCGTCGCAGGCCCCGGCCGTCCGCCGGGGCCCGCGACGAGGCGTGTCGGCCAACCGATCCGGGTCGGGTGCGGGGCTCCGCTCCGGCGTCGGCCGGTTGTTCGAGGTGAGGTGCTCTTGCCCGATCGGGTCCCTTTCCCGCTCGGCCGGGTTCAGCTCTCGCTGTCGAGTGCGCTCATCTGCGCCTCCGCGTACCGGCCACCCGCTACCGCCGCGGCCGGAGCCGCGGCCTCGATCGCGGCGACATCGGCCGCGGTGAGAGCTATATCGAGCGCGCCGAGGGCCTCCGACCAGCGGGTGCGGGTGCGCGCCCCGATCAGCGGAACGATATCGTCGCCGCGGCTCAGTACCCAGGAGATGGCCAGCTGGGCGGTGGAAACGCCCTTGTCCCGCGCCAGCGCGGCCAGCGCTCCGACCAGTTCCAGGTTCGCGGTGAGGTTGTCGCCCTGGAAACGCGGGGTGTGGGCGCGGTAATCGGCCGGACGGAAACCGGCGGTGCGGCCGGGCGCGGTATCGCTGAGCAGGCCCCGTGAGAGCACAGCGTAGGCGGTGATGCCGATGCCGAGTTCGCGGCAGACGGGCAGGATCTCGGTTTCGATTCCGCGGGAGAACAGCGAGTACTCGATCTGCAGGTCGGCGATCGGGTGTACCGCCGCCGCCCGGCGCAGGGTTTCGGCGCCCACCTCGGACAGGCCGATATACCGCACATACCCCGCGTCGACGAGTTCGGCGATGGCGCCCACGGTGTCCTCGATCGGTACCGCCGGGTCCAGCCGTGCCGGGCGGTAGATGTCGACATGCTCGACCCCGAGTCGGCGCAGACTGTAGCTCAGGAAGTTGCGCAGTGCCGCCGGACGGTTGTCGAACCCTTGCCAGCTGCCATCCGGTCCGATCATGCCGCCGAACTTCACGCTGAGGATCGTCTCCTCCCGCGGACGGTCGGCGATGGCCCGACCCACCAGCAACTCGTTGTGGCCCATACCGTAGAAATCGCCGGTATCGACGAGTCGGGCGCCGGAATCGAGTGCGGCGTGCACGGTGGCCGTCGATTCGGTCTCGTCGGCGGGGCCGTAGGATCCCGACATTCCCATCGCGCCGAGACCGATCCGCCCGACCGTCGGCCCGGTGCTGCCGAGTTGTGCGACCGCGATCTGTGTATTCGTCATACCGACCACGGTGGTGGACGGGGCGCGCCCGTGGCAGAGACGCTTTATCGGGGGAGCGGCGATCCCTGGCCGACCGCGCGGCGGTGCGCGACAGTGGAGGTATGGATCGCAGCGAACTCGCCGATTTTCTCCGTCGCCGCCGGGAGCAGTTGACTCCCGAGTCGGTCGGCCTGCCGCCGGGAACCCGCCGCCGCACCCCGGGCCTGCGCCGTGACGAAGTGGCGCAGCTGGCCGGGATCTCCACCGACTACTACACGCGGCTGGAGCAGGCGCGCGGCCCCCGGCCATCGACCCAGGTGCTCGCCGCCCTGACCCGTGCGCTGCGCTGTACCGCCGACGAACGCGATCACATCTATCTCCTGTGCGAACACGCGCCGCCCGGCGGCAGCCGGACCGATAAGCACGTCGGGCCGGGACTGATGCACGTACTCGCGAAACTGGACGATATCCCGGCGGCGGTCATCACGGACCTCGGCGAATGCCTGGTGCAGAACCGGATGCACACTCTGCTGTTCGGCGATCAGGCCGAACAGCAGGGCTGGGGCCGGTTCTACGCCTGGCGGTGGTTCACCGAACCGGAAGCCCGCGCGCTCGCCCGGGTACAGGACACCGACGGGCTCGCCCGCCGGCAGGTGGCCGATCTGCGGGCGACCGCCGCGCGCCGGCCGAAGGATCCCGACGTCATCGAGTTCATCGGCGCGCTGCGCGCGAACAGTCCGGAGTTCGAGCGGCTCTGGAACGAACACGAGGTGGCGGTCCGGCACTCCGATACCAAGAGCGCGGTGCACCCGGAGGTCGGCGTGATCGACATGTTCTGCGAGACCATGCTGACCCCCAGCGCCACCCAGCGGTTGCTCATCTACTGGCCACTGCCGGGTACCGATGCCGCGGAGAAGATGGAACTGCTGCGCGTCATCGGCAACCAGCGGCTGGGGGAGCCGGAGCAGCCGTCCTACTCGCGACCGGCCGAGGTGAACGACATATCGGCGTAGCGCGGTCCGGCCACCTGCGCGGCGATCGGCTCCAGCCGATCCAGTTCCGCGGCGGTCAGGGTGACCGCGGCCGCGGCGGCGTTCTCCGCGAGCCGGGTCCGGCGGCGGGTGCCGGGAATGGGTACCACCGGCAGCCCGTGCACCTGTCCTCGCGACTGCACCCAGGCCAGCGCGATCTGGGCGGGCGTGAGTTCGCGCGCTTGCGCGATAGCGTGCAGCGGTGCGAGAAGGGCGGCGTTGTGCGCGGCATTGTCGCCGGTGAAACGCGGCATCTGTCGCCGGAAATCGCTGTCGCTCAGGTCGTCGGTGCCGGGCAGGGCGCCGGTGAGGAAACCCCGGCCCAGCGGTGAATAGGGCACGAAGGTGACACCCAGTTCGGCGGCGGCGGGAACCGCCGTGCGCTCGACGTCGCGAGAGAACAGCGACCACTCCGACTGCACCGCCGCGATCGGATGGACCGCGTGCGCGGCGCGCAGTTCCGCCCCGGTGACCTCGGACAAGCCGAGCGCGCGCACCTTGCCCGCGCGCACCAGCTCCGCCATCGCCCCCACGCTGTCCTCGATCGGTACCCCGGGATCGCGTCGGTGCATGTAGTACAGGTCGATGGTGTCGGTGCCGAGGCGGCGCAGGCTGGCGTCGACGGCCTGCCGGATGTAGTCGGGGGAGTTGTCGATGCCGCGATAGTGCGGGTCGTCGGCCCGGCGGACGATCGCGAACTTGGTGGCCAGCACGATCCGGTCCCGGTTCGCGCGGACGAAATCGCTCAGGAATTCCTCGTTGTCGCCGGAACCGTAGATATCGGCGGTGTCGAACAGGGTGATGCCGAGTTCGAGGGCGCGGTCCAGGGTCGCGCGGGATTCCGCGCGGTCGGTGGGGCCGTAGAACTCGCTCATACCCATGCAGCCCAGCCCTTGGACACCCACCCGGATTCCGGTGGTGCCCAGCGGGGCGGTCGGCAGTACTTCGGTCATGGTCTCGGATATCCCTTCACGATGCTGCGTTATCGGGTGACCGGGTGGCGTCGCCGGGGACGTGCTGCTCGTAGAGCGAGATCTTGTGATCCAGCACCGCCACGGTTTGTTCGAGTTCGGCGATACGTTCGAGGACGTCGGCGCGGGTCTTGCGGAACATCGCGAGCCGTTCGGGGATGGTGCTCGAGCCGGCGCGGACCAGTTCGGCGTAGCGGATCATGTCCGCCACCGTCATACCGGTGGTACGCAAACGGGTGATCAGCGTCAGCCAGTCCAGGTCGCGGTCGCTGAACCGGCGTTTGCCGGTGTGGTCGCGGCCGATATGCGCCAGTAGGCCGATGCGCTCGTACCAGCGCAGCGTGTCCTGGCTCAGGCCGCAGTGCCGGGCCGCCGCCCCGATCGAATGCCGGGGAAGTTCCCGAGCCGGATCGGTGAGGTCCGGGCCGGGGTCGGAGATACTCACGCCGCCTACTCTCCTTGCCGAAAATACTGCACCACAATGCTTTCCGTGTGGCGCTCGATATCCTCTCGTCGAACGAGGACAACGTTATCCACCTGGAGTGCACTCCAGGCAAGCATTGCTCGGCGGATCAGCTGCCGTGTGGTCGCCGGGCCCGGGGTTTCAACTGCCCACCGGGCATGGGTGGCGCAGGAATGCGCTGGTCCGGGGTATGGCCGGTGATATCACCGAAACGCTCGGTGTTGTGCGACTCCCAATCCGCGCGGGCCGCCACGATCTCCGCGTGCTCGCGCGCGACGAAGTTCCACCACATCACCAGTTCCTCCGCCAGCGGCTCCCCGCCGATCAAGGCGAACCGGCCGCCGGAGTCGCTGGACAGGTCGAGGCTGTCGCGGCCGGTGCCCAGATACAGCAGCGGGCCCGGCGTGAGCTCGCACCCGGCGGCGGTGAACGTGCCCTCGATCGCCAGCAGCGCGTACTCGTACTCCGGCTCCAGTGGCAGCGTGGCCGCGGTCGCGGGATCGATCTCGATATCGGCTCCCACCAAGGGGGTGTAGATCGTCGCCGGCGAGGTCACCCCGGCCAGCGAACCCAGCAGCACGGTCGCGCGTAGACCCGGGGCGGTGCGGACGGGTAGATCCCGATGCTGTTCGAAATGGGGCGCGATATCGCGGTGCCCCTCCGGCAGCGCGACCCACAACTGCAGCCCGCGCCCGGCGGGCGCCTCGGGCACCGTGTACTCCGAGTGGGCGATCCCGCGCCCGGAGGTCATCAGATTGAGCTGGCCGGGTTCGATGCGCACATCCGAGCGCACCGAATCCCGGTGCCGGATCATTCCCTCGAATGGCCAGGTGACGGTCTGCAGGCCGATATGCGGATGCGGATCGATATCCGGCGGCGCGTCGGTGACGGTCACCGTCGGAGCGCCGAAATAGTCCAGGAAACACCAGGCCCCGACGGTCGACAGCTCGCGCTGCGGCAGGGTCCGTTCCACATAGGTGCCGCGCACACCGCCCAGCGGCACTTCCCGGGCCGGATACAGCCGCGTTATCGGCCCCGGCCCGGTCCCCGGCTCGCACAGGGTCTCGGTGGGGTGCGGATCGAGGTCACTCACCGCCGACCACGTGCTCGTTGTACTGCGGATGCTTCTCCAGATAGCTCCGGATGAACGGGCACTCGGGCCGGATCTTGCGCCCGCGGTCCACGGTGTCGGAGATCGCGAACTCGGCCAGCCGGCTGCCCAGCCCCTTACCGCCGAACTCCGGCCCGATCTCGGTATGGGTGAAGACGGTTTCCCCGCCGCGCTCGGTGTACTCGGCGAACCCGGCCAGTTCGGCGCCGTACCACACCTCGTAACGGTTCTCGCCGGGGTTGCGCACCACCTTGCTCTGCTCGGTCGCTTCGGTCATCTCCGCGGCTCCTTTCCGTGTCGGGCTATCTGCGCATGGCGCCACGACCCGGGGCCGTACCGCCGAGCGCCAGCGTACTCAGCCGTCCGAGACCCGACGCCGCGCTCCGACGGGCCACATGGCCGGGTTTGTCCAGGGGGGTCACCGGCCGGAACGCGCACGTGCCAGCGCATCCGGGGTCCGGCACGTAGCCTGGGAGGATGGCCAAGGAAATCGACCGGGTCCGGGCGCGTTCGGCGTGGGCCACGGTCCGGGAGAGCCCGGTGATCACCGCTATCGCGGTGGCGCCGGTCGTGGTGGTGTTCGGTCTGGTCTGGTGGCTGATCGGCGGCTGGGCGGCGTTCCTGCTGCTCGTCGTGCTCGGCGCCGGCGCGGTGTTCGGCGGTAAACTGCTGCGCTGAGTGTCAGCGCGGTACGTGGAAGCCCACCAAGTCGCCCGTACCCGGGCCGACCCGGTCCCATGCGCCAGGTATACGCAGCACCGCCAGCGCGGACGTGGGGAACTTGCGGCTCAACCGCACGGCATCCTCGGTATCGCGCGCGGCGGCGAGGTCCCACGCCGTCCACGGCAGACCGGGTGCGTGCCCGATCACGAGCAGGGTGGAGACAGCGGGGTCGGTGAGCCCGACCAGTTCGATCAGATAGTCGGTCGTGGCCTCGTAGATCCCGGACTCGAACGCGACCGGCGCGGTGATACCGGTGGCGGTGAGCGTTTCCCGGGTACGGGTCGCGGTGGAACAACGCACCGCGTCGATCGGCGGCTGGTTCGCCCGCAGCCAGGTGCTCGCCAATGCCGCCTCTCGCTTCCCGCGCGGCGCCAGCGGGCGCTCGTGGTCCTCGATTCCGGCCGGGTACGCCGATTTCCCGTGCCGCATCAAGATCAGAGTCCGAACCATGGCTCCACCGTAGGCACCCTCGGTGCGGAGATCCACAACACACTCGAGGCAAACTGAAAGCGGCGTCACAATGGAGGGAGGCCCGGTGATCCCGGTCCATGCTCAGTCGTCACGCCCTGCCACCCGCGACCCGGACGGCACCAGCCCGCATATAAGTCTCGAGGATCTGCACAAATATGGCCTACGTAATCACGCAGCGTTGCTGTAACGACGCGAGCTGCGTTTCCGAGTGCCCGGTCGACTGCATCCGCCCGACTCCGGATCAGCCGGAATTCGCCACGACCGAAATGCTCTACATCGACCCCGACACCTGCATCGACTGCGGCGCCTGTGTCGACGCGTGCCCGGTGGAGGCCATCTTCTCCGAGGACGATCTGTCCGCGTCGCTGGCCCGCTTCCGGGAGATCAACGCGGCCTGGTTCGAGCGGCATCCGCTGGAGTCGAACCTGGATCCGATCGCGACCCCCGTGCGGCCGCCCAAGGATCTGGGTACGTTGCGGGTCGCCATCGTCGGCGCCGGCCCGGCGGCCGCCTACGCGGCCGACGAACTGTTGCGGCGCTGCGATGTCCAGGTGGAGATGTTCGACCGGCTGCCCACGCCGTGGGGCCTGGTCCGCGCCGGGGTGGCCCCCGACCATCCCGGCACCAAAACGGTCGCGGGCATGTTCGAATCGGCATTCCGGCGCGACACCCTGCAGTACTACCTGAACGTCGAGGTCGGCAAGCACATCACCCACGAGGAACTGCTGGCCCATCATCACGCGGTTCTCTACGCGGTGGGCGCGTCCTCGGATCGGCGGATGGGTATCCCGGGCGAAGATCTGCCGGGCAGCCATTCCGCGACCGAGTTCGTGGCCTGGTACAACGGGCATCCCGACTACGCCGACCGGGTCTTCGACCTCTCCGACGAACGGGCGGTCATCGTCGGCAACGGCAATGTCGCGCTCGATGTCGCCCGCGTGCTGACCGTGGATCCCGACGAGCTGGCGAAAACCGATATCGCCGACCACGCCCTGGCCGCCCTGCGCGGCAGCAATATTCGCGAGGTCGTGGTGCTGGGCCGGCGGGGTCCGCTGCAAGCCGCCTACACCTCACCGGAGTTCCTGGCGCTGGCGCACCTGTCCGGAGTCGATATCGTCATCGACCCGGCCGAACTGGAACTCGATCCGGCCTCGCAGGCGCTGCTCGACCACCCGGACGTCGAACCCTCGCTGAAACTGAAGTACGCGCTCGCCGAGGAATTCGCCGCGAAACCGCCGGCCGAGGGCAACAAGCGGATCGTGTTCAAGTACCTGGCCGCCCCCACGGCGCTCACCGGTACCGACAAGGTCGAAGCACTCGAGTACGCCCGCAACGAACTGGTGGAAGAGGACGGAATCCTCAACGCCCGCCCCACCGGTGAGGTCGGTAGCCTCCCGGCGTCGCTGGTGCTGCGGTCCATCGGCTACCGTGGACGGCCGGTCCCCGACCTGCCCTTCGATGACAAGCGCGCGGTGGTCCCCAACGAACACGGTCGCGTGATAGGCGCCGACGGTCGGCCTCTCACCGGGGTGTACGTGAGCGGCTGGATCAAACGCGGCCCGCGCGGTGTCATCGGCTCCAACCGGGTCGACTCCGAGGAAACGGTCGAGGGCCTGATCGCCGACTTCATCGCCGGCAAGCTGGCCGCTCCGACCGCCGACCGGGACGCATTGCGCGCCCTGGTCCGGGAACGCCAGCCGGACCTGGTGGACCGCGTCGGCTGGAAGGCCATCGACCAGGCCGAACGCGGCGCCGGCAAGGACTCCGGCCGGCCTCGGGTCAAATTCACCACCCTCGCCGACCTGCTCCAGGCGGCCAAGGGCGGTAGCTGACGGCGAGTCGCGGCGGCGGGCCGGTTACCGGGCCGCGCGGCGGAGTGGGTCCGTGCCCCCTCCAGGTCGTTCGCCGCGACCGAAAGGCTCGGGGTCGGACGCCCCGACCCCGAGCTTCCCGGTACACCGCCACCACCGCCGACTCCCGGCCGGTTCTCGTGGTCTACAGCGGCGCGATACGGACGATCGTGGTGGTGATCCCGTCCACCACGAACCACAGGCGCAGGGTCGGCCGGCCCGTGGTCCGGTCTCCGGGTTCGTATCGGCTGCGGATGCTGATGTGCTGCCGGGCCAGGACCGGCGCAACGTATTCGATGACCGCGCGGTGCGGGCCACTGACCAGTTTGGGGTAGTCGACCAGATACTGCTCGACGGCCTGCCAGTAGCAGGTGTTGTTCACATGGTTGTACTGGTCGATATCGGTGGCCCGCAGTGGGAACGGCAGGTCGGTGTCGGATTCGGGTGGCGCGGGGTCGGTGAGCCAGGGGCGCCAGCGGAGTCGTTGTTCGGCGGTGGTCCGGGCGAGGTAGGCCAGGCCCGCATCGCTGATCCGGGCGGGCATATTGTTCGACTCGTTGATATTGATCCAGAAACCTTCGGTTTCGATCAGACCGCCCCGGTCGCTGGTGATGCGCACTCGCATATTCGCCCAGCGGGTGGACATACTCGAACACCAGCGTCGCAGGTGGACGTGGTCGGGCCAAAAAACCGGGCGGACCACGTCGATGACCGTGCGCCGGATGATCCAGCTCGGGTCGCTCTGTTCCAGGATCGACTGCTGGAGGTCTTCCCAGGCGATGTCCTGGAGGTAGCGGGCGACACCGTCGAGGCGCACACGGTTGTACGGGTCCACGTCGCCGGCTCGCACCGGCCACGCTGTAGCGAACCCCGTGCCCTCCTGGGGAAGCGGGGCGAGCGGCTGATCGAGTGACACTTGTGCTCCTCGCGCGGCGGGTTGGGCCGCGGTACTTCTACGTGTTTCCTGTGAGACGACTTTACGGGGCCTGTGTCACCGCGCCACGCCGAGCCGTCGGTTCGCCGTGCTCGGCGGGTGGCGGCGGTCAGTATCCGACGTAGCCGGTGCCGTTGGACACCCCGACCACTCCTGGCACATTGCCGAGCGAACCGTACCGGTCGATGGCGTATCGCGTACCGGCGATGATGTTGTCCACCGGGTTCCAGATATCGCCGTGACCGGGCAGCGAATAGGAGTTGAAGGTCGGGTCGATGGTCTGCATGAGGCCCTTCGACGGGATACCGGCCGCGGCGTTGCTGTCCCACAGATTGATCGCGTTCGGATTGCCACCGGATTCGCGTTCGATGATCAGCGCGATGGTGGCGGCCTCGGAATCGTCGATGTCGTAGCCGTTCTCGCGCAGCACCCGGATGGCTTCCTCGATCCATTCGGCCCGGTCCCCGGTGGGCATGGTGGTGGGGGCGGTGCCGGAGGAGAGCGCGGGGCCGCCGCTGTCGGTGGCGGTGCCGCCCATCAGCGAACTCGTCGGCGAGCCGCTGGTGGTGGGGTATCCGGCGGCGGTCTGCGGATTGTCGCCTGTGGACGGCGGCGCAGTGGCGGCCGGGACCGTGGGCGCGGCGGCGGGTGGGGTGCCCGGTTCGCCCAGGGTGGCGTAGGCGTTCTCGAGTTCGGTGACGGCCTGCTGTACCTGGTTGGCGGCCCGCTCGGCGGTGTCCTCGGCGGTTTTCAGGGCGTTCACGAGATGCCATTGATGCGAGGCCGCCACGAGTCGCTGACCGAGTTCGGTGCGCTGCATCTCGGGGGAATCGGCGGTATCTCCGGCGGCTCGGCGCAGGTAGTCGATCCGCGCCTGGGCGCTGACGGTGCCGTCGTCGGCGACCTCGAATGCCGGTAGCGGTGGTTGTGCGGTATCGCGAGCGGTATCACGCCACCGCAGGGCCTTGTTCCTGGCCTCGATCAGATTGGTCAGTTCGGCGCGCAGGGCGGTATCGAGTTTCAGCAGCGCCGCGCTCACCGCTCCGGTGCGGGTCCGTTCGGTGTCCATCCGAGTATTAGCGGCGGCCCCGGCGGGCCCGGCCCAGTTCATCGCCCGGGTGTCGGTGACCGCGCCGCCGGTGAGCTGGTCGAGCCGGCCGGCCAGGGTGGTCGCGTGGGTGGCGGCCGCGGTGAGGTGATCGGTCTGCCACTGTTCTACGTTGCCGAGGGTGAGGGTCATACCGAGGTCTCCATTCCCACGGTGGTGAGCGCCTCGGTGACCTCCGCTTCGGTCATCTCGTAGTCGCCCGCGCTGGTGCCCAGGGTGTCGGCGATGGTGGTGAGCCGGTCGCTCACCCGGCGCAGGCAGTCGGCGGCGAGGTCGGCGGCGCGTTGTGCGGGCGGGCCGAAAACAGTGCCGGGTAGTGCGGTGGCCGCCGCGGCGAACACCCCGGCGGCGTCGAGTGCGGTGACGGCGTCCGCCTCGGTGTCGAGCCGACCGGCGAAGCCGCGCAGCAGCCCGGGATCGACCCGGACCGCGGTACCGGGTGCGCTCGCCTCTTCGTTCATCTGTCCCCCAGGGATTCCCGCCCGTTGTTCGTGGCCGAGCCTAACAAAACGACGCTTTCCCCGAGGCGTGCTCGACCAGCGGTGATCGGTCGACGCCGTCGCTCGTACGCGCCGGTGCGGCCCGGCCCGGCCCGGGCGGGGATGGACTCGGGCCGGTGGCGCCGATTAAGTTGATGAGGACGGGCGGATTGGTACATATCGACTGGCGCGTATCTATAACCGCCGGTCGGCGAACAGAGAGGTCGGCATATGCGCGCAGCTCAGGTCAGCAAACTCGGGGGACCGGAGGCAATCGAGATCGTCGACATCCCGGAACCGCAGCCGCTGCCCGGCGGTGTGGTGATCGATGTGCACGCCGCCGGGGTGGCCTTCCCCGACGTACTGATGACCCGCGGGCTCTACCAGATGAAACCCCAGCTGCCATTCGTGGTCGGTGGCGAGGTCGCGGGTGTGGTGCGCGAGGCGCCCGCGGGATCGCATGTGAAACCCGGCGACCGCGTCTGTGCCCTCACCATGCTCGGCGGCGCCATGGCCGAAGTCGCCAGTACCGCCGCCGAGATGGTTTTCAAACTCCCGGACAACATCTCCTTCGAGGCGGGCGCCGGAATCCTGTTCAACGATCTCACCGTGCACTTCTGCCTGCGCAACCGCGGCCGCCTCGCCGAAGGTGAATCCGTGCTGGTCCACGGCGCTGCCGGCGGGATCGGCACCTCCACCCTGCGGCTGGCGGGCGCACTGGGCGCCGGCCGGGTGATCGCGGTGGTGAGCACCGAGGAGAAGGCCGAGATCGCTCGTGCGCACGGCGCCACCGATGTCGTACTCACCGACGGCTGGCTGGACCGGGTCAAAGAACTCACCGACAACCGCGGGGTCGATATCGTGCTCGACCCGGTGGGCGGCGATCGCTTCACCGACAGCATCCGCTCGCTGGCCCGCGGCGGCCGGCTGCTGGTGGTCGGCTTCACCGGCGGCGATATCCCGACGGTGAAGGTGAACCGGCTGCTGCTGAAGAATGTCGAGGTCGTCGGCGCGGGCTGGGGTGAATGGATGCTCTCGCACCCGGGATATCTGGCCGAGCAATGGGCCGAGGTGGAGCCGCTGTTCGCCGCCGGCAAGATCGCCGCGCCGCAGGCGGTGCTGTTCCCGCTGGAGCAGGCCGCGCAGGCGGTGGCCTCGCTGGAAAAGCGTGCCGCCACCGGCAAAGTCGTGGTCGCCGTTCGCTGAATACCTCCGGCCCGCGGTGCGAGCCGCGGGCCGGACCACCCGGCCGCAAACCATCGGCGACCTGCACCGCCGCCGGGAGCGATCTTTCGTCGGTATTGTGCACGGCATGCGGATCAGGTCGGCGATAGTCCTCGGGTTAACCGCGGCGTTTGCTCTGACGGGCTGCGGATCCGACCAGGGCTCCGAGGAAGCCGACGGGCCGCGCGGTCCGGCGCCGAAGGTGGCCGCGCTCGGTCCGTTCGTGGGGGAATGCGGACATGTCACCGACAACGAGGTGCGTGACCTGGGGGGCCTGCGGCAGATCGTCCAGTCGTACAAGAACGCGGTCGGCTGCAACTGGCAGTCGGGTGGACTGGGCGGTGCCTCGATCACCTTCGCCTCCTACCGCGGTAGCCCGCTGGAAAGAGAGAAGGCCTGGGTCACCACGCACGGCCGGCCGCCGGAACCGATCACCGTCGGCGGCCGGAACGGTTTCGCGGCACTCGATCCCACCGGCACCATCTGCGATCTCGCGGTCCAGTTGGACGACGATTTCTTCGAATGGTCGACCTCGCTGGGTTCGTTCGGTACCGACCGCGGCAATCCGTGCGATCGCAGCCGAGCGCTGGCCGAACTGACCATCGAGCGGCTGGGGTGAAGAGGATGCGACGTCTGCGAACCCGCCACCGGCGACTGCGCACCGCCGCCGCGGCACTGGCCCTGCCGGTGATCGCGGTGCTCGGTGTCGGCTGCGGCACTACCGTGGAAGGGACCGCGCTACCGGTCGGTGGCGGCGAATCGGTGAATACCGACCACATCGACAAGCTGCTCCGTGAATGCGATGTGGTGACCGACCAGCAGATCATCGACGCGCTCGGCGGCAACACCTATATCAGCGACTCGTTCTTCGGGGCCGTCTGCATGTGGGATATCGGCGGTGGCTCGGGAATGCTCACGCTCAACTGGTACGAGAACGGGTCGTTGCGCACCGAACAGGCGACCAACGACAAACTCGGTTACACCAGCACCAAAACCACCGTGCAGGGGACGATCGCACTGGAGATCCGGCGGCCGAACGATCCGAGGTCGTGCGGGATGACCGCGAGTGCCGCCGATTCCGGGGTGATCGGCTGGTGGGTGAACTCCTCGGGCGGGACGGCCGACCCGTGCGCCGCCGCCAAGAAATTGCTCGAGCTGACGCTCAATATCGCCCGTTAGCTGCTCCGATGTGCGGCGCGGTACGCGCCCTGCGAATCCGGGCAGGTCGGGGAACAAGCGGCGGGTGTCCGGCGGTTGAGAAGGGATCGCGAGAATGCCCGGGGAGGGCCGAGAGCCGGAATCCGAGGGGCCGACAGCGGCCCGCCATATCACAACATCACCCCGGTTTTGACCCTATTCACCACGCCCGAGTACAGTGGACCGCTGTGCCCGGAAGGATACGGGCAAGTTCGAGCGTAGACGTAGGCCAGCGAGAGCGGCTGACGATTCCAGCGTGCCTGTAAATCGGGCGCTGAACTGCGCGCGACACGCCCGACCTCGGGACGCGAGAAACGTGGTTGGACGTGCGGGTGAAAGCTCGATGAACAGCCCTGACACCGCCATAACCGATAAAAGGAAAGCCGGTATATGCCAACCATCAACCAGCTGGTCCGCAAGGGTCGCCGCGACAAGGTCTCCAAGACCAAGACCGCGGCCCTCAAGGGGAGCCCGCAGCGTCGTGGCGTGTGCACCCGCGTGTACACCACCACCCCCAAGAAGCCGAACTCCGCGCTGCGGAAGGTCGCGCGTGTGAAGCTGACCAGCGCGGTCGAGGTCACGGCTTACATCCCCGGTGAAGGCCACAACCTGCAGGAGCACTCGATGGTGCTCGTGCGCGGCGGTCGTGTGAAGGACCTTCCGGGTGTGCGTTACAAGATCATCCGGGGCTCGCTCGATACCCAGGGTGTGAAGAACCGCAAGCAGGCCCGCAGCCGTTACGGCGCCAAGAAGGAGAAGAGCTGATATGCCTCGCAAGGGCCCCGCTCCCAAGCGTCCGCTGATCAACGACCCGGTCTACGGGTCGCCGCTGGTGACGCAGCTGGTCAACAAGATCCTGCTCGACGGCAAGAAGTCCACTGCCGAACGCATCGTCTACGGTGCGCTGGAGCAGGCGCGCGAGAAGACGGGCACCGATCCCGTCGTCACGCTCAAGCGCGCGCTGGACAACGTCAAGCCCGCCCTCGAGGTCAAGCCGCGCCGCGTCGGTGGCGCCACCTATCAGGTTCCGGTCGAGGTCCGTCCCGGACGGTCCAACACTCTCGCGCTGCGCTGGCTGGTCAACTACTCGCGGGCCCGCCGTGAGAAGACCATGATCGAGCGTCTGGCCAACGAACTGCTCGATGCCAGCAACGGTCTGGGCGCCTCGGTGAAGCGCCGTGAGGACACTCACAAGATGGCCGAATCCAACCGGGCCTTCGCGCACTATCGCTGGTGATGTCTGCCCGGCCCATCGCTCCGGGGTCGGGAGGCTTACGGAAGCTCTGCTTCCGCTTTGACGACATATGACGATCGCGAGGTCGTCTGCGAGAATCCCAACTAGCTACGAGCGGGGAAGATTTCCGTGGCACAGGACGTGCTCACCGACCTGAACAAGGTCCGCAACATCGGCATCATGGCCCACATCGATGCGGGCAAAACCACTACCACCGAACGCATCCTCTTCTACACCGGTGTGAACTACAAGATCGGCGAAACCCATGACGGGGCGTCGACCACCGACTGGATGGAGCAGGAGCAGGAGCGCGGTATCACCATCACCTCCGCGGCGGTGACCTGCTTCTGGAACCAGAATCAGATCAACATCATCGATACCCCGGGCCACGTGGACTTCACCGTCGAGGTGGAGCGCAGCCTGCGGGTTCTCGATGGCGCCGTGGCCGTCTTCGACGGCAAAGAGGGCGTGGAACCGCAGTCCGAGCAGGTGTGGCGGCAGGCGGACAAGTACGACGTGCCGCGGATCTGCTTCGTCAACAAGATGGATAAGCTCGGTGCCGACTTCTACTTCACCGTGCAGACCATCAAGGACCGCCTCGGCGCCAAGCCGCTGGTCATCCAGCTGCCGATCGGTGCGGAGGACTCCTTCGAGGGCATCGTCGACCTGGTCGAGATGAACGCGAAGGTCTGGACCGGCGAGACCAAGCTCGGTGAGAAGTACGAGGTCCAGGAAATCCCGGCCGACCTCGCCGAGAAGGCCGAGCAGTACCGCCAGGAACTGCTGGAGACGGTCGCCGAGTCCGACGAGGCCCTGCTGGAGAAGTTCTTCGGTGGCGAAGAGCTCTCGATCGACGAGATCAAGGGCGCCATCCGCAAGCTGACGGTCAATTCCGAGCTGTACCCGGTGCTGTGTGGTTCGGCGTTCAAGAACAAGGGCGTGCAGCCCATGCTCGACGCCGTGGTGGACTACCTGCCCTCGCCGCTGGATGTCGAATCCGTGCAGGGGCATGTGCCCGGCAAGGAAGACGAGGTCATCACCCGTAAGCCGAGCGCCGACGAGCCGTTTGCGGCACTGGCGTTCAAGATCGCGGTGCACCCGTTCTTCGGCAAGCTGACCTACGTCCGCGTCTACTCGGGCAAGGTCGACTCCGGTGCCCAGGTCATCAACGCGACCAAGGGCAAGAAGGAGCGGCTGGGCAAGCTGTTCCAGATGCACTCCAACAAGGAGAACCCGGTACCCCAGGTCGGCGCCGGCCACATCTACGCGGTCATCGGCCTGAAGGACACCACCACCGGTGACACCCTGTGCGATCCGAACAACCAGATCGTGCTGGAGTCCATGACCTTCCCGGACCCGGTCATCGAGGTCTCCATCGAGCCCAAGACCAAGTCCGACCAGGAGAAGCTGGGCACCGCGATCCAGAAGCTCGCCGAAGAGGACCCGACCTTCACGGTGAAGCTGGACCAGGAGACCGGCCAGACCGTCATCGGCGGTATGGGCGAGCTGCACCTGGACATCCTGGTCGACCGGATGAAGCGCGAATTCAAGGTCGAGGCGAACGTCGGCAAGCCGCAGGTGGCCTACCGCGAGACGATCACCAAGAAGGTGGAGAAGCTCGAATTCACCCATAAGAAGCAGACGGGTGGGTCGGGTCAGTTCGCGAAGGTCATCATCGCGCTGGAGCCGTTCGTCGGTGAAGACGGCGCCACCTACGAGTTCGAGAACAAGGTCACCGGTGGCCGTGTGCCGAAGGAATACATCCCCTCGGTCGACGCGGGCGCGCAGGACGCCATGCAGTACGGTGTGCTCGCCGGTTACCCGCTGGTCAATCTGAAGGTGAGCCTGCTCGACGGTGCGTACCACGACGTCGACTCCTCGGAGATGGCGTTCAAGATCGCCGGCGCGCAGGCCCTGAAGGAAGCGGCCCGTAAGGCCGGTCCGGTGATCCTCGAACCGCTGATGGCGGTCGAGGTCATCACGCCCGAGGACTACATGGGCGATGTGATCGGCGACCTGAACTCCCGCCGTGGCCAGATCCAGGCCATGGAGGAACGCAGTGGTGCCCGTGTCGTCAAGGCGCTGGTTCCGCTCTCGGAGATGTTCGGTTACATCGGTGACCTGCGGTCGAAGACCCAGGGCCGGGCGAACTACTCCATGGTGTTCGATTCGTACGCGGAGGTTCCGGCCAACGTGTCGAAGGAGATCATCGCCAAGGCGACCGGCGAGTAATATCGCCCGGTCGTCTGCACGACCCTTGTAAATCAATCCGCACTGCTGCAACTGCAAGCAACAACAAGTCCAGGAGGACACCACAGTGGCGAAGGCGAAGTTCGAGCGGACGAAGCCGCACGTCAACATCGGCACCATCGGTCACGTCGACCACGGCAAGACCACGCTGACCGCGGCGATCACCAAGGTGCTGGCGGAGAAGTATCCGGATCTGAACGAGAGCTTTGCCTTCGATCAGATCGACAAGGCGCCGGAGGAGAAGGCTCGTGGTATCACGATCAACATCTCCCACGTCGAGTACCAGACCGAGAAGCGTCACTACGCCCACGTAGACGCCCCCGGTCACGCCGACTACATCAAGAACATGATCACCGGTGCGGCGCAGATGGACGGCGCCATCCTGGTGGTCGCGGCCACCGACGGCCCGATGCCGCAGACCCGTGAGCACGTGCTGCTCGCCCGTCAGGTCGGCGTGCCCTACATCCTGGTCGCGCTGAACAAGTCGGACATGGTCGACGACGAGGAGATCCTCGAGCTCGTCGAGATGGAGGTCCGCGAGCTGCTGGCTTCGCAGGAATTCGACGAGGACGCCCCCGTGGTGCGCGTTTCCGGCCTGAAGGCGCTGGAAGGCGACGAGAAGTGGAGCGAATCCATCGTCGAGCTGATGAACGCGGTCGACGAGTCCATCCCGGACCCGGTGCGTGAGACCGACAAGCCGTTCCTGATGCCGATCGAGGACGTCTTCACCATCACCGGTCGTGGCACCGTCGTCACCGGTCGTGTGGAGCGCGGTGTGGTCAACCTCAACGAGGAAGTCGAGATCGTCGGCATCCGCCCGGAGAAGACCAAGACCACCATCACCGGTATCGAAATGTTCCGCAAGATGCTGGACACCGCGCAGGCCGGTGACAACGCGGGTCTGCTGATCCGTGGCATCAAGCGCGAGGACGTGGAGCGCGGCCAGGTCGTCATCAAGCCGGGCACCACCACCCCGCACACCGAGTTCGAGGGGCAGGCCTACATCCTGTCCAAGGACGAGGGTGGTCGTCACACCCCGTTCTTCAACAACTACCGTCCGCAGTTCTACTTCCGTACCACTGACGTGACGGGCGTTGTGACCCTGCCCGAGGGCACCGAAATGGTTATGCCCGGCGACAACACCGAGATGTCGGTGAAGCTGATCCAGCCGGTCGCCATGGACGAGGGTCTGCGCTTCGCGATCCGCGAGGGTGGCCGCACCGTCGGCGCCGGTCGCGTCACGAAGATCATCAAGTGATTCGCTGAATCGCTGCGAACGGCGTCGCTCCGAAAGGAGCGGCGCCGTTCTTGTTTCGCATGGTAGGAACCAGCTCGAGAAGTAGCCCTACTCCTGCAATTCAGATAATCTGAATTCATGGTGACAATGTCCGCGGCCGAGGCGTCACGCAACTTCTCTGCCGTGCTCAGCCGTGCCGAGCACGGTGAGACGATTCGTATCGTCCGGCATGGGCGGGTCGTGGCGACCGTGACGCCGCCCGCGACGAGTACGGGCCGTTCGTTGCGGCTCGCGTTGGAGGAATCCGACGCACCACCGTTCGACGACGACTACGCAGCCGATATCGCGGCGGGGCTTGCCATGGTGTCCGACGATATGGAGGACCCGTGGGCAGGCGCTTGATTCTCGACACGGGTGTTCTGATCGCTTATGAGCGTGGAACGATCGACCGTACCGCTTACGACGACGACGATCTCGCGATAGCCGCGGTAACCGTCGCGGAGTTCCGGGTCGGCATCGAACTGGCCGACACCGCCGAGCGCGCGGCTCAACGCTCCCGTCGACTCGCCTTGCTGCTGGCCGACCTCGATATCCTCGAGTACACCGACGCCACAGCCACTCGTCACGCCCAGCTCCTGGCACAGGTGCGGCGATCGGGTAGACCTCGCGGCGCACACGATCTGATCATCGCCGCGCATGCCGCGGAAACCGGTCGTACCGTCGTTTCCCTCGATACGAAGGCGAAGTTCGGCGATCTCGATGGCGTCACAGCGATAACGCCATGATGCCGGGCCGGGCATGGGCGAGGGTCTGCGCTTCAGGATCCGCGAGGGTGGCCGACCGTCGGCGCCGGTCGCGTCATGAAGATCTCGAGTGATTCGCGGAATCGCTGCGAACGGCGTCGCTCCGAAAAGAGCGGCGCAGTACTCGTCTGGAATGCCGGTCACAGTTCACGCACCACGCACCGGAAGCTGAGGTGGCATGTGGCGGTGTCCTCGGTCTGTCCCTGCCGGGCGGCGGGCCGGTAGCGTAGGCAGTAGTTCGCGGAGCACAGGTAGGAGCCGCCTTTTACGACGTGCCGGGGAAACCGCCGTGCGGTATCCGGATCGGGCCGGTCGAGGTGGGGATTGCCTGGGGCGCAGCAGGACGGCCGGGTGTGTGCGTTCCGGTAGCGGTCGCCGGTCCACTCCCAGACATTGCCGGCCATATCGGACAGGCCGTACCCGTTGGGCGCATAGGTGCCGACCGCGGTGGTGCCGGGGACAGGTTTCTGCCCGCGGCCGGGATAAAATTGCCAGGGGAATTCGCCGGTCCAGATATTGGCCATGCGCCGGCCGGTGGGTTCCGGTTCCTCGCCCCAGATGTAGGCGGCCGAGTCCAGCCCGCCACGGGCCGCGTACTCCCACTCTGCTTCCGTCGGCAGCTGTTTACCCGCCCAGGCCGCGTATGCCGCGGCATCGGCGTATGCCACCTGGGTCACGGGGTGCCGGTCGAGACCTTCCAGCGTGCTGCCGGGCCCCTGTGGCCGGCGCCAATTCGCGCCGGGAACATAACGCCACCAGCGTTGCCAGTTGTCCAGCGGCACAGGCCGCGAGGTAGGTCGGAACACCAATGCCCCGGCGACCAGGCTTCCGGGATCCGCCTCCGGATAGTCCTCGGCCGCCGGGGCGGTCTCCGCGACGGTCACGTACCCGGTCTGCTTGACGAAACGCCGGAATGCGGCGTTGGTCACCGGGTGCGCGTCGATCCAGAAGGGATTCACCTGCACCCGATGGACGGGCCGCTCCTCGGGGAAGAAATCCGCGGATCCCATCGCGAACTCACCGCCGGGAATACGGAGCATCCCGCGGCGGGTCTCGGTGCCGGGCTTGGCGGCCGGATCCTGGCTCCTCAATCGCGTGAGAATGCCGAGGCCACAGTCAATTCCAGGTCCTGATACGGTTTTCCGCTCACATCCGCGACGACCTTGTGCACGATGCCACCGGTGAACGGAAACGGAGCCCGATAGCGTGTGGTCATCGGCCGGCCGCCGTCCCGCCCGACGCGAACCCCCTCGCCGACACCGGAGAACACGGTGGGTTGAATGCGCATATCGGCGAACGAACCCACCGGCTCCTCGTCGATATAGAGAACGGCCTCGCCGGTGGGGGTGAAGTTGTCCGAGCGTGTTCCGCGCCGCTCGTAGCGCACTCCGAGAATGTGATCACCGGCCGGTACCGGACGATCGGCGACGATGACCTGGTCCTCTTCGCCGAGGAAGTTGTAGAGATAGTGGAGGATTCCGTTCTCCAGGAACAAAGTGTGCCCGCCGAGCCGCCCGCCGTGGGCGAACAGCACCCCCGCGGCTGCCGTGTCAGTGATCGTCGTCTCGGCGAGCAATGCGAACGACCGGCCACTGATCTCCAGGGCCGCGCCGGGTCCCACCTCTGCCGTGCCGGGGTAGTAGGCCACCTGATCCCGTGCTTTGCCGTAGGTGGGGCGGTCACGCGTCATCATGGATACGACGTCGAGGTCGTTGAGCGGCATACCGTTGTACTTCTCCGCTTCGGCGAACCACAGCGCTTTCAACTCCGCCAGCTTCTCCGGGTGCTCTTCGGCGAGATCGCGCAGCTGGCTGCGATCGTTCTCGAGATGGAACAGCTCCCAGCGGTCGGTATCGAATTTCCCCCAGCCGGACGGGCAGGCCGCGTGCACGGTGTCGGCGAACCAGCCGCGATGCCAGATTCCGCGCGTGCCCAGCATCGAATAGAACTGCGTGTGCTTGCCGGTGTCGGCGTCCGGGTCGTCGAGCAGGGCTCGGAAGCTCACGCCCTCGAGGGGCCGCTGCGGCACGTTGCGGACCGTTTCCGGTGGTGTGATGCCGAGTAGCTCGTACACCGTCGGCGTGATATCGCAGACATTGAGGTACTGGTGGCGTAGTTCGCCCCGGGCCGATATTCCGGCGGGCCAGGACACCAGGCACGGGTCGGCGATACCGCCCTCGTGCGAGGCGTAGCGCTTGTACAGCTTGTACGGGGTGTTGAACGCCATTGCCCAGCCGATGCTGTAGTGGTTGTAGGTCGTCGGCGAGCCGAGTTCGTCGAGGCGCGCCAGGCTGTCGTCGGTGGTGTCGATATAGCCGTTGAAGAACTTCATCTCGTTGGCCGAGCCGTTCGGGCCGCCTTCGCCGCTGGCCCCGTTGTCCGACAGGACGACAATGATCGTATTGTCCAGCTGACCGCTTTCCTCGAGGTAGTCCAACAACCGGCCGATCCGATCATCGGTGTAGGAGAGATACCCGGCGAATACCTCGGCCTGCCTCCGGAACAAGCGCTTCTCGTCCTCCGACAGCGAATCCCACGGTCGCACCGTGTCCAATGCCGGCCACGGTATGCCGTCCGCGCTCGTCGCGGACGAGTACGGATTCATGGGCGAGAGCTCGGTGTTCTCCGGCACCAGCCCCATACGCTTCTGGTTGTCCAGGACGGTTTCGCGGTATTTCTCGTAACCCATATCGAAGCGTCCGCGGTACCGGTCGGCCCATTCCGCGGGCGCGTGGTGTGGGGCATGGCCGCAGCCGGGACTCAGATAGAGAAACCAGGGCTTGGCGGGGGCGATCACCTTCGAATCGCGGATGAACTCGATGGATCTGTCCGTGAGATCCCTGGACAAGTGATAGCCGTCCTCCGGGGCGTAGGGCGGGGAGATCGGATGGTTGTCGTAGACGAGGCTCGGATACCACTGGTCGGCTTCGCCGCCGAGGAAACCGTAGAACCTCTCGAAACCGCGCCCCAGCGGCCAATTCCGCTTCGAGGCGGCGAGATTTTCTTCCTCCAGTGGAGTCAGATGCCATTTGCCGACCGCATAGGTGTTCCAGCCCCGCTCGGACAGGACCTCGGAGCACAGCGCCGTCTCTGCCGGAATCCGGCCGGACATACTGGGAAATCCGTCGGTGAATTCTTCGATGGTCGCCATACCCACCGATGTCGCGTTCCGGCCGGTGAGCAGCGAGGCCCGGCTCGGCGAGCACAGCGCGGTCGTGTGGAATTGCGTGAATTGGATTCCGCGGTCGGCGATCCGGCGCATATTCGGCATCTCGACCAGACCGCCGTAGCAGTCCCAGGTGCCGATGCCGATATCGTCCCACACCAGGTAGAGCACGTTGGGTGCGTCCTGCGGTGCGTTGGGCTCTATATATGGCGCCCAGTCGGCGACCGAATCACGGATATCGAGTGCGATACGTCCTCGGAACTGCTCGGACATGACCACCTCCAAGACGGTGATGGGCAAACAGTGCGTACCACCGAGGTCCTCATGACCCGGGCGAATTATCGCGTCGATAGCAGATCTGCGCGGCTGTCCTCGGATACCGATAGACCTGCGCAAGACTATCGGCCCCCCGCGCCCGGCTCAGGGCGCGGGGCCGAACAGTAGCCCGATATCGGCCGAACTGTGACCGGACCACAGCGAGGCAGGCTTGCGCTGACCCGAGGTATGAGCGGATCTTCCGCTGCCGGATTCACCCATTCGGCGTGCGGATCGACTCGAGGAAACTGCGGATCGCGGTATCCGCCGCGGCCCGGTCGTTCCCGTCGGTGAGCGCGAGCTCGAACAGCAGCCCACGCGCCATTGCGAGGGTCATCTGTGCCGACAGGGCCGCCTGTTCCGGATCGCGGCCGATCCGGGTGAACAGTATCGCGAGGGTGGTCTTCCATTCCATGATCCATTGCCCGAGTGGCGCGGCCCATGGCTTGTCCTGCATCGCCGCTGCGGCGACCTCGAAGAACAACGGCCCCAACTGCGCCGCTTGATCGGCCATTCGATCCCAGAGGGCGTAAGCGGCGGTGTAGGGATCTATGGGGGATTCGAGCAGGTCCGCCAGCGCGCGGTACTGCTGTCCCCACGTTGCGGTGACCACCGCCGTCAGCAGCCCCTCGCGAGAACCGAAATGATAGTTCAGCATTCGGTGGCTGGTACCGATACCGTCGGCGATCGTCCGCATGCTCGTATCACCCACGCCGTGTTCGGTGAACCAGGCGACGGCGCGGTCCAGGAGGGCTTCTCGTGCGCTGCTCATATCACTCGGTCGCTGCCGGTGAATCGCGCGAGGGCGCGGTGGACTTCGGTGAATTCGTTACCGCGATATGCCACGTGGCCGTCCGGGCGGACCAGGACGAACCCCCCGCCGCGCATCGAATACCGTTTTCGTGCCTCGCTCCGCGGATCTGTTTCGTCATCGATTGGTACCACGATCATCCGTTCGGTCGCGCCGGCGGCTTCCGGGAGTTCACCGGACTCCTCGATTCGGTTCCCGGAGCGGAAGTGCAGCAGCGTGAAATGCGTAACGGCCAGACGGTCGTGCACCGTTCCGTCTGCGAGGACGGCGTCGGGCGCGCGATCACCGATGGCCGGGCGGGGTGTGAACGGCCACCGTGACCGGTCGCCGTATCGCACCGTCAGTTGCGAGTTCTGCAGACTCGCCTGCCGGGCAGCCCCCGGAAACCCTGCCCCGAGCCGGAGTGCCGCGTCACGCAGGGAACGAACAACAGGATTGCGCAGAGCGTACATCCGCCGGCGCCTCTCGACGTCGCGAATGGTGGATACGGCTACCGGCCGACGCTCGGTTTCGTAGTCGTCCAGCAGATTCGGGGATGCGCCCGATTCCACCTGCGCCAGCCGCCATGCCAGATCGACCGCATCCTGGATACCCAGATTCATCCCCTGCCCGCCGAATGGGGGGAAGACGTGGGCGGCATCGCCTGCCAGGAAAACACGATTTCGCCGGTACTCATCGGCCAGGCACACCCGGGTACGGAAGATCGATGTCCACTCGACCTCGGTGATCCGCGTACCTCCGGTACCACGTTCGTCGACGAGACGTTGCAACTCGGTGATGCCGGGCTCACGCAGTTCCGCTCGACGGGCTTGATCACTCATATCGGCGAATACCCGCCAGAGCCTGTCGCCACCGGGCAGACGCATCAGCATGAGCGGACCGGCCGGTCCGAGCCACATGGCACTGTCCTGAAAGGACATCTTCGATTCCAGGCGGATATCGCCGAGATAGTAGGTTTCACCGGTTGCGCCGCCGGTGAACGAGATGCCGAGCGCCTCGCGTATCGTGCTGCGAGCCCCGTCGGCGCCTACCAGCCACTCGCACTCGAGAAGACGTCCATCATCGAGGCGCACGCCTACCCGCTCGTCGTCGTGGTCGAGGTACTGCACATCCGCGCCGTACTCGATCTCCACGCCGGCCGCGCGCAGTGCCTCGCGGAGTATGCTTTCGAGCCCGGGTTGCGGGAGAACATAGGTATAGGGGTAAGGGCTCCGCGGGGGTACCCACACCAACCGGGACAGTTCCGCGTCGCCCCGCATGATGGATGCTCCGCTGAGGCGATAGGCAACACGTTCGATCTCGTCGGCGAGGCCCAGGCCGGCGAGTAGCTCCATCGACCGGGCCTGCAACCCGAGTGCCCGGGAGCCGTCGCTCGGGCCGGTGCGCCGTTCCAGTACACGACACCGGATGCCGTTTGCAGCCAGCACGAGACCGGTCACCATACCGGTCGGGCCTGCCCCGACCACGAGAACGCTCATTGCACACTCCCACGGATACAACTGTCGACCACAGTGGAATACATCGACATGTACCAAATGGTACATCAGGGTGGGTGTGGGTGGACAGAATCGTAGGGCGCCGGTAAATCCTCGAGTCGGGCCGGTGGGTGAGCAGGCCCGACTCGATGGATCACCCGTGTCGCCGGACCCTGTCCCCTGTCCGGGCTTCTGCCGCCGGACGGTCGGCTCGGTGTCTGCGCCCTAGCCGATGGGCCGCGGCCAGCACCGGCGTCGCCGTCGCGGTGACAGCCGCGCCGAGCCGGGTATCGGTGGCTCGCATCCAGCGGACGGTCCGCATGGCCGCGATCAGGGTCTCGCTTCCTCGTATCCGCATCTCCGCCTCGAAACTGCTCACCGCCACCGGCAGCGTGGTTGTGCCGGACGCGACCGCGCGCAGGTTCGCGACCAGACTCGCGGCATCGCGAATGGCGGCTCCGGCCCCCATACCCGCGGTGGGCGGGGTGGCGTGGACGGCATCGCCGAGCGCTGTGACAGACCCGGCGGCCCATGGGGCCAGGTCCTGGGCCCGGGTCGATGCGGCGTTGAAGCGGAAGGCGGCGATACTGCCCGGCTTGGCTCGTTCGATTACCTCGAGGGTGTGCCGACTCCAGCCGCGGCGGCCGAAAGCAGTGAGAAGCGCGGACCGCAATGCCGTGCCGCGGAGCGTGCGCATCGCATCGGTCGCGGCGGACTCGGGGAACATCGCGCCCCAGATATAGGTCGGTCCGGTCGTGATCGCCTCTCGGCCCGCGGGCGCGTCGAGCAGGGCATTGCCCACCGGGTCGAGGAAACCGATGTACAGCGCCGTGGCGTGCGGGCCGATCGCCATACCCGAACGCGCTCCGAGGCGGTGCCGCTCGGCCGCACCGAGGTGTTCGGCGCCGGTCCGCCCGGAGAATCCGATTATCCCGGTGGGTTCGTTGGTGGGGCCGCCTGCCAGATATCGGGCGACCATCGAGTGGGCACCGTCCGCGCCTACCAGGAGATCGCCTTGGTGCGCGGCCCCGTCTGCGAATACCGCCGACGGTGCGCCGTCCGCGGCGCGGGCGATCCCGGTGACCGTCCAACCCGGATGCAGGTCGGGTCCGACCGCGTCGGCGAGCACGGTCCGCAGGGTGATGCGGTCGATATCCACGCCGGGGTTGTCCTCGAGCCGCGGCCCAAATGCCAGCAGATGCCCGCGCCGGTCCCAGAGCGCGTCCCGGTCGCGCAGCCGCAACGCCGACGCCGATCGCAAGAGCCGTTCGAGGATCTCCGGTGCGACGAGTTCCCGGAGCGCCGCCTGTGCGCGGCCGTCGAGTGTGATGTGGTAACCCGCGGTCTCCGCGACATCGCGGTCGCGCTCGAAAACCGATACCTCGAATCCGTGCCGGCGTAGTCCGGCGGCCAGCGCCAGACCGCCGATTCCGCCTCCGACGATGATGATATGCACTGTACTTCGGCCCCTCGAGCTGTTGTCGGATGATTGCCGGACCGACACTGCCATCGGTAGTGGCCGTCGAATGTCCACTACTTTGGTACGGTGGCCGATACCTCCCGGCGCGCACTGCGCCTACTGTCGCTGCTCGCCACTCGACGGAGCTGGTCGCTCGGCGCGCTCGCCGCCCGGCTGGGGGTCAGCGAGCGCACCATCCGGCGGGATATCGAAACACTGCGTTCGCTCGACTATCCGGTCGTCACGCTGCGCGGGCCGGCCGGGGGCTATCGGCTCGGGGCGGGCCACACACTGCCGCCGCTGCAATTCGACGAGGAGCAAGCACTCGCGGTCGCGATAGCGCTACAGACCGCGCCGACCACGGTGTCCGGCCTCGCCGACGACGCCGAGCGGGCGCTGGAGTCCCTGGAACAGGTCATGCCGGTCAGGCTACGAGGGGCCGTGGCAGCGTTGCGGCTGACGAGTTTGCAGAACTACTGGGAGTTTCCGGCCCACCCCATCGATGCGGCCTCGTTGCCGGCCGCGGGCGGTGCCGTGCGCCGTCACGAGGTGCTCATCATCGAAATCCTCGGGCCCGACGGCGCCCGCCCCGACCCCGGTACCGCCGAGTTCGCCCCGGCCCGGCGCTTCGAACCCCATCACCTGGTGGTCTGGGCGGGCCGGTGGTACCTCGTCGGCTACGACCACGCCGATGCCGCCTGGCGCGTGCACCGATTGGACCGCCTCTACCTCCACCCGCCCACGGGTATCCGGTTCACTCCGCGCGAGCTGCCCGGCGGTGATATCGCCGCTCTGGTGATGAGCACCCACGATCGCGGGGACACTCCCGCCACGTGGGAATGCGTCGGAAGCGCGCGGCTGAATCTGCCGGCGAAGACGGTGGCGCGCTGGGCACCCGGCGGATCGGTTGTCGAGCACCTGGATTCCGATCATTGCCGGCTCACCCTCGGTGCCTGGTCCTGGGCTGGTGTCGCGGGTCTGCTCGCCACATTCGATACCGACCTGGCCGATGTCGAGCCCCCGGAACTGGTGGCCGCCTGCCGCCGGCTGGTGCGACGGTGGCAGGCCGTGGTCGGTGATGCCGAACCGGCGACGCACCCGTGATCGCGGGTACGCCGGAAAACCCGGCGCGCACCGTCGCCGGGACGTGGTAACTCCGGATCAGGTTTCGCGGGCGGCCTGGAGCAGGGCGTTGGCGAACTTCACCATCTGGGCCGGGCCGCCGTACCAGGCGGTGACCGCGGAGAGGACCGCGGCCCGGGCCTCGCGGGCCGCGCGGGCCACCTCCGCGGCCGACACCTCGCCGGTCTCCGCCTGTCCCGCCAGTACTTCGAGATCATCGCTCGCGGTCAGCAACCGCATGATGAGGTGGATATCTATATCGGCGCCTTCCTCGCTGCGGCTGTGCCGGGAGGTGGTGTCCTCCACGGGCGCCGGGCGCCGGGCTCCCGGCAGGGCCGATACCGGTTCCGGAGCGGGGCCCGGCAGTGCCGCCTCAGCGTGGTCGGGGACCGCGGAACCGGCGGCCTCGGCCTCGGCCGCCTCACGTGCCCGCCGGGAGCGGCGCGTTTCCAGCGGCGGCCGGGAATCGGCGCCCTCACCCGAGTCCGGGGCCTCACCCGCGGCGTCGGGTACGAGGGTCAGGGGCGATACGGCCGTGGCGGGGACTTCCGGCGCCTCCTCGGCCGGTTCGTCGGATCCGGCGGGCCGGGAATCCTCGGACTCCAGGATCCGGGTGAGCAATTCGGCCACCGGCGCGCCGGATTCGTCGTCGGAGTCGATACCGTGCGCGGGTTCGGAATCCAGCAGCCGGTCGAGGATCGGGGTGCCGTCCGGTGGGGACAGCCGCGGCGGAGCGGTATGCGCGCCGGTCTCGCCGGTCAGGGCCGCCTCTTCGGGCTGCGCCGCGAGCCGCAGCGCGGGTTGCTGGTCATCGCGGGTACCGGTTGGCTCGTCGTCGGTGTTGTGCCGGGCCGCGGACCGCGGCAGCCGGCGCGGCGCCGGCAGTTCGCTGTCCGCGGCGGCGGCCGGTGCCGGCTCCGGCAGGCCCACGGAGTTCGCCGGAGGCGCCTCCTGTGCGGCGGGAGCCACCGTGTTCGTCTCCTCGGCGGGGGCGTGCCGGGCCGCGGACCGCGGCAGGCGCCGGGCCGGCAGTGCGGGCGCGGCGGATTCCTCCTCGGCGCCCGGGCCGGGTGCGGTGTGGCCACGGGTGGGCAGCCCGCGTGACGGCAGTTCCGGCCGTGCGGCGGGCTCGTGGTCGAGTGCGGGCCCGCGCTCCTCGCTCGGCGCCCCGGACAGCGCATGCGTATCGGTGACCGCGGCCGCGGGGCTCTCCTCGTGTCCGGGCACATGCTGGTCCTCGAACGGGTTGAAAGCATCCGCCGGTGCACCGGATTCGGTGAGATCGAGTTTGCGGCGCCGCCCGCCGGTTTCCAGCGGGTGCGGTACCGGTTCGTCCCCGATGGAGCTGAGCCAGCTCGGCAGCGACCCGGTATCCGCCTCGCCGTAGGTGCCGGGCCGCTGCGGTGTCTCCGGCGGCAGCGGATAGGCGTCCGCCAGCGAACCGGACGTGGATAATTGCGTGGTCGGGACGGAGAACGAATCGGCACCGGGCCGACCGGCTGCGGGATCGGCGGACAGCGCCGACTCGGCCGTGTACGGCGATGTGGGCGCGGGGATACGTGCCGAGGAGGCGAGTGCGGCCGAGTGTTCGCCGACCTGACCGGGGCCCGGCTGCGATACGCGCGGCAGCGCCCCGGGATCGGTCTGCCCGGGATCGCTCATCGGCCCGGCGCCGTGGCGGGTGGACAACGCGGCGGTATCCGGACCGTTGGGATCATCGGGAGGTGCGGGGAACTGGGACGGGTCCGTCGGCGAGGTACTGAAGCGGGAATCCGGTTCCTGGTTACCGGATGTCATGACGCCGACCGCGGCGATATCACCGGCGACTCCGGGGGTGTTCCAGGCGGCGAACGGGTCCAGTGCCGCCGATCCGCCGGTGCTGTGCTGGTTCTGGGTGGGAGTGGACGGTGGTGCGGGGGTCCACGTGTAACCGTGATCCGGTACGGAATCGGATCGGTTCGTGGCGCCGTTCGTTCCATTCGCCGAATCGAATTCGTTCGATCCGAAGCCGGCGAAGCCCCTCGACTCGGAGTTCTGTTGCGCGTGGCCGTAGTCCTCCTGGCGGCCGCGACGTTCGTCTCCGAGGCTGGCATTTTCGGCATCCATGGGCCCATTCTTACCCGCCGGGGTGGATTTCGTTCTAGTGTGCGAAGCCCATGAATGGTGCGTGACCCGCCCGCGGTGATCAGTATTACATCGCCTCCGAGAGTGGCCGGCGCACGGCGCCGCGTCCGGGATTTCCGGATACGCGGCTCTGACGTGCCCGGACGGCGGGATGTGCGGAAACCGGCCGGGAACGGTGCACCGGACGCCCGCTCCTCGCCGGGTCTGTCGGCCCCCTCGAAATTTTCCCGCTGGTGTCGATGGCGCAAATGAGTCTGCCCGCCGGGCTCGGCCGGCGGGTAGCTCGTCGGGACGGTTGCGGATCAGTGGTGCGTCGCGGCCCCGTGCATCCGGCCCGCCACCGCCGGCAGCGCTGCCACGGCGAGTACGACGGTGACGATTCCGACGACCCACGACGTCCACGATGCCCCGTTGTAGCTGGTGTAGTTCATGGCCCACGGTGCGATGAACAGCAGTGCGCCGAACAGTGCCATTCCGTAGTCGGCCGCTGCCATCGCGGGCCGGTACATCTGGGCGAGTCCGGTGAGTGCGATGAGCGCTCCGAGCACGATCATCGTCCACACTGCCCGATTGTTGGTCGCCACCCAGATCGGAGAGAGGGCGGTGAAGACACCGAGCACCACGGCCAGGAAATCCTGAGTCCGGCTTTCTGTGAACATAATGGCCTCCTGAGACTGGAAAACAGGTCCGTAGAAAGGGCCTGACCTCGGTATAGCGTGTCCGGCCGCGACCGGTCGATATCGCGATGGACACGATTGCGCGGCGAAACGATGCGCAGCGGACGCGCTTCCGCCGCGGAGCCCGGCGGGTCCTGTACCCGCCGCGTGCGCTCTTCGGGTACCTCCGTTTCGCCGCGGCCGCGCGGATCGGGGGATGGGCTTCGCCGAGCTGTGCTTGTTAGGGTGGGCTACACGATTTTCTGTAACCTGTTCCAGGCGCGGCGCCCTGCCGCGGGGAGGGAGTTCGGTATGTCCGCACCGATCGTGATCGCCGGTGCCGGCCTGGCCGGGTTGCGCACCGCCGAGGAGTTGCGCCGTGCGGGGTACGAGGGCGAGCTGGTACTGCTGGGGGACGAGCCGCGCGCACCCTACGACCGTCCGCCGCTGTCCAAGCAGTTCGTCCGCGGCGAGACCACCGCGACGCCGTTGCGTCCGGACGAGTTCTACGACGAGAAGAAGATCGAGCTGCGTCTGGGTACGGCCGCGACCGGCGTGGACACCGAGGCCAAACAGGTGCGGCTGGCCGACGGTTCCACGGTCACCTACGAGCATCTGATCGTCGCGACGGGACTGCGGCCCCGGCTGCTGCCCGGCGCGGACGAGGTGGCCGGGGTCCACGTCCTGCGCAGTCACGACGACGCGGTGGCGATCCGGGAGGGGCTGCGCGATACCACCGAGGCCCTGGTGATCGGCGCCGGTTTCATCGGCTGTGAACTGGCCGCGAGCCTGCGCGCGCAGAAGGTGCCCGTGGCGCTGGTGGAACCTCAGCCCGCTCCGCTGGCCGGGGTGCTCGGCGTGGCGCTCGGTGAACTGGTGGCCCGGTTGCACCGGGCCGAAGGCGTCGATCTGCGCTGCGGGGTCGGGGTGGCCGAATTGCTGGCCGGTCCGGCAAGCCGGGTGCGCGGTGCGCGGCTGGCGGATGGGTCCGAGGTGACCGCGGACCTGGTGGTGTCGGGTATCGGCTCGCGTCCGGTGACCGACTGGCTGGCCGGATCCGGTATCGAACTGGCCGAACCGACCGCCGGTGGCGGAGTGTTCGCCGACGAGTCCGGGCGGACCAGTGCGCCCGGCGTCTGGGCGGTGGGCGATGTGGCGGCGTGGCGGACCCCTACGGGTGAACATCGCCGGATCGAGCACTGGACCAATGCCGGTGAACAGGCCAAACTGCTGACCTGCGCCCTGCTGGGGGTCGCGGCGCCGAGTACCCCGCAGGTCCCGTACTTCTGGAGTGATCAGTACGACCTGAAGTTGCAGGCGCTCGGCACGCCGCGCGCGACCGACGATATCCACATCCTCGCCGACGACGGGCGCAAATTCCTCGCCTACTACTTCCGCGAGGGCCGGCTGTCCGGAGTCGTGGGGGCGGGGATGACCGGGCAGGTGATGAAGATGCGCGCCAAGATCGCCGCGGCCGCCCCGGTGGAGGAATTGCTCGGCGCGACTCAATAACCTGTGGGGGTGATCGTCGCGCTCATCGATTCGGGTTTCGGGTTGCTGCCCACCGCGGCGTGGCTGCGCAAGCTGCGTCCCGACGTGGATCTGCTGTTGCAACTGGACCCCGAAGGGGCGCCGTGGGGCCCCAAGCCACAGGACTGGGTGATCGACCGGGTGGTGGCGGCCGGGCGTAGCGCGCGTGACCTGGGTGCCGAGGTGGTCGTGCTGCCGTGTAACACCGCCAGCGTGACCGCACTCGAACACGTCCGTGCCGATCTGGGCGCCGCGATCCCTGTGGTGGGTACGGTGCCGGCGATCAAACCGGCCGCGGCGGCCTGCCGGTCGGTGGCCGTATGGGCGACCGCGGCCACTACGGCCAGCCCCTACCAGGCGGATCTGATAGCGCGGTTCGGCGGCGAGGCGAAGGTGACCGGGGTGGCCTGCCACGGACTCGCCGAAGCAGTGGATCGCGGTGATATGGCCGCGGTGCGTGCGGCGGTGGCGGACGCCGCGGCCCGGACACCCGCCGATGTCGAGGGTGTGGTGCTGGGTTGCACCCACTACCCGCTGATCGTGGACAGCATCCTGGCCGCGCTGCCCGACGGCGTCCGGCTGTTCGACAGCGCGCAGGCCGTCGCCGCGCAGACGGTGCGGCGGATGGAGGCGCTGGCCGGCTCGGCGACCGGCGAAGGGACCGTACAGGTGTATCTGAGTGGCCGTCCCGGCGTGCTGCCGCCCGGCGCGGCCGCATACGAATCCGGGCGGATCCTGGGGGCCGGGTAATACGGCCTCGCCTTCCCGAGTGCGCGACCGGCTGCTCTTCGACGCTGGGCTCGGGACGCTGCGCGGTGTCGGCATCGGTCGATTCCGCCCGCTCACGACGGCGCGGTCGCAGCCGGATGGCGCCGAGCCGGAGGCGGGGAGGGGCGCGGCTGCTCCGGCCCCGTCTCAGTCGATGCCGAAGGAGCGTGCGATCGTGTCGGCGACCGCGGCGACGGTGCCCCGGACCACCGGCTGGCGCACGATCCAGGTCTGCATGGTGATCGGCGGGTCGACCAGTCGCCGCCAGACCCATCCGGGCAGCAGGCGGTCCGCGGTGGTGCGGCTCAGGATCGCTCCGCCGGCTCCCGTGGCATGCAGACAGGCCCGCGCGTTCTCGGTGTAGTTGGCGAAGTGCCACCGCGGCCTGACACCGGCTTCATGGGCCGCCGATACCAGCCGGTCGTGGCCGATGGGCACCTGGTCACGGGCGTGCGCGAGCACGTCCATGCCGTGGAGGGCGCTCAGCGGGCAGATATCGCCGCTGAACTCGCCGTCCAGTCGCGGATCCACGACGAATCCGAACGGCTCCTCGAGGACCCGGTGCCGGACGAGATCCCCCGCGGGCGGTTCATGCACGAATGCTATATCGAGTCGTCCGGCCCGCAGCTGCTGGAGTTGGGCGGTGCTGGTCGCGTCGGTGAGCGAAAGGTATGCCTGGGGCACGGCCACCCGCACGGTGTCGATGATTTGCCCGAGCCAGGTGGGCGGTAGGCCGGGGGCGAGGCCGATCTGCACGATCTCGCGGACCGGACCGGCCTCCCGGGCGGCGTCCTTCGCGGTGTCGGCGTAGCGGAGCAGGGTGAGGACATGCTGATAAAGGGCGGTCCCGGCGGGAGTGGGCACGATACCGGCAGGTACCCGCTCGAAGAGGGGCACGCCGCATTCGCGTTCCAGCTGCTGGACCTGGCGGGTGAGGGCCGGTTGGGAAATCAGTAGCGCCTTCGCCGCCGCCGACAGCGAGCCGCGATCGAATACTTCGACGAAATACCGTAGCTGTCGTAGCTCCATCGTTGCTCCCTGTTTCGCATACCGATCGGTATGCCATAACTTCAGGACATACCCGGGTCATCCAAGTGGCATTGGATCATGAGCCGTCCGCACGGTTGCATTGTGGTGGGTGCCACAGCCGCCACGTAGTGTGCGGGCGCCGGCGCCCCAGCTTCACTCGAAAGGACCTCCGGTGACCGCGATATCCCCCGCAACACCCGACACCCGATATCGCTGGGTGGTGTTGACCCTCTGCTGGGCCGCCTTCACGATGACCTCGGTCGACCGGGCCACCTGGGGCCCGGCGGCGGGCTCGGTGGGCGAGGACCTCGGGGTGGCCGTCGCCGGCCTCGGTGTCTTCGCCACCACCTACTACATCGGCTACGTGATCTCCAATGCCATCGGCGGTTTCGTCGCCGACTGGCTCGGTGCGCGGATGACCGTCGGGGTGAGCATCCTGCTCTCCGGCGGGTTCATGCTCGCCTTCGGCGAGGTCGACAGCCATGCGCTGGGCCTGCTCTTCCAGGCGTGTATCGGATTGTGCGCGGGCGCCGAGGTGGGTGGCGGCGTCAAACTGCTCACCAGCTGGTTCACCCCGCAGCGGCGCGGCTTCGCGATGGGTGTCTTCATGACCGCGACCTCGCTCGGACTGGTGATCGCGAACGCGGTCGTACCCCGGTTGATCGAATCGCACAGCTGGCGCACGTCGTATCACCTGTTCGGTCTCACGTCGATCGTGGTCGGTGTCCTGTGCCTGATCCTGCTGCGCCCCGGCCCGCTGGTGGAGGCCCGGACCGAAACCGGTGGCCGCCCGAATCTGCGGCCGCTGGTGCGCAATCGCGGCCTGTTGCTGATCGCGCTCGCCGGATTCGGCGCGCTGTGGGGCACCTACGGGTTCATCACCTGGTCGAACCTGCTGATGGTCAAGGGCGTCGGTATCGATCCGGTGCGGGCCGGCACCGTGGTGGTGATCTTCGGCGCGGTGGCGGTGTTCTCCAAACCACTGATCGGGCTGCTCGGCGATGCGCTCGGGTTGAGTCGCCGACGGCTTACGATCGCCATCCTGGCTGCCTTCGTGGCCTGCCTGATCGTCTTCAGTTTCGCGACCACCGCCACCCAGTTTCTGTGGATCGCGCCGTTCCTCGGCATCACCGCCTACATCTACAGCCCGGTCATGATGGCGATGATCCCGACCCTGTCCGGTGCCGAACTCGCCGGGACGGCGACCGGCGGCGTGAATGCCTTCTGGCAGCTCGGCAGCACCATCGTGCCCGCCGTGGTGGGCCTGGTCTTCGCCGCGAGTGGCTCGTTCCAGCTGGTCTTCCTGGTCCTCGCCGCCGGGCCCTGCCTGGCGATCCTTCCCATGTACTTCATCCGCGACGCCGACAAGCGCGAATCCGCGTCCGGTACCGCCGCGCCCGGCGACGGCAATGCGCTGATCCTCGCCACCAATGGAAAGGTCTGATCCCCGTATGACCCCGAGCAATACCCACTACGACGTCATTGTCGCGGGCGGTGGATCGGCCGGTATCGCCGCGGCGGTGGGCGCTGCCCGGTCCGGTGCCCGCGCCCTGTTGATCGAACGCGGGCCGTGCCTGGGTGGCGCCGCGACGCTGCGCAATGTTGTCACCTACTGCGGTCTCTACACCCGCGACGACCTGCGGCAGGTCGTCTTCGGTATCGCCGACGAGGTGATATCGCGGCTGAAGGCGCGCGGCGCGGTCGGCGAGCCCCGCCGGTTCAACGCGGTCACCGTGGTCTTCGACCCGGAGAACGTGAAGGTCGTACTGGACGAGCTGTGCCGGGAGGCCCAGGTCGATGTCCGCCTGCACAGTCTGTTGATCGGCGCCCACACCGAGGGCGACAGCATCACCGCCGTGGAGGTCGCCGACCACGAGGGCGTGCACCGGTTCACCGCCGACGCCTTCGTCGATGCCACCGGGGACGCCGATCTCGCGCACCACGCGGGGGCCGAGGTGCGTTATGGCACCGACGGCTGGGTCCAGAACGGCAGCCTCGGCGTCCGGTTCGGTGGTATCGAACCGGATGCCGAGGTCACGGTGGATACCGTCGGCGCGGCGGTCCGCAATGCCAAAGCCGCCGGTGTGGACGGCCTGCTCGCCGAGTCCGGATTGGTCGCCCGGATGCCGGTCTCCGGCGACGTCATCATGTACCTGGTGGACGAGGGTTACGACGCCCGGTCCGCCGCCGACACCACCCGCGCCGAGATCAGCGCCCGCCGCCAGGCCCAGGCGTATCTGCCGGTGGTGCGGACGATCCCCGGCGCCGAACACGCGTATATCGTCACCACCGGTCCCGAACTCGGTACCCGGGAATCCCGCCATATCGTCACCCGGCAGCGGCTGCGTGAGGCGGATATCGTCCACCCGGACACCACCGAGAGCGCGGTCGCGATCGGGGCCTGGCCGATGGAGTACCATCCGGGCCCAGGCATCCCGTCCACCTGGAAATTCATCGGCGATCCCGGTTTCTACCCGATTCCCCTCGGCTGCCTGCGCAGTGTCGGCACGGACAATCTCTACGCCGCCGGGCGAACTCTCGATGGCGACCGGCAGGCCGGCGCATCGCTGCGCGTGATGGGCACCGCCTTCGCCACCGGGCACGCGGCCGGGGTCGCGGCGGCGCAGCAGGTCCGGAACGGCGAGGTCACCACCGCGAGCGTGCGCGAGGAACTTCAGCGTCAGGGAGCCCGGCTACCCGAGCCCGTGCCCGTCTAACCGGTGGGAAACGCGACCGGGAGCCCGCGGGCAACGATCGTCCGGCGGATCGTATCGAGGGGTTCGCGGGCTCCCGGTCATCCGGGAGTTCCCGGATGACCGTGGCGCCCCGCCGCCGTACGTCCCTCGATCGGCATCCCGTTCGGCCCTGGGCGACCGGCTCGGCGCACGATCGCCCGGTTGTCTCTCAGGAACCAGATGACGGCCAAGTGCAACGACGTACGGACCGCATCGTCGGCAACGAGATGGGCACGCACCTCCGGCTCACCCTTATCCGGTAGGCCGTACCGCCGGATACCGGATACAGGCGACCCAGGACGCAGGCCGGGCGATCAGAACTGGATTCGCAGGTGGTCGGTGACCGGCCGGGCCTGGCAACCCAGGATGTAGCCGTTCTCGATGTCCTCGGGATCGAGGATCTCGGCGTTCTCCATCTCGACCTTGCCCTCGAGCACCGTGCAGGCGCAGGACCCGCATTCGCCCTCCTGGCAGGAGTAGGGCACATCGAGGCCCTTGTCCAGCATGATGTCGACCAGGGTCTGTTTCCGCGGCCAGCTCAGGTTGTGCGTCTCCCCGTCCAGTTCGACCTCCACGGTCGCCGCGTCCGCGGCGTCCGCCTCGGAGATCTCGGCCGGGGCGGTATCGGCGAACGGGTCACCGGCGAGCGAGTTGAAGATCTCGGCGTGGGTGCGGTTGCGCGGTACCCCGAGCTGGGTGAGGGCGTCGTGCACCCCGTCCATGAAGGGCCGCGGACCGCACATGAAGGCGGCGTACTCGGTGTAGGGCCGCAGTACTTCGGACAGCGCCGTCACGGTCGGCAGGCCCTGGAGCGCCTCCAGCCAGTGCACCACCACCAGCCGCTGCGGGTTCTTCTCGGCCAGTTCGCGCAGTTCGGTCGCGAAGATCACCGATTCGGCGTCGCGGTTGGCGTAGAACAGCACGATCTTGCCGCTGCCTCGCGCCAGCGCGGATTTGAGGATGGACATCACCGGGGTGATACCGCTGCCGGCCGCGCAGAGCAGTAGGTCCTCATCGAGATCTTTCGGGGTGAACACCCCGGCGGGTGGCAGCACCTCGAGCTGGTCACCCGGCTTGATGTTGTCGCAGAGCCAGTTGGAGCCGTACCCGTCGCTGGTGCGCTTCACCGTGACCTTGGGTAGATCGTCGGTGAAGGGCGAACTCGCCAGCGAATAGCAGCGCGCCACCGATCCGGTGCGGTCGCTGGGGATACGCAGGGTGAGGAACTGGCCGGGCCGGTACGCGAACTTCTCCCGCGCCTGCTCGGGGACCTCGAAGACCAGCGAGCTCGCGTCGGCGGTTTCCGCGATGACCTGGGCGACCCGCAATACGACGGATCGCGAGCCATGGGGCACTTCGACGGTGGTCATCTCGTCCTCTCGAAACACTGATTGCCGGTGGCTTCGAGCCTACGGCAAAACTAGAACGTGTTCCAATTTTAGCCTATGCCGGCGGACTGTTGGCGGACGAGCTGACTCTCCAGGCCGGAGACCAGGACGCCCACCCCGAAATCGTAGGAATACTTGCCCCGCAGATCGGGCAGGTGTTCCATTGCGCGGGCCACTCGTTCCGGCATCACCACATCGGGCGGGGTGTCGAGGTTGCGCGGATTCACCCGCCGGCGTCCGAACAGGTAGGTGTGGATGGTCGCGTAACCGGCCAGTACATTGCGATCGTCGAACCCGGCCTCGTAGAGGATCTCCATGATTCCGGCGATCAGGTCGAGCTGTTTCCCGAGCATCTGCTCGATGAGCACATCGCCCAGTCCGGGGTGCCGGCGCAGCCGTTCGTCGATCTGGGCGAGCAGATCGACGAGGCGGTCCTGCCAGGGGCCCGAGTCGGGCGGCGGCTTGCGCACCCCGGTCAGTGCCGCGGTGGCCACCAGGTCCAGTAGTTCGCGCTTGTCGGCGACGTAGTAGTACGGCGCCATGGGGGAGACGCCGAGCTCGCGGGATAGTCGTCGCATGGACAGCTTCTCCACCCCGTCGGCGCGGACCACCCGAAGTGCCGCTTCGACGATCTCGGTCTCCGAGAGGGTGCTGCCGTTACCGCCCCCGCCCGCGCTCGCCTGCATTCGCACGACTCCCATTGCCACCTCTACACGTCGAGCGGCATCCGCCCGTCACGTTCTGTTCAGCTGCTCTGCCCCCGCAGTCTAGAGGTCGCGTTCCGGCGTGAGCGTGGACATTACCCGAAAACTGTTCCATTTTGTCAGTGGATGACGTTATGGTGTGACGGTGGTCGCACCCGGCGACCGCGGCGCCGGCGCTGTGCCGGGGCCCACCGGCGGTTTCCCCAGCGGCGCCGCGGCGGGCGGGTCACCACGGCAGCGAGCCGGCGCAGGCACCAATCTGTGGAGGTAGCCATGGCGGACAACCGTTCCTTCGGACCGGCCGAAACCGATCACCGCGGCCCGATCGCAACCGTCGACACCGACGTGGCCGCGAATGCGCCCGTAATCGAGGAATCGCTGATCGAAGAGGTGTCCATCGACGGTATGTGCGGCGTCTACTGACCGGCGGGAGCCAACCATGCTCGATCTGGAAAACCGCTGGCAGTTGCATCCCCGGGTGGCGCTGCGGCCGGAGCCCTTCGGTGCGCTGCTCTACCACTTCGGAACCCGCAAGCTGTCGTTCCTGAAGAATCCGCGGATCGTCGAGATCGTGCGTTCCCTGCCGGGACACACCTCGGCGCGGGCGGCCGTCCGGGCTGCCGGGATCGAGGACGCGGCCGCCGCCCCGTACCTGCGGGCGCTGACCGAACTGGCCGATTCGCAGATGATCCAGCGCGCGCCGGAAACGGCGGTGCTCGGTGAGCCCGCGCCCTTCACCGGGGTGGGGCCGGCCGATCCGGCGGTCCGGCTGGTCGACCGTTTCGAATCGGGTCTGGCGGCTCCGATTTGCCTCACCTGGGAACTCACCTATGCGTGCAATCTCTCGTGTGTGCATTGTCTGTCGTCGTCGGGCAGGCGTGATCCGGGTGAACTCAGCACCGAACAGTGCAAGGCGCTGATCGACGAATTCCAGCGGATGCAGGTGTTCTATGTGAACATCGGCGGCGGTGAACCCACCGTGCGTCCGGATTTCTGGGAACTGGTCGATTACGCGACCTCGCATCAGGTCGGGGTGAAGTTCTCCACGAATGGGGTCCGGATCACTCCGGAGGTCGCGCAGCGGCTCGCCGCCAGCGATTATGTCGACGTCCAGATTTCGCTGGACGGTGCCGACGCCGAGGTGAACGACGCGGTCCGCGGGCCGGGTAGCTACGCCACGGCGATCCGGGCGCTGGAGAATCTCGCGAATGCCGGCTTCCGGGACGCGAAATTGTCCGTGGTGGCCACCCGGCACAATATCGACCAGCTCGACCAGTTCAAGGAGATCGCGGACCGCTACGGCGCCACCCTGCGGCTCACCCGGCTCCGGCCGTCGGGTCGCGGTGCGGACGTCTGGGACGAACTGCATCCGCTTCCGGAACAGCAGCGCACGCTCTACGACTGGCTGGTCCGCAACGGCGAGGGTGTGCTCACCGGGGATTCGTTCTTCCACCTCTCCGCCTACGGTCAGGCGCTGCCGGGATTGAACATGTGCGGGGCCGGCCGGGTGGTGTGCCTGGTCGACCCGCTGGGCGACGTCTACGCCTGCCCATTCGCCATCCACGAGAAATTCCATGCCGGAAATGTGGTGACCGACGGCGGTTTCGCCACGGTGTGGCGGGAATCGGCGCTGTTCGAGGAGTTGCGGGAGCCCAGCGGCGGCGGGGCCTGCGCCTCGTGCGCGCACTACGACTCCTGCCGGGGCGGGTGTATGGCGGCGAAGTTCTTCACCGGACTGCCGGCCGATGGTCCGGATCCGGAATGCGTGCAGGGCTACGGGGAAGCGGCGCTGGCCGCCACCGGACGGGTGATCCCGCGTCCGGCGGTGGACCATTCGCGAAAGACCGCCCCGCGCCGGGCGCGTTCCGGGGGTCCGGTTCCGCTGACGCTGTTGCCGCCGGCGCGGCGTCCGGCGCGCGCGTGCGACGAGAGTCCGCTCGTGTGAGCAACTTCCGGGAAGCCGCCCGGAGCGACGGTAGCCAGACCATTGCTCCGGGCGGCTTTTCATGCCTGCGCTACGGCCGCGGTGATCTATTTCATGCCCGCACGCCCGATAATTCCGGGAATTTCTTCGGCTCGAAGCACTTTTTCCCGGACTGCTGATGTCTTGTATCGAATCGGCAGTTACCATCCGTGGAATGCGCAATGATCGCCTGCCCGACGGATTCGGGGTGCGGATCGACCCACGGGTGCGCGCATACTCGGGGGGGCGAATCCTTATCGGAGGTTCACCTGCCCGGTTGCTGCGCCTGGCTCCCGAGGCCGCCGAAATGATCGGTGACGGCTATCTCGAGGTGAACAGCCCGCAATCGGCAGTGGTTGCCAGACGGCTACTGGATTCCGGGGTGGCCAATCCCCGGCCGCGGCTGTTGCCGTCGCCGGAGGATGTGACGATCATCGTCCCGCTGCACAACAACCCCGGCGGGCTGGACCGGCTGCTGGCCGCGCTGCGCGGTCATACGGTGATCGTTGTCGACGACGGTTCCGACGACGAGGTACGGATCGCCGACGGGCACACCGGCCGCTGCCGGGTGAAAGTGCTGCGGCACGAACGGCGCCGCGGCCCCGCCGCGGCCCGTAACACCGGCCTGCGGGCCGCGACGACCCAGTTCGTGGCCTTCCTCGACTCGGACGTGGTACCGCGCAGCGGCTGGCTCGAAGTTATGCTCGGGCATTTCAGCGACCCTCAGGTCGCCCTGGTCGCGCCGCGGATCGTGGCGCTGGACCCGGAGACCAATACGCTGGCGCGCTATGAGCACGCCCGCTCCTCGCTGGATCTGGGCCGCCGCGAATCGGCGGTGCAATCACGCGGGGTGGTGTCCTATGTGCCCAGCGCCGCGCTGCTGGTGCGCCGCTCGGTGCTGGAGACCGAAGGCGGTTTCGACGAGACCATGCAGGTCGCCGAGGATGTGGACCTGTGCTGGCGGCTCGAGCGTTCGGGCTGGCGGGCCCGCTACGAACCGGCCGCGCACGTGGCCCACGATCACCGGGTGTCGTTCCGGGACTGGTTCCGTCGCAAGATGTTCTACGGCACCGGCGCCGCCCCGCTCAGCGACCGGCACGCGGGAATGGTGTCACCGCTGCAGGTACCGAAATGGACCGCGGCGGCGGCTATGCTGCTGGCGACCCGGACCCGCTGGGGCGTGCTGGGCGCGGGACTCACACTGCTGCTGCCGTTGCGCCGGTTGCGGCGCGCGTTCGCCGGCGTCGACAACCCGACCGGTGTCGCGGCGATCTACGTGGCACGCGGGTTTTTCGCCGGTCTGTGGCGGATCGCCTCGGCCATGTGCCGGCACTACTGGCCGATAACCCTGGCCGCCATGCTGTTCTCCCGCCGGATACGACAGATCGCACTATCGCTGGCGGTGGCCGAGGGCGCGGTCGACTGGTACACCCATCGCGAGCCCGGCGGACTGGATCCGCTGCGCTATATCGTGTTCCGGCGGGTCGACGATATCGGCTACGGCACCGGCCTGTGGCTGGGCGCGCTCCGGGCGGGCAGTCCCGCCGCCCTGAAGCCGACCGCCCCGCCCCAGTAACCCGAGCAGGTCGCCCCGCATGGTGGACACGCTGATCATCGGCGCCGGGAGCGCCGGATGTGTGCTGGCTGCCCGGCTCAGCGAAGATCCGGGACATACTGTGCGGGTGGTGGAGGCGGGTAGCCACTGGGCTTCGGCCGACGATTTCCCCCCGGAGCTCGCCGACAGTGCCGACCTGCCGCTCGGTGACCAGGCCGCCTGGTTGTGGCGTTATCCCGTAGCCCTGGCACCGGGCCGGCCGGGCACCATCGTGCGCGGCCGCGGTATCGGCGGTTCGGGGTCGGTGAACGGGTCCTATTTCATCCGGGCCGCGGCGCGGGATTTCGCGGCATGGAGCGGGGAAGTGGGTACCCGCGCGTGGGATTTCGAATCGGTGCTGCCCTATTTCCGGGCGCTCGAGAACGATCACGACTACGGCGATCACCCCGGCCACGGCCGGGCGGGGCCGGTCCCGGTACGCCGGACGCGCGCGTTCACTCGGCTGGTCGAGGAGTTCGGCACGGCCTGCGGGGAACTCGGATTCGGTGAGGTCGCGGACTGGAACGCGTTGCCCGGCGGCCCCGAGGCGGGCGTAGGCCCGGTGCCGTGCACGGTCGGGCCGCCCGATGCCTCCGGCCGGCGTCATCGGATAGGTCCCGCGCATTCGTATCTGCTACCGGCGCTGTCGCGTCCCAATCTGACGGTGCAGGGCGAAACCCTGGTGACCCGGCTGCGTTTCCGCGGCGACCGGGTGGTCGGCGCCGACTTCCTCCACGGCGGCCGACCCGATACGATCCGGGCCGACCGGGTGGTGGTGTGCGCGGGCGCGATCGAATCGGCGGCACTGCTGCTGCGTTCCGGTATCGGACCGGCCGCGGAGTCCACGGCACTGGGTATCCCGGTGGTCGCCGACGTACCGGTCGGGCGATGGCTCACCGACCATCCCGAAATCGGTATCGACTACCGGTATCCGGCGCCCGCGGGCCGGTCCGTCCCCCTGGAATACGTCCTGGAGTTCGACGATATCGAGATCCGTCCCTATACGGTCGCGTTCACACTGGGGGGCTACCGGATGGGCGTGACCCTGATGCGGCCCACCAGTTCGGGCACCATCACGCTGAACTCGGCCGATCCGCTGGCCGCGCCGCGGATCGAACACGGCTACCTCGGGACCGGAACCGACCGGACCCGGCTGCGCAACGCGGTGGAGTTGACCGGGCAGATCCTCGGGTCCATGGCGGCCGAACCGGTAGGCCCCGTCGACCCGGTTTCGGATCGGTGGCTGTACGACCGCCTCGGTACCTCACAGCATCTCGGGGGTACCTGCCGGATGGGACGCGCCGGCGATCCGCGGGCGGTGGTCGACGAGCGGTTCCGGGTGCACGGGGTGGACGGGCTCTCGGTCGTGGACCTGTCCGTGGTGCCGGTACCACTGAGCCGGGGTCCGCAGGCGACCGTGGTGCTGCTGGCGGAACGGGCGTCCGCCGAACTGCGCTGAATCCCGCCCATTGATCACCTGCATTTACACTGCCGCAGCGCCTTTCGGGCCATGGAGCGGTCGACGGTGTGCTAATCGGTGGCGAACTCGCTCGGCCCGGCCGCCCGGCCCCCGCAAAGGCGCGGAACTCCCACTGGCGCGGCCGTGGCCGGTGCGGTACCTTCCACCGGTGCGATTCGCCGGTCGGTGATCAGGACCGGCCCCTGCGCAGATATCCGGACACTGCCCGGCACCCGGGCGCGAATCGCCGCCACCGAGGTATAGCCGTCCGCTATCGGCGTACCCCAATTGCCTGCGCCGGGCCAACCGGTGTGGTAGGTGAGCTGTATCGGTCGGGGATACAGCTCACCGGGGTCTGCCCGCCGAAATATCAAGCGGCACCGTGCAATATTGCGTCCACATTTCCGACACCCCGGGCCGATCTCCCGGGATTCGGACCGCGAGCTTGTACTCTGGTCCCTTGGGTGGCCCGCTGCGGCAACGTGATCCGGCCACCCGAGAATCCGCACCCGGCGCCGGGCACCGGGGAAGGTACGGCGCCGGTGCGGAAGACTCAGCGAACTCCCCGCGACCCACAATTGTCGACTTCGAACGACCCGCGGCGTGACTTGCCGGAATATGGTTTCGTGATCGATCCACGGATACCGAACCGGGTGCCTGGCTGTGACGGTCGGATGACCCACCCGGGCCCGGTGTTCAACTGCTCCAAGCGGACAATATGTCGTCCGGTCCCCAGGTGAGGTCGGCATTGCACCGGGCCGTTCCGGACCGGGTTGCGATGACCAGGCCGGTCTTTCCGGGCTCATAGTCCGGCATCTGCGATATCGATTTGTGCAAGGCGGACATGTCGTGGTCGTCGAATGGGGTGTCCAGCCATTCGACCGATCCCGCGAAGTACACGTTCCGGGCGATGGGCCCACGGTCCGCGCCGACCAGGTCGATTTCGGGATCGAAACGTCGGTTCCACCAGCCACCAACGGTCTCCACCTCCGGCCAGGGAAGGGCACCGGCGAGGGCGGCGAGTTCCAGCGATTCCCGGATCAAGGGTTCGATTGCCCGGCCGCGCCAGGTCGACCAGCGTCGCTGGATCAGCCGGAACGCGCTCTGGTACCGCCCCCGACGGGAAAGTTCCTGCGCAGAACGCAGAATCGCCAGATAGAGCCGAAGGTTGCTGTCGGCGACCCGGTACAGCGCGGGCCTGCCGGGTCGGGTGGACAGTGGTTCGTCTATGGCCAGGACTCGTTTGTCGGCGCGTCCGAAGAACGGCTGGTCATAGGCGGTGAGGCGTTCCATCATGTGCAGATCGCTACCGAGGAGCAGCAGGAGCACCGGGCGCCGGGGCAACAGTCGATCCCAGGCGGTCTGGAGCACGCTGTCGAAGCTCGCGTCCTGCTCTGCCGGCCAGGGCAGCTCGTCGATCACCACCACGGCCGGGCTCTCCGGCAGGACCCCGGCCAGGCTCCGGAACGCATCGGCCCACGAGCCGGCCAGTTCGGGAACGACTGCGGGGTCGGTGACCAGCGAGGACTCTCGTAATTCGAGGAGGAAGGCGGCCAGGGATTCGGCCGGTGCGGCACCCTTGGGGGCCATGAAATAGACGTACGGCAATCCGGCGCGGTCACAGAATTCCTGGACCAGGCGGGATTTGCCGACCTGGCGTCGGCCCCGGATGGCCACCGCAGACCCGACGGCGGATTCGGTGACGCGCCGCAGCCGGATATCGAGCGTGGCGAGTTCGTGCGACCTTCGCGGGCGTTTTCAGGCGTGGGGTTGTGGCAGGACGCCGGTGAGCACGGCCGCTACCGATCTGTGGACGGCGGTCGCGGTCGGTGCGTTCTCGCGGTCGGCGAATAGCAGGTGTGCCGCACCGGTGAGCGTGGGGGCGAGGGTGGCGACGTCGGCGTCCGCGGCCAGGCGCCCGAGGTCTCGTTCGGCGGTGAGGTAGTCGGCGATCATGGCGGTGCCTTCGCCCAGGACAGGTATGGGGGCCGCGCCGGCCTCGCGCAGGCGGACTCGTAGGTCGTCGCGAGAAACGATGAGCGCGACGATCGCTACCGCCACCGGGTCGAACAGCTCGGTCAGGGCGGTGGCGAGATTCTCGGCGACGGGGCCGGTCCCGGCGGTATCGCGGAGCGTCGCGGCCTGCCGGTCGAGTGCCGCGATCCGGTCGAGGACGAACTCGGCGAGGAAGGCGTCGAAATCGGTGAAGTGCCGGTGGATCACGCCTTTGGCGACCCCGGCTTCGGTGGTCACCGCCCGGCTGGTCAGTCCATGGGGTCCGCCGACGAGTAGGACGCGCCGGGCGGCGGCGAAGAGTTGTTCGCGCGCATCACGCAATGCCACACCGGTCGGCATCCGGGCACCGCCTTTCCGTAATTCTCGCTGCGTGATTGACAAGTGGGCGGGCGCCCACTCATAGTGGGCGCATGACCACTCTACCGTCCGATTCGTCGTCGCCCCCCGTGGGCGATTCCCACCACGCACGCCGGCTCGCGCAGTCCTTCGGCGACGACCCGCAACGTTATGACCGAACCCGGCCGCGTTACCCCGCCGCGATGGCGGCTCGGGTCATCGCGGCGGCTCCCGGTCACGATGTCCTCGATGTCGGCATCGGCACCGGGATTTCAGCGCAACCCTTCGCCGCGGCCGGATGTCGAGTACTCGGCGTCGAGGTCGACCCGCGGATGGCCGAGTTCGCGGCCGAGGAGGGATTCGCCGTCGAGGTGGCGAAGTTCGAGAATTGGGATCCCGCGGGCCGGGACTTCGACGCAGTGATCTCCGGGCAGTCCTGGCACTGGGTGGACCCCGTCCGCGGTGCCACCAAGGCGGCACAGATCCTGCGGCCGGGTGGCCGGCTGGCCGTCTTCTGGAACGCGTTCGCACCCCCGGCCGAGCTCGCGCAGGCATTCGGGGACGTCTATCAGCGGCTCCTGCCCGGCTCGCCGTTCGCCCGAGGACCGTTCGGGGGCCCCACCATGTACGCCGGCCAGTTCAACGCGGTCGGCGACGGGATGCGTCGAGCAGGCGCATTCGAGGCGCCCGAACAGTGGGAGTTTCCCTGGACGCGCCGCTTCACCCGGGACGAGTGGCTCGAGCAGGTACCCACCTTCGGCGGTCACAGCCAGTTCCCGCCGGACACGCTCGATCAGTTGCTCACCGGTCTCGGGTCCGCGGTCGACGACGCCGGTGGCAGCTTCGTCATGAAATACACGACCGTGGTGATCACCGCATCGACCACCGGGCGGAATCGACCGGCGACGTGATGACAGCGCCGCCCGGCCCGTCACCGTCCACCGAAACCCGACATGCCGATACCACGGAGGAAGGCCTTCTGCGCGACGGCGTAGAGGATGACCAGCGGTAGCAGGATCAGCATGGACGCGGCCATGAGCACCGGCCAGTCCGAGACATACTGTCCCTGCATCCACACCAGGCCGAGGGTGACGGTGGAGATCTCCCGGCGTTGGATCATCACCAGCGGCCACAGGAAATCGTTCCAGACATTGACCCAGGTGAGGACGGCGAGCACCATCACCGCCGGTTTGGCATTGGGCAGCAGGACCCGCCAATAGATCTGCCACGGGGAGCAACCGTCGAGCACTGCGGCCTCGTCGAGTTCGACGGGGAGGGTGCGGAAGAACTGCCGCATGAGATAGGTGCCGAACGCACTGCCGAACAGTCCGGGCAGGATCAACGCCCAGGGGGTATCGGTCAAGCCCAGCACCCGGATGAGCACGAACTGGGGCACCACGGTCACGGTGAGCGGGACCATGAGGGTGGCCAGGTAGGCGATGAACAGGACGTCGCGGCCGGGGAAGCGCAGCCGGGCGAACGCGTACCCGGCCAGTGAGCAGAAGAAGACCTGACCGGCCGTGACACATCCGGCGTAGAGGACGGTGTTCAGGAACATCCGGCCGAACGGCATCTCCTCGAAAACGGTGCGGTAGTTGGACCACTGCGGTTCGCGGGGGAGCAGGGTCGGTGTGGTGACCTCGGATTGCTTCTTCACCGACCCCGCCAGCGCCCACAGGATGGGAAGCAGAGCACACCACGCCATTGCGATGAGCGCCAGGTAGAGCGCGGCGGCCCGGACGAATGCGCGGGTCTTCCAGCCCGGTGCCGCCATCACTGCTCCGTCGAATTCTTGCGGGCGAACCACAGTTGCGTGAGGGTCAGCACCAACAGGACCACGAAGATCAGCCAGGCGATGGCCGCCGCGTAGCCGGCGTCGCCGAAGGCGAAGGCGTTCTGGAAGATCATGATGCCGAAGACGTAGGTCCCGGTTTCCGGGCCGCCGTGGCCGCCGGTGAGCACATAGATCTGGTCGAAAGCCTGTACCGCGTCGATGATCGAGACCACGAGGACGAAGGACAGCGCGCCCCGGATCAGGGGCACGGTGATCGAGACGAATCGCCGGATCGCGCCGGCCCCGTCGATCTTCGCCGCTTCGTACAGGTCCTGCGGGACACCCTGCATCGCGGCGAGCAGCACGACGGTGGCGAACGGGATGCTCTTCCACACGCTGACCAGGCAGACCGAGACCATCGCCCACCGCGGTTCGACCAGCCAGGGGACGGGGCCGAGGCCGATCCGGCCGAGCATCGTATTGAGCAGCCCGTTGTTCGTATCGAAGAGGAAACGCCAGATCACCGCCATCACCACGCTCGATATCGCCAGGGGCAGGAACATGACCGTCCGGAAGAAGCCGGTTCCCCGGACTCCCCGGTTCAGGGCCGCGGCGACGACGAGACTTATCGAGATGGTGGGGATCAGCGTGCCGAGGGTGTAGACGACCGTGTTCCGCAATGCGATGGCGAACAGCGGATCCGCGGTGAGCAACTCGCGGAAGTTCCGCAACCCGGTGAACCGGACCGGGCCGAACATATCCCACTCATGGAAGCTCAGGTAGAGCGAGAAGCCCAGCGGGAAGACCAGGAAAGCCGCGACCGCCAGGAGGTTCGGGGCGATGAATAGCCCGGCCGCCCGCGCCTGCCGCTTCGCCGACTCCGAGCGGTGCCGTCCCTTGGCGGCATCCGATGCCGCCGGTTTCCCGGTCGCGATCTTGTCGGTGCTGGTCATCGGTTGCGCAGCACCTCGTCGGCTTCCGGAGCGAGATTGTCCGCCAGCGAGGTCGCCGGGGCCGCGCCGCGGAGCACCGGACCGATGTACCGGTCCATCAGTGCGTCGATGCGCGGCCATTTCACCGTGACCGGGAGTGGGGCGGAGTGCGCCGGTCCGTCGAGGAGGATGTCCAGGTTCCGGATATCGCGGTGCGCCGCGGCGAATCCGGGTGATCGCACGGCGGACTCGCGGGCCGGCACGAAGAGACCGGTTTCCGCGACCACCGCCTGGCCGACCGGCCCGGCTGCGAATTTCAGAAACTCCCAGGCCTGCTCTTTCCGGGGGCTGTCGGCGGATATGGCGAGGCCCGTGGTGCCGATATTCGAGCGCGCGCCGCGGACCGTCGGGCCGGTCGGCAGGGCAGTGATATCCAAATCCAGATCGTCGGCCTCGGTGAAGGTGCGATATCGCCAGTGCCCGCCCATCGCCAGCGCGGCTCTGCCCCGCGTGAACAGATCCATCGCCGAGATCGACTGCTGATCAGCCGGACTCGGTGCGACGCGATACCTGTTGGCCAGGTCCGCATAGAACTGGACGCCTTCGATGAAAGCCGCGGTGGAGAAATCCGACCGGTCGGGAACGGTCCGCGGGCTCGCCCATTCGGCGCCGTTGTTGACGGCGAAGAGACCGGCCGAATAGTACGGCACCCAGGTATCGACGAACCCCCACTGCCGGACCTCGCCGGACCTGTCACGCTCGGTGAGCGCGCGCCCGATATCGAGGAATTCGGCGAAGCTCCACGCGCCTTCCCACCGCCCGGGCGGCCGCAGTCCCGCCTCGTCGAACAAGGTCCTGTTGCAGAACAGGAAGTTTCCCGACCACTGCTCCGGGAGTGCGTACTGCCCGCCCTCGAAAGTGAAGGTGTCGTACAGCGCCGCGGTACCGCCCGCCCGCAGATCGGCGGCGAAGGCCGGATCACGGTCGAGCAGGGTGTTCAGATCCAGCAGCACGCCCCGGTCGGCGAGACCGGCGTAGGTCTGTTCCCACGCCATCAACACGTCGGGGCATTTGCCGCCCGCGCAGAAGGTCAGCATCTGCTGCATCGGGTCGGGGCCGGACAGCAGGGTGCGCACTCGGATATCCGGATTCCGGCGGGTGAACTCGTCGATCACCCGCTGCCGTCCGTCGGCTTCGGCGGGGTTGGCCTGGAAGAAGAACGTCAGCGCGTCGTCGTCGCTGCCACACCCACCCAGTGTCAGCGCGGCACCGGCACCGGCGACGGCCCGCAGGAACTCGCGTCGTCCCAGTGAGGTGCCTCGCTCACGCACGCCGCAACCACCTCCCGCGCGTGCCCTCGCGCGAAATCGTCCCTATCCGGATTCGCGAATCGTCTACCGTGCCCGCCGAGGCCCGCCTGGTACACCTGCCTGCGAGCACCGATGTCCCGGGCCCCTGCGATTGTCCACCGCCGGCGCATGAATCGCCTCCAACGACTCACCGGGTTCTCGCCCAGCCGAATCGGTACGGCCGGTGTGAGGCAATGTCGGAGCTTTCCCGGTTCTTCCGTAGGGACTGCACCGCCCGCGGTACGACTCGCGGTGAAAACCGCCGACGCGGAGTCGGCGGAGACCGTGGTGGTGATCGGCCAGACCATTACCAGTCTCGGTACCCGGGGGCAGCCCGCGCCGGGGCAGTTGAGCATGGTGATGCGGATGCAGAAGATCGACGGGCAGTGGCTGGTCGATCAGATGATCACCCCGCTCGCTCCCGGCCCGGCATCGTGACCGGGTACGGCTAGCGGGCGGTCGGGCCGTACAGCACCGCCCGCATGAGCAAGGCGACCCGCTGCTGCGAGGCGGTCGCGACCGTGCCGAACGCGCGGCCCAGATCGACCACGAGAGCGAAGGCCGCGTGGACGAGAAAACGCGCCTGCGGACCGGAGAGTTCGGGGCGCACCTGCCGGACCAGCCGCGCCCACTCCTCCACGCTCAGCCGCTGCACATTGCGCAGGGCGGCGCGTTCCTCGGCGGGTACGTGCTGGAATTCGGTGTAGTAGACGAAGGTGAGTTCCCGTTCGGCGAACGAACCCTCGACGTACTGGTCGATCAGCGAATCCAGCGCCTCACGCGGTCCGGCGGCCCCGGCCACCGCGGGACCGATCGCACTGGACACCCGTTCGGCGGCGCGCCGGAAGGCGGCGGCCAGCAGATCACTCTTCCCGCGGTAGAAGCGGTACACCGCGGACGCCGCGGACAGACCCGCCGCGGTGGCGATATCCTCCACGCTCACATTCGGATATCCGCGAGCGTGGAAGAGTTCCACACCTTTGCGGAGCAGCAATTCGTGCTTGAACGATTCCGGGATCTCCACCGGGCGGGCGGGTTCGACATCCCCCGGCTCCGGGAGCGAGACGGCCGCGAGGTCCATGGCGGTGGAAACCAGCAGCCCGGCAAGCGGTTTCGTAGGTAGCGTCGCATGGTGATCGGCGATGCTGGTGATCACCGACAGCAGCGCCACCACCAGCACCTGGCGATCCTGACCGCGCAGCTGCGGACGGTAGGCGGCGAGCTGGGTACCCAGCGCCTCCAGCACCGCGTTCTGCTGGCCGTCCCGGATCTCGCGATCCGCCGGCTCCAGGTAGCGGCCCTCCCAGCGCACCAGCGTCACACTGGCCCGGTTGGCGACCGTGACCGCGCTGAGCGCTTCCAGTACCGTGCGCAATCGCTGCTCGGGTGGGGCCGCCGCGGCATCGGCGTCGAGCCGTACCGATTCGGCCATGGCCTGCCCGACCCGCAGCGATTCCTCCTGGAACAGCGCGTACTTACTGGGGTAATGGCGGTACAGGGCAGCGGAACTGATACCGAGCCCGCCGGCGATGTCCTCCATGCTTACGCCGTGGTACCCCAGCGAACCGAACGCGTTGGCCGCGGCCGCCGCGATCTGCGCCCGCCGGTTCTTCGGGCGGCGCCGTACGGGGCGGGCCGCCGCGGCACCCTTTTCGGTGGCGACGTCGCTGCCCGGATCGTCGCGACCGCTCGCGCGCACCGGCGGCGCGGACGACCGGACCCGGCGATTGTCGACGCTCATTCCGTAATCCTATCGTCGGGTAACCAGCGACAATGCCGCGCACCCCGCTCGGGGGGCGTTTCCGGCGGCCGATGCCCGGCCCGGCCCGGCTTTCCGGCTCGTCGCCGGGTGGCCGTGGGGGCCGGGGCACGAAGACTCCCCGAAGGGGAGAACACAACCATGGCACACACCGGTGTCCCCGGGTTCCGGACACGGGGTACCGCGGCGGTCGAAGTGACCGGGGATTCCGGTCGTCCGGGGTACTCGGCGCGAACGCGGCGCCGAAACGTGTCCACTGACCGGGAATGCGGCTGGGGCGACCCGGTGCCCCAGGCCACTATCGGCGCAGTCACACAACTCCGCTGGAACATGGAGGTTCCGATGCCGGATCTTGCACCGAACGGGCGACCCCAGCACGGTACAGACGAATACAGGCAGATCGAGGCGGCCGCGGCCCCGACCCGGTTCGCGCGCGGCTGGCACTGCCTGGGACTGGCGAAATCGTTCCGGGACGGGCAACCGCACGAGGTCAAGGCATTCGGCACCACGCTGGTGGTGTTCCGGTCCGAGACCGACGGCACGCTGCACGTACTCGACGCGTACTGCCGGCATATGGGCGGCAATCTGGCCCAGGGTTCGGTCAAAGGCGATTCCATCGCCTGCCCGTTCCACGACTGGCGCTGGGGCGGTAACGGTAAGTGCACCGGGATCCCGTACGCCCGCCGGGTACCGCCGCTGGCCCACACCCGGGCCTGGCCCACGCTGGAACGCAACGGTCAGTTGTTCGTCTGGCACGACCCGCAGGGCAGCAAACCCACCGACGAGGTGACGATCCCGGAGATCGAGGGCTACGGCACCTCGGAGTGGACCGACTGGACGTGGAACACCCTGCTGGTCGAAGGGTCGAACTGCCGCGAGATCGTCGACAACGTCGTCGATATGGCCCACTTCTTCTACGTCCACTACTCTTTCCCGCGCTACTTCAAGAACGTGTTCGAAGGGCATGTGGCGACCCAGTACATGCGGTCCACCCCGCGCGGCGATATCAACGTCGGTACCAACTACGACGATCCGGATTCCGCGCTGCGCTCGGATGCCTCGTACTTCGGCCCGTCCTACATGATCGACTGGCTGTGGAACGAGGCGCAGGGCATGACGATCGAGACGGTGCTGATCAACTGTCACTACCCGGTCACATCGAATTCGTTCGTCCTGCAGTACGGCGCGATGGTGAAGAAACCCCAGGGCATGTCGGACGCCGACGCCGCGGCGATGGCGGCGCAGTTCGCGCGCGGCGTCGAGGTGGGTTTCGAGCAGGACGTGAAGATCTGGAAGAACAAGGCGCCGATCGACAACCCGCTGCTCTCCGAGGAGGACGGGCCGGTGTACCAGTTGCGCCGCTGGTATCAGCAGTTCTACGTGGATGTCGAGGACATCACCGAGGACATGACCAAGCGGTTCGAATTCGAGATCGATACCGAGCGCGCCGTCACCAGCTGGGAGGCGGAGGTCGCGGACAACATCGCTCGCGGCGCGGTACTCGACACCACCACCTGACCCGAACATTCTCGTCCGCGCCGGGTGCACACTCGGCGCGCGTTCACCTGGGCGGCCTGGCGGGTGGTGATGGCCGTGGACCAGCTCTTCGCCCGGTCGGGCGGTAACGCGCCGCGAAGGGACACACCACTGCAGTGGTACTGACGCGACGTCGACCACGCGCTCCAGGTGCGGAGCATTGTCTACCACGCCTCGGCGCCGAGCTCGATGGGATTCGATCCGGCCGAGCATCGCGCTCGGCTACGTACAGATCCAGACCACGGATATGGCGCGCTGGCGGCAGTTCGCCTGCGAGGTGCTCGGGCTCCCGGCGGCTGCGATATCGAATTCGGCACCGACGGGATCAAGGTCGACGAAAAGTACTACACCGCGTGAGGAGGTCACCGCAGAAATGCTTGGAACGGCCCCTCGGGCCGGGCGTATCGCCCGGCCCGAGGGGCCGTTCGTGATTTTCGGCCAACCTTTGCCATTCGTGTGACAGCAGACACAATAGGATGCTACTAATAGGAATATGCCTATTCGTCATATCCGATTCGGCATCAGCACGTAGACCCAATGGAGGGTTCATGACTATCCAGGCCGACGCCGCCACCCCGAGCGCTGTGCTCGATCGCGTCTCGCTGGTTCTCGACGCGTTGGAGGGGCCGGGGCGCCTCACGCTCGCCCAGATCGTGCGCCGCACCGGGCTACCCCGGTCCTCGGCGCACCGCATCCTGGAGCGGCTCGTACAACTGCGCTGGTTGCGGCGCGACGGCCGGGACTACGAACTGGGCCTGCGGCTGATGGAACTCGGCTCGCTGGCGGTGCATCAGGACCGGCTGCACCGCGCCGCCGTGCCCTTCCTGCACGAACTACACCGCACCACCGGTTGCGTGGTGCATCTGGCCGTACTCGACGGCACGGACGTGGTGTACCTGGACAAGGTCGGCGGCCGGCTGGCGGGCGTGGTACCGACTCGGGTCGGGGGCCGGCAGCCCGCGCACTGTACGGCGGTGGGCAAAGCGATCCTCGCCTACGCCGACAGCGAGCGCGGCAATGTGTTCGAGGCCGGCCCCGTCCGGCCGAAGACGCGGTACTCCATCGCCACGGCCGCGCAATTGCGGGCCGAACTGGTCAAGGTCCGCGCGCACGGTATCGCCTTCGAGCGCGAGGAATCACTGGCCGGATTCGGGTGCGTGGCGGCACCGGTCGGAGAGATCGGTCAGGCGGTGGCCGCGGTATCGATCTGCGGGCCGGTGGACCGGATGAGCTTCGACCACCGAACGGCCGCGCCGGTGCGGATGACCGCGCTGGGGATCTGGCGCAATGTCGAGGACGGCCGGGCCCGGGTGCATCCCACGCTGCAGCGGCCCCGCCCGCTGGGGCCGGTGCCGCCGCCCCGCCCGGCGGCGGCCCTGCAGTACGTCTGACCGGTGTCGTGCTACCCGAGGGCGGCCCGTCGCCGACGGCGGTTACCCAGCTTGCGCATCAGCGCGATCAGGTTCAGGCCGAACGCGGGTGCCAGATCGACGCCGCGAACCAGCGCACCACGCCAGCGCGGTATCACCCGGAATATCTGCCGGCTGTCCATCAGCGTCATACCCGCGCGGGCGACGGTGTCCTCGTCCATCGGCTTCGGCCCGGCGAACAGCAGCGCCGCACCGGGATCGGCCACCCGTGCGGTCACCATCCGGGTGCCGACCACATCGGGACACAGGGCACGGACCCGGATCGGTAGCCCGGCATGCCGGAGGTCGCCCTGCACCGAGGTCGTGTAGGACAGGACGGCCGCCTTCGTCGCGGCGTACAGCGCGAGACCTGGTACCGGAGTGAGCGCCGAGAGCGACGCGACATTGAGCACCACCCCGCCCGCCTGCCCCATCTGCGCGATCGCGGCCGCGGTCCCCGCCACGACGCCGCGAATATTCACGTCCAGGATGGTGGCGATCTCTTCGTCCGGATGGGTCCAGGCGTCGCCCGCGAAGAGCACCCCGGCGTTGTTCACCCAGTTCGTGAGCGGTCCCAGGGCCGCGGCCCGCGCCGCGATCTCCCGGTGCGCGGCGATATCGCGGACATCCTGTTCGAGTCCGACCGCACCCCGGCCGATCTCCGCGGCGGCCCGCCGCGCGGCGGCACCGTCGATATCGGTGAGCACGACCAGATGGCCCGCGTCGGCGAGATGGCGGGCGAAGGCGAATCCGATTCCGCGGCCGGCGCCGGTCACAACTGCTGTGGTGGTCATGGCAGGACGTTAGGCCGGAAGCGCTGTCGACCGCCAGCGTTCGTTCGCGGCAGCGTGGTCACGTAAGTTCCGCCACCGGCTGGCAGCGCTGGGTGCAGCGTTCTCGATCGCGCGACTGCGCGGGGCCTCGCGGACGACGCTGCACAAGTACACACAGCGTCGGGGCAGGGGGCGGTCCGATAAGAATCCGCAGGTGACACTGCCAGGGGATCCGGCCCAACTATTCCGGGCCGATCTGGTCATCTCGGCCGCTGGGCGAGGGAGGTGCGCCGTCTACAAGGTGGATTGTTGTTCCGGATGAGTGCGCCTCGAGAGCCGCGGAGACATCGATCCCTTTTCGCCCGGCGCTTTCAACCGCCTCATCCGGTGGAAGGAAGTCGAATCCTGTGACTTCTTTCTCGTCGACATCGAACCGCATACCCGACACCCTGGTACCGGTCGTCTCATCGAAGGTGGCGAGGTAGATATAGTCCGTCAACGGGTAGTCGCGTCCATGTTCGGGGTCCGGTGATTTCTTGTTGGTGGCAAGCAGTCGCTCGATCCCGACGGCTCTCTGGAGTTCTTCCCCGAGTTCTTCCCGAACTTCTCGTTTCGCCGCTTCTTCTGGTTGTTCTCTCTTTCGCGGTCCGTTGTCGACGAAGCCGCCGGGCATGGTCCGTTTGCCTTCGTATGGAGATTGCAGCATCAGCACCCGGCCGTTCTCGTCCATGATGACCACCTTGGCTGCCGCCAGATTTTCGGGATCGAGGTTCCCTTCGTCGAATTGCCGTTGGAACCATGCTCTGCGGGTGTCGGGTGTGAATTTCTCGCCGGCTGGAGGCGATGCCGGTGCCGGGGGCTCTCCATGGGAATCCACTGGTTCGGCGTGGGCGTGGTCACCGCGGTCGGCGGCTCGATCGGCGATCGAAAGATCGGTGTCCTCCGTGGCTCCCGGCCGCTCACTCATTCCGAAACCGGTCTGCTCGATCTGTCGCCGGCCTGCCAGTTCCTGGTCGGGCACCGTCTCCGTCGTGTCCTTCACGACCCTCTTGGTCCGCCGAATCGGATACCCCGCGGCACCTGCGGTGTCGGGGATGACCTGCCCGGTGAGTTTCCCGGCCACATGTTTACGAAACCAGTCGGCGAGATGTCTTCCGATCACTGGGCCGACAGTACCGAAACCGAATATCACCGAAAGATCAAATGTGTTGTCGTGCAGCATATTCGGGTATTGATGTAATGGGAATCACCCGATGTCACGAGTCTGCGGTCGATTATCGCCCGGACTGGTGGGCGGAAATGCGGCGCGCACCATCTCCCAGATCTCCTCTCGTACGGTCCGGTGACCGTGAGAGCGGGAATCGTCGGGAACCCGTGGAACAGCTGGTCGTAGCGCCGGTGACGCACCGCGACACCGGCTTCGGTGAGCGGCCGGGCATAAGTGTCACCGGATGAGCAGGGTGGGTCGAGTTCGGCGGTGATCACCACCCGATCGGGCCACCGTAGGTCGGCGCTCGCGCGGACGGAGTCGTGTCTCCCGGAGAGTGGGCCGGTCCCGGCCGGACCGCCGGATACGGCCATACCGTGACGCGATGGGTGCGGCGAAGGTCTATCAGGCGCCGGGTGATCGCGATCGGCGCCGCCCGGGATCCTCGTCCTTGACCTGCTGCTCCACTTCCCGCCAGCGCCCCGGGGTGGGGTGCGGGTAGGTGGATTGCGCATCGCGTTCGGCGGCCACCAGGGCGGCCTCGGCGGCATCGATATCGTCGATCAGTTGCTGGGTGAGGTGGCGCTCGGAGGCGTAGTAGCGTTCGGCCCACTGCAGCACGATCTGCGAGTAGGCCCAGCCGGGTTCGGATTTCGCGGCCGCCGCGTCCACGGCGGCACTGCGTTCGAGCCGTTCGGCATCGGCCATATGGTCGCGCAGGATCTCCTTGAGCCGCTCTGGCGAACTGAGGTGCCCGAACATGATCCGCAACATCACATGATGTTTCAGCATCGGCGGGTCGACCGGCGCGCTGTTGGTCCAGGCGGTGACGGCGGCCCGGCCGGCCGGGGTGATCCGGTAGAGGCGGCGACCGCGCATGGCGTTGTCGGCGTCGACCCGCGAATGCGCGAATCCGTGCCGTTCGAGCTTCTTCAGCTCCGAGTAGATCTGGCTGTAGGAGGGGCTCCAATAGAAGTAGCGGATACTCCAGTCGGCCCATTTCTTCAGGTCGTAGCCGGAGATCTCTTCCTCGTAGGAGAGCATGGCGAGCACCGCCCAGCTGGTCGGCGGCAGGTTGATCTGCGCCACGTCGGGTTCGCTCGTCGTCATTCGCCGAATGCTATCAGTGGTCATATGCCGGTCCGGCATATGACCACCGTGGGGGCGCGGACCGCGCCGCTCACCGGTGCAGCAGGTCGAAGCCCTGGTAGCCGGCTGCCGCGACCCCGGCGATGCCCGCGCCGACGACCGCCACATCGACTCGGGTCCGGCCGGGTGACCAGGGTTTTCCGGGCTTCACCGTGCCTCCGACCGCTCGGGTGTCCGGTGCTCTGCGGCGACGGTAGGGACAGCCGCGACCTCCTGGTCGTCCTCCTCCCGCTGACCGGCATATCCACCGGATGACTCCGGTTCTCCCGGTCACCGGGAGAACCGTTCGCCCGCGCGGCGCACCGGCCCTACCGTCGGCCTCGGCACGAGCCGGCAGCGCGAGGAGGCGGTGGAGCAGTGGTGGACTTCGACGACGAAGTGGATGTGCTGGTGGCAGGGTCCGGCGGCGGACTCGCCGGCGCCTACACCGCGGCCCGGGAGGGGTTGTCGGTCGCGGTGGTGGAGGCGACCGACAAATTCGGTGGTACCACCGCGTACTCGGGCGGCGGCGGGGTCTGGTTTCCGTGCAACCCGGTACTCGAGCGCGCAGGCACCGACGACACCCTCGACGACGCGCTCACCTATTTCCGCGCGGTCGTGGGTGACCGCACCCCGGCGGAACTACAGGAAACCTTCGTGCGCCGCGGCCGCGGCCTCATCGAATACCTGGAGAGCGACGAGCGTTTCGAATTCCAGATGTACCCGTGGCCGGACTATTTCGGTGCGGCGCCGAAAGCGCGAACGGACGGCCGGCGCCATATCGTCCCCGTCCCGCTGCCCGCCGCCGAACTGGGCGACCTGCGTGCCCATCTGCGCGGCCCGCTGGACACCGACCGGCTCGGCGCCGAGCCGCCGGAACTGCTGATCGGTGGCCAGGCGCTGATCGGCCGTTTCCTGCGCGCGCTGGCGGGCTATCCGCACGTCCGGCTGTACCGTAACGCCGCCCTCGCGGAGCTGATCGTCGAGGACGGTACGGTGATCGGCGCCCGTATCGAAAAGCCCGAGGGCACGATGACGATCCGGGCCCGCCGCGGTGTGGTCCTGGCGGCGGGCGGATTCGAGGGCAACGAAGAGATGCGCCGCCACTACGGGGTGCCCGGCGCCGCCCGCGACACCATGGGCCCGCCCGGCAATCAAGGGAAGGCGCATCGGGCCGGTATCGCCGCCGGAGCCGATATCGATCTCATGGACCAGGCGTGGTGGTCGCCCGGACTCACCCATCCGGACGGCCGGTCGGCGTTCGCGCTGTGGTTCACCGGCGGGATCTTCGTCGACCAGGACGGTAAGCGGTTCGTCAACGAATCCGCGCCCTACGACCGGCTCGGCCGGGCGGCCATCGAACGGCTGCGCGCCGGCAGTATGACCTTGCCGTTCTGGATGATCTACGACGACCGGGACGGGGTCAGGCCGCCGATACAGGCCACCAATGTGTCGATGGTCGAAACCGAGAAGTACCAGGCGGCCGGGTTGTGGCATAGCGCCGAAACGCTCGAAGAACTGGCCGCGGCCCTCGGCGTCCCCGCCGCGAACCTCGTCGAGACCGTCGAGCGGTACAACGCGATGGTCGCCGCGGGCGCCGATACCGATTTCGGCCGCGGCGACGAGGCCTACGACCGGGCCTTTTTCGAGGGCGAGCTGCCGCTGGTGCCGATCGAGCGGGGACCCTTCCACGCCGCCGCCTTCGGCCTGTCCGATCTGGGCACCAAGGGGGGGTTGCGTACCGACAGCGCCGCCCGGGTGCTGGACCGCACCGCGACGCCGATCCCCGGTCTGTACGCAGCGGGCAACACCATGGCCGCGGTCAGCGGCACCGTCTACCCCGGCGGCGGCAACCCGATCGGCGCCTCGATGCTGTTCGCTCACCTCGCCGTCCTCGACATGCTCGGCCGTTAGCGCCGACCGGCGACACGCTCGCCACCCGGATCGGCCGGAACACGGCGCCCGAACCCGAACAGGAAACAACCATGCCCGCACCCGAACAGATCCGCGCGGCCGTACACCGCTACCTCGATGCGGTGGCCACCGGAACCGCGGCCGATATCGCCGCCCTCTACGACGAGAACGCCACCCTGGAAGACCCGGTGGGCAGTCCATCGCATACCGGCCGCGCGGCCATCGAGAAGTTCTACGGGAGCCTCGAATCCGCACGTCGCAGTACCGAACTGCTGAGCTTGCGGGTGAGCGGCGACAGCGCCGCATTCGGTTTCCGGGTGGTCACCGAGACCGGTGACCAGACCATCACCATCGAACCCATCGACGTCATGACCTTCGACGAGAACGCGCGGATCACGAGTATGCGCGCCTTCTGGTCGGCCGAGGACATCAGCTTCGGCTGAGTTCGATCTCTACGAGAGAAGAGAGATACACGGGCGCCGGCGCCGCCATCGGACCCGCCATGATGTTCGGCTACATCACCGCCCGCCACGCCGCGACGAAGGAGTGTTCGTGCAGCCCGTACAGTGCGTCAACTGCGGTAACCGAGTACTGGTGGAAAAATTCAGCCCCAGTCACACCAGTGTGCAATGGCTCGACGACGCCGAATCCGCCTGCCCCGAATTCGCCCGCCGGGCGGCTCTGGGCGAGCCCAGCAAATGGATCCCCACCTGCCCGGCACTACGCGATTCCATCGAACGGGCCGTCGCCGACGGTGATCTGCCCACCGACGAACGCCGCCGGGAGCCTGTGCCGGGGCGCCTCGGCTGATATCGCGCTGCAGGTCATTACCGTGCGGCGGCCAGGGTTCCGGCCGGTGAGCGATCATGGTTACTGCGCAGAGAGATCGCTCGCCCCCGCACAATGCTCGAGGCCGAGAACAGCGGGGGCAGGGTGCGTCCACTTGGGATATTTATCCTTTCCGCTGCCGTATGGCCTCGCCGGCACTTCCAACGATTCGACAGGCACGGGGGTAAAGATCTGCTATCCAGCGGAACCGGCGCCGTTGTCGTTACCGATCACGTCTGAGCTGATTACTGCCGGAGGAATGGGGCATCAGCTGGTGTCTCCGAGAGGCGATGCCGGAAAAGTTCGCCATGCGGGCGATATGTTCCCATGCGGGTCTCCGCGTCCGGCGATGCCGATCACCGAAGATCCATCAGCGCCTTCGGCCAGAAACATGGTATCGGTTCCGGCATTTACTTCCCGATTTATACCATTTTCTCGCATCGATGCTACCGCACTCTCGGCCGCATCCCCTTCGGGTGCGCCCGCGCTACACGATACAAATCGTATTGGACTGTCCGGCGCCTCCGCGGCATCCTCCAACTCGGATTTTTTCGCCGCGAGTAACCGCCCGTACTCCGCTCCGCCCAGGAAGATATTCCGTGTGGGATATACGAGACGGGGTGGGAGTGTGGATGGTATGATTCGATTTTTCCGCCCACTCGGCAGTATGGATTCTGAACCGAGGGGAGGTGATCCGGATCTTAAATCGGGCGGTCCGTGCGTCCTCACCTTGACTGCGAATCCATCCGGGTTGGCGTGTGATTGCACTATTATGGCACGCTTTGCTTCTGCGCCGTCCGCGCCGGGAATGGGCTGAGGAGTGGGATCGAACTCGTAGTCCGATTTCCTTGTTGACAACCTGGTAACAGGCCAGAAGTGGTGATACTCTCGATCGAATTTTTCGCCGGCTCGCTTAATCCATGGGATCCGGTGGAATTCGTCTGAATCTTTTGTCGGAAAGGCGATGCCGCGTAAGCCTCGGCGGTCTCTCAGCGCGTGATATATCACATCATCCGGCGAGAACACCGCAAGTTCGCCGTATTCGTCGTGACCACGGATACCTGCCGTTATCCGATCGTATCCATCGCGGTCTGCCATCCCCGACACTTTCGAAGCCTCGCCGAGATGATCGGCTACCTCGTTCAGCGGACGCGCAGAAGCGGAAGCTGCCTGTTCGATGTTCGTTGTAATCGTCCCTGCCAGCCTCTTCATGGCTTCGCGCGCCGTTATGGGCACGGAGCCCGGCTCCAAGGGAGTCGACGGCACCCGGCCTGCGACAGGGGGCATGGGATCGAGTTTCGATCGCCCGGCGTCCGATCGCCACTTGCACGGTTCCCGGCGGCGGGAAGAATAACTCGGACAACTTCGCCCATGCAGGTGTGGCCGGTCCGGATCGAGCTCGCGAGAGCACGCTGCGGCACTCGTGCTATCGCGACGATCGCTCGCAGCACGCTGGCTATAGGCGTCGCCTGGCACTACGGAAACATCGTCATCTTCCGCCGCGAGTTGCCACCGAGGTCGCGGACGGAGCCTTTGCTGCTTGTCGATTCACAGACATCTCGGCCCACCCGCTGCCTCTGTCGACGGCGGGCGGTGAGGGAACAAATCCAGTGATCCGACCGGCGACCGCTCACCGGGAACGCCGGGTGAGCGGTCGCCGTATAGCTGGCAGCGTGGTCGGTAGCAAGTACGCCGAGATGGAGGGTTGACGATGACAGCGGTTTCCGGCACCGAGCACGAGCTGCGGGAGATACGGACCGACGCCGGGACGCTGCGGTATTACGAAGCAGGCTCCGGTACCCCACTGCTGCTCTTGCACGGTTCCGGGCCCGGGGTCACCGGATGGCGTAATTTCCGCGGCAATCTCGATTTCTTCGCCGAACGGTTCCGCACAATCATCCTGGAGTTCCCCGGCTTCGGTATAAGCGACGATTTCGGCGGGCACCCGATGGTCACCGCCCTGGACGCGGTGGTCCCCTTCGTCGACGCGCTCGGTCTCGACCGGGTCGATATCATCGGCAACTCGATGGGCGGCGGGGTCGCGCTGAACTATGCGATCGCCCACCCCGACCGGGTCGGCAAGATCGTGACCATCGGTGGTATCGGCAAGAACATCTTCAGTCCGGGCCCGGGAGAGGGCATCCGGTTGCTTCAGGACTTCACCGAGAACCCGACCCGGGAACGGTTGATCGCCTGGCTGCACTCGATGGTGTACGACCCGGCCCTGGTCACCGAGGAGATGATCGAGGAACGCTGGGTCCAGGCCACCGATCCGGCCACCCTCGACAGCGCTCGCCGGATGTACAGCCGGGCCGCGTTCACCGCGATGGTGCGTGCCATGGATGCCGCGGACGCCCCGCCGCCGTGGGCGCTGCTACACAAGGTCAAGGCGCCGACCCTGGTGACCTGGGGGCGCGACGACCGGGTGAGCCCACTGGATATGGCTCTGCTGCCGATGCGCACCATCCCGCGCGCCGAATTGCACGTGTTCCCGGACTGTGGCCACTGGGCGATGATCGAGCAGAAGGCCGCCTTCGAATCCACGGTCATGGCTTTCCTGACCCGCAAGGACTGAGGCGCCGGGGAGCCCGCTGCCGACGGAGCCCCGGCAGTGGAGACACGCCCGGGCGCGGGGCATGGAGGGCGAGGTACCTCGCCGCGCCGCACGCCGCGAGAAGCGCCCGGATCGGTCGGCCCTATCGCTGGGTGCTGCCGGCGTCGACCGGCAGGGTCACCGCGGTGATGTAGCGGGCCTCGTCCGAGGCCAGGAACAGCGACGCGTTCGCGATATCGACCGGTTCCACCCACGGGATCGGCAGCATGTTCATGGTCCGTGCGGCCTCCGCGAATTCTTCGCGGGTCGGGTTCTCCCGGTCCGGGCGGAACGACCGGCGGACCATATCGTTCTGGATCATCGGGGTGTCCACATTGGTCGGGTGTACCGAGTTCACCCGGACCCCGTGCGGCGCCAGCTCCTGCGCCAGCGACCGCATCAGTCCGACCACACCGTGCTTGGCCGCCGTGTAGTGTGCCACGCCGACCAGTCCGCGCAGTCCGGCGATCGAGCTGGTCAGGATTATCGACCCGCTGCCGCGGGCGATGAGATGCGGGGCGGTCGCTTTGCAGGTCTGCCATACGCCGGTCAGGTTGACGTCCAGCATCGTCCGCCACTGCTCCTCGGTGAGTTGCAGACCGGGTGCGCTGGAGGTGATCCCGGCCGTCGCGCACACCACGTCCAGGCCGCCGAGTTGGTCCACCGCCCGGTCGGTCGCCGCCCGTAGCGTCGCGCCGTCCCGGACATCGGCGGTGGCGGCCACGACTCGCGCCCCGGTCTTCTCCACGGCTCGCACGGTCTGCTCGAGGTCCTCCGGTGTGGCCGGCGGAATGATCACCGTCTCCACCGGCCCGCAGAGATCCAGCGCGACGATATCGGCGCCCTCCTCGGCCAGCCGGCGGCAATGGGCGCGGCCCATCCCGCCCGCTGCCCCGGTCACCACCGCTACCCGGTCCTGTAGGCGCGTCATCGGGCACCTCCGGCAAATACCGCATCCATGCGGGCGACGCTAGGCCCACCGAATGTTCCGCGACCGCGTTGCTCCCGGTCACCGGGCCGTGCCGGAGACCGCTCCCGCTGGGTGGGACCGGCGCCGCCCGGTATATCCGCCATCCACTACCGGGTCCGGAGCGGTGTGCCGCCCGGCCGGTCACGGCGCACGAATCCCTCGCCGCCGGCCTCACCGCCACCGCGCACATCGCGGAAGCGCCGGCGGGCTGGGCCGGGAAATCGCGACCGGCGCGCACCCTGCGTGTTTCAGATCAAGGCGCCGGTCGGCTTCCCGGCCCGCGGAGCCGGACAGATGTCAGGGGACGACGACCGCCCGGCCGCGCAGTGTCCCGGCGGCGAGCCGGCGATACGCCTCGGGCGCCTCGTCGAGACCGAACCGTTCGGTCGCGATCTCCAGGACTCCGGCGTGCGCGAGATCGATCAATTCGATCAGTTCGGCGCGGGCACCCCAGTACGGTGAGGTCGCGGTTGCTTCGTACGGGCTGATCCCGAATCCGACCCGTGCGGCCGACTTTCCGTCGCCGATACCGACGATGGTCACATCGGAATCCACCCCGGCCACCGCCATGGCGGTATCGATGGTCGGCTGGAAGCCCACGAAATCCAGGACCAGGCTCGCCCCGGCCGGACCGGTGATCTTGCGGACGTTCTCGGCGGCCCGGTCGTCGGAGAGCACGGCCTCGTGCGCACCCACCGACCTGGCGAATTCGAGTTTCTCGTCGTTCACATCCAGGGCGATGACGCGGGTGGAGGACAGGTACCGCAGCAACTGGATCGCCACATGGCCGAGCCCGCCACTGCCGATCACCACCGTCCACGAGCCGGGGCGGATCTTGTCCAGCGACCGTTTGATGGCGTGATAGGGGGTCAGGCCGGCATCGGTGAGCGGTACGGTCGCCACCGGGTCGAGATCGCCGATCGGTACCAGATGGCGGGGGGAATCGACGATCAGGTATTCGGCGATGGCGCCCGGTGAGCCGAGCCCCGGCGGCATTATGCCCAGTTCGGCGGCCCGGGAACAGTAGTTCTCCTGACCCTGGGCGCAGAACCAGCAGTTCCCGCAGCCCCAGGGGCCGTAGACCACGACATTCGTGCCGATATCGATACCACGCACGCCTTCTCCGAGGGCGGTGACCTGTCCGGCGCCCTCGTGCCCGAGGGTCAGGGGCAGTTCGATACCGAACTGTTCCGGCGGGTTGTTCATGACGAAATCGTCGGAATGGCAGACCCCCGCCGCGGTCACCCGCAGCAGTACCTCGCCGGGGCCGGGTTCGGGGGTGGGGATTTCGCGGACCTCCGGTTCTGCCCCGACGGTCACGTATTGCAGTGCCTTCATTGCGCCTGTCCTCTCTGAGCCGAGCGACTGGGTGCGTACTGGTGGAACGGCAGCGAACATGCGGATACACCGACTGCGACCAGGCTAGTTCGGGCCGCGCCCGGCCGGGGGCATTCAGGCATTCGACCAGGTCGCGGCGGTCGGTGGCGGCACGTCGCATCCCGCCGCACGGGTCGCCGAGATCTGGCGGCCCGGCGCCGGGCAGGTCAGCGCCGGCCCGGTGGACGGATCCCGGAGTACCAGTCGAGCAGGGCGGGGTCGTCGACGGCGCTGCGCTCCACCACGCGGGCCGGGTCGGCGCCCTGGAACAGCCGTTTGATCGGGACCTCGAGTTTCTTGCCGGTGCGGGTGTGCGGGACCGCCGGGGCGAGCAGGATCTCGTCGGGGACGTGCCGCGGCGACACTTCGGTGCGGATCACCTCGTTGATTCGGCCGCGCAGTTCGTCGGTGAGTTCGGCGCCGGGAGCCAGGACCACGAACAGCGGCATCCAGTACTCGCCGTCGGGTTGTTCCGCGCCGATGACCAGTGCTTCGGCCACCTCGGGGAGCCGCTCGACCGCCTGGTAGATATCGGCGCTGCCCATCCGGATACCGTGCCGGTTGAGGGTCGAATCGGAGCGGCCGTGCACCACCACACTGCCGCGGCCGGTGAGGGTGATCCAGTCACCGTGCCGCCACACGCCGGGGTAGGCGTCGAAATAGGCCTCGTGGTAGCGGGTGCCATCGGGGTCGCGCCAGAAACGGATCGGCATGGACGGCATGGGGGCGGTGATCACCAGCTCGCCCACCTCGCCGCGGACCGGCTGCCCGACCTCGTCGTAGGCGTCGAGAGCGACACCCAGATAGGGCGCCGAGAGTTCACCCGGCCAGACCGGTACGGTGGGCGCCCCGCCGGCGAACGCCGAGACCACATCGGTACCGCCGCTGATCGAGGCCACCGGGATGTTCCCGGCGTTGTCGCGCAGCCACAGCGCCGACGCCGGCGGCAGGGACGAACCGGTGATACCGATCAGCCGCAGGGCGGACAGGTCGTGATCGGTCCGGGGCACCGCGCCCGCCTTCATACAGCCCAGCACATAACCGGGACTGGTGCCCAGCACAGTCGTGCGGGTGCGGGCGGTGATCTCCCAGAGCGTATCCGGCCGGGGATGGGCCGGGCTGCCGTCGTAGCAGACGATGGTCGCCCCGGCGAGCAGTCCGGCCACCTGGAAGTTCCACATCATCCAGCTCGGGCTGGTGTACCAGAAGAAGGTGTCCTCGGGCCCGATATCCGATTGCAGAGCAACGGCTTTGATGTGTTCGAGCAGCACCCCGCCGTGACCGTGCACGATCCCCTTGGGCAGTCCGGTGGTGCCGGAGGAGAACACGATCCACAGCGGATGCGCGAAATCGACGGTTTCGGTTTCCGGGAGCGGTTCGCCGCCGGAGGGGTCGGCCGCGGCCGACCACGGTGTGCTGTCGGGGATCTCGACACCCAGCCGCGACACCACCACGGTGGTGCGCACGGTTTCCAGACCGGCTCGCAAGGCGGCGATATCCGCGCTCTTGTCATGGGTTTTCCCGCCGTAGCGGTACCCGTCCGCGGTCACCAGGACCACGGGCTCCAACTGGCCCAGCCGATCCAGCGCGGCCTTGGCCGAATAGTCCTGCCCGCAGGCACTCCACACCGCCCCCACAGCCGCGGTACCCAGGAACGCCACCACCGTTTCGGTGATATTCGGCAGATAGCCGACCACCCGGTCGCCGGGCCGGACACCGAGCCCGCGCAGGGTCCGGGCGAACGCGGCGACCGCGGCCGACAACTCCGCCCACGATGTCGCCACCACGTCCGCACTGCCCTCGGTGACCTGCAGTATCGCCGGCCGGTCGGTCCGCGCCTGCGCGACCACCCGGTCCACATAGTTCAAGGTCGTCCCGGGAAACCAGCGTGTGCCGGGCATCTCCGGACAGGGCAGCACCTCACCGGCGACGGTCCCGAGCTCGAAGTACTCCCACACCGCCAGCCAGAACTCGGCCAGATTGTCCACCGACCAGCGCCAGAGTGCTTGGTAGTCGGGCAGTTCCGCACCGGAACGCGCGGCGACGAAGCGGGCGAAATCGGTGACCCGGGCATCGGCGATATCCCGTTCGGTCGGTATCCACTGAGGTTCCACCGGCAAAGGACCCTTCTGTGTTCATGGCGGCGCCTCGGGCCCCGACCTCGGAGGTAGACCATCCGGAGTAGACGGAAGGTGCGGGTTGTCGTGCGCCTCGACCAGCGTGGGTAGGTTCACTTCACTGTAAGTGCTCAATGGTCGCCGATCTATGGACGGACGACAGCACACGCTCGGTCGCTGCGCTGCTTCGCTCTGTCGCTCCAGAATCGGGGGCGGGCCCCGACCGTGGAGGTCGACCATCCGGAGGGGACAGCAGGTGCGTGGTGTCGTGCGCCTGGACCGGCCTGAAGGTTCACTTCACTGTAAGTGCTCAATGACCACCGGTACCTGGACTGTTGGCTGCATACGCTCGGTCGCTCCAGAACCGAGGGCGGGGCCCGACCACGGACGTCGACTCTCCGGAGAGGGCTCGGATTTCATTCTGGGCTGCGCCGCAGGAGTTGTTCGGCGTGACGGAGTAGGGGGGCGTCCACCATTTTGCCTTCGTAGGCGAAGACGCCGCGATGGTTCGGGGCCGCGGCCAATACGCCGCGGGCCCAGTCGAGTTCTTCGGGTGACGGGGCGTAGGCGGCGCGGATGACCGGAAGCTGGGCGGGGTGGATGGCGACCTTGATATCGAAGCCCACCGCCACCGCGTCCTCCGCCTCGGCGCGCAGGCCGTCGAGGTCACGGATGTTCAGGTACACCATGTCCAGGGCCAGGCGCCGGTGTGCCTTGGCGGCCAGCAGGCCGGTACTGCGCAGTTGCCGCGCCACATCGCGGTAGCTGCCGTCGGGGCGGCGGGTGCCGGTACCGCCCATGGCGGCGACCAGGTCCTCCACGCCACACATCACGCCGCGGGTATTGGGCGCGGCGGCGATCTCTCGGATCGCCAGGGCGCCCGCAGGGGATTCGATCAGGGCGAAGACCAGGTATTCGCCGAGGCCGGTGACCTGCTGCGCGGATTCCGTTTTCGGCAGCATGATCAGCCGGTACCCGGTGCGCCGCAGAGCCTCCAGATCGAGCTCGTGGTCGGGGGTACCGGCCGGGTTCACCCGCACCACGGTGGTCGCGGGGTCGAGCGGGGTCTCCACGAGCGCGGTACGCGCGGCGGGTTTGTCGGCCGCCGCCACACCGTCCTCCAGGTCCAGGATCACCACATCGGCGGCGTCGGCGGCCTTGCGGTAGCGCTCGGGGCGATCCGCGGGGCAGAACAGCCATGCCGGCCCCGCGGATTGCCAGGTGGTGTCCGCGCTGTAGTGGTCGGTCAATGCCGGTACCCCCTCGAGGTGTGCTCGCCGCCGCTCACGGTCGTTCTTCCGACGGGCGCAACCGGATCAGCGCGTTGCGGACGGCCACCCCGACCACGGTGCCATGCTGATTACGGGCGACGTGGCGGAAGGTGACCACGCCCTGACCCGGCCGGCTCTTCGATTCCCGCTTGTCGAGCACGACGGTCTCGGTGTACACGGTGTCGCCGTGGAACAGCGGCGCCGGGAACTTGACCTCCTCGAAGCCGAGGTTGGCGACCGTGGTGCCCTGGGTCAGATGCGCCACCGCCTGCCCGATCATGGTGCCCAGAGTGAACAGCGAGTTCACCAGCCGCTCATGGAACGGCTCTTGGGCATCGCTGAATGCCTTGTCGATGTGCAGGCCCTGGGTGTTCATCGTGAGGGTGCTGAACAGGACATTGTCGGTCTCGGTCATGGTGCGACCGGGACGGTGCTCGTAGAGCACTCCGGTTTCCAGCTCCTCGAACCACAGACCGGTCTGCACCACCCGTTTCAGGCCGGAGACGTCATGGTCGACGTCCTTGGTGATCTTCTCGCCGTTCATAGGCCGAGCTCCCGTCCGATCAGCATGAGTTGTACTTCGGTGGTGCCCTCGCCGATTTCGAGGATCTTGCTGTCCCGGTAGTGCCGGGCCACCGGGTATTCGTTCATGAACCCGTAGCCGCCGAAGATCTGGGTGGCATCGCGTGCGTTGTCCATGGCGGCTTCGCCGGCCACCAGTTTCGCGATGGAGGCCTGCTTCTTGAACGGCTTCCCGGACAGCATGAGCGCAGCGGCGTCGTAGTAGGCGGTGCGGGCAGTATGGGCTCGCGCCTCCATCCGGGCTATCTTGAACGCGATCGCCTGATTGCTGCCGATCGTCTTCCCGAACGCTTCGCGTTCCCCGGCGTAGCGCACACATTCGTCCACACAGCCCTGTGCTGCCCCGACCGACAGTGCCGCGATGGCGATCCGGCCCTCGTCGAGGATGCGCAGGAAGTTGGCGTAGCCGCGGCCGCGTTCGCCGAGCAGGTTCTCCTTGGGTACCCGGACATCGTCGAAGGTGAGCGGATGGGTGTCCGAGGCGTTCCAGCCGACCTTGTTGTAGGCGGGTTCGGCGGTGAATCCGGGAGTGTCCGCGGGGACCAGGAGGGTGGAGATCTCCTTCTTGTCTCCGGTCTGCCCGGTCACCGCGGTCACTGTGACCAGGGCGGTGATATCGGTGCCGGAGTTGGTGATGAACTGTTTGCTGCCGTTGATCACCCAGCTGTCACCGTCTTCGACCGCGGTGGTGCGGGTGCCGCCTGCGTCGCTGCCCGCGCCCGATTCGGTGAGCCCGAACGCGCCGAGGTTCTGTCCGCTCGCCAAACGTGGCAGCCACTCCTGTTTCTGTTTCTCGTCGCCGAAGCGGTAGATCGGCATGGCGCCGAGCGACACTCCGGCCTCCAGGGTGATGGCGACGCTCTGGTCGATCTTGCCGAGTTCCTCGAGGGCCAGGCAGAGGGCGAAATAGTCACCGCCCATCCCGCCGTACTCCTCCGGGAACGGCAGGCCGAACAAGCCCATCTTCGCCATCCCGGCGACGACTTCGTACGGGAAACTGTGCTCGGCATCGTGTTTCGCCGCCACGGGGGCGACCACCTGGTTCGCGAAATCCCGGACGGTCAGCGCCAGGTCGCGGTAGTGCTCGGGCAGCGTGCCGGTGGACAGGAAATCGGACACCTGTGCCTCTTCTCGTTCTCGGTGTGGATTCGCCGGGACCCGGCCGCATCAACTCGCGGCGGGTTCGGCTGTGGTATCGGCCGGTTCGGCCTCGGGCGCGGGTTCCGGGTGCACCCGCGCGAGCACTTCGTCCAACCGCACCGGCGCGCCCGCCGCGACGAGTATCTCGACGGTGCCGGCCAGCGGCGCGGTCAGCGAATGCTCCATCTTCATGGCCTCGACCACCAGAATCGGGTCGCCGGCCGCTACCGGTTTCCCGGTTTCCGCCGTGACGGTGAGCACCGTTCCCGGCATGGGACTGCGGATCTCCGCGTCGTGCGCGGCGGCGTCGCCCGCGCGCACCGATTCCTCGGCCAGCTCCCGCAGCAGGGCCGGCCCGGAGGCACCGGCAACCCAGATCGCGTCCGCGGATTCGGCCACCCGGTAGTCGCGGCGTATCCCGTCGAGCGTGAGGGTCACCGTGTGGACCGCGGTTCCGCCGGGCAGTCGGGCGGCGTCTCGATCGAGCGCGGCGGTGGCCTGCGCGGGCTCGTTGTCTCCGATCCGCACCCCGACGGCCTCCGGGGTGCCGGTGAGGTCGACGTGCACCACCCGTTCTCCGCCGGCCAGCCGGATCCGGATCGGTGCCGGCGCTCCGAGCCGCCAGCCGTCCGGACGATCCCAGGGGTCCGTCGGACCCGTCGGCCAGCGGCGCAGCCACCGGGACACGGCCGCGGCCGCGAAAATGTCATCCGTGACCGGCGGCGCGTGGAAGTCCCCGGCCCGCCGGTCCAGCAGCGCGGTATCCAGCCGGCCCGCCGCCACATCCGGGTCGGCCAGCAGGAACCGCAGGAAGTCGATATTCGACCGGACCCCGAGCAACACCGTCTCGGCGAGTGCGCGGTCCAGGGTGGCCAGCGCCGACGCGCGGTCGGGACCGTGCGCGACGACCTTGGCGAGCATCGGGTCGTAATCGCTGCCCACCACCGTGCCGACCGCGAGCCCGGAATCGACCCGGACCCCGGGGCCGCCGGGTTCCGTGAGCTCCAGCACGGTGCCGCCGGTGGGCAGGAAGTCACGGGCCGGATCCTCGGCGTACACCCGGGCCTCGACGGCATGGCCGTGCAGCCGGATATCGTCCTGTCGCAGCCGGATCTGTTGCCCCGCCGCGATCCGGACCTGGCATTCCACCAGATCGAAACCGGTGATCATCTCGGTGACCGGATGCTCCACCTGGAGGCGGGTGTTCATCTCCATGAAGAAGAACTCGTCGGGCCGGTCGGCGGAGACGATGAACTCCACCGTGCCCGCGCCCACATAGTCGACGCTGCGTGCGGTGGCGCAGGCGGCGGCGCCGATCCGGGCACGGGTGGCCGGGTCGAGCAGGGGCGAGGGCGCTTCCTCGATCACCTTCTGGTGCCGGCGTTGCAGGCTGCATTCGCGTTCGCCGAGATGCAGCACGGTGCCGTGGGTGTCGGCCAGGATCTGGACTTCGATATGGCGTGGCCGGGTGACGAAGCGTTCCAGGAACAGGGTGTCGTCGCCGAAAGCAGCCGCGGCCTCGCGCCGGGCGCTGACCAGCGCGGCGGGTAGCGCGGCGGGCTCGTCGACGCGGCGCATCCCCTTACCTCCGCCGCCCGCGGATGGTTTGACCAGCACCGGGAAACCGATATCGGCGGCCGCCGCGACGAGTTGTTCGTCGGTCAGGCCGGGTTCGGCGGTCCCGGGCACCACCGGAACACCGGAGGCGTCGACCGTGGTCTTCGCGGTGATCTTGTCGCCCATGATTTCGATCGCCGCGGCGGGCGGGCCCAGGAAGACGATTCCGGCGGCGTGCAGCGCGGCAGCGAAAGCGGCGTTCTCGGAGAGGAATCCGTAGCCGGGATGGACCGCGCCGGCCCCGGTGCGGCGGGCCGCGTCGACGATGCGGTCGATGTTCAGATAGCTGTCCCGGGCGGCGGCCGGACCCAGCCGCACCGCGATATCCGCGGCTCGGACATGCGCGGCCCGCACGTCGGCGTCGCTGTATACCGCGACCGAGCGCAGGCCCATGGCCCGCAGCGTCCGGATGACCCGCACCGCGATCTCGCCGCGGTTGGCGACCAGCACCGTGTCGAAGGGCAGGGGGTGAGTGGAGTTCAGCATGGTGATCACATCCGGAAGACGCCGTAGGAGACCGGTGCCAGCGGCGCCTGCGCGCACACCGAGAGCGCCAGCCCGAGGACGGTGCGAGTATCGGCAGGGTCGATGACGCCGTCGTCCCAGAGCCGGGCCGTCGAATAATAGGGATCGCCCTGCTCTTCGTACTGTTGGCGGATCGGTTCCTTGAACGCCTCCTGATCGGCCTCGCTCCACGGCTGCCCGTTATCGTCGAGCTGATCGCCGCGCACCGTCGCCAGCACCGACGCCGCCTGTTCACCGCCCATCACCGAGATCCGCGCGTTCGGCCACATCCACAGGAACCGCGGCGAATAGGCGCGCCCGCACATCGAATAGTTGCCCGCGCCATAGGATCCGCCGATCACCACGGTCAGTTTGGGGACTCGCGCGCACGCCACGGCGGTCACCATCTTCGCGCCGTGTTTGGCGATACCGCCGGCCTCGTAGTCGCGGCCGACCATGAAACCGGTGATGTTCTGCAGGAACAGCAGCGGGATTTCGCGTTTGTCGCAGAGTTCGATGAAATGCGCACCCTTCATGGCGGATTCGCTGAACAGCACGCCGTTGTTGGCCACGATGCCCACCGGATGTCCGTGGATGTGGGCGAAGCCGGTGACCAGGGTGGTGCCGTATTCGGCCTTGAACTCACCGAACCCGGCGGCGCCGGATTCGTCGGCGTCGACGATGCGGGCGATCACCTCGCGGACGTCGTAGGGGGTGCGCAGATCCGCGGGCACGATGTCGTAGAGCTCGTCGGCTGGGGCGGCGGGTTCGCGCGCGGGCCGCACCTGCCAGGCCGGTTCCGGGCGCGGACCCAGGGTCGCCACGATCCGGCGGACCGTGCGTAGGGCGTCGCGGTCGTCGTGGGCCAGATGGTCGGTGACCCCGGAGGTCCGGGAATGCAGGGCGCCGCCGCCTAGTTCCTCCGCGGTCACCACTTCACCGGTGGCCGCCTTCACCAGCGGCGGGCCGCCCAGGAAAATCGTGCCCTGATCGCGCACGATCACCGCTTCGTCGCTCATGGCCGGGACGTAGGCTCCGCCCGCGGTACACGAACCGAGGACCGCGGCGATCTGGGCGATACCGCGGGCGCTCATGGTGGCCTGGTTGTAGAAGATGCGGCCGAAATGTTCGCGGTCGGGGAATACTTCGTCCTGTTTGGGCAGGTAGGCGCCCCCGGAGTCTACCAGGTACACACACGGCAGATTGTTGTGCAGCGCCACTTCCTGGGCGCGCAGATGCTTCTTCACTGTGACGGGGTAGTAGGTACCGCCCTTGACCGTGGCGTCGTTGGCCACGATCACGCATTCCCGGCCGGAAACCCGTCCGATCCCGGTGATGATGCCGGCGCCGGGGCAGTCGCCGCCGTACATACCGTCGGCCGCCAGCGGGGACAGCTCCAGGAACGGGCTCCCGGGGTCCAGCAGCTGGTCCACCCGGTCGCGGGGCAGAAGTTTGCCGCGGGCGATATGGCGCTGCCGTGCCTTCTCCGGACCGCCCCGGGCGGTCTCGGCGAGACGGTGACGCAACTGCTCGGCCAGGGCGAGATTCGCGGTCCGGTTATCTGAGTCGGACCGGGTGGCGGGCGCTGGGCTCGCGGTGCGGGTCATCGCGTCATCCTGACGTCTGAGTTAATCACTGATAACTGGAATTGAGGTTAATCTTGACTAACCGAGTTGTCCAGGCCGGGTGAAAGGAGTACGGGTGACCAGTGCCGATTCTGCCACCCCGACCCGCCGCGAACTGCTGAAACAGCAGCGGCGCGACCAGTTGCTCGTCGCCGGGGCACGGCTCATCGCCGAACGCGGATACCTCGGTATGCGACTGGACGATCTCGGCGCCGCGGTCGGGATCAGCGGTCCCGCGGTGTACCGGCACTTCCCCAACAAGGAGGCGCTGCTGGTCGAATTGCTGGTGGGCATCAGCCGCCGGCTGCTGGACGGCGGCAGCGCCGTCGCCGCCGACGCGGACGGACCCCGGCAGGCGCTGGCCGGGCTGGTGGAATTCCACCTCGACTTCGCACTCGGCGAACCCGAACTCATCCGCATCCAGGACCGCGACCTCGACAATGTGCCGCTACCCGCCCGCCGCGAGATCCGGCGCACCCAGCGCCGCTATGTGGAGGTGTGGGTCGGGGTGCTGTGCGAGATGACTCCCGGCCTCACCGAGGAGACCGCCCGGGTACAGGCCCACGCGGTATTCGGCCTGCTCAACTCCACCCCGCACAGCGCCGCCCCGGCCCGGGACCGCAGCCGCGCCGTGCTGCGCGCGATGGCCCTCACCGCACTCACCGGCCCCTCGCCCGACTGAACAAGGCGGACCGGACAAGCGGTGCCGACGGCCGAGTGTGCCGGGCGGTTCGCCCGATGGCTACCTGTCGGCCGCTGGTCATAGAGTCGCCGCCATGTCCGAGCAGCGGTCCAACCCGCACGACGCGTATTTCCGCAAAGTGATGTCCCGCCCCACCAACGCTGCCTCCGAACTACGCGCCGCGCTACCGGAGTCGATCAGCACCCGCCTGGACTGGACCGCTCTACAGCTGCAGCCGGGCAGCTTCGTGCATTCCGACCTGCGCAACCGTTTCAGCGACCTGCTGTTCCGCACCCGCCTCGACGGGCATCCCGCCTACGTGTACCTGCTGATGGAACACCAATCCAGCAGTGACCGGTTCATGGCCTTCCGCATGCTCGAATACATGGTCGCCATCTGGCGCCAGCACCTCATCGACAATGAAAAATCCAAAACACTGCCCGTGATCATCCCGTTGGTCGTGCATAATGCTGCCGATGGCACCCGCTGGTCGCCGGCGCACCCCACCGAACTTGCCGACCTGCTCGACCTCGACCCCGCCGCCCGCGAGGCCCTCGGTCCTCACCTCCCACGGCTGCGGTTCCTGCTCGACGATATCGCCGTGCTCGACCTCGCCGCCCTGCGTGAACGCGACCTCACCCCCGCGGCCAGGGTCCTCTTGGTCCTACAGCGCATCGCGCCGAGAAACGGGCGGCTGGGACACGATATGCTGGACTGGCTCGAAGACCTCCGTGCCCTCGACACCGGCCCGGATTCACTCGGCGACTACCTGACAGTCCTGACCTACATCTTGACCGTCGGTGAGACAGCCGAGGCCGATCTTGCGGCGGTCTTCGAACGGCTCGGCCCGCGAGCGAAGGAGGCGATCGTGACCACAGCAGAAATCATCGAGGCACGCGGTGAAGCACGCGGTGAAGCACGCGGTCGTGTGGAGGCGCTGCTCGAGTTGCTGACTGCGAAATTCGGGCCGGTGCCCGGCGCGGTTGCCGACCGTGTCCGCTCGGCCGACCCCGCCCGGGTCCGCATCTGGACGGCTCGGGTGCTGACCGCCACCACCCTCGACGAACTGTTCGCCTGAACCCGGGTGTCGCTGCGTACGAACTGATCGAGTTGCTCTTGCTACCGGTGACCGGCTGATTCGACCGTGCGCAACGGCACGGATGCGCGAGACCTGTACGCGAGCCGATTCGGTCTCCCGCGTTCCTGTCGCAGACCCGCGAGATACTCGGGCGGATCGCGGCGATACCCATGGTGTTCTGCACGCCGGGCTGCGGCACGACCTCTGTCATCTCCGCATCTCCGGATGCCGGGCCTTCCGCCGCGCGATTACACCGTCCACCTCACGTTGCGGGCGTTCACCGTCCTCGAGAGTCGGCTCGGATTTGCGCATCGGTGCGCGTATCGAGCGCGAGCAAACCCTCGCGCGTCCGTTCGAGCAGCGCGCGATAAGGTTTGGAGGATCTCAGCCATCTCGAGATCGTCTTTCATCGCCAGTATTGGACATCAAGCCGTGGTTCGCGGAGTTCGGCCACGCGGAGAGGTCCACCAGGCGCCGTGGTCCACCGAAATGCTGAAAGACTACTTTCGGCTCGCAAAGAACCGGTTCGCCACAGAGTAGGAGCGGGGCCGGCCGGTCAGAAATCCAGTTCGGACCAGGGGATAGTGATCGGGAACGGGTGGTTGATCGTGATCGACCCCGTATCGGTCGGCGACCAGGCGCCCGCCAAGATGTAGTTGGCGCGATGCAGCACGGTGATGCCGGGTTCGGGAGGACGCACGTCGGGCACGAGGGTGTAGGCGTGGATATGAGCGATCTCGCTGCGCTGGGTCGCCAGGGTCACCTCCCAGTACCAGGGGATTCCGGCTTTCGCATAACGGGCCTTCTTCAGTTCCATGTCGGCATCCGAGTTCGACGGGGACAACACTTCGCCCACCAGTACGACCCGACCGGAGCGCACATACCGGTACGGTTCGCTCATGCACCGATAGATCATGAAGTCCGGGGTGACGAAGTCCGACATCCCGGTTCGGCCGAAGAACACATTGGTCTCGGTGCTCACCCGCCAGCATTGCTCGGGATCGGCCGACATCGCCGTGCGGGCACATCGACGCAGTCCGCTCCAGAGCAGATTGGTGAACTCTTGGTGCTCATGGGGGCCGCGTCGCAACCACACCACTCGCCCGTTCCAGAGTTCGATGCGTTCGGCGATCTCCTCGGGTAGGGTCTCGAGCTCCTCCCAGGTCATGTACTCCGGAAGTTCGGGGCGCTGTAGATCCGGCCGCGACATGGTGCAATGGTAGCCCAAGCATGCCGTTGGCCTGCGAGTTTGCTGACACGTTGGCTCGACGCAGCCCGTGAGGTGCCGACACGGGCCATGACCGCGATGTGTCAGGGGTCGCCGGAACGCAGAACTCGCTCTGCACGCCGCACAAGGGGCGCTGCCCGGGCGGACTTCGCTGGGTACAGGTAGCGCCGCACTGTCTTGGTGCGGCGGGAGTTGACCTTGACGCAGGGTCAACCTCTCAGCATGGTCGGCATGTCTGCGAAAGTCGATCACTTCACGGTCCGCCACGGCGACGCAACCATCGCGATGTCTCGCGGCGGACGAGGACGACCGCTGGTCCTGTGCCCCGGACTGCTCAGCCGGACCGATCCGGCGGCGAGGTCCCATCGGCCTTCTCGGACCTGTCCACCACACTCATCGCCGACTCCTCACACACTCCAGCCCCGGCGAGGGGGCCCACAGGGAGTATCACCCCGGGGCGGTCACGGCATCGGTGGTTTCGCCGGGTTCATTCGAGGACCGCCCGGCCGGTGGGAGCCCGGTCGCCTCACCGGGCCAGTTGCAGGACCAGCGTGGCCAGGACCGGAGCCAGATAGAGCAGGGGGAATACCGCGGTCCTGTACGAACGCGCGCGCAGCGCTGTCGCGGTGGCGCCGAGGAAGTAGGCGATCAGGCCGACGGCCGCGGCCACGCCGACGACGGGCACGGCGAAACCGGCGAGCAATCCCAGCGCTCCGGCGCTTTTGGCCAGCGCCAGCCAGTTCCACCACGACCGCGGCACACCATACTGTTCGAGCGATTCGACCACGAACTGCTTCTTCGCGAACAGTGAGTACCCCGAGAAACCGACCCATAGGGCGGTCAGCGCGGCGACGATGTAGTAGGCGATGTCCATGGCGAACCTTTCTCTTCTGCCGGTGCCCCGGCGCACACTGCGTCGACGACGCGGAGTGTCCGGGTGTGACATCGGTGCCCTGCCCGCGCTCCGCCGTCCGGAGATCGGCGACCTCGCGGCACGGGCGGTGCTGTAGTCACCCCGGCGCGCGTTCGCACGCATCTCCGTTACCTCCGAACAGCCGGCCGACGTGGTCGGGGCGCGCGGGTCCGGCCCGACGGAGCGGGAGGGCGAAGCCGAGGAGTGAGGTCCCTGGGCAGGAGGGTTCCGACCCGCGGGGCGGTAGACGGGGTAAACGGCCCCGCCCGCCCTAGGCTTACCCGTATGGCCTCACTTTCCGACCCCAAGGTGCGTGAATTCCTCAGCTACGGAACCCGAACCGCCAAAGTGGCGTTCACCGCGAGCGACGGGCGTCCGCTCGTGACGCCGGTGTGGTTCCTGCTCGACGGCGACGAGATCGTTTTCAACACCGGTAAGGAGACCGCCAAGGGGAAAGCGCTGCAGCGCGACCCCCGCATCGCGATGGTGGTGGACCTCGAGGAGCCCCCCTACGCGGCGGTACAGATCCAGGGCACGGCCACCCTGTCCGAGGATCCGGCCGAGCTGCTGCGGTCGGCGACCGCGATCGGCGGACGCTATATGGGCACGGCCCGCGCCGACGAGTTCGGACGGCGCAACGGTGTCCCGGGCGAACTCCTGGTCCGGGTACAGCCGACCAAGGTCATCGCCTTCTTCGACGCCGTGGGGAGCTGACCGGGGCGGATGTACCGGCCGCGGCTCGCCCGCATCCCGGCCGGCTACGCATTCGGGACCGCGGGGTACGCGACCGGTGGGCGGCGCCGGGTGCCCACCGGCAGCGTCGAGTCGGTGGAGATCCGGCGCACAGGTGGTCGCGATCGTATCCACCGGGCCGGGTACGCGGCGGCCGGCCCGGAACCGGCCGGTGCCTACACTTCCACCCATGGCTGTGCACTTCATCGGGGCCGGACCCGGCGCCGCGGATCTGCTGACGGTGCGCGCGGTGGAGCTGCTGCGGCGGTGTCCGGTGTGCCTGTACCCGGGCACCTACCTGGACCCCGAGGTGCTCGGTCACTGTGCGCCGGCCACCGAACTCATCGATACCCAGCGGCTCGACCTCGACGAGATCACAGCGCATATGGTGCGCGCCACAGCGGCGGGCCGCGAGGTGGCGCGGTTGTGCTCGGGTGATCCGTCTCTCTACTCCGCCCTCACCGAACAGACGCGCCGGCTCGATGCCGCCGGGGTGCCGTGGGATATCACCCCGGGTGTGCCCGCCTACGCGGCCGCGGCGGCGCTGCTGGGTACGGAACTGACCGTTCCCGAGGTCGCGCAGTCCGTGGTGCTCACCCGTACGCGGGCCCGGTCGACGGCGATGCCGGAGACCGAGACACTGGCGGGGTTCGCGCGTACGCGGGCCACGCTGGTGCTGCACTTGGCGATCACCCGGATCCGGCAGCTCGCGCAAGAGCTCGCCGCGGACTATGGACCGGGCTGCCCGGCCGCGGTGGTCTACCGCGCGAGCCAACCGGACCAGATCGTGCTGCGCGGCACCCTGGCCGATATCGCGGACCGGGTCGAGGCGGCGGGGCTTTCGCGGGCGGCGGTGATCCTGGTCGGGCGGGCGCTGGAGCTCGGAATCGATTGTGCGCAATCGCACCTCTACGACCCGGTGCGTGACCGCAGTCACCTGGGCGGATGAGGGCGCAGTGGCCGGACTGCCCGGGGGCGCCCGGATACCGCCGACCGGTCGGCGGCACCGCCGCCGAACCCGGTTGGTGACACGGCCGTGCTTCGGTAGATTGGATCGGTGGTCAGGAGTCGACGCCCGGGTGCGATGGCACGGTGGCATGGGGCACCGGGTGTGCCGGGTGGTACGGGGCACCCGATGTAACGGCTCCGGCTTCACAAACGGATAACTCCGATGGACATTTCTGCCTGAGCAAACGAGAAGTGGGCCTGGAACCGCGGTTGCCGCGCTGTCGGCGGTGCGCGTCGCAATCCGGGTGTTGACGGGAAGCGCACGCGTGCGTTCCGGAAGTGAGGTTACGGTTGGACCGGCTGGACAACGGCGGGAACGGTACGGACAGTGGCGCAGCAGCCACGGACGGGAGCCTGTTCCCGCTGTCGCCCGCGCAGCTGGGCATCTGGTATGCGCAGTACCTGGACCCGCAGGTTCCGATCAATATCGCGCAGTACGCCGAGTTGCGCGGTGAACTCGATGTCGACACCCTGAGCCGGGCCGTTGTCGCCGCCTCCTTCGAGATGCGTTCCTCCTTCCTGCGCATCGTCGAACGCGACGGCGAGCCGTGGCAGTGGGTGGACTATTCGATCGCCGACCACGAGCGGGTCGGCTATATCGATCTGCGCGACGCCGACGATCCGGCCGCCGCCGCCCAGGAGTGGATGCAGACCGAGTACAGCCGTCCCCTGGATCCGACCCGGGATCGGCTGGCCGTCTTCTACGCTCTGCAGCTGGGCGACGAACACTGGTACTGGTACTCGCGCGTCCATCACATCGCGATCGACGGTCTCGGCGCGATGACCGCGGTGAACCGGGTCGCCGAGCTGTACACGGCCTATCGCAACGGAACCGAGCCGGCGCCGGCCAAGGCCGCGACGCTGGGCACGCTGTACGAGCAGGAAATCGCCTATCGCGGCAGTGCCCGGTTCGAGGCGGACAAGGAGTACTGGGCCGAACGCGTCACGGGACTCGAAGCGGGCAACGGTCTCACCGGCCGGACGGCTCCGCCGGCGGCACGCAAGGGAGTGCGGCGCGCGGCATTCACCGATGACCGGCAGGCCGCGCTGGACGCGGCCCTCGCCCGGCGTGATTCCACCTCAGCCCAGGAACTGCTGGCCGCGTTCGCCGCCTACCTGGCTCAGGTCAACGGCACCGACGAAGTGATCCTGAGTCTGCCCGTCACCGCGCGGGTCACGGCGGCCATGCGCCGCTCGGCCGGCGTGATGTCGAATATCGTGCCGCTGCGGCTGCGCGTCGGATACGGCACCACGGTGGCGGAGCTGCTGCGGCAGGTCCAGCTGGAAGTGGCCGGAGCCCTGCGCCACCAGCGCTATCGGAGCGAGGACATCCGCCGCGACGCGGGCGCGAGCACGACAACGTTCGGTCCGCTGGTCAACATCATGCTGTTCGACGACGAGATCGTCCTCGGTGAAACGGTCGGCACCCTGCAGGTGTTGACCACCGGCATCATCAACGATCTCAGTGTCAACCTCTATCAGTCGATGCGCGGCACCCGGCTGAATCTCGACTTCGAGTTCAATCCCAATCTCTACACGACTGCCGAGGCGGACCGGCACCACACGCGTTTCCTGGACTTCTTCGACCGTTTCGTCGCCGCCGGAACCGATACGGCGGTGTGGGAGCTGGATCTACCCACCGCGGCCGAGCGCACCCGGACCCTGGTGGAGTGGAACGATTCGGCGCGGGCGGTACCGAATGCCACCCTGCCCGACCTGCTCGCCGAACAGGCGGCGCGTACACCCGACGCGATCGCCGTTGTCGCCGAGGACCGGACGCTCACCTATACCGAATTCGCGGGCCGGGTCAATCGGCTGGCGCGCCATCTGGTCGAAGCCGGGGTGGGCCCGGAAACGCCGGTGGCGATCGCGATGCGCCGGTCGGCCGAGCTGGTGGTGGCGATCCACGCGGTCGTCACCGCGGGCGGTGCGTATGTGCCGCTGGATCTGGATCATCCGGCCGAGCGCATCGACTATGTGCTCGATACCGCCGCACCGCTGTGTGTCCTGACGAGTAGCGCGGATGCGTTCGATACGGCGCACTGTCCGGTGGTGGTGGTCGACGAGATCGATCTGTCGGGGTACGCGGATACAGCGCTTTCCGATGCCGATCGGCGGGCGCCGTTGCATGCGTCGAATCTGGCTTATGTGATCTTCACATCTGGTTCCACGGGTCGTCCCAAGGGCGTGGCCGTCTCGCATTCGGCGATCGTGAACCAGGTCGCGTGGATGCTGGCGCAGTATCCGATGGGTTCCTCGGACGCGTATCTGCAGAAGACCGCGACGACGTTCGATGTATCACTGTGGGGCTACTTCCTGCCGTCGGCGGCGGGTGCGCGGCTGGTGGTCGCGTCCCCGGACGGTCACCGGGACACCGAATATCTCGCGCGGACGATCGCCGAGCAGAACGTCACGGTGACGGACTTCGTTCCGTCGATGCTGGGTGTGTTCGCCACGCATACCGGGGCGGGGTCGATTCCGTCGCTCGAGCATGTATTCGTCATCGGTGAGGCGTTGCCGCCGGAGACCGTGACGGCGATGCACGCGATTTCCGATGCGACCGTGCACAACCTCTACGGTCCGACCGAAGCCGCGGTCTCGATCACGTACTGGCAGGCCACGGGTGCGGAGACCGGCAGTGTGCCGATCGGCGTGCCGGAGTGGAACAGCCGGGTCTACGTACTGGATTCGCGGTTGCGGCCGGTGCCCCCCGGTGTGGTGGGTGAACTCTATCTCGCGGGTGATCAGCTGGCTCGCGGCTATGTGTCCCGTCCGGATCTGTCGGCCGATCGTTTCGTGGCCAGCCCATTCGACGCCGGTCGGCGGATGTACCGCACCGGCGACCTGGTGCGGTGGAATTACGTCACCGTCGATGCGCACAGCGAGAGCCTGCCGGTACTGGAATACCTGGGTCGTACCGATTTCCAGGTGAAGTTCCGTGGTCAGCGGATCGAACTCGGGGAAATCGAGTCGGCGCTGCTGGCCCGGCCGGTGGTCAGCCAGGCCGTGGTGACCGTCGCTGCCTCCGATCTCGGCGAACAGCTGGTCGCCTATGTCGTTCCGGCGCCCGGTGCGCAGGTCGATTCCGCCGCGCTGCTGAGCTCGCTGCGTGAGGTGTTGCCGGTCTATATGATTCCGGCCGCGGTCGTACAACTGGACGCGTTCCCGCTGAACACCTCCGGCAAGCTGGACCGTAAAGCGCTGCCCGCGCCGGTATTCGAGGCCCGGGAGTTCCGGGCGCCGTCGACCCCGGTCGAAGAGATAGTGGCGCGGGTCTTCGCCGAGGTTCTCGGTGTCGAGCGGATCGGCGCCGATGACGATTTCTTCGCTCTCGGCGGTAACTCGCTGGTCGCGACGCAGGCCGCGGCCCGCCTCGGTGCGGCGCTGGATACCCGGGTGCCGGTGCGAATGCTGTTCGAGGCACCCACGGTGGCGGCGTTGGCGGTGCACGTCGATACGCAGCACGAGACGGGTACCCGACTGCCGCTGGTCCCGCAACCGCGTCCCAGCCAGGTCCTCCCCACGGGCGAGGTCGTGGAGCGGGTGCCGCTTTCGCTGGCGCAGCAACGTCTCTGGTACATCAACCAGTTCGATCCCACCATCCCGGCCTACAACGTGCCGTTCGTGATCCGCATGCACGGCCGGGTGAACCTGGCGGCACTACAGGCCGCTCTCAACGATGTGATGGCCCGCCAGCAGTCGCTGCGGACCATCTACCCCGAATCCGAGGACGGCGGCTACCAGCTGGTGCTGCCGATCGATCAGCTCGAAACCGATGCTCCGGTGGAGTCGATCGATGTGGCGGAACTGCCCGCCGTGCTGGCCGAATTCGCGGCCATCGGTTTCGATGTGACCCACGAACTGCCGTTCCGCTGGCGGATCTACGAGGTCTCGGGTGGTCGCGCCAACGGGCACCCGGAATACGCCGTCGCCTTCGTACTGCACCATATCGCCGCGGACGGCTGGTCCATGGGACCGCTGTCGCGCGAATTCGCCGCCGCGTACCTGGCGCGGGCGGCCGGCTCGGTCCCGGAACTGCCCGCACTGCCGGTGCAGTACCTCGACTACAGCATCTGGCAGCGCGAGATGCTGGGTTCGGAATCGGATCCGGAATCCATCGCCGCCCGCCAGATCGCCTATCACCGGGAGCATTTGGCGGGCCTGCCCGACCAGCTGGGACTGCCCACCGACCGGCCGCGGCCCCCGATGCAGAGTTTCCGCGGCGGCCGGGTCTCCCTCGATATCGACGCGGAGATGCACGCCCGGCTGGACACGCTGGCCCGGGAACAGGGCGCCACCCTGTTCATGGTCTTGCACGCGTCGCTGGCGGTGCTGCTGGCCCGACTGTCGGGCAGCACCGATATCGGTGTGGGCACACCCGTCGCCGGCCGCGGTGAGGCCGCCCTCGACGACCTGATCGGTATGTTCGTCAATACCCTGGTGTTGCGCTCCGAGGTGGACGGCGGACAGACGTTCACCGATCTGCTGTCCGATACCCGTAAACGGGACCTCGCGGCATTCGCGAACGCGGATGTGCCGTTCGAGCGGATCGCGGAACTGGTGAACCCGTCGCGTTCGCAGGCCGCGCATCCGCTGGTGCAGGTGATGCTCTCGTTGCAGGAGCTTTCGCACGCGGCCCTGGAGATACCCGGACTGTCGGTCGACGCGGCCGAGATCGAACTCGATATCGCCAAATTCGACCTGGTCTGGACGGTCACCGAGAAGCGCGGCACCCACGGTGAGCCGACCGGTATGGACCTGGTGCTCTCCTATGCCACCGACCTGTTCGACGAGTCCACCGTCCGCTCCTTCGTGACCCGCTGGCAGCGCCTGCTGTCCGTGATCGTCACCGAGCCGCAGATCCGGCTCGAGCAGATCGAGATCATGGACGATGCCGAGCGCGCCGAGCTCACCACCCGCAGCGGTGGCCCGGCCGAAACGCCCCGGACACTGCCGGAACTGCTGAACGTCGCGGCACAGACCGATCCCGACGGTATCGCGGTGATCGCCGACTACGAGTCGCACACCTACGCCGAACTCGATACCGCGTCGAACCAGCTGGCCCGGGTCCTCATCGAGCGGGGCGCCGGACCGGAACTCACGATCGCCCTGGCACTGAGCCGGTCCTGGAGTTACCAGCTGGCCCTGTGGGCCATCGCCAAATCCGGTGCCGTGCTGGTCCCCATCGATCCGACCTACCCGGCCGACCGGATCATCCATATGGTCACCGATTCCGGTGTGGCCCTGGGTATCACCGAGGAAGCCGAACTCCCCGATCTGCCCGAATTGGCCGGCGGCTGGATCGACCTGGACGATCCGGAATTCGCCGCCGAGATCATGGCCAGTTCGGCGGCGCCGATCACCGACGCCGATCGGCGCGCACCGCTGCGCACCGCGAATACGGCGTACATGATCTACACCTCGGGGTCGACCGGTGTACCGAAGGGTGTCGCGGTCACCCACGCGGGTCTGCACAACTTCAGCACCGAACAGGTGCAGCGTTTCGGCCTGGACCCGTCCACCCGGGCACTGGCTTTCGCCTCCCCGTCGTTCGACGCCTCGGTGCTGGAACTGTTGCTGGCCGTCGGCGCGGGCGGCACCCTGGTCATCGTGCCGCAGATGATGTTCGGCGGTGCGGAACTGGCCGATCTCATCGAGACCACCGGGGTGACCCATGCCTTCCTGACCCCGTCGGTACTCGCCTCACTCGATCTCGACGCGATGTCGGACGTGCGGGTCGTCATCACCGGTGGCGAGGCGGTCCAGCCGGAACTGGCCGCCCGCTGGGCGGCGACCTCGGACCGTTCCCTCTTCAATGCCTACGGCCCCACCGAGGCCACCGTCGCGACGAATATCAGTGACCGACTGCGTCCCGGTGATCCGGTCACCATCGGTGGCCCGGTGCGCGGTATGCGGGCACTGGTGCTGGACGGCCGGTTGAACCCGGTACCGGAAGGTGTCACCGGTGAGCTGTATGTCGGTGGTATCCAGCTGGCCCGCGGCTACCACGCCCGGCCCGCGCTGACCGCCGGTCGATTCGTCGCCGACCCGTACGGCGAGCCCGGCGACCGCCTGTACCGCACCGGCGACGTGGTGCGCTGGCGGCGGGACCGTACCGGTTCGCTGGTCGTGGAATATGTGGGCCGTAACGACTTCCAGGTGAAGGTTCGCGGTTTCCGGATCGAGCTCGGCGAGATCGATTCCGCGCTCACCTCGCACGACACCGTCGATTTCGCGGTGACCGTGGGACACGAGAGTGTCTCCGGCGCGATGTCGCTGGCATCCTATGTCGTTCCGGCCTCGGGGGAGTCGGTCGACACCTCCGCTCTGGCCGCGCACGTCCAGGAGCGGTTGCCCGCCTACATGGTGCCCTCGTCGATCATGGTGCTCGACGAGATCCCGCTGACCCCGGCCGGGAAACTGGATCGCCGGGCGCTGCCCGTACCGCAGTTCCGGTCGCATACCTTCCGGGCCCCGGTCACCCCCATCGAGGAGATCGTGGCCGGGATCTTCGCCGAGGTACTCGGCGTCGAACGGGTTGGTATCGACGACGATTTCTTCGAGCTGGGCGGTAACTCGCTGATCGCGACCCAGGTCGCCGCGCGGCTCGGCGCCGCGCTCGATACCCGCGTCCCGGTGCGCACCCTGTTCGAGGCCTCGACCGTGATGGCGCTGGCCACGCGGATCGAGTCGCATGTCGGTGAGGGTGCGCGTCAGGCGCTGGTGGCGCGCAGCCGCCAGGAGGAGATCCCGCTGTCGCTGGCGCAGCAGCGGATGTGGTTCCTCAACCGGTACGACACCGAATCGGCGGTCAACAACATCCCGATCGCGATCCGGATGTCCGGTGATCTCGATGTGGCCGCCCTACAGGTGGCCTTCATCGATGTGATCGACCGGCACGAATCGTTGCGGACCGTATTCCCGGATACCGGCCGCGCACCCGTCCAGGTGATCTTGGACGCTGCCCAGGTGGTTCCGGACCTGACCCCGTTCCGGATCCGCGAGGACAAGCTGATCGATCATCTGATCGATCTGGCGACAATGGCCTTCGATGTCACCGTCGAGGTGCCTCTGCACGCCCGGCTCTTCGAGATCGACGAGACCGAGTACGTCCTCGGTATGGTCGTGCACCATATCTCCGCCGACGGCTGGTCGATGGGACCGTTGGCCCGGGATGTGATGGCCGCCTACGCGGCCCGCATCAGCTGGGAGCCCCCGGCGTGGGTGAACCTCTCGGTGCAGTACGCGGACTACGCGTTGTGGCAGCGCGAAGTGCTGGGTTCGGAGGACGATCCCGATTCGCTGATCTCCGGCCAGGTCCGGTACTGGAAACAGGAACTGGCCGGGCTGCCCGACGAGCTGGTACTGCCCGCCGACCGGCCGCGCCCGGCGGTGTCCTCCTTCCAGGGTGGCGTCCATTCGTTCGTGATCGGCCCGGAGCTGCGGCGCCGGGTGGTGGAACTGGGCCGCCGGCACAATGCCTCACCGTTCATGGTCGTGCACAGTGCGCTGGCCGTACTGCTCGCGCGCATGACCGGGGAATCCGATATCGCCGTCGGTACTCCGGTGGCCGGTCGTGGTGATGCCGCGCTGGAGAACCTGGTCGGCATGTTCGTCAACACCCTGGTGTTGCGAACCCAGGTCCGCAGCGGGATGACCTTCGCCGAACTGCTGGCCGAGGTCCGGAATACCGATCTGCAGGCGTTCGCGCACGCCGATGTACCGTTCGAACGCCTGGTGGAGGTGCTGAACCCGGCACGTTCGCAGGCGCGGCATCCGATCTTCCAGGTCGCGTTGTCGTTCGAGAACCTGCCGGACCGGCATTTCGAATTGCCGGACCTGCGGGTGGCTCCGGTCGATTTCGAGACGGGCCTGGAGAAGTTCGATCTCTCGCTCAATCTCCGCGGCATGGGCGAGGACACCGACGCCGGTATGCTCGGCGAACTCTCGTACTCCCGGGATCTGTTCGATCACGCCACGGTGGAAGGTTTCGCGGACCGGTTCGCGCGGTTGCTGCGCGAGGTCGTCGAGGCGCCGGGGACCGCGGTCGGTGATCTGGAAATCCTGGCGGCGTCCGAGCGCGCTCTGGTGCTGGCGGAGTGGAATGCGACCGAGCATGCGCTTCCGGCGGGGTTGTTGCTGGATGGGTTCAATGCCGCGGCAGCCGCGCATCCGGATCGGGTGGCGGTCTCGTTCGAGGGGACAGGTCTGTCCTATGGCGAGTTCGCGGGTCGGGTGAATCGGCTCGCGCGGCATCTGATCGCGCAGGGTGTCGGGCCGGAGACCCTTGTGGGGTTGTTGGTGTCGCGGTCGCTGGATCTCGTGGTCGGTATGTATGCGGTGGTGGCTGCGGGTGGTGCGTATGTGCCGTTGGATCCGGCGCATCCGGTGGAGCGGATCGGCTACATCCTGGATACGGCGTCGCCGTTGTGTGTGTTGACGACTACGGCTGATTCCGGTGCGGTGCCCGAGGGGACGGGTGTGCCGGTCCTGGAGTTGGACACTCTCGAGACCGGTGGTTACGACAGCGCGCAGGTGACCGATGCGGATCGGTTGTCGTCGGTGCGGCCGTCGAATACGGCGTATGTGATTTTCACGTCGGGTTCGACGGGGCGTCCGAAGGGTGTGGCGGTTCCGCATTCGGCGATCAGTAATCAGGTCGCGTGGATGCTGGCGGAATATCCGTTGGGTGCCTCGGATGTGTATTTGCAGAAGACCGCGACGACGTTCGATGTGTCGTTGTGGGGTTATTTCCTGCCGTTGGCTGCCGGTGCGCACCTGGTGGTGGCGACTCCGGACGGTCACCGGGATACCGAGTACCTGGCGCGGGTTATTGCCGAGCAGCGGGTGACGGTGACCGATTTCGTGCCGTCGATGCTGGGTGTGTTCGCTGCCCATACTGCGGCGGGTTCGATTCCGTCGCTCGAGCATGTGTTCGTGATTGGTGAGGCGTTGCCGCCGGAGACGGTGGCGGCGATGCACGCGATTTCTGATGCGGCTGTGCATAACTTGTATGGTCCGACCGAGGCTGCGGTGTCGATCACGTATTGGCAGGCGTCCGGTGATGAGTCGGGCAGTGTGCCGATCGGTGTGCCGCAGTGGAACAGCCGTGTGTACGTGTTGGATTCCCGTCTCCAGCCGGTTCCTGCGGGTGTGGTGGGTGAGTTGTATCTCGCGGGTGATCAGTTGGCTCGTGGTTATGTGACTCGTCCGGATTTGTCGGCGGACAGGTTTGTGGCGAGCCCGTTCGATCCCGCGGAGCGGATGTATCGGACCGGTGACCTGGTGCGGTGGAGCCGGGTCGAGGCTTCGGTGGAAGGCCGTACGGAGTCTCTGCCGGTGTTGGAGTATTTGGGTCGTACCGATTTCCAGGTGAAGTTCCGTGGTCAGCGGATCGAGTTGGGGGAGATCGAGTCGGCGTTGCTGGCGCAGCCGGTGGTGAGCCAGGCTGTGGTGACCGTTGCCGCCTCTGATCTGGGTGAGCAGCTGGCCGCCTATGTCGTTGCGGCGCCCGGTGCGCAGATCGATTCCGGAGCGTTGCTCGAAGCCCTGCGTGATGTGTTGCCGGTGTACATGATCCCGGCCGTGGTCATGCAGTTGGATGCGTTCCCGTTGAACACCTCCGGCAAGCTGGACCGTAAAGCGCTGCCCGCTCCGGTGTTCGAGGCCCGTGAATTCCGCGCCCCGTCTACCCCGATCGAGGAGATCGTGGCGGGCGTGTTCGCCGAGGTCCTCGGTGTACAGCGGGTCGGTGTAGACGACGATTTCTTCGCCCTGGGTGGTAACTCGCTGATCGCGACGCAGGTGGCGGCGCGTTTGGGTGCGGCGTTGGGTACCCAGGTGCCGGTGCGGATGCTGTTCGAGGCCTCCACCGTGGCGGCGCTGGCCGCCGCGGCGGAAACCGCCGCCGGCCGGGGGGATCTGCCGGCGCTGATGCCGCGGGAACGTCCGGAGCGGGTGCCGTTGTCGCTGGCGCAGCAGCGGATGTGGTTCCTGAACCGTTTCGATCAGCAGTCGGCGGCCTACAACCTGCCGATGGCGATCCGGCTGTCGGGCGATCTCGATATCGCCGCGTTGCGCGCGGCGGTCGCCGATGTGGTGGGCCGGCACGAGGTGTTGCGCACGGTGTACCCGGAGACCGATTCCGGTCCGGTGCAGGTCGTCCTTCCGTCCGCGGAGGCGACGCCGCGACTCCAGGTCCGCGCGGTCGCCGCCGCGGATGTGGTGGCGGCGGTGACGGAGTTGGCTTCGGCGACCTTCGATGTCACGGCCGATGTGCCGTTGCGGATGGCGTTGTTCGAGGTGGGCGCGACTTCCGCGGCCACCGGCGAGGCCGTCTCCGGTGAGTTCGTGCTGGCGATGGTGGTCCACCACATCGCCGGTGACGGTTCGTCGGCCGGGCCCTTGACCCGGGACCTGATGACCGCCTACGCCGCTCGGGTCGCCGGCGAGGTGCCCCGGTGGGCGCCGCTGCCCGTGCAGTACGCCGACTACAGCATCTGGCAGCGCGAACTGCTCGGCGACGAATCCGATCCGGAGTCGCTGGCGGCGCAGCAGGTCGGATACTGGCAGTCGACGCTGGCCGGTATACCCGACCAGCTGGATCTGCCGGCGGATCGGCCGCGCCCGGCCGCACAGTCGTTCACCGGTGGCCGGGTCGAGGTCGCTATCGATGCCGAGACCCATGCCGGTTTGCAGCGGGTCGCTCGGCAGCAGAACGCGACCCTGTTCATGGTCATGCACTCCGCCCTGGCGGTGCTGCTCTCGCGGCTGTCCGGAACCGAGGACATCACCATCGGAACGCCGGTGGCGGGTCGTGGCGAGCAGGCTCTCGACGATCTGATCGGTATGTTCGTGAACACCCTGGTGTTCCGGACCGAGCTCGATCGCGGCGAGTCGTTCGCGGATCTGTTGTCGCGGCAGCGTGAGGTCGATATCGCGGCGTTCGCGCACGCAGATGTGCCGTTCGAGCGGCTGGTCGAGGTGCTCAACCCGGCGCGATCCACGGCACGGCATCCGTTGTTCCAGGTCGGTTTCTCGTTCCAGAACCTGGCCCAGGCGCTGCTGGAACTGCCGGGCCTGACGGTCTCCGGAATGGAGGTCGACACCGGGATCTCCCAGTTCGACCTGCATCTGATCGTCGCGGACGACTACGACCGCGACGGTGCCCCGCAGGGCGTGCGCGGCCATCTGACCTATGCCACCGATCTTTTCGACCACGCCACTGCGCAGGAATTCGTTGGTCGGTTCATCCGGTTGCTGAGTGAGATCGTCGCGGCACCGGATACCGCGGTCGGGCAGCTGGAGATTCTGGCTCCGGCCGAACGGACGGCGCTGGCGGCCCGTAACGACACTGTTCGGGAACTGGATTCGGCGGCGACCCTGGTGTCGCTGTTGGATGCGTCGGTCGCGGCCACGCCGGATGCGGTCGCGTTGGTTGCTGCCGATGGTTCCGCGGTCACCTATGCGGAGTTGGGTGCTCGGGTCAATCGGTTGGCGCGGTATCTGATTTCGGTGGGTGTGGGTCCGCAGGATCGGGTTGTGCTGGGGTTGCGGCGGTCGGTGGATTTGGTGGTTGCGATGTATGCGGTCGCCACTGCCGGTGGTGTGTATGTTCCGGTGGATCCGGATCAGCCTGCGGAGCGAACCGGTTACATCCTCGATACCGCGGCACCGGTGTGTGTGCTGACCAGCGGCGCCGATGGCGACAGTCTCCTCGCCGGTGTCCCGTCGGTGGCCGTGGACACTCTCGATCTCGGCGATTTCGACGCGGCGCCGGTGTCTGATGTCGAGCGTGTGGCGCCGTTGCGGCCGTCGAATACCGCTTATGTGATTTTCACGTCGGGTTCGACGGGTCGTCCGAAGGGTGTGGCGGTTCCGCATGCGGCGGTTGTGAACCAGTTGCGTTATCTCGTCGCCGAGTTCGGGTTGGGCGCGACGGATGCGGTGTTGTTGAAGACCGCGGCGACGTTCGATTTGTCGGTGTGGGAGTTCTGGTCGGCGGCGGTGTCCGGTGGTCGGTTGGTGATCGCGGAGGCCGATGGGCATCGGGATCCGTTGTATCTGAATGAGCTGATGGCTCGGGAACGGGTGACTACATTGGCGGTTGTTCCGTCGATGTTGGATGCGTTGTTGAGCACGGGTGAAGGCTTGCCGGGCTCGTTGCGGCGGGTGTTGGCTATCGGTGAGGCGCTGCCGGCGGCGACGGCGCGCAAGGTGCTTGCCGAGTTCGCGGGTGTCCGGTTGTTCAACTTGTATGGTCCGACCGAGGCGGCGGTGTCGATCACCACGCATGAGGTGACCGAGGCCGATCAGGGTTCGGTGCCGATCGGTGTGCCGCAGTGGAATTCGCGTGTGTATGTGTTGGATTCGCGGTTGCGGCCGGTGCCCGATGGTGTCGCGGGTGAGTTGTATCTGGCGGGTGTGCAGTTGGCGGATGGGTATTTCGGGCGGCCGGATCTGAGTGCGGATCGGTTCGTGGCGGATCCGTTCGTGGTGGGGCAGCGGATGTATCGCACCGGTGACGTGGCTCGCTGGACTGCGGCGGGTGAGCTGGATTATGTGGGTCGGTCCGATTTCCAGGTGAAGGTTCGTGGTTTCCGGATCGAGCTGGGGGAGATCGAGGCGGCGTTGTTGGCGTTGCCCGAGGTCGCGCAGGCCGCGGTGCTGGTCGCCACGGATCCGCGGACCGGGGATCGGTTGGTCGGGTATGTGGTGTCCGGCGGTGGAGCGGGTCTGGATGCTGGGCGTATGCAGTCCGAACTCGGGCAGCGGTTGCCGTCGTACATGGTGCCGTCGGTGTTCGTGGAGTTGGATGCGTTGCCGTTGAATGTCAACGGGAAGCTGGATCGTAAGGCGTTGCCCGAGCCGGTGTTCGAGGCGCGGGAGTTCCGGGCGCCGTCGACTCCGATCGAGGAGATCGTTGCCGGTGTGTTCGCCGAGGTTCTCGGTGTGGATCGGGTGGGTGCGGAGGATGATTTCTTCGCTCTCGGTGGTAACTCGTTGGTCGCGACGCAGGTCGCGGCGCGGTTGGGTAAGGCGTTGAACACGACGGTGCCGGTGCGGGCTCTGTTCGAGGCGTCTACGGTGGCCGGGCTGGCGGTTCGGGTGGAGCGGCACGCGGGTTCGGGTGGGCGTAGTGCCTTGGTGCCGCAGTCGCGTCCGGAGTTCGTGCCGTTGTCGTTGGCACAGCAGCGGATGTGGTTCCTGAACCGTTTCGATCCGGAGTCGGCGGCTTACAACTTCCCGTTGGCGATCCGTTTGTCGGGCGATCTCGATGTGGACGCGCTGCGGCAGGCGGTCACCGATCTGGTGGAACGGCACGAGACATTGCGGACCCGCTACCCGGCGGGTCCGGACGGCGTGCCGTATCAGGAGGTCCGGCCGGCCGCGGAAGCGATCGCCGGGGGGCTCGCCGTCGAGTCCACCGATGATGTGGTGGCCCGGGTCGGCGACCTGATGTCGGCCGGTTTCGATGTGACGGCCGAGGTGCCGTTGCGGGTGGCGCTGTTCCAGGTCGACGGCACGGCCGACGAGTTCGTGCTGGCGATGGTGATCCATCACATCGCCGGGGACGGTTCCTCGGTGGGCCCGCTGACGCGGGATCTGATGACCGCTTATGCCGCGCGTACGGCCGGGGATGCCCCGGGATGGGCGCCGTTGCCGGTGCAGTACGCGGATTACAGCATCTGGCAGCGTGAGCTGCTCGGTGACGAGACCGATCCGGAATCGATTGCGGCGCAGCAGGTCGGTTACTGGCAGTCCGCGCTGGCCGGCGTGCCGGATCAGCTGGATCTGCCGATGGACCGGCCGCGTCCGGCGGTGCAGTCCTTTGCGGGTAGCCGGGTCGAGGTCGCCCTCGATGCCGAGACCCATGCCGGTCTGCAGCGGGTCGCGCAGCAGCAGGGTGCGACGCTGTTCATGGTCGTGCACTCCGCGCTGGCGGTGCTGCTGTCGCGGCTGTCCGGAACCGAGGACATCACCATCGGAACGCCGGTCGCAGGCCGCGGTGAAGCGGCCCTCGATGATCTGATCGGTATGTTCGTGAACACGCTGGTGTTCCGGACCGAGCTCGATCGCGGCGAGTCGTTCGCGGATCTGTTGTCGCGGCAGCGTGAGGTCGATATCGCGGCGTTCGCGCACGCGGACGTGCCGTTCGAACGCCTGGTGGAGGTCCTCAACCCGGCGCGTTCGCAGTCGCGGCACCCGTTGTTCCAGGTGGGGCTGACGTTCCAGAACCTGGCGCAGTCGAGTCTGGAACTGCCGGGCCTGACGGTGTCGGGTGTGGATGTCGATGCCGAGATCTCGCAGTTCGATCTGAACCTGATCCTCGGCGATTCCTATGACGAATCGGGTGTGCCGCAGGGTGTTTCGGGTTATCTGACCTATGCCACGGCGTTGTTCGATCACGCCACGGTGGAAGGCTTCGTCGATCGGTTCGCGCGCCTGCTGCGGGAGATCGTGTCCGCTCCCGAAACCGCCGTCGGTGATCTGGAGGTTCTCGCCCCGGTCGAGCGCGCTCGGGTGCTGGCGGAGTGGAACGCGACCGAGCATGCGCTGCCGGCGGGGTTGTTGCTGGATGGGTTCAATGCGGTGGTGGCCGCGTATCCGGATCGGGTGGCGGTTTCGTTCGAGGGGACGAGTCTGTCCTATGGCGAGTTCGCGGGCCGGGTGAATCGGCTCGCCCGTCATCTGATCGCCGAGGGTGTGGGGCCGGAGACTCTCGTCGGGTTGTTGGTTTCCCGGTCGCTGGATCTCGTGGTCGGTATGTATGCCGTGGTGGCGGCCGGTGGTGCGTATGTGCCGTTGGATCCGGCGCATCCGGCGGAGCGGATCGGCTACATCCTCGATACGGCGTCGCCGCTGTGCGTGCTGACCACCACTGCCGACGCGGGTGCGGTGCCCGAGGGGACGGGTGTGCCGGTGCTGGCACTGGACACCCTCGATCTGAGTGATCGTGATACCGCACCGGTTACCGATATCGATCGGGTGTCGCCGGTGCGGCCGTCGAATACCGCGTACGTGATCTTCACGTCCGGGTCCACGGGCCGGCCCAAGGGTGTAGCTGTTCCGCATTCGGCGATCAGCAATCAGGTTGCGTGGATGCTGGCGGAGTACCCGCTGGATGCCTCGGATGTGTACCTGCAGAAGACCGCGACCACGTTCGATGTGTCGCTGTGGGGTTACTTCCTGCCGCTGGCTGCCGGTGCGCACCTGGTGGTGGCGACGCCGGACGGTCACCGTGACACCGAGTACTTGGCGCGGACGATCGCCGAGCGCAGCGTCACGGTGACCGACTTCGTGCCGTCCATGTTGGGTGTATTCGCCGCCCATACGCGGGCAGGTTCTATCCCGAGTCTCGAGCATGTGTTCGTGATTGGTGAGGCGTTGCCGCCGGAGACGGTGGCGGCGATGCATGCGATTTCTGATGCGGCTGTGCATAACCTCTACGGTCCGACCGAGGCCGCGGTGTCGATCACGTATTGGCAGGCGTCCGGTGATGAGTCGGGCAGTGTGCCGATTGGTGTGCCGCAGTGGAATTCCCGTGTGTATGTGTTGGATTCGCGGTTGCGGCCGGTTCCTGCGGGTGTGGTGGGTGAGTTGTATCTCGCGGGTGATCAGTTGGCTCGTGGTTATGTGACTCGTCCGGATTTGTCAGCGGATCGGTTTGTGGCGAGCCCGTTCGATGCCGGTCAGCGGATGTACCGGACCGGTGATCTGGTGCGGTGGAGCCGGGTCGAGGCTTCGGTGGAAGGCCGTACGGCGTCTCTGCCGGTGTTGGAGTATTTGGGTCGTACCGATTTCCAGGTGAAGTTCCGTGGTCAGCGGATCGAGTTGGGGGAGATCGAGTCGGCGTTGCTGGCGCAGCCGGTGGTGAGCCAGGCTGTGGTGACGGTGGCGGCGTCCGATCTGGGTGAGCAGCTGGCCGCCTATGTGGTGCCCGCCCCCGGCGAACAGATCGTTACGGCTGCGCTGCTGGACGCATTGCGTGAGGTGCTGCCGGTCTACATGGTCCCGGCCGTGGTGATGGAGCTCGATGCGTTCCCCTTGAACACTTCGGGCAAGCTGGACCGTAAGGCTCTGCCGGCGCCGGTGTTCGAGACCCGGGAATTCCGGGCACCGTCGACTCCGATCGAGGAGATCGTTGCCGGTGTGTTCGCCGAGGTCCTCGGTGTCGAGCGGATCGGCGCGGATGACGATTTCTTCGCTCTCGGCGGTAACTCGCTGATCGCGACGCAGGTCGCGGCGCGGTTGGGTGCGGCGTTGGGTACGCAGGTGCCGGTGCGGATGCTGTTCGAGGCCTCCACCGTCAGCGCGCTGGCCGCCGCGGCGGAAACCGCCACGCGCCGCGGAAACCTGCCCGTTCTCGCACCGCGCGAGCGTCCGGAGCGGGTGCCGTTGTCGCTGGCGCAGCAGCGGATGTGGTTCCTGAACCGGTTCGACCAACGGTCCGCGGCCTACAACCTGCCGGTGGCGATCCGGTTGACCGGTGCACTGGATGTCGAGGCACTGCGTGCGGCTGTCGCGGATGTGCTGGAACGACACGAATCATTGCGGACCCGGTACCCGCTCGGCGCCGGGGACCTGCCGTATCAGGAAGTTCTGCCGGCCGCACAGGTGATCGGCGGGATGGAGATCGCCGCCGCGGACGATCCGGTGGCGCGGGTCGCCGAACTCATGTCGGTCGGCTTCGATGTCACCGAACAGGCGCCGGTACGGGTGCTGCTGCTGACCACCGGACCCGACGAATGGGTGCTGGCGATGGTGGTGCACCACATCGCCGCCGACGGTTCCTCGGTGGGCCCGTTGACTCGGGACCTGATGACCGCCTATGCGGCACGGGTGACCGGCGAGGCCCCGGGGTGGACGCCGTTGCCGGTGCAGTACGCGGATTACAGCATCTGGCAGCGTGAGCTGCTCGGGGACGAATCCGATCCGGAATCGATCGCGGCACAGCAGGTCGGTTACTGGCAGTCCGCGCTGGCCGGAGTGCCGGATCAGCTGGACCTCCCGGCGGATCGGCCGCGCCCGGCGGTACAGACCTTCGCCGGTGGTCGCGTGCGGTTCGCGATCGACGCGGAAACCCATGCCGGTTTGCAGCGGGTCGCCCAGCAGCAGAACGCGACCCTGTTCATGGTCGTGCACTCCGCGCTGGCGGTGCTGCTGTCCCGGCTGTCCGGCAGCGACGACATCACCATCGGTACCCCGGTGGCGGGCCGCGGTGAACGGGCGCTGGACGATCTGGTCGGTATGTTCGTGAACACGCTGGTGTTCCGGACCGAGCTGAATCGTGGGGAAGCGTTCACCGATCTGCTCCGCCGGCAGCGGGAAATCGATATCGCGGCGTTCGCGCACGCCGATGTGCCGTTCGAACGCCTGGTCGAGGTACTCAACCCGGCGCGGTCCACAGCACGGCATCCGCTGTTCCAGGTGGGGCTGACATTCCAGAACCTGGCACAGTCGGTGCTGGAACTCCCGGGCCTGACGGTCTCCGGTATCGATACCGATACCGAGATCTCGCAGTTCGATCTGAACCTGGTCCTGGGGGATACCTATGACGCTGCCGGGGCACCGGAGGGTCTGGCCGGGTATTTGACCTATGCCACGGCCCTGTTCGATCACGCCACGGTGGAAGGCTTCCTGGGCCGGTTCGCGCGGTTGCTGCGCGAGATCGTGTCCGCTCCCGAAACCGCTGTCGGTGATCTGGAGATCCTGGCAACGTCCGAGCGTGCTCGGGTGCTGGCGGAGTGGAATGCCACCGAGCATCGGCTGCCGGCGGGGTTGTTGCTGGATGGGTTCAATGCGGTGGCGGCGGCGTATCCGGATCGGGTGGCGGTTTCGTTCGAGGGGACGAGTCTGTCCTATGGTGAGTTCGCGGGTCGGGTGAATCGGCTCGCGCGGCATTTGATCGCCGAGGGTGTGGGTCCGGAGACCCTTGTCGGGTTGTTGGTGTCGCGGTCGCTGGATCTCGTCGTGGGTATGTATGCCGTCGTTGCCGCGGGTGGTGCGTATGTGCCCCTGGATCCGGCGCATCCGGTGGAGCGGATCGGCTACATTCTCGATACCGCGGCACCGCTGTGTGTGTTGACGACTACCGGTGATTCGGCTGCCGTGCCCGAAGACACCGCTGTCCCGGTGCTGGCGTTGGATGGCCTGGATGTCTCCGGGTACGCCGATTCCGTGGTGGCCGATGCGGATCGGCGTGCGCCGGTGCGGCCGTCGAATACGGCGTATGTGATTTTCACGTCCGGCTCGACGGGGCGTCCGAAGGGTGTGGCGGTTCCGCATTCGGCGATCAGCAATCAGGTTGCGTGGATGCTGGCGGAATACCCGTTGGATGCCTCGGATGTGTACCTGCAGAAGACGGCGACGACGTTCGATGTGTCGTTGTGGGGTTACTTCCTGCCGCTGGCTGCCGGTGCGCACCTGGTGGTGGCGACTCCGGACGGTCATCGGGATACCGAGTACCTCGCAAGGACGATCGCCGAGCAGCGGGTGACGGTCACCGATTTCGTGCCGTCGATGTTGGGTGTGTTCGCTGCGCATACTCCGGCGGAAGCCCTGCGCAGTCTCGAGCATGTGTTCGTGATCGGTGAGGCGTTGCCGCCGGAGACGGTGGCGGCGATGCACGCGATTTCTGATGCGGCTGTGCATAACCTCTACGGTCCGACCGAGGCCGCGGTGTCGATCACGTATTGGCAGGCGACCGGTGATGAGTCGGGCAGTGTGCCGATTGGTGTGCCGCAGTGGAATTCCCGTGTGTATGTGTTGGATTCGCGGTTGCGGCCGGTTCCTGCGGGTGTGGTGGGTGAGTTGTATCTCGCGGGTGATCAGTTGGCTCGTGGGTATGTGACGCGTCCGGATTTGTCAGCGGACAGGTTTGTGGCGAGCCCGTTCGATGCCGGTCAGCGGATGTACCGGACCGGTGATCTGGTGCGGTGGAGCCGGGTCGAGGCTTCGGTGGAAGGCCGTACGGCGTCTCTGCCGGTGTTGGAGTATTTGGGTCGTACCGATTTCCAGGTGAAGTTCCGTGGTCAGCGGATCGAGCTGGGTGAGATCGAGTCGGCGTTGCTGGGCCGGCCGGTGGTGAGCCAGGCTGTGGTGACGGTGGCGGCGTCGGATCTGGGTGAGCAGTTGGTCGCCTATGTGGTGCCCGCACCCGGCGAACAGATCGATTCCGGTGCGCTGTTGGATGCGCTGCGTGATGTGTTGCCGGTCTACATGATCCCGGCCGTGGTCATGCAGTTGGACGCGTTCCCGTTGAACACCTCCGGCAAGCTGGACCGTAAAGCGCTGCCGGCTCCGGTGTTCGAGGCCCGCGAGTTCCGCGCCCCCTCGACCCCGATCGAAGAGATCGTCGCCGGTGTGTTCGCCGAGGTCCTCGGTGTCGAGCGGATCGGTGCGGATGATGACTTCTTCGCCCTGGGTGGTAACTCACTGATCGCCACCCAGGTCGCGGCGCGTTTGGGTGCGGCGTTGGGCACGCTGGTGCCGGTGCGGATGCTGTTCGAGGCCTCCACCGTGGCGGCGCTGGCCGCCGCGGCGGAAACCGCCGCCGGCCGGGGGGATCTGCCGGCGCTGATGGCGCGGGAACGTCCGGAGCGGGTGCCGTTGTCGCTGGCGCAGCAGCGGATGTGGTTCCTGAACCGGTTCGATCAGCAGTCGGCGGCCTACAACCTGCCGATGGCGATCCGGTTGTCGGGCGATCTCGATATCGCCGCGTTGCGCGCGGCGGTCGCCGATGTGGTGGGCCGGCATGAGGTGTTGCGGACGGTGTATCCGGAGACGGAGTCGGGTCCGGTGCAGGTGGTGTTGCCGGCTGCGGAGGCGTCACCGCGTCTGGAGGTGCGGTCGGTTGCTGCTGGTGATGTGGTGGCGGCGGTGGCCGGGTTGGGGTCGGCGGGTTTCGATGTGACGGTCGAGGTGCCGTTGCGGGTGGCGCTGTTCCAGGTCGACGGCACAGCCGATGAATTCGTGCTGGCGCTGGTGATCCATCACATTGCCGGTGACGGTGCGTCGCTCGCTCCGTTGACCCGGGATGTGATGACGGCCTACTCGGCGCGTACGGCGGGGGATGCCCCGGGGTGGGCGCCGTTGCCGGTGCAGTACGCGGATTACAGCATCTGGCAGCGTGAGCTGCTCGGTGACGAAGCCGACCCGGGATCGATCGCGGCCGATCAGATCGCCTATTGGCGGTCGGCGCTGGCGGGTGTGCCGGACCAGCTGGATCTGCCGATGGACCGGCCGCGTCCGGCGGTGCAGTCCTTTGCGGGTAGCCGGGTCGAGGTCGCCCTCGATGCCGAGATCCACGCCGGTCTGCAGCGGGTGGCCCAGCAGCAGAACGCGACCCTGTTCATGGTCGTGCACTCCGCCCTGGCGGTGCTGCTGTCCCGGTTGTCGGGCAGTGACGACATCACCATCGGAACGCCGGTCGCCGGTCGTGGCGAGCAGGCTCTCGATGATCTGATCGGTATGTTCGTGAACACTCTGGTGTTCCGGACCGAGCTGGAGCGTGGGGAAGCGTTCACCGATCTGCTCCGCCGGCAGCGGGAGATCGATATCGCGGCGTTCGCGCACGCGGACGTGCCGTTCGAGCGCTTGGTCGAGGTGCTGAACCCGGCCCGCTCGACCGCCCGCCACCCCTTGTTCCAGGTGAGCCTGATCTTCCAGAACCTGGCGCAGTCGAGTCTGGAACTGCCGGGCCTGACGGTGTCGGGTGTGGATATCGACACCGAGATCTCGCAGTTCGACCTGAACCTGATCCTCGGCGACACCTACGATGATTCCGGTGCGCCGCAGGGTGTTTCGGGTTATCTGACCTACGCGACGGCGTTGTTCGATCACGCCACGGTGGAAGGGTTCGTCGATCGGTTCGTGCGGTTGCTGCGGGAGATCGTCGAGGCGCCGGAGACCGCGGTCGGTGATCTGGAGATCCTGGCGCCGGTCGAGCGTGACCGCGTGCTGGCGGAGTGGAATGCCACCGAGCATGCGCTACCCGCGGGACTGTTGTTGGATGGGTTCAATGCCGCGGCAGCCGCGCATCCGGATCGGGTGGCGGTCTCGTTCGAGGGGACGAGTCTGTCCTATGGCGAGTTCGCGGGCCGGGTGAATCGGCTCGCGCGGCATTTGATCGCCGAGGGTGTGGGTCCGGAGACCCTTGTCGGGTTGCTGGTGTCGCGGTCGCTGGATCTCGTCGTGGGTATGTATGCGGTGGTGGCTGCGGGTGGTGCGTATGTGCCGTTGGATCCGGCGCATCCGGTGGAGCGGATCGGCTACATCCTGGATACGGCGTCGCCGTTGTGTGTGTTGACGACTACGGCTGATTCCGGTGCGGTGCCCGAGGGGACGGGTGTGCCGGTCCTGGAGTTGGACACTCTCGAGACCGGTGGTTACGACAGCGCGCAGGTGACCGATGCGGATCGGTTGTCGTCGGTGCGGCCGTCGAATACGGCGTATGTGATTTTCACGTCGGGTTCGACGGGGCGTCCGAAGGGTGTGGCGGTTCCGCATTCGGCGATCAGCAATCAGGTCGCGTGGATGCTGGCGGAATATCCGCTCGATGCCTCCGATGTGTACCTGCAGAAGACCGCGACGACGTTCGATGTGTCGTTGTGGGGTTATTTCCTGCCGTTGGCTGCGGGTGCGCATCTGGTGGTGGCGACGCCGGATGGTCATCGGGATACGGAGTACTTGGCGCGGGTTATTGCCGAGCAGCGGGTGACGGTGACCGACTTCGTGCCGTCGATGCTGGGTGTGTTCGCTGCCCATACTGCGGCGGGTTCTATCCCGAGTCTCGAGCATGTGTTCGTGATTGGTGAGGCGTTGCCGCCGGAGACGGTGGCGGCGATGCATGCGATCTCGGATGCGGCTGTGCATAACCTCTACGGTCCGACCGAGGCCGCGGTGTCGATCACGTATTGGCAGGCGTCCGGTGATGAGTCGGGCAGTGTGCCGATTGGTGTGCCGCAGTGGAACAGCCGTGTGTACGTGTTGGATTCCCGTCTCCAGCCGGTTCCTGCGGGTGTGGTGGGTGAGTTGTATCTCGCGGGTGATCAGTTGGCTCGTGGTTATGTGACTCGTCCGGATTTGTCAGCGGATCGGTTTGTGGCGAGCCCGTTCGATGCCGGTCAGCGGATGTACCGGACCGGTGATCTGGTGCGGTGGAGCCGGGTCGAGGCTTCGGTGGAAGGCCGTACGGCGTCTCTGCCGGTGTTGGAGTATTTGGGTCGTACCGATTTCCAGGTGAAGTTCCGTGGTCAGCGGATCGAGTTGGGGGAGATCGAGTCGGCGTTGCTGGCCCGGCCGGTGGTGAGCCAGGCTGTGGTGACGGTGGCGGCGTCGGATCTGGGTGAGCAGTTGGTCGCCTATGTGGTGCCGGCTCCGGGGGAGCAGGTCGTCTCCGCGGTGCTGCTGGATTCCCTGCGTGATGTGTTGCCGGTGTACATGGTTCCGGCCGTGGTCATGCAGTTGGATGCGTTCCCGTTGAACACCTCCGGCAAGCTGGACCGTAAAGCGCTGCCCGCTCCGGTGTTCGAGACGCGTGAATTCCGCGCCCCCTCGACCCCGATCGAGGAGATCGTCGCCGGTGTGTTCGCCGAGGTCCTCGGTGTCGAGCGGATCGGTGCGGATGACGACTTCTTCGCTCTCGGCGGTAACTCGCTGATCGCCACCCAGGTCGCGGCCCGCCTCGGCGCGGCACTGGACGCGCAGGTGCCGGTGCGGATGCTGTTCGAGGCCTCCACCGTGGCAGCGCTGGCCGCCGCGGCCGAGACCGCTACCGGTCGTGGTGGTATGCCGGTGCTGGCGCGGCGGGAACGTCCGGAGCGGGTGCCGTTGTCGTTGGCGCAGCAGCGGATGTGGTTCCTGAACCGGTTCGACGACCGGTCCGCGGCCTATAACATCCCGCTGGCGGTGCGGATGTCCGGTCACCTGGACGTGGATGCGTTGCGCGCGGCCGTCTCGGATCTGGTGGCGCGGCACGAGGTGTTGCGGACCGTGTATCCGGAGGTGGACGGTATCGGCCACCAGCAGGTGCTGCCGGCCGGTGCGGTCGATATCGCGCTCGATCCCGAGCCGGTCACCGAGGCGGAACTGCCCGCCCGCATGGTCGAATCGGCCGGGGCGCTCTTCGACGTCATGACCGAGCTCCCGTTCCGGGTGTCGCTGCTGCGCCTGGCCGAGCGCGACCACGTGCTCGTCTTCGTCGCGCATCACATCAGCGCCGACGGCTTCTCGCCGCGTCCGCTGCTCCGGGATCTCGTCGTCGCCTACAACGACCGCAGCCGCGGCGTGGCCCCGGGTTGGGAACCGCTGGCGGTGCAGTACGCCGATTACACGCTGTGGCAGCGTGAGGTGCTGGGGTCGGAGGACGACCCCGTATCGGTGGCCGCCCAGCAGATCGCCTACTGGAGCGAACAGCTGCGGGATATGCCCGATCAGCTGGACCTGCCCGCCGACCGGCCGCGGCCGGAGATCGCCTCCAATTCCGGCGCCGCCCACGATTTCGCGGTCGACGGGGAATTGCGTACCGCGCTCGAGGGGCTGGCCCGCTCGCACAACACCACCCTGTTCATGGTGGTGCATGCCGCGCTCGCCGCGTGGGCGAGCCGGTTGTCCAGCACTTCCGATATCAGCATCGGCACCCCGGTCGCGGGGCGCGGCGAGCAGGTACTCGACGATCTGGTCGGCATGTTCGTCAACACCCTGGTGTTGCGGACCGAAGTCGGCCCGGCCACGCCGTTCACCGACCTGCTGGCCGAGGTGCGCCGCACCGACCTCGCGGCCTTCGCGAACGCCGATATCCCGTTCGAGCGACTCGTCGATATCCTCAACCCGCGCCGTTCGCAGGCGCATCACCCGTTGTTCCAGGTCGTACTGACCTTCGAGGCCGCGTCGGTGGCGGATATGGCGGCGGTGTCGCTGCCCGGGCTCGACCTCGATGTCGTCGACTTCGAGACCGGTCAGTCGAAGTTCGACCTCCAGCTGACGGTCGGCACCGAGGGTGCCGCCGACGGTGGCCTGCGGATGCAGTGGGCATACGCCACCGATCTGTTCGATCCGGAGACCGTCGCCGATTTCGCCGACCGTTTCCTGCGCATCCTGCGCGCCATCGTCCAGGAGCCGGCGATGGCGGTCGGCGATATCGATCTGCTCGGTGACGCCGAGCGCCTGGACGTGGTGCGGCGGTGGGTGGAGTCCCGCGCCGACGCCGGCCCCGGGGTGTTCACCGTCGACGGCGCACCGGTCGATCTTCCGGAGACGGCCACCCTGGCCGGGCTGTTCGAGGCGGCCGCCGGTGAGCATCCGCACCGGACCGCCGCGAAGTACGGTAGTGACCAGCTCACCTACTCCGAGTTGGAGCGCCGGGCGAATGTGCTCGCGCGCCGGTTGATCTCCGAGGGCGCCGGACCGGAGGCCCAGGTCGCGGTGCTGCTGCCGCGCTCGCTGGATCTGGTGGTCGCTCTGCTCGCGGTGATCAAGTCCGGGGCCGCGTACGTGCCCGTGGACCCGGATTCCCCCGCCGACCGGATCGCCTACATCCTCCAGGACGCGCGTCCGACGACCGTAGTGCTGGACTCCTCGGTGCGGGTGGAGCTGCCCAGGGGTATCTCCCGGGTCGTGGTGGACGGTTACGCCGTGGAAGCCGGCGATATCGAGGACGCCGACGACGGCCCGATCACCGACGCCGACCGCCTGGCGCCGCTGCGTCCAGACAACACCGCCTACGTCATCTACACCTCCGGGTCCACCGGCCGCCCCAAGGGCGTCGCGGTGGCACACCGGACCGTGGTGCGGCTGTTCGCCAATACCGAGCCCGAATTCGGTTTCGGCCCCGAGGACGTATGGACCCTGTTCCACTCCTACGCCTTCGACTTCTCGGTCTGGGAGTTGTGGGGACCGCTGCTGTTCGGCGGCACGCTGGTGGTCGTCGACTACTACACCTCGCGGTCGCCGCAGCAGTTCCTGGAGTTGCTGCGCACCGAACGGGTCACCGTGCTGAACCAGACGCCCTCGGCGTTCTATCAGCTCGCCGAGGCCGATCGCACCGCGGAGGCGGAACGTCCGCTGGCGCTGCGCTACGTCGTATTCGGTGGTGAGGCACTCGAACTGCGCCGGCTCTCCGACTGGATCGCCAGGCACGGTGACGGCTCGACCGGACGCACCGCCCTGATCGGTGGCCGGGAAACCGGCTCGCCGGTGCTGGTGAACATGTACGGCATCACCGAGACCACCGTGCACGTGGCCTACCGCGCCCTGGACGCGGAGACCGTCGCCGGGGCCACCGGTAGCGTGATCGGCCGGGCGATCGCCGGGCTGAGGATCTACGTACTGGACACCCGGCTGCGGCCGGTGCCGGTCGGGGTGACGGGCGAGTTGTACATCGCGGGTGGGCAGCTCGCCCGCGGTTACCTGGATCGCCCGGACCTGACCGCGGCCCGTTTCGTGGCGAGCCCGCTGGGCGATTCCGGGACGCGGCTCTACCGCTCCGGCGACCTGGCGCGTTGGAACCGCTCCGGCGAACTCGAGTATCTGGGCCGTGCCGACGACCAGGTCAAGGTGCGCGGCTTCCGGATCGAGCTCGGTGAGATCGAGGCGGCGGTACTCGCGCAGCCCGGTGTCGCGCAGGCCGCGGTCATCGTCCGCGAGGACAACCCGGGCGATCACCGGATCGTCGGGTACGTGGTGCCGGAGCCCGGGGCCGAGGCCGGTACGGCGGCGATCCGCGAGGGTGTCGCCCAGCGGGTGCCGTCCTATATGGTGCCGTCCGCGCTGGTCGTGCTGGACCGGATCCCGTTGACCATCAACGGCAAACTGGACCGCCGTGCCCTGCCCGCGCCGGTATTCGAATCGGCGGGTTCCCGGGCGGCGTCGACCCCGATCGAGGAGATCGTGGCCGGGGTCTTCGCCGAGGTCCTCGCTACCGAACGGGTCGGTGCCGACGACGATTTCTTCGCCCTCGGTGGTAACTCGCTGATCGCGACCCAGGTCGCGGCCCGGATCGGGGCCGCACTCGATACCCAGGTCCCGGTGCGGATGCTGTTCGAGGATTCGACGGTGGCCGCGCTGGCGGCCCGGGTGGAACAGCAGGCCGGTGCCGGTGGGCGGCCGGTGCTCGCCGCCCGTCCCCGGCCCGAACGCCCGCCGCTGTCGCAGGCACAGCAGCGGATATGGTTCCTCAACCGCTTCGAACCGGAGTCCGCGGTCGACAATATTCCGATCATGCTGCGGCTCACCGGCACCGTCGATATCGCGGTGCTGCTGCAGGCGGTAGCCGATGTGATCGCCCGGCACGAATCCCTGCGGACCGTGTACCCGTCCCATGATGGTGTCGGCTATCAGCAGGTACTACCACCGGACCGCGCGGTTCCGGAAGTGGAGATCGTCGAATCGCACCGGACCGCGGTATCGGGTGCCGAACTCGGTGGCGATCTCCTCGCGTCGATCGCCGAATTCGGCTTCCGCGGCTTCGATCTGACCACCGAACTGCCGGTTCGGCTGCGGGTCTACCGCCTCACCGAGGACGACTACGTGCTGGCCGGGGTGGTGCACCATATCGCCGCCGACGGCTTCTCGATGCGGCCACTGAGCCGTGACCTGATGATCGCGTACTCGGCGCGTTCGGCCGGCGCGGCTCCGGAGTGGGAACCGATGGCCGTGCAGTACATCGACTACGCGATGTGGCAGCGCGATGTGCTCGGGTCCGATGACGATCCGGCGTCGCTGGTGTCCCAGCAGCTGGACTTCTGGCGGGCCGAACTGGACGAACTGCCCGACGAACTCCGGTTGTCCAGCCGGCCCCGGCCGGCGGTCGCCAGCGAACGGGCGGCGACGCACCGGTTCGTGGTGCCCGGCGCGGTGATCGACGAATTGAACCGGGTCGCCCAGGCGCAGGGTGTCACCTTGTTCATGCTCGTGCACAGCACGTTCGCCACCCTGCTCGCCCGGCTCAGCGGGACGAACGATATCGCCATCGGTATCCCGATCGCCGGTCGCGGCGAGCGGGTGCTCGACGAGCTGATCGGCATGTTCGTCAACACACTGGTGTTGCGGACCCGGATCGATATCGGTGCGCCGTTCACCGAGTTGCTCGCCCACGTCCGGGATCGCGATCTGGCCGCGTTCGCACACGCCGACGTGCCGTTCGAGCGTCTGGTCGAAGCCCTCAATCCGGTCCGTTCCCAGTCACGTCAGCCGCTGTTCCAGGTGATGCTCGCGTTCCAGAACCTGGGCGACACCCGACTGGAACTGCCGGGTCTGACCATGACCGGGCTGGGTGTCGATATCCCGACCACCAAATACGATATGGCGCTCACCATGGGCGACGCGGTCGACGGTGGATCGGGTATGGATGCCGAGATCCTCTACGCCACCGATCTCTTCGACGAAGACTTCGTTTCCGAGTTCGGCCGGCGATTCGTGCGGGTGCTGCACGCCGTGATCGCGGACGCGACGGTGCCGGTCGGGGATATCGAGCTCATGGCCCCGGCCGAACGGGCCCTGGTGCTCGATCGCTGGAACGCGACGGATTTCCCGGTGGAGACCGCGCTCACCGAGACCCCCGGCAATGCCACCGCCACCCTGGTTTCCCTGTTCGAGGCGCAGGTCGCCCGGACCCCGGACGAGGTCGCACTGACCTTCGAGGGGACGAATCTGTCCTACGCCGAGTTCGCGGGCCGGGTACATCGGCTGGCCCGCCGGCTCGTTCAAATGGGTGTCGGGCCCGAAGTGTATGTGGCGCTGGGTATGCAGCGCTCCTTCGATCTGGTCGTCGGTGTCTACGCGGTCGTCGTGGCCGGTGGCGCGTACATACCGTTGGATCCGGATCAGCCGGTGGAACGGCTCGGGCACATCCTCGATACGGCACGCCCGGTGTGTGTACTCACCTCCGGTACGGACCTGGACCCGGTGATCGAGCGGCAGGTGCGGATCGATCGACTGGATCTGTCCGAGTTCTCGGATGCTCCGCTTACCGACGCGGACCGGTTGCGGCCACTGCGCTCGGCCAACACCGCGTACGTGATCTTCACCTCCGGCTCGACCGGTCGTCCCAAGGGTGTCTCGGTGGCGCACACCGCGGTGGTGAACTACCTGGTCGGCGCGCACGCACGCTACGGGATGGGTGCGGCCGATGTCATGCTGCAGCGCGCCACGGTCACCTTCGACGCATCGGTCGCCGAGTTCTTCCTGCCGTTGCAGGTGGGCGCCCGGCTCGTCATCGCCCGCCCGGACGGGCACCGTGACCCCGCGTATCTCGCCGGGATCATCGCCTCCGAAGGGGTGACGACGGTGCAGTTCGTGCCGTCGATGCTGTCGGTGATCATGGCCGAGACCGGTCCCGAGGCGTGGTCGAGTCTGCGCCACATCATCGTCGGCGGCGAGGCGCTCCCCGTCGATGTTCCGCGCCGGTTGCGCAGCCTGACCAGCGCCCGGTTGCACAACCTGTACGGGCCCACCGAGGCCACGGTCGACCTCATCTACCACGAGGTGACCGAGGCCGATACGGTCTCGGTGCCGATCGGCGTCCCGGCGTTCAACACCCAGGCCTACGTGCTGGACGGACGATTGCGCCCGGTCCCGCCCGGGGTCCCGGGTGAGCTCTACCTGGCCGGCGCGCAACTGGCGCAGGGGTACGTGGACCGCGCCGATCTGACCTTCGACCGCTTCGTGGCGAACCCGTTCGGCATGAGCGTGCGGATGTACCGGACCGGCGACCTGGCGCGCTGGAATGCCGACGGTGAGCTCGAATACCTGGGCCGCACCGACTTCCAGGTGAAGCTGCGCGGTCTGCGCATCGAGCTCGGCGAGATCGAGTCGGCCCTGCTCGGGGTGGCCGAGATCGCCCAGGCCGTGGTGGTCATGCGCACCGATGAGCACACCGGTGACCAGCTGGTGGCCTATCTCGTACCGGAAACCGGCCGGGCGATCGATCCGGAGGCGGTGAAGACCACACTGCGTGGCGAACTTCCGGCCTATATGGTGCCCGCTGCCTTCGTGATGCTCGATGCGTTCCCGATGAACGCCGCCGGAAAGCTGGACCGCAAACTGCTGCCGGCGCCGGTCTTCGAGACGCGGACATTCCGGGCGCCGTCGACCCCGATCGAGGAGGTCGTGGCGTCGACGTTCGCCGAGGTGCTCGGCCTGGAGCGGGTCGGCGCGGACGACGATTTCTTCGAGCTGGGCGGTAACTCGCTGGTCGCGACCCAGGTCGCGGCCCGGATCGGGGCCGCGCTCGATATCCAGGTGACGGTGCGCGCGCTGTTCGAGGCGTCGACGGTGGCCGCGCTGGCCGTGCGGGTGGAGCAGGCCGGTGAGAAGGCGCGTCCGGCGCTGGAGGCCGGGCCGCGGCCCGAACTGGTGCCGCTGTCGTACGCGCAGCAGCGGATGTGGTTCCTGAACCAGTACGACACCTCGTCGGTGGCCTACAACCTGCCGATGGCGATCCGGCTCTCGGGTGAGCTGGATGTGGTCGCGCTGCGGGCGGCCCTGACCGATGTGCTGCGGCGGCACGAATCGCTGCGCACCTACTTCCCGGAGCGTTCCGGGGTACCGGTGCAGCTGATCGTGCCCGCGGAGCAGGTCGACCTCGGACTGGAGACGGTCGCGGTCACCGCGGACGAGCTGCCCACCGCGGTGGCGGAATTCGTGGGTGCCGGTTTCGATGTCTCCGTGGCCCCGCCGTTGCGGGCCCGGTTGATCGAGCTGACGCCGCGCGAATTCGTGCTGGTGGTGGTCGTGCACCATATCTCCGGCGACGGTTTCTCGATGGCCCCGCTGGCCCGGGACGTGATGACCGCGTACGCGGCGCGGGTCCGGGATCTGGAGCCGGGCTGGGATCAGCTGCCGGTCCAGTACGCCGACTTCACGCTGTGGCAGCGGCGGGTGCTGGGCGCCGAGGACGATACGAATTCGCCGCTGGCCCGGCAGATCGCGTTCTGGCAGCGCACCCTCGACGGCGTTCCCGACGAGCTGGCGCTGCCCCTGGACCGGCCGCGTCCGGCGGTCGCGTCCATGCGCGGCGCGACGGTGAGCGGTGAGCTGCCCGCCGAGCTGATGCGGGGCCTGGACGGATTGGCGCGCGCTCGTGGTGCGTCGATGTTCATGGTGCTGCACGCCGCGTTGGCGGCATTGCTGGCGCGCCTGTCGGGTTCGGACGATATCGCGGTGGGTACGCCGATCGCGGGTCGTGGTGAGCGTGCCCTGGACGATCTGGTCGGCATGTTCGTGAACACGCTGGTGTTGCGCACGAGTGTCGGTTCCGGTGAAACATTCGCGGAGCTGGTGGATCGGGCTCGGCAGGTCGACCTGGATGCCTTCGGTAATGCCGATGTGCCGTTCGAGCGGCTGGTGGACCTGCTGGCGCCGGAGCGTTCGCAGGCCCGCAACCCGCTGTTCCAGGTGGCGCTGTCGCTGCAGAACAACGAGCAGCCGGTGCTGGACCTGGCGGGTCTGGAGGTCTCCGGGCTGGACCTCGAGGAGGACGTGGCCCGGTTCGACCTGCAGTTCACGCTGGCCGAGAACGGGTCCGGCGGCATGACCCTGTTCCTGAACTACGCCACCGAACTGTTCGACGAGGCGACCATCCGGACCATGATCACCCGGTTCCGGCGGTTGCTGACCGCGGTGGCCGTGGATCCGGAGATCGCGCTGGGGTCGATCGAGATCCTGGACGAGGTCGAGCGCGCCGAAACCCTGTCCCGTACGGGTGGTGCGGTGGTGTCGGCTTCGACGTTGCCGGAGTTGTTGGCGGTGGCGGTGGCGGTGGATCCGTCGGCGCCGGCGGTGGTGTTCGGGGATCAGCGCCTGTCCTATGGCGAGATGGACGTGCGGTCGAATCAGCTGGCGCAGGTGCTGATCGAGCGTTGCCTGGGTGCCGAGGATTTGGTGGCGGTGGCGGTGCCGCGGTCGGCGGATTCGGTACTCGCGGAGTGGGCGGTGACCAAATCGGGTGCGGCGTTCCTGCCGATCGATCCGACCTATCCCGCGGATCGGATCGCGCATATGCTCACCGATTCCGGTGCGCCCGTGGGTATCACGGTGTCGTCGGTGCGGGCCGAGCTGCCGGATTCGGTGGACTGGCTGGTGCTCGACGAGCTCGCGCTGGACACCTATCCGGCCGGTCCGATCACTGATGCGGATCGGGTGTGGCCGTTGGCGCCGGCGAATACGGCCTATGTCATCTATACCTCGGGTTCGACGGGTCTGCCCAAGGGTGTTGTGGTCAGCCATGCGGGTTTGGCGAATTTCAGTGCCGAGCAGGTCGAGCGTTACCGGTTGAGTCCGGATTCGCGGGCGCTGGCGTTCGCGTCGCCGAGCTTCGATGCCTCGATTCTGGAGTTGTTGCTGGCGGTGGGTTCGGCGGGTGCGTTGGTGGTGGTGCCGACCGGTACTTACGGTGGTGCCGAGCTGGGTGAGCTGATCTCGCGTGAGGGTGTGACGGTCGGTTTGATCACGCCGTCGGTACTCGGATCGCTGGATCCGGCGGATCTCGCCGGGATGGAAGTGATCATCGCTGGTGGTGAGGCTATTTCGGCGGATCTGGTGGCGAAGTGGTCGATTACGCCGGAGGGTGGGGTCGAGCGTCGGTTCCACAATGCGTATGGTCCGACCGAGGCGACGGTGGCTACGAATATCAGTGGTGTCCTGCACGCCGGTGATCGGGTCACCATCGGTGGTCCGGTGCGGGGTATGCGCACCCTGGTGCTCGATGATCGCCTGAATCCGGTGCCCGAGGGTGTGGCGGGTGAGTTGTATGTCGGTGGTATCCAGCTGGCACGCGGCTACCACGCCCGTCCCGGTTTGACCGCTGAACGGTTCGTCGCCGATCCGTTCGGGGAGCCGGGTTCACGGTTGTATCGCACGGGTGATGTGGTGCGCTGGCGTCGTGACGCCGCGGGTGACCCGGCCGTGGAGTATGTGGGTCGTAATGATTTCCAGGTCAAGGTTCGTGGTTTCCGTATCGAGCTGGGTGAGATCGACGCGGCGTTGACCGCGCACGAAACCGTCGATTTCGCCGTCACCACCGGATACAAGAATGCCGCGGGCGCGGTATCGCTCGTCTCCTACGTGGTGGCCGTACCGGGCCGGTCGATCGATGCGGCCGAGGTGCGCGAGTACGTCGGGCAGCGGTTGCCCTCGTACATGGTGCCGGCGTCGGTCATGGTGCTCGACCGGGTGCCGCTGACCCCGGCGGGCAAGCTGGACCGCCGGGCGCTGCCGGAGCCGGCTTTCGAGGCCCGGGAGTTCCGGGCGCCGTCGACACCGGTCGAGCGGGTCGTGGCGGGTGTGCTCGCCGATGTGCTCGGTATGGAACGCGTCGGCGTGGATGACGATTTCTTCGCCCTCGGCGGGAACTCGCTGCTCGCGACGCAGGTCGCGGCCAGGCTCGGGGTGGCGCTGAATACGCAGGTCCCGGTGCGGACGCTGTTCGAGGCCTCCGTCGTCGGCACCCTGGCCGCCCGGCTCGAGGAGCAGGTGGGTTCCGGCGGACGTCCGGCGCTGGTGCCGCAACCGCGGCCGACCCGGGTGCTGCCGTCGGGGGAGGTCGTGGACCGGATCCCGCTGTCCCTGGCGCAGCAGCGCATGTGGTTCCTGAACTGGTTCGACGGCGGCGCCGCGGCCTACAACATCCCGCTGGTGATCCGGTTGACCGGGCACCTGGATGTGCCGGCCCTGCGGCAGGCGGTCGGCGACCTGGTGGCGCGGCACGAGGTGTTGCGGACGGTGTACCCGGAGACCGAATCCGGTCCGGCGCAGGTGGTGCTGCCGGTCTCGGGCGCGGTACCGGACCTGGAAATCCGTACGGTGGCCGCGCACGCGGTCGAGACCGTGGTGGCCGAGCTGGCGTCGGTGTCGTTCGATGTCGCCGAGCAGGTGCCGGTACAGGTGACGCTGCTGCGGATCGACGATGTGGCAGACGAATACGTGCTCGCCGCGGTGGTGCACCACATCTCCGGCGACGGTGCGTCGACGGTGCCGTTGATGCGGGATCTGATGACCGCGTACTCGGCACGCGCGGCAGGCCGGGCACCGGACTGGGCGCCGCTGGCGGTCCAGTACGCCGATTTCGCGATCTGGCAACGGAACCTGATGGGCGACGGTGCCGATCCGACATCGCTGGCACACGAACAGCTCGACTACTGGCGGTCCGCGCTGGCCGATCTGCCCGAGCAGCTGGATCTGCCGATGGACCGGCCGCGGCCGGCGACCCAGTCCTACGACGGCGGCCGAATCGAGGTGCGTATCGACGCGCGCCTGCACCAGGCGCTGCTGGACTTCGCGCGGCAGCAGGGCGCGACCCTGTTCATGGTCACGCATACCGCGTTCGCGCTGGTACTGGCCCGGTTGGCGGGCACCGACGATGTGGCGATCGGCACGCCGGTGGCCGGCCGGGGCGAGGCCGCGCTCGACGATGTGATCGGCATGTTCGTGAATACGCTGGTGTTCCGGACCCGGGTCGAGGGCGGGGAATCGTTCACTGAGCTGCTGGCGCGCCAGCGAGAGGCCGATATCGCGGCCCTCGCGCATGCCGATGTGCCGTTCGAACAGCTGGTGGAGGCGCTGAACCCGGTGCGGTCCACCGCGCGGCATCCGCTGTTCCAGGTGGGCTTCGCATTCCAGAACCTGGCGCAGGCGAGCCTGGAATTGCCGGGTCTCTCGGTCTCCGGCCTGGACGCCGGTGCCGAGGTCTCCCTGTACGACCTGAGCATGATCCTCAGCGACACCTACGACGCGACCGGTGCCGCGAAGGGTGTGAGCGGGTACCTGACCTACGCCACTGCCCTGTTCGACCCCGCGACGGTGGCGGGATTCGTGGAGCGGTACCTGCGGGTACTGGCCGGCGTCGTCGCCGATCCCGCGGCCCCGGTCGGTGAGATCGAGCTGCTCGACCCGACCGAACGCGAGCTGGTGCTGCACCGGTGGAACGCCACCGACCGGGTGATCGAGCCGGGCCTGTTGCTGGACGGGTTCGACCGCGTGGTGGCCGAAACCCCGGATCGGGTCGCGCTGACCTTCGAGGGCACCGGTCTGTCCTACGGCGAGTTCGCGCGCCGCGTGCATCGGCTGGCGCGGTGGCTGCGCGAGGCCGGGGTGGGTACGGAAACCTATGTGGCCCTGGGTATGCGCCGGTCCTTCGACCTGGTCACCGCCGCGTACGCGGTGATCGCGGCGGGCGGCGCGTATGTGCCGCTGGATCCGGACCAGCCGGTGGACCGGCTCGAGTACATTGTCGAGACGGCGCGCCCGATCTGCGTGCTGACCTCCGGCGAAGATCTCGATCCGGCGATCGCCGGTCAGGTACGTATCGACCGGCTGGAGCTGTCCGGTATCGCCGATACTCCGCTCACCGACGCCGATCGGCTCCGGCCGCTGCGGCCGGACAACACCGCGTACGCGATCTTCACCTCGGGTTCCACGGGCCGGCCGAAGGGCGTCCCGGTCTCGCACCGGGCCGTGCTCAACTACCTGGCGACCACCCGGGAACGGCACGGTCTCGGTGCCGACGATGTGCTGCTGCAGCGCACCCTGGCGACCTTCGACCCGTCCGTGGTCGAGTTCTTCATGCCGTTGCAGCTCGGCGCCCGCCTGGTCATCGCGCATTCGGAAGGCCACCGCGACGCGGCGTACCTCACCGGGCTGATCGCCACCGAAGGCGTCACGATGGCGCAGTTCGTGCCGTCGTTGCTGTCGGTGTTCCTGTCCGAATCCGATCCCGCGGCGTGGGCCGGACTGCGCAGTATCGTCGTCGGCGGTGAAGCACTGTCCGGTGATCTCGCGCGGCGGTTGCGGGAACGCACCGGCGGCGCCCGCCTGTTCAACCAGTACGGGCCCACCGAGACCACGATCGATGTCACCGCCCACGAGGTGACCGGTGCCGAAACCGGAGCCGTGCCGATCGGTGTCCCGGGTCTCAACACCCGGACCTATGTCCTCGACGACCGGTTGCGGCCGGTACCCGCGGGTGTCCAGGGCGAGCTCTACATCAGCGGTGTACAGCTGGCGCCCGGCTATCTGGCCCGGCCCGATCTGACCACCACGCGCTTCGTCGCGGACCCCTTCCACACCGGTGAGCGGATGTATCGCACCGGTGACCTGGTGCGCTGGACCGCCGCGGGCGAGGTGGAATACCTGGGCCGCAGCGACTTCCAGGTGAAACTGCACGGTCAGCGGATCGAGCCCGGTGAGATCGAGGCCGCGCTCACCGAACTGGACGCCGTCGCGCGGGCCCTGGTCATCCTGCGGCGTGCGGGGACCGGTGATCAGCTGGTCGCGTATGTGGTGCCGGCGGCCGGCGCGACGATCGACGTCGACGACCTGCGGGCCCATCTGCACGACCGGCTGCCGTCCTACATGGTGCCGTCGGCCTTCGTCGAACTCGCGGCGTTCCCGCTCAACGCCTCGGGCAAGCTGGACCGGCGGGCGTTGCCGGAACCGGTCTTCGAGGTCCAGGAATTCCGGGCGGCGTCGACGCCGATCGAGGAACTCCTGGCGGAGACCTTCGCCGAGGTCCTCGGGGTCGAGCGGATCGGCGCGGACGACGATTTCTTCGCCCTCGGCGGCGACAGCATCGTCTCCATCCAGTTGGTGTCGCGGGCCAAGGCACGCGGTGTGGTGTTCACACCGCGGCAGGTGTTCGAGAAGCGCACGGTGTCCGGCCTGGCGTCGGTCGCCGAGTTCGCGGAACCCGGTGACGCCGCGACGCGGACCCTGGCCGAGTTGCCGGGTGGCGGGGTCGGCCGGATGCCGCTCACCCCGGTGGTGCGGACCATGGTGGAGCGCTTCGGTTCGTTTGGGCGTTTCCACCAGTTGACGCCGCTGAGCCTGCCGGTCGGCGTCACCCGCGAGACCATCGCCGCGGTGGTGGGCCCGGTGCTCGACCGGCACGATATGTTGCGGTCGCGTCTGTTCGTCGTGGACGGCGAATGGGTCGTGGAGACGGCCGAGCCCGGTGCGGTCGATGTGGACGCGCTCATCGATCACACCGTGTTCGAGGCCGCCGCCACCGAGGAACAGGTGCTGGAAACGGCCTCCGCCGCAGTCGATGCCGCGTTGGACCGGATGGATCCCGGCACCGGCATGGTGGTGCGGTTCGTCTGGCTGGAACCGGATACCGCCGACCGGCCGGGATACCTTGTCGTCGTCGCGCATCACCTGGTGGTCGACGGTGTGTCCTGGCGCATCCTGCTCCCGGATTTCGTGCTGTCCGCCGGTGCGCACAGCGCCGGGCTGCTGCCCGAACTGCCTGAACCGACCACGTCGATGCGGACCTGGGCGCATGCGCTCGAGGAGCATGCGCGCAGTGCCGAGCGGGAAGCCGAACTGGAGTACTGGCGGACTGTCGCCGAGACCGCCGACCCGCTGCTGTCCGACCGCGCACTGGACCCGGCGGTGGATACCGCCGCGACGGTCGAGACCCACTCGGTGCGGGTGTCGCCCGAGGTCACCCGGGCACTGCTCACCACGGTGCCGGCGCTGTTCCACGGCGGGGTGAACGACGGTCTGCTCACCGCGCTGGTGCTGGCCACCGCCACCTGGCGGGCGCGGCGGGTGGCCGGGGCGGCGATCGATGATCCGCTGCTGGTCCGGCTCGAGGGTCACGGTCGTGAGGAAGAGGTCGTCCCCGGGGCCGACCTGTCCCACACCGTCGGCTGGTTCACCTCCGTCTTCCCGGTGCGGTTCGCGCCGGCCGGTATCGATTTCGAGGATGCGCTCGCCGGTGGGCCGGCATTGGGAGCGGCACTCAAGGCGGTGAAGGAACAGCTGCTCGCGGTGCCGGACAAGGGCATCGGCTACGGGCTGCTGCGTCATCTGAACCCGCGGACCGCGCGCGAGCTGCCGGTCGAGCTGCCGGGCCAGGTGAGCTTCAACTACCTGGGCCGATCCGCCGGTGCGAGCGAATTCTCCCCGGAGATGCGGGAATTCGGCTGGCTGCCCGCCGATATGGTGGTGGACGCGGCATTCGACGCGGATATGCCGGCGCTGGCTCTGCTGGATATCAATGCCGTCGTCGTCGGCGACGAGTTCATCGCGCGGATCGGGTATCCGACCACCCTGCTCGGTGCCGAGGAGGTCCGCGAGTTCGGTGAACTGTGGACGCGGGCGCTGGACGCGGTCGCGCGGCACGCGACTTCCGCGGGTGCCGGCGGGCACACCCCGTCCGATTTCGGCATGGTCGCGCTGTCGCAGTCCGATGTCGACGGGATCGAGCGGCGCTTCCCGGCGCCGGTCGCCGATGTATGGCCGCTGTCCTCACTACAGGCCGGCATGCTGTTCCACGCGCAGATCGCCGAGACCTCGGTGGATGTGTACACCGGCCAGGTGGTACTGACGCTGACCGGCCGGGTGGACGCCGCCCGGTTGCGTGCGGCGGCACAGGCACTGGTCGACCGGTACGACAACCTGCGTACCGCCTTCGTCACCGATCACCAGGGCAGCCCGGTGCAGGTGGTCCTGAAGGATATGCCGGTCGACTGGACCGAGTACGACCGCAGCGGCGCCGGCACGGCCGACGAGCTCATCGAGGCGGACCGGTTGCGGCGCTTCGATCTCGCCGAGCCGCCGCTGCTCCGGTTCACCTTGATCAAGACCGGAGCCGACACCTGGCAGTTCGTGGTGTCCAACCACCACATCCTGCTCGACGGCTGGTCCATGCCGCTGCTCATGCGGGATCTGCTGACGCTGTACGCGGTCCGCGGTGATGCCGCCGCGCTGCCGGCGGTCCATTCCTACCGGACCTTCCTGGCCTGGGTCGGCCGCCAGGATCTCGGAGTCTCGTTGGATGCCTGGCGGGCGGCGCTGGCGGGGGTCGAGGAACCGACCCTGCTCGCGCGCCCCGAAGCGGGCGGCTCGGAGATCACCGCGCTGTCGGGTGAGTACGTGTTCGAGCTGGACGCCGCGGCCACCGCCCGGATGACCGCGCTGGCCACCGAGGTCGGCGTAACGGCGAACACGGTGCTGCAGGTGGCGTGGTCGGTGCTGCTCGGCCGGCTGACCGGGCGTGACGATGTGCTGTTCGGCGCCACGGTCTCCGGTCGCCCGCCGGAACTGCCCGGTGTGGAGACCATGGTCGGGTTGTTCATCAACACGATCCCGGTGCGGGTGCGGTTCGACCGGAACGAGTCCGTGCGGACAGTGCTGGCCCGGGTCCAGGCCGAACAGGCCGACCTGCTGGATCACCACTATGTGGGCTTGGCGGATATCCATGCCGCGGCGGGGATGTCGGCCCTGTTCGACACCCTGCTGGTGTTCGAGTCGTATCCGGTGGATGCCGAGGGTATCCAGGCGCAGGCCACCGATATCGACGGAATGACGGTGGCCGGCCTCGACGGTATCGATGCCACGCACTACCCGCTCACCCTTGTCGCCGCCCTCGGCAATACGCTGCGGATCCGGGCCGGGTACCGGCAGGACATGTTCGACGAGGCCGAGGTGCGGCGGATCGCGGACCGGTTGGTCCGGATGCTGGACGGGATCGTCGCCGATCCGTCCGTCGCCGTCGGTGATATCGATCTGCTCGACGTGGCGGAGCGCGCACTGGTGCTGCACCGCTGGAACGCGACCGGCCGCGCGATCGGTTCCGAGCTGCTCCTGGACGAGTTCGCCGCGGCGGTCGCGGCGTACCCGGATCGGGTCGCGGTGTCGTTCGAGGGCATCGAACTGACCTATGCGGAGTTCGCGGGACGCGTCAATCGTCTCGCGCGTCATCTCATCTCCGAGGGCGTGGGGCCGGAATCGCTGGTCGGTCTGGCGCTGCGGCGCTCGGTGGATCTGGTGGTGGCCATGTACGCGGTCGTCACCGCCGGCGGCGCGTATGTGCCGGTGGATCCGGAGCACCCGGCCGAGCGGACCGCGTATGTGCTCGAGACCGCGCGACCGGTCTGTGTGCTGACCTCGACGTCCGATGCCGGTGCTGTGCCCGAGGGGACAGGTGTGCCGGTACTGGCCGTGGACGAGCTGGATCTGAGCGCGTACACGGATACGCCGCTGACCGATGTCGAGCGTCGTGCGCCGTTGCGTCCGTCGAATACGGCGTATGTGATCTTCACGTCGGGTTCGACGGGTCGCCCGAAGGGTGTGGCGGTGTCGCATGCGGCGATCGTGAACCGTTTGGTGTGGATGCAGTCCGAGTATGGTTTGGCCGCGTCGGATGTGGTGTTGCAGAAGACGCCGTCGACTTTCGATGTGTCGGTGTGGGAGTTCTTCTGGCCGTTGCAGGTGGGTGCGCGGTTGGTGGTGGCGAAGCCGGATGGGCATCGTGATCCGGAGTATTTGGCGGAGGTCATCGATGCCGAGGGCGTGTCGGTGGCGCATTTCGTGCCGTCGATGCTGACGGTGTTCGTGGCGGCTTTGCCGGGTGTGTTCGCTGGTTCGGGTGCCGGGCGGTGTGGTTCGTTGCGGTTGGTGTTCTCCTCGGGTGAGGCGTTGGCGCCGAAGCCGGCGCAGCGGTTGCGGGAGTTGACCGGGACGGTTGTGCACAACTTGTACGGTCCGACCGAGGCCGCGGTCGATGTGACGTATCACGAGGTGACCGATGCGGACACGGTGACGGTGCCGATTGGTGCTCCGGTGTTCAACACTCGGGTGTATGTGCTGGATGCTCGGTTGCGGCCGGTTCCGGTGGGTGTTGCGGGTGAGTTGTATCTGGCGGGTGCGCAGTTGGCGCGTGGGTATGTGTCTCGTCCGGATTTGTCGGCGGATCGGTTCGTGGCCGATCCGTTCGAGATCGCCGAGCGTATGTATCGCACGGGTGACTTGGTGCGGTGGACCGCGGCTGGTGAGCTGGAGTATTTGGGTCGTACCGATTTCCAGGTGAAGTTGCGTGGTCTGCGTATCGAACTCGGCGAAATCGAATCCGCCCTGCTGGCACAGCCGCAGGTGGGTCAGGCCGTGGTGACCGTCGCGGCGTCGCCGCTGGGCGAGCAACTGGTCGCCTATGTGGTGCCCGCCGCGGACACGTGGATCGATTCCGCGGAACTGCTCGATGCGGTACGCGCGGTGCTGCCGGCTTACATGGTCCCGGCGACCGTGCTGACGTTGGACGAGTTCCCGTTGAACCCGTCTGGCAAGCTGGATCGCCGGGCATTGCCGCAGCCGCAGTTCGAGGCGCGGGAGTTCCGGGCGCCGTCGACCCCGATCGAGGAGATCGTGGCCGGTGTCTACGCCGATGTGCTCGGTGCCGACCGTATCGGTGCCGATGACGACTTCTTCGCCCTCGGCGGCAACTCGCTGATCGCGACCCAGGTCGCGGCCCGCCTCGGCCGCGCACTGGATGTCGACGTCCCGGTACGCGCCCTGTTCGAGGCGCCCACCGTGGCCGCCCTGGCCGCCCGTGCGGAACTGCGGTCCGAGGCCGGCGGGCGGGCGGCGCTGGTGCCGCAGCCGCGCCCGACCCAGGTCCTGGAGACCGGCGAGACCGTGGAACGGGTGCCGCTGTCGCTGGCACAGCAGCGGATGTGGTTCCTGAACCGGTTCGACCCGGAATCGTTCGTGGACAATATCCCGGTCGCGGTCCGGCTCTCCGGTGCTCTCGATACCGCCGCCCTGGCGGCCGCCGTCGGCGATGTGCTGGCGCGGCACGAATCGCTGCGAACCTTCTACCCGGAGGTCGACGGAACGCCGTTCCAGCAGGTGGTGCCGGCGGCCGAGGTGGTGCCGGAACTGGCACCGGTCGACGTCACGGCGGCCGATCTGCCCGCACGTCTCGCGGAGCTGGTGACGGCGGGCTTCGATGTGACCGCGCGCGTACCGTTCCGGGCCCGGCTCTTCCGGCTCGAGGCCGCCGAACATGTGCTCGGCTTCGTCGTCCATCACATCTCCGGTGACGGTTTCTCGATGGCGCCGCTGCTGCGCGATGTGGTGACCGCGTACATCGCACGGACCGCCGGTGACGCGCCCGGCTGGGCGCCGCTCGAGGTGCAGTACGCCGACTTCGCTCTGTGGCAGCGGCAGGTGCTGGGTGCGGAGGACGATCCGGAATCGGTGATCGCCCAGCAGGTCTCGTACTGGTCGCGGGAGCTGGCCGGGCTGCCGGATCAGCTGGACCTCCCGACGGACCGGGTGCGGCCCGCGATCTCCTCGGGCCGGGGCGCGATCCTCGGTTTCGAGATCGACGCCGAAACCCATACCGGACTGACCGAACTGGCGCGGACCGAAGGCGCGACCCTGTTCATGGCCGTGCACGCCGCCTTCGCGGTGCTGCTGTCACGGTTGTCCGGGGAGGCCGATATCGCCATCGGCACGCCGATCGCGGGTCGCGGTGAACGAGCCCTCGACGATCTGATCGGCATGTTCGTCAACACCCTGGTGCTACGGACGCCGGTCGATACCGGGGCCGGGTTCACCGAGCTGCTGAGTTCGGTGCGCGGTACCGATATCGCCGCGTTCGGGCACGCCGATCTGCCGTTCGAGCGTCTGGTGGAGATCCTCAACCCGGTGCGGTCGCAGGCCCGCCATCCCCTGTTCCAGGTGATGCTGGCGTTGCAGAACACCCCGCAGGTGCACACGGAGCTGCCCGGGCTGGCCATCGGCGCGGTCGAGATGCCACTGGAAACCGCGAAATTCGATCTGCAGCTGGATCTGAGCGAGCGGACCGGGGCGGCGGGGATCGACGCGGTCTTCACCTACGCGACCGACCTGTTCGACCGTGCGACCGTCGAACGGTTCGCTCAGCGTTTCGTGCGGTTGCTCAAGGCCGTGGTGAAGACGCCGGAGCGCCCGCTGGGCGATCTCCCGCTCCTGGACGCGCTGGAGGCCTCGGCGGTACTGCGCGGCGGGTACGGCCCGGAACGCGCCGTCGATCCGGCCGCGACCCTGGCCGGCCTGTTCGCCGACCAGGCGGTCCGGACGCCGGATGCGCCCGCCGTGGCATTCGAGGGGACAGGTCTGTCCTACGCCGAGTTCGCCGGCCGGGTGAACCGCCTGGCGCGGCACCTGATCGCGCTGGGTGTCGGACCGGATGTCCCGGTGGCGCTGGGTATGCGGCGCTCGGTGGATCTGGTCGTGGCGATGTACGCGGTGATCACCGCCGGTGGTGCGTATGTGCCGCTGGATCCCGAGCAGCCGGCCGAACGCACGGAGTACATCCTGGCCACGGCCGACCCGGCCTGCGTTCTGACGAGTTCGGCGGATGAATTCACCACGGCGGGTCGTCCGGTGGTGGTCGTCGACGAGATCGACCTCTCGGGCTACGCCGATACGCCGCTGACCGATGTCGAGCGTCGTGCGCCGTTGCGTCCGTCGAATACGGCGTATGTGATCTTCACGTCGGGTTCGACGGGTCGCCCGAAGGGTGTGGCGGTGTCGCATGCGGCGATCGTGAACCGTTTGGTGTGGATGCAGTCCGAGTATGGTTTGGCCGCGTCGGATGTGGTGTTGCAGAAGACGCCGTCGACTTTCGATGTGTCGGTGTGGGAGTTCTTCTGGCCGTTGCAGGTGGGTGCGCGGTTGGTGGTGGCGAAGCCGGATGGGCATCGTGATCCGGAGTATTTGGCGGAGGTCATCGATGCCGAGGGCGTGTCGGTGGCGCATTTCGTGCCGTCGATGCTGACGGTGTTCGTGGCGGCTTTGCCGGGTGTGTTCGCTGGTTCGGGTGCCGGGCGGTGTGGTTCGTTGCGGTTGGTGTTCTCCTCGGGTGAGGCGTTGGCGCCGAAGCCGGCGCAGCGGTTGCGGGAGTTGACCGGGACGGTTGTGCACAACTTGTACGGTCCGACCGAGGCCGCGGTCGATGTGACGTATCACGAGGTGACCGATGCGGACACGGTGACGGTGCCGATTGGTGCTCCGGTGTTCAACACTCGGGTGTATGTGCTGGATGCTCGGTTGCGGCCGGTTCCGGTGGGTGTTGCGGGTGAGTTGTATCTGGCGGGTGCGCAGTTGGCGCGTGGGTATGTGTCTCGTCCGGATTTGTCGGCGGATCGGTTCGTGGCCGATCCGTTCGAGATCGCCGAGCGTATGTATCGCACGGGTGACTTGGTGCGGTGGACCGCGGCTGGTGAGCTGGAGTATTTGGGTCGTACCGATTTCCAGGTGAAGTTGCGTGGTCTGCGTATCGAACTCGGCGAGATCGAATCGGCGCTGACCGGCGTGGACGAGGTCGCCCAGGCCGTGGTGGTCATGCGTGGTGACGCGCGCACCGGGGATCAGCTGGTGGGCTACGTGGTGCCGGCGGCCGGCGCCCCGGTCGAGAGCGACTCGCTGCGCGCCGCCCTGTCGGGCCGGTTGCCGTCGTATATGGTGCCCGCCGCGTTCGTCGTACTCGACGCCTTCCCGCTGAACGCCAGCGGCAAGCTCGATCGCCGGGCGCTGCCCGAACCGGTCTTCGCGGCCCGGGCATTCCGGGCGCCGGCCACCCCGATCGAGGAGATCGTGGCGGCGACCTTCGCCGATGTGCTGGACGTGGAGCGGGTCGGCGCGGACGACGACTTCTTCGAGCTGGGCGGTAACTCCCTGATCGGTATGCAGGTCGCGGCCCGTATCGGTGCGGCGCTCGGTACCCAGGTGGCAGTGCGCACGCTGTTCGAGGCGCCGACCGTGGCCGCGCTCGCGCTCCGGGTGGAAGAGTCCGGTGCCCGGTCCCGGCCGGAACTCGTGGCCGGGCCGCGACCGGAACAGATACCGCTGTCCTACGCGCAGCAGCGGATGTGGTTCCTGAACCAGTACGACACTTCGTCGGCGGCCTACAACCTGCCGATGGCGATCCGTCTCACCGGTGATCTCGATGTGCCGGCATTGCGCGCGGCGCTGGGCGATGTGGTGGCCAGGCACGAATCGCTGCGGACCCGGTACCCGGAGCAGGGGGGCCGACCGGTGCAGTTGATCCTGCCCGCCGAACGGGCCGTGCCGACCCTGGAGCCGGAGCAGGTGTCCGGGGACGAGGTAGCGGCCGAGATCGTCGAGTTCGCGGCGACCGGTTTCGACGTGGCCGCCGCCGTGCCGGTGCGGATCCGTCTCTTCGCTGTCTCACCCCGGGAATTCGTGCTGGTCGTGGTGCTGCACCACATTGCCGGTGACGGTTTCTCGCTGGCGCCGCTGGCACGGGACGTGATGACCGCGTACGCGGCACGGGTCCAGGGCGAGCTGCCGGGCTGGGCGCCGCTGCAGGTCCAGTACGCCGACTACACGCTGTGGCAGCGGCAGGTGCTGGGTGCCGAGGACGATCCGGACACCGCCATGGCCCGCCAGATCGCTTTCTGGCAGGAGACTCTCGCGGACCTGCCCGACGAGCTGGTGCTGCCCACCGACCGCCCCCGTCCCCCGGTGGCGTCGCTGCGCGGCGCCAGGGTGCACGGCGAGCTGGACACCGAGCTGGTGCGGAGCCTGAACGCTCTGGCGCGTGCTCGTGGTGCGTCGATGTTCATGGTGCTGCACGCCGCGTTGGCGGCATTGCTGGCGCGCCTGTCGGGTTCGGACGATATCGCGGTGGGTACGCCGATCGCGGGTCGTGGTGAGCGTGCCCTGGACGATCTGGTCGGCATGTTCGTGAACACGCTGGTGTTGCGCACGAGTGTCGGTTCCGGTGAAACATTCGCGGAGCTGGTGGATCGGGCTCGGCAGGTCGACCTGGATGCCTTCGGTAATGCCGATGTGCCGTTCGAGCGGCTGGTGGACCTGCTGGCGCCGGAGCGTTCGCAGGCCCGCAACCCACTGTTCCAGGTGGCGCTGTCGTTCCAGAACCAGGAGGCGCCGGCCCTGGACTTGGCCGGCCTGACCGTCGCCGGGGTGGAGATCGCCGACGATGTGGCGCGCTTCGACCTCCAGTTCTCGCTGGCCGAAAACGGTTCGGGCGGTATGGAACTGGTGTTGAACTACGCCACCGAACTGTTCGACGAAACCACCGCGACCATGATGGTCACCCGGTTCCGGCGGTTGCTGGCGGCGGTCGCCGCCGACCCCGGCGCGGTGCTGGGTGATCTCGAACTGCTCGATCCGAGCGAACGTCACGAGGTCCTGTCCCGTACGGGTGGTCCGGCGGTGTCGGCTTCGACGTTGCCGGAGTTGCTGGCGGCGGCGGTGGCGGTGGATCCGTCGGCGCCGGCGGTGGTGTTCGAGGGCGTCCGGTACTCCTATGGTGAGTTCGACGTGCGGTCGAATCAGCTGGCGCAGGTGCTGATCGAGCGTTGCCTGGGTGCCGAGGATTTGGTGGCGGTGGCGGTGCCGCGGTCGGCGGATTCGGTGCTGGCCGAGTGGGCGGTGACCAAATCGGGTGCGGCGTTCCTGCCGATCGATCCGACGTATCCGGCCGATCGGATCGCGCATATGCTCACCGATTCCGGTGCGCCCGTGGGTATCACGGTGTCGAGTGTGCGGGCGGATCTCCCCGACTCGGTGGACTGGCTGGTCCTCGACGAGCTCGCGCTGGACACCTATCCGGCCGGTCCGATCACCGATGCGGATCGGGTGTGGCCGTTGGCCCCGGCGAATACCGCCTATGTCATCTACACCTCGGGTTCGACGGGTCTGCCCAAGGGTGTTGTGGTCAGCCACGCGGGTCTGGCGAACTTCAGTGCCGAACAGGTCGAGCGCTATCGCCTCGATGCGTCCGCGCGGGCGCTGGCCTTCGCCTCCCCGTCGTTCGACGCCTCGATCCTGGAGTTGCTGCTCGCGGTCGGTTCGGCCGGTGCGCTGGTGGTGGTGCCGACCGGCACCTACGGCGGTGCCGAGCTGGGCGAACTGATCTCCCGCGAAGGTGTGACGGTCGGTTTGATCACGCCGTCGGTACTCGGATCGCTGGATCCGGCGGATCTCGCCGGAATGGAAGTGATCATCGCTGGTGGTGAAGCCATTTCGGCGGATCTGATGGCGAAGTGGTCGACCACGCACGAAGGCGGGGTCGAGCGTCGCTTCCACAACGCCTACGGTCCGACCGAGGCGACGGTCGCCACGAATATCAGTGGTGTCCTGCACGCCGGTGATCGGGTCACCATCGGTGGTCCGGTGCGGGGTATGCGCACCCTGGTGCTCGACGACCGGCTCAATCCGGTGCCCGAGGGTGTGGCCGGTGAGCTGTATGTCGGTGGTATCCAGCTGGCACGCGGCTACCACGCCCGTCCCGGTTTGACCGCTGAACGGTTCGTCGCCGATCCGTTCGGGGAGCCGGGTTCACGGTTGTATCGCACGGGTGATGTGGTGCGCTGGCGTCGTGACGCCGCGGGCGACCCGGCCGTGGAGTATGTGGGCCGTAATGATTTCCAGGTCAAGGTTCGTGGTTTCCGTATCGAGCTGGGTGAGATCGACGCGGCGTTGACCGCGCACGAAACTGTCGATTTCGCCGTCACCACGGGTTACAAGAATGCCGCGGGCGCGGTATCGCTCGTCTCCTACGTGGTGGCGGCCTCCGGCGCCACCGTGGATGTCACGGCGCTGACCGGGTACGTCGCCGAGCGGCTGCCCGATTACATGGTGCCGGCGGCCGTCATGGTCATCGACCGGATCCCGCTGACTCCCGCCGGGAAACTGGACCGCAAAGCGCTGCCCGAACCGGTGTTCCAGGCGCGTACCGCCTTCCGCGGGCCGCGCACACCGGTCGAGCAGACCATCGCCGAGGTCTTCGCCGAGGTCCTGGGCGTGGACCAGGTCGGTGTGGACGATTCGTTCTTCGCCCTCGGCGGCGACAGCATCGTGTCCATTCAGCTGGTGTCCCGCGCCAAGGCCCGCGGTGTGGTCTTCAGCCCGCGGCACGTCTTCGAACAGCGGACGGTGGCCGGGCTGGCCGCCGTCGCCGAATCCGCCGATGCCGACAGTGTGACGAGCACGCTCGTCGAACTGCCGGGCGGCGGCGTCGGCACCATGCCGCTGACGCCGATCGTGCGGTTCATGGCCGAACGGCCCGGTTCGTTCGGGCGTTTCCACCAGCTCATCACCCTGGACCTCCCGATCGGCATCGACCGGGAGACCATTGCCGCCGTGGTCGGCCCGGTGGTCGACCGGCACGATATGTTGCGGTCGCGGCTGTACTCCACCGATGGCGACTGGGTCGTGGAAACCGGCGAGCCGGGCAGTGTCGATGTGGACGCGCTGATCGACCACACCGTGTTCGACGGTGCCGTCACCGGTACCGAACTGTCCGAGATCGCCACGGCCGCGGTCGATACCGCGCTGGACCGGCTCGATCCCGAGCGCGGTGTGGTGGTCCGGTTCGTCTGGCTGGAACCCGATACCGCCGAGCGCAACGGGCATCTGGTGGTCATCGTGCACCACCTCGCCGTCGACGGCGTGTCGTGGCGCGTGCTGGTACCCGATCTCGTGTTGTCCGCCGTCGCGCGCAGCGCCGGCCAGATCCCCCAACTGCCCGCACCGGTCACCTCCATGCGGACGTGGGCGCATGCGCTCGAGCGCGATGCCCACAGCGCGGAACGGCTCGCGGAACTGGCGTACTGGCGCACCGTGGCCGGTACCGCCGATCCGCTGCTCACCGAGCGCCGGATGGATCCCGCGGTGGATACCGCCGGGGCCGTCGCGGTCCACGCCGTGCGGGTATCGCCGGAGGTCACCCAGACCCTGCTCACCACCGTGCCGGCGCTGTTCCACGGCGGGGTGAACGACGGTCTGCTCACCGCGCTCGTCCTGGCGACCGCCGCCTGGCGGACGCGGCGTGTGCCCGGCGTCGCGCCGGACGACCCGCTGCTGATCCGGCTCGAGGGTCACGGTCGTGAGGAACAGGTCGCGCCCGGCGCCGACCTGTCCCGTACGGTCGGCTGGTTCACCGCGCTCTTCCCGGTCCGGTTCGAGCCGGCCGGTATCGATATCGAGGCCGCCCTCGCCGGCGAGCCGGAACTGGGCGCCGCGCTCAAGCTCGTCAAGGAGCAATTGCTCGCGGTCCCGGACAAGGGCGTCGGTTACGGCCTGCTGCGGTACATGAACTCCGAGACCGCCGCCGAGTTCCCGCAGGAGATGCCGGGCCAGGTGAACTTCAACTACCTGGGTCGTGTCGGCGCCGGTGAGATTCCGGAGGAGATGCACGGATTCGGCTGGCTCCCGGCGGCCGATCTGGCCGTGGATGTCGGCTACGACGCGGATATGCCGGCCATGGCGCTGCTGGACATCAACGCCATCGTGGTCGGCGATACGCTGACCGCGCGTATCGGCTACCCGTCCACGCTGCTGTCGGCGGACGAGGCCCGCGAATTCGGAGACCTGTGGGTACGGGCACTGGAAGCGGTGGCCCGCCATGCCGGTTCCGCGGACGCGGGCGGCCATACGCCGTCGGACTTCCCGCTGGTCGAGGTATCGCAGCCGGCCATCGAGCGGATCGAGCGGCGGTTCCCGATGCGGGTCGCCGATCTGTGGCCACTGTCCTCGCTACAGGCCGGCATGCTGTTCCACGCGCAGCTCGCCGCCACCTCGGTGGATGTGTACACCGCGCAGGCGGTGCTCACCCTGACCGGCCGGGTGGACGCCGAACGGCTCCGGGCGGCAGCGCAGGCCCTGGTGGACCGCTACGAGAATCTGCGCACGGTGTTCGTCACCGACCGTGCGGGTGACTCGGTGCAGGTCGTCCTCGATGAGGTGCCGGTCGACTGGACCGAGCACGACCGCAGCGCCACCGGCACGGCCGACGACCTCGTCGACGCCGACCGGCTGCGGCGTTTCGATCTCACCGAACCGAAGCTGATCAGGTTCACCCTGATCAAGACCGGAGCCGACACCTGGCAGTTCGTGGTGTCCAACCACCACATCCTGCTGGACGGCTGGTCCATGCCGCTGCTCATGCAGGATCTGCTGACGCTGTACGCCGTCCGCGCCGACGGCACCGCGCTGCCCGCGGCCCGCTCCTACCGGCACTTCCTGGACTGGGTCGGCAGGCAGGATCACCCGGCGTCGCTGGCGATGTGGTCCGAGGCACTGGCCGGGGTGAGCGAGCCGACCCTGCTCAGCCGCCCGGAAACCGGGGGCGGCGATTCCACGCACGAGATCGAGGCCCTGTCCGGCGAATACACCTTCGAGCTGGATACCGCGGCCACGGCACGGATCACCGCGCTGGCCGCCGAACTCGGTATCACCGCCAACACGGTGCTGCAGGTGGCGTGGGCGATACTGCTCGGCCGGATCACCGGCCGCGACGATGTGCTGTTCGGCGCCACCGTGTCCGGTCGCCCACCGCAGCTGGCCGGGGTGGAGACCATGGTCGGGTTGTTCATCAACACCGTCCCGGTCCGGGTGCGGTTCGATCAGGACGAACCCCCGCGCGCACTGCTCACCCGGACCCAGGGCGAACAGGCGGATCTGCTGGACCACCACTATGTGGGTCTGGCCGATATCCAGGGCGCGGCCGGACTGGCGACCCTGTTCGACACCCTGCTGGTGTTCGAGTCGTATCCGGTGGACGCCGAGGGTATCCAGGCGCAGGCCACCGATATCGACGGGATGGCGGTGACCGGTTTGAGCGCGGTCGACGCCACCCACTATCCGCTGAGCCTGATCGCCGCGCTGGGCAGCACGCTGCGGATCCGCGCCGGCTATCAGCGGGACATGTTCGACGAAGCCGATGTGCGCCGGATCGCCGACCGGCTGGTGCGGGTGCTCGCCGCCGTCACCGAGACCCCCGACCGGCCGATCGGTGAAATCGAACTGCTGGACGGCGGGGAACGCGACCGGGTGCTGCGCGCGTGGAACGACACCGCGCATACCGTCGATGCCGCCGCGACGCTGGCCTCGATGTTCTACGCGCAGAGCGTCCGCACCCCGGAGGCGCCCGCTCTGACCTTCGGGACGGAGACCCTCTTCTACGCCGATTTCGCGGCCCGGGTGAATCTGCTCGCGCGGTGGCTGGTCGACCGCGGGGTGGGGCCGGAGTCGTATGTGGCCCTGGGTATGCGGCGTTCGATCGATCTGGTGGTCGGTATGTACGCGGTCATCGTCGCCGGTGGCGCCTATGTGCCGCTGGATCCGGATCATCCGGCCGAGCGCACCGAGTACATCCTGGCCACCGCCGACCCGATCTGTGTGCTCACCTCCGGCGACGATCTGCCGATCGATACCGCTCAGGTGCGGATCGACCGGCTGGATCTGAGCGCGTACACGGATACGCCGCTGACCGATGTCGAGCGTCGTGCGCCGTTGCGTCCGTCGAATACGGCGTATGTGATCTTCACGTCGGGTTCGACGGGTCGCCCGAAGGGTGTGGCGGTGTCGCATGCGGCGATCGTGAACCGTTTGGTGTGGATGCAGTCCGAGTATGGTTTGGCCGCGTCGGATGTGGTGTTGCAGAAGACGCCGTCGACTTTCGATGTGTCGGTGTGGGAGTTCTTCTGGCCGTTGCAGGTGGGTGCGCGGTTGGTGGTGGCGAAGCCGGATGGGCATCGTGATCCGGAGTATTTGGCGGAGGTCATCGATGCCGAGGGCGTGTCGGTGGCGCATTTCGTGCCGTCGATGCTGACGGTGTTCGTGGCGGCTTTGCCGGGTGTGTTCGCTGGTTCGGGTGCCGGGCGGTGTGGTTCGTTGCGGTTGGTGTTCTCCTCGGGTGAGGCGTTGGCGCCGAAGCCGGCGCAGCGGTTGCGGGAGTTGACCGGGACGGTTGTGCACAACTTGTACGGTCCGACCGAGGCCGCGGTCGATGTGACGTATCACGAGGTGACCGATGCGGACACGGTGACGGTGCCGATTGGTGCTCCGGTGTTCAACACTCGGGTGTATGTGCTGGATGCTCGGTTGCGGCCGGTTCCGGTGGGTGTTGCGGGTGAGTTGTATCTGGCGGGTGCGCAGTTGGCGCGTGGGTATGTGTCTCGTCCGGATTTGTCGGCGGATCGGTTCGTGGCCGATCCGTTCGAGATCGCCGAGCGTATGTATCGCACGGGTGACTTGGTGCGGTGGACCGCGGCTGGTGAGCTGGAGTATTTGGGTCGTACCGATTTCCAGGTGAAGTTGCGTGGTCTGCGTATCGAACTCGGCGAGATCGAATCGGCGCTGACCGGCGTGGACGAGGTCGCCCAGGCCGTGGTGGTCATGCGTGGTGACGCGCGCACCGGCGACCAGCTCGTTGCCTACCTGGTACCCGCCCCGGGCGCGCTGCTGGATATCGAGGTGCTGCGCGAGGACCTGACGGAACTGCTGCCGTCGTACATGGTGCCCGCCGCGTTCGTGGTACTCGACGAGTTCCCGCTGAACGCGTCCGGGAAGCTGGATCGCAAGGCCTTGCCGGCGCCGGTGTTCAAGGCGCGGGTGTTCCGGGCGCCCTCGACCCCGGTCGAGGAGATCGTGGCCGCGACCTTCGCCGAAGTACTGGGTGCCGAGCGGGTCGGTGCGGACGACGACTTCTTCGAGCTGGGCGGTAACTCGCTCAGCGCCACCCGGGTGGCGGCGCGGTTGTCGGCGGCACTGGACACCGAACTCCCGGTCCGGGAACTGTTCGCGGCCTCCACCGTGACGGCGCTGGCCGCCCGCGCGGAGACACATGCCGGTGCGGGTGGCCGGGTGGCCCTGGTGCCGCAGCCGCGGCCGACCCAGGTCCTGGAGACCGGCGAGGTCGTGGAGCGGGTGCCGCTGTCGCTGGCACAGCAGCGGATGTGGTTCCTGAACCGGTTCGATCCGGCCTCGGCCGCGAACAATCTGCCGATCGCGGTGCGGTTGTCGGGTCTGCTGGACCGCCAGGCCATGCAGATCGCGATCGCCGATGTGCTGGCGCGGCACGAATCGCTGCGCACCTACTACCCGGAGGTGGACGGGACACCGTTCCAGCAGGTCGTGCCGACCTCGACGGTGATCCCCGATCTGACCCCGGTGGAGGTGACCGAGGCGGAGCTGCCCGCGCGGGTGGCGGAGTTCGTCGGTACCGGGTTCGATGTGACCGCCGGTGTGCCCTTCCGGGTCCGGCTGTACGAGGCGAATCCGACCGAGCATGTGCTGGTCCTGGTTGTCCACCATATTTCGTCGGACGGTTTCTCCATGGGACCGCTGGCCCGCGATGTGATCACGGCCTACAGTGCCCGGATCGACGGCGGCGAGCCGGGCTGGCAGCCGCTCGAGGTGCAGTACGCCGACTACACGCTGTGGCAGCGGCAGGTGCTGGGTGCCGAGGACGATCCGGAATCAGTGATCGCCTCCCAGCTCACCTACTGGTCGGAGGCGCTGGCCGGTATCCCGGAACAGCTGGATCTTCCGGCCGACCGGCCGCGGCCGGCGGTGGCCACCGGGCAGGGTGCCGCCTACAGCTTCGAGATCGATGCTGCCGCGCACGCCGAACTGGTGGAACTGGCCCGCGCCCACGGCGTGACCTTCTTCATGGTCATGCACGCGGCCTTCGCGGTGATGCTGTCCCGGCTGTCGGGTGAGACCGATATTGTCGTTGGCACCCCGGTGGCCGGGCGTGGTGATCGGGCGCTCGACGATCTGATCGGCATGTTCGTCAATACGCTCGCGCTGCGGACGCCGATCGACTCCGGCGCCGGTTTCGCCGAACTGCTGGAGACGGTGCGCGCCGGCGATGTGGCAGCCTTCGGGCACGCGGACCTGCCGTTCGAGCGGCTGGTCGAGGTCCTGAACCCGGTCCGGTCGCAGGCCAGGCACCCGGTGTTCCAGGTGATGCTGTCGTTGCAGAACAACGATCCGCAGGTCCGCGGCGAGCTGCCCGGTCTGACCATAAGTGGCCTCGAATCACCTATCGAGACTTCGAAGTTCGACCTGCAACTGGAGCTCGGTGAACTGACCGGTCCGGCCAACCCGGACGGCTCTGCGGCGCACGGTGTCTCGGCCAAGCTCATCTACGCGACAGATCTGTTCGACCGCGCCACAGTAGTGGGCTTCGCCGACCGGTTCTTGGGTCTGCTGCGTGAGGTTGTCGAGGCGCCGGAGACCGCGGTCGGTGATCTGGAGATCCTGGCGCCGGTCGAGCGTGCTCGGGTGCTGGCGGAGTGGAATGCCACCGAGCATCGGCTGCCGGCGGGGTTGTTGCTGGATGGGTTCAATGCGGTGGCGGCGGCGTATCCGGATCGGGTGGCGGTTTCGTTCGAGGGGACGAGTCTGTCCTATGGTGAGTTCGCGGGTCGGGTCAACCGGCTCGCGCGGCATTTGATCGCCGAGGGTGTGGGTCCGGAGACCCTTGTCGGGTTGTTGGTGTCGCGGTCGCTGGATCTCGTCGTGGGTATGTATGCCGTCGTTGCCGCGGGTGGTGCGTATGTGCCCCTGGATCCGGCGCATCCGGCGGAGCGGATCGGCTACATTCTCGATACCGCGGCACCGCTGTGTGTGTTGACGACTACCGGTGATTCGGCTGCCGTGCCCGAAGACACCGCTGTCCCGGTGCTGGCGTTGGACAGCCTGGATATCTCCCGGTACGCCGATTCCGTGGTGGCCGATGCGGATCGGCGTGCGCCGGTGCGGCCGTCGAATACGGCGTATGTGATTTTCACGTCCGGGTCTACCGGTCGTCCGAAGGGTGTGGCGGTTTCGCATTCGGCGATCAGTAATCAGGTTGCGTGGATGCTGGCGGAGTACCCGTTGGGTGCCTCGGATGTGTATTTGCAGAAGACCGCGACGACGTTCGATGTGTCGTTGTGGGGTTATTTCCTGCCGTTGGCTGCCGGTGCGCACCTTGTGGTCGCGACCCCCGACGGTCACCGGGATACCGAGTACTTGGCGCGGGTTATTGCCGAGCAGCGGGTGACGGTGACCGATTTCGTGCCGTCGATGTTGGGTGTGTTCGCTGCCCATACTGCGGCGGGTTCTATCCCGAGTCTCGAGCATGTGTTCGTGATCGGTGAGGCGTTGCCGCCGGAGACCGTGTCCGCGGTGCACGCGATTTCTGATGCGGCTGTGCATAACTTGTATGGTCCGACCGAGGCTGCGGTGTCGATCACGTATTGGCAGGCGTCCGGTGATGAGTCGGGCAGTGTGCCGATTGGTGTGCCGCAGTGGAATTCCCGCGTGTACGTGTTGGATTCGCGGTTGCGCCCGGTTCCTGCGGGTGTGGTGGGTGAGTTGTATCTCGCGGGTGATCAGTTGGCTCGTGGTTATGTGACTCGTCCGGATTTGTCGGCGGATCGGTTTGTGGCGAGCCCGTTCGACCTCGCGGAGCGGATGTATCGCACGGGTGATCTGGTGCGGTGGCAGCAGGTGGACGGCTTGCCGGTGTTGGAGTATTTGGGTCGTACCGATTTCCAGGTGAAGTTCCGTGGTCAGCGGATCGAGTTGGGGGAGATCGAGTCGGCGTTGCTGGCGCAGCCGGTGGTGAGCCAGGCGGTGGTGACGGTGGCGGCGTCTGATCTGGGTGAGCAGCTGGCTGCCTATGTCGTTGCGGCGCCCGGTGCGCAGATCGATTCCGGTGCGTTGCTCGAAGCCCTGCGTGATGTGTTGCCGGTGTACATGATCCCGGCCGTGGTCATGCAGTTGGACGCGTTCCCGTTGAACACTTCGGGCAAGCTGGACCGTAAAGCGCTGCCCGCGCCGGTGTTCGAGGCCCGGGAGTTCCGCGCCCCGTCGACTCCGATCGAGGAGATCGTGGCGGGCGTGTTCGCCGAGGTCCTCGGTGTCGAGCGGATCGGCGCCGATGACGACTTCTTCGCTCTCGGTGGTAACTCACTGATCGCGACCCAGGTCGCGGCCCGGTTGGGTGCGGCACTGGACGCGCAGGTGCCGGTGCGGTTGTTGTTCGAGGCTGCGGCGGTGTCGGCGTTGGCTGCTCGGATTCAGGAGCAGGCGGGTTCGGGTGGCCGGGCCGTGTTGGTGCCGCAGGTGCGGCCGACGCGGGTGTCGGCTTCGGGCGAGGTTGTTGATGCGGTGCCGTTGTCGTTGGCGCAGCAGCGGATGTGGTTCCTGAATCGTTTCGATCAGGAGTCGGCGGCTTATAACCTGCCGATGGCGATCCGGTTGTCGGGTGTGCTGGATGTGGCGGCGTTGCGGGCGGCGGTCGCCGATGTGGTGGGCCGGCATGAGGTGTTGCGGACGGTGTATCCGGAGACGGAGTCGGGTCCGGTGCAGGTGGTGTTGCCGGCTGCGGAGGCGTCGCCGCGTCTGGAGGTGCGGTCGGTTGCTGCTGGTGATGTGGTGGCGGCGGTCGCGGGCTTGGGGTCGGCGGGTTTCGATGTGACGGTCGAGGTGCCGTTGCGGGTGGCGCTGTTCCAGGTCGACGACACAGCCGATGAATTCGTGCTGGCGCTGGTGGTCCACCACATCGCCGGTGATGGTTCGTCGGTGGGGCCGTTGACCCGGGATCTGATGACCGCCTACGCCGCTCGGGTCGTCGGCGAGGTGCCCCGGTGGGCGCCGTTGCCGGTGCAGTACGCGGATTACAGTATCTGGCAGCGTGAGCTGCTTGGTGATGAATCCGATCCGGAGTCGTTGGCGGCGCGGCAGGTCGGTTATTGGCGGTCGGCGCTGGCGGGTGTGCCGGATCAGTTGGATTTGCCGGCGGATCGGCCGCGTCCGGCGGTGCAGTCGTTTGCGGGTGGTCGGGTTCGGGTCGTTGTCGATGCCGAGGTTCATGCCGGTTTGCTGCGGGTGGCCCGGGAGCAGAACGCGACTCTGTTCATGGTCGTTCATTCGGCGTTGGCGGTGTTGTTGTCGCGGTTGTCGGGTAGTGATGACATCACTGTGGGTACGCCGGTGGCGGGTCGTGGTGAGGCCGCACTGGATGATTTGATCGGTATGTTTGTGAATACGTTGGTGTTCCGGACCGAGTTGGATCGTGGTGAGTCGTTCACCGATCTGCTTCGTCGGCAGCGTGAGGTCGATATCGCGGCGTTCGCGCATGCGGATGTGCCGTTCGAGCGTTTGGTGGAGGTGTTGAATCCGGCGCGTTCGCAGTCGCGTCATCCGTTGTTCCAGGTGGGGTTGTCGTTCCAGAATTTGGCGCAGTCGAGTCTGGAGTTGCCGGGTCTGACGGTGTCGGGTGTGGAGGTCGATACCGAGGTTTCGCAGTTCGACCTGCATTTGATCGTCGCGGACGCTTATGACAGTGAGGGTGCGCCGCAGGGTGTGGGTGGCCATCTGACCTATGCCACCGATCTGTTCGACCATGCCACTGCGCAGGAATTCGTTGGTCGGTTCATCCGGTTGCTGAGTGAGATCGTCGCGGCACCGGATACTGCGGTCGGGCAGCTGGAGATTCTGGCTCCGGCCGAGCGTGCGGTGTTGGCGGCTCGTAATGACACTGTTCGGGAGCTGGATTCGGCGGCGACTTTGGTGTCGCTGTTGGATGCGTCGGTCGCGGCCACGCCGGATGCGGTCGCGTTGGTTGCCGCCGACGGTTCCGCGGTCACCTATGCGGAGTTGGGTGCTCGGGTCAATCGGTTGGCGCGGTATCTGATTTCGGTGGGTGTGGGTCCGCAGGATCGGGTCGTGCTGGGGTTGCGGCGGTCGGTGGATTTGGTGGTCGCGATGTACGCGGTCGCCACTGCCGGTGGTGTGTATGTTCCGGTGGATCCGGATCAGCCTGCGGAGCGAACCGGTTACATCCTCGATACCGCGGCACCGGTATGTGTGCTTACCAGTGGTGATGTCGTATCGGATTTTGCTACGGCGATGGCCGGTGAGGCAGCGGTGATTGCGCTGGACGGCTTGGACGTCAGTGGTTTCGACGCGGTGCCGGTGTCTGATGTCGAGCGTGTGGCGCCGTTGCGGCCGTCGAATACCGCTTATGTGATTTTCACGTCGGGTTCGACGGGTCGTCCGAAGGGTGTGGCGGTTCCGCATGCGGCGGTTGTGAACCAGTTGCGTTATCTCGTCGCCGAGTTCGGTTTGGTCGCGACGGATGCGGTGTTGTTGAAGACCGCGGCGACGTTCGATTTGTCGGTGTGGGAGTTCTGGTCGGCGGCCGTGTCCGGTGGTCGGTTGGTGATCGCGGAGGCCGATGGGCATCGGGATCCGTTGTATCTGAATGAGCTGATGGCTCGGGAACGGGTGACTACATTGGCGGTTGTTCCGTCGATGTTGGATGCGTTGTTGAGCACGGGTGAAGGCTTGCCGGGCTCGCTGCGGCGGGTGTTGGCTATCGGTGAGGCGCTGCCGGCGGCGACGGCGCGCAAGGTGCTTGCCGAGTTCGCGGGTGTCCGGTTGTTCAACTTGTATGGTCCGACCGAGGCGGCGGTGTCGATCACCACGCATGAGGTGACCGAGGCCGATCAGGGTTCGGTGCCGATCGGTGTGCCGCAGTGGAATTCGCGTGTGTATGTGTTGGATTCGCGGTTGCGGCCGGTGCCCGATGGTGTCGCGGGTGAGTTGTATCTGGCGGGTGTGCAGTTGGCGGATGGGTATTTCGGGCGGCCGGATTTGAGTGCGGATCGGTTCGTGGCGGATCCGTTCACGGTGGGGCAGCGGATGTATCGCACCGGTGACGTGGCTCGCTGGACTGCGGCGGGTGAGCTGGATTATGTGGGTCGGTCCGATTTCCAGGTGAAGGTTCGTGGTTTCCGGATCGAGCTGGGGGAGATCGAGGCGGCGTTGTTGGCGTTGCCCGAGGTCGCGCAGGCCGCGGTGCTGGTCGCCACGGATCCGCGGACCGGGGATCGGTTGGTCGGGTATGTGGTGTCCGGCGGTGGAGCGGGTCTGGATGCTGGGCGTATGCAGTCCGAACTCGGGCAGCGGTTGCCGTCGTACATGGTGCCGTCGGTGTTCGTGGAGTTGGATGCGTTGCCGTTGAATGTCAACGGGAAGCTGGATCGTAAGGCGTTGCCCGAGCCGGTGTTCGAGGCGCGGGAGTTCCGGGCGCCGTCGACTCCGATCGAGGAGATCGTTGCCGGTGTGTTCGCCGAGGTTCTCGGTGTGGATCGGGTGGGTGCGGAGGATGATTTCTTCGCTCTCGGTGGTAATTCGTTGGTTGCGACGCAGGTCGCGGCGCGGTTGGGTAAGGCGTTGAACACGACGGTGCCGGTGCGGGCTCTGTTCGAGGCGTCTACGGTGGCCGGGCTGGCGGTCCGGGTGGAGCGGCACGCGGGTTCGGGTGGGCGTAGTGCCTTGGTGCCGCAGTCGCGTCCGGAGTTCGTGCCGTTGTCGTTGGCGCAGCAGCGGATGTGGTTCCTGAACCGTTTCGATCAGGAATCGGCGGCTTACAACATCCCGATGGCGATCCGGCTGTCGGGCGATCTCGATGTAGCGGCGTTGCGGGCGGCGGTCGCCGATGTGGTGGGCCGGCATGAGGTGTTGCGGACGGTGTATCCGGAGACGGAGTCGGGTCCGGTGCAGGTGGTGTTGCCGGCTGCGGAGGCGACGCCGCGTCTGGAGGTGCGGTCGGTTGCTGCTGGTGATGTGGTGGCGGCGGTGGCCGGGTTGGGGTCGGCGGGTTTCGATGTGACGGTCGAGGTGCCGTTGCGGGTGGCGCTGTTCCAGGTCGACGGCACAGCCGATGAGTTCGTGCTGGCGCTGGTGGTTCATCACATTGCTGGTGATGGTTCGTCGGTGGGGCCGTTGACTCGGGATTTGATGACCGCGTATGCGGCGCGTAGGGCGGGGGATGGTCCGGGGTGGGCGCCGTTGCCGGTGCAGTACGCGGATTACAGTATCTGGCAGCGTGAGCTGCTTGGTGATGAATCCGATCCGGAGTCGTTGGCGGCGCGGCAGGTCGGTTATTGGCGGTCGGCGCTGGCGGGTGTGCCGGATCAGTTGGATTTGCCGGCGGATCGGCCGCGTCCGGCGGTGCAGTCGTTTGCGGGTGGTCGGGTTCGGGTCGTTGTCGATGCCGAGGTTCATGCCGGTTTGCTGCGGGTGGCCCGGGAGCAGAACGCGACTCTGTTCATGGTCGTTCATTCGGCGTTGGCGGTGTTGTTGTCGCGGTTGTCGGGTAGTGATGACATCACTGTGGGTACGCCGGTGGCGGGTCGTGGTGAGGCCGCACTGGATGATTTGATCGGTATGTTTGTGAATACGTTGGTGTTCCGGACCGAGTTGGATCGTGGTGAGTCGTTCACCGATCTGCTTCGTCGGCAGCGTGAGGTCGATATCGCGGCGTTCGCGCATGCGGATGTGCCGTTCGAGCGTTTGGTGGAGGTGTTGAATCCGGCGCGTTCGCAGTCGCGTCATCCGTTGTTCCAGGTGGGGTTGTCGTTCCAGAATTTGGCGCAGTCGAGTCTGGAGTTGCCGGGTCTGACGGTGTCGGGTGTGGAGGTCGATACCGAGGTTTCGCAGTTCGACCTGCATTTGATCGTCGCGGACGCTTATGACAGTGAGGGTGCGCCGCAGGGTGTGGGTGGCCATCTGACCTATGCCACCGATCTGTTCGACCATGCCACTGCGCAGGAATTCGTTGGTCGGTTCATCCGGTTGCTGAGTGAGATCGTCGCGGCACCGGATACTGCGGTCGGGCAGCTGGAGATTCTGGCTCCGGCCGAGCGTGCGGTGTTGGCGGCTCGTAATGACACTGTTCGGGAGCTGGATTCGGCGGCGACTTTGGTGTCGCTGTTGGATGCGTCGGTCGCGGCCACGCCGGATGCGGTCGCGTTGGTTGCCGCCGACGGTTCCGCGGTCACCTATGCGGAGTTGGGTGCTCGGGTCAATCGGTTGGCGCGGTATCTGATTTCGGTGGGTGTGGGTCCGCAGGATCGGGTCGTGCTGGGGTTGCGGCGGTCGGTGGATTTGGTGGTCGCGATGTACGCGGTCGCCACTGCCGGTGGTGTGTATGTTCCGGTGGATCCGGATCAGCCTGCGGAGCGAACCGGTTACATCCTCGATACCGCGGCACCGGTATGTGTGCTTACCAGTGGTGATGTCGTATCGGATTTTGCTACGGCGATGGCCGGTGAGGCAGCGGTGATTGCGCTGGACGGCTTGGACGTCAGTGGTTTCGACGCGGTGCCGGTGTCTGATGTCGAGCGTGTGGCGCCGTTGCGGCCGTCGAATACCGCTTATGTGATTTTCACGTCGGGTTCGACGGGTCGTCCGAAGGGTGTGGCGGTTCCGCATGCGGCGGTTGTGAACCAGTTGCGTTATCTCGTCGCCGAGTTCGGTTTGGTCGCGACGGATGCGGTGTTGTTGAAGACCGCGGCGACGTTCGATTTGTCGGTGTGGGAGTTCTGGTCGGCGGCCGTGTCCGGTGGTCGGTTGGTGATCGCGGAGGCCGATGGGCATCGGGATCCGTTGTATCTGAATGAGCTGATGGCTCGGGAACGGGTGACTACATTGGCGGTTGTTCCGTCGATGTTGGATGCGTTGTTGAGCACGGGTGAAGGCTTGCCGGGCTCGCTGCGGCGGGTGTTGGCTATCGGTGAGGCGCTGCCGGCGGCGACGGCGCGCAAGGTGCTTGCCGAGTTCGCGGGTGTCCGGTTGTTCAACTTGTATGGTCCGACCGAGGCGGCGGTGTCGATCACCACGCATGAGGTGACCGAGGCCGATCAGGGTTCGGTGCCGATCGGTGTGCCGCAGTGGAATTCGCGTGTGTATGTGTTGGATTCGCGGTTGCGGCCGGTGCCCGATGGTGTCGCGGGTGAGTTGTATCTGGCGGGTGTGCAGTTGGCGGATGGGTATTTCGGGCGGCCGGATTTGAGTGCGGATCGGTTCGTGGCGGATCCGTTCACGGTGGGGCAGCGGATGTATCGCACCGGTGACGTGGCTCGCTGGACTGCGGCGGGTGAGCTGGATTATGTGGGTCGGTCCGATTTCCAGGTGAAGGTTCGTGGTTTCCGGATCGAGCTGGGGGAGATCGAGGCGGCGTTGTTGGCGTTGCCCGAGGTCGCGCAGGCCGCGGTGCTGGTCGCCACGGATCCGCGGACCGGGGATCGGTTGGTCGGGTATGTGGTGTCCGGCGGTGGAGCGGGTCTGGATGCTGGGCGTATGCAGTCCGAACTCGGGCAGCGGTTGCCGTCGTACATGGTGCCGTCGGTGTTCGTGGAGTTGGATGCGTTGCCGTTGAATGTCAACGGGAAGCTGGATCGTAAGGCGTTGCCCGAGCCGGTGTTCGAGGCGCGGGAGTTCCGGGCGCCGTCGACTCCGATCGAGGAGATCGTTGCCGGTGTGTTCGCCGAGGTTCTCGGTGTGGATCGGGTGGGTGCGGAGGATGATTTCTTCGCTCTCGGTGGTAATTCGTTGGTTGCGACGCAGGTCGCGGCGCGGTTGGGTAAGGCGTTGAACACGACGGTGCCGGTGCGGGCTCTGTTCGAGGCGTCTACGGTGGCCGGGCTGGCGGTCCGGGTGGAGCGGCACGCGGGTTCGGGTGGGCGTAGTGCCTTGGTGCCGCAGTCGCGTCCGGAGTTCGTGCCGTTGTCGTTGGCACAGCAGCGGATGTGGCTTATCAACCGGTTCGATCCCGGTTCGCCGGCTTACAACATCCCGCTGGCGATCCGGCTGTCCGGGGAGCTGGATGTCACGGCTATGTGCGCGGCGGTCGCCGATGTGCTGGAACGGCACGAGACGCTGCGTACTCGCTACCCGGTCGGCCCGGGCGACACGCCGTACCAGGAGGTCCTCCCGTCCGCGCAGGCGCTCGGCGGTGCGCTCGAGGTGGCACCCGCCGCTGATCCGGTGACTCGGATCGGCGAGCTGATGTCGACCGGGTTCGATGTCACCCAGCAGGTCCCCGTGCGGGCATTGCTGCTCGAAACCGCACCAGGCGAGCACGTGCTCGCGGTTGTCGCGCACCACATCGCGGCCGACGGTGCCTCGCTGGCGCCGCTGGCCCGAGACCTGATGACGGCCTATCTGGCTCGAGTCGGCGGCGACTCGCCGGGCTGGTCGCCGCTGCCGGTGCAGTACGCGGACTTCGCGTTGTGGCAGCGCGCAGTGGTCGGTGACGAGACCGATCCGACTTCGGCGGCTGCCGGCCAGTTGGCCTACTGGCAGAAACAGCTCGACGGGGTCGCCGTGGATGTCGAACTGCCGCTGGACCGGCCGCGTCCGCCGGTACCGTCCATGCGTGGTGGACTGACGAGTTTCGCCATCGATGCCGGGGTGCATCGGGCGCTGGACGAGTCGGCGCGAGCGCACGGTGTGACGCTGTTCATGGTGATGCACGCGGCGGTGGCGGTGCTGTTGTCCCGGCTGACCAACGCCGACGATATCGTTGTCGGTACTCCGATCGCTGGACGCGGGGAACAGGAGCTCGACGATCTCGTCGGTATGTTCGTCAACACCCTGGCACTGCGTACCAAGGTGGAACCCGATATGACCTTCGCCGAATTGCTCGAGCATGTCCGCGAGACGGACCTGTCGGCCTTCTCGAATGCTGATATCCCGTTCGAACAGGTGGTGAGCGCGGTACTGCCCGGTCGAGCCACCGCGCACAACCCGCTCCTGAGCGTGGTGCTGTCCTTCCAGAACACCGAACAGCCCATCCTGGAGCTGCCCGGTCTGAGTGTGCAGGCACTGGGCGAGCAGGCACTGGCTGCGAAGTTCGATCTCCAGATCGGTATCGACCCACAGCGGGATGTGGACGGCGGCTTCGGGGAACTGTGGTCGGTGTTCGGTTACGCCACCGATCTGTTCGACGACGCGACCGTGCAATCCTTCGGTCGCCGATTCGAGCGGATCCTCGCCGCGGTAGCTGCTGACCCACAGGTCCGGGTGGGCGGTATCGACATCCTCGATACCGCCGAACGTGACCGGATGGCGGCCCCCGCGCAGCCGGTGGCCCCTGCTGCAACCACTGGTACCGCGTTGCCGCAGACGCTGCGCGCGTCGGTGGAGGACGATCCGGAAGCCCCCGCGGTGGTGTGGGGCGAGGAAGAGGTCACCTATCAGGAGCTGGACGCGCGTTCCTCGCGGCTGGCCCGGGTCCTGATCGGGCGGGGTTACGGGCCGGGTACCGGTGTGGTGCTGCGCCTCGGACGCGGAGTCGACGCGGCCGTGGCGACCTGGGCGGTGCTCAAGACAGGTGCGGCGCTGGTACCCGCTGAGGCGGTGGATGCCGCCATGGCCGCCGGTCTGTCGGTCGAGGCCGGCATTGTGGTGGACGCGCCACCGGCCGTGCCCGATGTCGACTGGTTGGCCCTGGACAATCCCGAACGTAGTGGGGAGATAGCGGCGGAGTCGTCCCGGCCGGTGACCTACGCAGACCGGGTCCGGCCGCTGCAGGGCGGCGACCCGGTATGCGTCACCACCGGCGGCCGTGTCCTCTCATACGACGAACTGGCCGCCGTGGTGGCCGAGGTGCACACCGTGACTGACCTGACCTACGAATCCCGTACCTTCCGGTACGGCCGTACCGACGGCCCGGCCGCGGTGGTGGAGATCGTGGCGGCCGGCGCGGTAGGCGCGGCGGTGGTACTGGTACCCGAGGTGACCGGCGAGACGCTCGGCGACGAATGGGTCACCCACCTGTGGATCGATCAGGCCGGGCTCGACCAGTTGGAGCCGGACGCCATGGAGGATCTCTCCGCGTTGATCCTGGAGGAAAAGGGACGTCCGGACGGGTCGTGGGCCGAGGTAGAGCAGGTGCTCGATCTGGGCGCCCTGCTGGACTGAGTCGTTGGTGTAGCGGCCCCGGTCGCCGGGCGATGGCATCCTCGGTGGTAACAGATGGGTACCTCCGGCCCATGTAATGATGGACGACGGCGAGTCCGGCGGCGATCGAACGTGCCTTGCACGAGCCACGGGCCGGTAGTTCGGTAGCGGTTTGCCGTCGGCGGGTGGACCGCCCGGAGGAAGCGAACAAGGCAGGCAGGTTGATGGGTTCGGTTGTCGGTGAGCAGTGTGACCACCACCAGGAAGTGATGTAGGCATGACCCGAACGGCGCGCACACGACCCGCCCGGACCCGGCGGCCTCGGGGCACGACCCTGCCCCAGCTGATGGCGACAGCGGTCGAGACCAACCCCTCGGGTGTCGCCCTCAGCTACGCCGACGCCACCGGTAATCTCGGCCGGCTCACCTACGCCGAACTGGACGAACGTTCCAATCGGCTCGCCCGGCTGCTCATCGCACGCGGTATCGGACCGGAGGACCTGGTCGCGATCGGGATCACCCGCTCGATCGAATCCGTGGTCGCGGTATGGGCGGTGGCCAAGACCGGCGCCGGTTATGTGCCCGTGGACCCGACCTATCCGATGGACCGCGTCACGCATATGGTCACCGATTCCGGCGCCGTCCTCGGCCTTACCGTCACCGAATCATCGCCCGGATTGCCCGGTGAGGTGGAGTGGGTGTCCATCGACAGCGCGGTGGTCTCCGCCGGCCTTTTGCGGTACTCGGCCGAACCGGTCTCCTTCGACGAGCGGCTGCGGCCGCTGCGCGCCGAGCATCCGGCCTATGTCATATACACCTCGGGTTCGACCGGTACACCGAAGGGTGTGGTGATCACCCAGGCCGGCCTCGCCGGGTTCTGCGCCGAACAGCGGGAACGGTATCGCGTCGATGCGACCGCTCGTACCCTGCACTTCGCCTCTCCGTCGTTCGACGCCTCGGTGCTGGAACTGCTTTTGGCGGTGGGCGGGGCGGCGACCATGGTGGTGGTTTCGCCCACGGTCTACGGCGGTGACGATTTGGCCGGGCTGTTGCGCAACGAAGGGGTGACCCATGCCTTTGTCACGCCGGCCGCGCTCGCCTCGGTCGACCCGGCAGGTCTGAACGATCTGCGCATCGTCATCACCGGCGGCGAGTCCTGCCCGCCGGATCTTGTGCGTCGCTGGGCCGTTCCCACGGCCGACGGGCGCCCCCGCGAGTTCTTCAACGCCTACGGCCCGACCGAGACCACAGTCGCGGTCAATATCAGTGCCCCGATGAAACCGGACGAGCCGGTCGGCATCGGTGCGCCGATCCGCGGGATCACCGAATATGTACTGGACGAACGGCTTTCCCCGCTTCCTACGGGGGTGGCAGGCGAACTCTATGTCAGCGGCGCCCAATTGGCGCGCGGCTACCGCAACCGCCCCAGCTCGAGCGCGGAACGTTTTGTGGCAAATCCGTTCGCCGGCGACGGATCCCGGCTCTATCGCACCGGCGACCTGGTGCGTTGGCTGGCCGACGGATCGCTGGAATATATGGGCCGCAACGACTTCCAGGTGAAGATCCGTGGTTTCCGGATCGAGCTCGGTGAGATCGACGCCATACTGGCCGGGCACGAATCGGTGGATTTCTCTGTCACCGTCGGCTACGAGCCCCCCAGCGGGGCGACGGTGCTGGCCAGTTATGTGCATCCGGCGGATGGGGCTCATATCGACCCTGATGAACTGCTCGCGCTGGCCGCGAGCCGGTTTCCCGCGTATATGGTTCCGGCGAGTATCACCGTCCTCGACGAGATTCCGCTGACGCCGGGCGGCAAGATCGACCGCCGTGCGCTGCCCGACCCGCAGTTGCGGACGAAGGCGTACCGGGCGCCGGATACCCCGTTGGAGAAACAGGTCGCGGCCGTTTTCGCCGATCTACTGAATCCCGTGGATCCGGTCGGTGCCGATGACGATTTCTTCGAACTGGGTGGTAATTCGCTGATCGCCGCCCAGGTCGCGGGTCGGTTGGGTGCCACCGTGGACGCCCGCATCCCGGCCAGGGTGTTGTTCGAGGCCCCGACAGTGGCCGAGTTCGCCGTACGCCTGGCTGAACTGAGCGGCTCCGGTGGCCATCAGCCGCTGGTGGCGCGAGAGCGTCCCGATCGGGTGCCGTTGTCGTTGGCTCAGCAGCGGATGTGGTTCCTGAACCGGTTCGATCAGGATTCGGTCGCCTACAACATTCCGATGGCGATCCGATTGGCGGGTGCGCTGGATGTAAACGCACTGCGTGCGGCGGTGTCGGATCTGGTTGCGCGGCATGAGGTATTGCGGACGGTGTATCCGGAGACCGCGTCGGGTCCGGTGCAGCTGGTATTGCCGGTCGGGGAGACCTCGCCGCGTTTGCAGGTGGGTTCGGTTGCCTCGGCGGATGTGGTGGCGGCGGTGGCGGGGTTGGCGTCGGCGGGTTTCGATGTGACGGTCGAGGTGCCGTTGCGGGTGGCACTGTTCCGGGTGAACGACGCGACCGCCGCTGGTGCCGGGCCCGAGGCAGACGGTGCGGCCGGTGAGTTCGTATTGGCGATGGTGGTGCACCATATCGCCGGTGACGGCTTGTCGGTGGGGCCGTTGACCCGGGATCTGATGACCGCATATGCGGCGCGTGCGGCCGGTGATGTGCCGGGTTGGGCGCCGTTGGCGGTGCAGTACGCCGATTATGCGTTGTGGCAGCGCGAATTGCTGGGTGACGAGTCCGATCCGGAATCGATCGCGGCGCAGCAGGTCGGTTACTGGCGGTCGGCGCTGGCTGGCGTGCCGGATCAGCTGGATCTGCCGGTCGACCGTCCGCGTCCGGCCGTGCAGTCTTTCGCGGGCGGGCGGGTGCGGGTCGTTGTCGATGCCGAAGTCCATGCCGGTTTGCAGCGGGTGGCGCAGCAGCGGAACGCGACGTTGTTCATGGTCGTGCACGCGGCATTGGCGGTGCTGCTGTCGCGACTGTCGGGTACGGATGATGTCACTGTCGGTACGCCGGTTGCGGGTCGTGGTGAGGCCGCGCTCGATGATCTGATCGGTATGTTCGTCAACACTCTGGTCTTCCGGACCGAGGTGGATCGTGGGGAGTCGTTCGCGGATCTGTTGTCGCGGCAGCGTGAGGTCGATATCGCGGCGTTCGCGCATGCGGATGTGCCGTTCGAGCGCTTGGTGGAGGTCCTCAATCCGGCGCGGTCGCAGGCGCGGCATCCGTTGTTCCAGATCGGCTTCGCTTTCCAGAACTTGGCACAGCCTAGCCTCGAGCTGCCGGGTTTGACCGTATCGGGTGTGGAATTCGATACCAAGATCTCCCAGTTCGATCTGAACCTGGACCTCGGCGACTCCTACGATGAATCCGGTGCGCCCCTGGGGATCGCGGGTTATCTGACCTATGCCACGGCTCTGTTCGATCACACCACCGTCCAGGGATTCGTCGACCGCTTTGTGCGCTTGCTGGCAGCGGTGGTGGCGGACCCGGCAGTGCCGGTCGGTGATCTGGAGATCCTGGCAACGTCCGAGCGTGACCGCGTGCTGGCGGAGTGGAATGCCACCGAGCATCGGCTGCCGGCGGGGTTGTTGTTGGATGGGTTCAATGCGGTGGCGGCCGCGTATCCGGATCGGGTGGCGGTTTCGTTCGAGGGGACGAGTCTGTCCTATGGTGAGTTCGCGGGTCGGGTGAATCAGCTTGCGCGGCATTTGATCGCGCAGGGTGTGGGTCCGGAGACCCTTGTGGGGTTGTTGGTGTCGCGGTCGCTGGATCTCGTGGTCGGTATGTATGCCGTGGTGGCGGCCGGTGGTGCGTATGTGCCGTTGGATCCGGCGCATCCGGTGGAGCGGATCGGCTACATCCTGGATACGGCGTCGCCGTTGTGTGTGCTGACCACGACTGCCGACGCGGGTGCGGTGCCCGAGGGCACGGGTGTGCCGGTGCTGGTACTGGACACCCTCGACCTGGGTGATCGTGATACCGCACCGGTGACCGATACCGATCGGCGTGCGCCGGTGCGGCCGTCGAATACGGCGTATGTGATCTTCACGTCGGGTTCGACGGGGCGTCCGAAGGGTGTGGCGGTTCCGCATTCGGCGATCAGTAATCAGGTTGCGTGGATGCTGGCGGAGTACCCGTTGGATGCCTCGGATGTGTATTTGCAGAAGACGGCGACGACGTTCGATGTGTCGTTGTGGGGTTACTTCCTGCCGTTGGCTGCCGGTGCGCACCTTGTGGTGGCGACACCGGACGGTCATCGGGATACCGAGTACCTCGCAAGGACGATCGCCGAGCAGCGGGTGACGGTGACCGATTTCGTGCCGTCGATGTTGGGTGTGTTCGCTGCGCATACTCCGGCGGAAGCCCTGCGCAGTCTCGAGCATGTGTTCGTGATCGGTGAGGCGTTGCCGCCGGAGACGGTGGCGGCGATGCATGCGATTTCTGATGCGGCTGTGCATAACTTGTATGGTCCGACCGAGGCTGCGGTGTCGATCACGTATTGGCAGGCGTCCGGTGATGAGTCGGGCAGTGTGCCGATCGGTGTGCCCCAGTGGAATTCCCGCGTGTACGTGTTGGATTCGCGGTTGCGGCCGGTTCCTGCGGGTGTGGTGGGTGAGTTGTATCTCGCGGGTGATCAGTTGGCGCGCGGTTATGTGACGCGTCCGGATTTGTCGGCGGACAGGTTTGTGGCGAGTCCGTTCGATCCCGCGGAGCGGATGTACCGCACCGGCGACCTGGTGCGGTGGAATTACGTCACCGTCGATGCGCACAGCGAGAGCCTGCCGGTACTGGAATACCTGGGTCGTACCGATTTCCAGGTGAAGTTCCGTGGTCAGCGGATCGAGTTGGGGGAGATCGAGTCGGCGTTGCTGGGCCGGCCGGTGGTGAGCCAGGCTGTGGTGACGGTGGCGGCGTCGGATCTGGGTGAGCAGTTGGTCGCCTATGTCGTTGCGGCGCCCGGCGAACAGATCGTTACGGCTGCGCTGCTGGATGCGCTGCGTGATGTGTTGCCGGTGTACATGATCCCGGCCGTGGTCATGCAGTTGGACGCGTTCCCGTTGAACACCTCGGGCAAGCTGGACCGTAAAGCGCTGCCGGCACCGGTGTTCGAGGCCCGTGAGTTCCGCGCCCCCTCGACTCCGATCGAGGAGATCGTGGCGGGCGTGTTCGCCGACGTGCTCGGTGTCGAGCGGATCGGCGCCGATGACGATTTCTTCGCCCTCGGTGGTAACTCGCTGATCGCGACCCAGGTCGCGGCCCGCCTCGGCGCGGCACTGGACGCGCAGGTGCCGGTGCGGATGCTGTTCGAGGCCTCCACCGTGGCAGCGCTGGCCGCCGCGGCCGAGACCGCTACCGGTCGTGGTGGTATGCCGGCGCTGATGGCGCGGGAACGTCCGGAGCGGGTGCCGTTGTCGTTGGCGCAGCAGCGGATGTGGTTCCTGAACCGGTTCGATCAGCAGTCGGCGGCCTACAACCTGCCGATGGCGATCCGGTTGTCGGGCGATCTCGATATCGCCGCGTTGCGCGCGGCGGTCGCCGATGTGGTGGGCCGGCACGAGGTTTTGCGCACGGTGTATCCGGAGACGGAGTCGGGTCCGGTGCAGGTGGTGTTGCCGGCTGCGGAGGCGTCACCGCGTCTGGATGTGCGGTCGGTTGCTGCTGGTGATGTGGTGGCGGCGGTGGCCGGGTTGGGGTCGGCGGGTTTCGATGTGACGGTCGAGGTGCCGTTGCGGGTGGCGCTGTTCCAGGTCGACGGCACAGCCGATGAATTCGTGCTGGCGCTGGTGGTTCATCACATTGCTGGTGATGGTTCGTCGGTGGGGCCGTTGACTCGGGATTTGATGACCGCGTATGCGGCGCGTAGGGCGGGGGATGGTCCGGGGTGGGCGCCGTTGCCGGTGCAGTACGCGGATTACAGTATCTGGCAGCGTGAGCTGCTTGGTGATGAATCCGATCCGGAGTCGTTGGCGGCGCGGCAGGTCGGTTATTGGCGGTCGGCGCTGGCGGGTGTGCCGGATCAGTTGGATTTGCCGGCGGATCGGCCGCGTCCGGCGGTGCAGTCGTTTGCGGGTGGTCGGGTTCGGGTCGTTGTCGATGCCGAGGTTCATGCCGGTTTGCTGCGGGTGGCCCGGGAGCAGAACGCGACTCTGTTCATGGTCGTTCATTCGGCGTTGGCGGTGTTGTTGTCGCGGTTGTCGGGTAGTGATGACATCACTGTGGGTACGCCGGTGGCGGGTCGTGGTGAGGCCGCACTGGATGATTTGATCGGTATGTTTGTGAATACGTTGGTGTTCCGGACCGAGTTGGATCGTGGTGAGTCGTTCACCGATCTGCTTCGTCGGCAGCGTGAGGTCGATATCGCGGCGTTCGCGCATGCGGATGTGCCGTTCGAACGCCTGGTGGAGGTGTTGAATCCGGCGCGTTCGCAGTCGCGTCATCCGTTGTTCCAGGTGGGGTTGTCGTTCCAGAATTTGGCGCAGTCGAGTCTGGAGTTGCCGGGTCTGACGGTGTCGGGTGTGGAGGTCGACACCGAGATCTCGCAGTTCGACCTGAACCTGATCCTCGGCGACACCTACGACGAATCAGGTGCCCCACAGGGGGTCACGGGTTATCTGTCCTACGCCACCGCACTGTTCGACGAGTCCACCGTCGCGGGTTTCGCCGACCGGTTCGCGCGCCTGCTGCGGGAGATCGTGTCCGCTCCCGAAACCGCTGTCGGTGATCTGGAGATCCTGGCGGCGTCCGAGCGTGCTCGGGTGCTGGCGGAGTGGAATGCGACCGAGCATCGGCTGCCGGCGGGGTTGTTGTTGGATGGGTTCAATGCGGTGGCGGCGGCGTATCCGGATCGGGTGGCGGTTTCGTTCGAGGGGACGAGTCTGTCCTATGGTGAGTTCGCGGGTCGGGTGAATCGGCTCGCGCGGCATTTGATCGCCGAGGGTGTGGGTCCGGAGACTCTTGTCGGGTTGTTGGTGTCGCGGTCGCTGGATCTCGTGGTCGGTATGTATGCCGTGGTGGCTGCGGGTGGTGCGTATGTGCCCCTGGATCCGGCGCATCCGGTGGAGCGGATCGGCTACATCCTGGATACGGCGTCGCCGTTGTGCGTGCTGAGCACGACTGCTGATGCGGCCGCGGTCGCCGATGGCGGCGTTGCCGCTGTGGCGCCGGAGGTTCCGGTGCTCACCCTGGACACCATGGATGTCTCGGGATACGCCGATTCCGTGGTGGCCGATGCGGATCGGCGTGCGCCGGTGCGGCCGTCGAATACCGCGTATGTGATTTTCACGTCCGGCTCGACGGGGCGTCCGAAGGGTGTGGCGGTTCCGCATTCGGCGATCAGTAATCAGGTTGCGTGGATGCTGGCGGAATATCCGCTGGGTGCCTCGGATGTGTACCTGCAGAAGACCGCGACGACGTTCGATGTGTCGTTGTGGGGTTATTTCCTGCCGTTGGCTGCCGGTGCGCACCTGGTGGTGGCGACGCCGGACGGTCATCGTGACACCGAGTACTTGGCGCGGACGATCGCCGAGCGCAGCGTCACGGTGACCGACTTCGTGCCGTCCATGTTGGGTGTATTCGCCGCCCATACGCGGGCAGGTTCTATCCCGAGTCTCGAGCATGTGTTCGTGATTGGTGAGGCGTTGCCGCCGGAGACGGTGGCGGCGATGCATGCGATTTCTGATGCGGCTGTGCATAACCTCTATGGTCCGACCGAGGCCGCGGTGTCGATCACGTATTGGCAGGCGTCCGGTGATGAGTCGGGCAGTGTGCCGATTGGTGTGCCGCAGTGGAACAGCCGTGTGTACGTGTTGGATTCCCGTCTCCAGCCGGTTCCTGCGGGTGTGGTGGGTGAGTTGTATCTCGCGGGTGATCAGTTGGCTCGTGGTTATGTGACTCGTCCGGATTTGTCAGCGGATCGGTTTGTGGCGAGCCCGTTCGATGCCGGTCAGCGGATGTACCGGACCGGTGACCTGGTGCGGTGGAGCCGGGTCGAGGCTTCGGTGGAAGGCCGTACGGCGTCTCTGCCGGTGTTGGAGTATTTGGGTCGTACCGATTTCCAGGTGAAGTTCCGTGGTCAGCGGATCGAGTTGGGGGAGATCGAGTCGGCGTTGCTGGGCTTAGCCGGTGGTGAGCCAGGCTGTGGTGACGGTGGCGGCGTCGGATCTGGGTGAGCAGTTGGTCGCCTATGTGGTGCCGGCTCCGGGGGAGCAGGTCGTCTCCGCGGTGCTGCTGGATTCCCTGCGTGATGTGTTGCCGGTGTACATGATCCCGGCCGTGGTCATGCAGTTGGATGCGTTCCCGTTGAACACCTCCGGCAAGCTGGACCGTAAAGCGCTGCCGGCTCCGGTGTTCGAGGCCCGGGAGTTCCGCGCCCCCTCGACCCCGATCGAGGAGATCGTCGCCGGTGTGTTCGCCGAGGTCCTCGGTGTCGAGCGGGTCGGTGCGGATGACGATTTCTTCGCCCTCGGTGGTAACTCGCTGATCGCGACCCAGGTCGCGGCGCGGGTGGCCGCGGCCCTGGACACCAAGGTCGCGGTGCGGACCCTGTTCGAGGCCTCCACCGTGGCGGCGCTGGCCGCCGCTGCGGAATCCGCCACCGGGCGGGGAGATCTGCCGGTGCTGGCGCGGCGGGAACGTCCGGAGCGGGTGCCGTTGTCGTTGGCGCAGCAGCGGATGTGGTTCCTGAACCAGTTCGATACCGATTCGACGGCGTACAACATCCCGGTGGCCGTCCGCCTGTCCGGGAACCTCGATATCGCCGCACTGCGGCAGGCGGTCGCCGATATCGTGGGCCGGCACGAAACGCTGCGGACCGTCTACCCCGCGCAGGACGGGCGGCCATACCAGCTCGTGCTGCCGGTCGGCCGGGCCGTTCCGGATCCGACCCCGGTTCCGGTGGCCGCGACGGAACTCCGCGACCGGATCACCGAGGTGATCGCGACCGGGTTCGATGTCACAGTCGAGGTGCCGCTACGGGTGGCTTTGTTGCAGCCGGCCGACGATGAATACGTCCTGGTCTTCGTGGTGCACCACATCAGTACCGACGGCTGGTCGATGGGACCGCTGACCCGGGACCTGATGACCGCCTACGCCGCGCGCACCTCCGGTTCGGCTCCGGCGTGGACGCCGCTGCCGGTGCAGTACGCCGACTACAGCCTGTGGCAGCGCGAGGTCCTGGGCTCGGAGGACGATCCCGAGAGCCTGGTCAGCGCGCAGGCCGACTACTGGCGCCGGGCGCTGGCAGGCCTGCCGGACGAGCTGAACCTGCCGAGCGACCGGCCGCGTCCGATCGTGCGAACGATGGTCGGTGGCACCGTGCCGTTCCGGATCGACGCCGAACTGCACCGCGCGGTGACGCGATTGGCCGCCGAGCACAATGCGACGGTGTTCATGGTCGTGCACGCGGTCCTGGCACTACTGCTCGCACGGTTGTCGGCCACCGACGATGTGGCTGTCGGTACGCCCGTCGCGGGTCGCGGCGAGGCCGAACTCGACGATGTGGTCGGAATGTTCGTCAACACCCTCGTACTGCGGTCGCATGTGCGCGGCGAGTCGAGTTTCGGTGAGTTCCTGGCGGCGACCCGAGAAACCGATCTGCAGGCGTTCGCGCACGCCGATGTGCCCTTCGAACGACTGGTGGAACTGGTCGACGTGGAGCGGTCGACCGCTCGGCACCCGTTGTTCCAGGTGGCATTGTCGTTCGAGAATCTGCCGCAGGGTGATTTCGAACTGCCCGGGCTGCGGGTCGGCGCTGTCGATTTCGATGCCGACAGCGCCAAGTTCGATCTCTCGCTGCGGATCACCGAAACCGGCGACGGTATGGCGGCCGCCTTCTCCTACGCCCGGGATCTGTTCGACTCCGACACGGTCGGGGTCTTCGCGCGCCGGTTCCTGCACCTGCTGTCGGCCATCGTCCGCCATCCGCAGGCGCCGATCGGCGATCTGCCGATCATCGACGATTCCGAGTACCGCCTACTCACCCATGTCCGCGGTGACGATGTCATGGCGACGGGTCTGCTTCCGAACCTGCTCACCACCGGTGTCCGGGTCAACCCGGACGGTGTGGCGGTGCGCTATCGGGGCCGGTCGGTGACCTATCGGGAGCTGGACGAGCAGTCCTCGCGGTTGGCGCGGGTGCTCATCGATCGCGGCGTCGGTCCGGAGCGGATCGTGGCATTGGCGCTGCCGCGGTCCTACGAGATCGTGCTGGCCTTCTGGGCCGTGGCCAAGGCCGGCGGCGCGCATGTCCCGGTGGATCCGAATTATCCGGCGGACCGGATGCGGCATATGCTCTCCGACTCCGGTGCCGTTTTGGGGCTCACCAGCAGCGAGTACGTGGACCGGTTGCCCGGCGATGCGCAGTGGCTGCTGCTCGACGATCCGGAGTTCCTGGCACAGGTGGCGGCGCAACCGGACAGTGCCGTGACCGACACCGACCGGATCACGCCGTTGGCGATGTCGCATCCGGCGTACGTCATCTACACCTCCGGATCGACCGGTCTGCCCAAGGGCGTGATGGTGACGCATGCCGGTATGGGTGGCCTCGCCGATGTGGCGGCCGATCTGTACAGCGTCGGATCCCGGCACCGGTTCCTGCACATCTGCTCACCGAGTTTCGACCCGTCGGTGCTGGAGTGGGTGTGCACCGCCTACGTGGGTGCGACGCTCGTCGTGGTCCCGGGTGAGATCATCGGCGGTCCGGACCTGGCCGAACTGTTGCGCACCGAAGCGGTGACCCACGCGATCATCACCCCGGCGGTGCTGGGCACGCTGGATCCGGCGGGCCTGGACGCACTCGAGGTGCTGTCGGTGGGTGGCGATGTGACCACCGCCGAACTACTGGCCAAATGGGAGCCGGGCCGCAAGTACTTCAACGGTTACGGCCCCACCGAGACGACCATCATCTCGTCCTACGCGCGACTGTTCGCCGGCGAACACGTCACCATCGGCGATCCGGTGCACGGTATGGCGGCACTGGTCCTGGACGCGCGCCTGAAACCGGTACCTCCGGGCGTGGCGGGCGAGCTGTACCTGGCCGGTGGTGCGCTGGCCCGCGGTTACCACAACCGGCCGGGCCTGACCGCCGACCGGTTCGTCGCCAACCCGTACAGCTTCGAGGGCTCGCGGATGTATCGCACCGGTGATGTGGTGCGCTGGTACGCGAAACCCGGTGCGCGGGCCGGTAACGAGGCGTTGCCGACGGTGCACTGGGAACTGGATTACGTGGGCCGTTCGGATTTCCAGGTCAAGGTCCGCGGTTTCCGCGTGGAGCTCGGCGAGATCGATACGGCGCTGGCGGCGCATCCGGATGTCGAGTACGCGGTAACCCTCGGCCGGGACACCGATGCGGGCGCGACGATCCTGGTGTCGTATGTGCTGGCGGTACCCGGACACAGGGTGGACACCGCCGCGGTGACCGAATTCGTCTCCGCCCGGTTGCCGGCGCATATGGTGCCGTCGGTTGTCATCGTCCTGGACCAGATCCCGCTGACCCCGGTCGGCAAACTGGACCGCAAGGCGCTCCCGGAACCGGTGCTCGAGGCGCAGTCGTTCCGCGCTCCGGTCGGTGCGGTCGAGACGATCATCTGCGAGGTGTTCGCCGACGTCCTCGGGGTCGCGCGGGTCGGCGTGGACGATTCGTTCTTCGCGCTCGGTGGTGACAGCATCCTGTCGATCCAGCTGGTGTCGCGAGCCAAGGCCCGGGGCGTGGTCTTCACACCCCGGGATGTGTTCGAACGCCGGACCGTCGCCGCGCTCGCCGAGGTCGCCGGCCGCGGCGACGCGGATGAGCTGCGACTGGTGGAGCTGCCCGGTGGCGGGGTCGGCGATATGCCGGTGCTGCCGGTCATGTCGCAGATCCTCGACGGAAACACTGCCTATCAGCGTTTCACGCAGCCCATGCTGTTGCGGCTGCCGGTCGATATCGACCGCGAAACCCTGGTCGCCACCCTCGCGGCGGTATTCGACCACCACGACGCCCTGCGCACCCGCCTGCGGGTCGTGGACGGCGCGCCGGCGTTCGAAGCGCTCGCGCCCGGTGCGATCGATATCGACGCGCTGGTGCGCCGGGTCGATCTCGACAATGCCATCGGCGAGGACGAACTGGTCGCCGTCGCGTCCGCCGAATTCGATGCCGCGCTGGACCGGTTGGACCCGGCCGCCGCGGTGATGGCGCAGTTCGTGTGGTTCTCGTTCGACGGCGACCGGCGCGATGTACTGCTCTTCGCCGCGCACCACTTCGTGGTCGACGGCGTGTCCTGGCGCATCATCATCCCGGATCTGGCGCTGGCCTGGTCGCAGCTCGCGGCCGGTGCCGCGGTGACGCTGCCGCCGGTCGGGACCTCGCTGCGCCGGTGGGCGCACGGGCTGGCCGAGGCCGCCGCCGAGCCCGGCCGGGTCGCGGAACTGCCGTACTGGCAGCAGATCGCCGCCACCCCGGATCCGCTGCTGGGGGCCCGGGCCTTCGACCCCGCCGTCGATACCAACGCCACGGTCGAACGCTTCGAGGTGTCACTGCCCGCCGATATCACCGAGGCTGTGCTGACCACCGTCGGTGCCCGCTACCACGGCGGACCCAACGATGCCCTGCTGGCGGCGCTGGCGCTGGCACTGGCCCGGTGGCGCGACGCCGGTCCGTCCGCGGCGGCGCTGATCAAACTGGAAGGCCACGGTCGCGAAGAGACCGTGGTGCCCGGGGCCGACCTGTCCCGCACCGTCGGCTGGTTCACCGCCGTGCATCCGCTCCGGCTGGATCTGCCCGGGATCGATATCGACGAGGCCTTCGCCGGTGGTCCCGCATTCGGCGTGCTGGTGAAGTCGGTAAAGGAACAGCTGCTCGCGGTGCCGGACAAGGGCCTGGGTTACGGCCTGCTCCGCTATCTGAACCCCGAGACCGGGGACCGGTTGCCGGACCGGGTACCGGGCCAGATCAGCTTCAACTATCTGGGCCGTGTCTCCGCCGGGGAGGTCTCGCCCGAACTCGCCGAGCTCGGCTGGATGCCGACCGCCGAACTGGGTGCGATCGGTGCGGACGCGGACCGGGATATGCCGGCCAACGCCGTGCTGGATATCAATGCCATCGTCAATTCCGGCGCCGAGGGTTCGGTGCTGAGCGCGGTGTTCGCCTACCCCGCCGGGGTGCTCACCGAGCCGCGGGCCCGCGAGTTCGCGGAGCTGTGGATCGCCGCGCTCACCGCCCTCGCCGACCATGTCCGCCGGCCGGAAGCGGGCGGTTTCACGCCGTCCGATATGTCACTGGTGCGGGTATCGCAGGGTGATATCGAACGGTGGGAGCGCACCTATCCGGCACTGTCGGAGGTCTGGCCGCTGTCGCCGCTGCAGTCGGGTCTGCTGTTCCACGCCCAGTTCATCCAGGACGGCGTGGACGTCTACACCATGCAGTCGTCGGTCGACCTGGCCGGCACGGTGGACCCGGCGCGGCTGCGGGCCGCCGCCGAGGCGATGATCGGCCGGTACCCGAACCTGCGGACCGCGTTCGTCGCCGACAGCGCCGGTCAGTGGGTGCAGGTCGTGCTCGACACGGTGCCGGTACCGTGGCGCGATATCGATCTGCGCGGCCTGCCGGAGGACGAACGGGCCGGCGAGCTGCGCCGGTTGCTGGCCGTGGACCAGGCCGAGCACTTCGATATGGCGGTCCCGCCGCTGATCCGGTTCCACCTCGTGCGATTGACCGAGGACGCGTGGCAGCTGGCGATCACCACGCACCACATCCTGCTCGACGGCTGGTCCATGCCGCTGCTCATGCGGGAACTGCTGGTGCTCTACGCGCTTCGCGGCGATACCTCCGCGCTGCCGCGGGTGGCCTCGTACCGTAATTTCCTGTCCTGGCTCGGCGAGCGCGATCGGACCGCCTCCGCAGCGGCCTGGCGGGCGGAACTGGCCGGTTTCACCGAACCCTCACTGCTGGTTTCGCAACCGGTGCCGGCGGAGAACTACGAAATCGGCACCGTCGTGACAGAACTCGACGCGGACCGGACGCGGCAGCTGACCACGCGGGCCACCGAGCTCGGGATCACGATGAACACGCTGCTGCAGGCGGCCTGGGGTGTGCTGCTCGGCTGGATGACCGGACGCGACGATGTGGTGTTCGGTGCCACGGTGTCCGGCCGTCCCGCCGAACTCCCCGGTATCGAATCCATGGTCGGTCTGTTCATCAACACCCTGCCGGTCCGGGTGCGCCTCGAGCACCGGGCCACCACCGGCGAGCTGCTTACCGGCCTGCAGCGCGCGCAGGCCGCCCTGCTGGAACACCACTATCTCGGGCTGACCGATATCCAGCGGGCCGCCGGGACCGCGGTGCAGTTCGACAGCCTGTTCGTGTTCGAGTCCTATCCCACCGATGCCGCCGAAGTCGCCGCCACCGGTGATATCGACGGTATGTCGATCGCCGGGGTGGGCACGCGGGACAACAGCCATTACCCGCTGACCCTGGTGGTGACCGCGGACAATACGGTCCGGATCGCGCTGAAGTACCTGACCAGCTCGTTCACGGCCGAGACGATCGATACCGCCGCCACGCGGCTGCTGCGGGTGATCGACCAGCTGGTCGACGCGCCGGAACTACCGGTGGGCGAGGTGGAGTTCCTGAGCGCGACCGAACGGGCGGAGCTGGGATCGCGGTCCGGTGGTCCGGCGGTGTCCGCCCGGACCCTGCCGGATCTGCTGGCCGCCGCGGTGGCCGAGGACCGGTCGGCACCGGCGGTGGTGTTCCGGGATCAGCGGCTGTCCTACGGCGAGATGGACGAGCGGTCGAACCGGCTGGCGCGGGTGCTGATCGAGCGCGGCCTGGGTGCCGAGGATCTGGTGGCGGTGGCGGTGCCGCGGTCGGCGGATTCGGTGCTGGCCGAGTGGGCGGTCACCAGATCGGGTGCGGCGTTCCTGCCGGTGGATCCGACGTATCCGGCCGATCGGATCGCGCATATGTTGTCCGATTCCGGTGCCGCGGTGGGTATCACGGTGTCGTCGGTGCGGGCCGAGCTGCCGGATTCGGTGGATTGGCTGGTGCTCGACGAACTGGATTCGCGAGGCCACTCCGCCGCGGCGGTCACCGACGCCGACCGGGTCCGTCCGCTGACGCCGGCGAACACCGCCTACGTCATCTACACCTCCGGTTCCACCGGCGTGCCCAAGGGCGTGGTCGTCACGCACGCCGGTCTGGCGAACTTCAGTGCCGAACAGGTCGAACGGTATGGACTCAACCGGCATTCGCGGGCGCTGGCCTTCGCGTCGCCGAGTTTCGATGCCTCGATTCTGGAACTGCTGCTGGCGGTTGGGTCCGCGGGTGCGTTGGTGGTGGTGCCGACCGGTACCTACGGTGGTGCCGAGCTGGGTGAGCTGATCTCCCGGGAGCGGGTGACGGTCGGATTGATCACGCCGTCGGTGCTGGCCTCGCTGGACCCGGCCGATCTGGCGGGTATGCGGGTGATCATCGCCGGTGGTGAGGCCATCTCGGCGGATCTGGTGGCGAAGTGGTCCACGATCCGCGACGGTGGGGTCGAGCGTCGGTTGCACAACGCCTATGGCCCGACCGAGGCGACTGTGGCGACGAATATCAGTGGTGCGCTGCTACCGGGCGATCCGGTGACGATCGGCGGTCCGGTGCGGGGTATGCGCGCGCTGGTACTGGACGACCGGTTGAACCCGGTCCCCGAGGGCGTCGCCGGTGAGCTGTACGTCGGTGGTATCCAGCTGGCGCGCGGCTATCACGCGCGGGCGGGTCTGACGGCGGAGCGTTTCGTCGCCGACCCGTTCGGTGCGCCGGGGTCGCGGCTGTACCGCACGGGTGACATCGTGCGCTGGCGGCGCGACGGTGCCGGTGATCCGGCGGTCGAGTATGTGGGCCGCAATGACTTCCAGGTCAAGATCCGCGGTTTCCGTATCGAACTCGGTGAGATCGATTCCGCGCTGACCTCCTCCGACGGCATCGATTTCGCGGTCACGGTCGGGCACCGCAACCCGGCCGGCGTGGTATCGCTGGTGTCGTATGTGGTGGCCGCCCCGGGTGTCTCCGTCGATACGGCGGGCGTGCGCGCGCAGATCGAGGAGCGACTGCCGGGCTATATGGTGCCGTCCTCGATCACGGTGATCGAGGAGATCCCGTTGACCCCGGCCGGAAAGCTGGACCGCAACGCATTGCCGGAACCGGTGTTCGCGGCCGATGCCGGCTACCGTGCACCGCGCACACCGCTGGAACAGACCGTGGCCGAGGTCTTCGCCGAGGTCCTGGGCGTGGACCGGGTGGGGGTGGACGATTCGTTCTTCGCCCTCGGCGGTAACTCGCTGCTCGCGACCAAGGTGGCGGCCCGGCTGGGTGCGGTCACCGGTGCAGAGATCAGTGTGCAGTGGATGTTCACCGAGGCGACGGTCGCCGGGCTGGCCGCCCGGATCGCCGAACCGGGTGCCGCGGCGGAACTGTCCGAAGCGGCATTGCGGGTCGTGCTGCCCATCCGGGAGACCGGGACGGCGACCCCGATCTTCGCGGTCCATGCCCGCGACGGGCTGGCATGGAGTTTCGCCGCGTTGACCGGGCTGCTGCCGGACGATCAGCCGATCTACGGTCTCCAGTCGCCCGCCTACACCGAACCCGACTACGCGCCGGATTCGCTGGCGGAGATCGCGGCCCGGTATCTCGCGGAGATCCGGCGGATCCAGCCCGACGGCCCGTATCGGCTGCTCGGCTGGTCCCTGGGCGGCGTACTGGCCCACGCCGTCGCCACCGAGTTGCAGGCGGCGGGGGAGCAGGTCGAGATGCTGGCCCTGCTCGACAGCCATCCGGCCGTCGACCCGGGGATCTTCGAAACCCTGCTCCGTGCCGCACTGGTGGAACAGGGCATCCTGACCGAGGAACCGGGGACGGACCGGGCTGTCGGCGAACTCGACGATGCCGAACTGGAACGACTGCACCAACTGATCCCGCCGGAACTGCTGACCTTGCCGGTGGAACGGTTGCGCGGGGTGTACCGGACCGCGGCACGATCGGCGGAACTGATCTCCGAACACCGGCCCCGGACCTACCGCGGTGTCATCGATTTCTTCCGTGCCGAGGTGCCCACGCCGGGTGCGCAGCAGTCCGGCCCGCGAGCGGAGGACTGGTTGCCGTATGTGGCCGGGGAAATCGTCGAATACGCGGTACCGGCGACACACGACGAGATGACGACGGCGGAATCGTTCGCGGTGGTCGCGCCACGGCTGCTGGCCCGGCTCCGGGGGACCGGCGACGGAAACTGAATCCGGTACGCGGTCGGCGGCGCCATGACGAAGGCGGCCGACCGCGTCGCGGTTCGGTAGTGAACACCCAGTTCGGCGGTATCGGGTAAGCCGAACGGACGCCGGATCACTCGCTCTGCCTCCCTCAACCGAGGACCAGCGGAAGCCTTGTGGCCGACTCGCCCAGCGCGTCCTGTTCGTCCGCTGTCGCGGCGCGGCGACCGGTGCCGATCAACAGGGTGTACCTGAATCGGTGCGCGGCCCGGCGCGCCCGGCCGTCGACCCGCCCGCGGGGGCCGATCATGACCGCATGGGTTCTCGACGTATCGGCGGCCGCGCGCATCTGTGGCGGAACGCGGGCACGGTGCTGTCCGCCCTGCTGTTCTACTACTTCGTGCCGGTCGGGCTGGAACTCCCCGGCTTCTGGCCTACGCGGGTGGTCACGCTGGTCGCTTTCGTCGCCGGGGTGGCCGGTCTCTGCTGGCTGGCCTATCGCCGGATCGGCCAGTTCCTGGCCGCGAGGGACGATACCGGCCGCCGCGTCGACGGGTTGCTGTTCCTGATCACCCTCGTCGTGGTGTTCTTCGCGCTGTTCTACTACCTCCTCGAGCTCCGCCAGCCCGGGCAGTTCGCCGAGTTGCGCACCCGCAACGACGCGCTCTACTACACCGTCGCGACGCTGGGCACCGTCGGTTTCGGCGATGTGCACCCGGTCGGGCAGGCCGCCCGGGTGGCGACCACGGTGCAGATGGCCTTCGACCTGGTGGTGATCGGTACGCTGCTGGCCGTGACCACCACCGGAATCACCCGGCGGTTGGATCGCACCGATGTCGGTGGCCCCCGGTAACCTGAGGCCGTGCCCGAACTACCGGAGGTGGAGGCGCTGGCGCAGTTCCTGCGGGAGCACGCGGTCGGCGCGGTGGTGGGGCGGATCGATATCGCGGCGCTCAGCGCGATCAAAACCTTCGATCCGCCGGTGACGGCGCTGTCGGGGCGGGATGTGACCGGCGCCGGGAGATGGGGGAAGTTCCTCGGGATGGATTGCGGGGGTCTGTGGCTGATCACCCATCTGTCCCGGGCGGGCTGGCTGCGCTGGACCGATACCCCGAGCGTGAGTCCGCCCAAACCGGGGCGCGGTCCGCTCGCGTTGCGGGTGCACTTCTTCACCCCCGAGGGCGCCACCCCGGCCTTCGATCTCACCGAGGCGGGCACCAAGAAGCGTCTCGCCGTCTATATCGTGAACGATCCGGCGCAGGTTCCGGGAATCGCCCGGCTCGGGCCCGACGCGCTCGCGGTCACCGAGCCGCAGTTCGCCGAGCTGCTGGCCGACGCGTCCGGGCGGATCAAGAACGTGCTGGTCGATCAGACCGTGCTCGCCGGCATCGGCAACGCCTACTCCGACGAGATCCTGCACACCGCCAAGATCTCACCCTTCGCCACGGCCAAGACGATGCCGGCGGCGAAGATCGCCGACCTGTACGCGGCGATGCGCACCGTGCTGGCGGATGCCGTGGCGCGGTCGGTGGGGCAGGACGCCGCCCGGCTCAAGGGCGAGAAGCGTTCGGGAATGCGGGTGCACGCCCGCACCGGACTGCCCTGTCCGGTATGCGGCGATACGGTCCGCGAGGTCGCTTTCACCGATCGCTCGTTCCAGTACTGCCCCACCTGCCAGACCGGTGGCAAAATCCTTGCCGACCGCCGGATGTCACGCCTACTCAAGTAGGCCGTGCTGTCCGTCGGCTCGGGTCGCCCGAAGCGGGGTACCCGGGCCCGTACGGAGATGTTGCCGCGGAACGGGCGGCCGCTTCAGTCGGTTCGTTTCGAATCGGGTTCCGCATCGTCCGCACTGCCGGACACCTCGTCCACGACCTGCGCGGCCGTAGCGGCGGCGGTCGCGGCGATCGGGTGTTCGGCGGCGACCGTGTCGAGCAATGTCCCCTCGGTTTCGGGCTCGGACTCGGCGGCCGCTTCCGCGTCGTCGGCCGGGAGAGCCGGCCCACCGGCCTCGTCCGGGACCAGCTGCGGTGCGCGGACGCCCGCCCACAATTCGCGCCGGGCGCTGTCCGGGTCGTTGTCCACCCGGCCCGGCGCATCGATGATGAGCGTGCTGCGTTCCTGTTCGGTATAGCGCGGCCAGGACGGCAGCGGTTCGCCGGTGCGGGCGAAATGCAACCAGTTGTTCTGGACCTGGCGGGTCACCGCGAGCAGACCGCGACGGCTGCCGCCGGCGGTGAGGGCCCGGCTCCACGGTTCGTAGACCGTGCCGAAGGTGGGCAGTAGATCGGTCCCGTGTGTGGCGCCCACTTTGTAGAGCTGGAACAGCCGGGGTGCGTAATCGTAGCGATAGGAGTAGGTGGGGGAGTGACGGCTGTGGCCCTCCGCCACCGCCACCGAGGGCCGCCAGAAGAAGTAGTCGCCGCCCGCGCGCATCGCGGCCTGTTCGGCCGGGAAACCCGGATAGGTGGAGAACACCCGGGGGTAGAGGTCGGGTCCGGCGGACGAGAGTGCCTTCTTGAGGCGTTCGGGGCGGGTGGGCAGCGTATCGGTGAAGCGGTTGAACAGGGCGCCCTCGTTACGGCAGGTGCCGATGATCAGCGGGACCCGGTGGGTGTGGCCTTCGGTGAAGGCGTCGATCGGCGTGCGCGGCAACAACTCGCCGTCGGCAACCGGCGCGGCCGGGAAGAACCCCGGGAATTCCGTCATCGCCGCATTCGACGCCCGGTTGAACGCGCGACGGATATCGTGCGGGTCGGCGGCGCGCAACGCGTGATTCGCGTCCTCGGGGGCGATACCGAGCCGGTCGAGGACGCGGCGCGCGAATTCCCGCGATTCGGCGACCGTCAACCCCCAGTCCGCGGGTGGGCTCTGGGCGATACCGCGGTGGAACAAGCCTTCCGCGGCGGGCGTCGCCAGCAGGCTCAATACCGCGTGGGCGCCCGCGGATTCGCCGAAGATCGTCACATTGTCCGGGTCGCCCCCGAATTCGGCGATATTGGCCCGTACCCAGCGCAGCGCCGCGATCTGGTCACGCAGACCGAGATTGGAATCGTAGGGGCTGTCCGGTGTGGAGAACTCGCTGAAATCGGCGTATCCGAACGCGCCGAGCCGATAGTTGATCGACACCACGAGCACATCCCCGTCGGCCGCCAGCTGGACACCGGAGTAGAGGCGCAGTGCCGAAGTACCGAACAGGTAGCCGCCGCCGTGGATGAACACCATCACCGGGCGCGGCCGCACCGATGCGGTGGCGGGAGCCACGACATTCAGTGTCAGTGAATCCTCGCTCATCTCCTGAAGCTTGCGCGGACCGAGCCGCACTCCGAAGGTCGGCTGGATACCGGCGGCGCGGAAATAGGTCGCGTCGCGGATATCGGGCCACGGCCGCACCGGCTGGGGCGAGCGGAATCGCAGGTCACCGACGGGGGGCGCGGCGTACGGCAGCGACCGCCAGTACATCACGCGCCGACCGCGGCGACCGCGGACCACACCGTCCGTTGTCGTGATCTGTTCGGTTACGCTCATCTACCCGATCGTAATGACGAGCGATCGGTCTCCAACAGGCGTAACCAGAATTCACTGATCGCGGGAAAAGCGGGCACCGCGTGCCACAGGGCGTCCAGTGGGACGCGTCCGGCGACCGCGATGGTCGCGGCATGCAACTGTTCGCCCACATCGGGGCCCACGAAGGTGGCGCCGAGCACTGTGTCGGTGGCGGTGTCGATCACCAGCGCGGCGCGTCCGGTGTAGTCGTCGCGGGCCAGCGCCGAACCGGCGACCGCGATATCCAGTTCCACGGTGCGGATCTCATGGCCGGCTTTCCGGGCGGCCGCGGCGGTGAGCCCGACGGCGGCGACCTCGGGATCGGTGAACACCACCTGCGGTACCGCATGGTGGTCGGCAGCCGCCCGATAGCGCGGGCCGGTCAGCGACCGGCCCGCAGCGCGCGCGGAGATCACGTCCCCGCACACCCGGCCCTGGTATTTGCCCATATGGGTGAGTGCGGCGCGGTGGTTGATATCACCGACCGCGTACAGCCATTCCCCGGGGGCGCCGGACACCGTCAGCCGATCGTCGACCGCGACGTATCCACCGGGAAGGCCCACTGTTTCCAGGCCGATCTCGCCGGTGTTGGGCACCCGCCCCGCCGCCACCACGATCTCGTCGGCGACGAGCGTGGTCTCCCCGTCCGGACCCTTGGCGTGTACCGTGACGGCGCCGCCGTGGATCCGGCCCTCGCCGTGGTCGACGGCCGCGGGGCGGGTCACCCGCAGCGGCCGGGTCCCGAACCGGATCTGCACCCCCTGCGCGGTCAGCGCGGAGGCGACGTACTCCCCGGCGAACGGTTCCACACCGGTGAGCAGCCGGTCCCCGCGGACCAAGACGGTCACCTCGGCGCCGAGCGCCGAGAGCCAGGTGGTGGCCTCACAGGCCACCACACCGCCGCCGATCACGATCACTCGTTTCGGGATCTCGTGCAGGTTGGTGGCGTCGCGGGAGGTCCACGGCAGGGCCTCGCGCAGACCGGGGACGTCCGGGACGGCCGCATGGGTCCCGGTGGCCAGCACCACCGCCGAGCGGGCGCGCAGTACCCGGTCGCCGACCCGTACCCGGCGTTCCCCGTCGAGCCGGCCGCCGCCGCGGATCACCTCGATACCCTGCTGGGCAGCCCACTCGACCTGACTCGAATCGTCGTGGTCGCCGTTGTGGGCATGCACGAATTCGTCGCGCCGGCGCAGCACTTCGGCGGTCTCCGGTCCTTCGGCCTCGATACCGGGCATGCCCAGCGCGGCCCCCAGCACATGGCCCGGGCGCAGCAGTGCCTTACTCGGGATACAGGCCCAGTACGAGCATTCGCCACCGACCTTCTCCGGTTCGACGATCGCCGCGGTGCGGTCGCTGCCGGCGATGGCGTAGGCGGCCGCGTTCTCACCGGCCGGACCGCCGCCGAGGACGATGACATCGTATTCGGCGACCCGACCGTCCGCGGTGGCGTCGCTGTCGCTGCCGGGCATGCGGGGCTCCTTAGAGGGTGTCTGGGATCTCGGACTGCCGGGCCCGGGTCTGTGGGCCGGGCAGGGGTGCGTGTGCGCTGCCGGAGGGCTCGGTACCCGTGTTGTCCTGCGGTTCTGTTCGCGGTTTGGGCCGGTGTGCCGAGGCCATTGCCGCGTATCTCGCGATGTTGTCGGTGGCTTGTGTGATCGGCGATCCGGGTCGACGACGATGACACGCCGCGGTCGGTGACGTTGCCGGGCCTCGGGTAGTTGCGGGTCCGGGAGGACACCCGCCGCCCGCGCCGGATGCTCACCACCGGGCGGGCGAAAATTCTCAACCCCGCCCTGACATTGTCGGACCGGGTGTTCGGCTGCCCCTGCGGGTACCGCGCCGATCGGGAGCTCAATGCCGCAGTCAACCTCGCTGCCCGGCCGCAACTCCAGCAGGAAGACCCACCACGATCCCCGGACCTCCGAGCAGGGGGCCGGGTTACCGACGCCCGCCGCCGGGAAGGCACTGACCGGCACCCGATGGGTGCCGGTGCAACCGGCCCGGACGACGCGGGAACCAAGGCTCGTACCCCGGCCGGGGTACGAGCCGAGGACGCCCGAGAAGGGCGGTGCCCGATAACCCATCGAGTTGTCAGACATGCTGCGTTACTGTAGGTAGCCCTCGATCTGTCCCGCCGATCGCGGCTGGGCCTCGTCCGGTGGTTCGTCGCGATCGATCCGGGCCCGCCGCTGCCGCAGCAGATCCCAGCACTGATCGAGCATGACCTCCAGTTCGGCGAGTCGCCGCCGCTCCACGTCGGGATCGAGTTCCCCGCGCGAGGCCCGGGACCGCAGGTCGTGCTCGTGGTCGACGAGATCGGAGATCCGCCCGAGTATGTCCTGTTCGGTCATGCCGACCATGCTACGACTCCGATGCCCATCACCTGGTCATTCGGCCGGGCGCAGCAGATAGATGTCCATGATCCAGCCCTTGCGTTCGCGCAACTGCGTGCGCCGCCGCACGATATCGCCGGCGACCGCGCCGACCCGGCCCGCGATCAGGGTTTCGTCGGGCATCCCCAGATAGGCACCCCACCAGATGAACGTGTCGTCGGGGACGGTGGTGAACGCGCAGTCGGCGTCGAGCATGACCACCGTCGACCCGGCGCCCAGCCCGTCCTCGCCCAGGCGGCGCCCGGTGGTGATGTGCACCGGTTCGCCGATCCGGTGCAGTACGGTCCGGTGTCGGGCCGCGAGGGCGTGCACACTGGTGACCCCCGGGATCACGGTGTAGTCGAAGTCCAGGGTGCCCCGGGCCAGCACCCGTTCCACCATGCGCAGGGTGGAGTCGTAGAGCGCCGGATCACCCCAGACCAGGATCGCGCCGACCCCCTCGTGCGCCGCGAACGCCTCCTCCAGCAGCAGCGAACGCCGTTCGTGCCAGTCCAGCACTGTGCCGCGGTAGTCCGCGGGGTCCCGGTCGCGGGGCGGATCGGGGATCTCCACGATCCGGTAGGGACGATCGGCGTGTTCGGCGAGGATCGCGGTGCGCACCGCCACGAGTTCCTGTTTCTCGACGCCCTTGCCGATCACGAAGTAGACGTCGATCTCCCGGAGGGCCTTGATCGCCTGCATCGTCACCTGGTCGGGGTCGCCGGCACCGATACCGATCACATACAGCCTGCGCATGGGGTCAGCTTGGCAGGTCGAAGACGGAGCCGGGCGCCGGGTGCCGGAGAAGGCGCTCGCCCGAATCGATGGGGTGTAGCCCCGCCGGGGCGGCATCGGTGTCCCGGGGCGGCGGCACGACCTATCGGCCGCGAAGTAAGCTCGGCCCGTGGTCAGCGCAGCGAACAGTCAGGTCCCGGACCCGCGACACGCTCCGGACACCCAATACGAAGATCTGCTCCGGCTGGTGCTGGAGACGGGGACCGCCAAGGCGGATCGCACCGGAACCGGCACTCGCAGTGTGTTCGGGCACCAGCTGCGGTACGACCTGTCCGCGGGCTTCCCCTTGATCACCACCAAGAAGGTGCATCTCAAATCGATCGTGTACGAACTGCTGTGGTTCTTGCGCGGCGACTCGAATGTGCGGTGGTTGCAGGAGCACGGGGTCGGCATCTGGGACGAATGGGCCGACGCCGCGGGGGAGCTCGGTCCGGTGTACGGGGTGCAGTGGCGTTCGTGGCCGGCTCCCGACGGCCGGCATATCGATCAGATCGCCCAGGTGCTGCATACGCTGCGTACCGACCCGGATTCCCGGCGGATGCTCGTCTCGGCCTGGAATGTGGCCGAGCTGGACCGGATGGCGCTGGCGCCGTGCCATGCGCTGTTCCAGTTCTATGTCGCCGACGGCCGGTTGTCCTGCCAGCTCTATCAGCGCAGCGCCGATCTCTTCCTCGGCGTGCCGTTCAATATCGCGAGCTACGCGCTGCTCACCGTGATGGTCGCCCAGCAGGCCGGGCTCACACCGGGCGATTTCATCTGGACCGGTGGTGATTGCCATATCTACGACAACCACCACGAACAGGTGACCGAGCAGCTGACCCGCACGCCGTACCCGTTCCCGGTGCTCGAACTAGAACCCGCCGCCTCGCTGTTCGACTACCGGTATGAGGACGTGCGGGTACGCGACTACCGGCATCACCCGGGAATCAAGGCACCGGTGGCCGTGTGAACACGACCGGATCCGCGCGCGTGATCGGCCTGATCTGGGCGCAGACCCCCGACGGGGTGATCGGAGTGGACAACACCATCCCGTGGCGGGTGCCCGAGGATATGGCTCGGTTCAAGGAGACGACCGCCGGTCATCCGGTGGTCATGGGCCGCCGCACCTGGGATTCGCTGCCCGCCCGGTTCCGGCCGCTGCCGGGCCGGCGCAATATCGTCGTGACCCGGCAGCCCGGCTGGTCCGCGGCCGGGGCGGAGGCGGCCGCGTCGGTCGAGGCGGCGCTGGCCTCGGCGGCGCCCGCGACGACATGGGTGATCGGCGGCGGCGAGATCTACCGGCTGGCGTTGCCGTATGCCGGCGAGCTACTGGTCACCGAGGTCGACACCGAGGTGGACGGTGACGCGCACGCCCCCGCCCTGGGTCCGGAGTGGTCGTCGGCCGATCCGGCGACCTGGCTCGAATCCATGGGCGGGCTACGCTACCGGATCCGGCGTTTCACCCGCGACTGACCGCCGGCATCCGGGTTCCGGTGGGCGCGAGCCGCGGAAAACGCCGGAACGGTGGAGCCCGGTCGGGCATACTCGGCTGTACGTCCCGCGATCACAGCCCGGTCGTGGGTATGCGGAGGCGAAAGGCTGTCCATGGACAAGAAATCGCTGACAGCGGTGGCCCGGCAGCAACTCAAGCTGGCCGCGACCGTGACCAGTGGTCGCAGCTCGCAGACCATCTACGGCGGTCACGCGAATTCGCTACGCCAGACCGTCGTGGGGTTGTGCGCCGGCCAGGGCCTGGCCGAACACGACAACAACGGTGAGGCCACCCTGCTCGTCCTCTCCGGCACGCTCACGCTGCACAGTGGGGACAACGAGTGGAAGGGGTCGGCCGGGGATCTGCTGGTGGTTCCGAGGGCGCGGCACAGCGTGCAGGCCATCGACGATGTGGCCTTTCTGTTGACGGTCGCCAAGTAGGCAGCCCGGGTCACACGCTTGTCGGTCCCGCGCCGGTAATGTGATCGGCTATGGGGCAGCCGCAGCCGATTCTCGAACCGCTCACCCCGGCCGCGTATTTCCTGGTCGCCACCATCGACCCCGGTGGTGAGGCGGCGGCACGGGATCTGCTCGCCGAGCTGCCCGGTCTGCGCCGGGCCATCGGATTCCGGTTGCCGGGCGCCGGGCTGGCGTGTATCAGCGGGGTCGGGTCCACCGCCTGGGACCGGCTGTTCGGCGGGCCGCGCCCGGCCGAACTGCATGAGTTCCCCGGGTACGAGGGACCGCTGCACCGGGCTCCCGCCACGCCGGGCGATCTGCTTTTCCATATCCGCGCCGAAGTGCACGACGCCTGTTTCGAACTGGCCATGGCGATCGGCGACCGGCTGGCCGATATCGGCACGATCGTCGACGAAACGGTCGGTTTCCGCTATTTCGAACAACGTGACCTGCTCGGTTTCGTCGACGGCACCGAGAACCCGGAGGGCGGTCTGCCGGATACACCCGCCGGCCGGGCCGCGCTGATCGGCGCCGACGACCCGGATTTCACCGGCGGCAGCTATGTGATCGTGCAGAAGTACCTGCACGATCTGACCGCCTGGCGGGCGCTGCCGGTGCAGGAGCAGGAACGGGTGATCGGCCGCACCAAACTCGAGGATTTCGAATTCGACGACGAGGTGAAACCCCCGGACTCGCATATCGCGGTGAACCAGGTGATCGAGCCCGACGGCACAGAACGGGAGATCCTGCGCGCGAACATGCCGTTCGGCAGTGTCCGCGACGGTGAGTTCGGCACCTACTTCGTGGGCTATTCGGCGACCCCCCGGACCACCGAGATCATGCTGGAGCGGATGTTCCTCGGGACCGATGAGGCCACCCACGATCGCATCCTGGATTTCTCCACCGCGGTCACCGGCACCCTCTTCTTCGTTCCGCCCCGAGATTTCTTCGACGATCTGCCCGACCCGCCGGAGGAAGCCGTGGCGGTAGATCCGGGCCCGCCGCCGGCCGCCGACGGTTCCCTCGGTATCGGCACGTTGAAAAGGAGCAGCACCGTATGAACAACCTGCATCGCGAACTCGCGCCGATCACCGACGCGGCCTGGGCCGTTATCGAGGAGGAGGCGACGCGTACCTTCAAACGGCACAATGCCGGCCGCCGGGTGGTCGACCTGTCCGGCCCGCACGGCACGGACTATTCGGCCCGCGGGCTCGGCCATACGACGCCGATCGACGCTCCGCACGACGGTGTGCAGGCGCGGCAGCGGGTGGTGGCGCCGCTGGTCGAGTTGCGGGTGCCGTTCACGCTTTCGCGCGAGGAACTCGACAATGTCGAGCGCGGCGCTCAGGACACCGACCTGGACCCGGTGAAGGACGCCGCCCGCAATATCGCCTTCGCCGAGGACCGGGCCGTATTCGAGGGTTACGCGGCGGCCGGTATCACCGGTATCCGGGCCGCCTCGTCGAACCGGTCGATCGCGCTGCCCGAGGATGTGTTCGGGGTGCCCGAGGTGATCGCCCTGGCGGTGAGCCAGTTGCGGCTGGCCGGTGTCGACGGACCGTATTCGGTATTGCTGAGCGCCGATCTGTACACGAAGGTGAGCGAGACCTCCAACCACGGTCATCCGCTGCGTACCCACCTGGAACGACTGGTTCCCGACGGGGAGATCATCTGGGCGCCGGCCATCGACGGGGCGTTCGTGCTCACCACCCGCGGCGGTGACTTCGATCTCACCGTGGGCCAGGATCTGTCCATCGGTTATCTGGCCCACGACGCCGAAACTGTCCAGCTCTATTTCCAGCAGAGCATGACCTTCCACGTGTACTCGGCCGAGGCCGCCGTCGCGCTGTTCTGAGCGGGTGACCAGCGTCGGCGGAGCCGCCATCGATTGTCCGGTACCGTGTGGCCGGCACCAGTTCGCGGGATGAACGGAGTCGGTATGCAGAGGGTGCACGCTGGTGTCGTGCCCACCGCTCGGGTGCTGGGTTACGGTCTGGCCGGAGTCGCGGTGGTCGTCGCGGTGACCGTCCCCACGGTGCTGCTGTTCGGGCCCGCCCGGGTGTTCACCGGGATCGTCCTCGGCGCGATTCTCGCCGTGGCCGCGCTGTTCGCGCTGTTCACCCGGGACACGGTGATCCTCACCGAGGAGGCGATCCAGCGGCGGACGCCGTGGTCGGCGACCAGTATCGATTGGGAGCGTGTGGTGGCCGGCCGTTTCGGCCTCGACGAGGACGCGCGCTGGTCGCTCGCGCTGGATCTGACCGGGAGTGAGGAACCGCACAGTGAACTCGTGCTGCTCTCGATTCCCCCGGTCCGCGGGCCGGTCTCGGGAGCCTACGAACTGCGTAAGCGCGAACAGGTCAATGAGATACGAAACATGTTGCGCCATAAACGGATTCCGGTCACCGTGCTGCCGGATATAGCCGGTGCGCTGGAGCAGCACTGGCAGATCGCCCCGCCGACCCGCTGAGTGTTTCCGGTACATGCCCGCGCCGGCCGGACGGGCACGATTCCCGGACCGCTGCCACCATGGACGATGGTCTGCCGCATAAACAGAGGAGAGCACAGAGCAATGGTCCGCTATGCCCGGGCGCTTGCGGGGGTACTGACACTGGTTGCGGCGCTGTGCGCCGGACTGCCGGGGGCCGTCGCACGGGCGCAGGCGGCCTGGTATCCGGGGCGTCTGCTCTCGGCCGGACTGCTCGACCGGCCGTGGGCCGGGCTCGACGGTGTGCGGCGCATCGAATACGTCACCACCGGCCCGGGCGGTGAACTGGTTCCCGCCGCCGCCCTGGTACGCATTCCTGAGGGGACGGCCCCGGAAGGGGGCCGCCGGGTGGTCGCCTGGGACCACGGCACCTCCGGGCTCGCGCAGAACTGCGGTCTCACCGGCTCGGAGGAACTCGAACGGGACACCGGCCCGACCGTGGCGCGCTTCAACGACGCCGGATACGCCGTCGTCGCCCCCGACTACATCGGGCTGAGCCCCAATTCACCGGGTCCCCATCCGTATCTGCACACCACGAGCGAGGCCACCGCCACCATCGACGCGGTCCGCGCCGCCCGCTCCGCCTACCCCGGCCTCGCCCCGAGCTGGGCGGTGGCCGGGTGGTCGCAGGGTGGGCATGCCGCGCTCGGCACCGGCCGGCTCGCTCCCGAGTACGCCCCCGAACTCGATTTCCGCGGTACCGCCGCCTTGGCCCCGGTCAGCAATCTGGAGAGCATGTTCCTGCGTTCGCGCCCGGATCAGCCCGAGCTGCCCGGATATGTGGGCCGGTCCGCGCCCATGGTGCTCGCCGGTATGGTCGGCGCCCGGCTGGGCCCCGAGGTCGGCGACTTCCTGACCCCGCAGGGCCGCAAGTTCATCGCCGGAATCAGCGCCGGCTGCAGTGCACAGGCCGAGGCCATGCTGTACACCACGGAGATCGGCTCCCTGGTATCGCGCCCCCTCGACGACCCGGATTTCGCGTCGGTGGCGCGCGACTATATGAGCGTGCCGATCAGCGGCTACCAGGATCCGATTCTGGTCGTCCACGGCACCTACGACACCGTCGTCCCGCTACCACTGACCCTTGCGCTGATGGGGCAGTTCGCCCTGAACGGCACGCAGCATATGGTCCAGATCCTCGAGGCCGGCCACGAAGACCTGGAGGAGAACGGCGGCCTCGACCACACCCTCACCTTCCTCGACAAAGTGCTCCCGGCCGACTGACCACTCAGACGAACGCCCGTTCGATGATCGCCGTCGTATCCACGCCAGTGGGCAGGGTCCCGAACGCGGCGCCCCAGTCCGCACCCAGCCGGGACGCGCAGAAGGCGTCGGCGACCGCGCGGTGGCCGTGCCGGACGAGCTGGGCGCCCTGTAGGACCAGCGCCATCAACTCGACGATCCGGCGCGCCCGGTACTCGATATCGCTGCGATCGGCCAGTTCCTTGCCGACCAGGTCGATCGCGCGGTCCAGATGCGGGTTCTCGCCGCGCGCCCGGGAGACCTCGGCGAAGTACGCCTCCACGGTCTCGGGCTGGGTGCCCATCGCGCGCAGGGCGTCGAGCGCGGCCACATTGCCCGATCCCTCCCAGATCGACATGAGCGGCGCCTCCCGGTACAGCCGTGGCATCCCGGATTCCTCGACGTAACCGTTTCCACCGAAACATTCCAGGGCCTCGGCGGCGTGTGGGGCCGCGCGTTTGCATACCCAGTACTTGGTCACCGCGAGCGCGATCCGGCGCAGCGCGGCTTCGCCGGAGTCCGCCGCGGCGCGATCGGTGGCCCCGGCCAACCGCAGCATGACCGTGGTGGCGGCCTCGGATTCGAGCACCAGATCGGCGAGCACATTGCGCATCGCGGGCTGATCGACCAGCGCGGCACCGAACGCCTTCCGGTGGCGGGCGTGGTGCACCGCCCGTACGGCGGCCGTGCGCATCCCGACCGCGGACCCGATCACGCAGTCGAGACGGGTCATGTTGACCATTTCGATAATGGTCTTCACCCCGGCGCCCTCCGCGCCGACCGGCCAGCCGATCGCGTTCTCGTATTCGATCTCCGCGGACGCGTTCGATTTGTTGCCCAGTTTGTCCTTGAGCCGCTGGAGCCGGATCGGGTTGCGGGAGCCGTCGGGCAGCACTCGCGGCAGTAGGAAACACGACAGCCCGCCCGGCGCCTGGGCCAGGGTGAGGAACATATCCGACATCGGTGCCGAGGTGAACCATTTATGTCCGACGAGCCGATACGTGCCGTCGGGTTGCGGGGTCGCGGTGGTGGTGTTGGCCCGGACATCGGACCCACCCTGTTTCTCCGTCATCGACATACCGGCGATGAGCCCCGCCTTGGTGGATGGTTCGCGCAGCCCGAAGTCGTAGGCGCGAGCGGTGAGCAGCGGTTCATATCGCGCCGCCAGTTCCGGATTGTGCCGCAGTGCCGGAATCGCGGCGTAGGTCATGGAGACGGGACACATGTGCCCGGCATCGGCGGCGCCCCAGACGTAGAACTTGGCGGCCCGCGCCACATGGGCGCCGGCCCGGTTGTCGGCCCACGGGGCGGCGTGCAGCCCGTGTTCGACCGCCACCGCCATCAGCTCATGCCAGTACGGATGGAATTCCACCTCGTCGACGCGGTTGCCGTAGCGGTCGTGGGTGTGCAGGACGGGTGGATACTCGTTGGCGAGCCGGCCCCACTCCTGAACCTGCTCGGTACCGGCGAGCGTGCCGAGTTCACGCACTTCCGCCTCTGCCCACCCGGCGCCCTCCCGGTGCAGACCGGCCAGCAACGCCGGGTCCCGCGAGACCTCGAACGGAGTGATCGGCGGAACCTGGTTGACAACGTCGTGCGTGAGCATCCATCGATTATGCGTCCTATGTCACATGGCGGACCTTCGGGGGATCGGGACCGGTCGGTATCGATGGCACCCGTCCTTCCGGGTTCGTGGCCGAGAACAGCCACACGGATGGGCGCCGCCGAGATATTCCACATCGCCGACGCCCTCTCCGCGACCCACGGCCGTCCGCGTCACCAGGCTCCGCCTCGACGAACGAGGGGTGGTGATCGGGCCGGTCACGTGCCGGCCTCGGCTGGATACCGGCGGCGGATGCGGTGCCGTGCGCGGCGTCCCGGAAACAACGGTTAACCTGTGCGGATGCGGCGCTTGAGCGTTGTCGACGAAATCTTCCTGCGCACCCATCAGGGGCTCGGCACCCCGATCGCGCTCCAGGGCCTGTGGCGCACCGCGGGGGCGGTGGAACCCGAAGTTCTCGCACAACTGCACGGGGCATTACGCAGCGGGCCGCTCGCCCGCCGGGTGATCCGGCCCCGGGTCCCGGGCGCTCGGGCGCGGTGGCAGCGCAACGATCGCGCTCATCGGCTCGACCGGCACCATACGGCACTCATGCCCGCCGAGATCCCGTACTGGGCCGACGCGTGTGGTGCCGACCTGGATCCCGAACACGGTCCGGGCTGGCGGCTGTCGGCGGCGCCACTTACCGACGGGGGCACGATCGTGGCCCTCACCTGCTCCCATGTGCTCGCCGATGCCCGGGGGCTGATCCTCGCGGTGGAACAAGCACTCGAGGCGGTGAATCCGGTTCGCGCGGTGGATATCCCGCGAGCCCGGCCGGGGACGGCGCCGGGCGGCGAGGTCGGGGGCGGTTCGGATTCGGACTGGCTCGATGCGGCGCGTATCTGGGCGACGGTGGGGCTTGGTGGTGTGCGGGCCGCCGCGGCCCGGATACCGCGTGGAATCCGAGGGCCCGGAACCGGCAGATCGGCCGCCGGACGTCCACGGGTAGCGCCCGGGGCCGGAGGTATTCCACGTACCGCGCACGCTCCGGCCCGCCTCATCGCCGGGCCGGGGCTCGACCGCTCGGCTCGAGCCGAGCGACCTGCCGGGTACGCCGCGCGCGCAGCGGAACTCGAACCCGTCGGTCCGTCCGGACCTGCCGAAATCTCCATCCACGCCCCGCTGAACGAACCCGCGCTGATCTTCCGCTGCCCGGCGGCGGCCTGGGCGGCGGTCGCCGCGAAATATGGAGGTACAGCCAACAGCCTGTTCATCTGGCTCGTCGCGAACACGCTGTGGGCCGCTGGTTTTCCCGGTGCCGAGATCGCGGCGAGCCTGCCCGTGGACACCCGGGAGGAACCCGGGATCGACAATGATCTGGCGGTGACCGAGATCGCGGTGGCCTCGGGGGATGGTCCGGCCGAAATCCGCGCGAAGAGCCGGTCGGCCTACGAGCGGCGGATGACCAGCCCCGGGGGACTACCGGAGGAGTTCCTCTACCTGGTGCCCGACAAAGTGGCCCATCTGCTGTCCCGGGGAGCGGGAGAACGCGACATCCTGTGCTCGAATATCGGCGCGATCCCGTCGGCGCTGTCCACCCTCGGGCCGTACGAGTGCACCGGTATCGCCACCCGGGCCGTTCATCCCGGCCTCGACTACGCGCGGCGGCCGCGCACCCGGCTGTCCGGCTACCTGTGCCGATTCGGGGACGACCACGTTCTGACCGTCGCGAGTCTCTACCCGGAACAGGTGGCCGATGCGGCCGCACTGCACCGGCTGGTCACCGCGACCGCCGCGCGGGTGGATCTGCCGATCCGGCCGTGGTGAGCGTCAGCGGTTGGTGCGGTACCAGCGGATCAGCGCGTCGGTGGACGAATCATCCTGCGGTGCGGGTTCTTCCGGATCGGTGAGCAGTGGGGCCAATGCGAGGGCCTGCTGTTTGCCCAGCTCCACACCCCACTGGTCGAAGCTGTCGATCCCCCAGATCACACCCGCCACGAACACCTGGTGCTCATACAGCGCGATCAGCTGGCCCAGCACCGCGGGGGTGAGCCGGGGCGCGAGGATCGTGGTGCTGGGCCGGTTTCCGGGCATTACCTTGTGCGGTACCAATTCCGGCGGTGTGCCCTCGGCGGCGATCTCCTCGGCGGTCTTCCCGAAGGCCAGCACCTTGGTCTGCGCGAACAGATTGCTCATCAGGATGTCGTGCATACTGCCGGTGCCGTCGCGGGTGGGCAGATCGTCGGTCGGCTGGGCGAAACCGATGAAATCGGCGGGAATCAACCGGGTGCCCTGGTGCAGGAGCTGGTAGAAGGCATGCTGACCGTTGGTGCCGGGTTCGCCCCAGAAGATCTCGCCGGTGGTGGTGGTGACCGGGGTACCGTCCGCTCGCACCGATTTACCGTTCGACTCCATCGTGAGCTGCTGCAGATAGGCCGGGAAGCGGGCGAGATCGTTGGAGTACGGCAGCACCGCGCGCGACTGCGCGCCGAAGAAGTTCGCGTACCACACGCCGAGCAGAGCCAGCAGGGCCGGCGCGTTCTCCGCCAGCGGCGCCGTGGCGAAATGGCGGTCCATATCGTGCATACCGGCGAGGAATTCGGCAAACCTGGCCGGACCGATCGTCACCATGACCGACAGGCCGATGGCCGAATCCACCGAATACCGGCCGCCGACCCAATCCCAGAAGCCGAACATATTGTCGGTGTCGATACCGAACTCGGCGACCCGCCCGGCGTGCGTGGACACCGCGACGAAATGTTTCGCCACAGCGTCCGGGCCGAGCGCGTCGACCAGCCAGCGACGCGCGGCGGTGGCGTTGGTCAGCGTCTCCAGGGTCGAGAAGGTTTTGGAGGCCACGATGAACAGGGTGGTCGCCGGATCCAGATCCGCCAGTGTGGCCACCAGATCGGCGGGATCGACATTGGAGACGAACCGCGCACCGATACCGGCGTCCGCGTAGTGACGCAGCGCCTGATGCACCATCACGGGGCCGAGATCCGAACCGCCGATACCGATGTTCACCACCGTGCGGATGCGCTCACCGGTCGCACCGCGCCAGTCGCCCGAACGCACCGAGTCGGCGAAGGCACCCATCCGGTCGAGTACCTCGTGTACGGCGGCGACCGCGTCCGCGCCGTCGATGGTGAGGGAACTGCCCTTCGGCAACCGCAGGGCGGTATGACCCACCGCCCGGTCCTCGGACGTGTTGATGTGTTCACCACGCAGCATCCGGTCGCGCTGCGTCTCCACACCCGCTTCCCGGGCCAGTTCCACCAGCAATTGCAGGGTCTCCCGGGTGACGCGATGCTTGCTGTAGTCGATTCGCAGCTCACCCGCGGTCAGCGTGAGATCCCGGCCGCGCGGCGGATCTTCGGCGAACAGATCCCTCAGTTGTAGGGCGGCGATCGCAGTGTGGTGATCGCGCAATCTCTGCCATGCCGCCGATGCGGTTATGTCGACGCTCACACTGGCCGAGCGTACAACCCACGGGCCCCGGCCGCAGGCGCGGCCGGGGCCCGTGGCGGGTCCCGGCCGCCGGACGAAGGCGAACGAAGGTGGTTGCCCACCGGTAACTCCGGCGGGTCGGGTGCGGCTCTCAGGTGTCTTTCGTCCGATCTGGATGGGGTCTGCGTTCGTGGTCGGGGCCCGCCCCTGGCTCCGGAGCGACAGAGCGAAGGAGCGAAGCGGTTGAGCGTGTGCAGTCGACAGTCCAGAGGCCGGTGACCAGTGAGCACTTATCGAGTCGTGCGCCTCCCCAGGCCGGTCGAGGCCGGCACGCACCTTCCGCCTGTTCCGGATGGTCTACCTCAATGGTCGGGACCCGCCCCGGGTTCTGGACCGACGGAGCGAAAGAGCGCAGCGACTGAGCGGAGCAGGAAGAATCGGGGTTACCGGGCCCCGACCCGCCCCGCCGGAGGCGGAGCAATAGACACTGTTTTCTGCTGGTTCCGCGCATAGGCTGGCCGGTATGGCATCGGAAACCGAAGTACTCGCATCCGTCCCGAAGCAACTGTGGATCGGCGGACCCGTCGACGCCACCGGCGGGGGCACCTTCGCGGTGCACAACCCGGCGAACGGCGAGGTGCTGGCCGAGGTGGCGGACGGGACTCCGGAGGACGCCGTGCGGGCCCTGGACGCCGCGGTCGCGGTTCAGGCGGACTGGGCCGCGACCCCGGCCCGCGAGCGCGGGGAGATCCTGCGGGCGGTCTTCGAACGCATCACCGCGCGCGCCGAGGAATTCGCCCTGCTGATGACCCTGGAGATGGGCAAGGCTCTGCCGGAGAGCCGTAACGAGGTCCGCTACGGGGCCGAGTTCTTCCGCTGGTTCGGCGAGGAGGCCGCGCGTATCCACGGCCGCTATCTGCACGCACCCTCGGGCACCGGCCGCATCCTGGTGCACAAGCAGCCGGTCGGTCCCTGTCTGGCGATCACGCCGTGGAACTTCCCGCTCGCGATGGGTACCCGCAAGATCGGCCCCGCGCTGGCGGCGGGCTGCACCATGATCGTGAAACCGGCCTCGGCGACCCCGCTCACCATGCTGCTGCTGGCGAAGTTGTGCTCCGAGGCCGGTCTGCCCGACGGCGTGCTGTCGGTGATCACCTCCCGCCGATCCGGCGCGGTGACCCAGCCGCTGCTCGACGATCCCCGGTTGCGCAAGCTCACTTTCACCGGATCCACCGAGGTCGGTCGCACCCTCGTCGAGAAATCCGCGTCCGGCCTGCTGCGCACGTCGATGGAACTCGGCGGGAACGCGCCGTTCGTGGTGTTCGACGACGCCGATATCGATGCGGCCGTCGAAGGGGCCCTGCTGGCCAAACTGCGCAACGGCGGTGAGGCGTGCACCGCGGCCAACCGGTTCCACGTGCAGCGCGCGGTGGTCGAGGAGTTCACCGATAAGTTCGTGGCGGCGGTCAACGCACAGGTCCGGCTGGGCCCGGGTACCGATCCGGACACCACCCTCGGCCCCCTGGTCAGCGAGGATCAATTGAACACCGTCGCCGAACTGGTCGACGACGCGGTCGGTGCGGGCGCGTCGGTCCGCGTCGGAGGGAAAGCTCCGAGCGGTCCGGGCTGGTTCTATCCGGCGACCGTGCTCACCGATATCCCCGCGGGGGCGCGGATCCTCCGCGAGGAGGTTTTCGGCCCGGTGGCGCCGATCGTCGCCTTCGACACCGAGGAAGAGGGGCTGGCCGCCGCCAACAACACCGAGTTCGGGCTGGTGAGCTACATCTACACCCGGGATCTCGACCGGGCGCTGCGGGTGGCCGAGGGGCTGGAGAGCGGAATGGTGGGGGTGAACCGCGGGGTGATCTCGGACCCGGCGGCCCCGTTCGGCGGCGTCAAGGCGTCCGGTTTCGGCCGGGAAGGCGGTACCGAGGGGATCGAGGAATACCTGTCGACCAAGTACATCGCCATGACGTGACAGACAGTACGAACCGCCCTGGGGCGTGGTCACCCGGGGCGGTTCGTGAGGTTGCGGCGGTCTGTGGGCCGCCGCGTCGGTTTCTGTGGGGCCTAGCGGCCCAGACGTCCGCGTCCGAGACGCAGCAGCAGCATCGCCAGGGTGTGACCTTCCTGACCGAGTTCGCTGAAGCGCTCGAGCACTTTCATCTCCCGGCTGTGCACCAGGCGGGTGCCCCCGGAAGCCATCCGGGTCTGGCCGATGATCCGCGAGACCTCTGATCGGCGCTTGATGGCCGCAAGGATCTCCGCATCGAGCCGGTCGATCTCCTTACGGAGCTTCTCGATCTCGGCTTCGGTCCGAGGGAGCTCCGAGTCCGTGTCGGTAGTCGAACCCGACCCGGTCGCCGTAGCGGGTGTGCTCATTTCTCATCTCCTCGTGTCAGAACCTGGATCGGCGCCGAGGCGCGTCGTATTACCGATCCAGAGCTCTTCCACCGCGTGAAAAAGACCCGGCGGGTCTGGTAGTGCCGTTCCCCCGTCCCGTTCGAGCCTCAGGTGCCCGGTCTGCGGCCCAGCTGTCCACACAACCGGCGCGGATGTTTCGCTGAAGGGCAAACCATATTGCCAGTTTGCCACGGCAACCGATGTATGCAAAACGCTCACTGGTGGGGACACCGACCCACCGGGTGGTCCCGTCGGCGACGAATTCGGCCGAGTGTTCGATCGTGTCGGGTCGCGGCGGTAGCGTGAACAGACGATGGACACCACCGCGGCAGCACTTCGTTCGGATTCGCACAATTCCCGTGCCACCACCTCCGCCGCCGGCTCGCCGGAGCCCGGCCCGGCGCCGGAGGCCGCGGCCCTGCCCGGCCTGGAGCTATCCGGTGCCGACCGGCGTGCGGCGGCGCCCGGCGGCCTGGCCGCGCTCCGGCAGCGGGTGCAGGCCGAGCAGGCGCAGCAGCGCACCGATACCGCGCAGCGCCGGGCCGAGGAGGCCGAGCAGCTGCTGGAGGGCCTCAACCCGCAGCAGCGCGCTGCTGTACTGCATACCGGCTCGCCGCTGCTGATCGTGGCCGGCGCGGGTTCGGGCAAGACCGCGGTGCTGACCCGCCGCATCGCCTACCTGCTGGCCGCGCGCGGGGCAACCCCCGGGCAGATCCTGGCCATCACCTTCACCAACAAGGCCGCCGCCGAGATGCGCGAGCGGGTCATCGGCCTGGTGGGCCCGCGCGCCGCGAGCATGTGGGTGTCGACCTTCCACTCGAGTTGTGTGCGGATCCTGCGCACCCAGTCGGCCCTGCTGGCCGGGCTGAACTCGAACTTCTCCATCTACGACGCCGATGATTCCCGGCGGCTGCTCACCATGATCGGCCGGGATCTGGAACTGGACGCCAAGAAGTACACCCCGCGGCTGCTCGCGACCGCCATCTCGAACCTGAAGAACGAACTCGTCGGCCCGGAACAGGCGAGTAGCGACGCGGAATTCGAGGATGCCGAGCTGCCGCGCGTGGTCGCCCGGGTCTATACCGAATACCAGCGGCGGTTGCGCACGGCCAACGCGCTGGATTTCGACGACCTCATCGGCGAGACGGTCGCCCTGCTGCAACGGCATCCCGAGGTCGCCGAGTACTACCGCCGCCGCTTCCGGCACGTCCTGGTGGACGAATACCAGGACACCAACCACGCCCAGTACGTGCTGGTGCGGGAACTGGTCGGGCATCACACCGCGGGGTCCGGCCCGGCCGGCGAAGCCGCCGATACCGACGCCGGCGCGGCGGCCGCCGCATCCGGCAGCGAGGCCCCGGAACCGGACGCGCGTACGGTGCCGCCCAGCGAACTCTGCGTGGTCGGGGACGCGGATCAGTCCATCTACGCCTTCCGCGGCGCCACCATCCGCAATATCGAGGAATTCGAGCGCGATTTCCCCGACGCCGAGACCATTCTGCTGGAACAGAACTATCGGTCCACGCAGAACATCCTGTCCGCGGCCAACTCGGTGATCGCTCGCAACAGCAACCGCCGCGACAAGCGGCTGTGGACCGATGCCGGTGAGGGCGAACTCATCACCGGTTACGTCGCCGACAACGAACACGACGAGGCGGCCTTCGTCGCGCGGGAGATCGACCGGCTGGTGGACGACGGTGAGGCCGCCTACTCCGATATCGCGGTGTTCTACCGCACCAACAACAACTCCCGGGCCCTGGAGGAGATCTTCATCCGGATGGGCCTGCCCTACAAGGTGGTCGGCGGGGTCCGGTTCTACGAGCGCAAAGAGGTCCGCGATATCGTCGCCTACCTGCGCGTCCTGGAGAACCCGGAGGATGCGGTGAGCCTGCGCCGGATTCTCAACACCCCGCGGCGCGGTATCGGGGATCGGGCCGAGGCCTGTGTGGCCGTGCACGCCGAACAGCGCGGTATCGGCTTCGCCGAAGCGCTGCGCGATGCCGCCGCCGGTGAGGTCGCGCTGCTGAACACCCGGGCACGCAATGCCATCGCCGGATTCGTCGCGCTGCTCGAGCAGATCCGGGCCGCCGGTGAGATGGACGAGGTCGATTTCCCCGATGTGGGCGCGGTGGTCGAGGCGGTATTGGATCGCACCGGTTACCGGGCGGAACTGGAGGCCTCCGACGATCCGCAGGACGGTGCCCGGTTGGACAACCTGAACGAACTCGTCAGCGTCGCCCGAGAGTTCAGCTCCGAGGCGCGGAACGCGCTCGAGGCCGCCCGCGCCGAGGGCCTGGTACCGGAAACCGGTGAGGGCGAACCCGAACCCGGTTCGCTGGCCGCCTTCCTGGAACGGGTATCACTGGTGGCCGATGCCGACCAGATCCCCGAGGAGGGTTCGGGCATGGTCACCATGATGACCCTGCACACCGCCAAGGGCCTGGAGTTCCCGGTGGTCTTCGTGACCGGCTGGGAGGACGGCCAGTTCCCGCATCTGCGGGCCCTCGGCGACCCTGCCGAACTGGCCGAGGAACGCCGGCTGGCCTATGTGGGGATCACCCGGGCCCGGCGCCGCCTGTATCTCACCCGCGCGGTGGTCCGCTCGGCGTGGGGGCAGCCGGTGTTCAACCCGGAGTCCCGGTTCTTGCAGGAGGTCCCGGACCATCTGATCGATTGGAAGCGGCTGGAACCCAAACGGCCGTCGGCTCCGGCACAGTACGGCCGTCGCCGTGGTGCCGAGTCGAGCGATGAGGACTGGACCGGTGGCCGGCCGCAGTCGCGGGAGCCGCGGCCCGGTATCCGGGAGACCCGCCCGGCGCGGCCCGGCGTATCCCGCAACAATGTCGGCCTGGTGCTGGCGGTCGGCGACCGGGTCAGCGACGACAAGTACGGTCTCGGCCGAGTGGTCGCCGCGGACGGGGTCGGCGATATGGCCAGTGTGACGATCGATTTCGGGACCAGCGGCACCATCCGGCTCATTCCCAAGTTCAGCCAGACCTTGACCAAGCTGTAGCGCCCCCGCGGGGCTCGGACGCGCGGGAGGTTCCGATCATGGAGTCTGTCCTGCAGCACCTGATGTGGTTCGTGCCAATGCTCTGGCTCGGCATGGTGCTGGCCATCTCGTTCCTGGAGGCGCCGCTGAAATTCCGTGCGCCCGGGGTCACCACCGAACTCGGGCTGGCGATCGGACGGTTGGTGTTCCGGGCCCTGAACACCGTGGAGGCCGTGCTGGCGGCGGTACTGCTGGTGGCGGCCGTCGTGCTGGCGCCCGCCGGGGCGGTGCGGGTGTGGCTCGCGATTGCGGTGGTGATCCTGGTGGTACAGCTGGCCGCGGTGCGTCCGCCGCTGTCACGTCGCTCGGACCGGGTGCTCGCGGGGGAGGAGTTGCCGCGTTCGACGGCGCACTACTGGTACATCGGGCTGGAGATCGCCAAGGTGATTGCGCTGATCGGGCTGGCGGTCACCGCCGCACCGTGAAAAACGACCGCGGCCGGGTGCTCCGAGGATCGTGGCACCCGGCGGTCGGCGGGATCGGTCAGTCGCCGTTGCCGGTGAGGCTGATCCCCCGGGTGGCCAACCACGGCACCGGATCGATCTTGTCGCTGCCGTTGAGCCACACTTCGAAGTGGCAGTGCGGGCCCGTGGAGAAACCACGGTTGCCCACGGTAGCGATCTGGTCGCCGGCGAACACGTATTCGCCCACTCCGACGGTGGTGGTATCTACGTGTCCGTAGACGGTGATGGTGCCATCGGCGTGCAGCAGCCGCACCCACATACCGAAACCCGAGGCCGGCCCGGCATCGATGACCTCACCGTCGGCCACCGCGTAGATGGGGGTGCCGATCGGCGCGGCCACGTCGATTCCGAGATGCTGGACACCCCAGCGGGCGCCGAATCCGGATGTGTACGCGCCATTGGCGAATTTCGCGAACAGTGGGCGGAATTTGGCTTCTTCGGCCTGGGCCAGATCCTCCGCGAATTGGGCGCCATTGGCCAGCATCTCGCCGAAGCGGCTGGTGTCGACCGGAAGGTTCCCGCCGAGCATCTGTGGCGACGCGGTACTGGATACGGCGGCGGCCGGATCCTCGGTCGCCATCGACTGGGCGGCGATCTCGTGGACCGACCCGGCGGCCTCGTAATCGGTGGCCTGCTGGGCGTGTTTCTGATCGGTGGGTTCGGCGGTGGCGCACTGTCCGGCGGCCACCACCGCGCCCGCGGCCACCGCGACGACCGCGGCGCGGCCCTTGAGCGCGGACGGCGGGGCAGCTACCCGATGTGCGCCCCGGGAGCGGGACCGGCGTGTTTCTTCGGGCGTTTCGTCGGCGACCGGCGCGTTCTCCAGCGCCTCGGCGATCGTGGTGGGTGCGGCGTAGTGATCGGAAGCCGCTCGGCCACCGGGCGCGTAGGGCGCGGGTTCGGGCCAGGATTGCGCGGGCGCGTCGGACCACGACTGTGCCTCGGTCCAGCTCTGGTGGGTGTTCCAGTTCGGATCGCTGTGCCAGACGGGCTTGTCGTTCTGCTGCCACCCGCCCTGCTGCCAGTTGTCCTGTGCCTGCTGCTCGCCACCGGACCAGCTGTCGGCCCGGGAATCGGCCCAACCCTGGTTGGTCGTCCAGAAGTCGTCGGCGGCGGTGCGGTGGGCATCGGCGGCGGCCGAGGCGGCAGCGGTATTGAGCGGGCGCCTGCGGGACCGGCTGTCACCGGGTACGCCGAATGCGTTGAACGACTGGGTCGCTTCGGCCGGCTGCGCGTTCTCGTGCCGGCGCCGGGCGCGACCGTCGGGATGGGCGTCGAGGGTGCCGCGGTGGTTCATCGGCTGGTTCGCATCCGACTGGCACCGGGCTTCCGGGCGGCGGTGAAGGGATGCACTGCCGGAAAGGCTGCTGCCGAACGGCTCTGCGACTGCGGAGCGGGGTGCTGCGTCAAGCTGCCGTCCTCTCTAAACCTGCTCAGGGAGCAACATCACGGAGATCTCTACTCGCGGTACAACCGGGTGCGCAAGCATCCACGCTGTGCAACGTTTGTGATCGGCCTGTGACATCGACCGGCTTCGACGGTAACGAAACGATTGCGACGCGGCAAGCGGTAGGACCCCTTCAAACGTTACTGTGATATTGATCACGTTTCCTTTGTGGGCGTGGCTCACGGTCGGACGCTCTGTCCTGTGGTGGTGCGGCCGCGATCGCCCTCGTCGCACGGGCGGTCGCCGCGCACCGCCTGCGGCCCACCGGAAAGCTACTCGCCGGTAGCCTTGGCCTGCGGCTTTGCCCTCCCCGCCGGAAGGCTCGTGACCTGCGCCACTTAGGATGAACGTGCCCGATCGGGCGTGCCTGTGAGTGGTTAGAGTCCGAACGACCCGCTACCGACGTCGGGCCGCCAACAAAGACGTTGTCATAGCAACGCAGACGAGACGGTGAGTACATGGATCTCTTCGAATATCAGGCGAAGGAGCTCTTCGTAAAGCACGGGGTGCCTTCGTCGGAAGGTCGCGTGACCGACACTGCCGAGGACGCCCGCGCCATCGCCGCGGAAATCGGCAAACCGGTGATGATCAAGTCCCAGGTGAAGGTCGGCGGCCGCGGCAAAGCCGGTGGCGTGAAGTACGCGGCCACCCCGGACGATGCGTTCACCCACGGGCAGAACATCCTCGGCCTGGACATCAAGGGGCACATCACCAAGAAGATCCTGGTCGCCGAGGCGAAGGACATCGCCGAGGAGTACTACATCTCCTTCCTGCTCGACCGCACCAACCGCACCTACCTGGCCATGTGCTCGGTCGAGGGCGGTATGGAGATCGAAGAGGTCGCCGCCACCAAGCCCGACCGGCTGGCCAAGATCCCGGTCGACGCGGTCAAGGGTGTCGATCTCGCGTTCGCCCGCTCGATCGCCGAACAGGGTCACCTGCCCGCCGACGTGCTGGACGCCGCCGCGGTGACCATCCAGAAGCTGTGGGAGGTCTTCGTCAACGAGGACGCCACCCTGGTCGAGGTCAACCCGCTGGTGCGTACCCCGGACAACGAGATCCTGGCGCTCGACGGCAAAGTCACTCTGGACGAGAACGCCGAGTTCCGGCACGCGGACCACGCGGAGTTCGCGGACAAGGACGCGACCGATCCGCTGGAGCTGAAGGCCAAGGAGAACGACCTCAACTACGTCAAACTCGACGGTGCGGTCGGCATCATCGGCAACGGTGCCGGTCTGGTTATGTCCACCCTGGACGTCGTCGCCTACGCGGGCGAGAAGCACAGCGGTGTCAAGCCGGCCAACTTCCTCGATATCGGTGGCGGCGCGTCCGCCGAGGTCATGGCCAACGGGCTCGACGTCATTCTGAACGATGCCCAGGTGAAGAGCGTTTTCGTGAACGTCTTCGGTGGTATCACCGCGTGCGACGCGGTCGCCAATGGCATCGTCAAGGCCCTCGAGATCCTGGGCGACGAAGCGAATAAGCCGCTGGTGGTCCGCCTGGACGGGAACCGGGTGGAAGAGGGTCGCAAGATCCTCGCCGAGGCCGCGCATCCGCTGGTGACGCTGGCACAGACCATGGACGAAGGCGCCGACAAGGCCGCCGAACTCGCGGCCCGCTGAGTCGACCTACCAGGGCACGCCCAGTAAAGGACACACAGAACTATGTCTATTTTCCTCAACAAGGATTCGAAGGTCATCGTCCAGGGCATCACCGGCGGCGAGGGCACCAAGCACACCGCGCTGATGCTCAAGGCCGGTACCCAGGTCGTCGGCGGTGTGAACGCGCGTAAGGCGGGCACCACCGTCTCGCACACCGACGCCGACGGCAACGCCGTCGAACTGCCCGTTTTCGCCACCGTGGCCGATGCCATGGAGAAGACCGGCGCGGACGTCTCCATCGCGTTCGTTCCGCCGAAGTTCTCCAAGGACGCCATCATCGAGGCCATCGACGCGGAGATCCCGCTGCTCGTGGTGATCACCGAGGGCATCCCGGTGCAGGACACCGCCTACGCGTGGGCCTACAACGTGGAGAAGGGCGCCAAGACCCGGATCATCGGCCCCAACTGCCCCGGCATCATCACCCCGGGCGAATCGCTGGTCGGTATCACCCCGGCCAACATCACCGGTAAGGGCCCGATCGGCCTGGTGTCCAAGTCCGGCACCCTGACCTACCAGATGATGTACGAGCTGCGCGACTTCGGTTTCTCGACCTCCATCGGTATCGGCGGCGACCCGGTCATCGGCACCACCCACATCGACGCCATCGAGGCGTTCGAGAAGGACCCGGAGACGAAGCTGATCGTGATGATCGGTGAGATCGGCGGCGACGCCGAGGAGCGGGCCGCGGCCTACATCCAGGCCAATGTCACCAAGCCGGTCGTCGGCTATGTGGCCGGTTTCACCGCCCCCGAGGGCAAGACCATGGGCCACGCGGGCGCCATCGTCTCCGGCTCCTCGGGTACCGCGCAGGCCAAGAAGGACGCGCTGGAGGCCGCCGGGGTGAAGGTCGGCAAGACGCCGTCCGAGACCGCCGCGCTGGCGCGCGAGATCCTGGAGAAGGCGGCCGTTTCCGCCTGATCCGGTAGCAGCACCGAACTCCGGGAGGCCGTCCGCATCGCGCGGACGGCCTCCGTGGTTTGCCGCGTACCAAGCGGGAATACGGTGCGTGGACGGTATCGGTGGCGTGGTCGAGCCGTCCATGGCCGAATCCTTCGGTGATGACCTGTGCGCGCGCGTGCAGTAGCGTCAAAGAGAATTCAGCCGTCAAGTACGTATTACTCGACCTAGGAGATGACGACATGTCATACCCGACCGGGGGCTCCGGGTACAACGCACCCGTTCCGCCCTCTGTTCCGCCCAATCCAGGCCAGCAGGCGGCCGGTGGTGGGAGTGCCGCTGGGGCCGGCGGGAAAGGACTGCCGTTCTTCCTCACCATCGGGGTGGCCGCGGTGGGCGTGCTCGCCTTCCTACTCGGCTTCCTGTCCTATGTGGGCGCCGATACCGATATGGATCTGCCGTCCTCGGCCGATACCAGCCTGAACCTGTTCGAATACCAGGAAGCCACGATCGGTGGACTGCTGCTGATCGCCGCGATACTCGCGGGCCTGTCGCTGCTGCCCAAGCAGGACTGGGTCGGCGCGGCGGCCGCGGTGGCCGGCGGCACCTTCGTCACCATCCTGTTCCAGCTGTTCAGCCTGCCCGATGGCGCGAAGGCCGAGATCGGGCTCTACCTGATCCTGGTGCTGGCGCTGGTGCAGACCGGTCTCGCGGTGGCGGTCGTGCTGTTCGACGCCGGAATCCTCACCCCGCCGGCCGCCCGTCCGGCGGCGCAGACCGGATTCCCCGGCGGTCAGCAGGGTTACGGCCAGCAGCAGTACCAGGCCCAGCAGCAGGGTTACGGCCAGCAGCCGGGCTACGGCCAGCAGTACAGCAGCGGTCAGCAGCCGCAGCCGGGCTACGGTCAGCAGCAGGCGGCCTACGGGCAGCAGCCGGGCTACCCTCAGCAGCAACAACAGCAGCAGGGGTATGGCCAGCAGCCGCAGCAGTCGCCGTACGCCGGTGGCCAGCAGCAGCCTTCGCCCTACGGTCAGCAGCAGCCGACCTACGGGCAGCAGCCGCAGCAGCCGCAGCAGCCGGGCCAGCAGGCTCAGCCGTTCGGTGGTGAACAGCCCGCCGATCCGGCCGCCGACGCCACCCGCGCGTTCCGGCAGTCCGACGACCAGAAGTGAGTACCGGCAGCACCCGGCGCGGCGCGCCTGAAGCGTCCGCGCCGGGGCGGCTGCCACTCTGAAATCCATGAGTTCCCCGCGTACCTCGTCGAACCACCCGCTCCGGGGGGCACGCAGGAGTTCGACGCGTTCCGGCGACGAGCCGGGTTTTCTCTCGCTACCGCCCGATCACGCGCGGGTGCTTCTTTTCGTAGCTTTCCGGCCCGCAGCCTTCGCCCTGGCGGTCGTCGTGGTCACCATGCTGGTGACCCTCTTCACCGCGGGCAGCGATCTCACCGGTCTCAGCGGCGCGGTGGCAGCCGGCTGGCTCGCCGTGCACCAGGTACCGCTGCTCATCGGCAGTACGACGGTGGGCCTGCTACCGGTGCTACCGACCGCGCTGCTGCTGTGGGCCGCGGCCCGGGAAGCCGTCGCCGCAACCGATACCGAACCCACCCGGGCCGAACTCGGCTGGTTGTGCGGTGCCGCCATGGGTGGTCCGCTGCTGATCACCGCGGTATGCCTGGCGGTCACCGAGGACGCGTCGGGATCCATTGCCCTACAACGTCCCAACCCGCTGACCGCGTTCGGCTGGGTGCTGCTCCTGCATCTGACCGCCGTACTGTGCGGTATCGCGTTCCGTTGCCGGGAACGCCTTTTCGAGGGTCTGCCCTATGACGTGATCGCCGCTGCGTACGTGGCGGCCCGCGCCGTATCGCGCCTGCTGGCCGCCGCGGCGGTACTGCTGGTGCTGGGCCTGCTGCCGCACTGGTCGCGGGTCGGTGAGACCTACGGGGCCGCGGAGGGGATCGTGGACGTGCTCGGGCTCACCCTGCTCTCGCTGCTGTATCTGCCGAACGCCGCGGTGGCCGCGGTCGGGGTGCTGGTGGGCCCGGGAGTCGAGTTCGGTGCTGCGTCGGTCGGAGTGTTCACCGTGGTCGGTGGACCGATTCCCGCGGTACCGGTGCTCGCCGCCGTACCGGCGGGCCCGGCCGTGCTGTGGTGGGCCGTGCTGCTGCTCGTACCGGCGGCCGTGGGTGTGTACGGGGGTGTGGAATCGGCCCGGGTGAGCTACGACCGTCCCGGCGCGCCCTGGGCGCTGCTCGCCGCGGCCGGGCTCGGGAGCGCGGCGCTCACCGCGCTGGCCGCGCTGTCCGGGGGAGAGCTGGGGAATTTCGGGCGCCTCGGCCTCGAGCTTCCGGTGTTCGCTCTGGCGGTGTTCGCCTGGCTGGCGATTCCCGGCTACGCCGGTCTGCTGTTCGCGCGCACCTTCGTCGTCTCCTTCCCCACACCGCTGATGCGCCATCCCGACGCGCTGTTCGACCCGGACGATATCGACTACGACGAGGACTATTACCCCGACGAGCAGGAGAGCGCCCGAGGCCCGGCGGACCGCGCGCTGCCCGAGCGGCGGCTCCCGGAGCTGCCGGCCGATTCCGCCACCGATCCGAGAGCCCGCTATGCGGGTCTGCTCGATCGGCCGCCCGCCGAGTCGCCGGGGCCCGAGCAGCCGCTGGAGGTCGAGGCCGAGGTGGTCGAGGACCAGCCGCGCGGATCCACCGCTGAGGCCGTCGCCGCCGCGGAGGCGGCACCCGAGATCGTGGATGCGGAAGTGGTCGAACCGGATGCGCTCGACGGGGACGACGGAGACGGTCGCCGGAGCTGACCACGTCCGGTCCGGGCCGCGGCTCACTGCCGCCGCAGGCGGGCCGGACCGCGTCTACTAGGCTCTATCCGTGCCGCGGGTTCGTTCCCGCCGGCGGGTGGACCCCGCCCGCCGTTCCTTCGAACTCCAGGAGTAGAGCCCTGACCGCCCCGGAACCCACCGATTCCACCCCGGCCGGCCTGGTCGTACTCGCCTCGGGGACCGGGTCACTGTTGCGCGCGTTGCTCGACGCCGCGGCCGATCCCGGTTATCCGGCACGGATCCACGCGGTGGGCGTCGACCGGGAGTGCGCCGCCGTCGAACACGCGGCGGCGGCTGGCGTGCCCACCTTCCGGGTAGCGGTCGGCGATCACGCCGATCGCGGGGCCTGGGATGTGGCGCTCACCGAGGCGGTGGCCGGATACTCGCCCGACCTGGTGGTCTGCGCGGGTTTCATGAAGCTGCTGGGCCCGGTGTTCCTGGATCGTTTCGGCGGCCGGATCATCAACACCCATCCGGCCCTGCTGCCCGCTTTCCCCGGTGCGCACGGGGTGCGGGACGCACTGGCCTACGGGGTCCGGATCACCGGGACCACCGTGCACTTGGTGGATGCCGGCGTGGACACCGGCCCGATCCTGGCCCAGGAGCCCGTCCGGGTCGATCCGGCCGACGACGAGGCCGAATTGCACGAGCGCATCAAAGTTGTGGAGCGACGGTTGCTGGTGGAGGTTGTCGCCGCCGTCGCGACCCGCGGAATTGTCTCCGATGGACGAAAGGCAGTTATCCCTGATGAGCGAGTTCTCCGGTGAGTGAACGCACGCCGATCCGCCGGGCGCTGGTGAGCGTCTACGACAAGACCGGGCTCGTGGAGCTGGCGACCGCGCTGCACGCGGCCGGGGTGGAGCTGGTGTCCACCGGGTCGACCGCGGCACGGATCGCGGGCGCCGGCGTCCCGGTGACCGCGGTCGAGGAGCTGACCGGGTTCCCGGAAACCCTGGACGGCCGGGTCAAGACCCTGCATCCGCGGGTACACGCGGGCATTCTGGCCGATACCCGCAAGGCCGAACACCTCGAACAGCTCTCCGGACTGGGTATCGAGGCCTTCCAGCTGGTGGTGGTGAACCTCTACCCGTTCAGCGAGACCGTCGCGAGCGGAGCCGGCCCGGACGAATGTGTCGAACAGATCGATATCGGCGGACCGTCGATGGTGCGCGCCGCGGCCAAGAACCATCCGTCGGTCGCCGTGGTGGTGAACACCGGCGACTATGAGGAGGTCCGCAAGGCCGTCGCCGACGGCGGGTTCACGCTGTCGGAGCGGATCGCGCTGGCCGCCAAGGCTTTCCAGCACACCGCGAGCTATGACGTCGCCGTGGCGAACTGGATGGCGTCGACGCTGGTCGATAGCCCGGCCGGGGAAGACGGGTTCCCGTCCTGGATCGGCGCCGTATGGGACCGTGCGGCCGTGCTGCGCTACGGCGAGAACCCGCATCAGCGGGCCGCGCTGTACACCGACGGTGACGGCGGGCTCGGCCTGGCACGGGCGCGGCAGTTGCACGGCAAGGAGATGTCGTACAACAACTACACCGACGCCGATGCCGCCCGCCGTGCCGCCTACGACCACGAGGCGCCCGCGGTGGCGATCATCAAACACGCCAACCCCTGCGGTATCGCGACCGGCGCGGATATCGCCGAGGCGCATCGCAAAGCGCACGCCTGCGATCCGGTGAGCGCCTACGGCGGCGTCATCGCGACCAACCGTGAGGTTTCGGTGGCGATGGCCCAGCAGGTGGCCGAGATCTTCACCGAGGTGATCGTGGCGCCCTCCTACGCCGACGGTGCCATCGAGGTGTTACAGCGCAAGAAGAACATCCGCATCCTGATCGCCGAAGCGCCGGCACCCACGGGTGCCGAACACCGGCCGGTGAGTGGCGGGTTGCTGCTCCAGGAGCGCGATGTGATCGACGCCGACGGCGACGATCCGGCGAACTGGACCCTCGCGGCCGGCGAGGCCGCGGACGCGGCGACGCTCGCCGATCTCGAATTCGCCTGGCGCGCCTGTCGAGCCGTGAAATCCAACGCCATCCTGCTGGCCCACGACGGTGCGTCGGTAGGTGTCGGTATGGGGCAGGTCAACCGGGTCGATTCGGTACGGCTCGCCGTCCAGCGGGCCGGTGATCGCGCCGCGGGTTCGGTGGCGGCCTCGGACGCGTTCTTCCCGTTCCCCGACGGGCCGCAACTATTGCTGGAAGCCGGTATCCGGGCGATCGTCCAGCCGGGCGGTTCGGTGCGCGACCAGGACACCATCGACGCGGCGCGGGCGGCCGGGGTGACCATGTACTTCACCGGGTCCCGTCACTTCGCCCACTGAGCTGGGCCGACGCGGCAACGCCTGTGGCCCTCCGATCCATAGCGATCGAAGGGCCACAGGCTGCCACGCCGGGTCGATGGCTTGTCGATCGAGCGTCCGCCCGAAACCGGTCAGCGGAGCGTATTCAGCAATTCGTGGTACCCGGGACGCAAGCCGACAGGGTTGCGAGCTCGGTGAGCGCCGAACCGGTGGGCACTCCGGCGACTTCCTTGTGTGCCATATCCGGGACGGATACCCCAACAGGGGCGGCGGGTTCGAGTGGCAGGGCCGGTCCCGGCGATGGCCGTTCCGGTGCCGGCCGATACATTGACGATCGCGGCAGCCGCGATGGCAATCGCGCCCGAGATCAATGCACTCCGTATATCCACTATTCCTTTTCGGTCGATCGTTGTCGTGAGCGGTCGGCGGGGGTACAACCATGTGGTTGTACCCGGCCCGAGCCGGAGACCGTTAGGGGGCGTATCCCCCAAGGAGATCACAAGGGAGGGGTGAGGTTGCCGCCGAGGAGGGCTGCGAGGCCGGTGATGAGGGTGCCGAGCACCTGTGCCGAACCAGTGGAGATCGGGCCGCCCAGCGACGAGCCGCTGGGTTGGTGACCAACGCCGGACCCACTGGAGTCACCCTGCACCATGCGCGGTGCGGCGGGTGCGGCGGCTTCGAGCGGTAGTCCGGCCGCGGCCGCGGTGCCGGCACCGGCGACCGAGCCGGCTGCGATCGCCAGCGCGGCGATACCACCGATGAGAGTTTTCTGCATATCCGTGTTCCTCTCCTGTGGTTCTGGGCACGACCGGTGGCCGTGCGAGAAGCACGCTATGGCACATTCCGGCTGCAGTTGAGCCGCGAGTTCCTCTGCCCATGTTTTTGGGGGCACGGAATATGTTGCGCTGCAGGCCTCTTCGGGACGACGGATTCGTGGCCCCGTCAAACAGCGCTGAGCACTTGCCGGTCGCCCAGCGGGGCGTCCAGCTGGATCTCCAGCGTGCCGAAAACGGCCATCATCACGCACATCTTGTCGACGGCGTCGGCGCGGCTGCCGCTGCGGAGTTCGATGGTGACCGCGCGGTCGTCCGCGGTGGTGGTGACGTCCACGCCGTAGCATTCGGGCACGCCGGTCTCGAAATGGATCGCGATCCGGTCCTCGGCCATCTTCGTCCACGAGGTGAAGGGGACGGGATGGGCGCCGACAATCGAGGGGTCCGCGGTGAAGAGGCGCCCGGGGTCGGCCGCGGGATCCTCGGTGGGCGTGGCGGGCGTACTCGCCGGGGCGGGTACGGAGGTCGGGGAGGGGCCGGGCTCCGGATAGGCGGCGCCGTCGCCACCGCAGGCCGAGACCGCGAGGACGACGCCGAGAGCCAGGATTGCCGTACATCCCCGCAGTGTGATCATGCCCACCACTGTAGTGGGCACCGGCATCCGCGCTGCCCGGCCGTGGAGGCGACAGCCGAACGCCCGGCGCCGCGTGGTGCGGGGCCGGGCGTCCGGGAGGGATTCGGGTCGCGTCAGCGGCTGGTGAAGGGGAGCAGGGCCATTTCGCGCGCGTTCTTCACCGCGACGGCGACCTGGCGTTGCTGCTGCGGGGTCAGCCCGGTGACCCGGCGGCTGCGGATCTTGCCCCGATCGGAGATGAAGGTGCGCAGCAGATTCACATCCTTGTAGTCGACCGTCTCGATACCTGCGGCGATCAGCGGGTTCTTCTTGGGCCGGCGAGCCTGTTCGGCGCGGACCTTCTTCGACGGGCCTCGTTTGACTGCCATATGACCGGTTCCTAACTCACGATCGGTGGGTTACCAGCTCGATTTGTGCACACCGGGCAACTCTCCCCGATGCGCCATCTCGCGCACACGCACACGCGAAAGGCCGAACTTCCGGAGATAACCGCGCGGTCGCCCGTCGGCGGTGTCCCGATTGCGCAATCGTACCGGACTGGCGTCGCGGGGCAGTCGGCGCAGGGCTGCCAGGGCGGTCAGGCGCTCGTCTTCGGGTGTGGAGGGTTTACGGATCAGTTCTTTGAGCTCGGCCCGCCGTTCGGCGTAGCGGGCCACGACGGCGCGGCGCTGCCGGTCACGGGCGATCTTGGACTTCTTGGCCATCAGCGCTCCTCCCGGAAGTCGACGTGCCGGCGGACCACGGGGTCGTATTTCCGCAGGACCATGCGGTCGGGGTCGTTCCGGCGGTTCTTACGGGTGACGTAGGTGTATCCGGTGCCCGCGGTGGAGCGGAGTTTGATCACCGGACGAATATCGGTCGATTTCGATGCCATCGGTGCGCTCAGATCCGCGTTCCGCGGGCGCGGAGACGGGCCACCACCGCTTCGATCCCGTCGCGGTCGATGGTCTTGATGCCCTTGGCCGACACATCGAGGGTGATCCGGCGGCCCTCGCTGGGCAGGTAGTAGGTCTTGCGCTGGATATTGGGATCCCAGCGCCGGCTGGTGCGTTTGTGCGAATGCGAGACGGCCTTGCCGAATCCGGGTTTGCGACCGGTGACCTGACAGTGCGCCGACATGGGACTCCCTCCGACGTGAACGATGATGACAATCGTTTTCGACAACGATGGGTCCAGACTGTAGCGTGTGCCCGGTCGTAATTGAAAATCATTACCGAAAGGGTAGTGGTGTCCCATTCCGCACAACTCCCAGACGTCATCGATCCCGGAGACCGCCGCACACCGGTCGTGGTCGTCGCCGGCCTGCACGGTGATCCGGCCGGTTCCGTCGACCTCGTCGCGGACGCACTCGGCGCCGCCGCGGGCACCGTGGTGGTGCGCCACGATCTCGCCGAACTCGGGGAGGGAATCGTGCGCCGCACCGTATCCCAGGGCGGCACCGCCACCGTCTCGGCGCACGAACTCGCGCATGGCTGCGTCTCCTGCACCCTGAAGGCGGATCTGCTGCCGCTGCTCTGTACTCTCGCGGCCCGGGATTCGGTGCAGCGCATCGTGCTCGCCCTGGATCCGGCCATCGAAGCGGAGTCGGTGTGCCAGGGGATCGGCGAGGTGGTGGTGGCCGGTGTCGTCGGCCGGGTGGACGGTCCCGCCGCGCGGGATGTCCGGATAGCCGCCGTGCTCACCGGTCTCGACGCGCGCACCTGGCTCGCTGCGGCGACCGGGGACGAAGCACTGGACGAACTCGGCTGGGCATGGGCCGACGACGAGCGCACCCTCGCTCAACTGGCAGTCGGGCAGGTCGATTTCGCGGACGCCCTGGTGATCACCGGCGGCGACGCCGTGGACCCGCTGGAACGGGCCCGGCTCGGGGCGGTGCTGTCCCGATTGGTGCCGCTCGCCCCGGCGCTGTGGGCGGGCCCGGACGCCGCGGTGACCACCGGAGCGGTCGAGGAACTGCTGGCCCGGATTCCGGCGCGGTCCCGGCGCGGACGGGTTTTCGACGCGCATACCCCGCTGTTGCGCGGGCAGCCCCCGCTGGGCGCGGAATGCGGGGTGGAGCTGGTGGAGTTCGCCGCCGGGCGCCCCTTCCACCCCGAGCGGCTGCACGGGGCGCTGGACGTGCTGTTCGAGGGTGTGGTCACCGCGCGCGGCCGGGTTTGGCTGGCGACCCAGCCGGACGAGGTGGTGTGGCTGGAATCGGCCGGCGGGGGGCTGCGGATCGGCGGGGCCGGCCGCTGGCTGGCGGCGATGACCGAAGCCGAACGCGCCGAGGTCGAGCCGGAGCGGCTGGCCATGGCCCGGCTGCGCTGGGACGACAGGTTCGGCGACCGTGACAATTCGCTGGTCGTCCTGGTCCACGCGGCCGATCCGGACGAGATCCGGCAGGTACTGGACCGGGCGCTGGTCGACGATGCCGAACTGCGGCTGGTCGAACGGGCACCACATCAGGTGGCCCGCTGGCCGGATCCGTTCGGCGAATGGCATACCGACCCCTGCGATCCGGACGAACCGTATCCGGCCGCTACCGGCGAGGGCCGGGGCGGCGACACGGGCGAGCGCGCCCGGAAGGAGAAGTGATGAAAGCCGATATCCATCCCGATTACCATCCCGTCGTCTTCGAGGACGCGAGTACCGGGGCCCGGTTCCTGACCCGTTCCACGGCCACCGGCGACCGGACCGTCACCTGGACCGACGGTAATACCTATCCGCTGCTGACGGTGGACGTCACCGCGGATTCACACCCCTTCTGGACCGGCGCGCACCGCGTGCTCGACACCCAGGGCCGGGTGGAGAAATTCGAACGCCGATACGGCCGGCGTGCCGGGCGGACCCGGAAGGAGCACTGAGATGGCGGTACCGAAGCGGAGGATGTCGCGGTCCAATACCCGGAGCCGCCGGTCGAATTGGAAGGCCACCCCGCCGGATCTGGTTCCGGTCACGGTGGATGGTGTGGTGCATCGGGTGCCGCGGCGTCTGGTCGAGGCGGTCCGCCGCGGCCTGCTGGACCTGAAACGCCGGTGAGTTGTCAGGCCCCCTAGATGCGAAAAGATCGTGGCGACAGGCTCTTCCGAGCGGAAGCCAAGGTCGATTTTGCGCCGGTGGCAAACCTCCCGCAAGCATAATCATGGCTCCCACCTCGCCTGATCGCCTGCCGGCCGGTTGCGGACCGAAGGTGGGTGGCGCACCGCTATTTCGGACGGATATGCGGTGAGTTGCGGAAAAACTCGGCGGACTGCTGCTTCAGCGGTCCCTACCGGTTATCCTCGTGCGTGAGGGCGGGTCTCCCAGAAATGGGAGACCCGCTCATCGCCACTTTCGAGGGCTTTCGCCCCGGTCTCCGCGGGCAGCTCCGCCCGCTGTCGTGAGTCACTTTCCGCCGCAAGCGCCTGCGCGATATCGCCCACCTGTCGCAGAAGCGCCAGAGCGAGGGCTGCCGGGAGCAGCAGCAGCGATACCGGCCACGGCAACTCCACTCGCTCCTGGCGCTCTGCCCGGGCCGCGAGATCGGCGACCGTGGCTTCCATTTCACTGATCTCGACCCGCAGTTCGGAGACCTCGGAGCGCAGGCCGCGCACCTGCGCCCACAGCTCCCGCAGCAGCTTCTCCTGATCGGACAGCACGGTATCGGGTTCCATCCGCATCAGCGCGCCGGTTCCGGCAGCGGCTGAGCACGCTGCGCGAGCGCCGCCGCGGCATTGGGGCGCGCGGCGGGCCGACTCTGCTCGTCCGTGGGGGCCGCACCGCCGGCACCACCCGCCGGGCCGCCGGTCTCGCCCGCGCCGGGCTTCGGGCCGCGGGGAGTGTCGTCGGGGCGCTCCGGGGCGACCAGCACCGCGGTGATCGGAACGGCCAGGGCCAGGAGACCGAGAACGAACATCGGGAAGGCGTAACCGAACAGCTCCATGCCCTGCGCGGGCTCGGCATCGGGGTCGAACCGGAATTCCAGCGAGGCGACACCGGTGAAGTAGACGGCCGCCACGCCCGCGCCGAATATCGCGATCGACCCGACCCGGGCCGCCGGGAAGCGGAACCGCTGGAAGAGGAACACACACAGCGAGGAAGCGGTCACCACCACGACGATCGCGACGACGAAGAAGCCGATGTTCACCGAGACCGAACCCTGGATATCGATCGAGGTGATCTGTAGCCACAGCATGATCCCGAATCCGAGACCGAGTCCGGCCGCGGCGTTCACCATGCGTTTGAGCTCGAACTCACGACCGGCCAGCAGCAGGCCGAGGAAGACCGCGGCGACGGCGAACACCAGGGACAGGGTCAGATCCGAGATGTCGTAACGCAGAACGCGGCCCGGAATGGAGATTCCCAGCAGTGAGACGGTGCTGGCCAGCCAGACCCCGATACCGCCGATGGAGACCGCGGCGGCGGCCACCCATACCGGGCGGAACCGGACCGAGCGGCGGCCGTTCACCGCGCAGGCCAGGCCCACGAACATCCCGACCGCCGACACCCCGAAAGTGAGCAGGGTCAGCCAGTAGCCCATGGTGAACAGATCGGCGGTCTCGACCGTGCCCGCGGCCAGCACCTCAACCATGCCGGGCGACTCCCTCGTATTCCTGAGCCTTCAAACGGTTGATCGCGTACTCGGTGACGGCGGCCAGCGCCTGCCGCACCTCCTTCGCGTCGCGGGCATCGATATCCACGATCGGTACGCCCTCGCGCACCGACAGCGCCTCGCGTAGTTCGGCCATCGCGAACCGCGGCGAGTTCGGGAACCGGTTGACCGCGATCAGGAAGGGCAGATTACGGGCCTCGAAGAAGTCGACGGCGGCGAAACTGTCCTCCAACCGGCGCGCGTCCACCAGCACCACCGCGCCGATGGCGCCGCGGACGAGGTCGTCCCACATGAACCAGAACCGTTGCTGTCCGGGTGTGCCGAACAGGTATAGCGTCAGGTTTCCCGGCAGGATGATCCGGCCGAAATCCATTGCGACCGTGGTGGTCCGCTTGTCCGGGGTGTCGTTTAGGTCGTCGACGCCGTCGGAGAAGCTGGTGACCATAGCCTCGGTCCGCAGCGGCACGATCTCCGAGACCGCGCCCACGAAAGTTGTTTTGCCCGCACCGAATCCACCGGCGACGACGATCTTGGTCGACGCGACGACCCGAGTCTCGGCCTCCGCCGCACCACCACCCTGGCTCTTGCTAAAGGGCTCGGAGTCCACGCAATGTCCTCTCCATCAGCGACCGGCGTTCGTCGTAACTCGCCTGCTCGGTCAAAGTCGAATGCACTCGCAGGTTGCCGTCCACGACGAGATCACCGATGACGACGCGGACCATACCGAGCGGGCGATCGAGATGCGCGGCGATTTCGGCAACCGACAGCTGGTGGGTTCCGAGCCGGAGGATCTCGGCTCGGATGTCACCGGACGGCCAATCGAATTGTGCATGATAGGAGATGGTTTCGATAACCGCCTCCATCGGTAGATCGACTGCGGGCTGGGTTCGGCCGGCGGTGAGTGCGTACGGACGGACACGTCCGGGCCGGCGCGGGCTGTTCGGCTGCGCCGGGGCGTTGAATCGATAGGCACCGGTGTTGTACTGCGAGGAACCGGGTCCGAAGTTCTGTGCACCCGGACCGTAGTTGTGGTCCGGGGAGCCGAATCCGGGTCCGCCGGTGTGCGGATCGGGTAAGCCTTGGCCGAATTGGGACATCGTGCTCAGACGGTGGATCGGGCGGTCGCGCTGACGACCGAACCCACGCGATCGACCAGCAGGGCCATCTCGTAACCGATTCGGCCGATATCGTGCTGTTTGTTGGCGAGTACCGCGATATGCGAGCCGTTGCCGACGCTCATCACCAGTAGGTAGCCGCGCTGCATCTCCACGATCGACTGCATCACCTTGCCGCCGTCGAACAACTGTGCCGCGCCGGTCGAGAGACTGGCCAGGCCCGCGGTCACCGCGGCGAGCTGTTCGGCACGATCGGCGGGCAGATGGGGGCTGACAGCCTGCAACAGGCCGTCCGCGGAGACCAGGACGGCATGGGAGACACCCGGCACATCCCGGGTGAATCTGGCGACGAGCCAGTTCAAGTTCTCGTCCGTGCTGCTCTTCGGATCGGTCATACAAGCCCTCCGTCATTGTTCTGCGCGTCGGCCCGCCCACTGCGGACCCCGCTCAGGTGTCTGGTCAGATTGCTCCGGATCTCCGCCGGGTCCCGTGGAACCTCGTCTTCGACGGGGGTCAGCCCCCCGGGTACGAGTTGCGCGCCCGGCCGGCGGATGGGGAGCCCGTTCGCGGTCTTGGAATCCGAGCTCGGCTTGGCAGCGTCCTCTGCGGCCAGCCAGCCGATATCGGCGGGAGTGGTCCAGTCCTGCCGCGGCTGGTCCGCCGTGGTGGCCGGCTCGACCAGCCATTCCGAGACCATGCGCTGGTAGATCGGAGTGGGGGTTTCGCCGCCCACCGGTTGCAGCCGGGCGGAGGTGGTCGTATTCGGCGCCGGCTCGTCGCGACGCTCCGCGGTGCGGCCGAACGGGTCGTCGTGGTCCATACCCGGACGCCGGATCGGCAAGCCGGAGCGGGCGGTGACCGCCGGCGGCTCCGGTTCGGACGCCGGACGGGGGTCGGGGGTGTCGGGAGCCGAGGTCTCCACCGGAGCCGGGAAGGATTGGGTCTTGTAGGTTTCCGACCAGATCCCGGTGGGCGATTCATCGTTGGCCGCGGACTCGGGGATGGGATCGAATGCCGAGAAGGTGTCCCGGGAGCCGCTGCCGTTGGTGTCCTTGCCGAGGGCGGCCGGACCGTGCGTGGACGGGCGACGCTGCGGTAGCCCGGTGGACGTGGTACCGAAACTCGATGTCACGGGTGCGGGAGTGAGCGGCCGCACCGCGGGGAGATCGGTCCGCGAGGTCCACGAATCCGCGGACGGCAGGTCGGGCACCGGGGTCAGTTGCCGCGGCGCCGGCGGCGGGGGGAGCTGCGGCAGCTGCGAGGTGTGCTGGAGTTGCGGCGGGGCCGCGGAGAGGTCGGCGGTGAGTACGTTCGAGTTGTCCGACCCGGTATCGGGGGAGATCAACAGGCCCGGTAGATGCAGGCTGGCGGTGATACCGGGCTGCTGCGCCATGGTCGAGGTACGCCGCAGCCCCACGGTGATCTGATGCCGTTTGGCCAGCCGGCCGACGACGAAGAGACCCATCCGGCGTGCGGTTTCGACATTGATCTCACCACCGGAAGCCAGGCGCGCGTTGGCGGCCTGCAGGTCCTCGGTGGCCATACCCAGTCCCCGGTCGGTGATCTCGATGAGGTACCCGCCGTCGACCGCGCGGGAGACGGTCACCGCCACCGGCGTATTGGGCGGGGAGTACCGCAGCGCATTGTCGATGACCTCCGCGAGCAGGTGTTCGATATCGACCGCGGGCTCACCGGCGACCACACCCTCGGGCACATGACCGATCTCGACCCGCTGATAGTCCTCGACCTGGGAAACCGCACTCCACAGCATATCCGAGAGCGGGACCGGATCGAGCTGGCCGCGACGCAGCGCGGTACCGGCCAGCACGAGCAGGTTGTCACCATTGCGCCGCATCCGCGTGGCGAGATGGTCGAGCCGGAACAGGTTCTGCAGCCGTTTCGGATCGTCCTCGTCGTGTTCGAGCTCTTCGATGATGCCCAGCTGCTGTTCGACCAGCGACTGGCTGCGCCGGGACAGGGTCTCGAACATGTTGCCGATCTGCACCCGCAGACGTGCCTGGTCGGCGGCCAGATTGAGGGCCTGCTGGTGCATTTCGTCGACCGCTCGGGCGAGCTGGCCGATCTCCTCGGTGCCCTGGACGCCGACCGGCTCGATCTCCGGGGTCTCGGCGCCACCGCGGACCTGCTCGAGTTCCTCGGGAAGGCGCACATGGGCCACTTCCAGTGCGTCACGGCGCAGCCGGCGCACTGGGACGACCAAGGTCCGGGCGACCGCGAGGGCGAGGGTCAGGCCGCCGAGCAGGGCGGCGATGAGCAGTGCGGTCTCCCGCAGCGCGCTGTTCTGGGCGGAAACAGTCGCATGGTGCAGCGCGCCGCTGATGGTGGCGATCAGCTGGTCGGTGGTGACCTGGTAGGCCCGCGAGCTGGTGTCGAGGGATTTCAGCGCGGCGGGATCGGTCATCGCGCCCTGGGTGCCCTGGCTGAAGATCGCCAGCCGGGTCTGGACCGCGTCCAGGAGCGGCCGCATATTGCCGGCCACATCCGGCATGATCTGTCCGTACTGGTGGATCATGGTGAGCTCGGCGCCACCGGAGGTGAGTACCCGGGCGCGCATGGCCGGATTGTCCTCGGCGGTGGGCGAACTGATCACCAGGCGTTGCGCGGTCAGCGACCGCCGTGCGTTCTGGATGGCGCTCACCTGCAGGAAGTAGCGCTGGATCGAGAGGTCCTCGACGGTGGGTGACTGCGCGAGCGCATTGCCGATCCGGACCGCGATCTCGTCGGCCTGATCGCCCACCATGGCGGGCGATCCGTTGCTGAGGCCGCTGCGCATGGTGCCGCCGATGGTGAGTGCCGAGGATAGTTCCCGGGAGACCTCCGGCCGGATCTGATTGGAGTCCAGCGCTCTTTCCAAGGTTTCGTGGGCCGCGTCGAACCCGGCGAGGGCCGCGGAGGCCCGCGGATTGCGGTTGTCGGCCCAGCCGGCGGTCGCGGTGACCGCGAGGTGCTCGGCGGCGGCGTTGTAGCCGACGATGGGCGCGATGATGCGGGACTGGTCGGTCGCGGCCTCGAGCTGTTCCAGGGTGCGCAGCTCGTTGTTGATCCGCAGCACCGCGAAGAGGGTCGCCAGGACGACCGGCAGGACCAGGACGATGCCGACCTTGCGGGTGACCGACCAGTTGGACAGGCTGAATTGCCACGGTCGCGGGGTTTCCATCCGCCTCTGTCGCCTCCGCATCACGATCGACCTCTTATTGGCGCGTGGGCGCTTCAGTTATGATTCACTGCACACCGAACCAACCGGAGGTCTAGTTTTTACCGATCGGAACATACCGTGCATGGTAGCGGCGGGCAATCGGGACGTTCAGACGGTTATGCCGCGAATAAAGCGGATGTGGAACAGGTTTCGTGGCATATCACAGGGTGGTAATGGATCGTCCGGTCGGCGGATGAATTCCCAGGTCGAGATGCCTGCGCAAGGAACGCCGCGAGTTCGTCGCCATTAGGTCGACCGTCCGACATCTTCCCATGAGGGGGAAGTTTCGCTTGTTATTCGACCCGCCTTCGCGCCGGATTCGGAAAATCCGTCCGACGACGCCGGTGGTCAGCGGACTCGCGGCGCGGCGGACCCTCTCAGTAGCCTCTCAGTCGCTGCGGTCAAACTGGTGTTATGCGGATTCTGGTGGTCGACGACGATCGTGCCGTGCGGGAGTCACTGCGCCGGTCGCTGACCTTCAACGGATACACCGTCGATCTGGCGGTGGACGGTATCGACGCATTGGAGAAGGCGACCGCCGACCGCCCGGACGCGCTGGTACTCGATGTCATGATGCCTCGACTGGACGGGCTCGAAGTGTGCCGGCGACTGCGCAGCACCGGAGACGATCTGCCCATCCTGGTGCTGACCGCGCGGGATTCGGTCTCCGAGCGGGTGGCGGGCCTCGATGCCGGCGCCGACGACTACCTGCCCAAACCGTTCGCGCTCGAAGAACTGCTGGCCCGGCTGCGCGCGCTGCTGCGCCGCCGCGCCCCGGACACCGGCGAGATCTCCGAGGCGATGCACTTCGCCGACCTCTCGCTCGACCCGGTCACCCGGGAAGTTGCCCGCGGTTCGCGGTCCATCTCGCTGACCCGCACCGAGTTCTCCCTGCTCGAAATGCTCATGTCCAACCCGCGCCGGGTACTGACCCGCGGCCGGATACTCGAGGAGGTGTGGGGCTACGACTTTCCCACCTCCGGAAACGCCCTGGAGGTCTATATCGGCTATCTACGCCGGAAAACCGAGGCCGACGGCGAACCCCGGCTCATCCATACCGTCCGCGGGGTCGGTTACGTCCTGCGTGAAACGCCCCCGTAAGCGCGGATATGGCACGCACCTCCCGTTCCGCGGCGAAGAAACATTCGGTCGCGCCACTCGGCGGCCCCTGGCCGGACGAGCCGACCCCTATGCGCCCCCCGACTCCGCTGACCCGCACCGTATCCCTGCGGTGGCGGGTCACTCTGCTGGCCGCCTCGCTGGTGGCGATCTTCGTGGCGATCACCTCGATCGCCGCCTACGCCATGGTCGCCCGCGCCCTCTACGGGCAGGTCGACGCGCAACTGCGGGCCCGCGCCGCCACCATGATCAGCGGCGATATCGACAGTATGGCCTTCCAATCGCTGGGCGTGGCGACACTGTTCTCCAACGATATCGGCGTAGCGCTGATCTATCCGCCCGCCAATCAGGAGTCCACCCAGCGTCCCAGCCTGCCCGCCTATATCCCGCCACAGCCGACCACACCGCCCATCGGAACCGAGGAGATCGCGGTGGCGCAGGGCACCCGCGATTCGTCCCTGCGCACCTACAACAATCAGCGGGTATTGGCCGAGCGTATGGATTCCGGCGTCACTTTGATCATCTCGCAACGCCTGGAACCGACCCGGGAGGTGCTGGACCGGCTGGCCTGGCTGCTGTTCGCGGTCGGCGCGTCCGGGGTGGTCCTCGCCGCCGGCGCGGGTACCACTGTGGGGCGGACCGGGCTGCGCCCGATCGCCCGGCTGACCGCGGCCACCGAGCGGATCGCGCGGACCGACGACCTCACCCCCATTCCGGTGACCGGTGACGACGAGCTCGCTCGGCTCACCGAGAGCTTCAACACCATGCTGCGCGCCCTCACCGAATCCCGGGACCGGCAGCGGCGGCTGGTCGCCGACGCCGGCCACGAACTGCGCACCCCGCTGACCTCCTTGCGCACGAATATGGAACTCCTCATCGCCTCGAGCCGCCCCGACGCCCCGGCCATCCCCGAGGAGGACATGGCCGAACTGCGGTCGGATGTGATGGCGCAGATCGAAGAACTGTCCAACCTGGTCGGCGACCTGGTGGATCTCGCCCGCGAGGACGCCCCGGAAACCGTGTACGAGCGGGTCGACCTCGGTGAGGTGACCGAACGCGCACTGGAACGGGTCCGCCGCCGCGGCGCGTCCGATTTCGCCGCCGAATTGCGCCCCTGGTTCGTGTACGGACACGACGCCGCATTGGAACGCGCGATTCTCAATGTTCTCGACAATGCCGCCAAATGGAACCCGCCCGGCGAGCAGGTCCGCGTGCGGATGGCCGAGACCGGCCGCGGGCTTCTGGAATTGTCGGTCGACGATGCCGGACCCGGTATTCCACCGGGCGAGCGCGAGCTGGTTTTCGAGCGTTTCTACCGCACCACCGCCTCCCGCTCCATGCCCGGTTCCGGACTCGGCCTGGCAATTGTGAAACAGGTCGTGACCAAACACGGCGGAACCATTGCCATCGATACCTCCGAGCGCGGCGGCGCGCTCATCCGCATCGTGTTGCCGGGTGAAAATCCGCCGCCGGAGGAATATCGTCCGGAAAGCGCCGAAGGCGAATAATTCGTGTATGTTCGCGCGCTTCTCCGATCGATTGCGGATGATCCACCTCCGTAGTCGGGGCCCGCCCCGGTTCCGGAGCGACCGATGCGGAGTGCAGCGACCGATCGGTGGAATGAAGAATCGGGTCATCCGGTGCCGCGACCACGTAGCGACCGGAGGCGCGGCTATAGGCACCGCAAATTAATGCGGCTCTCAGTTCGTTCTCAGTAGTGGTCGGCAGGCTGGACAGCGGATATGAGCAGAAAAGGGAAACTATGACCGAGGATTTCACCAATCGGCCGGCCGGGCCGGAATCGGGACCGGTGCCGCCCTCGACTCCGCAACCGCACGCGGGGCCGCCGCCGAGTTCGGGGGCCGGCGGCGAGCCGGCCGGGCCCGGTGGGATGCCGGGTGGCGGGGCACCGCAGTATCCGGGTGCACCGCCGTTCCCGGGCGGCCGGCCGGGCGACACTGCTGCGTATCCGGTCGCGGGCGGATCATTCGCCGGGCCGCCGCCCGGCGATTCCGGGCAGTTCTACGCGGCCGCGGCGCCACCGCCGCGCCGGAGCTCGGTGCGGACCGGTCTGGTGGCCGGGGCGGTCGCGCTGGCCCTGGTGAGCGGCGGTATAGGGGGCGCGGTGGGTGCGCTGGTCAGCGATTCGGGCGATCGTCCGGCGGTGACCAACGCGCTGGACGGGCCGGTGCCGAAGGTGCAGAACACGGCGAATGCGCCGGCCGGGTCGACCCAGGCGGTGGCGCAGCGGGTGCTGCCGTCGGTGGTGATGATCGAGGTGGCCAGTAACCGCGGGCAGGGGGAGGGGTCCGGGGTGGTTCTTTCCTCGGACGGTTTGATCCTGACCAACAACCATGTCGCGGCCGGTGGCGGCGGGAACGGTGAAATGTCGGTAACCTTCTCCGACGGCAGCACGGCGCAGGCCTCACTGGTCGGTGCCGATCCGGTCTCCGATCTCGCGGTCATCAAGGTGCGCGGGAAGACGGATCTGCAGCCGATCGAACTGGGTAGTTCGGCGAATCTACAGGTCGGTCAGCCGGTGGTGGCGATCGGTTCGCCGCTGGGGCTGGCAGGCACGGTGACCACCGGGATCGTCTCGGCGATGAATCGCCCGGTGTCGACCACCGGAGAGGGCGGCAACGACCCGACCGTGCCGAATCCGGTGATCGATGCGATCCAGACCGATGCCGCGATCAACCCGGGTAATTCCGGTGGTGCGCTGGTCGACGCCGAGGGCCGGCTGATCGGGATCAATACCGCGATCGCGAGTCTGGGATCCTCGGGCGCGGGAGGTCAGCAGAGCGGTTCCATCGGGCTCGGTTTCGCGATCCCGGTGGATCAGGCACGCCGGGTCGCCGACGAGTTGATCAAGAGCGGTCACGCGACATACGCGCAGATCGGGATGACGGTGCAGCGGGACGAATCGGTGCACGGTGCGCGGGTTCTCGATGTCACGCCGAACGGCCCGGCGGCCGCGGCGGGGATCCCGTCCGGGTCCATCGTGACCCGGCTCGACGACCGCACGATCGATTCCGGTGACGCGCTGGTCGCCGCGGTGCGATCGAAACAGCCGGGAGAAAAGGTGACAGTGACCTATACCGATGAACGTGGTGGAAACAGCCGCACGGCCGAGGTGACCCTAGCCGCCGCCGCGGTGGAGGGCGGCCGATGATGCGGAAGGTGACCGGGGGTGGGCACGCGGCGCTAGCGGTCGGCGCTACGGTGAGCGGTATGGAAATCGATGCTCCTGTTGCGGGGCGTGCACTGGTCGTGGTGGTGGACGATCGAACGGCGCACGGCGGCGAGGATTCGCTGGGCCCGCTGGTCACCGAACTGCTCACCGAGGCGGGGTTCCTCGTCGACGCCTCCGTCTCGGTGGAGGCCGACGAGGTGGCGATCCGGAACGCGTTGAACACCGCGGTGATCGGTGGGGTGGACATAGTGATCTCGGTCGGTGGCACCGGTATGTCGCCGCGTGATGTCACACCCGAGGCCACCTCCGAGGTGCTCGACCGGGATCTGCCCGGGATCAGTGAGGCGTTGCGGGCCTCGGGGCGGGTGGCCGGTTCGCTGGACGCCGGGCTCTCCCGTGGGCTGGCCGGTATCTCGGGGAGCACGCTGGTGGTGAACCTGCCGGGCACCCGGGCCGCGATCCGCGATGGGATGGCGACCCTGGGGCCGTTGGCGAGCCGGGTGATCGGTGAGCTGTCCGGGCTGCTGGAATGAGCCGGAGCGCACGGTATGAGTGAGGGTGAGAACCCCGAGGTCCCCCGTCGGGCACACCGCCGGACGGGGGACCCGGCGCGTCTGGACCGGATCTTCGGCGAGGTGCTGCCGTCCACCACGCGCGACGAGCGGGACGACAGCGCGTTATCCGGCGCCGACGACGAGTGGTGGCGTTCCCAGGTGCCACCGCATCACGGCGGCGCCGGCTGACCGAAAGGTATTGGCGCTCAACGCTTTTCGATTGCATTCGGCGTCGGCGCGTTAAATCCCGGGGAGGTAAAGGGGGATGTGAATTCTTTCGAAATTGTCCGGTATCGAATTCGGCGGTTTATAATATTCGGCCCTCGATGTCGGTAATTTAAAGGGGGCTATTTTTTTGACGAATTCTTTGCGGGGGATTTCCACGGCCGACGACCTGCCCTAGGGCTGCCACCTGCATTTGCGCACCGCCGCACTACGCCTCGGATTCGAATGTGATTTGGATCACATTAACGTATAGCGAAAGCACCCTTTGTCGAACCTGTTACCGACCGTTTAATCTCGGCTTCGTCGACCGCCGCAATGGTGGTCCGGCGCGACTTCACTTTGTGGAACCCCGCCGGTCGCATTGGCGTGCATTGTCCGATTTGCGGCGTTGCACCGAAATAACAACAGGTCACCTGTAGGTAACAAACGAGCGAAACACTGGTCGCAGCCGGCGAGTCAGCTGTCCGAGTCTCGTAGGCCATGCTGTTTGTCCGACATGATGAGGGGAAATATGAGCGAGAACCGCACCGACGGTGTACGTAACGGCGCCAGGATCGCGGGTGTCGGTGCCGCGGCCGCCGTCGCCGTGGGCCTGTTGTCGGTGGGCGCCGCAGATGCCGATGCCTTCGTGGCGCTGCCCGACGGCCAGAAGGCCGGCCCCGGAGTGACCATTACCCGTACGGGTGAGCATGCCGTCGTTTCGCCCTCGATGGCGGCCAACGGCGCGGGCCGGGTGGTTTGGGTCTCCGGAAACGCCATTGCCGACGTCGCAGTGACGCCCGAAGGCGAACCGGGTCCGAACAACGGTCCGACCGGCGAGGACGGGACCAACAACTCGTCCACGCACGGCGCCTCGCAGCTCAATACCGGCTATATCGTCGGTTGCCAGGTGAGCATCGGCGAGGACGCGATCGGCCTGGGCGGCTCGCTGGGCCTGTCCCTCGACGGCGGTAGCCTCGGCGGCTCCGTCGGCGTCGAACTGGGCCCGGGCGACGTCAAATTCGTGCAGATCGACTACAAGGACATCACGAAGCCCGGCAAGTACTCGGTGGAGTACCAGGATGCCGAGATCGAGATCCAGGGTTGCGCGGGTTATGCGCAGGCGCGGTCGTACACGGTGGTCGAGATCATCGGGGACCACTACTCGAAGACCACCCTGTACGGCCAGCCGTTCAGCATCGGCTGAGCCGCCGCGCCCGTCCACGTCGCATCGAATCTCTCTCGCGCATTTCGCGAGCTCTCCCCTCGAAGGGTGTAACTCTCATGTTCAACCGCAAAAATCTGGCGCGCCTGGCCGGCGTCGGCGCCGCCACCACTGTCGCGCTCGGCCTGTTCTCCACCGGAGCGGCCAGTGCCGATACCTTCATCCCGCTGCCCGGCGGCGAACTCGTCAAGACGCTGTCCGACGGCACGGTGGTGACCGTGCGCATGGTCGGCGAATCGGCAACCATCAGCCCGTCCATGGGTGCCACCCCGGTCCACCGCAACGCGTGGGCCTCCGGTAGCGCGCAGGTCGAGATCGCCGGCGGCGAGGACGTGGGCGGCAAGATCTACCCAGGCTATGTCGTGGGCTGCCAGGTCAATATCGACGGTGGCGGTGCCCAGGGTGGTGCCGGCGCCGAAGTGGACACCGAAGGCGCTGTGAGCCCGAGCGCCGAAACCGGCGGCAACCTCTCCGTCGGCCCCGGTCAGGCGAAATCGTTCTACGTCCTCGATATCGAGGGACCGGACGACTACGGCAGCGAGGATCACGCCACCAACAACAGGTTCCGGGGTAACAGCGGTTCGGTGACCTGGTCCGATCAGACCATCGGCCTCAACGGCTGCGGTGGTTACGCGCAGGCCCGGTCCTTCGTCAAGGTCGAGGTGGAGACCGAGAACGTGATCACCTTCGTCACGCTGTGGGGGCAACCGTTCAGCCTCGGCTGATATCCGGCCGAATCCGACAATAGTGGCACGAATACGGGCCCGCCGCAGCCAAGAGCCGCGGCGGGCCCGTATTCTGTTCCGGCAGAACGGTGCACGCCGGTGCCGGGGTACGTTTCCCCAGCACCCGTCACTTCCCGGCTACCTGGCACTCATCCCGCCGACACACCGTGTCGGCGGCACGGTATTCGAGTGTTCACCGGCTGTGTGGTTTTTGGTTCATCTGGTGGCTACAGCCGTCCCGCAAGCTCATTGCAGCCTGTTCTCGGGCCGCCCCGACATCGATTCGCTGCGATGCCGGGTGTCGCTGAAAACCTTGATGAGGGGAAATATGAGCAAGAACCGCACCACCGGTCTGCGCTGCGGCGCGCGCGCTCTGGGCGTGGGCGCTGTCGCGGCCGTGGCCATGGGCCTGTTCTCGACCGGTGCCGCGAACGCGGACACTTTCGTTCCGCTGCCCGACGGTGAAAAACTCGGACCCGGCGTGAAGATCACCCGCACCCATGAGAGCGCACTGATCTCGCCTTCCCTGGCCGCCAACGGCGCGGGCCGGACCGTCTGGGTCTCGGGCAACGCGTCCGCCGACGTGGCGGTGACCCCCGAGGGCGAAGCCGGTCCGCACAACGGCCCGACCGGCGCCAACGGGACCAACAACTCCTCGACCCACGGTGCTTCGCAGCTCAACACCGGCTACATCGTCGGCTGCCAGGTGAGCATCGCCGACAACGCGATCAGCCTGGGTGGCTCGGTCGGCGTCAAACTCGACGGTGGCAGCATCGGCGGCTCGGTCGGCCTCAAGCTGGGCCCGGGCGAGGTCAAGTTCGTGCAGGTCGACTTCAAGGACATCGAGAAGCCCGGTGTGTACTCGGTCGAGTACCAGGACGTCGAGATCGCGATCCAGGGCTGTGCCGGTTACGCGCAGGCACGTTCCTACACCGTGGTCGAGATCATCGGTGACCACTACTCCAAGACCACCCTCTACGGGCAGCCGTTCAGTATCGGCTGACGCCGATACCGGCCGAATTCACTCAACCCACACTTCTCGCTGTCGCGAATTCAACCCCAGAGGGGCATAAACACATGTTCAACCGCAAGAATCTGGCGCGCCTCGCCGGCGTCGGCGCCGCTGCCTCGATGACGCTGGGCCTGTTCTCCACCGGAGCCGCCAACGCCGATACCTTCATCCCGCTGCCCGGCGGTGAAATCGTCAAGACCCTGTCCGACGGCACCGCGGTGACCGTGCGCCTGGTCGGCGAATCCGCCAACATCAGCCCGTCCATGGGTGCCACCCCGGTCCACCGCAACGCGTGGGTCTCCGGTAGCGCGCAGGTCGAGATCGCCGGCGGGAAAGGCGGCAAGATCTACCCCGGCTACGTCGTGGGCTGCCAGGTGAATATTTCCGGTGGCGGCGTCGACGGCAGCGTCACCGGTGACGTGAAGGTCAGCGACGGCTCCGGCGAGCTCACCCCGAGCGGTAAAGGCGGCGCCAACCTGACTCTCGGCCCCGGTCAGGCGAAGTCCTTCTATGTCCTGGATATCGAGAAGCCGGATGACTACGGCGACGAGGACCACGCCACCAACAACAAGTTCAAGGGCAACAGCGGTTCGGTGACCTGGTCCGACCAGACCATCGCCGTCAACGGCTGCGGTGGTTACGCGCAGGCGCGCGCGTTCGTGAAGGTCAAGGTCGAGACCGATCACGTCATGTCCGTGGTGACCCTGTGGGGTCAGCCGTTCAGCCTCGGCTGATCCGGCCGTAGCGCTCATCCGGCCGGGTTCCCGGCTCGGCCGGACCCACAACCAGGTGTGGGGGCCCACCGCGTGCGCGCGGTGGGTCCCTTCGTTGTGGGCGCCCGGTGCGATCAGTGGAAGATCACGGTGAGTGCACTGTTCAACGAGGCCGCGGCGACGACCGCCGCCCGGCGAGCGTCCAGTGCGACCAGGATGACCCGTTCGGTGCGCCGGTTGCCCGAATCCGCCGGCGGTCCCGACACCAGCACCACCGCGGCGTCGACCGCCAGGGTGTGCGCGAGTGCCGGATCCTCGGCGCCGGCGGCCACTACGTCCACCCGGTCGCCGGCACGCAGGATCTCGGTGATCGCGGAATCGGCCAGGCGGACGGGCACTATCCGGGCATCCGGCCGTCCGGTGGCCGCCTCCGCGAGCCGTGGCCCGACCACGCGCACATCGGTGAGGACCTCACCCGCGCGCAGGGCGGCCGTGAGCACGGCGCCGAGCAGCGGTGCCGGGTCGGCGGCCGCGCCGTCGGGGGTGGCGTCGGGAGGGTAGGCGGCGAGGCGCAGATCCGCGGCGGCGAGCAGGTGGCCGGGTGGCAGATCGCGGGTCGCGACCACGACAGAGATACGCGCGTGGCCCGGATCGCCGCGGAGGAACAGCGTGACGGCCGCGAGTGCGCACAGTACGGCCAGCGCACGGCGCAGGAGGACCCCGTCGGCCCAGGGTGGGCGATCGGCGAACGCGTCGCGCAAGGTATCGCCCGCACCGAGGGGGGAGCGACGGCCGATGCCCGTGCGGGCAGGGAGTCGGGTACGGCTCATGGGCCGAGCGTATGGATACTTTCCGGCCGTGAACCCGGGGTTGTGCGCGGTTGTGGACAACTTCCGGGTTGTGGATGGATCATCCGCGATACCCGGCCGCTGTCAACGATCTGTGCCGGCGGAGCGGGGCCGCGGTCCCGCTCTCAGCTGGCCGCGGCGGCGGGTGCCGAGGAGGTACCCGAGGAGCCCTTGTCCGAGCCCGATTTCGAACCGGATCCCGAAGAGCTCGACGTGGAGCTGTCGGACTTGGCCGGTTCGCTGGCGGTCGAGGTGCCGCTGCGGCTGTCGGTCCGGTAGAAGCCACTGCCCTTGAAGACGATGCCCACCGAATTGAAGAGCTTACGCAGAGCGCCGGAGCACTCCGAGCAGACAGTGAGTGCCTCATCGGTAAAAGACTGAACGATATCGAAGCGGTTGTCGCACTGGGTGCACGCGTATGAATAGGTTGGCACTGGGTCCTCCGCAGTATTCGAGACTTAGCACTCTACAGCCGACAGTGCCAACAGTGCCAATCGCCGATTGATTCCCGGGCGCCCTCCATTGTGCCCAGTACCACGGCGGCGGCCTCTCACCGCGCTGCCGGATCGAGCCGGCGCAGGCCGCCGCCCGGGGTGAGCACCCAGGTCATCCGGATATCGTGCGGTTCCTCGGGCAGCCGCTCGACCACCTCGTCGTCGCGGACGATCACGGTGCGCCGGGCAGTGGGATCGGCCATACCCAAGGTCCGGTCGTAGTAGCCGGCGCCCTGGCCGAGCCGGACCCCGCGCCGGTCCACCGCCAGTGCCGGGATCAGCAGCACCCCGGCCCGCGCGACCGCTTCCGGCGGGAGTACCGGACCCGCCGGTTCCAGCAGGCCGTAGCGACCCGACCGCAGCGATCCGGGGCCGGTGAACTCGCCCCAGCACAGCGGGCCGGGGGGCCCGGTCACCGGTAACAACACCCGGCTACCGGCCGCGCGCAGCGCCTCGGGCACGGCCACCGAGCCCGGTTCCGCGCGCATCGGCACATAGGCGCACACCCACTCGGCGGGACCGAGATCCCCGGCCGCGGCGGCCAGTGCCGCAGCCTCCGTGGCGCGCACGAGTTCGGGCAGTCGCGCCCGGCGGGCACGGATCTCCGCGCGCCAGGCCTGCTTGTCACGCTCGTCGGGCAGAGGCACGGCGACAACCATAGGCTCTTACCGGTGCCGGTTCGGGCTCGTGAGTCCGCAGCGAGCCGGTGTACAGCCGTTTGGGCGGCACTCCGGGTGGATAGGGTGTGTATATGACAGAAAAGGCCGCAGAACAGGGCAGCGAGGGCGCCTCCGCGCCGGAACCGGGTTTCCGGACGGCCGTCGTACCCGCGGCCGGGCTGGGAACCAGGTTCCTGCCCGCGACCAAGACGGTCCCCAAGGAACTCCTGCCGGTGGTCGATACCCCCGGTATCGAGCTGGTGGCCAGCGAGGCGGCCGAATCCGGGGCCAGCCGCCTGGTGATCGTGACCTCGCCCGGTAAGGACGGGGTGGTCGCGCATTTCGTGGAGGACCTGGTGCTGGAGAGCACGCTCGCCGAGCGCGGCAAGTTCCAGCTGCTGGAGAAGGTGCGCAAGGCCCCGGGGTTGCTCGATGTGAGCTCGGTGGTGCAGGAGGAACCACTGGGTCTCGGTCACGCGGTGGCCCAGGCCGAATCGGTACTCGACGCCGACGAGGACGCCATCGCGGTACTGCTGCCCGACGATCTGGTGCTGCCGCGTGGGGTCCTGGACGTGATGAACCGGGTCCGCCGTAAACGCGGCGGATCCGTGCTGTGCGCGATCGATGTCCCCAAGGAACAGGTAAGCGCCTACGGTGTGTTCGACGTGGCGCCGGTGCCCGACGCGGTCAATCCGAATGTGCTGCGGGTCAAGGGCATGGTGGAGAAGCCGGGCCTCGAGGAGGCCCCGTCCACCTTCGCCGCCGCCGGGCGTTACCTGCTCGATCGCGCGATCTTCGACGCCCTGCGCCGGATCGGGCCCGGCGCCGGCGGGGAACTGCAACTCACCGACGCGATTTCGCTGCTCATCGACGAGGGGCATCCGGTGCATGTGGTCGTCCACCGTGGGTCGCGCCACGATCTGGGCAACCCGGGCGGCTATCTTCGTGCTGCGGTGGATTTCGCACTGGAGCGCGAGGAATACGGTCCCGCGCTGCGCGAGTGGCTCCAGTACCGGCTGAGTCCGGAATGGAACCCGCAACTCACCGCGGACGAATGAGATCGCCTGCGGGGCGAGGACATCGGGAAGGGCTGGATGCGCTCTGTTGAGGATCAGCAGATCAAGGTGACCGCCGCGGCCGTCGCGCCGCGGCCCGTGCGGGTCGCGATCTCCGAGGCCCAGGGCCTGCTGTGCGCCGAGGACGTGGTGACCGAGCGGCCGCTGCCCGGTTTCGATCAGGCCGCCATCGACGGCTACGCCGTACGCAGTGTGGATGTGACGTCCGCCGGGGCCGATATCCGTGACGAGGACGGCGAACTGGTCGATCTGACGCTGCCGGTGGTCGGGGAGGTGCTCGCCGGCTCCCGGCAGCCGATCCGGTTGCAGCCCCGGCAGACGGTCCGGGTCGCGACCGGTGCGCCGCTGCCCACCCTCGCCGACGCGGTGCTGCCGCTCGACTTCACCGACGGCGGGCGGGGACGGCTCAAGGTCTACGAACCGGTGCGGTCGGGCGACTATGTACGCCGTGCCGGTGACGATGTGCAGCCCGGGGATGTCGCGGTGCACGCCGGTACGATCATCGGTCCCGCGCAGGTGGGTCTGCTGGCCGCGGTGGGCCAGGACAAGGTGCTGGTCCATCCGCGGCCGCGATTGTCGGTGATCTCCATCGGCGAGGAACTGGTCGATATCGATCGGGCGCCCGGGCCCGGACAGGTCTACGACGTGAATTCCTACGCCCTGGCCGCCGCGGCCCGTGATGCCGGCGCGGATGTGAACCGGGTCGGCATCGTCGATGCCGACCCCCGCCGGCTCCGGGATGTGGTCGAGGGTCAGCTGGTGCGCGCGGAGGTGGTGGTGATCGCCGGCGCGGTCGGCGGGTGGGCCTCCGATCAGGTGTGTGAGGCGCTGGAGGGGCTCGGTGAACTGGAGATCGCCCGGGTGGCGATGCATCCGGGTTCGGTTCAGGGGTTCGGCCGTCTGGGCCGCGACGAGGTGCCCACCTTTCTGCTGCCGTCCAATCCGGTGGGTGCCCTGGTGGTTTTCGAGGTGATGGTACGACCGCTGATTCGGATCGCGCTGGGAAGGCGGCAGCCGATGCGCCGGATCGTCCGCGCGCGGACCATAACTCCCATCCAGTCGATGGCGGGCCGCAAGGGTTATCTGCGTGCCCAGTTGATGCGGGACGAGGCCACCGGTGAGTACCTGGTGCAGCCGCTCGGCAACAGTGCCGGGGCGTCGTCACACCTGTTGGCCGCCATGTCGGAGGCCAACAGTCTCATCGTGGTCGAACCCGACGACACCGAAATTCGCACCGGTGACAAGGTTCGGGTCGCGTTTCTGGCGCAGCGCGGCTAGAAAGTGGAGTCCATGAACGTTTTCCGGGCCACCCAGCACCCCGGGTGGCCCGCGCACCTCGGTCCGGTGCGAGTGTCCGCCGGAGAGGTGACGTTGCGTCCCGTGCGATTGCGCGACGCGGCGGCGTGGAGCCGGATCAGGTTGCGGGACCACAACCATCTGGAACCGTGGGAGCCCACCGGGCGCGGGACCTGGGACGCGCGCAACCACGCCTCGAACTGGCCGCCGCTGTGGTCGAGCCTGAAGGCGGAGGCGCGCCGCGGCGCGATGATCCCGCTGGTGATCGAGGTCGACGGCGCGTTCAGCGGGCAGCTGACGGTCGGCAATATCGTGCGCGGCGCGCTGCGTTCGGCGTGGATCGGGTACTGGGTCGCCAAGGACCTCGGCGGGCAGGGGGTCGCGACCGCGGCATTGGCGCTGGGACTCGATCACTGTTTCGGTCCGGTGGGCCTGCACCGGGTGGAGGCGACCGTGCGACCGGAGAATCTGGCGAGCCAGGCGGTACTGCGCAATGTGGGCTTCCGTGAAGAAGGGCTGCTGCGTAGGTATCTCGATGTGGACGGGGCCTGGCGCGATCATCTGCTGGTCGGGATAACGGTGGAGGAGCTGTCCGGACGGGTGGTCGATCGGCTGGCGCGGGAAGGACGGTTGACGCTGCGGTGACATGCCGCCGGAAACCGGCCTGCCCGGACCCGGCTTTGGTGGAAATGTGACTCATGTGGCGGAAGTGCACGGCGCGCCTGCCGTATTGCGTCCCTACTCGGAATTAACCTACGGACGTCGGTGGTGCGTCCTGTGCCACCGGTGGAGAGCTCGTACCACGATCTGCGAGACGTACCCGCGGGGAAGGACTCCGGCGCCGGGACGCACACGGTTCATGGCAGCGGCTCGGACGACGACCAGGCGGGACGGAGGTGCTGACGACGATGCCGAATTCGATCCTGTGGATCGGGCTGGTCGTGCTGTGGGTCTTCGTCCTGTTTCCTATCCTTGCCGACCGGCATCCCAGAATTCGCCGGACCACCGACACGGCCCTGGCCACGCGGGTACTGCATCGTGGAGATTCCAAACGGCGTAAGGGAAGTGGGCATGCCCGCAAGAAGCGGACCACGCGGCCTTACCGAAAGCGTCACCACGCCAATGATGCGGAGGATCCGATGAGCACATCGGCCGAGGAGAACGGTACCGCGGCTGACGAGGAGCAAGCGGACGAGGCCGTCGGCGACCGGCCCGGGGGTGCCGAACCCGAATCCGGTGCGGACGGTACCGTGCACGACACCGAAACCGGCGAGACCTGGGACGACGACGAATCCGGACGCGACGAGGAGCGGGGTTCGGCCGAGCTCCCCGAGCCCAACGTTCCCGCGCGTATCCCCCCGGTGCGGGCGACGATGCGAGCGCCGGACCCCGAACTCGAGTACGACGAGGAGTTCGTGCCGACCCGCCGCGGACGCGGTGGTTACGATCCCGAAGCCGACGCCATAGCCCGGGCCGCGCGCTATACCTTCCGGCAGCGCGCCGTGGTCGCCCTCGTGCTCGGTGCCGTGCTGTGCGGCGGCCTCGCGGTCGCCGTCGCACCCATATTCTGGTGGGGTTGCGGTGGTGCCGTGCTGTCTCTGGGGACCTATCTGGGTTATCTGCGCAAACAGGTCCGGATCGAACAGGAGATCCGCCGGCGGCGTAGTGCCCGGCTGGCCGGCCGGGGCCAGGAAACGGCCGGGCACGGACCCGCGGATGCCGGGACGGCGTCGCCGCGCGGCGCGCGGCCCGGAATGGACCGGGATACCGCCCGCGCGCTGCGTCGTCGTGCCCATCTGCTCGAACCCGATGACGAAGATCCGGCGTTCGACCATCTGGACGCCTACGACGCGTCCGTCGCCCGCACCGTGCGCAACCGGGCGACCGGCGGTGATATCCGTCGGGCCGCGGGTGCGTGACCGGTAGCGGATCCTGTCGCGCGGAAACCCGCAGAGTAGAGAAAAAACCCCAGTTCAGAGCGTCGATTCGGATTCCGGTGGCCCTGTTTGCTAGAGTGGCACAGCGCGGTTCACCGAACCGCACGGGGCTATAGCGCAGTTGGTAGCGCGTCTCGTTCGCATCGAGAAGGTCAGGGGTTCGATTCCCCTTAGCTCCACCACGACCGTGCAGGTCCTGGTCACGATGGCACTTCTAACGAGCAGCCATCAACGGCCTTCATCAACACCTGCACGTTTTTTGCGTCTCGGGGGCGCGTTCGGAAGGTCATGAGAAGGCTCGAACAGAGTCGAGAAGATGTCCAGCGCGCGAGTCTGTACCCGAAAGGACGGCGGCGCCTGTACCCAGATCCTGTTCCGGGAGTTCGACCCGGGGCGGCGGGCCCGGAGAAGCCAGCATCAACAAGCGCCTTCCCGGATGGACGCTCACTCGCTCGGGCGGGACGCGGAGCCGATCTGCTGCTCCAGTCGCTACTCGACGGCGAGGGGACGCCGTACAGGTCGGTCGCACACGCTGCGGCGGACCCTACGGCCCCTCATACCCTGCGAGGGGCCGTAGCCGTGTCCTCAGCAGCTTCCAGCGGACCCGCTGTGCCCATGCCCGCGGCCATGCCCCCGACCACCACGGTGGATGGGGTCGCCCTGGTTGATCGTGGTCTGATCAGTGGACGTGGTGGTCTGTTCGGCGGGCTGGAGTACCAGCGGGGCGGCGAACACGGGAGCTGCCAGGACCGCGGCCGGTGCAAGTACGAGCGAGGCCGAAACTGCGACGCGTACCAGTGTGCGGCCAAGGCTCTTATCAGAAATCATCGGTACTTCCTTGCTCGATTGCATAGGGACGGCCGGCGACCGCCCTTGTCTCGGTTCGGGATTCGCGCCCGGGTGTACGAGCTGGGGATCCCATTCGGGGGGTTCCACCGTAGCGTTGCGTCGGCACACTTCCCCGGGCTGGGATTTGCCGCTTATGCCCCTCACGCCCCCTTCGTGAGGGGCCGCAGCCGTGTTCGGGCCATGGCCCATGTCACCTCTGGCCCCGCCTATGGTGGCTGCAGTGGGCCCTTCCGGCCGGCCGTGAGCGGCGCACGGTCTGTCGTGATGCCCCGCACGGAATCGGAGTGGCATCGACCAAGGCGCAGGTTGTCGGTCACAACGGGCACGATGTCAAGCACACCAGTTCGGCGTCGGTCGGCTTCTCGGGCCTGCCCGGACGCCGATGGCGCGTCGCCACGACACGGTCATCGACAAGCACATAGTGCCGCCAGGAGGGTGTCGAGGTCGTCCGTCACAAGTTGCCCTCGATACCCTCCGTCGCATCCGAACTCGAGTTTCCACGCCGACAGAGTCGGGAATCGCTCATCCAGGGTGCAGTCGAGCGAGATATACGTTTCTCTTTATCTTCCCTGTTCAGGCTTTATCTCCGGATTCTGGTCCCGTAAGGCCCGGTTGTTCACTGCTGGTGTCGAACACGTCGGGAGTCCGCACGGTCGGGTGGTCGGCCGGGAGTGCTGCTCGCCGATTCGCCAGCAGGTTCTTTCCCCGGCCGTGGTGGGAGTCACCGCGTACGGGCGGGCCGGCTCATGGCCAGTGCGACAGTGCGCAGGCCCAGCACGCATACAGCAGCCCCGACAGCGACGTTGGACCAGATCATCCCGGCCGTGGTACCGACACCGGAGACGATCCACGGGGAAACGATCAGCCAGACACCGAGCAGCGGGGCGACGAACGCGATGCCGTGGGTGCGTCCGTATGCGGATCCGTACGCCAATGCCAGCACGGCGATCGCGATACCGCAGATCAGATTGCTTATCGTCAGCGACGTCTGGCCGGCGAAGCCGACGATCCACGCCGAGGCCGCCGCATATAGGCCGGACAGCATCAGCAGACCGTCGGCGACCTGGACGGGGGCTTGTCCGCCTGCATGGTCGTAGCGCTCGCGGAGTGCGACGATATCCGGATGGGTCTCGAGCGAGGTATGCGTTGATGCCGACATGGCGCTCATCTCCTCAGCGGGCTCTCCCCGCGGCGGGTGGGTTCAGTGGATGGAAAGAGCTCGGAATGCGGACGGCTTCCGGCACGTACCGCGCGCTGGCGGACTCCGGCGAGTGCCTCGGCCGGTCGGCGCGAGGACGGATCATCGAGCCGACGCCCCCGGTTGACATGGTGTGCCTCCCACGAAGGGAACGAGAACAAGGGATAACGTTTCGATTGGACTCGTTCACCACTGCACGGCAGTAGGGCCTACGGTCCTTCCTGCGAGGACGACAGTCCTCGGGCCCGACGCCACGGCCGGGCGGTTCCTGTCCGGGGTACTTCTTCGCCGGGCGAGACGGCGCGTGCGTGCGGAAATCGGGCCGTCCGGACGGTCGTCCGGTGCCGAGACGGGAGTGACCGGATTCCTTCGTGCGGTCGTGGTCGGTCCGCCGCAGTCCGCGGCCGCGGGAGCTGTCGATTGCTTTCGCGGACACATCGATCCGGTGCGAGATCGAGTGCCGCACGGGCTCGAACCGGCAAGCGCAATAGCGCATTTCGTACATCCTCTGAGTTATGTTGATCAGCTATTGTCGTCGACTGAACAAAACATGTCCGATACGCGGTATGACCGAATCGAGAGCCGATCATGTTTGAACAGAGTGTGATGGTGCCGGGTGACGTTCATGCGAGGACGGCCGCAGCCCCGGCCTCCCCGAACCTGCCCACGGCGACCCAGTTGCTGTGCAGTTTCCAGGGCACCCGGTTCGAGGACCACGACATACTCCGTACCGCCCGGGCTCTGGCATTACTGCACGGCCATCGGATGACTCTGCGGGACGCGCGTTCGGTGGCCGAGGTGGACGACCGCCGCCGGGAACTGGTCGAGGACATCGACGACTGGATCGTCGCATGGTCGGCGCCTCGTGACGGTGACGTACTGATCCACACCGAAACGCTGGGCGCCGTGATCGACCGTATGGCCTGGCGTTGGGTGGATGCCAACCAGGCTGTCGAGATCGACGGCGCCCGGGAGCGTCAGGCGCGCAAACGCTGGCACCGGCTGGCCGAGATGATCGACGGGTACACGGAACTGATCACCGAGCTACTCCGGGGCAGGCGGCGGCTACCCGGCCGGCCGTGAGGCCCGCCCGCGGTGCTGCCCGGCGGCGCGAGCGATCCGGCTCGGCCACACCACCGGCATCAGCGGTCCAGCACCGCGAGCATCCCCGAGGCGGCCCGCCGGCCAGGTGAACTGCTCGGCCCGCCGCCGGGCCGCGCCACGCCGCTGCGCGGCCGGGCGGGCCAGTACATCGGTGACCGCGTGCGCGAACGCCGCCGGATCGTCGGCGGCGACGGCGCCGCAGTCGGTGAGCGGCTACGGAGCGGGCATACCGCGGCCCACTCGCGGCAGGTCCAGATTCAGCGGGATCCGCCCGAGGGCCAGGTGTTCGCCGACCTCGTCGGCGGGCAGCGGGCGCGCGATGAGAAAACCCTGGGCCCGGTAGCAGCCCAGACCGACCAGTGTGCGGGCCGCGACCGGGGTCTCGACCCCCTCGCCCACCACTCCGAGGCCGAACGATCCGGCCAGACCGATGATCGATTTCACGATGGCCAGATCGTCGGTACTGGCTCCCAGACGCTGGACGAAGCCGCGGTCGATCTTCACCGCGTCCACCGGCAGCGCCTTGAGATGGGAGAGCGAGGAGTAGCCGGTGCCGAAATCGTCGATGGCGATCTGGACACCCATCCGTTTGAGCCCACGCAGCGTGACCTGGGTGCGGGCCAGATCCTGGACCACCACGTGCTCGGTGATCTCCAGGCAGATCGAACTCCCGTCGATGCCGAAATGCCGGAGAATGTCCTCGATACGTTCCACGAAATCCAGGCTCACCAGCTGCACCGGTGACACATTTATCCGCATGACCATATTCGTCGCCAGACCCTGCCGCCGCCACTGCGCGAACTGCGCACAGGCGGTACGCAGCACCCAGCGACCCAGCTCGCCGGCGAGGTTGGTGGCCTCGGCCACCGTCACGAACGCGCCGGGCGGGAGTAGGCCGCGGGTCGGATGCATCCAGCGGACCAGCGCCTCCATCGCCACGATCCGGCCGGTGCGCAGATCCACCTCGGGTTGGTAGTGCAGGATCAGCGATCCGTCGGCCACCGCGCTGCGCAGGTTCAGTTCCACATCGTCCTGCAGTTCGAACTGGGCCCGCATGGCATCGGTGAACAGGGCCACCCCGTTGCCGCCGCCGGATTTGGCCGAGAGCAGCGCGTGGTCGGCGCGCCGCATGATATCGGCGACGGTGGTTTCCCCGGGGATACCGACGGCCACCCCGACGCTGGCACCCCGGCTCACCGACTCACCGCCCACAGTGACCCGGCGGCTGATCAATTCCTGGACCCGCGTCGCCTCGTATTCGGCGGCGACGGTATCCATGGGTTTGGCGGGCACGATCACGAACTCGTCGCCGCCGAGGCGGGCGATCATATCGTTGGGGTCCAGATTGTCCCGTAGCCGCTCGGACAAGGTCCGGATGAACTTGTCCCCGGCGGTGTGGCCGAGGAAGTCGTTGAGGGCCTTGAGTCGGTCCAGATCGAGGAAGAAGGCCGCGACCGGGCCGGGACTGCCCGGTTGCAGCCGCTGCTCCATATGTTCCAGCAGTGCGCGGCGGTTCGCCAGACCGGTCAGGTCATCGTGCAGGGCGATGAAACGGAGCTTCTCCTCGGCTTCCACCCGGGCCTGCAACTGCGCGAACAGGGTGGCGATCGCTTTGAGCACGTTCAACTCCCGGGTACTCCAGTCGCGGTCGCCGACTTTGACGAAACCGAGCAGGCCGGTCGCCCGGCCGCGGGATACCAGCGGTACCGCCGCGGAGCTGATGTCGCCGAGCCCGGACGCGGAATGGATGGTCTGCTGGTAGTCGGCGGCGCTGGCCGGGATGAGGAATGGTTCGGTGGCGTGCTCGAGCGATTTGAAAACCGAATCCGCCTGATCGAAATATACGATCTTGAGCGGATCCGGTTCGGGCACGTCCTGGCGCGGTGGCCACTCGGCCACCAGCACCGTGGATCGGTTCTCGGGATCGTTGTGCCGCAGGTAGCTGAAGTCGACGTCGAAATAGTCGATCAGCATGGCCAGCACCTGCTCGGTCGCCGACACCATGGTCGCCGAGTCGACGCCCATCAGCTCCGCGGCGACTTCGGTCACCAGCGAGTCGAGTGTCCGCCGAGGCACCTGATCTCCGATCACAACTATCTTCGGCTGTCCGCGCCCGGTGCCGGGCGCCGTCGGCTCCGCACGCTGGCAGCTGCCGCGTAACTCAGGCGTAGTACCAGCGCCACGCTGTCCTGTTCCGGCACTTCCAGTATTTCCAGGAAACGACCCTGAAGTGTGGACAGTCTATCCGCGTATGCCGGGGACAGCGCATCCAGTTCGGTACGGGATCGAGAAAAGAGGAAAACGGGGGACATCGGCTGGACGGCCAGACCGGACCGCTGCGCCTGGATCCACAGCCGCTGTACCGCGGCCCCGGCGCGGGCGTAACCGGTCAATGCCCCGGGCAAGGCGCCGGGATCGGGAGTGAAGGTCAGGGCGACGACGGCCGAGCTCGAGCGCACCCTGTCCCGGGCGTAGTCGCCCAGTGCCGCGCCCGCCGACCAGTCGTGCAATTGGGCCATCACATCGGCGCGTCGCCCGATCTGCAGGGCAACCCGCTCATCGGGCGCCAGTTCGAGCGACCGGGTGTCGATACCGTCGGTCAGGTCCTCGCCGGGCCAGCGCATCTCCGCGAACATCTCGCGGTGCAGCAGCGGCGTGAGGTAGCGGATGCGGTCCGATTCGGCCAGGACGGCGGCCAGCGCACGGATCCCCGGCGAATCGGCGACGGCCCGCATCCGTGCGCCTTCGGCCGCCGCGGCCGCGGCCAGCCCGGCCAGGACGCCGGCCGGGATCTGCCCGCCGTAGCCGAGCCGGCGATTGGTCTCCCGGGCGAGTGCGTAGGGATAGTCCGCCGCCAGCGCCGGGTCGGTGTCGGCGCCGTGCCGTAGTACCGCGGTGAGCGGGGAGTCCGGTTCGGTGCCTTCGAGGTATTCGCAGGGACCCAGTACGTCGTAGGCGGCGGCCGCGGCCCGGGCGTTGTAGAGGGCCGCTCCCAGGGCCACCGCGCTGCCCCGATAGCCGATATCCATGGCGGTGGTGTAGCGGGTGTCGAGCGTGATCCGCAGCTCCTGCGGCGCGGTGCGCAGTGACCACGGCTGGATGTTGCCGCCGGAGGGCGCACGCTGGGCGCAGACCAGGATGCGGTCGACGGTGCTGCCGGCCGGGTCGTCGGGGTCGGTGTCGGCGGGATATCGCTCGGTGTCGATATCCGGGTCGGCCAGCGCGTCGAGTGCCTGCTCCACATCGACCCGGGTACGGCCCGACCGTAGCGGCCGGCCCAGCCCGATCCGGCGGATCGCCGTCGCGACACTGGCCGCGCCGAGTACCACATCGCCGCTGAGTTGCGGCCAGCTGTTGAGGGTTTCACCGACCTCCACGAGACTGCCGGCCATCCGGGCCGACAGGTCGCGCGCGCCGAGCAGGCCGACGACGTAGGGCGCTTTGTCGCGGGTGGACAGGCCGCGCAGTTGTTCGGCCCCGGTATCGCCGAGCAGACCGTGGAACGGGGCCCGGTCCGGTTCCAGGTCGAAACGTTCCACATCGAGCAGACCGCGGTCACTGGTCTCCATGATCAGCGGTAACCGGCGGCGCCGGGCCGCTTCCCGGATGAGTAGTTTGATATCCAGGGAATCGCATTCCTCCACAACGATTCCCAAACCGTCGACGAAATCGTCCGCGGTTTCGGCGTCCACGCCGCCGCCGCGCACTTCCACGGGCAGGTACGGATCGAGTTCGGCGATCCGCCGGGCCGTGACGATCGCCTTGTTCACCGCGATATCGAACAGCGTGGCGGGTACCCGGTTGAGATTGGACAGTTCGAGTTCGTCGAAATCGGCGAGCCGAAGCCCACCGCATACGCCCTCCTGCGCCAGGGTGTAGGCGATGGCGTGACCGACGCTCTGGCCCACCACCCCGACCGCCACGGTGCTCAACCGGTCCTGTTCGGCCCGGGTCAGCTTGTTGCGGTTGCGGTCCAGGCGGATCGCGCGGAAGGTCCGCGGTCCCGGCAGGACGAGCACGCTGCGCCGCCACGGGTAGTAGATCCAGCGGTCGTCGGCGGCGCTCTCCCCGGTGTCCGGGGGATCGTTGAGCCGACCGAACTCCGCGGCCAGCAGGCCGCGCAGATCGATGAACTCGGTATGCGGGGTGGCGCGCAGCCCCGCGAGGGCGCGTTCGTCGTCGGGATCGCTCGGGTCCAGGATCAGCGGCCGGTATTCCACCCCGAGATCTGCCTCACCGACCATATGCGCAGCATTCCTCCCCGCCGTGCCCGAACAGTCGGTTCGACCGCCGTGACCTAGGCTCAGCTAATCCCATAGCGCGAAGTTCACCACGCATCAGCAGATACTGCAACTTGTCAGCAAATACGTGGTAGGTCCGGGTGTCCCACCATATGGGCAGGGTGCGATAGCGCTCGTCGGGATACGGCACCGGCAGGATCGACTGGGCCACCACTGCGCCGCTGGCGCGGTGCCGTTCGGTGGTGAAGGAGGCGACCGTGGCGAAGCCGTACCGGGCGTTGAGCAGGCGCGGCGCGTGGGCCATGCAGCGGGAGATCGCCGCGGCCAGCTCATTGCGCCGGGGCGCGTCCCGGGCGACCCAGACCGCCCGGGATTCCACCACTCCGCGCGGGATGCGCCGGGCCATCATCAGGCCCAGTTCGGCCGCGCCCGCCCGGCCCGCCCACGGAGTGAGCGAGCCGACCTCGGATACCCAGCTGTAGGGGCCTTGGACGCGTAGTCCGCCGACCACGTCGCCGCGGACGTCGGTGGCGGCGAAGAACAGGGCCGTCGAGGACCCGTCCAGTACGCCGTCGTAATCCAGGGCGGCTTCGTTGCCGAAGTGGCGGTACGCTTCCCGCGCTCCCGCCAGATATCGGCGCCACAGGCCGGGGGAGAGATGTGGGGTGGTTACGCAGAGGGCGTATCCGGATACGTTGTCGCGAAATCTCACAGTGCGGCCGCGGCTCGGGTCTTCCTGGCCGACTGCGATCGTTTCGACAGTCATGCAGTTCCTAATCTTTCGCCGCACGACGCGAGGGCCGTGCGGGATTCGTTGTCCAGCAGCCCGACCGACGCCCCGGCTCGTCGGCGTGCCCAGTGCAGTATCCGTCATCGGAAGACAATTGACCAGAACTCTGGTTAATCTTCCGGAAACCGGCTCGGTGTGCGATCGTTATCGCAGGTCAATCGCAATGAAGTCGACACGCGCCGTTACCATCAGACCGGTTGGTACCGAGTTGGTTACCGGCAGGCAACGATCTGTTCCGCCCCGAGGTCAGGGTGTGATGGAGATGAACAGCTCCACCGATTCCGAACCGTGCCAGATCTCGATCTCCTCGCGGTAGGCGCGGGTGATCTCCGCCGACGCGGTCGCGTCGTCGACCTGGGCCCAAACGTCCTCGACCGGGTCGTGGTAGTCGCCGTTGGGTACGAACCGGGCGTACACCCCCCGTGGCACCCGGACCAGCACATCGCCGACCGGGGCCAGACCCGGGTCGGTGTACTCGAAACACACCAGCGCGTTGTAGGTTCCGGTCGGTGTCCGGACGTACACGGTGTACATGGGCCGCTGTCCGTCGGGCGAGCCGGCGGCGTCCAGTCGCTCCCGCACCCGGTCCTTGAGGAACTCGATGAGCTCGCTGTTGCTGACCTTGAAACTGGGCCGGACCTTCGGGAAGACGAGTCCGGCGTACACGGATTCGCCGCGCACCACGATCGTGTGGGTCATCGGGCCTCGACCGCCAGATACAGATCGATCTTGTAGGCGTGCGGGTAGAACTCGAAATCACCGGAGAAGGTCCGGTTGATCTGGTGGTGTTCCTCGGCGTAGGCGATCTGTGTCCACAGGCTGGTCATGATCTGGGGAAAGTTACCCACCGAGGAGAATTTCGCATAGGTGCCGCGCGGCAGCCGGGCGACCAGATGACCACGGGTGACCTCGTCGAACGAACTGCACCGATATCCCACGATCTGGGTGTTGTAGGTGCCCAGCTCCGTCGAGTAATCCGTGTACGCCGTGGCGAGGGGGCCGCCCAGCTCGTGATGTAGTACCGACGCCCAGGCGCCTTCGAGGTCGCGGTCGTACAACTCACCGAGCGCACGCTTGGGGCTGCGTACCGGAAGTCCGGCCACCCACGTCTCGTCCCGCTCGACGAATTCAAACTGCATGGAACGACTCTTTCGAGATGTGTCCTGGTCGGCAAGCCGACCGAATGGTCGGCTGGATCCGCCATGCTATCAACCGACGGCGATGCCGGCCGGTTGCCCGCGCCGGGCGCCGCCGCCCGGGCCCGCGCTCGCGGCGCGGCGGGATCGACGGAGTTCCCACGGCCCGATCCGGAACCCACTATCATGGGACGAAATTTCTCCGGACGCCGAGGCCGGGCAATTCGAGAGTAATCGACCCTGTTCCCGAATTCCGTTTACTTTGAATTGAATTCGACATTCTACCCCCTTCTCAGGGGTGGGAATTTTTCCAGGTATTGTTTCGTAATTCACCGCGGTGGGTCCGATCCGCCACTGCCAGTTCAGCTGAATTTCATTCGGCGTCGATACCAATGCCAATATGATCGGCAGACCAGACCGGCGGGCCGTGCCCGCACCCGGCGAGCGCGCGAAACGCGCAGACCAGTAGCCGGATCCTACGGTTATGGGCCTGTGGGGTGAGCGCGGGAGCAGCGCACCACGGACGGCAGCCGGATGGGGACGCCGACTTCTCTGGTGTTTCGCCGGCCTCTTCGTGCTGACCGTACTGCCGGGGACGCTCGGGGCGGTGGCCGTCGCGCAGGACGGTGCGACCGGGTCGAGCCGGATGGACGGGGTGGCCTGGATGAATATCCGGGACTCCTTCGGTGTGCCGCTCGCCGATTACACCTATGTCAGTGACAAAGGCGGGCTGCTCGACCCGGGCGGCACGGTCGTGTGGACGATCGTCGGCCTGGAGTTCGCCGGTTACATGATCATCGTGACCACCGCCATCTGGTTCATCGGCTTCGCGCTGAGCTTCGCCTGGCTGGACTTCTTCGCCGATGCGCTGCGCGGTACCGCCGGCGCGCTGGTCGCCCAGCTCGCCACGCCCGCCGTCCTGATCACCGCGGCGACGATCGGCGCCTTCTTCGTGGCGTGGTTCATCGTGCGGGGTTTCCACGCCCGCGCGGCGATCCAGACGGTGACGATGCTCGCGGTGGCGGTGCTGGGCCCGCTGTTCCTGGCCGACCCGCTGGCGGCCGCACTGGGATCCGACGGAGTACTCGCCCGGGGCCGTGACGTCGGCTTGGCGGTCGCGTCGGGGCTCAACGGGTCCATGAACCGGAATCCGGATCTGGCCGTGAGCACCCTGCAGGGCGATATGGCCGATAATTTCGCGCGTCGTCCGGTGCAGGTGTGGAACTTCGGTCATATCGTGGACAACCGATCCGCGTGTGCCGCGGCGTGGTCCTCGGGCGTCAGCGCGGGGGACAGCCACCGCGCCCAGCGCGCACTGGAAGCCTGCGGGGACACCGCGGCGGCCGCGGCCGCCGCCCACCCGAGCGTGGGGCAGATCGGCACCGGTCTGCTGCTATTGGTCTCGGCGGCCGTACTGCTGTTGTTCGCGGTGGTGCTGTCCTATCGGTTGATGCGGGCCGCGCTGGACGCGATCATGCAGGGGTTCATGGCGGTCTTCGGATTCGCCGCGGGCGGTTTCGTCTTCGGGCCCAGTCAGACGTTCCTGGTGCGCAACCTGGTGAATACGGGTGTCGCCGCGGCCCGGATGTGCGCCTACACCGTCTTCATCGGCGTGTACCTGCTGTTCCTCGGCAATCTGTTCCAGCAGGCGCACGGACAGGTGCTCGCGGTCATTGTCATCACGGCGGTCGTGGAAATCGTGGCGATCCTGCAGTTCGGCCGGCTGGGTAAGGGGCTGACCCGCGGTTCGAACTGGATGACCAACCGGGTCGCGCTCACGATCCAGGGCGCGCGCGGTGGCTCGGGTGGTACCGCGCTCGGTATGGGCGGCGGCGGGAAGAGTTCCGGGGGCGGTTCGAGTGCCAGCGCGATCGCGAGTCTCGCCGCGCTGAATACCGTCAACTCCTCGCCGCTCACGGCCTGGTCCGCGGGGCGCACGGTCAACCCGCTCAGTCCGCTGGCGCGGGGCAAGATGCGCAGCGACCGGGTGAGCGTGGCCACCGCGGCGAGCCGGTTGGAAGGGCACGAATGGGCATCGATGGCCCGGCAGAACTGGCGGCTGCTGGCGCGGCGGGAAGCCGACGCGTGGGGCGGGATCCAAACCGAGCTCGGACTCGCGCGCGCGATCAAATACCTCGACAACAACCGCGTGCCCTATAGCCACATGTCTGCCGTGCTGCTGGACGCGGGTGCCACCCACGGTGCTGTGAACCAGGCGCTGCGCGCCCGTTCGGTCCGGGACGAGACCAGATCGCGTAATCCGTACGGTTTCGCCCCCCTGCAGAAGGCGGTCGCCTCCGGCAACGCGGTGACGAACCATGCGGGCACCGACGCCCAGGCGGCGTTCGCGGCCCAGGCGGTGGCCGACGCCGACAGCCTGGCCCGGCACACCCTGGCACCGGACCCCGCCGCGCAGCTCGACCACGGCTTCATCGCACGAGTCGAGCAGCACTGGGATTCCGACCGGGCATTGCGGGCCAATATCGCCCCGGAAGAATGGAACTCGGTCGGCCGTGCCACCAGGACCGCCATCGCTCATCGGCTGGCCACCGATCACTATGCGATCGCGCGGACGTTCAGTGACCACCCGACGCACGCGAATCACGAGGCTCTGCTGACCTCGGTCAAGCGTCTCGCCAATCTCGACCACACGGTTCCCGAGTTCGGTTTGGACCCCTGGGACCTGTGAATTGCGGTCGGCGTCGGGCCGTGCTCGTACCCGACTGGGCGGGCGGTGAATCCTCGGGGCTCAGCGCAGCACGGTCGCCAACCAGTTCGCGGTGAGGTCGAGCACCTCGGCGCCGCCGCGGTCGCTGAGATGGATGCCGTCGACGAAGAGGTCCGAGCCGCGGCTGCGCGCGATCTGATCCCAGCTGCGCCCGAACAGGTAGTGCTGCGCAGCCGCGGTGAAGGCCAGGGTGAAGCCGAAGTCGTAGCGCGCGCTCGGAACGCCGTGTCGCCGGACGAGGCCGGCGATCCGTTCGTGCAGGGGCAGATAGTCGGCGCCGGTACGAGTGGCCGTTTCGGCGATGACCCGGTTGTATCCGGTCAGCCGGCGGTTGATCTCGTCCTCGAGGTCGTCGCCGAGCGGGGGGAGTGACATCAGCGCCACCCGCGCCGTGCCCGCGTTGGTGATGCGGTCCACGATCGCGGTGAGGTTGTCGCGGTAGGTGTCCAGGGCGATATCGTCGCGGACGTCGTTGGTGCCCACCAGGACGATGACCGCGTCCGGCCGGCAGGCCAGGACGTCGGTGTCGAGCCGGTCCCGCAGATCCGCGCTGGTGTTCCCGTTGACCCCGGCGTTGACGATCCGGTGATCACCGAACTCCGCGCGTTTCCGGAGCGCGCCCACCCAGTCGGCGCCGAGGGTGCCGCGGGTCGTACTGGCCCCCGCCGCCACGACAACGGGCCGGTCGTCACCCGGCTTTCCGTCGGCGCAGGCCTGTCCCGGAGAGTCGGCGGCGGACCGTACGAAGGTCAGGTAGCCGGCTGTGCCGACGGTACCGACAACGGCCGCGAGTGTGACGGCGAGCGCGACCAGCAGTCTGCTGCGGGTGATCCGTGGTCGCATCAGTCCATCGGGCCGATCGAGCGCCCGGTGGCGGTGGGCTCGGCCGGTGCGGTGCGGGCGGCCGATCCGCGTGCCGGGGCCGTCGCGCCTGGACCGGTGACCGCCGGGCCGATCGCGTCCGGGTCCTTCGCGTCGCCGGTGCGCACGTCGAGTCCGGGATGCTCCGCGCCGGCCGGGTCCGCCGGATCCCGAACGATCGCCCGGACGTCACGCCCGGCAACGAGAGCCTGCTGTATCAGATGTCCACCGGTGCCACCCGTGGTACCGAAGATACCGAGACGCATTGCTGAACCTCCAGGAAAATCGTGGTTGGTAATCACTAACATCCTCCGTCTCGGCGCCGACGCTCCGCGGTCCGTCCGGCACCGTTTCCACCGTGCCCGCGCGCGCCCGGGTCGGTAAGCTGCTGCCGACAGCGCAGTCGGACGATCGGGAGTAGCAGCATGGGGCGGGTCGACCGCAGGAAATCGGTGCAGAACGCGAAAACGCTGATCACCGGCGCGGCCAGCGGTATCGGCCGGGCGACCGCGCTGGCCTCGGCCGCTCGCGGGGCGCAGTTGGTGCTTACCGATATCGATGCCGCCGGGCTGGCCGATACCGTCGCCGAGATCGAGCGGTCCGGCGGCACCGTGCTCATCGCCCAGGCGTTCGATATCTCGGACTACGACGCCGTGGCCGAATTCGCGGCGGCCGTGCACGAGCGATTCGGCAGCCTCGATGTAGTGATGAACGTGGCCGGGACCTCGGTCTGGGGCACGGTCGACAGTCTCGAGATCCGGCACTGGCGGCGGATGATCGATATCAATCTGCTGGGCCCGATCAATGTGATCGAGCGGTTCGTGCCGCCGATGGTGCGTGCCGGTCAGGGCGGCGCGCTGGTGAACGTATCGTCGGCGGCCGGTTTGCTGGCGCTGCCGTGGCACGCCGCCTACAGCGCCGGCAAATACGGGCTGCGCGGCCTGTCCGAGGTGTTGCGCTTCGAACTGGCCGAGCACGGGATCTCGGTGCACGTGGTGACCCCGGGCGCGGTCGCCACCCCGCTGGTGCGCTCTTTCGACCTGGTCGGCGTGGACAAGGAGCACCCGCGGGTCCAGCGGGTCACCTCGCTGTTCACCCGGCACGCCGTGGCGCCGGAGAAGGTCGCCGCGGTGATCCTGAAGGGCATCGAACGCAACCGGTTCCTGGTGTACAGCTCGTTCGATATCCGGTTCGGATACTGGTGGAAGCGGAAGTTCGCCTTCCCCTACGAACTGCTGATGCGGCAGGCCAATCTGCAGTTCAGCACGCTGAAGCAGTCGGTGAATCGGGATCGGCCAGCGGGGAACACAACGAGTCCGGACTCTCCGGCACCGCACTGAGCGCATCGTCGCAGCCGGACTCCGGGCAGTTCAGATGCACATCCAGCACGCGCGCGCCCGGGCCCTCGGCGCCGAGGCGGTCGTACTCGTTCACCAGTTTGCAGCTCCCCAGGGACAGGCAGCCGCAGCCGATGCATCCGGTCAGATTGTCGCGCAGCCGGACCAGTTGGGTTATCCGCTCGTCCAAGTCCTCGCGCCAGGCGGTGGACAGCGTCTCCCAGTCGCGGCGGGTGGGCGTGCGACCTTCCGGCAAACGGTCCAGGGCGGCCCGGATATCGCTCAGTGGGATGCCGACCCGTTGCGAGATCCGGATGAACGCCACCCGGCGCAGCGTCTCACGGGTGTAGCGCCGCTGATTCCCGCTGGTCCGGCGGCTGGAGATCAAGCCTTCGCGTTCGTAGAAATGCAACGCGGACACGGCTACTCCGCTACGCTCGGAAAGCTGGCCGGGGGTCAGCTCTCTGGTCTTCCAATCCGCTGTCGGCATCGATACTCCTCCTTTATCTGAACAATACTTCAGGTTGCTGGAGGCCGGGGCGGAATCGGGGCAACTACCCCGCGAACGGGTGGGCGTCGCCGTGCCCACACCGCGATCGCGCATTAATGTCGGGACATGGGACCAGATGCCGTACCCGATCCGACATCCGTCCGTGACGAGAACCGGCCTCCCGCCGTCGGCTACGGGGTGACCAGCGAAGTCGGTGCGTTGCGCGCGGTACTGCTGCACCGCCCCGGTGACGAGTTGCGCCGCCTCACCCCGCGCAACAACGACCAGTTGCTGTTCGACGGAATCCCCTGGGTGGAACGCGCGCAGCAGGAGCACGACATCTTCGCCCAGGTGCTGCGTGACCGCGGAGTCGAGGTCGCGCTGCTGGCCGATGTGCTCACCGAAACGCTCGAGGTGAGCGGTGCCGCCCGTATCCAGGGCATCTCCGCCGCCGTACACGCCCGCCGTCTCGGGCACGCCCTCGCCGCCGAACTGGCCGGCCACCTGCGCGGGGTCCCGGCCGCCGACCTGGCCCGAATCCTTATGGCCGGTATGACCTTCGACGAACTACCCTTCGCCGCCGACAACACCTCACTCGTCCGCCGGATGCACCACGGCGGCGATTTCGTCATCGATCCGCTGCCGAACCTGCTGTTCACCCGAGACTCCTCGTTCTGGGTCGGCCCCAAGGTCGCCATCACCGCCCTGGCCCTTCCGGCCCGTGCCCGGGAAACCTCCCTCACCGATCTGATCTACGCCTTCCATCCGCGTTTCCTCGGCGTACGCCGGGCCTACGAATCGCATACCGCGCCCATCGAAGGGGGCGATGTGCTGCTGCTGGCACCCGGAGTGGTCGCGGTCGGCGTCGGCGAACGAACCTCACCGGCCGGTGCGGAAGCTCTGGCACGCAGCCTGTTCGACGACCGCCTCGCGCATACGGTGCTGGTGGTGCCGATCGCGCAGAACCGCGCCACCATGCACCTGGACACCGTGTGCACCATGGTCGATACCGACGCCGTGGTGATGTATCCGGGAGTTCGCGAAACCCTCACCACCTACACGATCAACCGCGACGACACCTCCGGCGACTGTATCGTCACCGGCCCCGAACCCTTCCTGCCCGCCGCGGCGGCAGCTATGGGGATCGACAAACTCCGCGTAATCGACACCGGACTCGACGGAGTCACCGCCGAACGCGAACAGTGGGATGACGGGAACAACACCCTCGCACTGGGCCCCGGCGTCGTCGTCGCCTATGAACGCAACGAAATGACCAATGCGCGGCTGGAGGATGCCGGTATCGAAGTGCTGCGCATTCCCGGCTCGGAACTGGGCTCGGGTCGCGGCGGGCCGCGCTGCCTGTCCTGCCCGCTTGCCCGCGATCCGGTATGAAATCCGGCCGGATGCGGTAAGAACGAGCCATGCTCGAGATCACGGTGTCCCACGATTCGGGCGTCCCGCCGTACGAACAATTGCGGCTCGCCGTCATCGCCCGGGTCCGCGCGGGTGAACTGGCCGCGGGCACCAAGATCCCCACGGTGCGGGCCCTGGCGGCCCAGCTCGGCCTCGCCCCCAACACGGTGGCCCGCGCCTACCGTGAACTGGAACAGGACGGAGTCCTGGAAACCCGTGGCCGGCTGGGCTCGTTCATCGCCTCCTCCGGCGACCCCACCGCCGACGCGGCGGGGCGGGCGGCCTCGGAGTACGTGGCGACCACCCGGCGGCTGGGGTTGGACGGGGAGGCGGCGATCCACTACGTGAGGGTCGCGCTGGGGAGCTGAGAACTATCATCTCCAGCTCGGTAGCCACAGGTGGTCTTGCCAGTTGTTCGCTGTTATGGGGAGGCCGGTGAGGATGGGCCAGAGCCAGATGAAGTTCGCTATCACGAGGGCCAGGTAAAGGCAGATCACCAGGAGGCTCAGGCTGTGGCGTTCACTGGGCCGGGCGGGTAGGAACTCGCCGCCGGATCCCCGCGCGGCCGGGCGCCCGGTGGTGCCGAGTATGTCGCCCAGCACCAGCGCTACCGCCATCACCAGGAACGGGGCCAGGGTGACCGCGTAGAAGTAGTACATCTGGCGGTCGAGGGTCAGGAACCAGGGCAGCAGGGCGGCGCCGTAGGCGGTGAGCACGGCCGCGTACCGCCAGTCCCGGCGCACGATCCAGCGCCAGATACCCCACGCGAGTACGGGAAGCGACACCCACCACAGGGCGGGCGTACCGACCAGCATGACGGCTTTCACGCATTCGGTCTGCCCGCAGCCGGTGACCCCGTCGTCGGCGTAGTAGTACAGCATCGGCCGCAACCCCATCGGCCAGGTCCACGGTTTGGATTCCCACGGGTGATGGTTGCCGGCGGAATTGGTGAGCTCGGAATGGAACCCGAGAGTGCGGGAGTGGAAGTACCACAGCGAACGCATGGCGTCGGGCACCAGATGCGACCAGAATCCACCGGTGCCGATCCCGTCCTCGGGCGCCGACGGATTACCCGCCATATAGCGGTAGACGGCGGTCTCGCTCCGGAACCAGGCGGCATAGCTCGCCAGGTACATACCCAGCGGGATCAGCACCAGCGAGTACAGCGCGGGGCCGAGATCGCGGACGGCGGTGCCGTACAGCGGTTTGCCGACACCGTAGGTGCGGCGCGCGAACAGGTCGAACAGGATGCTCAGCAACCCGAACGCGGCGATGAAATACAACCCGGACCATTTGGTGCCGCAGGCCAGACCCAGCAGGACTCCCGCGCCGAACCGCCACCACCGCACACCCAGGCGCGGGCCCCACGGCGTCTCGCCGATCCGTCCCTCGGCGTCGGCGCGGGCCAGCCGGGCCCGCACCTGGTCCCGGTCGACGATCAGGCATCCGAATGCGGCGGTGGCGAATACGGTGATGAAGATGTCGAGCATCCCGATCCGGGACGAGACGAAGGTGGTCCCGTCCGCGATCAGCAGGATTCCGGCCAAGGCACCCAGCATCGTGGAGCGTGTCATTCGCCGCACTATCCGGATGACCAGCAGGACCAGCACGGTACCGGCCAGCGCGGCGGAGAACCGCCACCCCCAGCCGTTGTAGCCGAACAGCGCCTCGCCGATCGCGATCATCTGTTTGCCGACCGGCGGATGCACCACCAGCCCGTAACCGGGATTGTCCTCGATACCGCCGGTGAGGAACTGCCAGCCCTGCGGGGCGTAATGCTTCTCGTCGAAGACCGGCGTCCCCGCGTCGGTCGGATAGTTGAGCATGGTGAAGCGGGTGATGGCCGCGATCACCGTCAGGAACAGGCTGACCACCCAGCCGCGCGCGGTATCGGTGGGACCGAAATCCGGTGTCGGCCGCAGTGGGGCCGGGCTCGACCAGGCGCGCTGCGGCCGCCAGGCCGCGGGGCGGCGCGGTTCGGTCAGCTGAGTCACGGGTGTGAGCTTATGTGCTGTGCTCATTGGCGCCGCCTTCGGCGTCGCGGGGTCGAGGCCCCCGAAGGTCCCGCCGTTCAGCGCCCGAGACTCGCGCTTCGCGCATGCACTTCGGGCGCTGAACGGCGGGACGGGCCTCGACCCTTTCATGGCCTCGTAAGACTCGGCACCGAGAGGGCGCTGCTGTTCGTGAAGACGATCGGATGCCAGGTCGGCGGGGTGGTCGAGTTGGCATCCGTTTCGAACGAGTCGGCATCGGATCCGGCTGTCGAATGCTGACGCAACCCGTATGTGCCGAGTGTTGCGAGACGCCTCAACCCCGCGGCGCCGGAGGCGCCGTCAATAAACACAGACCTTTACGAGCAAGCCCGCATCCCCACCTTTACGAGCAGGCTCACGCACGCCCTGACCTTCGGTGTCACGGGTCAGGGGGAGCCCCCCTCCGCCCCACCTGCCGATCCGGACATCGAATGGCGACGTAACCTATCTGCGTCGAGGCTTGCGAGACACCTCAGAGGTCGAGACCAAGGGGGCCTCGACCCCGCGACGCCGAAGGCGGCGCCAAAAGATAGGAGCGTGGTGACCACGGGTGGGCTGATCTTGGCGGCGACACCGCTGGGGGCGATCGGGGATGCGTCGCTGCGCCTGCGGGAGGCGCTCGGTAGCGCCGATATCGTGGCGGCGGAGGACACCCGGCGGACCCGGTCGCTGGCGGACGCGCTCGGAGTGGAGATCCGGGGCCGGGTGGTCAGTTTCTACGATCATGTCGAGGAGGCGCGGGTACCGGCGCTGCTGACCGAGATCGCGGACGGCCGGAGCGTTCTGCTGGTGACCGATGCCGGGATGCCGTCGGTGAGCGACCCCGGCTACCGGCTGGTGGCGGCCTGTGCCGAACGCGGCCTACCGGTGACCTGTCTGCCGGGCCCCTCGGCAGTGACGACGGCGCTGGCACTCTCGGCGCTGCCGGTGGACCGGTTCTGTTTCGACGGTTTCGCACCCCGGAAGCCGGGCCGGCGCAAGGAGTGGCTGGGCACGCTGGTGGGGGAGAAACGGGCGTGTGTCTTCTTCGAGGCGCCGCACCGGCTGGCGGATTGCCTGGCCGACGCGGTCGAGGTGCTGGGTGGCGACCGCCGGGCCGCGGTGTGCCGGGAACTCACCAAGACCTATGAGGAGGTCGTGCGCGGCACGCTGGCCGAACTCGCCGAATGGGCGGTGGACGGGGCGCGCGGCGAGATCACCGTGGTGCTCGCGGGCGCCACGGCCACCGTGGTCGATCCGGAGGATCTGGTGGCGCAGGTGGAGGAACGCGCCGCGGCGGGGCTGCGTCTCAAGGACGCGAGTGCGGAGATCGCCGAGGTCGCCGGGGTCTCCCGGCGGGAACTCTACGATGCCGTACTGGCTGCCCGCCGCGCCGCGGTGGACTGAGCCGGCGCCGGAATGGTCAGTCCTCGGTTTTCGGCTCCACATAGCGCGGGAACACCGGTTCGGGCGCCGGGAGCGCGACACCGGGTACCAGCGGGGTGGCGAGCGCGGCGAAATCGCGGTCCTGCTGGGCGAGCAGGTCCAGGATCCGTGCGGCCGAGCCGGGCAGGACCGGCTGGACCAGGATCGCCACGATCCGGACCACCTCGAGGGTGACGTAGAGGACCGTCGCCATCCGGGCGAGGTCTGCCTCGGTACCGGATTTGCGCAGCGCCCACGGCGCCTGAGCGCTGAAGTACCGGTTGGTCTCGCCGAGGGTCAGCCAGATCTGTTCGAGCGCCAAATGCATCTGCTGGACGTCGAATTCGGCCCGGCAGCGTTCCAGTAGTCCGTTCGCGCGGTCGAGCAACGCCCGATCCTCGGCGGTGAACTCGCCCGGGGTGGGGACGGCCGCGTCGCAGTTCTTGGCGACCATGGTCAGGCTGCGCTGCACCAGGTTGCCGAATTCGTTGGCGAGGTCGGCATTGATCCGGGAGACGATCGCCTCGTGGCTGTAGCTGCCGTCCTGGCCGTAGGAGATCTCGCGCAGCAGGAAGAAGCGCACCGCGTCCAGGCCGTAGGCATCGACGAGGTCCAGCGGGTCGACCACATTGCCGACCGACTTCGACATCTTCTCGCCCTTGTTGTAGAGGAAGCCGTGCACGAAGACCCGGCGCGGCAGTTCGATCCCCGCCGACATCAGGAACGCCGGCCAGTACACGGTGTGGAAGCGGGTGATGTCTTTACCGATGATGTGCACGTCGGCGGGCCAGTACTTCCGGAACGCGGCCGACTCGGTATCGGGGAATCCGACACCGGTGAGGTAGTTGGTGAGCGCGTCCACCCACACGTACATCACATGGTCGGGGTGGTCGGGGACGGGCACACCCCAGTCGAAGGTGGTCCGGGAGATCGACAGGTCCTTGAGACCGGCCTTCACGTAACTGACGATCTCGTTGCGCCGGGTGGCCGGGGCGATGAACTCGGGGTGCTCGTCGTAGAGCGCGAGCAGTTTGTTCTGATAGGCCGAGAGCCGGAAGAAGAAGTTGGATTCCTCGGTCCAGGTGACCGGGGTTTTCGTCTCGGTGGAGATACGGCTGCCGTCGTCGAGCAGCGTGGTCTCCTCCTCGGTGTAGAACGCCTCGTCGCGCACCGAGTACCAGCCCGAATAGTTGTCGAGGTAGATATCGCCGTTGTCCAGCATCCGCTGCCAGATGGTGGCGCTGGCGAGCTGGTGGTCGGCGTCGGTGGTGCGGATGAACCGGTCGTAGGAGACGTCGAGGGTCTTGTCCATCGCCTCGAACACATCGGAGTTACGGGCGGCCAGCTCCTCCACCGGGGTGTTCTCGGCGGCGGCGGTCTGCTGCATCTTCTGACCGTGCTCGTCGGTTCCGGTCATGAAGAACACGTCGTACCCGTCGAGCCGCTTGAACCGGGCGAGTGCGTCCGAGGAGATGTACTCGTAGGCGTGCCCGATATGCGGCGCACCATTGGGGTACGCGATGGCCGTGGTGAGGTAGAAGGCGGGACGATCGACTGCGCTCATGGTGTGTCGATTTCATCATGCGGACCGCAGTGAAGCCGACTCGACTGCGTGTTCATGCCATCAGAGCGTACTTGCCGGGCGTCGCGGGCCGGGATCGAATCCGGCGGGGACCGCCCGCGCGCGGCGGAATGGCGGTGCGCGCTGCCCGCCGTGCGGCCGGACGCGGTCTCTAGTGTGGTGCCCGTGCCTCTTCTCGATCGTGTGCGTGAATTCCGCCCCGCCCGCGCGGCGGGCACCGTCCTGAGTGTTCGCCCGCTTCGGCGCCGGGTCGCGGACCGATGAGCGCGAAGCGTCCCGCGCCGCCGCTGCCGGAGCCGCTGACGCCGCTGGTCGACGCGCATACCCATCTGGATGCCTGCGGTGCCACCGATGCCGCGTCGGTGGCCGAGATGGTCGACCGGGCGGCCGGAGTGGGCGTGGGGCGGGTGGTGACCGTCGCCGACGATTTGGACGCCGCCCGCTGGGCGGTCCGTGCCGCGAACTGGGACGACCGGGTGTATGCCGCCGTCGCGCTGCATCCGACCCGGGCGAACGCGCTCGACGATGCGGCGCGGACCGAGCTGGAGAAGCTGGCCGCCGACCCCCGGGTGGTGGCGGTGGGTGAGACCGGGTTGGACTATTACTGGCCGGGCAAGCTGGAGGGATGCGCGGATGTGGCGACCCAGATCGAGGGTTTCCGCTGGCATATCGACCTGGCGAAGCGCATCGGCAAACCGCTGATGATCCACAACCGGGAAGCCGATCACGATCTGCTGACCGTGCTGCTCGACGAGGGCGCCCCGGAGACGGTGATCTTCCACTGTTTCTCCTCGGACGCGAATATGGCGGTGTCGTGTGTGGCCGAGGGGTATGTCCTGAGTTTCTCGGGGACGGCGAGTTTCAAGAACGCGCACGAACTGCGGGAGGCGGTGCGGGTGGTGCCGGACGAGCAGTTGCTGTTCGAGACCGACGCGCCGTATCTGACTCCGCATCCGTACCGGGGCGCGCCCAATGAGCCGTACTGCCTGCCGTACACCGTGCGCGCGGTGGCCGAGGCCCGTGGTCAGGACCCGGGTGAACTGGCCGAGATCAGCACTGCGAACGCGCGCCGTATCTATCGATTCGGCCGTAGTTGAGCCGCGTTGATCTTGAGTGATCTGAATCACAATTCGACCCGCCGGGATTTCGTCTACCTGGGGCGCGACCGCTCACCGGTGGTGTGAAGAATCGGCGGGTCGGTTCGTGCCGGTTGTCGGCGGCCATCCGCTTCGTTATCGTCTCGTGACCGTGTCACCCTTTGCGAGGATCAACTCCTCCCGCTCGCTCATGCTGTACCTGGTCATCGCCGCTGTGCTGCTGGCCTTGATCGCCGGCGCCGGTGCGGCCATCGCCACGCACGACTCCGGTGGCGAACGGGCGCACTCCGCCCCGGCGGACCTTTCGCGCGCGCCGGCGCTCGACGCGGCCTGAGCTTCCCGCCCGCGCGGGCGGCCCGGCCCGGGTTGGTAGGTTCTCCCGGTGTCCGATGCCGAGATGATGGTGCGTGGTCAGGCCGAACTGCTGGGCCCCGCGCAGGTGCGCGAACTGGCAGAACGGTTGGGTGTGCGCCCGACCAAACAGCTCGGCCAGAACTTCGTACACGACGGCAACACCGTCCGGCGCATCGTGACCGCGGCCGGTGTCGGACGGGCGGATACCGTGCTGGAGGTCGGACCCGGACTCGGTTCCCTGACCCTGGCGCTACTGGATGTGGTGGATACCGTCCTCGCGGTGGAGATCGACCCGGTGCTGGCCGGGCAACTGCCCGCGACGGTGCGGGAGCGGGCGGCCACGCTGGCCGATCGGCTGACCGTGATCCCGGGTGACGCACTGCGGATCGGGTCGGCGGAGCTGGCGGCGGCGCCGACCGCGTTGGTCGCGAATCTCCCCTACAACGTGGCCGTGCCGGTGCTGCTGCATCTGCTCGCCGAGTTCCCGAGTATCACCACCACACTGGTGATGGTGCAGGCCGAGGTGGCCGACCGGCTCGCCGCGAAGCCGGGTGGCCGGGTGTACGGAGTGCCCAGCGTGAAGGCGGGGTTCTACGGAACCGTGCGCAAAGCGGGTGCGGTAGGCCGGCAGGTGTTCTGGCCGGTGCCGCAGGTCGAATCGGGTCTCGTGCGCATCGATCGGTTCGCCGAATCGCCCTGGCCGGTCGACGAGGCGCACCGGCGCCGGGTATTCGAGGTGGTTGATCTGGCGTTCGCGCAGCGCCGCAAAACACTGCGGGCCGCGCTGGCGGGCTGGGCGGGTGGCCCCGCGGAAGCCGAGCGGCGGCTGCTCGCCGCCGGGATCGCACCGACTGCCCGCGGGGAGACCCTGGACACCGCGGCGTTCGTCCGTCTCGCCGCGCAATCCTGATCCGTTCGGATCGACCCTGTCCCCTGATTACCCGGCGATCTCGTAACCCGCTTCGTCCACCGCCGCGGCGATATCGGCATCGGAGATGGGTGCGTTGCCCTCGACGACGACCCGGCCGGATGCGAGGTCCACGTCGACGCCGGTGACACCGTCGATCTTGCCGATCTCGGTCTGTACCGACTGGACGCAGTGTCCGCAGGTCATACCGGTGACGGTGTAGGTGCTGGTCGTGGCCATGACATCTCCTTCGTGCTCGTTCCCGTTCGGGAAGTCCTGCCGTCGAATATACCCCCGGGGGGTAATTGCGGCAATGGCGTGTTGTCCAACGCACCCGCTGGGCCGAGCTCACCGGCCGGCTCCGAACGAGATCCTCGGTGCAGGACCTTTCGCTGTGCCCGCGGTCCCGGGACCGGCATCGGGCGAACCACCGCTGGTGCCGCCACCTGCGCGGGCCATGGACGGGTCTCGCGAGTGTGTCCCGGCATACCTCCGCCTTCGCCTCGGCCGTGCGCGGGTCATCGATGGGTCTCGCCCGACTGTGGCCCCCGGCATGCCTCCGCACCCGCTCGGGCCGTCCGCGGATTGTGGATGGGCTTCGTCCAACCGCGCCCATTAGGCTGGGTCACCGTGCTGTCCGTTGTGCCCAGCCCCGTCACCGTGCGGGCTCCATCGAAGGTGAACCTCCATCTGGGAGTAGGTGACCTGCGCGCCGACGGCTACCACGAGCTCACCACGGTGTTCCAGGCGCTGTCACTCGCCGACGATCTGGAGATCACTCCCGCCAACTCGCTCACCCTGCGGGTCACCGGGGAGGGCGCCGCCGAAGTGCCCACCGACCGGACCAATCTGGTGTGGAAGGCGGCGGTCCGGCTCGCCCAGGTGGCCGGACGCGCGCCCCTGGTGGAGATCGTCATCGACAAAGGCATCCCGGTCGCCGGCGGTATGGCCGGCGGCAGCGCCGACGCGGCCGCCGCGCTCGTCGGACTGAACGAGCTGTGGGAACTCGGGATGAACCGGGACGAACTCGCCGTGGTGGGCGCCGAACTGGGCAGCGATGTGCCCTTCGCCCTGCACGGCGGCACCGCGCTGGGCACCGGGCGCGGGGAACGCCTGCTGCCGGTGCTGTCCCGCAATTCCTTCCACTGGGTGCTGGCGCTGGCCAAGGGCGGGCTGTCCACCCCGGAGGTGTTCACCGAACTCGACCGGCTGCGGGTCCAGGGCGAACCGCCCCGGCTCGGCGAACCCCAGGAGATCATGCAGGCGCTGGCCTCCGGCGACGCGCACCAGCTCGCCCCACTGCTCGGCAACGATCTGCAGGCCGCCGCGGTCTCGCTGCGCCCCGAGTTGCGTCGCACATTGCGGGCGGGCGTAGAGGTCGGCGCACTGGCCGGACTGGTCTCCGGCTCCGGCCCGACCTGCGCGTTCCTGTGCGAATCGGCGGAATCGGCGGTGGCGGTCGCGGCGGAACTGTCCGGCGCGGGGGTGGCCCGCAGCGTGCGCACGGCCAGCGGCCCGGTTCCCGGCGCACGGGTGATCGGCCACGAGGAGCCGCACCCACCGGCGCCCGACCCCGGGCCGGGCCCGCGCCGCGCCTGAGCGCCGAACACCGGAACCGCTACCGGGCACCTCTCGGCGGCCCGGTACCACCGCACCCGCTCCAGAGCCCATGCACGAACAGTGAACGGGTTGCGCCGAACGGTGCCCGTCAGGAGCACCTCCGGGCGTGCGTGGGCTGCGGATGGGCTGCATCCGGCAGTGCCTATTAGGCTGATCGGGGCCCCGTAGAGGCGTGGCCGGCAGCCGGAGGCGGAAGGATCCATGTCCAACCTGATCAACCTCGAACAGGTCAGCAAGAGTTTCGGGATCACACCGCTGCTCGACGGAGTCTCGCTCGGTGTGCACGCCGGCGACCGGATCGGGGTGGTGGGCCTCAACGGCGGCGGGAAGACCACCCTGCTGGAGGTGCTGACCGGTATCGAGGAGCCCGACAGCGGCCGGGTGAGCCGGCTCGGCGGGCTGCGCATGGCGGTGGTCACACAGCGGGGCGTCCTGCCCGCGGGAGCCACCATCGGCGAGGTGGTGCTGGCCGGACTGGCCGACGACGCCCCCACCGGCGATATCGCCGAACACGAATGGGCCGCCGATCCCCGCATCCGGTCGGTGCTGGACGGTATCGGTATCGCGGACCTCGGTCTGGAAACGTCGGTCACCAACTTGTCCGGTGGCGAACGCCGACGGGTCGCGCTGGCGGCCGCGCTGGTGCGGGAACTGGATCTGCTGGTCCTCGACGAACCGACCAACCATCTCGATGTCGAAGGGGTGGAATGGCTGGCCGGACATCTGCTGGCCCGGCGTAGCGCGCTGGTCGTGGTCACACACGACCGGTGGTTCCTGGACACGGTCGCCACCCGCACCTGGGAGGTGGTGGGCGGCCGGGTCGAAACCTACGAGGGTGGCTACGGCGACTGGATCTTCGCACGGGCCGAACGCGCCCGGCAGGCCGATGCGACCGAGGCTCGCCGCCGCAACCTCGCGCGCAAGGAACTGGCCTGGTTGCGGCGTGGCCCGCAGGCCCGTACGTCCAAACCGCGGTATCGGGTGGAGGCCGCCGAGGCGCTGATCGCCGAGGTGCCGCCGCCGCGCGATTCGGTCTCGCTCGCCGCGTTCGCCAAGAAGCGCCTGGGCCGGGTGGTGGTCGAACTCGAGGACGCCACCCTCGCCACCCCGGACGGTCGGAAACTGGTACGGGACCTCACCTGGCGGCTCGCCCCCGGTGAACGGGTCGGTCTGGTCGGGGTGAACGGATCCGGCAAGACCACGCTGTTGCGCGCGCTCGCCGGTGATATCGACCCGGTGTCCGGGAAACGGATCCAGGGCCAGACCGTCCGGATCGGCTGGTTGCGCCAGGAGCTCGATGATCTGCCCACCGATATGCGGGTGCTCGAGGCGGTGCAGGAGATCGCCATGCGGATCACCCTCGGCGAAGGCAGCAAGGCGCTGGAACTCTCGGCCGGGCAGCTCGCCGAACGGCTCGGTTTCTCCCCGGCCCGCCAGCGCACCCCGATTCGTGACCTGTCCGGTGGCGAGCGGCGGCGCCTGCAACTCACACGCATTCTGATGTCCGAACCCAATGTGCTGTTGCTGGACGAACCGACCAACGACCTCGATATCGACACCCTCCAGCAGTTGGAGGATCTGCTGGACAACTGGGCCGGCACCCTGGTGGTGATCAGCCACGACCGCTATCTGGTCGAGCGGATCTGCGACAGCACCTGGGCGCTGTTCGGTGACGGCGCGCTCACCAACCTGCCCGGTGGTATCGCCCAGTACCTGCGCCGCCGCGCCGAAATCGCGGCGGGCGGTTCCGCCCGGGCGGCGGCGCAATCGCAGCCCGCGGCGGCGCAGACCGATTCCGCGGCCTACCGCGCGGCCCGTAAGGAACTGACCCGGCTGGAACGCGCCATCGACAAACTGGGCGAGCGGGAGACGGCCCTGCACGCGGCGCTGGCCGAGGCCGCCACCGACCCCGGCAAACTGGTGACACTGGGCACCGAACTCAAGGATGTCCAAGCCCAGAAGGAAACGGCCGAAGAGCGCTGGATGGAACTCGCCGACCAGGTATGAGTGCCCGCGCTCAGTGGTTCTGGGCCGCCGGGCCGTTCTCCCCCGTGATCGGGAGGCTCGCCTGGACGAACTCGCCGCCGAACGGAGTGAGCGCGATACCGCGGTGCTGGAGTTTGCCGCGGCCACCGGCCTGTTTCAGCAATTCGATCGCGGGTGCCTGGGCTTCCAGCAGTTGGTAGCGCTCGGGGGTGCCCACCGCTTCGGGCAGCAACTCGATCAGCCCGATCCGGCGCAGATTGGCCAGGTAACGCTGGACCCGGTCGGGATGGCGCAGCCCGGCGTGCTCGCCGATCATGCTCACCCCGACCTCGGCCGTACCCGATCCCTGGTCCGCCTTACGCGAAGCGCGCCGGGCGCGGCGGCCGCCGCGGACGGTTACGGCCGGTTGCGGCCCGTCGAGGCGGAGCAGGCGCAGGATGCGGGCTTCGTCGGAGGTGAGCTCGGCCAGAATGCGGGCGAAGGCCGGATGGCCCTCGTCGGCGGCCCGCGGGCTGGCGGCCAGGCGCAACAGCGCGGCACCCTGCTCGCGCAATGAGCGTTCGGTGGGGTTGTCCAGAGCCGACGGTTCCGCCGCGGCGACACCCAGCGCCCGGCGCAGGGCCTCCTGGGCCCGCGCGACCGCCTCGGTGCGGATCTCGGCCGGGGGCAGCCCGGCCATACTGCCGCGCACCACCGTCTCGGTGATATCGAGGGCGGTGTGCACACCCCAGCGGGTGGTGCCCGATACCGCCGAGGCCGCGACCCGTGCGACTCCGCTCACGGCCCGTACGGTGGCGGCGGGGCCGCCGGACCGCCCGCTCCCGCCGGCCCGACCGCTACCGTCGCGCCGCTCGGGCTCACCGCTGTCCCGCGTTTCCCGTTTCACAGCCATGTCGTCGCCACCCCCGTTCCGAAGACCAGGATATGCGCGTATCCGGCGAACAGTCCCAGTACGCCGCCGTGCACGAAAAGCAGCCACTCGTCCTGTTTGATCGCGGCCCGCAGCATATCGACGAAATCGTTGGGCGACAGTTCGGACATCTGCTTGGAGATATAGGCGCCGATCTGCTTGCCCTGGCGCACGTTGAAGTCCTCGTCGGCGAAGGCGAGCGGCGCGATGGCCATCGCCTCGGAGGTCAGGGTCTCGGTCAGCGTGCGGTAGTCACGGCTGCCGAGTACCAGTTTCACCGCCCCGCGCGCCGGTCCCAGTGCCCGGTCGGCGGCGGGTCGCAGGGTGTCTTCCAGCATTTGCAGGGTGCGGTCGGATTTGGGTCCGTTCAGCAGCTCGTCGCCGATATTGGCCACCGTCATCACCTGGGTCGAGACCAGTTCGGCGTATCCGGTGGTGATCTCGTCCTGGCGTTTGATCAGCAGACCCTGCCGCCACGGGCACCACCATTTCGGCTCGGCGGGGGCGAAGATCATGTTCAGGCCGACCCAGTTGACGACCCAGCCGATGATCACCCCGCCGATCGGCAGCACCGCCAGCGTGGGCCAGCCGGTGACATGCAGTATCGCGACCAGCACGACGCCCATCGGGGCGCCGAAGTAGAGGCCGAAATTCTGCATGAACCGCAATTCCTTGGCGCCGAGCACCTGGAACAACTGGTTGAGCAGTTGCGGCCGGGCCTGGAAATAACGAATGACCATCTGTTTGACATCGAGCAGTTGATCGATGTTCGTGCCGAGTTCGGTGGTGAGCTCGCGCAGGATATCCGGCAGTTGCTGGCGCACTCTCTCGTGCACCATCTCCCGGACCTGACCGGGCAGGTTGTACCAGAGCTGCGGATGCTCACGGCGCAGGATCGACTCGACGATATCGCGGATCTGGGTCTCGGCCGTCCCCGCCAGATGCTCGGCGAGGGCGTCGGGTTCCAGTTCTCGATAGAAGTCGGCGACACTACCCAGTTTCGAAAGGCCTTTGTCCACCGCGATACTGGCCATCTTGTCGGCCCGTGAGGGGACGATGCCCTGCCAGCCGAAGCGGCCGTCATCGCTGAGCAACGGCAGGATCTGGATACGCTTGGGCAGGTACGGGTACAGATACCGCAGGCCGGGCACCCGGATACCGTGAAATGCGATCGGCCGGAACAGCATCAGCACACCGGTCCAGTTGGTGACATAGCCGATGACTCCAGTGAACAGCGGAATGGTCAGCAATTCCAGGAGGATCGTCGGGTGTACCCCGAATACACTCTCCAACACGACACACCCTCCTGCTCCGGTGATCGCCGCCTCACCGGGACCCTCAAATTAGCACCACCACCGGACGGCGACCGCGCCGCGGCGGACGTCCCGGCGGTAGCGCGTTCGGGTCCGGCACACCAGTGTCCCAGACGAGAGCCGGATTCATGGTCCGGCGGCGAGTGATCGCGGCGAATGGGCAATAATCGGTGAGCGGATTCGTTCATCTGGCGATATCGGAGTAGACGTGGCAGACGACAGGACCGGACAGGAGATCCCCCGGACCGGTTCCCGTGCCGTGCAGCGCAGCGGGCCCCCGGGGGCCGGGCGGGTATCGGGAAACGCGCGCGGTGCGTCCCCGAACGGTGTGCGCGCGGCTACCTCGGACGTCGAACGCCGGCCCCCGTCGAGTGTGGAACGCGGCGCCGATATCGAACAGCGGCAGATCAGCAATGAGGCCCGTCTCATCCGCGGTGTGTTCCGGGCGGCCGGCCTGGCGGCGGGCAGTGTGGTGCGCGGTGGCCAGTGGGCGGTCAACACCTCCTACGAGATGACCCGGGAGATCACCCAGGCCGCCCTGGACGGGGAATCCTCGGCCGAGATCGCCGAACGGACCGGTAACGCGCTGCGCTCCATCGCGCGCAATGCCCTCGGCGTCACCGAGGGTTCGGTGCGCGAGATCGTCAGCTATGTCCCCACCGGGCAGACCCCGCCCCAGCAGACCGTGGCGGTCGGCTCCTATCTGCGTTCGGCCAGCGTCGCCGAACTGCGCCGCCGCGGGGACGCCCTGCTGGCCCGGTCGGCGGATGTGTACTTCACCGAAGAGGTGCATCCGGCCTATGACCGGATCCTGGACGAACTGGCGCCCGACGAGGCCCGCATCCTGCGCTATATGGCCCTCAACGGGCCGCAGCCGACGGTCGATGTGCGCACCAACCGCCCACTGGGTATCGGATCGGAGTTGATCGCCGGGGGGCTGACGTCGGTGCCGGAGCAGGCCGGGGTTCGGTACATGGACCGCGCGCGCTCGTACCTGATCAACCTCGGCCGGTTGGGTCTGACCGATAATTCCGACGATCCGGTGGTACTGAGTCGCTATATGGTGCTGGAGGTTCAGCCGATCGTGGAGGCAGCGCTGAAAAAAGCGGGCCGCGCACCGAAAATTGTCCGCAAAAGCTTGCGTCTGACCGAGTTCGGAGAGGATTTCTGCCGGACCTGCTTCACCATGGGCAACGGCGAGCGGCCCTGATATCGATCCGGCGAACCGGGCCTGCGCGGACCTTTTCGTAATCGGTGATCCGCGCCCGGAGTCCGTGATATCGCCGACGCAGGATAGCAATCCGATACAGATCTGAATTACCTCCCATTTTGTCCATTTCAGGTGGGATGGTGGAGGGATGGACCAGGGCGAAGAGCGCAACGATCCCGGGCCACGCCCGGGTGGTTTTCCGCGGCGGCCGGGCCAGAGCAGCGACACCATGGCCTTCTCCGGCCCCGCACTCGCGGCCGCATTGGGGGCCGGACTCGACGTCTCGCTGCCTCCGCGGCTCGAGCCCGAGGCAGATGTGCCGCTGACGATGGGGCCGATGCGGCCCGGCGAACGATCCGGGGTGAACGCTGTGCCGACCGACGATATCCTCGCGATACATCGCCTGAAATTCCGATACCTGCGTGCCCTGGACACCAAACACTGGGACGAGCTCGCGGACACGATGGTGCCGGAGGCGACGGCCACCTACAGCGAATACCTCCAGTTCGAATCACGGGAAGCATTCCTCACATTCCTGCGCAATACCCTCGGGCCGCACGTCATCACCGAACATCGCTGCGATCACCCCGAGATCGATGTGAACGGAGACCGGGCCACCGGAATCTGGTACCTGTCCGATACCGCGCTGATTCCGGAGAACAATATGCTGCTGCGCGGCTCCGCCTTCTACAACGATGAATACGTGCGCTGCGACGATGGCCACTGGCGGATATCGCGCACCGGATACGAACGCACCTACGAAGTGGTGCTCTCGCTCAGTGACCTGCCCAGCCTGCGGCTGACCGCCAACCGCTGGGGCCTGATGCAGCAGGCCACCGGGGTCGAGGAGGTCGAGCGCGTCCCACGCGACCATCCGCAGGCGGGTGCCGGAACGGGTAACGCGGAGGCAGGTCCCCCGGCCGGCGATGGGGAGGTCGACACCGACCGCGAGTATCCCGGCCCGGAGAACCGGGCGGCCGGTTGAGCCCGGTCAGTCGGCGGCGGCGACCAGCGGTTCCAGCGTGAGATCGGGCATCTCCTTCTGGATGTACTGCAACCGCCATTTATCGCTGAAGACGGCCAGGATCGCGCCGTCGCTACGGGTGAACACCTCCACCCCGCGCTGACGGTCGAGTTCGGGTGCCGATTCGGCGTCGGTGCGCCGGGCGATCGTATAGGCGAGGTTGTCGAGTTGGGTCTCCACACCGAACTCGCCCTGCATACGGGCCGTCACCACTTCGAACTGCATGGGACCGACCGCCGCGAGAACCGGGGAGGCGTCACCACGCGAATCGTTGCGCAGGACCTGCACCACGCCCTCGGAATCGAGCTGGTCGATGGCCTTGCGGAACTGCTTGTACTTGCCCGCGCTCTGCGCTCGTAGCGCGGCGAAATGTTCCGGCGCGAACGACGGAATGGGCGGGAACTCGACCTTCTTGTCCACGAACAGCGTGTGGCCGGGGGCCAAAGCGGTCGCGTTCACCAGGCCCACCACGTCACCGGGATAGGCGGTATCCACGGTGGCGCGTTCCCGGCCGAATACGGTGAGAGCGTATTTGGTCGCGAACGGGCGACCGGTCTGGGCGTGGGTGACGACCATGCCGCGTTCGAACTCCCCGGATACGATCCGCATGAAGGCCAGCCGGTCGCGATGGGCGGTATCCATCCCGGCCTGCACCTTGAACACCACCGCGCTGAACGGATCCGCGGGCTGCCGCGGGGTACCGTCCACCGCGTCCCGTGCGCCGGGGGCGGGCGCGAGCGCCACCAGGGTTTCCAGCAGCTGCCGGACTCCGAAGTTCAACATGGCCGAGGCATAGATCACCGGCGAGGTCTGCCCGGCGAGGAAGAGTTCCTGGTCGTGGTCCTGACCGGTGGCCGAGAGCAGTTCGCTCTCCTCCACGGCGGTGGTCCACGGCTCACCCTCCCGGGCTTCGGCGGCCGCCGGGGTCAGCGATTCCTCGGGCGCGATCGTGGCGCCGCCGGCGGTCCGGGTGAAATGGATGTATTCGGCAGGGGTGCCGTCGGGCCCGCGACGCAGCAGGCCGCGGAAATCGCCGGCGATCCCGACCGGGAGGAACAGCGGGGTCGGCGTGAGACCGATCCGCTCGTCGATCTCGTCGAGCAGTTCCAACGGAGCGCGGCCCGGCCGGTCCCATTTGTTGATGACGGTGATCACCGGGATACCGCGATGCCGGCACACCTGGAACAGTTTCAAGGTCTGTGGTTCCAGGCCCTTGGCGGCGTCGATCAGCATCACCGCGGCATCGACCGCGGTCAGTACGCGGTAGGTGTCCTCGGAGAAATCGGAGTGACCGGGGGTGTCGACGAGATTGATCACATTGTCGATCTCGGAGCCGGCGGCCCGGTAGTTGAACTGCAGCGCGGTGGAGCTCACCGAGATACCGCGCGCCTTCTCCATCTCCATCCAGTCCGACACCGTAGATTTACGTCCGGCCTTGCCGTGGATAGCGCCCGCCTCGGCGATCTTGCGCGCGTGCAGCGCGAGAGCTTCGGTAAGCGTCGATTTACCCGCGTCGGGGTGGGAGATCACGGCGAAAGTGCGGCGCCGCGACACCTCGGCGGCCAATCCGCGCGCAGCGGGTGCGACGGAGCCCTCGGTGGAGGCGGTCAACGGAAACAACCTTTCGGACGATAGGGAGAACCTGTCCAGGCTACGTGACGGTGCTGACCAGGCGTCCACGTGCCGCCCACTACCCGATTCAGGAGTTATTCGGGGACTGAGTTACAGTATTCGGGTTGTCTCGGCGAGGGTTCGCATTTCTGCGGCACCGTGATCGACGCGGCGCGGCTTCCGGCCGCCTCCGATCGGTCCTCGCCTGACGAGCAGACCAACCGACCAGGGGCGCGATTACCCTGGCACCGCCCACCAGTCCGGTATAGCCGTAGGAGTTATTTCAGTCATGTCCGACGTCAACCTTCTCGAAGCGCAGATCCGCACCGAGTTCGGCAAGGGCGCAGCGCGCCGTACCCGCCGCGCGGGCAACGTGCCGGCCGTGCTGTACGGGCACCAGTCGGACCCCCAGCATCTGTCGCTGGACGCGCTGTCGTTCGCGGCCATCCTGCGTCAGCACGGCACCAATGCGGTGCTGAACCTGAACATCGAGGGCAAGAAGCAGCTCGCGCTGACCAAGTCGGTCGTGGTGCACCCCATCCACCGCTACATCGAGCACGCCGACCTGCTGATCGTCCAGCGCGGCGAAGAGGTCACCGCCGATGTGCCGGTCACCCTCACCGGTGAGGCCGGCCCGGGCACCCTGGTCACCCAGGAGGCCACCACCATCTCGGTATCGGCCGAGGCGCTCAACATTCCCGAGTCGGTCGAGGTTTCCATAGCCGGCGCCGAGGTGGGCACCCAGATCACCGCGGGCGCCATCGAGCTGCCCAAGGGCGTCAGCCTGGCCGGTGACCCCGAAGCCCTGATCGTGAATATCGTCGAGCCCCGCGCCGCCGAGCCGGAGCCCGAGGCCGAGGGCGCCGAGGGCGAGAGCGCCGAATAAAGAACCGGCCCCTCTCGATGGCCGATACCGCGCCGGCGCTCGTCGTCGGCCTGGGCAATCCGGGTCCCGCCTACGAGCGCACCCGGCACAATGTGGGCTTCCTGGTCGCCGACTCGCTCGCGGAGCGGGTCGGCGGCCGGTTCACCGCGCACAAGAAGTCGGGCGCCGATCTGTTGCAGGCGCGGTTGGACGGACGACAGGTACTGATCGCGAAACCGCGGTCGTACATGAATCTGTCCGGCCGGCCGGTGGCGGCGCTGGCCCGGTTCTTCTCGGTGCCGCCCACCGAGGTCGTGGTGATCCACGACGAGCTGGATATCCCGTTCGGTGAGATCCGGCTCAAACGTGGCGGGGGTGAGGGCGGACATAACGGCCTACGGTCGGTGTCCGGGGCTCTCACCAGCAAGGACTATTTGCGGACCCGGATCGGTATCGGGCGACCGCCCGGCCGGCAGGACCCGGCCGATTATGTGTTGAAGCCCTTTTCGTCGGTTGAGCGCAAAGAGCTCCCGACGGTGGTGGAGCAGGCCGCCGACGCGGTGGAACTGCTGCTGCGGGTGGGGCTGGAAGCCGCCCAGAATCAACTGCACTGAGCGCGGGCGACCGGATGTCGGGATAGTGCGGTGGGCGGTAGCGGACACCACCTGCGTCCGAACTGGACCGGGCACTGATGTTGAAGCTCGGGTTGTTGTGAAATTACTGCCCGGTTTCAGATCCGGGCAGCCAGGACGAGAGCAAAACGGTTGTCTGGGTCGGTCCAGGCGTGTTCGGTCGCGAAACCGGCGGCTCGTAGTTCGCCGTCGAGCCCGGGAAGGCGGAACTTCGCGGAGATCTCGGTGCGTATCTGCTCGCCCTGCGCGAAACGCGCGGTGAAACCGAGATCGGCGACCGTCACCGCCATGTCCCGGATGGCTTCCAGCCGCATCTCGATCCATTCGTTGCCGGCATCCCAGTGCGCGATATGGCGAAAGGCATCCGGATCGAAATCGGCGCGCAGCCGGGAATTGAGGACTCGCAGCACATTGCGGTTGAATTCCGCGGTGATGCCGGCGGTATCGTCGTAGGCGGGGACCATGATTTCGGGATCCACCACCAGCCCCGCGCCCAGTAGTAGTTGTTCGCCCGGTTCGAGGACATCGTGGATTCCGGTGAGGAATTCGGCACGTTCGTCGGGAACCATATTGCCGATGGTCCCGCCGAGGAACGCGATCATTCGGCGTCCGCCGCGCGGCAGCGTACCCAGGGTATCGGTGAAATCACTGACCACCCCGTGGACCGCCAGGCCGGGAAAGTCCGCGGCTACCTCGTCCGCCGAAGCACGCAGCGCTGTGGCCGAGACATCCTGCGGGACATAGGTTTTCAGCGGGCCCTCCGAGGTGAGAGCGTTGAGCAGGATACGGGTCTTGGTTGCCGATCCCGACCCCAGTTCGACCAGGACCTCCGCCTGCGCGGTGCGGGCGATGGCCGGAGCGACCGCTTCCAGGAGGGCGCGTTCGGTGCGGGTGGGGTAGTACTCGGGCAGTGCGGTGATCTGCTCGAACAGCTCGCTACCGCGGGCATCGTAGAACCATTTCGGCGGCAGCCATTTCGGGCTCGCGGTGAGACCGCGTCGCGCGTCGGCGCGCAGCGCCTCGGTCAGGGCGGCGTCGGTGAGATGGACTTCCACGATCGGCTGGGTCATGGCGTCAGGCTTTCGGTCGCGGTGGAGCGGCCGAGGTCGAGGGTTTCGACACTCAGCTCGCCGGGTTCGGCATGCACGAGACTCCGATCCGGCAGCTGCTGCCACCGGGTGTCGTCGTCGTAGGGTTCGGAGGAAAGTACGGCGAATTCGTCATCGATCAGCGCGTACAGCGAGTGGTAACAGGTCGTGGCCCACAGCGCCGTGCCGTTGCCGAGCAACAGGTTCACCCGGGCGTCGGGCGCGTGGTGCAGCACCCCGGTGACCAGCAGCCGCAGCGCGGTGCCGGGAGTTTCGGCGAGGCCGGCCGGCGGTTCGGGGTCGAGCAGCCGACGCAACAGGACCCACAGTGCGGCGGAATCGGTCAGTGCCTCGGCTTCGAGGAGATGACTGGTCTCGTAGCGGCGGGTCATCCCGGCCCGGGTGGCCGCCACGTCGAGATCGGACAGGACCGCGGTGAGCACCGAACGCCACCCCGGTACCACACCGTTGTGGCTGAATGCCCAGTTCGCCCCGCAGAACGGCGCGCACGCCGCGCGTTCCACCGGCATACCGACCGTGGCCGAGCGGACCGATCCGAGGACCGCGTGCGAGGTCAGCTGCGGCAGGACCTCGTCCACCGCGGGATCGGTCCAGATCGGATCGGCATTGCGGTAGCGGGTCACCGACGCCGTGTCCGGACGCCACCAGGCCACACCGAAGCCGTCGGCATTGATCGTGCCGCCGCCGCGCATCTCACGCGGTGCCCATGCCTGGGTGCGCAGCGAACGCGGGCCGCGGGTGAGCACGTCGCCCACCGGCACAGGTGCGCCCACATAGCCGATGTGCCGGCACATCAGGCCTCTTCCGGGCCCACGGTGCGGGCCAGCCGGAAACCGGCGAAGATCTGCCGGCGGATCGGATGATCCCAATTGCGGAAGGTGCCGCGGCAGGCGACCGGATCGGTACCGAAGGAGCCGCCGCGCAGTACGCGGTAGTCGCCGCCGAAGAACACCTCCGAGTATTCCCGGTAGGGGAAGGCGCGAAAACCGGGGTAGGGATGGAAACCCGAAGAGGTCCACTCCCAGATATCGCCGATCAGCTGGTGCACCCCGGCGGGTGAGGCGCCCGCGGGATAGGCGCCGATATCGGCCGGTTCCAGGTGCCGCTGGCCGAGATTGGCATGCGTGGAGTCCGGTTCGGCATCGCCCCACGGGTAGGCGCGGGTGCGTCCGGTATCCGGGTCGTAGCGGGCCGCCTTCTCCCACTCCGCCTCGGTGGGCAGCCGTTTACCGGCCCAGTTCGCGTAGGCCTCCGCCTCGAACCAGCACACGTGCACCACCGGTTGTTCGGGGCGCAGCGGCCGCAGCGCCCCGAACACCCGCCGCCACCACCGGCCGTCGGTATCGCGTTCCCAGAACTGCGGGGCCGTGAGCCGGGCCTCGTGCCGATGCGCCCAACCGCGCGTCGACCACAGCTCCCGTCGCTCGTAGCCGCCGTCGTCGATGAACGCGAGGTACTGCGCGTTGCCGACGGGTGCCGCGTCGATCGCGAACGCGGGGACGTGCACCGGATGTGCCGGCCGTTCGTTGTCCAGCGCCCAGGGATCGGTGGAGGTACCCATCACGAACTCACCGGCGGGGATCACCACCTCACCGCGCACCACCGTGCGCGCGGTGGGCGGGGCGGGGGCGGTCAGGACCGGTGCACCGGCGCGCAGCTGGTGCGTGGCGAGCATGGTCTCGTCGTGCTGCTGCTCGTGCTGGGCGATCATCCCGAACGCGAAACCGCCCGCGACCAGCCGGTCGCCTTGGAGAGGGCTACGGTCCAGCACATCCCACACCTTGTCGCGTACCGTGCCGACATAGCCGCGGGCATCGTCGGGGCCCAGCAGCGGCAGCTGCGGCCGATTCGGGCGCGCGTGCTTGAACGCGTCGTACAGTTCGTCGATATCGGGGCGCACCGGGTCGCGGCGGCCGACATCACGAACCAGCCACAACTCCTCCTGGCTGCCGATATGGGCCAGATCCCAGACCAGTGGACTCATCAGCGGCGAATGCTGGGCGCGCAATTCGGCATCGTCCAGGCAGTCGGTGAGCGCGGCGGTCCGTCGCCGGGCCCGGATGAGGGTGGCCGCGATGTGCTCGCGCAGGCGCTCGGTCTCGATGAGGTCGGCGTTCGGCCGGGTGCGGGTCACAATGCTGCTCCGCTCGTCGACGGGGGATCGGTGGGGTGCGCCGGCGCGCCATGGCCGGACTCGTCCTGTGGTGGCCGCCCGGCGGCGCACCGGCGGATCGCGGCATACAGCAGGGGCTCCGGACGGGAACTGTGCGCGGCGGCGGCCTCCAGGACGGCGACGGCGGCGGCCCGCAGCTCCGGCTCGGCGAGGCCGTGCCGGGCGGCGTCGTGCCAGCGTCCGGCCGTGGCGCCCACCGCGGCCGCCGCGTCCGCGACCGCGGCCGGGGTGGACAGCAGGGCGTCGACGACGGTGATCGGGACCGCCCAGCCGTCGCCGGGCTGCGCGTCGAGATAGCGGACCTCGAGGTATCCGGCGGGCCGGACCGGCGGGAACAGCGTGGTCAGGTGGTATTCGAGGTCGCCGATATCGGGTCGGCGGCCGATCACGTCGTCCAGGGCGCCGGACAGCCAGTCGCCGAAGGTCACATCCGGGGGCGCCGCCCAGGCGACCCGTCCGGCGGACTCGGACCGGCGGACACACAGCAGCGGGGCGTCCAGCGCCCAGCGGGCATAGCCGGTGACCGGATCGGGCCAGTCGGCGACCGGCGGGCAGGCGCGGGCCGGATCCAGGTGCAGCCAGGTGCGCATGCGCTGGGAGGCCCACTCCCCGGTGGGCGCCCCGCGCAGCACCGGCGAGCACGCGAACGCGGCGATCAGGGCGGGGCCGACGGCGTGCAGAGCGGTCCAGCGGGCGGTGAGGTCGGCGTGGTCGGCACCGATATCCACGCTGACCTGGGCGGCCGCGGTATTGCTCATCATCAGCCTCCCGTAGGGGCCGATCCGGGTGAAGTAGTGCTCCATCGCCCGGTATCGCGGTAGCCCCAGCTGACATCGGGGGGTGCGGGCCGGATCGGCGGCGGCGGCGACCATCCGGATGGACCGGGTGCCGAGGAGTTCGCGCAGCCGCTGTTCGTCGGCGCGGAGCCGGGCACACAGGTCGGCGGCGTCGGTGACGGCGATGCTGGAGAGTTCGATCTGCCCGCCGGGTTCGACGGTGACCCGGCTGCCGCCGGGTAACGGGCGGGCGGGGGAATCGGGCGCGATGGCGCGGGGTGCGTGGGGGCCCAGGGCCTGGGCCAGCAGTTCGGTCGTGGGCCGGGGCCCGGTCAACAGGTGGTGGGTCTCGCCCGGGGGCGGCCGTCGTGCGCCGCGGCGTGCCGTACGACCGGTACGGCAGACGGTGAACCATTCGAGTTCGGCGCCGACGAGCCCGGGTGGGCCCACCTTGAAACAGACGCCCCCGAGAAACGCTTCGGCCGCCGCGCGGCTGGACAGGGCCGGGTGCGCTGGTAGGTCGCTGGTCGATTCCGGATGTTCGAGCGTGACCGCCATACCAACCTCCGTGCGGCTTCTCGCTGGTTCGTATCTCGTGTTCGACTGCCCGAGCAGGTGTTCGATTGTCGGTTCGTCTTCGATCTACGGCGGGGCACCGGCCGGGCCGGCGGACCGCTCGGGCCTCGCGTGGAATCCAGGGTAGCGAGGGGGGCGGACACGTTTGCGCCGCGAACGGGTCAAGGATCCGCATAGGCTCGGGTGCATGGTCGATGAGCAGCGAGTACGTGACGATACGCCCGGAGTCGGGGCCGGGGCGGTTTTCCTGGACAGCGCGGGGTCCTCCCTTCCACCCCGAGTGGTCACCGAGACGGTGATCGCCCATCTGCGGCGTGAGGCCGAGATCGGCGGATACCGGGCCGCCAACGAACGCCTCGACGACCTGGCCGGGGTCAAGGAGGCGATAGCCACCCTGCTGAACACCACCCCCGACACCATCGCCCTCAGCGACAGCGCCACCCGCGGCTGGACCGACTTCTTCTACGCCGTTCCGCTACATTCCGGCGACCGTATCCTGCTCTCCGGGGCCGACTACGCCAGCAATGCCATCGCCGCCCTGCAACGCGCGCGGGCCACCGGCGCCCGGGTGGAACAGATCCCCAGCGACGAGATGGGCCGGATCGACCTCGACGCGCTCGCCGCGATGATGGACGACCGGGTACGGCTGGTCTCGCTGTTGCATGTGCCCACCAACGGCGGGCTGGTGAATCCGGTGGCCGCCGCGGCGCGGATCGCGCGCGAGGTGGGCGCGCTGGTCCTGCTCGATGCCTGCCAGTCCGCCGGTCAGCTGCCGCTGGATGTCGCGGAACTCGGGGTGGACGCGCTGTCGGCCACCGGCCGCAAATGGTTGCGCGGGCCCCGGGGCACCGGGTTCCTCTACCTGCGGCCCGAGTTGGCGGCCGCGCTGGAACCGGGCCGGCTGGATCTGCACAGCGCCCGGTGGACCGGTCCGCGGGAGTACGAGATGGCTCCGGACGCATCCCGGTTCGAGTTCTGGGAGCACGATGTCGCGGCCCGGCTCGGGCTCGGTGCGGCGGTGCGCTACCTGCTCGAGCTCGGGCCGGAGACGGTGTACTCGGCGATCGCCGAACGCGCCGAGTACCTGCGGGGTGCGCTCGGTGACCTGCCCGCGGTGACGGTCCGCGATCTGGGGGTGGAGCACAGCGGCATCGTCTCGTTCACGGTGGCCGGAACGGCGCCGGTGGAGGTCCGGGACCGACTGCTGGGCAAAGACATCACAGTGACGGTCAGCCACCGCGCGTCCACGCTGCTCGATATGTCCGCGCGGGGACTGGATTCGGTGGTGCGGGCGTCCCCGCACTGTTTCGTCGGCCGGGACGAGCTCGACCGATTCGTCGGTGCGGTGGCCGGGTTGTAATCGCGGCATCCAGTGCCTACCGGACGAGTTTCAGGGCATTCGCGCGAGGGATATCCCGGTGGCCGGTGAAGTATTGCCCCCTCGACACACAAACCGATATCGAAGCGAAAAGGCCCGCTACGCTACCAACGGCATCCCCTGGTACTGGGAAGTTCATTTGGCGCGCAGTCCGCGTCGCGTCGCGACCGCCCGTGCTTTCGTAGCAGATAACGGCCGAGAAGGGCGCGCAGCCGAGCGCGGAACTCGGATGTCCGGGGCAGCACGGTGGTATCCGCGATTACCGGTGTGATGGTGCGCAAGGCATGCAGCTGTCTGCCGGGTAGGTGCGTCGTCGCCGCGACGATCACCGCGTCGGCTCCGGTCCGGTCCAGTGCGGCGCGGAGTGTGGTGAGATGGTCCGGCCGGGGGTCGGCCGGGAGTTCGACCAGCCAGCGAAGCCGGTAACCATGGGCGATGGCGGCCAACCGCAATCGCGCGGTGACGAATCCGCGATGCCCGCATAAATCGGTGCGCAGGTAGCCGATGGCTATCGGCTGCCCGCCCGGTGCGGGAAGGGAATCGTTCGGGGTCGCGCCGGGTTCGTGATCGGTCACCGATAGACCTCGGGTGTCGCCGGTATCCACCGATCCACCTCGCCGTGGCGATACCACCCGTAAGGGTGGACGACCATCAGCCCGCAGCGTTCGAGCACCACCGGCGCGCGAAACCCGATATGTTCCACGGTCGGTGTCACAATGGCGCCGCCACCGAGCAATTCTGATTTTCGTAATGTCCATGGCAGCACATCCGCTCCGGATTCCACTACCACCCGGGCGACACCGTATCCGTGCGCGCGGGCGAAATCTCGACATTCGGTTTCGTGATGCTCTTGCTTTGTGCCACAGAGACTTTTGTTCAGGTATACGATCGCGATGGGCATGGCTCTGCCTTTGCTTCAGAGGCGATGGGGTGCAGCCCGGCGCAGGGCCCGATCGGGAGTAGCGGCCGCGATCGGACCACCGGTTACACAACGCTCCAGGTGGTGGAACCGGTGTTTCCCAATGGATTTCGGGAGATTGCCTGCGCCGGGCGCGAAATCAGTAGACCGGAACAGCACGTTATGTGGAACCGCCTCGGTGGAGATTCTTGCCCACTCGGCCCGGCATCCGTGCCGGGCCGATTCCGGCATTGTGTTCCGGGCCGGAGTGTTCCATAAATGCATTCGATAATTAGGGAAGGTAAGAAAATGGCGGGTGGATCCACACTCCCGAAACGAGCACTCGGCCGCGAACTGCGTCGACTGCGGGAACGCAGCGGTATCAGGCAGGCCGCCGCGGCCCGCGCCATCGAAGTGAGTCCTCAGACGATCGGCCGCATGGAAGACGGGCACGCGTCGCGGCCCACGACATTGCAGATCAACGGTCTGTGCGACCGGTACGGAGCATCGGACGAGGAACGCCGGTTCCTGCTGGATCTGCTGGAGGATTCACGGACGGCGAAACAGAGCGGGGGTGGGTGGTGGCGGGCCTACGCCGACCAGATCCCCGGGGATTTCAACCACTATCTCGCACTGGAGGAGTCCGCCACCCGGGTGACTACATGGCAGGAGACTCTGCTTCCCGGACTGCTGCAGATTCCGGAGTACCGGCGCGAGATGATCTGGACCGAAAGTCCGCAACTGGCTCCCGAGGACGTCGAACGTCGCATAGCAGTGTCAGAACAACGGATGAAGAATCTGCGTAACAGCAAGTTCGAGTTGAACGCGCTCTTGTCCGAGGCGGTACTGTGCCATGGAGTGGGCGGGTCGGCGGTTATGCCGCGCCAGCTGAAACACCTGCTCGCAGTCAGCGAAGCGGCGAATATCAGTGTGCGTGTCGTACCCTTCCGGGCACGCAGTCTGGTGGGCCTTCTCGTGCGTTCGTTCGTGTTCCTTGAATTCGAAATGCTGCCCAACACTCGTTTGATGGACCCACCGGTGGTCTACGTGGAAGGCTTTACCGGCAGTCTCTACCTCGAACGGCGGGAGGAGGTCGTGCAGTATCGGGCCGCCACCGAGGCGATCGAGCGTGTAGCTTTGAGCGAGCAGGAAACCCGAGCGTTGATCGCGAAGGTTGCGGAGGAGTTCAAGACGTGAAGACTGACCTGTGCGATGCGCGTTGGTTCAAGAGCCGACACAGCGGTCCCTCTCGGGATTGCGTCGAAGTGGCCGGGCTGGGCTCTGGGACGGTCGGAGTTCGAGACAGTAAAAATCCGACTGGGCCTGTGCTCTTGTTTCCCCGATCCCAATGGCAGGAGTTCGTGAGCGCCGCGCGTACGGGAATGTTCGACCGTTCATAACTCTGTTGTCCCAGTTGCCGGGCGGTTGCCCGGACCGCGGTCGCGGGATTCGCCACGATCTCTGGCCATGCAAGGAGTGCTGGTGATCGGTTCAACCGATGATCGGTAGTTCAAAAGCTGATACAACCCACCCGATCGGAAGTTCATAGGGGTCGCTCATCTCACTGGGGGCAGCGCTGGAGTCGGAACAGCAAATACCGGACCGGGCCAGGCCTTTTCGACGCCGCCGCGTGGGATGAGCTCTTGACCTCGGTGCAGCTCGACCGATCGTGATTCGTCCGGGTCTTCTTGAGCGGAGGGCCCCGACACACAGCGCAGGACGCCGGTCAACAGCACAACGATCATCGCAGTGCTCAAGGCATCGAATGCACCGGATGCGGTTGATGTTCAAGCGGCACGGATCGGTCGAGTCGAGGTGTGCCGGGAGCCAAGGCCGTGGTCGTCCCAATCTGCTGAAACCACGGAGCTTGTAGGCGCATCCTATAGTGATGGAGGGGTAATCCGCCGCACCGACACAGGGGAGATCCATGCGAACCGCCGACTTCGTCCGTACCATGCTCGCTACGGCGGCTGCGACAGCATTGGTCACTGGGTGCACATCGAGCACCGACGGAGCTGCGACCGGTACAACGGTGTCGACCACCACGGGGCCCATCGAAGTCTTCAATCCCTGTACCGAACTTCCGGACCAGGTCGTGACGGAGGCCGGGCTGAGTCCGGCCAGCAAGGACGTCGTGACCGATCCGCCGGAAGGGGAATCCTCCTGGCGGGTGTGTGCCTGGCTGACGCCCGATAACCTGATTCGGGTAAGCGTCTTGTCGACATCGCACAACCTGGACGAAGCCCGCGCGAACGACAACCTTGTCCACAAGGTAGAAACCACCGTCGGTTCACGCCAGGCGCTCCGCTCCAACGACAAGACCGAAATCGACGGTAAATCCTGCTACACGTCCTTTGCAGCCGAACAGGGGATGTTCGAGATCAAGGCCACCTGGTTCGAAGAGGAGGGCTGGACTCGCGACATCTGCGAGGTTTCCGGCGAGTTCGCCTCCGCCCTCGAACCGCACCTTCCGAAGTAGCGAACCCCGTACATCGGCTCTCGATAGGTGTGGAAAACATGAGTGACCAGCTGAAACATTGGCAGAATCTCAAGCAGCAGGCCATCGATGGTGAACTGCACGTCGAGTACGAGGTGGGAACACTTCTCCGCCAGGAATGTGACACACTTCTGTTCAATCTTCGAAAACGCCGCGACGATGCTATGACACTCGGCCGCCTCGCGGGTTACGGAGGTTTGCCCTCCGCACAGGATATGAAGAGCAAATTCGAGCTGAAAGCTACGGGGGGCGAGAACGGCGATTCGGCAGTGGACCGCATCGATGGGTTGATCGAGGTCGTGACCGTCATGAGCGACACCTACGCCGCCATGATCGGCGAACTCTCCGAGACCGATCAGCAGAACTCCTCCCAGACCACCGCCGCCGGGGAGGGACTCCGCTGATGCCCGCACCATTGCTGGTCGCTGCCGCGATCGTCGCCGCCGTCGCCACCGTCGATTCCGCAGTCGATGAAGTCACCGGCAACTACGACGAATCCGACGGCAACCGCACTCGCGCCTCCGATGCCGCCGGCGCCGGTGAGCAGGAGTGGAGCGGCGACCGGACACACATCAACAACGAACTGGCCCGGGTGAGCGAGGGTTTCGACGGCGAGTACGCCCCGGCCACCGCTACCAGGGAAGCGTTCAAAACCTGGACGCATCAGCAGATCTGGGAAGCACTCAACGGTAACTCCGAGCATCCGGCCGTGGCATCGGCCGATATCAATGCCGGTGCGGATGGCTGGCGGCGGCTCACCGGGGATCTTTCCGTCGCGCTCGACACCTTCGGCAAGAACGTCGACACGGTGATCAACGAGAAATGGGGCGGTCGGTCCGCGAACGCGGCGGTCGAAGGCACTCGTACGTTTACGACCGAGGCTTGCAAGCTGGTCAAGAGCTTCGAGATGGTCGCCAACGGTATCGACCTCATGCAGGGTTATCTGGCTCAGGCGAAGATGTCGATCGTGCCGCCGGTCGAGGTGTCCGGGTTCGATGAGTTCGTCGGCCATATTCCCGGCAACGGTGTCGTCAAGGCCGCCAAGCATCGCGCCAACGAGGCGCAGGCGCAGGCCCAGGATCTGATGATCGAGTTCTATCAGCCCGGAGTCACGGCCGTGGACAGCAAAACCCCGGTGCTGCCGGTGACGAAGAACCCGGTCGGTGACGGCGCCGGAACGCAGCAGCCGGTAGGACCCGGCGGCATGCAGAACCCCTCCGGTACGAACTCGAGTAGCACCAACCCGGCCGGGACGAACCCCGCCGGCACGACCCCGCAGGACACGGCCGCTCTCGGCCAGGAGACACCGCAGGATTCGGCAACCACTTCCGCCGGCACCGAAACTCCGGCGTCGACCACCCCGTCGACAGCGACGACACCGGCGAGCACCGTGCCGCTCGAGGAACCGGTGGGCCGCCCGACCACCACCACAGCCGGTTCGCCGAGTACCACTACCGGCGCACCGATGGTCTCCACCCCGGGTGGGCAACAGCCTGCGGGCACGCCGGGCCGCACTCTCGGTGGAACTCCCGGCAGTACGAACCAGACGGCCGGTCCCGCGACCCGTTCCGGTAGTCCGGCGGCTACCCGTGGCATGTCCGGGATGCCCGGCGCGATGGGCGCCGGTGGCCAACGCGGTCGCGGGGAGGACGACGACGAACACAAGACACCCGACTATCTCATCCAGGACCGCGCCACCGAACTGCTCGGCGAGCAGCCGCGGGTGCTTCCGCCGGGCGGGGTGATCGGCGCATGAACGAGTCAGGTCCGGAGGCGGTAGCGCAGCGTGACCACGCAGGGCTTCGCTCCGACACAGTGGGCACCGCGTGAACGGATCCCGCTGGCAGCTGGACGGTTACGATTTCACGCTGGCCCTCGAGGCCATGGGACGCGACCGGTTACCGTATCCGCTGGAATACCAGCCGCACCGGATGGCGCACGACGACGATTTCCGGCGGTACCGGCAGCTGTGCGCACGCCGGTTGCGGCCGGTGTTCGACGAGCGGCTGTACCGGGCGCTCACCGTGCTCCTGGAGCCGGAGATCCGCGTGGAGGTCTACGGTGTCCACGGCCTCCACACCACGGTACGGATGCACGCCGGCGTCGTCGGCCGAGTCGCTGTGCTGGCCGGCCAGTTACCCGGGCCGGCACGGAAATCCGGCGGCGATATCGTCCTCACCCAGCTCCGCACCGATCAGCTGGCTGCCCAATTGGTGGCGGGCCTGCCACAGATCGCGGCCGGCCGCCATCAACCCATCCGCGCCCGACGTAGCGACCTGAACGCACCCGTGTACTCCCGGCATCCCACGCGCCTGTCCCCGGAGGAGGAACTGCAGCGCTTCTTCCGCCGCCCCCGCACCGGCACCGGCGAGATCACCGTCTATCCGGGCTACACCGTCGACACCCGGCCCACCGGCGACGGGTACGCCTTTCTCTGGCTCGACTACCCGGACGACGGCCGCTACCTGCTGCACAACCACAACACCGACGATTTCACCCTCACCCCCGGCCCGGCCGACGAAATCCTGCACCAACTCCGCAGCCGCCTGGAAGCCGCCCACCGAGTCCGGACCAGCACCGCTCAGTGACGGACAAGACTGCCTGAGCGGCAGTGGTACGGGCTGCCGAGGCCCTCAGGATCACGGTGAGTCGAGTCGACCAGGCGTTCGGCCCGATGCACGCAGGTGAGCCCGCTCCCGAGCGGGGAACGGGCGTACCGGTTCGGCGGCTCATGCGTTGACCGGGATCGACAGCACCACCTCCTTCTCGTTCGCTGGCAGATAGTGTGCCGTGACGATCCGGCCGACCTGCACGTTTCCGATCGCGGTCGGCGGCAGGAACTTCTCGGAGCAGGTGGCGAAGGTGCTGCCGTCGGGACGGGTTACCACCAGTCCCACCGCGACTTTGGAGTATCCGTCGCGGATCTCGCCCGGGACGGTGAGCGACCGGACCACCGCCTGCGCCGCGATACCGCGGGCGGCGATATCCACCTTGGCCCAGGTGGTGAACCCCTTGCGGATCAGGGATGCGTTCATCACCCGCTGCGCCGCGGCGCTGTCACCGGACTGGTCCAGTTCGACGATCCCGGGCCGGTCCGGCCGGTAGCGGACGGGCAGCACCACACCGGGTGCCAGCAGGGCGAGTTCGGTGAGGGGGACCACCGTTCTCGCCGTGGCGTCGAATCGTTCGCCCTGCGCGCCCTCGACGCCGAACTCGATCCGGATCTGCGGTTGGTCGTTCAGGGTGACCCCGGTGTGGGTGAATGAGCGCACGGTGCCCAGACCCAGCGGTGCGTCACGGAACTCGCCGGTGTTGCGGCCGGTGAGTGCGGTGAAGATCCCCGAGCCGGTGAATGCGAAGACCATGACGACCAGGGTGGATGCGATGATCGGCAGGGCCAGGAAGCCGTTGAGCCAGGCCATGGCGGCCGGTTCGTAGACGGTGGGCTCGTAGGTCAGGCCGTGCCAGAGGTAGAAGCCGATCGCGAGCGCTTCGACGGCGAGGGCGGTGGCACGCAGGGCGCGGATCATGATTCTCTCCTGATGTTCGTGGTCCGGATACCTGGCCACCTCGTCGCCCCGGACGCATCGCCGCGGGGGCCGAGGTGCGGGGCGACGGGGAGCCGGATGTCCGGGCCGATCAGCCGCCGACGACGGTCGAGCAGGCGAAGGTGATCTCGAAGGCCGCGGTGGCGGGCCCGGCCAGCGGATTCGCCATATCGGGGGCGCTGATACCCTCGCCCGTCACGGTGTAGGTGTCGCCGTCCTTGGTCACCTGGGCGGACCCTCCGGGCCGGCCGTTGCCGTAACCGACCGCGTAGGGCATCCCGGAGGAACCGCCCTGGCTGCCGGCGATGGCCACCGCCTGCACGGTCTTGTCGTCGAGGATGCCGGCGCTGACGCTCAACTGCCCATACTGGGCGTTGTTGTTGTCCGTGAGGGCCAGTGCCAGGGTGTTGCCCTGCTTCACGCAGGTGGTCTCGAAATCGCCGGTCAGCGCCTTTCCGTCGACCAGCGCGGCCGATTCGCCACCGCCGGTGTCCCCCGCGGGGGCGGCGGCCGGCGAGCTCGGGGCCGCCGGGGCGGCGCTGGTGCCCGTGTCGTCGCCGCAGGCGGACAGCAGCAGGGTGGCGGAAGCGGCGAGGGCGACGGCGCCGAGGCGGAAGATGGTGGTGCTCATGGTGGGTCCTGTTCTCTCGGTGTTCCGGCCCGGTGTGCGTGGCCGTTACGAGAAAAGTAGGAATCGCTGCGCGCCTACCGATCCCAACTTTCGGCACCGCCACCCGGGTGAAACTCCGATAACCTGGGCACATGCGACGACCGCGGGCCATGGTGCTCGATGAGGTGTGGCGCGGTCTCGAGGGCGTCGAGGCGTTGAGCGGCCCCCAGGGCGGGCCGCTGCGCCGGACCGTGAAACTGATCCTCGACCCGCTGGTCATCCGGCCGGTGCAGTATCCGAGCTGCGGGGGCGCGGTACTGACGGCCGACGGTGCGACTCTGCTCGCCGCGCGCGTCTACGCGCACGCCGACGCGTTGCGCGCGACCGCGGCCTGGTTCACGCTGCTCAAACAGGTGCGCCGCCGATTGCGGATCACCGAGGGCACCGCGCAGGATCTGTATTTCCAGCGCTGTTTCGAGCTGGCCGCCACCCGGGGCCACCCCGATCCCCACCGGGACCGGGTGCGGGCCGAGGCGGTGTTGCGTGAGATCCACGGCTTCGCGGCCGGGCGCACCACCCAGGCCCTGAAAGACCATCTGACCGATCCCGCCCGGGCCGCGCTGCTCGACGATCTGCTCACCACGGCCTGGCGCCGCCGTCCGCCGCCACCCGCGGTACCGGTCGAGCACACCGCGCAGCTGCGGGAACTGCTGGACTGTGCGGTCGCCTCCCGCACCGGCACCGATACCCGCGCGGGTCGTCGCCTGCTCGACCGGTTGGCCGCCGCGAACGCGGGGACCCATTCCGGGATCGGATTGTGGTTCGCGGAAACTCGCGACGCCGCAACCGATCTCGCGCGGTATCGGGCGCACGAACTCGGCCTGACCACCCATTCTGTTCCGCGGCGCCCGGAGGTCGGGGAATCGGCGTCCACCGCGACGCTGGGGTTACCGTTCGATCGCACCGTGCACGAACGGGTTTTCACGGTGCTCCAGGTCTCCACCGAACGCGCCGAACTGCCACCGATCCCGGACCTGGTCGCCGCGGAGGTCGCCCGCAGTTGCGCACCGTGGGCATTGCTGGGCGAATCGTTGCGCGTCACCGCGGCCGCCGGCGTCGAGTTGGCCCTCGGTCTGGCGCCGATCGCACCGCCGGATCCTTGCCGCTCCCGGGCGGAGGCCGGCGCGTCGGCTGCGCACCGGCTGGTCAACGGGCGCTGGCAGCGCGAAGCCTATGTGCTGCAGGCCCGGCGGCTGGCCGTCCACCGGGTGCCCGGGGACGGCAACCCGCTCGCCGCCATCGCCACCGAACTGCGGACCCCGTGGCGTCCGTACCTGCGGCGCCTGTGGGTGCGGTTGCACGGGCGCGATGTCCGGGAGCTGCCGGTCACCGAACCCGACGAGCTCTGGGATCTGCTCGACGGGGTGGCCCGCTCGGTGGTGCTCGATCACCGCGCCCGGGTCCGGAAAGTTCTCAGCGCGCAGGCGGTGCGGGAGCCGGATACGGCCGAACCGAGGGCGGTGTGATGGTCGACAGTGTGCGTATCCAGCGAATCGGACCGGGGCTGTGGAGTATCGCGCCGCCCGGTTCGCCGACTCCGGCCGATACCGATCCCGGCCTGGACACCGCGGTACTGGAGGTCGCCGGCGGCCACCTGAGCTGGAGTGTGCTGGCGCCACCACAGATTCCGGCGGCGATCCTGCACGATCTGGACACCGCGCAGGAATGGTTGTGGGCGCTCTACGGCGCCGCTGTCGCGGTGGCGGCCGACGAGTACTCCGGGCCCGTGGAGCTGCCGGCCCGTCCGGAGCGACCCGAACTGGCGGCCGCGGTGCGCCGGCTCGGTTACGCGCACTGGGCGGCCCGCTGGTGGCCTGCCTCGATGGTGGACGGGATCCCGGCCCTCGACGCGGCCGAACTCGAGGGCGAGATCGCGGAATTGAGCGAGATCTGCGAGGGCGTCGTCGCCGGTGCCGATGCCGCGGAGCTCGTCGAGTCCGTGCAGATCACCGAAGTGCCGGAGATGGGATACCGCCTCGGTGGTCCCGCTTCCGGGCATGCCGCCGACTACGCGCTGGCCGCCGGTGGGCAGCGCGATCCACAGGCTGCGCTGGTACTCGAACGGGGTAGCGCGGGCTGGGACTGGCGGTACTGCCCGCCCGGTGTGGTCGATGCCTCCGAACGTGCCGTCTCGTGGGAACTCACGCGTACCGGGGGTGTCAACTCGCTGCGGGTCCGGGCGGTCGCGGCGCCGGGCCTGCGCGGGGAACCGCCCGCCCATCTGCGACCGTACGCGCTGGTCCGCACCCCGGCGGGCGATCACGGCGCCGCGCTGGTGCTGATCGGGGACAGCTGGACGGCCGCGGTAGCCGACACGGCGGACACGGTAGCGGGGGTGGAGGTCTATGTACCCGGGGTCGGCCCGGCGCCACCGCGGAGGGCGGACCCATCCCAGTTCGCCACGGAGCTTCCCGGTCCGGATCCGCGTGACCCCGCGGATCCGGCGGTGGATGCGCGGCAGCGAGAGCGGATCAGGGAACTCGCGCACGCCCGGCTGCGGCGTGCGGAGTCCGGCCCCGGAGTCGGCCCGGCGCGCGCCGGCGGGCCACCGGCGGCCGGGGGACCCACCGATATAGGACCACTGCGGGCCGAGACCACGGCCGCCGAAAAAGATTCGGATTTCTGAGATGAGCGCGGAAGAGCCCCCCGGACTGGAACTGCTGTACGAGGGCGCGGCCGCCTACCAGCGTGGCGATATCGCCGAGGCGCTGCGGATATTCGAACACGCGGTGGACACCACCACCGACGGAGTCCACACCAGCGCGCTGATCAATGCCGCGAGCATGTATGACGAACTCGGTGACCACCACGGTGCCGCGGCCCGGTACCGCGCGGCGTTGGCACGGATTCCGGCGGACGCCCGCGAGAAGCGGGCCTCCACACTGATCAATTATTCGCAGGCCCTCCAGCATCTCGGCTCGCTCGACGAAGCCCAAGCGGTGCTGGAACAGGCGCGGGATCTACTCGCCGACGCTACCGACCTGGGTGTGCTGCGGGTTTCGTGCCTGCTCTCGCTCAGCGCCGTCGCGGCCCATCGCAGCCAGTGGAGCCGGGTCATCGAGACCGCTACCGAATCGCTCGACACCGCACTTCGTTTCGCGCCCCACCTGGCCGGCCACCCACTGATGAACCTGGCCGGGGCGTATTTCGAAACCGGTCGCCGGGAACTCGGGGTGGATTTCGCGCAGCAGGCGCTGGCGGCGTTCACCGCGGCGGGGGACCGCGACGCCGTCGCCGATACCCGGCAGAACCTGGCCCAGCTCTTCGGCCGGTTCGGCCGGCTCGACGAGGCGGAGGAACTGGTGCTGGCCAGTCAGGCCTACTACGAGCGGGCGGGACTCCGGTACCGGGCGGGAGTCGGCTGGAAGATCCGCGGTTTCCTGGCCGAATGCCGCGGTGAGGTCGATCGGGCCGACGAATGGTATCGGCGCGGCCTCGACTGCTTCCAGGACTCCGGGGCGGTACTCGACGCCGCCTCCGTGCAGTGCCGGCTCGCCACGGTGGCCTACGCGCGCGGGATGGTCGGGGAGGGACAGCGGCTGCTCGACGCCGCGTTCACCGTCTACGCCGAACGCGGTCTCGGTCTGCAGTGCGCGCAACTCGATTACTGGCACGCGGTGCTGGTGCAGATGGTGGTCGACGATATGGATTCCCCGCCCGCCGAACTACTGGCGCTGGGCCGTGCCCTGGCGGTACCCGCCGCGATCACCATCGACGCGGTGCGCTACACGCTGCCGGGCGGCAGTCAGCGCGAGCGGTGGAACCGGGAGATCGCCGACCCCGCCGTCCGGCTGGCCTTCCGCTTCGCCTACCTCTGCGGGGATGCCCGGCTGCTCACCGATCTCATCGAGACACAGTGCGCGGGGACGACACTGGATACGACCCCGGGTGAACGAGTGGAACGCCCGCAGTTCCCGCTGGACGATCCCGTACCGCCGACAGCCGGCGAATCCGGATCCGGCCCGCTGCATCTGGGTGCCGCCCTGGCCCGGGTCGCGGCGGCGGCCGGCCTACCGGTGGCGCCGCCCGCGCGGCTGGCCGTGGGGCCCGACGCGCGTATCGCGCTCGGGGACTACATCGCGGCCGCCGAACAGCGGTACGGACAGCGCGTCCGGGAGGATCGGGTGATCGCGGTATGAGCGGGGATCGGAGTACGGGGGAGTTGTGCTGAACGATCAGCCCACCGTGGTGGTGCGGATGGCCGACGCCGGTGATATGTACATGTCCTGGCACTGGGTCGGCGACGACGCCGCGCCCGGTGTGGCGGCGCTACCCGGTGCCGATATCGACGCGGTGGTCCGGAAACTGGCGGACGCGCTCCCGGATCCGACCGTGCCCGGCGGTCTGGAACGCACCCTCACCACCGCCGCGTTCGCCACACCCGATACCGAATACCTGCTGGCCCGCGATCTTTCCCGCGCGCTGCTGCCCTATGACCTGGCCGGACAGCTGCATACGCTCTACCGGCAGGGGATCCGGCCGCTCATCCGGCTCCAGCCCGCGCCCCGGGTCGCCCAGGTGCCGTGGGAGATCCTGGCCCCGGCACCGGAACTCCGGTTGATCGATATCGCCGATATCGGGCTGCTCGCACCCGCCGGAGTGGTGCACGGGCCCACGCGTATCGCGCGCTGCTGGGCCGAAACCCGGGAACTGCCGGTGGTCGCCGTACTCGACCCCCGAATACCCGGCTTCCGCGCCGATTCCGAACTCGGCTCGGTCCTCGGCCGGATGACCGATCCGACACCGCTGACCCGACGCCTGGCAAGCCATATCGATTCCGGCCGGATCCGCCCGGAGGTCACCACGCCCGCCGAGCTCTTCCGCCGTATCGACCTCGACCGCGATTGGCTCTCCCGCACGCTGCGGGCCGGGGCAGCCCGGCTGCTCTATGTCGGCCACGTGACCGCGGCCGCGCCGGAATCCGGCCGGAGCGAGACCACCGAACTGCATCTGGCCTGCACCGCCGAGACGGCCGGTTTCGCCGAACCGCAGCGCACGCATCGACCGCTGTCGGCGAAGGATCTGCTGCTCGGTACCCATACGCTGGCCGCCGACCCCGTATCGGGCCAGGAGTTGTGGCCGGTGCCCGGCCGGGTCGCGCTCATCGCCTGCGAAAGCGGCGGCGATCTGCGGTTCACCGAGGCACTGGGGCTCGTCGCGGCCATGATCACCGGTGGCGCCGAACTCGTTACCGCTACCCGCTGGCCGCTACCGACCGACCTCGCCTTCCAGCGCTGGGGCGCGGCCGCGGACGCGACTCCACTGCAGGAGATCGTCCGCGTGGTCGATACGGCCCACGAGGCGACCGATCCGGTGGCGGAACTGGCCGAATGGCAACGCGACCGGTTACGCGCCTGGCGCGCGACCGGCACCATCGAGAATTCGCCGGTGCTGTGGTCGGCATTCGCCACCTTCGCGACCTGATACCCGTGGGTGGGCCGGGCCGTGTCGCAATCGAGTAATCTCCGATCGGCCGTAGTGTCCGGAGCAGTACACCGCGGCCTATTCGGCCACTACAAATGCGGTTTCGCCGACGCACCCGATGATCGTGCCGGCGAATTGCGAATCATTGTTGCCTCTCACATTGCGCCGCAGGAGTTTTTGTTCGGGTATACGATCGCATCGGGTATGGATCCCGCCTTTTCGGGCGATCGAATCCGTCCCGACGCAGGGTCCGATGTGCTGTGGCGGCCGTGATCGGACCACCGGTGGCGCGGCTACCCGTCGTGTCTCCGGTGTCCCCGAAGGGTCCGGGGGCCTCCTGCGCCGCCGCGCCGTCCCGTCCCACGTCGAGCCCGGATCGACACGATTCAGGGTTGTAGTACGTATTTCCCGCGCACCCCGCCCCGGGCGAGTTCCCGGTGGGCGTCGGCGGCCCGGTCGAGCGGTAGGACCGCGTGCACCCGGGCCGGAAGACGGCCGCTCGCGGTATCGGCGAGGAACCCGGCGAGTCGTTCCGCATCGGGTTGTACCGCGACGGCACGGACGGTGATACCGCGTTCGGCCGGTGGTTCGGCGCCGGGCCGCACTCCGACGAACAGGCCGCCGTCGCGGACCAGCGGCAAGGCCGCTTCCTGAAGGGTGGCGGCATCGGCCACCGCGTCCCAACCCGGGGTGGCGGTGGCGGTGAAATCGGCGCCGAGCCCGCGTACGAACTCCTCGTCGGTGACGCGGGCCAGTCCGGTGACCCGCCAGCCGCGCTCCTGCGCGAACCGCGTCACATAGCCGCCGAAGGCCCCAGCGGCACCCGTGACCAGCAGGTCACGGCCTTCCCCGGCGCCGAGCAGATCCACCAGCTGGGCCGCCGTGAGACTGTTGAGTGGGACGGTCGCCGCGGTGGCCGGATCGAGTTCGTCGGGCACGCGGGCGATATCGCTCACCGGGACGGTCACCTGCTCGGCATAGCTGCCGAAATCGCGGTCGAATCCACCGATCAGGCCCGCGACGCGGGTGCCGACCGGCAGCTCGACGCCGGGCCCGGCCGCGGTGACGGTGCCGGCGAAATCCGTGCCGATCCCGGTGTACTCCGACCGGGTGATCAGGCCGAGGTCGTGGAAGACGCCCGCGGTCAGCGCGAGGTCGACGGGGTTGACGGTGGCGGCGGCTATCGCGACCCGCACCTGTCCCGCGGCGGGCTCGGTCACGGGTACGTCGATGATCTCGATGGAATCGGGTCCGCCCGGGGTACGGACGATCGCGCTGCGGAAAGTACCGGACACGGTGGCCTCCTGTGGTGTTTTCTGTGTCATGCCTCCACAATGGTGTGGTAACTCTCTATCGGGAAGTAGGCACCTGAAAGTGCGTATCCCACCGCCGAGTAGGAAGAAGCGGGCTATGGCGACGACGACGGCGGCCCAGCAGCGGGCGCTACGCAAGGTGGACTACGACGCATTCTTCGCGGGATGTCCCAGTCGGCAGCTGCTGGAACGGATCTCCGGGAAATGGGTGGCGCTGGTGCTATCCGCCCTGGGCAGCGGCGGCCCCCATTCCGGCGTGGCGTGCGGCGGCGAGCCGCAGCCGCTGCGCTACTCCGAGCTGGCCCGCCGGCTGGCCGGGGTCAGCCAGAAAATGCTCACCCAGACACTGCGCACCCTGGAACGAGACGGCCTGGTGACCCGCACGGTCACGCCGACCGTGCCGGTCACCGTCACCTACGAATTGACCGAACTCGGGCTCTCGCTGCACGGGATCATGCGCGGGATCAAGATGTGGGCGGAGGCCCATATGGACGAGGTGCAGGCCAATCGCGAGAAGTTCGACCTCGGCTTGTCCGCGTCCGAAGCCGTCGGCGCCAACGGTCCGTCCTAGCCCCGCTCCGGTCCGACCAGGCCGCTGACCAGCGCCCGGAGCCCGAGCAGGTAGGTGTCCTCGGCCGTCGACTCGACCCAGCGCGGGCCGAGCGCGGCCAGAATCGGCAAATTCTCCGGACGCGGATAGAGCCGGTCACGGGACCGTGCCGGCCTCCGTCCGGCCGCAGTGGGTCAGCGGCGGGACGGGAACGGGATACGGTCCAGATCCGCGGCCACGACTATCTCGCCCCCGAACTCTTGCCGCGCCTCGGCCAGATGCTGGTCGACGCCGGGATAGCGCTGCGAGAAATGGGTGAGGACCAGGGTCCGCGCACCGGCCTCGGCGGCGATCCGGGCGGCCTGCCCGGCGGTGAGGTGACCGTGCTCGGCGGCCAGCCGGGAATCGGCTTCGACGAAGGTCGCTTCGATCACCAGCATGTCCACTCCCGCGGCGAGTGCCCGGGCGCCGGGACAGATGCGGGTGTCCATGACGAACGCGAAACTCTGGCCGCGCCGCAGCGTGCTCACCTCATCGAGGGTCACGGTCCGGCCCTGCCAGTCGATCTCGCCCGCACGTTGCAGACGACCCACCACCGGGCCGTGCAGGCCCAGTTCGGCCAGCGCCTCCGGCCGGATGGTCCGGTAATCGGGCTCGGTGAGCCGGTAACCGAACGCTTCCACCGGATGGTCCAGCCGGGCGGCGGTGATCTCGAAGGGAGCGCCGGGAGCCGGTAATGCGCCCGGCCCGGTGATCGGCCGCTGCCGGAGTTCGACCGTCCGGTAGTAGGCGGTCGCGTCGCAGAGGTTGTCGAAGAACCGCCGGCCCGAGGCCGGGAAGTAGGTGTCGATCGGGTGTGGGACCCGGTCCAGGTTGATCCGCTGCACCACCCCGGCCAGGCCCAGGCTGTGGTCACCGTGGAAGTGGGTGATCGCGATCCTGGTCAGGTCGGTCGCGGAGATCCCGGCACGGATCATCTGCCGCTGGGTGCCCTCGCCGGGATCGAACAGGACGACCTCACCACCCCAGCGCAGTGCGTATCCGTTGTGATTGCGCTGGGTCGTCGGCACCTGGCTCGCGGTGCCCAAGACGACCAGTTCCCGCTGTGACATCTATCCGCACCACGGCGGCGCGGCCGCCCCTGTCGCCGCCGCGAATCCACCGGCGCCTCGTTCGTCGGGCATGGGCCAGACGATATCCGCCGCCGCTGCCCCGCGTAGTACGTGGGCGCAAGTGCGACCGGAACGGGCCCCGGCGGCCGGTGGTCGGCTGTACCTCCGGTCAGCCGAACGATTCGTTGGGTACGATCTCGGTCCCGGTGAGGAGCAACCCGACCACCACGCCCACCACGAGACATAGCGCGGCGGCGATGGCCGCCCACTTGCCCAGGGGTTCGCCACGGATATGGCCGATGACTCCGAGCACGATACCGGCGGCGCCGAATACGATCGGACAGAACAACAGTGAAACCGCGGCGCAGACGAAACCGATGATGGACAGCACCTGCGGCCCCGAACGTTCCGGCTTCCGGTCGGCGCCATACGGCTGGTACTGCTGTTGTTGTTCGGGGTAGGCGGGATAACCCCCGGCACCGGGCGACGCGCCCGGCCACCCGCTCTGCGGTCCGCCCGGCGCGCCGCCGGCGGACCATCCGGGGGCACCGCCCCAGCCCGCCTGTTCCCGCGGACCCCACCCGGACTGTTCCTGCGCACCCCAGCCGCCCTGGCCGCCGTACCCGCCGCTCGACTGCCCGCCGAACCCGCCCTGCGGTGGGTACTGTCCACCGCCCGGTGGCGGATACGGCGACCCGCCCTGGGCCTGCCCGGAACCCGGGTACCCGCCGGGTGACTGTTGCTGCCAGGCCTGCCCTGGAGACTGCTCCTCGGGCCGGGCCGACCATGCCTGCGGGGGTACTTCGCCGCCGGGCGGTCGCTGCTCCGGGGTGCCGGGGTGCCGGCCGTAGTCGTGGGCGCCGGCGCCTTCGCCGGACCCCTGCGCGGCCTGTTCCGGCCCGGACGCCGGCCGAGACTCCCGGCCGAGCAGCTTCGGCAGGTACTCGGTGGGTGGTTCGTCGGACCGTGCCGCCTGACCACCGTGCGGTTCGCCGCCCTCGGGCGGCTGCGGAGCGCCGGCCCCCGCCCCACCCGCCGGTGGCTCGGGAGTGTTACCCGGGGTCTGCGTCTCGTCGGGAGGTTGCGGAGCGTTGGGGGTGATGTACGGCTCGTCCGGTGCTTCCCGCGGGCGTTCCGCCGCAGGCCGGCCGGTGGCGCCGGAATCGGGTTCCGGCCGGTCTGTGCTTCTGTCCTCCGGCCGGTCGCCGGAGTCGCGCGGGTCCTGCGGTGTGCTCATCACGTCTCCTCGTTCGAATCGTCGAGGGCTCGTAGGCCGGTACCGCGGTGCGGGCGCAGCGTCAGCTGGCGGGTCGTCCCTATTCGGGTTCTTCCTCGATGTGCATGGCGGCGGCCTCGGCAGGGCGGTTGTCGTCGTCGGCCCGGTCACGCCGGTCCGGTTCCTGCCGCAGCTCGTCGGCTATCCCGAGACGGCCGTCGTCGTCGCCCTCCCGGTTGTGAATGCGCAGGTCCGCGGGTGGGTCCTCGATATAGCGTTCGTAGGCGCGGACCTCGTCCTCCTGGTCGTCGTCGCCCATATCGGGCTCTCGTGGTTCGCGATCCATACCAACCAGTATGCGCCGCCGCGGGGCCGCTCGGCGGGACCGTGACCAGCGGTGTCGTCGCCCGCCTCCGAACGCCGAGCAGCCCCGGACCGATGGGTCCGGGGCCGCTCGGAAAGAGGATCAGGCGTTGCCGTTGAACAGTCCGGTCACCGAACCGTTCTCGAACACCTCACGGATGGTGCGGGCCAGCAGCGGCGCGATCGACAGCACGGTGAGCTGAGGGAACTTCTTGTCCTCGGTGATCGGCAGGGTGTTGGTCACCACGACCTCCCGGGCACCGCAGGATGCGAGCCGCTCGGCGGCCGGGGCGCTCAGCACACCGTGCGTCGCGGCGATGACCACATCGCCGGCACCCGCCTCACGCAGCACGTTCACCGCGCCCGCGATGGTGCCGCCGGTGTCGATCATATCGTCGATGAGGATGCAGGTGCGGCCCTCGACCGAGCCGACCACCCGGTTCGACTTCACCTGGTTCGGGACCAGCGGATCACGGGTCTTGTGGATGAACGCCAGCGGCGCGCCGTCCAGCGAATCCGCCCACTTCTCCGCCACCCGGACCCGGCCGGAGTCGGGGGAGACCACGGTGATGTTGTCGAGGCTGTAGTTGGTGCGCACGTACTCGGCGAGCTGCAGCTGCGCGTGCATATGGTCGACCGGGCCGTCGAAGAAGCCCTGGATCTGATCGGTGTGCAGATCGACGGTGACGATCCGATCGGCACCCGCGGTCTTGAGCAGATCAGCGACCAGGCGGGCCGAGATGGGCTCGCGGCCGCGGTGCTTCTTGTCCTGCCGGGCGTAGGGGTAGAACGGCAGGATCGCGGTGATCCGCTTGGCCGAACCACGCTTGAGCGCGTCGATCATGATCAGCTGTTCCATCAGCCACTGGTTCAGCGGCGCCGGAAAGCTCTGCAGGACGAAAGCGTCGGAACCGCGGACCGATTCCTCGAACCGGACGAAGATCTCTCCGTTCGCGAAATCACGCGCGGTCTGCGGGGTCACATGAACGTCGAGTTCCTTGGCGACCTGCTCGGCTAGTTCGGGGTGCGAGCGTCCGGCGAAGAGCATCAGGTTCTTCTGGTTGTCGATCCATGACGCGGTCACTGCTGGTTGCCATCCTTAAGCTTTATTGCCCGACCTGGTGTCTCCGCGGCGGCAAGGGCCTTGGCCGCCGCATCTGCTGCAGCGGTTCCCGGCCGTTTCCGCTGCACCCAGTTCTCGATATTGCGTTGCGTTCCGCCGGACACCGCCAACGCGCCCGGTGGGACGTCTTCCCGCAGTACAGTACCTGCCCCGGTGTAGGCGCCGTCACCCACGGTCACCGGGGCGATGAACATCGTATCGCTGCCGGTACGCACGTGTGACCCCACGACGGTGCGGTGCTTGCGCACCCCGTCGTAGTTCACGAACACACTGGATGCTCCGATGTTGCTGTGCTCGCCGATGGTGGCGTCGCCGATATAGGTCAGGTGCGGGATCTTGGTGTGCCGGCCGATCTCGACGTTCTTGGTCTCCACGAAGGCGCCGATCTTGCCCGACTCGCCCAACACCGTGCCCGGCCGCAGATAGCTGAACGGACCGACCGTCGCATCCGCGGCGATCGTCGCGGCCTCACCGTGGGTGCGGATCACCCGGGCGCCGTCCCCGACCACCGAATTGGTGAGGGTGGAGTCCGGGCCGATCTCGGCCTCCTCGCCGACCACCGTCGTACCCAGCAGTTGGACCCCCGGGCGCACCACGGTGTCGCGGCCGATTCGGACATCGGTATCGATCCAGGTGGTGGCGGGATCCATGATGGTCACGCCGGCGCGCATATGGCGTTCCAGAATGTAGCGATTGAGTGTCCGGGCCGCGGCGGCCAGCTGTACGCGGTCGTTCACGCCGGTGACCTTGGCCGAATCCACCAGGCGGGCGCCCTGTACGGGGTAGCCGGCCTCGCGGGCGAGTTTCAGGACATCGGTCAGATACAGCTCGTGCTGGGCGTTGGCGGTGGACAGCCGGCCCAGCATGGTGCGCAGCACCCCGGCGTCGAAGGCGTACACGCCGGAATTGACCTCGCGGATCGTGGCCTGCTCCGGGGTCGCGTCGGCATGCTCGACGATCTCGGCGACCTCACTGTCGGCGTCACGCACGATCCGGCCATAGCCGTTGGGATCGTCGGGGACGAAGGTGAGGACCGTGACAGCGGGGCGCTCGGAATAGCTGCGATGCTCGTCGAGCAGCGCGGCGAGGGTGTGCCCGTCCAGCAGCGGGACATCCCCGGACGTGACGATGACGTCACCGGAGAAATCGGTGGGCAGGCCGGTGAGCCCGACCTGAACGGCGTGCCCGGTGCCCAGCTGCTCTTCCTGCACCACCGGCACGATCTCCCGGTCGAGTTCGGTGGCCACCGCGGCCGCGGCCGCTCCGACCTGCTCCCGGTCGTGTCCCACCACCGTCACCAGATGGCGCGGGTCGATGGCGTGGGCCGCGTACAGCGCGTGCGCCAGCATGCTGCGCCCGGCGAGCGGGTGCAGCACCTTGGGCGTCTTCGACCGCATTCTCGTACCGGCACCTGCGGCTAGCACGATGACGGCGGTCTGCTCCTGCATGAATCTCCCTCGGGCCGACGATGGTCATCGTGCACGCGAGCTGCTCCGCCGCCAGGACTCGAACCTGAACTATCTGAACCAAAATCAGAGGTGCTGCCATTACACTACGGCGGACTGTCACACCGGCGGGTACCCGAAACCCGTCGCTGTGCCCCGGCACGGGAACGATACTCGCATGCCACCCCGGGATACGTCGAACCGTGGTGGTGGCGACACGCCAGCGGCCCGGTGCCGCCCGGGTGTCTCCGGCAGCCAGAGGTCTGGGACAGTTGATCTCGATGGTTCTGGTCGCAGGTCCGGCTCCGGCCCCCGCGGCCCCGATAACCAGGGAGGCGGGAACGTGGCGTCGGGAGAACCGAGAACAACCGAGGAGTTGCGGGCCGCCGGTAACGCCGCAGAGTCCGCCGAGCCGGTTCCGGTGGGCCGGCAGCGGATGACGGGCACCCAGCGGCGCCAGCAGTTGATCGAGATCGGTCGCGCCCTGTTCGCCGAGCGCGGCTACGACGCCACGTCCATCGAGGAGATCGCGCAACGCGCCCTGGTTTCCAAGCCGGTCGTCTACGAGCATTTCGGCGGTAAAGAGGGGCTTTACGCGGTAGTGGTCGATCGGGAGATGTCGATGTTGCTCGACATGATCACCTCCTCGCTCACCAACAACAGGTCCCGGGTGCGGCTCGAACAGGTGGCCCTGGCCCTGCTCACCTATATCGAGCAGCGCACCGACGGGTTCCGCATCCTGGTCCGTGATCAACCGGTGTCCTCCACCGACGGCCGCTACTCGAGTCTGCTCAACGAGGCGGTCAATCAGGTGGCGCATCTGCTCGGTGGCGATTTCGAGCGCCGTGGTTTCGATATCAGCCTGGCCGGACTGTACGCACAGGCACTGGTCGGGATGGTGGCCACCACCGCCACCTGGTGGCTGGATGTGCGCAGCCCGTCCAAGGAAGTCGTCGCGGCCCATCTGGTCAATCTGTGCTGGAACGGTCTGAGTCATCTGGAGGCCGATCCCCAGCTCAGCTCCGAATGGCCCGCCGTTCCCGGCCCGCCTCCGGCGAACTCCCCGGGCGGGCAGCACAGTTCGGGCAACCGGTGATGAACTACCGGCGAACTCGGGCAAGCCGACGAATCGAGAGACGTAGCGAACACGGATGGTACGGTTCACCCATCCTTTGGGTGCTGTTCGGGCGGTAAGTCGGTCTACTTCGACAATGTCGGTCTACTTCAGGATGGCTGGTTATTGGGATGACCGGGAAACGGAGCGCGCAAGCCCGGTCCCGCGGGGCCGGGTCGGTGCCCCATACGCGTGACTCGCCGATGTTCTATCGTGTCGAGTACGACGTCGACGGTGGTGAAGCGGGCCTACGGATACCGCTTCTACCGCGCGGACCGTCGCCGCGATCATCTGCACGAACTCATGACTCGGTTGATGCGCGAGAACCAAGTGATCGCCATCGAGGATTCGTGCGTGCGGAATATGATCCGGAATCGTTGCCCGGCGCGGGCGAGCTCGGATGCCGGTTGGTCGGAGTTCCGTTCGTTACCGGAGTACAAGGCCGAGTGGTACGGGAACGAAGTGGTCGCCGTCGATCGCTTTTACCCGTCCACCAAACAGTGCAGCGAGTGCGGTGCGCTACGGCAGAATATGGCGCTGCACGTGCGAGAGTGGCAGTGCGCGGAATGCGGCACGGGCCACGATCGGGACGTGAACGCCGCGAGGAACATACGCGCCGCAGGGCTTGCGGTGCTCGCCTGCGGAGATGGTGTGAGACCGCCCCGCAGTTGATGCTGGGAGGCAACTGTCGATGAAACAGGAACGCCCTGCCGCGGGGCAGGGAATCCCGGCCCTGCGGTGGCGGGGGGATGTCAAAGGCGGAAGTGATGGCTAGGCAAGCGCGTGCGGAGATCACCCGCGATTCGGTCCTGGCGGGCGCCGCCGACGTCTTTCTACGCTTGGGCTACGCCAATGCGAGCCTCAGCGAGATCATCGCGCAGTCCAACGTGACCAAGGGCGCCTTGTACTTTCACTTCGGGTCCAAAGAGGAATTGGCCCGCGCGGTGGTCGATCAGGGCAACGAACGCCTCATCGCCTCCTGCAAGGGATTCTTCGACCCCCGGGTCCCCGCTCTCGAAGCCGCCATCGGCATCACCTACGTGGTCGCCGACCTGTCGATGAACGATCCGATGGTCGGCGCCATGCTCAAACTGACCCACCAGATCGGTGACTACCGCGGCGCCAACGGTGACAATATCGCCAAGACCTGGGGGGAGACCTACCGCCTCCTCGCCGAAAGGGCGATCACCCAGGGCGATCTGCTCCCCGACCTCGACCCGGAAACCGTCGGCCTGCTGCTGTACGGCCTCACCACCGGAATCCATATCGTGGCGGTCGGCACCGAATCGGTCGACCAGATGGCGTCCCGCATGGAACGGGCCTGGTACTTCCTGCTTCCCTCCATCGTCCCCGACGACAAAGTGTCGTACTTCCGCGAGTTCGCGGCCCGGCGGTTGCGCAGGTACGTGCCCTAGCTGTAGTTCCTGGCGCACCCGCCGGTCGGTGTCCGGCCGGCGGATCGCGCCGTCGATTGCCGTGATCCCGGGGCGCTCGGTTGCTGCCGCGGTAGATCTCGGACGATCAGCGGAGCCGGAGCCGGAGCCGGCGGCGCGATCCGGTTCCGTCGGACGTGTCGTGGCCGGGGCACCATTGCTGTGGTGCGACCCGAGCGCGGACGGCGTCGATATGCGCGCCGCAACCGGCCCAGGTGGTCTTGCCGCAGGTACGGCATCGGGCGGGGTGACACATCAGTGTTTGCTCTCGTCGACGGTGAAGGCCGGCGGACCCTGGTAAGGGCGCTGTAGCGCGGCGAATTCGGGGGTGGTCGCGGCAGTGACCAGTGCACGCAGCAGGGCGGTGGCGCGGTGTGGAGCCGGTGGTGCGGTGAGTACGGGGCCGGCGAAGCCCTGCCCGTCGATGGAGATTATGGGACTGCCGCCGCGCCCGCCCAGCGCGGTCTGACCGGCCTGATGAGCTTCGATGACCGCCGGATCGAGGGTGGCGTCGTCGAGCGCGCCGAGGAGTACGTGGTCCAGCTCCGCCGCGCGGAGCGCCCCGGCGGCGGCCGTATCGTCGTCGGTGTCCGGTTCGCGCGGATGTAGCTTGACGCCCAGCGCCAGGTACAGCGTGGTGAACGCCTCCTCGCCGTGCCGTTTCCGGGCGGCGGCGAACAGTCGGCCGATCCGTCGTGAGCGGGTGATCATCGGTTCGTGGTCGGCGTCGACAGCCTGTCCGTCGTTGAGTACCGCAAGGCTCATCTGTTTCAGCGTGACGGTGTGTTGCCCGGCCGAGCTGTCGAGCAGCCATTGTGCAGTAACCCACGCGAATGGGCATATGGGGTCCACGTACAGGTCTATCTGGGCCATGGGCGTTCTCCTTCGAAGGTTTCCGTTCGCGGGACGACGCGGGGTCGCCACCATCACCTTGTCGAATATACCCCCTGGGGTATTATCGCTGATATTGCATACCCCCAGGGGTATAAGAAGACCAGCGATCTGGGCGCGACCAGCAGAGACGGAGGTAAGCGGTGACGGAGATGATGACCGAGCGGGGAAAAGCCGACCGAGCGGTCGGCGGGCCGCTGTCGCGCTTGGGTGCGACGATGGCCGGGCGCACGCGCTGGGTTTTCGGTGTGTGGTTGATCGTGCTGGTCGCGCTGGGCTCGGCGGCGCCGAGTGTGTTCTCTTCGTTGGCGGGAGCCGGGTGGCAGGCCAACGGGTCGGAATCGGTACAGGTGCGGGAGTTGGCCCAGCGGCATTTCGGGGGGAATTCCTCGGCGGCCGTGCAAGTGGTGGTGCATTCCGACGCCCGAACCGTGGACAGTCCGGCGGTGCAGCGGGTGCTGGCCGATGTGGCGGCCGAATTCGCTGGGGACGGCCGCTTCGGCGCCATCGTCGCACCGCAGCCCGGGATGACGATCAGCCCGGACGGGCACACCGGCATCCTGCTCGCCGGGGCGAACGCCTCTACCGACGATATGGTTCGTGCGGTCGACGAGCACAAACAGGCGTTGACGGCGCTGTCGGGCGACGGGGTGGAGGTCTACCCGACCGGCGCGTCCGCGCTGTGGAGTGATTTCAACAAGGCCAACCACGACGCGATGATCAAGGCCGAATTGTTCTCCTGGCCGGTGACTCTGGCGATCATGGTGCTGGCCTTCGGCTCGCTGGTGGCGGCGGGATTGCCGCTGCTGCTGACCGTCGCCGGTTTGGTGGCCTCGGCCGGTGGGCTGGTGCTGTTGAACCAGATCACACCCATCTCGGTGTGGGCAATGAACTTCGCGATGATGTTCGCCCTCGCCCTGGGCATCGACTACGCCCTGTTCATCGTCGCTCGTTTTCGCGACGCCCTGACCAAGGCCGGCAATACCCGCGCCGCTGTGGCCGAGACCATGGACACCGCCGGTAAGGCTGTTCTGCTGTCCGGATTGACTGTGCTGGTGAGTCTTTCCGCCGTCCTGCTGGTTCCGGCGCCCGCGGTGCGCACCATGGCGGTGGGCATCATGCTCGCGGTGGTCTTCGTCCTCGCGGCGACGCTCACTCTGCTGCCCGCGGCGCTGGGGGCGCTGGGCGGCCGGATCAACGCCGCCGCGCTGCCGTACGCCAAACGGCAGGAGCATCGTTCGCCGCGGTTCGCGCGGTGGGGCGAACTCCTGCACGCGCACCCGTGGCCGTTCGCCATCGCCGCGCTCGCGGTACTGATCGGGCTGGCGATCCCGGTGCTGGGACTGAAAGTGGCCATGCCCTCGATCCAGGTCGTCCCGGCCGACGCACCCGTCCGGCAAGGGTACGAGCTGGTGCAGCGGCAACTGGGCCCCGGCGCGCCGGGCGCACTGCAGATCATCGCCCCCGCCGCCGATGCCGCCGACACCGCGCGTCTCGCCGCCGGCGACGGTATCGCCATGGTCACCCCCGCGCAGCCCGCCGGTGACGGCTCGGGTCTGGTGATGATGCAGGCCCTGCCCACCGTCGACCCCTCCGACGGGCGAATGGGCACGATCCTCGACGGGCTGCGTGAGCGCCTGCCGGCGCAAGCACTGGTCGGCGGCGCTCCAGCGGAGAACCTCGATCTGCAGGCCGCCCTGGACCACTATCTGCCGATCATCGTCGGAGTCATCCTCGCGCTGGGCTTCTTGCTCCTGCTGGTCGCGCTGCGCGCCCCGCTGGTCGCCGCGCTGGGGACTCTGGTGAGCCTGTTGTCGACCGCGGCGGCCTTCGGTGTGGCGAAGCTGATCTTCCAGGACGGTCACGGTGCGAGCCTGCTCGGGTTCACCCCGCAGGGTTTCCTCGACGGGTGGGGGCCGGTGTTCTTCTTCGCGATGATCTTCGCGATCGCCATGGACTACACCGTGTTCCTGCTGGCCACCGCGAAGGAGCACTACGAGCACTCGAAGGATCCGAAAATCGCCCATATCGACGGCCTGGCCCACTCCGGGAGAGTGATCTTCGCCGCTGCCGCGGTGATGGTCGCGGTCTTCTTCACCTTCGCTCTGGCGCAGCCCCTACCGCCGAAAGAGATGGGCATCATCCTCGGCGTCGCCGTCCTGCTCGATGCCGTCGCCGTCCGGCTCGTGCTGCTACCGGTGATGCTGCGGCTGACCGGGCACGCCGCCTGGTGGTCGCCCCGATGGCTCGGCAAAGTGCTGCCCACCATCAACTTCGCGCACGGGAAGTGAACAGGGATGAAAGCGAGGGTTATATACCCCGAGGGGTATCATTCGTGGAGGAATGATGGAGAAGGAGAGCATGATGATCGGCGACGAGAACAGCATCGCACCGGTACTCAATCGGTTGCGCCGCGCCCATGGCCAGCTGGCCGGGGTGATCGCGATGATCGAAGCGGGACGCGACTGCAAAGACGTCGTCACCCAACTCGCGGCAGTGTCACGGGCGCTGGACCGGGCCGGGTTCAAGATCGTCGCCAGCGGGTTGCGCGAATGCCTGGATCGTCAGGACGACGAGACCAACCCGATGACTGTCGACGAATTGGAAAAACTGTTTCTGACCTTGGCCTGACCCGCACGCGCTGGGGAAATGGCCGCCTCGGGCAAAGGATGACGCCAGCCATGCAGAATTCGCTGCGGCCCCGTGAATGGGCCATCGACCGTATCGTCCCGCTACTTGCGGGAATCCTGACCCTGACCGGGACGGCCCTGGCGGCGGCGATCTCACCGTGGTGGCTGGTCCTGACCACTCTGGTGGGGGCCAACCTGCTGCTCTACAGTGCGGTCGGCTGGTGCCCGGCGAGCCTGCTCATGGCCAGGCTCGGCGTGCCGGCCCGCACCACCGTCTGCGCGCGTCAGTGATACCGAACCTGCGCCGATCGAACATCTCGACAAGGAGGTCCTACCCACTATGAGCAACAGCATCGATTTGGGACTGTCCACTGCTCTCACGACCGATTTCGAAGATGCGGTCGAGCGCACACGCCAGGCGCTGGCAGCTCAGGGCTTCGGTGTGCTCACCGAGATCGATATGCGAGCGACCTTGAAGGCCAAACTCGGGCAGGAAATGGAGGACTACCTGATCCTCGGTGCCTGCAACCCACCCTTGGCCCACCGCGCGGTGGAGGTCGACCGGCAGATCGGACTGCTACTGCCCTGCAATGTTGTCGTCCGCCGATCACGCGATTCCGATGACGTCATCGTCGAGGCGATGAACCCGCAGCTGATGGTCCAGGTCACCGCCGATCCTGCATTGAAGCCCGTCGCTGCCGAGGCGGCCACCAAATTGCAGGCCGCCATCGACTCACTGCATCGATAAGCCACGGCGGCGCCCGGTGGGGCCCGCAACCGGGATGCGGTTGCGGGCCTCACCGTGTGCTCGGGCGACGGATAACCGGCGGGTTCGAGGGACGGCCGGGTGACATCGCTCACGGGTCGACTCGGGACCACGGATGACGTGCGCTCGCACCCACCGTGTCGGAAGCCGCGATACCGCAGCGGGGGAGTCGGAGCCCGGTCGGGGCGGTTGATTAGAATCGCCTGATTGTACTGAGCGATCGACCCGAGTTCAGGAGTCGTTGATGTCCTCGTCTCGTCCACCGCTGGCGGGGCTGGCCGCCGCGGCCGGCGCCGATGCCGCGTTGCGGACCGTCTCCGGGATGCTCGGGCGATCGCCGGTGGAGCTGGTGGCACCGGCGGCGGCGCGGTCGTTCGTCGCGGCGACCATGGCCGTCGAGCGGCCGGTGGTGGTGGTGACCGCGACCGGCCGGGAGGCCGATGATCTGACGCTGGAGCTGGGCGAGATGCTGGGGCCGGCGGTCGCGCAGTTCCCGTCCTGGGAGACCCTGCCGCACGAGCGGCTGTCACCGGGCGCGGATACGGTCGGGCGGCGGCTGGAGGTGTTGCGGCGGCTGGCGCAGGATTACGGCATCGCGCAGCGATTCGATGAGGGGCGGGGGTCGCGCGACGGGCGGGTGGATCCGGTGTTCCCGGAACCGTTGCGAGTCGTGGTGACGACGGTGCGGTCGCTGATGCAGCCGATGGCGAGCGGTCTGGGCGATATCGAACCGATCGTCCTGCGGATCGGCGGGGAAGCCGATTTCGACGAATTGGTCGCGCGGCTGGTCGAATTCGCCTACACGCGAGTGGATATGGTCGGTAAGCGCGGCGAGTTCGCCGTGCGCGGTGGCATTCTGGATCTGTTCCCGCCGACCGCGGACCATCCGGTCCGGGTGGAGTTCTGGGGCGACGAGATCGCCGAATTGCGGCCGTTCTCGGTGGCCGATCAGCGTTCGCTCGGCGAGACCTCGGCGCAGATCGTGGTCGCGCCGCCCTGCCGGGAGCTGCTGCTCACCCCGGCGGTGCGGGAGCGGGCCGCGGCGGTGGCGGCGGCGAATCCGGCGGATGCCGCGCTGGTGGAGATGCTGGCGAAGCTGGCCGAGGGTATTCCCGTGGAGGGGATGGAGGCGCTGCTGCCGGTGCTGCAGCCCGGCGAGCTGCGCCTGCTGACCGAGCAGTTGCCGGATCGCACCCACCTGCTGGTGTGCGATCCGGAGAAGGTACGCACCCGGGCGGCGGATCTCATGCGGACCGGTGCGGAGTTCCTGGAGGCGTCGTGGACCGCGGCCTCCTTCGGGGGCGACGCGCCGCTGGGCGCGCACGGGCTGGATCTGGCGGCGTCGGCCTATCGCCCGCTCGCCGATATCCAGGCGAGCGCCGAGGCGCGGGAACTGCCGTGGTGGACCTTGAGCCCGCTGGCATCCGGGGATCCGTCGGAGGTGGAGTTGCCGGTGCAGTCCGGCCCCACCGCGCGGGGGTCCGACGAACTCGTGGCGACCATTTTCGCGTCGCTGCGCGCACATGTGACGACCGGCGGCCGCGCGGTGGTGGTGCTGGCCGGGCACGGTACGGCTCAGCGCACCCTGGAGCGCCTCCGTGAGGCCGAGGTCCCGGCCGCGCAACTGGACGCCGGCGCGGAGCCGACGCCCGGGGTGGTCGGAGTGCTGTGCGGGTCGCTGCACGACGGAGTGATCTTCGGGGACGCGGGCCTGGTGGTCGTCGCGGAATCCGATCTCACGGGTAACCGGGTCACCGCGCCGGGCGACGGGAAGCGACTGCCCGCCAAACGCCGCAACCAGGTGGATCCGCTGGCGTTGAACGCCGGCGACATGGTGGTGCACGACCAGCACGGGATCGGCCGGTTCGTGGAGATGATCGAGCGCACGGTCGGCGGCGCGCGGCGCGAATACCTGGTGATCGAATACGCGCCCGGGAAACGCGGTCAGCCCGGCGACCGGTTGTTCGTGCCGATGGAATCGCTGGACCAGCTGTCCCGGTATGTGGGCGGGGAAATGCCCAGCCTGTCCAAACTGGGTGGCGCGGACTGGGCGAACACCAAGCGCAGGGCGCGTAAGGCGGTCCGGGAGATCGCCGGTGAACTGGTACAGCTCTATGCCGCCCGGCAGGCGGCGCCCGGCCACGCCTTCGGCCCGGACACGCCGTGGCAGCGGGAGATGGAGGACGCGTTCGCGTTCACCGAGACCGTCGATCAGCTCACCGCCATCTCCGATGTGAAGGCGGATATGGAGAAGGCCGTGCCGATGGACCGGGTGGTCTGCGGCGACGTCGGATACGGCAAGACCGAGATCGCGGTGCGCGCCGCGTTCAAGGCCGTGCAGGACGGGAAGCAGGTGGTGGTCCTGGTGCCGACCACCCTGCTGGCCCAGCAGCATCTGCAGACCTTCACCGAACGTCTCGCCGGTTTCCCGGTGACCGTGAAGGGCCTGTCCCGGTTCACCGATCCGGCGGAATCGCGGGAGGTGCTCGCGGGGATGGCCGAGGGGGAGGTCGATATCGTGGTCGGCACCCACCGGCTGTTGCAGACCGGGGTGCGGTGGAAGAACCTCGGCCTGGTGATCGTGGACGAGGAGCAGCGTTTCGGGGTGGAGCACAAGGAGCACATCAAGGCGCTGCGCACCCATGTGGACGTGCTGACCATGTCCGCGACCCCCATCCCGCGCACGCTGGAGATGAGCCTGGCCGGTATCCGGGAGATGTCGACCATCCTGACGCCGCCCGAGGAGCGGCATCCGGTGCTCACCTATGTCGGCGGTTACAACGACAAGCAGGTCACCGCCGCGATCCGGCGTGAGCTGCTGCGTGACGGCCAGGTGTTCTATGTGCACAACCGGGTGTCCTCGATCGACAAGGCGGCCAAGCGGATCCGGGATCTGGTCCCGGAGGCCCGGGTCGTGGTGGCGCACGGGCAGATGAACGAGGATAATCTCGAACGCACCGTGCAGGGTTTCTGGCAGCGCGAATTCGACGTCCTCGTCTGCACGACCATCATCGAAACCGGTCTCGATATCTCGAATGCCAATACGCTGATCGTGGAACGCGCCGATACGCTGGGTCTTTCCCAGCTGCACCAGTTGCGCGGACGGGTCGGGCGTAGCCGCGAGCGCGGCTACGCCTACTTCCTGTACCCGCCGGAGAAACCGCTCACCGAAACCGCCTACGACCGGCTCGCCACCATCGCGCAGAACTCCGATCTCGGCGCGGGAATGGCGGTGGCGATGAAGGACCTCGAGATCCGCGGCGCCGGTAACGTGCTGGGCGCCGAACAGTCCGGCCACGTGGCGGGCGTCGGCTTCGACCTCTATGTGCGGCTCGTCGGTGAGGCGGTGGAGGCCTACCGCGCGGCCGCGGACGGCAAACCGATCACCACCGAGGAGACCAAAGAGGTCCGGATCGATCTCCCGGTGGACGCGCATATCCCGCCCGACTACATCGCCAGCGACCGGCTCCGGCTGGAGGCCTACCGCAAACTCGCCGCCGCCCACGACGATCCGGCGCTGGCTGCGGTGGTCGAGGAACTCACCGACCGCTACGGTCCGCTGCCGGTGGAGGTCGGCCGGCTGGTCTCGGTGGCGAAACTGCGGCTGCTGGCCCGGGAGTACGGGGTCACCGAGATCGCGGTCACCGGCACCACGGTGAAAGTATCGCCGCTGTCGCTGCCCGATTCGAAACAGATGCGGCTCAAACGGATCTATCCGAGCGCGAACTACCGCGCGGCCAGCTCCGTGGTACAGCTGCCGCTGCCGCGGGTGCAGGACAGCGTCGGCGCCGACCGGTTGCGCGATGTGGCGCTGCTGCAGTATCTGGCCGATCTGCTGCTCGCCCTCGACGGCAAGGCCGCCGGCGCGGTGGATCTCACGGTCGCGACCGAGGTGAGTCCGGCGCGATGAGCGACGCGCGTACCGACCGGCCCGAACCGGGTGTGCTCGAATCGGAAACCGCCACGGTGGCCGCCGGATTGGCCGGAGCGGTCGAGGTGATGGACCGGCTGTGGCGGTTCGGCGGCTGGGAGGTCACCCAGACCCACGATTCGCTGCGGCCGTATCTGTTGGAGGAGACCTACGAACTACTCGACGCCATCCAGCACGAGGACGCCGAGACGATCCGGGAGGAACTGGGCGACCTGCTGCTCCAGGTGCTGTTCCATTCGCGGATAGCCGAAGCGGCCGGGGAATTCACCATCGATGACGTGGCCGCCGCCTTGGTCGCCAAACTGGTGAACCGCAGTCCGCACCTGGCCGCCGGGCCCGACGAATACGGCTTCGGTACGGCGGTCACGGTGGAAGAGAAGGTCGCGGTCCAGGAAAAGGCATGGGAGGAAAAGAAGTCCGCGGAGAAGACCCGGCGTTCCTGCCTGGACGGTATCGCTATGGCGCAACCGGCGCTGGCGCTGGCCGAGAAGGTCCGCTCTCGTAGTGCCCGCGCCGGTCTCCCGGAGGAACTGATTCCGGCGGACCTGCGCGTCGTCCACCTGGGCGGTGCGGAGAGCGCCGAAGAACGATTGCGCAAGGCCACCTTGGCTTTCGCCGCCGCGATCCGCCGGGCCGAGGACGGCGCCGAGGCCGCCCGGGGTGCCCGCCGCCCGCTCACCGCTGCGGACTGGATTCAGTACTGGCCGAGCGTGGCCCCGTGAGTCACTGACAGGTGGCGCAGTTATAGCGGCCGGGTGGCCGGCAACCGAAATCAGAGTTGCAGTCCGAGGATCAGACGCACCGAGTCCTCCACACACCGCAGCTCGTTCGGTGCGAGGAGTCCCAGTCTTCGCCGCAAATACGGCTTCGCCACCGTATGAAGATCGGCGCAATTCACATACGACCCGTCGTAGCGGCTCAACCCCGAATCACGTCCGACCGGAACATGGGTGGTTCGGGGACCCGATGTGCCGGTGATCACCGCGACCGTCACAGCAGCCAACGGTTCGGCTATTCGGTTGACTGTCAGGACGACCACGGGGTGAGCCCCCACCGGCTGAGGCAGAGCACAACCCCAGACCTCGCCTCGCAAAGGCGTGCCGGCACTCACCACCGCATGTCATCCGCGGCCGCGAGCTCGGAATCACTCGGTTCGACGACACCGGCGGGGAGTGGCGCGGGTTGCTCTTGATAGAAAGCTCGGATCTCCTCGGCCGCACCCACCTCCGCAGCCTCTTTCGCCAAGAGCTTCAGTCCTTCGCGCAGGGCATCCGAGGTCGAGGCGAGCTCCAGAGTCTGCATGACCTGCTCGAGAGCTCGCATTTCGTCGTCACGCAACCGGACCTGTGCCAAACGACTGCGGCCGAAAGCGGTCGCCTCCCGCGCTGCGGTCGGTTCGGCCTTCTTCGCCGCCCGCTTCCGCGAGGGCTTCGCACCACCCTCCCCTGCGGTCCGCCGGCGGCCTCGTGCCATACCTCACAAGCCGAGCGGGGAAGGCGTGGACGGCCCGGGAGCGCGGGTCACTTGCCGGGCCGGCGGTGGCGATCGGCGCGGAGGACGCTCCACGATGTCAGACGTTGACGCCGTAATCGCGCGCGATCCCCGCCAGACCCGAGGCGTAGCCCTGGCCGATCGCCCGGAACTTCCATTCGCCCTGCCGCCGATAGAGTTCGCCGAACACCATGGCGGTTTCGGAGGAGGCGTCCTCGGAGAGGTCGTAGCGGGCGAGTTCGGCGCCGGTGAACAGATCGACGACCCGGATATAGGCGTTGCGGATCTGGCCGAAGGACTGGCCGCGCTGATCGGCATCGTGGATGGAGACCGGGAAGAAGATATTGGTGATGGTCTCCGGCGTATTGGCCAGGTCCACATTGATCACCTCGTCGTCCCCGTCACCTTCGCCGGTGAGATTGTCACCGGTGTGCTCGATGGTGCCCTCCGGGGACCGGAGGTTGTTGTAGAAGACGAAATGCTGGTCGGAGAGAACCTTCAGATTCGGTCCGGTGGCCAGGGCGCTGGCATCCAGGTCGTAGTCGGCGCCCATAGTGGTCCGCACGTCCCAGCCGAGTCCGACGGCGATCTTGGTCAGGTTGGGGGCCTGTTTGGACAGCGAGACATTGCCGCCTTTGGCCAGATTGACGCTCATGTTCTCCTTCCCGAGGCGCTGCGGCGCCTGATTGTTGCGGCGCCGAGGCGCCCAGAGTTCACGACACCGCGCGCACCGATGGGGCGGCCGGCGGGCGCCCGCCGGTGAGCGCCGGACCCGAGAGTTGTTGTGGCTCCGGAGTCACTCGGTGATCGGCAGCGGGAACGCCCGCCGGGCGACGTGCCGAAGATGTCCGACGGCGGCGCGCCGGGTGAACTCAGATCTTCTCTTCGTTCTCCGCCCAGGACTTCAGTGTCGCCACCCGGTGTTCCAGGGCGCGCAGTTCGCTGTCGTCGAGTACCGTGCGCTGGATGCCCTGCGCGACGGCGAAAGCCGACTGCCGGTGATCGTCGATCACATCCACATCGAGGCGTACCGCCACATAGTCGTCGGCGCCGGGCATCTCCTCGGCGATGACCTTGGCCGCGCCCCGGGCGCACAGCGCCACATTCCCGCCGCCCAGGATGAGCAGCGCCACCTGCGGCCGCTCTCGCAGCCGGGCCAGCGAGCCACGATCGAATTTGAGACTCAGCAGGATTCGCCGGTCGCCGGCGCGGACCGGCCATGACACCGGAATGGCGTGCGGCGCGGGATCGGTGGTGACCAGAACCGCGATCGTCTCCTGCGGCCACTCCGGCAGCGCTTCCAGCTCGGGATGGTCGGTTGCGGGATTCTCCGCAGTACTGATTCCGGCTGCCATATCGTCCCCTCCTGGATCGACGTGGTGCGGCGGGGGTGTGCCGTACCACGCACCAGTCTAGAGGTCGGCGCGGACAGGCGCGGAGGAAGTACCGGCCCCCGACCTGCGATGAAACACCCCGGGGCCGACCGGAAACCGGGCGGCGCGGCCAAGGCGACCCTGAGAACGGGAGGTGGAGAGGGCCCTTCGGGGACCCGGTGGCCGGCAGCCGGAGGTCGTCGGCGGCCCACCGGTTTCCGGGTTCGGCGAGTCAGGCGGGGGTGAGGGCCGCGGACGTCAAAGGGAGGGTACGGACCCATTCGCGGCCCAGTACGGCGGCTTTGATCTCGGTGGAGGCGTCGTGGCGGGCGTGCTCGCCGACCTGCGCCCCGCCGCACCCGGTGAGTTTCTCGGCGGCGATCTCCCCACCCCGGTTGAAGGTGTGGTCGTAGACGGAATCGCCGAGCCCGAACACCGCGAAACGCAGCCCGGTCAAATCGGGGCGATGCGCTTCGAGGGCCTCGAAGAACGGTTCGGCTCCGGTGGGCAGATCGCCCTCGCCATAGGTGGAACACACGATGATGTGGAAGGTCTCCGGGTCGAGACCGGTGATATCGAACTCGCTCATATCGAAAACGGCGACCTCGTGTTCGGTCAGTTCCTCGGCGATACCCTCGGCCACCGTCTCCGCTGTGCCCATCTCCGAACCGAACAGGACGACGATACGCACCGCATTGCTCCTTCCGCTCGAGGTTTTGGAAAGGCAACCCTAACTTACCGCTGCGCGCTGTCGGGGAGCCAGGAGGGCGTCGTGCTCGTCGAGCAGGCCGAAGTATTTGCGCAACATGAGTGCGGCGGTAGCGGCCAGGCCCGCGGTCAGTCCCCACCAGACCCCGGCCGCGCCCAGCCCGGCCGGGTAGGCCAGCAACAGTGCCGTCGGCAGTCCGACGATCCAGTAGCCGACCACCGACAGGCGGAAGCCCGCGTTGGTGGCCTGTAGACCGCGCAGCAGCCCGGTGCCGATGTTCTGGGCCGCGTCGAAGAACTGCAGCACGATGCCGATGAGCAGCAGCGATCGGGCCAATTCCACGGTCGCGGAGTCGGCGGGATCGAGGAACGGGCGCAGTACCAGGTCGGGGACGAATACATAGGCCAGGCCGGTGACCAGGGTGACCACCCCGGCGAACCGCAGCGCCAGCCGGGCCAGGCCCCGGGCGTCCGCGGTTTCGTCCCTGGCGACACCGTGGCTGACCAGCACCGACGCGCCGTGAGAGATACCGACGGCGATCTGGAACACGATGTAGATCACCTGGTACACCACATTGTGGGCGGCCAGCGCCGCGGGACCGAGCGCCCCCATGACCAGCGCGAGTACCGAGAACATCCCGGCTTCCGAACCGTAGGTGAGGGCGATGGGCGTGCCCAGCCGCAGTTCACCGCGCACCGTCGCCATCCGCACCGGCCACGGCCGGATCGGCAGGGTGGGGCCGAGTTCGGGATCGCGGCGCACCATCGTCCAGAACACGACGAACATGAGCAGGAAAACCAGCGAGGTCGCCACCCCGACACCGGTGAGTCCGAGCGCGGGCATACCGGCCCAGCCGTGGATCAGCGCCAAGGCCAGAACGAGATTGACCGCGATGGAACCGAGGGTCACCGCCAGCAGGGCCTGCGGGCGCCGCATCCCGACGGTGTACTGACGCAGCACCTGGAACCACAGGCAGGGCAGCAGGCCGGGGGCCAACGCGACCATCAGGGGCCGGGCCTCGGCCAGCACGCCGGCATCCTGGCCGAGCCATTGCAGCGACCACCCCAGCCCGATGAGTATCGCGCCGCCGAGCAGACCGGCGGCGGTGGCGATCAGGAAACTGGACCGCACCACCTCGCGGACCTCGGGGCCGGGATCGTCGCCGCGTTTCCCGGCGGCCCCCACCACGGCGGCGATCTGATTGCCGCTCCCGGTGATCAACCCGACGCACATGGTGCGGATCTGGTTGAACAGCACCAGCGCCAGGCCACCAGCGGCGACCGCGCGCACACCGAGGCTGCCCATCAGGGCGATATTGGTGGTCGATACGGCGACCTGTGCCAATTGGGTGAGCGCGATAGGAGCGGCGAGGGCGGCGAGGGCGGCCGGACCGGCCGTGCGCCGGTTGTCGGGACGGATTCGCGAGAGGGGTGTGCTGATCACCGGGCCCGCACCATAGTGTCCGATTCCTCCGTATGTTCATGTTCGTCCGGTCGGCCGACTCGGACGGCGTGGGTATTCCCGGTCACGGCGTCGTTCAAAACGGCCGCCCCCACCCGATGATTGCCCCGGTTCGTGGGAGCGTAGCGCGTCAGCATGGCATGTACTTCGCGTTCGGTCTCGGTATCGAGCAGTTCGCGGGCGGCCATCCAGTCGTCGTCGAAGACGGTGTCGAGATATTTCTCGCCGCCGTCGCAGACAATGGTGACCACGGTGGACCCGGCCGGGAACTCCTCGAGCCGGGTCAGCGCGGCATGGACCGAACCGCCCGCGGAACCGCCGAGCATCAGGCCCAGCCGCCGCGATATCGCGCGGCAGGTGGCGAACGCGGCCCGGTCGGTCACCTTCACGCCTTCATCGAGCAGGTCGTAGTCCACGGCCGTACCGATGGTGGCCCCGGGCGGGGTACCGGTGCCCGACTGCCAGTACGGCCCACCAGGCCCGCCGAACGCGATCGAACCGACCGGTTCCACACCGATCACCCGCGGGACACAGCCCAGCTGGCGCAGCCGCGTCGCGGTACCGAAGAGGGAACCACCGGTGCCGACCGCGGACAGCAGGATATCGACCCGCTCCACCTCGGCCAGTAACTCCTCGGCCACCGCGTAATAGCCCACCGCGTTGGCATCGTTGTTGTGCTGTTCGGTGAAGAACGCGTCGGGCTGCGCGGCCGCCAGCGCGGCCGCGTGATCCTCACGCGCCGAGGTCGCCAGATTGTCGTCGCCGTCGTCGGCGACGAAAACCAGCTCCGCGCCCATTGCCCGCATCGCCCGTAATTTGTCCTTACTCGCGTGATGGTCGACCACCGCGGTGAAACGATAGCCGCGTTCGGCCGCGACCACCGCGAGACCGAGACCGGTATTTCCGGATGTGGATTCGATGATATGTCCGCCCTCGCGCAGCAGACCCCGACGCTCCGCGTCGAGAACCATTTCCCGCGCCATCCGGATCTTTGCCGCGCCGGTCGGATTGAACTGTTCCAGCTTGAGGAGTAATCGAGTGCCGGACCCGGTGGTGGCCAATTCGAAGAGCGGGGTGCGGCCGATCAGGTCCGTGACATGGGTGACGAGGGGCATGGCGGATCTCCTGGGCGTCGATAACGGGCAATGCGAAGAGACCGGGGACCGATGGTCTCAGGAACGGGATTGATCGAGGGCCCAGCGATACCGGCCGCCCGGCGCTTCGGAAAGCACCACCTTCGGCGGAAGGGGCAGTTCGTGAAAGGGCGATTCGTTGGAATCCATCTGATATCCGGCCGTATTCGGGTAGATCAGCAGATCGCCGGCCGCGGCCGCGCGGGGCAACGGAATCCGGCGCCAGCTCAGCATGTCCGATTCGAGACAGGTCGCGGCGCCGACGACCGTGGCGGTCGGGGTCCCGGGGCCCTCCGGCCACAGGACCGGGTCGGGCAGGTATTCGCTGTCGAACCATTGTTCGGAGAGGCTCAGACTCGAACCGTCCACCGTCAGGATCCGGTAGGGCTGTCCGTGTTCGTGGCGGGTCTTGCCACCCTGTACCCGGAATACCGTGCTGCCCGCCCGGTCCAGCAGGGCGCGGCCCGGTTCGACCGCCAGGGTCGTCTCCGTGCGCCGCAAGCGGCCGGCGAGCCCGTGGCGTCCGAGAATCGCGGAGAGCATGGCGGGGCCGGGTTCGGGGAAGGAATACGGATAGTACGACTCGAACGCTTTTCCGGAATGGAACCAGCGGCGGGTCACCTGTTCCCGGAACTCCGCCCACTCGGCGGCAGGCACGTAATCGACACCGAACCCGCCGCCGATGGAAATGGTGGTGGCCGGATGGCCCAGCGCCCGTGCGGCGCGGCACCGGTCGAGCAATTGCCCGGCCATTTCGGCGCGGGGGGCCGGGTCGTAACCGGAGAGATGGAAACTGAACCCCTGCAGGGAGATCGACGGGTGATCCGCCGACTCGGAAACGGCGTGATCCAGTTCCTCGGCCGACATGCCGAACCGGCTGGCCGATGCCGGGGGCAGCGCCCGGAGCAATACCCGGACCGGGATATCGAAGACCGTCAGGCGTTTCAACTCGCTGATACTGTCCACGGCGATCAGGCATCCGTGCCGGGCGGCCAGCCAGTGCAGATCGTCGCTTTTCTCCGGCCCGGTGACCAGTAGATCGGCGCCGCGGATGCCCTGTCCGAGTGCGGCGGTGAGTTCGCCGGTGCTCGATACATCGATACCGGCCCCGGCGGTGGCGCAGGCCCGCGCCACACAGGCCGCCTTATTGGCCTTCTTGCCGTAGTACACCGCGCCGGTAACCCCGGTCTCGGTGAAAACCCGCTGAAAGCCGCGGATATTGTCGACCACCCGGGCGGGATACATCAGGTGGAAGGGGCCACCGACCGCGAAGGCGATATCGCCCAGGAGTTGCGGATCGGCCAGGATCCGCTGCTCCCACCGATCGCGATGGGCGGGGACCGGCGCCGCGACGGTCCCCCCGTAGTGGTCCGACGATCCGGATCCGGCGCCGGTGGGGGCATCGGCTCCGGTCAATCCCATAGCGAGACCTCCGTGCCGCGGCCCTCGGCGATGGCCCGTTCGGCCAGAGCGTGGGCCACCGCGATATCGGTGAGTACCAGACCGCTGTTGTAGACGAAGATCTTCTGGTCCGCGCGCTGCCGGGCGACGGCGCGCCGGCTCAGTATCTGCGGCAGTTCCGCGTCCACCCGGCGTAGTTCGCCGTTGTCGTCGGCCATATCGGTGCCGGTCAGTGCCATCTGCTCGGCGCTGGTGGCGATCACCCGGTCGGCGCCGTGCAGTGTGGAAGGGGCCAGTCCGTAACCCACCAGCACCACCACCGAACCCGGTTTGAGGTGTTCGGATTCGATGGCCACCTCGGTGCCCGGTCCGGCCGTCGCCAGCACCACATCCGCGGTCCGCGCCGCGGCGTAGGGGTCGTCGACGGTCTCCAGCAGTGCGTGCGGGGCGTAGTCGGAGAGTTGCCGGTGCACCGCCTCGAGTCCCTCGGGGTGGGTGCCGTAGAGCATCAGTTTGCGCAACTGCGGGTTGGCGGCCAGCAGATGCGGTAGCGCGTTGCGGCCCTGGGTGCCGGTCCCGATCAGCAGCACGGTATCGGCGTCACGGTGTACCGTCTCGCGCACCAGCAGCGCCGATACCGCCGGGGTGCGCAGCGCGCCCACCCGCGCGCAGTCCATCATGGCGATGGGCGCGCCCGTGGTGTCGTCATACAGCGTGATCGTGGTGTAGTAGCGCTTGGTGGTGCGGTCGTGGCCGGGATCGAACTTGTAGGACGTCTTCATGGCGACCACCCGGCGCCGTCCGTCCCGTCCCAGCATCGCGTAGGCGACCGACCAGCCGTCCGGATTGGCCACGCTGAGCTTGCGTGGATTATCGGAATCCCCTGCGGCCAGTGCGATATACGCCTCTTCCACCGCGCGGACCACCTCGGCCGGGGCCACCGGCACATCGGCGAGATCGCCGCGGCTCAGGACACGCAGGGGGGTCGGCCGGTCACGTGTGCTCAACGGATCCTCGATCATCTACTGCACCGTTCCGCTCTGCCCGCGCCCGTTGCGCCGGTAGCGGCGCGAAGGGCGCGATGATTCGCTGACCGTATCCATTCTCCCCGGATTCGGCTGCGCGGCGAGGGCGTTCGGGTAGCCGGATGTTCACTCGTTTGAGCCAGCGGTCGGTGCCGTCGTAGCGCGCGGTGAACGGAACCCGGCCGTGAACTGCGACATCGTTATCGACCAGGAGCAGCTCACCGGGTTCGAGACAGGCCAGAACGCATACTCGTTCGAGTTCGTTTTCCAGCCGCTGGTAAGCCGCGCGGTAGTGCGGGCCGGCGTCGTCGAGCGGGGTGTAGGCGGGGTCGAATCGCATCGTGAGGGCCTCGGGCCTGCCTTCGTGCCCGGGCTCGCACCAGAGTGTGGGCACCGGTACCGCGGTTTCGCGGTCGAAGTCGGAGCCATAGGAGACGTCCGGCAGGATCGGCAGGGTGGGGGTGCGCAGCACATCCTGTTCCGCTGCCGTGAGGCCGACTCTGCGCACCGACGAGACGGTGGTGCCGACGCGGTCCGGGTTGCGCAGGCAGCCCAGCAACAGCAGATTCGCGCGCAGCGGATGGAAGGCGTCCTCGGTGTGCGGGCTGAGCAGGATGGTGCTGCTGGCCCCGGATTGCTCGAGCTCGTGTCCGGCCGCGGGCACGATGTTGTTGACCAGGCGGCCGTCCTGCTGACCGGCCCAGCCGAACGGTTCCCCGGCCGCCGCGGCCAGCAGCAGCATGGCGATATCCAGCTCGAACGAGCAGCCGGGGCGGTCGGGTTCGGCGGTCCACGCGGTCGCGCTCTGCCAATCCGGTGGGGTGGGACCGATTTCGTCGTCGCGCAGCGGCAGTCGGCGCAGCACGCACGCGCCGGCCGCGGTGGCGGGCGGGCACATGGCGGTGTGGACTTCCGCGGGGAGTTCGCCGGCGCGGGCCGCGATCAGCTCGATCAGCGCGGGGTCGGCGAGAGTGCGCGGGGTAGTAGTCGGCGTGCGAGGCAGTGTGAAGGCGATCTCAGCGGCCAAGCCACGTACCGCCCGTCCGGCTGTCTCGGATAACTCACGGTGCTCGATATCTTCGATGCTAGGAGGGTGAAGCGTCTTACGTTGGGAGAGAACGCTTTTCACCAAAATTTCCCTTCTCGGAAGCGTTGTTCGGAGTACCGGCGGTGATGAGTCGATGCGAAGTTAGTGCTTCCACGCACTCATGGCAAGGGTAGCCTAACTATGGCGTGCGATAGCGTTTGCGCATTACACGCTCGAGGTGCTGGTGGACGGGTATGCGGGCGCCGATCGCTCGCGTCACGATGAGACGCAGAACACGCTAAGGCTAGCCTGCCCTTGCGGCAAAATCGGCGTGCCGCGCCGTGCGGCGAGAAAGTCCGTGCCGCAACGAATTCGGCCGGTCACCGACCGGCCGGCCGGGGTCAGAGGCTGTTGGCGAGCAGGGCGTACTGGGCCGCGGTCTTCTGCTCGATCTCGTTCTCGCTGTCGCTGGATACCACGCCCACATACCGCTTGTACGGCACGAAGCAGCGGAACCGGTACTGGTGCTGTGGATCGCCGGAGCTGTTGAGCTGCAGGCATTTCGCGCCCGGAACATCGGCCGGGGCGGGACGGGGATCGTAGGCCGCACCCGTCGACTCGACGAAACCGTCCACCAGGATCGGCGCACCCGCTGGATCGCGGACCCGCGCCACCGAACTGCCGTCCGCGTAGGCGGTGGCCTCGAATCCGGACTCGTCGAGCAGCCGGGCGCGGGCGGGCTGATCATCGGCCGAGTTGATCAGGTAGTTGCGGCCATAGACGGCGAACTTGTCGGGATCGGGAACCTGACCCGAACGGTCCGCGACCACCACGCGGGAGAGCAGGTTCTCCGGATCCACCGGGAGATCGGCGATATCGGCGATGGGGGTGGGACGGAACCGGCCGAGCTGGGCGAGCTGCGCGGTCAAGGTCTTGTCCACCCAGGACACCAGATCCTTGCTATCGGCTTTCGGCCGCTGCACGAACAGCGAGATCACGAACTCGTCGTGGGCCAGGAAGGCGCCGATATTGGCGATACCAGGCCGCCAGTGCACCAGCGCGTCGGGATGCTTCTCCGACTTCAGCCGCCGGTTGTCCGGCGAGACCCCGATATCGGCGTCCTCCAATTCCTTTGCCGCTTTCGCCGCCGCCGCGGTATCGGGAAAACGCAGCGCCACCACGGTGATCGCCGTGGCATCGGGATCCGGGCGGGTCCGGCCCTCCGGATCGTCACGATCGGCCCCGCTGGCCGCGTACCCGACCACCATCCGGCGATTCTTCAGCACCGGCTCGGACACATTGGCCAGGAAATTGATCGCGGTCGCGGTATCGGGCAGCACCTTCGAACCGCGGCCGTATTTCAGGGAAGGATCGACCTGGCTGCTGGTCACGACCGCCTCCGACATGCGGATGCCCTCCAGGACGGGCCCGCTGCCGCCCGCGTCGGCGGGGTAGCCGAACCTGTCGACCGGGAAGTCGCCGACCGCCAGCGTGCGCACGTCGATCTCGCCCGGGACCGGTGTCCCCGCCAGGGAACCGCATCCGGACAGTGCGGCCGCCACCAGAGCGACGACCGCGGTGACGGTGCTGGCACGCGATATCCGAACCATGGGCTGGCCCCTCGTTCCGATCGAAACTGCGGTGTCGAAGTTACCCGACGGACGGCGGTCTCGGGGAGGGGCGTCGCGATGCCGTGCCATACCCTGGACTGGTGGCAGGCCAACCGCAGCGCGACTCCGACGGAAGCTGATCCTCGTGTGGGATCAGCAGGTCGAAGTCGTCGTCGGCGCGCATGCGGCGGCCCGGATCGCGGGGGCCGTGGTGCTGGTGGCCCATCGCGGTGCGGGCCGGCCCACCGAGCATTCTCCGGCGGTGCGGGCCCTGGTCGAGCTTGCCGAACTGGTGCACGAGGCCGCCGTGTGCCGGCCCGACGGCCCGGGTGCGCTGATCGCCCGGGAGGCGACCAGATGGCTCATGGCCCAGGCAGACCGGACGAGCCCGGGCACCGCGGTCGATTTCGGCATCCTCTCCGCGGCCGGTCCGGATCGGGTGGCGATATTCCTGCACGGTGCCGTGACCGCGGTCCTCGACGGTGCGGACAGCGAGTACTTCCACGGTCGCGACGCGGTCTTCACCGTCGACCGGGCGGCGGCGATACCGGACCGCGCGGTCGCGCTGTTCGTCGACGACACCGCCGGCGACCCGGACGTGGATTTCCGGCCCGTACTGCCGGCCACCCGTGGTATCGGACGGCTGGTGGAGGGCATCGCCGAGGCCGGCGGGATGATCGCTTGGACATCGACCGGTGACCCCGGCGGCCCGACCGGTTCCCGGGTGATGGCGACCGGTATGCGGGCGGCACCGGAGCCGGCCGCGGAAACCGCGGTGACCGGCGGCACGATGCGGCCCGCGCTCCAGGCGCCGGACGGGCCACCCGCGGCACCGGTGGACCCCGATGCCGTGGCCACCGCCGTATCGACGCCACTGCCGGACACGGTCGAACTGTCCGAACGGGTGAGTGGGTTCCGCGGTGACCCGCGAGATCCGGATCCCACCGGCGCCCCGCCGACCGCGGTCCCGGACACCGATCCGCACCGGGCACAGACCGAGATCAGCGGCCGGCAGCCCCCGCGCGGCGGTCCGGCGGCCGGACCCGACGAGACGGCGGACTCCCGGAAACCGGAGCCGGAAGCGCCGTACCGGACACCCGCACATCCCACCCCGCGCCGGCACCGGCCGTACGTGTCACCCGACGCGCTGTCCGGGCCACCCGAGCGCGGGACGCCCCCGTTGGACCCGGAACTGCGGCGCCGGACCGAGGCCACCGCGAAGGGCACCGCGCTCACCGTGAAGGTCATGGGATTCAAATGCGCGCGTGCTCATCCCACCGATCCCCGGGCGGCATTCTGCAGCGTCTGCGGTATGCCCGTGGACCAGACGCAGCCGTTGATCGAAGTGGTGCGCCCGCCGCTGGGCATCCTGGTCCTCGACGACGGTGCGACCTATCTATTGGAAAGCGATTCCGTGCTGGGTCGCGATCCGGAGCATTCCGAACCCGCGCGCCGGGGCCTCACCCCACTACAGGTGGCCGACAATTCTGGCGGGATGTCCCGCGCGCACGCGGAGCTGCTGCTGGTGAACTGGGATGTGACGCTGGTCGACCGGGGGTCCACCAACGGCACCCGCACCCGGGCCACGGGTTTCCGGGACTGGGTCCGAATCCCGCCGCATCAAGCCGTGGTGCTGGTGCCCGGCACCGAGATCCTGATCGGCCATCGAATGCTGCGGTACGAATCGGCCGCGCCGCCCCCCTTCGGCCTGTGACGCGGGTGCGGCCGCGCGTTATTCGTACCGGGCGCTGCAGGTGTCCTCGCCGCCGAGCACCCCGGCGCGGAAGGCATCCACGCGGGAGAACCCGCTCGGCACCGTTTTACCCTCGACATCGCTGGCGGCCAGGCCGTCGGCCAGCAGGCCCGAGACCGCCTCGTCCAGATCACCGGCGGCCAGCGTGATATCGCCCTCGGCCCGCCCGGATTCCGCCAGCTTCCCGGTGGCCACCCCGGACAGACAAGCCGCCCGCAACCCCGTTTTCGCCCCCACCAGTTCCTGGTCCCGGCTCTGCTGCACCGACAAGGTGTAGCGCGAGATGAACACCACGTAGCCGTTGTAGTCTCCGGTGACCTTCACCGGCAGCGGGACCTCCGAATCATCGGTGGCGGCCCCGCGCTCGGCGAGTCCGTCGATATTGGTGGCGATCGTATTACTGGCCGGACAATAGGTGACGGGCTCGGTGGGGACGCCGTCGCTGCATTCGATTTCGGCCCCGTCGTAACGGTAGGTCGGCTCCTGTGGGTTCGGCAGGATCACCGACAGGGCCTTGCTCAGTTCGACCAGGCTCCGCTCGGTGATCTCGAACTCCCCGGACGTGCCCTCGAAACTCTGGGGCAGATCACCTCGGCGCTGGTCGATCTCGTTCATATCGATCCCCTTGCACCCCTTGGCGCCGTCGGTGAAACCGATCTGCACCGCCGAAACCCGTTCGAAGGCCGAACCGTGCACGCTCTCGGGATCGTCGGGATCCGAATCGCGGATCGCCACCGTGGCGGCGAGGACCGAGTTCAGGCCGTCGGAGGTGTTGATGGTGAAGTAGTCCGACTTCCCCTCGGCCACCCAGCGCATGTATGCCCCGGCGAAACAGTCGGCCTGCTGTTCCTTGACGATCACCGGGTCGTCGCGGTCGACGATATTCGCGTTGTTCTGGATGGCGTGCCCGTACTCGTGGGCGATCACCATCACCACCGACATCTTCCCGAACGTCTCGGTCATGGTGGGCAGTAGCAGCGCCCGGTCCCAGCCGATGGAGTTGTCCAGCCGGCAGTAGGCGGCGTTCACCATCCGATAGGTCGATTCGGTGCAGAATTCCACCGATTCGCGTCGCGAATCCCGGGCACTCCAGGAAATCAATTTGCCGACCGGTTCGAACTCGCCCTCGAACTCGGCGTCGTAGTGCTGCTCCCAGTACGCCTGTACATCGGTGACCGCGTTCAGCGCGAGGGTATCGATCTCGCCGCCGTCGCTGTGCTCGGCGACGAGGTCGGAGGTCGGCGGGTTCTCCCGGGGACCGCTGGGGCCGCTGGTGGTCGGCAGACCGGCGACCTGGAAGGGATTGTCGTAGATCGATACCGCCCGGCCGTCCACGGCACGGGTACACCCGGTGACCAGCAGCAGTGCGCACAACGCCGAGACGACGACAGCTGCGGTCGTGAGTTTCGGCATGGATCCTCCCCCAAATTCGGCCGGTTCGGGTGCCGCTCGTCGCCTCCGGAGCGGGGAGTTCGCCCCTGCTCGGGGGCGCCTCCGACGCCCGGGTAATGGAATAGTATCCGCTGCATGTCTGCACCGGGGGTGCGCACCATCACGGTGCGCCATGATGGAACCGAACGAGTCTTCGATTCGAATCAGCAGATCACTCTGGGTCGTGCGCCCGAGGTGACGCTGTTCGTCGACAGTCCGCTGGTATCACGGGTCCACGCGATATTGGCCTGGCAGTCGGGAGCCTGGGTGCTCACCGACAACGGAAGTACCAACGGGGTGTTCGTCGATGCTCGCCGGGTCGGTGGGCCCGTTCCGATCGACCGGGCCACCCAGGTCCGGCTCGGTGACGCGATCAGCGGTCCACTGCTCTGGCTCGTTCCCTCCGGAGTCCCCCAGCAGCAACAGCAGCCGGCGCGGCCGCCGTCGCAGGCGCGTCCCGCCCAGCCGCCGCCGCGTCCCGCGCCACCTCCCCGGCCGCAGTCCGGCCCGCACCCGCAGGTCGGACCGCACGGCCAGCGCGGTCAGACCCCCAGCCGGCCATTGCCCGCGCAGCGTCCGGCACCGCAGCAACGGCCGCCGCACGGCGGGCAGCCGCCCCGGGCACCGCAGGTCGCCACCGCGGCCCAGCCGCCGGTCGTCCCGCCGCAGCCCGCCAATGTGAATATGACCGCCAAGGCGAGCGTGGCTGCCGTTCCGCCGGTCCGCCATCGCAATATCGAGGGGCCGATCGCCCGCGCCGACCGGATCCCGCCGGGGGGTCTGGCGATCGGGCGGACCTCGGACAACCAGATCGTCGTCAACGATCCGCTGGCCTCGCGTAAACACGCGCGCCTCGTCGCCGGGGCCGAAGGTCTCGCCATCGAGGACCTCGGTTCGGCCAACGGAACATTCGTCAACGGTGTCCGGCAGCAGCGCACGGTGCTGCGCGAACGCGACATCATCACCATCGGCAATATCGACTTCGAGGTCCAGCAGGGCACGCTGGTGCACCGGCAGCGCCCGGTCGCCGAACAGGGCCTGGCCGTGCACGGGGTCGGGTTCACCGTCGAGGGCAACAAACAGCTGCTCGTCGATGTGAACATGCAGGCCGCGCGTGGCACGCTGACCGCGCTGATCGGTCCCTCCGGGGCGGGTAAGTCGACGCTGTCGCGGTTGATCGCGGGTAGCACTCAACCCTCCGGTGGTGCCGTGACCTTCGAGGGTCGTGATCTGCACGCGGAATACGAGGCGCTACGCTCCCGTATCGGCATGGTGCCCCAGGACGATGTGCTGCACCGGCAGCTCACCGTCCGGCAGGCCCTGGGGTTCGCCGCGGAACTGCGACTGCCGCCCGACTCCTCCACTGCCGATCGTCGCGAGGTGATCGACGGTGTCCTGCGCGAACTCTCGCTCACCGAACACGCCCATACCCGGGTCGACCGGCTCTCCGGTGGCCAGCGCAAGCGGGCCTCGGTGGCATTGGAGCTGCTCACCGGTCCCTCACTGCTCATCCTGGACGAACCAACCTCGGGCCTGGACCCGGCTCTCGACCGCCAGGTCATGATGATGCTGCGCGAACTGGCCGACGCCGGTCGCGTAGTGATCGTGGTCACCCACTCCGTGGCCTGCCTGGACATGTGCGACCAGGTGGTCCTGCTGGCGCCCGGCGGTAAAACCGCCTATGCCGGAAACCCGGCCGGTGTCGAAGCCGCGCTGGGGACCAGCGATTGGGCCAAGATCTTCGCCGATGTGGCGGCCAACCCGGATGCCGCGTTCGCGCACTACCGATCCCGGCAGGCGGCGTTGCCGCCCCCGCCGCCGCCCGCGGCACGGCAGAGCGGTGGTGGTTCGCCCCCGCAGTCCGGTGCCTGGAAACAGTTCTCTACGCTGGCGCGGCGGCAGCTGCGGCTGATCCTGGCCGACCGCGGCTACCTGGTCTTCCTGGTGCTGCTGCCGTTCGTACTCGGCGGATTGTCGCTGGTGGTGCCGGGACAGTACGGGTTCTCGCCGCCACCGCTCATCCAGACCGACGACGGCAACTTCGTCCGGGCCGGCAGTTCCGAACCGCAACAGTTGCTGGTGGTGCTGCTTCTGGGCGCCTGCTTCATGGGGTCCACGCTCACCGTGCGTGATCTGGTCGGGGAGCGGACCATCTTCCTGCGCGAACGCGCGGTCGGATTGCGGTCGGGGGCCTACCTGACCGCGAAGATCGTGGTCTTCAGTGTGGCCGCGTTGCTGCAATCGGGTGTGATGATCGGTTTCGTGCTGCTGGGCAAGAAACGGCCCGAGGAGGGTTCGGCGCTGGCCATCGGTGGCGCCGAGCTCTATATAGATATCGCCGTCACGGCGATCGCCTGTGTGGTGTTCGGGCTGCTGCTGTCGAGTCTGGCCAAATCGAGCGAGCAGGTGATGCCGCTGCTGGTGGTAGCGATCATGGGCCTGTTGGTGATGGCCGGCGGTCTCATCCCGGTGACCGACCGGGTGGTGCTGGAACAGATCTCGTGGCTGTTTCCCTCGCGCTGGGGCTACGCCGCGGCGGCGTCGACGGTGGATATTCGCTCACTGTTCGTCCACTCGCAACAGGACGCCTTCTGGGAACACACGCGTAGCGCATGGTTCCTGGATATCGGCCTGGTGGTGGCCATCACAGTGATGCTCGCGCTCCTCACCTGGACCCGGCTGCGGCTGAAGAAGTCCGCGAGATGAGACAGGTGAACGGGCCGATCCGCCGCCTCCGCCGCTGGTGGGTGGGGGCGGCGAGCGCGCCGACCACACACCAGGCACACTGATGCCTGTGATGGTGCGAGTTGGGGCGGTACATCTCGGGTGGGATGTGGTGTCCGTGGCCGCGGGCGGATCCGGCGTGCCCATCCGCCCCGTACAGGTCGAGGGAAGCTACAACCCCCCCGCCTATCTGCTGGCCGACGCCTCCGGCCGGCTCTACACCGCCGGCGCGGACCGGCAGCGGCCCGAGCTGGGGATGGCGATCCCCGATGTCCGCGACATCCTCGGGCATCCGCAGATCGTCATCGCCGGGGCGACCTGGCCCGCCGAGCTGGTGTTCCGGGCCCGTCTCTACAACCCGCTGGCCGCGGTGGGGACCTATCTGCGGGGTAAACCCGATGTGGTCGCGCTGCCGTATCCGGACGACTGGCCGGACGCGAAGATCGACGCCTACGCCCAGCTGGTCGAGCAGCTCGATGTCGAGGTCGAGCCGATCCCGGAATCGATCGCGCTGTCGGGCTATGTCCGCGCCCTCGGCCTGGTCCGGCCGCCTGATCCCGCCCTGCCCGAAGGAGTCGGGGCCACCGCGGTCCATTTCGACGGTCAGGTGGTGGACGGCCGGGCGAATGTGCTGGTGGTCGCGGTACACGGAGACGAGGAGCGGCCCACCGAATCGGTGTACGTACCGATCGAGCCCGAATCGACCCGCAACCCCCGCGTAGCCGACGACACCGTGATCGAGGTGATGGCCGCGGCCCGCTCCATCGGGGCCGACAATTCGACGGTCCTGCTCGCCGGGCAGGTGGTGTTCAACGAGACCCTGCGGTTCGCCTTCCGCAACCATCTGGGGCAGCGCCTGAAAAAGGCGGAACATCCCATGCACGCGCTCGTTCTCGGTGCCACGCATCTGTTGATCAGCGAGAGCGAGGACGACGAGGAGGAGCCGGCGCCCTACCCGCAGGCCGGGCCGAATACGGCGCCGCAGCCGGAGCCCGCCGCGAACTATGCGGTTCCCGGGCAGCCGCCGGCCGGATTATTTCCGAACGGACCTGTTCCGGGTCGGAACCCGCCGCCCGGCGCCTACCGGCCCGCACCGGGCCCGCACCCGCCGGCCCCGAATCCGCCGACGCCCGGTCCGCACGTGACAGTGCCGCCACCGCCGGCCCGGCCCGATCCGAACGCCTCGCGTCCCGGCCCGGAACAGTCCGGGCCCGGCGGTCCGGTGCCGGGTGGGCCCGCGGCGCCGCCGGGGTGGCCCGGCCCCGCACCGTACGGCCCGTCCGCGCAGCCGGACCAGGACGCCACGGTGAAGGTCGACCGGGGCGAGTTGCCGCCACCGATCTCGGGGCCGGCCAGCCGGTTCACCCGGCCACCCGATCCGGAAACCGGTGCTCAGTCCGCGGCGCCGCAGGACCCCGGCCAGCCCGGGCCCGGCGGTGGGCAGCGGCCCGGCCCGGGGCCGGAGGGCGACCGGGGCAAGGGCAAGCTCTGGAACAAGATGAAGGACAATCTGTTCGGCGCCCATGCCGTCATCGGTGTGGCCGCACTCGCCGCCACGGCGTGGGGCGCGGACGGGGCGGGGACCGCACAGGCCGGCGCCGGAACCGAACCGGTGATCAACGCAACGGCCGCACCCGGCATCGCGGCGTCGACCGCGACGGCCGGATGTGTACCCATGCCACGGGTCACCGTCGAGCCACGCGGCTCCGCTCCAGGCGCCGAGGACGCGGATGACAACGGCGGTCTTCCGCTCTACGCTCGCGTCCCCACGGCCCCCGCGCCCGGCGATTCCGCGCGCCGGGCGGCACCGGAACCCGGAGCGGCCGAGGAACGGGATCCGGCCGAATGCGCCGAACCCGGTATCGACACCCTCCGCTATCTGGTACCCGGTCTACCGGGGATCGCCGACCCGGGCCCGCCGATCGATATCTGACCAGTGTCCGGGCGGTTTCCGGGTGGCACCACCCGGCTGGTATCGTCACCGGCTGGTGTGTGGTACGCCGAGGCCCGGGTCTCAACCGGCCGCCGGGAACCCCTCGACCACGCACTGGGCCGGCAGCATCGACGACAGACAGGGAAGCACTGTGCCTACGTACAGCCCGAAGGCGGGTGACGTGACCCGGCAGTGGTACGTCATCGACGCCACTGACGTAGTGCTCGGCCGTCTTGCCGTGCAGGCAGCGAATCTGCTGCGCGGTAAGCACAAGCCGACCTACGCACCGCATATGGATGGTGGCGATTTCGTCATCATCATCAATGCCGACAAGGTCGCCATCAGCGGCAACAAGCGGCAGAACAAGCTCATCCACCACCACTCCGGGCATCCTGGCGGCCTGAAGTCCCGCACTGTCGGTCAGGTGCTGGATACGCGCCCCGACCGCCTGGTGGAGAAGGCCGTCAAGGGCATGATCCCCAAGAACAAACTCGGCAACGCGATCGCCGGCAAGCTGAAGGTGTACGCGGGCCCGACCCATCCGCACGCCGCGCAGCAGCCCGTTCCGTTCGAGATCAAGCAGGTGGCCCAGTGACCGCTCCCGAGGAATACACCGAATACGACGAAGCGGTCGTCGAAGACGCCGCCGCCGAGGTGCTGGACGAGGGTGTCGTCTACGACGACGACGCCGAGTTCGTCGAGTACGTGGCCCCGCTGGACCGTCCGGTGCAGACCGTCGGCCGCCGTAAAGAGGCCGTGGTCCGCGTGCGCCTGGTGCCGGGTACCGGCAACTTCGTGCTCAACGGCCGCTCGATCGAGGACTACTTCCCGAACAAGGTCCACCAGCAGCTGGTGAAGTCGCCGCTGGTCACCGTCGAGCGCGTCGAATCCTTCGATGTGTACGCCCGCCTGCACGGCGGCGGCCCCTCGGGTCAGGCCGGCGCGCTGCGCCTGGCCATCGCCCGGGCGCTGACCGTGGTCAATGCGGACGACCGCCCCGCGCTCAAGCGCGCCGGGTTCCTCACCCGTGACCCGCGTGCCACCGAGCGCAAGAAGTACGGCCTCAAGAAGGCCCGTAAAGCGCCGCAGTACTCGAAGCGCTGATATCGCCGATGCCGGCTGTCCACCCGCCGCGTGCGGGTGGACGAGCCGGTGTCGGTTCCGAGAGCAGGCGACCGGCCGGAGTCCGGTCGCCTGCTCTCGTGCTATATCTACCGCGGTGTTCGTCGGCCGGCCGTTCCGAGGGCAGTTTCGGCAGGCGTCGTCGCGCGCTGTGGACTCACTGACGAGGGGCAAGGTATGGGACATCTGTTCGGCACCGACGGCGTACGCGGGCTCGCCAACGATACGTTGAGCCCGGAGCTGGCGTTACGGGTTGCCGGGGCGGCGGCGCAGGTCCTGGGTGTGGACCTGCACACCGGTCACCGCAAGGTCGCGGTGGTCGGGCGGGATCCACGCGCCAGCGGGGAGATGCTGGAGGCCGCGGTGACCGCGGGCCTGACCGCCGCGGGAATGGATGTGTTACCGGTCGGTGTGCTGCCGACCCCGGCCGTCGCCTATCTGACCGGTCTGTACGACGCGAGTCTGGGCGTGATGATCTCCGCCTCGCACAATCCCATGCCGGACAATGGAATCAAGATCTTCGCGGCGGGCGGGCACAAGCTCGAAGACGCCGTCGAGGAACGTATCGAGGCCCGGGTGGCCTCCGGTGGGACGGACCGTCCCACGGGTGCGGCGATCGGCCGGGTACTCGGTGCCGCCGGGGCGCGGCAGCCCGGTACGGATCTGCCCGGCCAGTTCGGCGTGGGCGGGACCCATGAGCGCTATATCGAACATCTGGTGGAGGCCACCGGCCGGGATCTGAGCGGACTGACCGTCGTCGTGGACTGCGCGCACGGCGCCGCCTCGGAGGTCGGCCCGGCGGCCTACCGGGAGGCCGGTGCCCGGGTCATCGCGATCAACGCGGACCCGGACGGGCTCAATATCAATGCCGGCTGCGGGTCGACCCATATCGAACAGGTGCAGCGCGCGGTCCGGGAACACGGGGCCGACCTTGGTCTGGCCCACGACGGCGACGCCGACCGCTGCCTGGCGGTGGACGCCGCGGGCGAGGTGGTGGACGGTGACGCCATCATGGCGATCCTCGCCATCGGCATGCGGGACGCCGGAACGCTGGCCGGGAACACCCTCGTCGCCACCGTGATGAGCAATCTGGGACTGCACCTGGCGATGCGCGCGGCCGGCATCACCGTGCGTACCACCGGAGTCGGTGACCGTTACGTTCTCGAGGAACTCCGCGGCGGCGGTTACACCCTCGGTGGGGAACAGTCCGGCCATGTGGTCTTCCCGCGTCACGGCACCACCGGTGACGGCATCCTCACCGGTCTGCAGCTGATGGCGCGGATGTCGCGCACCGGCACGACCCTGGCCGAGCTGGCGAATGTGATCCAGAAGGTCCCGCAGGTACTGGTGAATGTCCCGGTCACGGACAAAGTCGCGGTCAACGCCGACCCCGGGGTCCTGGAGGCCGTCCGTGCCGCCGAGGCGCAGCTCGGGGAGACCGGGCGGATTCTGCTGCGCCCCAGCGGTACCGAACAGCTGGTCCGGGTGATGGTGGAGGCCGAGGAGCACGAAAGGGCTCAGCAGCTCGCCGAGGATCTCGCGAAACTGGTCGCGGCGGTCTGAACGGTCCGCGGCTCAGGGTCCGACCCTGAGCCGCGGACCCCGGAAATCAGGGTGCGGGTCGGTGGCGCTGCCGATGCGGGCCACCGGCCGGGTGCGGATAGTGGACGGTATAGCAACGCGATCGAAAGGACCGCCATGACCGCCCCCGCACGCCGTTTCACCCTCTCGTCCACCGATAGGTGGATCGGTGGAGTCTGCGGCGGTATCGCCGAATACCTCGGCTGGAGTTCCGGACTCGTCCGGCTCCTGTTCGTCGCGTCCTGTCTACTGCCCGGACCGCAGTTCCTGATCTACCTGGCGTTGTGGATCTTGATGCCGAAGCGCTGACCCGGCGCTGAAGCATCCTGCGGAACAGGCCGGTCACGCAACATGCGGACCGACCACACCTCACGACAGCGCCAGCAACTGGACCAAGTCCGCGCGGCCGTCCGCCAGGAAGCACACGCCTACGGAATGGGCCGATAACCACCTTCATGTAGCCACCGGCCCGAGATAGACCGCAGCCCTGACGACCACTAGAACCCAAGATCACGCGCCAGGGCTGTGGTCTGCTCCGCGCAGCCTGCTCGGCCGGCACAGATCGTCGAGGTTGCGGGCGAGCCGATCCATCGAGTGCACGATCACTTCGTCGCCTTCGCGGACGAACGCGAGCAGCTCGTCGAGCCTGGGCCGGCTGGTGTCTTTCCCGGAGGCCTTGTGGGTGCATGTCATCTGCGAAACCTGGTGCGGCTCAGGCGGCGCGAGCTGCGCAATTGCGGGTGCGGAGGTCGGATACAGCCCCCGCCCGTGCGGGTTAGAGGGAGTCGATCCAGCGTTGCAGGCGGCGGCCTTCGGTGGCCATCAGCTCGGGCTCGCGGAGCGTGTTGGTCAGCACCGAGATCCCTTGGTATGCGGCGATCAGCGCGACGGCCAGTTCGCGCGCATCGCGCTGGTGTCCCATCTCATGAAACTGCCGTTCGGCCCAGTCGACCAGGCTGCGCATGTGCTTGGCCAGCTGCTGGTTTAGGCCGTCGGCGCGCTTGTCCAGTTCCGAGGCCAACGTGCCGGTGGGGCACCCGTACCGCGCGGCGAGATCACGCTGATCGACCCAGCCGCGGACGAGCGCGTCCAGCCTCTGACGTGGGGTGGGCAGCGAGTCGAGCTTGGCAAGCAGTGCGCGCAACGTGTCGCCGTGCGCGCCGATGGCGGCCTCGACCAGCTCGTCCTTGGTTTTGAAGTAGTAGTAGATGTTCCCGACGGGTACGTCGGCGGCGCGCGCGATGTCGGCGAGTGTCGTCTTCTCGACCCCCTGCTCATGCAGGACGGTGGCTGCGGCGGCGGTGAGACGTTCCCGCTTGTCCGGCCCCCGCGCAGTTGAGTGAGTCATCTGACTAAGTCTAGACAAGTCAGCGCGGCCCGACTAGCGTCTCCCGTAAGTCAGTCAACTAACTTATTTCGAGGAGTCGTAGTGATCGTGGTAACTGGCGCGACCGGAAATGTCGGCGGCGAGCTGGTCCGAAACCTCACAGGTGCCGGCGAGCAGGTAGCCGCGGTGTCCCGCCGACCCGGGCCACGGCCGGACGGCGTAGCGCACCGGGCGGCCGATCTCGGTGACTCGGACGGCCTGCGGGACGCGTTCGACGGAGCCGACGCGTTGTTCCTGCTCGTCGCCGGCGACGACCCGGATGCGATCCTTGGCATCGCCAAGGAGAAGGGAATCCGGCGGGTCGTGCTGATGTCGTCCCAGGGTGTCGGTACACGACCGGCGGCATACGGGCACGCAGCGAGGTTCGAGGTCGCGCTGCGTGGCAGCGGGTTGGACTGGACTATCCTGCGTTCCGGTGGCCTCGACTCCAACGCGTTCGCGTGGGTCGAGTCCATCCGCGCCACCCGCACTGCCGCAGCACCGTTCGGCAGTGTCGGGCTGCCGACCGTAGACCCGGCCGACGTTGCGGAGGTCGCCGCAGTGACGCTGCGCGAGGACGGGCACGTCGGCCGGACATACGAGCTGACCGGCCCGGAGCTGGTAACCCCGCGTGACCGGGCCGCAGCCATCGGCGCCGCACTCGGCGCCGCGGTGCGCTACGTCGAACAGACCCGCGACGAGGCGCGTGCCCAGATGCTCACGTTCATGCCCGAACCGGTCGTCGACGGTACCCTCGCCATCCTCGGCGCCCCGCTGCCCGCCGAGCAGCGCATCAGCCCCGACGTGGCGCATGTCCTCGGTCGTGCACCGCGCACCTTCGCCGACTGGGCTACCCGCACTGCCGGCGCTTTCCGGTGAAGCCCGAGATCGAGGCATTCCTCGCCGAGCCGCGGATCGCGACCCTCACCACGATCCGGTCGGACGGGACACCGCATGTCGCACCGGTGCGGTTCACCTGGGACGCCGTGACGAGCACGGTTCGCGTCCTGACGGTAGCCACCTCTGGTAAGGCACGGAACGTGGGCACCGGCGGGCGCGTGGCCCTCTGCCAGCCGGACGGTTTTCGCTGGGTGACGCTCGAAGGTGTCGCCACCCTGTCCGGCATCGCCGATCGGGTGGCCCTCGCCGCCCGCCGCTACCAACGCCGCTACGGATCTACTCCACCCGCCCCCACCGGTCGCGTCGTCATCGAGATCGCGGTCGATCGCATCCTCGCTCTCAACCTCTGAAAGGACATCCATGCCCGACACCCGTGTACTCGACTCGACTATCCACCACCGCGAAACCGGCACCGGCGCGCCGATCGTATTCCTGCACGGGAACCCGACCTCGTCGTACCTGTGGCGCAATGTCCTGCCCGGCGTCGGCCCCGGCCGGCTGTTCGCTCCGGACCTGATCGGCATGGGGGACTCGGGCAAACCACCGATCGATTACACGTTCGCCGACCACGCGCGATATCTGGATGCCTGGTTCGACGCGATGAGGTTGGACCGCGTGGTGCTCGTCGGCCACGACTGGGGCGGCGCGCTCGCGTTCGACTGGGCGGCCCGACATCCGGACCGGGTACGCGGGATCGCATTCACCGAGACCATCGTAAAACCGATGAGCTGGGACGAGTTCCCCGAGGCCGGTCGAGACCTGTGGCGCGCCATCCGCACCGACGGCGTCGGCGAGTCCATGTTCCTCGACGATTCCTTCGTCAAGGACGGGTTACGGGCGATATCGGACAAACTCGACCCCGCCGACCTGGAGGTTTACCAGCGGCCGTATCCGACACGGGACAGCCGGATCCCGCTGCTGCGCTGGGCACGTTCGATGCCGCTGGACGGGACACCGACCGACGTCGTCGCGCGCGCCGAAGCGTACGACGAATGGCTGGCGTCCAGCCCAGACGTACCGAAACTCATGGTCACCTTCACACCGACGTACGGAACGATGACCGAACCCGCCGTCGTCGACTGGTGTGCGAAAACCATGGCTGCCCTGGATATCCGGCGATACGACGAGGCCGCCGGCCACCACACCCCCGAGGACCAGCCGGACTTGCTCGCTACCGCCATCTCCGACTGGCTGGACCGCAACAACCTCCGCTGACCCATCACGCCACCCCGGTCGTGAGCCCGGTCTGCGCGTAGTCGCTCTGTCCGGCGGCAGGGCCCCCGCCGGTGACAAGCGCGGCGAGCATCACCGCGGCAACAACCGATCCCAATCGACCGACACGCACGACAACCTCCCGAAACAGAGCCGGACACAACAGAAACGAACCACACGAACCTCGGAACATCCACAGACCGTGAGCGTTCCGGAATCAGGTGAGCTCACCGCGCTCGCTGCACTGCTCCTCGAATCCTCCGACACGCATTCGACCCCGGCCGCGGAAACCCGCGAAGGCGGTACGGCAATGGGGGAACGGGGCTGCGCTGTACCGTCGGGGATGGAAAGATGGACCGGACATTCCCGCGGTCGTAGCCTCGCCTCCGGTCCTGTTCCACGCGCGATGGAACCGATCGGCCCGCGGGTGCGTCGGAATCAGTAACAGCACAGCTCGGCCGAGAACGGGGTGGTCCCGCCGCGGCGGCCATGAGGAGGGGAGCGGCCCATGAGTACGGGTGATCAGCCGGTCGGAATGCAGGCCGACGCGTTGGAGAAGATGGGCGCCGATTTCTGTACCAGCGCGGGGGTCATCGGAGGCCAGGCCACGAGAGTGGCCGACAATATCATCGGAAAGGCGCACGTCGGTGCTGCCTACGAGAGCGAGGGCGTGAAGATCGAGGCCGGGCTCCGAGAGGTGGAATCGTGGCTGAAGGATTGGGCGGAGGCCACCGACCTCACCGGTGAGGCCATCGGGCGCGATGTTGTCACCATGTCCAATGTGGACAAGGAGAACTCCGACCAGACCCAGAAGGCGGCGAGCTGACTCCGATGGCGGATATCGGAGAGTGTGTCGGGTACCCGCCGATCGGCGATGATTGGACCGTTTCTCGAATCCTCGAAGAAGGTTCGAAATCGCTGCTCTTCTTCGAGAAGTTCGAACCGCGCTATCAGCGGTGGGTATCGAATCCCCCCGCGAATATTCTCGGCTACCAGGCTCTGCACACCGTGTTCTACGCCCAGAACGGACTCGACGAGCAGAGATTTCGCGATCTGGCGGCCGCGCTGGCCGGTGTATTGAGCAATGCGGACGCCCAGCACGCCGCGCTGAACCAGTATGCGCAGAATCTACCGTCCATATGGTCGGGCCAGGCTGCTGCCAATGCAGCGGATATGATCGCGACACAATTATCCCTGTCCGCCGGCGATATCGACGCGGTACGAAAGATCCACGAGCAGTTCGACATGGCTCCCGCCGCTCTCCGGAAAACCGTCAAACCCAAGGCGGAGATGGTTCAGGTGTTCCTCGAGGACATGTACCAGGTCACCTACGACGGGAAGTCCCCGGAGGATGTCGACTCCATCATCTCGGCTGCCCAGGGCATCGGCTGGAGTACAGGTGCCGACGACCACCTGCTGGGGAAGATCCATAGGATTTTCCCGGATCTCCCGAACTTGGACGAGTATGTATTCATCACCGTTCCCGGTAGCGGCAATACGGACGATATCGAGGATCATTGCCGTGACTGGCTGAACAAGTTCAAAGATCACTACGAAAAGAAAGTGACCGAATTCGTTCAGACCTGCACGGATATCAACGATGGGGTGAGAGCCCAGTACGGCACACTCATCGACCGCCTGGGCAAACTGTCGGAGACCCCGTACCCGTGTCCGCAGGGTGTCGCGCAGACCCCGGGCACGCCCGGTAGTGAGACCCCGACGACCCAGGTGCCGACCGGATCGCCCTCCGGTACCCCATCGGGTACGCCCACCGGGACCGGAACCCCCAGCACGACCGACATCCCGGGCGCGGAGACCGAGGATCCGGGGACCACCGACGAGGACAATCCGTTGTCGGCGTTGACAGAGCTCGGTACCCAACTCGCTTCCTCGGGGCTCGGAACCCAATTGGTCACGGGACTGAGCGAACTGGCGAGTTCCGCCGCCGAGCAGATCTCGGGCACTCTCGAACAGCTGCTCGAGGAAGCCGAACAAGAAGTCGACCTCGACGGTGACGGGCAGCCGGATGTAGACGAAGACGGTGACGGTCAACCGGACGATCCCACCGGAAACGCCGAAGACGACCCTGCCGGAACGGACGAAGAAACAGGTGCGGATACCGGTATTGAGCTGGACGGGAAAGAATACAAGCTCGAACTCGGCCCCGACGGTCGGCTGCACCTCGTAGTGACCGGTGCGGACGGCGAGCCGCAGAATTATCGGATAGAGATCGGTCCGGACGGAAAACCGGCTATTGCCGCCGACGTACCCGAAGGTGAGCAGGCCCCGGGAACCGGCGACCCGAGCGCCGAAGACCAGCAGAACGCCGGTCGGCCGTCCGGTACCCCCGGCTTGCCCGGCGGTCGGCGAGCCGAGGACGGTGAACACCAGCCGCGAGATTATCCGGCCCCCGCCGAGGACGAGACCGCCCCACCGGAGGCGGGTACCACGGCGCCGGAAGACGATGTCGTCGTCGCACCGGAAGAAGACGCACCGGCACCGCCCCCCGCAGCACCGGTCGATACCGGGGCGCAACTGGCCGAGGCGGGCCCGCTGTGACCCGAGGAGGATCGAGGCAATGAGTTTCCGGGATCTCGATGAGATAGCCGACACGGTGTACCGGCGCAGCGCGGCCAGGATCGAGGAATTACGTGCCGCGAATCAACGGGTCGCCGCGGAGAATCGGGCGCTGATCGAACACTCGGCTCAACGTATCCGGACGCGTCTGCAACAGGCCGAAGCGCGAAACCACGAGGCGGCGCAGGTATCGAAGACCGATCAGCAGGAGCCGTGGACCGGCCGGGAACAAGAGTCTTCTACGTCGCAGCCCGATCACCGGGCACAGCCGGAGCAGCTGGAAGAACTACGGCAACAGCGGGAGGCGGTCGCGCGCGCGGCCGCCAACCGTCAGAACCGGAACGTCGTGACGCCCATCGACGACGACGGTGACGACGAAGCCGAATACTACCGGCGCAACAGCTGGCTGGTCTGAAAAAGTCGGAGCTGTGCGAGCTGTTCGCGCGACCTCGATATGCATCGGCCCGGGGTGCTGGATGGGCTGCGTAACGAACAGTTGGGTGGATCTCACCGTGCGGGTGAAACCCGACTACGTCGCCACCGTGGGTTGCCCGGGCGCCGCTTCACCGGAGTTCCGCCAACTCCACCAGTTCTGCAAGATTCTCGCGAGTGGTTCGGTATACGTTCCCCATGACAGGATCACGTCATTGAGTTTCTTCAGATAGGTCATCGTGTCCAGGCTGCTCTTCGCGAGTTTCGCCAGGAACGAGGCGATGACGTGCCCGGCCGCCGCGCCTGCGGTCACGGCGAGCTCGATCGTGTATCCGATGGCCGCGCCGAGCAGGGCTGCGATGATATCGCGCACCAGATCCCGGACTATGGCAATAATTTTGGACGCTTTGTCCATCAACTCGCCGAGTGCGGCCGCTGCGGCCGCGGCGGTGTCGATTGCGGTGAGTACCTCTGCGGCATGATTGCGGTACGCGTCGCCCGCGCTGCCGGACCAGGTGTTGATATCCGTCTCCATGGTGCGCTGCCATTCGGCCTTGGTCGTAGACAGTTCGGTCGAAATCGCTTGCCAGGAAGAGGAATACGCCTCCACGATCGTCGGGTTGCCGCTGAGTTCCTCGTAGGCCTGCCTGAGTGGCTCGATATGCTCCAACATCCATTTGGCGACCTGGGTGCCCGCGAAACCGAACGGATCCTTGACCGCCTCGACCGCGGTCCCCACGACTCCGGCTGCACCGAAGACTGCCTCACCGGTATTGTCGCTCCGCAGATTCCCGTAGATATCCCACGCGTCACCCGCGACGGTGCCTTTGAGTACACCCAGGCCGCCGGTCTCTTCGTCGCCTTCGAGCCCGACATTGGACAGCCAGGAGACATCCTCCTGGAAGTAGGCATTGCTGTGCTGGGACTCGTCGTCGATGAGATCGTTGTCGGGTGGCGCGGCGTCGTCGAAGCTCATCCGGATTTCCCTATCTCCGCCTGCAGTCCCTGCAGTGTCGTGGCGAACGACCCGTCCGCGTCTTCGAAGGATGCGGCAGTCGCCTTCAGCTTCTCCGGTACCTGGGCGGTGCGTTCACCGGCTGCGCGAATCACCTCGACGGTCGATCGATGGTTATCGTCGAACAGCCCTTTTATCACCGGCCGTAGCCAACTCCCGTACCCGTCATCTGCCGACATGAGATAGTTGGCGGCTTCGAGGCATCTGTCCAGGCTGCCCATGAGCGCTTCGACGCTGTCCGCGTGCTTCCGCACTTCTTCGGGATCGACCGAGACGGCATCAGGATTGTTGGTCATCGATCACTCCAACCACGATTTGCGGCGGTAGTACTCGGTCTCTTCGTCGGGCTCGTCCGGAGTGACGACCTGATCCCTGCCGGATGTGCGTGGGGCCGAAGGTGGTGCGGAGCCCCACGCGGGGGGCGTCGGACGTTGCTCGGAGGGATACGGGTCGGTGATCTGCTGGGGAGGCTCGGAGCCCCAGGTGGGTGGCGCCGGACGTTGCTGAGGGTAAAACGGGTCGGCGGCCGGAGGCGTGGCACGGCCGGTCTGCGGCACATCGGAATCCTGTGCCGGCGTCGCAGTCGTCTCCGCTTCCGGGAAGCGCCGGTCGAAACTGTCGACGAGTGCGGCACCGGCCGGATCCTCGCCGACGATATCGTGCACCAGCCCGGCAATGCCCGGACGCAGTTTGCCCTGCGCCCGGCGCATACACGACAGGATCTCGGCGGAGAGCGCGCGCGAATCCATCTGCCGCACACCCGGTGCCAGATCGATCGCTGTCGGCACCCCGCTACTGTCCACGGTGACGCTGACTCGTCCGCCGACGCCCGATTCGGTCGCCGTCAGCGCTGTCATCCGCTCCTGTAACTCGGCGAAACGCTGGGCTCTCCGCTCCGCATCGGCGGACAACTGCGCGAATCCGGCTATCGCGCGGTCCAGATCCATCTCGGCGGCCATCGACACCCTTCCCCTGCAGAACATCCCAGCTCGCGGGATCCATCGACGAAAGAACCCGAGCGCGAAACGCTTCGGCATCCTACGTCGGGTTGTCGGAACCGATCAATTCCGGTGCGGCCGGTCATCCCGCCGGACGCAGCTCCGCATCGTGTGCCATCATCGTCCGATGAGTTCGGGGGATGCCTTCGGGTTGACGAGTACACAGTTCTTGCCGGGATACCACGGGTCCGAAGGAGATAGACGGTATCCGTCACCGCGCAAGCTGCGGTCGATGGGTGCCACGTTGATCGATATCGTCATGCTGTTCGGCCCTGCTTTCGCGGTGGGCCTGTTGGTAGTGGCAGTGGACATGCCGAGAACCTACAGCTACCTGCTGCTGCCGATACCCTTTGCCATCATCGGCGGGAACTGGATTCTGCTGCGGAAGTGGGTGCATGCCACTGTCGGGGGCTTGGTCTTCGGGCTGGTGGAGATTCGCGGTCGGGACGGCGCGTGGCCCGGTTGGGGGGACCTGTGGTCGGGATACGCGCCGGGGCACGATGGTGTGCCGCATATCGTGAAAGTTCGTCGCCGCGATATCCGGAGTCGCGGTCGCGCATCGGCACGATAGGTGACGCCGGGACAGCTCATCGTGTGCATTCCGCTAGCGGACCCTCGGAGCCGATGATCTGCACTGCACTGCGGATAGCCGTCCATTGCCGGCTGCCTGCGATCCACGGCCCGGTCAGGTGTGGGATCATCAGTACTTCCGCGCTGTTCTCGATGATGTGGTGTATGGCGATCAGTGCGGTGAGCTGGGCGGATTCGGTATCGGTGAACACCGTGTAGACGACTTCGAGGCCGTGATTCGTCGATTGGCTGATGAATGGAGACAGGGCGATGACTGACCATCTCGACTGGCGGGTGTCGTCATACACCGATAAGCACACGTGCGTGGAGGTCGCGGCCGCACCGACCGGCGAGATTCTGGTGCGTAACTCGAACAACCGGGCTGCCGACCATATCACGTTCACCCGTGACGAGTTCTCGGCATGGCTCAAAGGTTGCAAAGCCGGCGAGTTCGACGACCTCGGGTTCTGAAGTCCCTGATTTCAGCTGATCATCGGAATAGCTGACAGAAGCCGCACGGACGGCTCGGTTTCGGAGCGGTGTTACTTGCGCAGCGACCGGACCAGTTTGCCCACCGCCGCCGGGTCCGGTGTCGCTGCGGCCCGCCGGTTCTCGCCCTGTTCCAGCAGCGCGGCCGACGGATCGATCACATGGGTGTGCTTGATCGAGGTCTCCGGGTCGGCGAGCGGCTTGTAGGTCTTGTCGCCGAGCAGGGTGTGCAGCAGGTACCCGGTGAGCAGGGCGCGGGTGGCGCGGGACGTCTTCTCCTCGTGCTTACCGCCACCGAGCGCGGCCAGTAGGCGGCGGCCCTCGGCGAGTCCGTTGTGGCCCGCGCCGTCCAGAGTGCGCAGGATCACCGGACCACCCCAGGCGGCGGCGAGGGGGACCGCGTCGGAGATCGGCGCATCGATATCGCTCACCCCGGCCAGGATCAGTGCCGGGGCGGTGAGTTCACCGGCCACCGAGGTGGCGGCGGGGGCGGTGGGTGCCGGGAAGAGGGGAGCCACCGCGGCCACCGGGCGCTGGGCGGCGGCGAGTACGGCCGCGCCCGCGCCCATTCCGTGGCCGGCCAGGGCCAAGCGTTCGGGATGCACGGTAAGGGTGCCGTCGCCGAGCCGGACGCCGGTGCAGATATCGAGGGTGGTGAGCAGGTCGGTGGCGAGGTTCAGGTGGGAGGGCAGCGGGCCGCGCTCGGTATCGGGGGCGGCCGCGACAATGCCCCAGGACGCGAGGTGTTCGAGCAGCGTGCGGTAGTTGCCGGCGCCGTGCAGCCAGCCGTGGCCGAACGCGACCGCGGGTAGATCGCGGCCGGTCTCGGGCGTGTACACCACCCCGGGCTGACCCGCGATGGCAAGATTGCCGCGGAGCACCCGATGCGGGCCGCGGCTGGTCAGAGTGCTCAGAAGTGATTTCACAGACGCCGACACGACGAGAACGTTAGCCGATAAGTAGGCTGGGGAGCCATGTGCGGAATCGTGGGGTACGTCGGGTACCGGGACGCGTTGGGCGTCGTCGTCGCTGCCTTGCGCCGCATGGAGTACCGAGGTTACGACTCGGCGGGTGTGGCGATTCTCGACGGCGCCGGTGGCGTGGCGGTCGAGCGGCGCGCCGGGCGGCTGAGCAACCTGGAAGCGGCACTGGATATCGCGAACCCGGGCGAGTTCGCCGGCAGCACCGGTATGGGGCATACGCGGTGGGCCACCCACGGCGCGCCGACCGACCGCAACGCCCACCCGCACCGGGATGCGAGCGGCAAGCTCGCGGTCGTGCACAACGGCATCATCGAGAATTTCGCCCAGCTGCGGCGGGAGCTCGAGGACGCCGGCGTGGAACTGCGCAGTGAGACCGATACCGAGGTCGCCGTGCACCTGGTCGCCCGGGCCTACGCCGCGGGGCCGACCGCGGGCGATTTCGAGGCCAGCACGCTTTCGGTACTCCGGCGGCTCGAGGGTGCGTTCACGCTGGTGTTCACGCACGCCGACCATCCGGGAAAGATCATCGCGGCGCGTCATTCGACGCCGCTGGTCGTCGGGGTGGGCGAGAACGAGATGTTCATCGCCTCCGATGTGACCGCGTTCATCGAACACACCCGCGAGGCGGTCGAACTCGGCGAGGGTCAGGCCGTGGTGATCACCGCCGACGGCTACCGCGTCACCGACTTCGACGGCTCCACCGACGGGGTGAGTACCCGGCCGTTCACCATCGACTGGGATCTGGCCGCCGCCGAGAAGGGCGGTCACGACTACTTCATGCTCAAGGAGATCGACGAGCAGCCCGGCGCGGTCGCCGATACGCTTATCGGTCACTTCGATCAGACCCCCGGCCGCGACGGCCGGATCGTGCTGGACGAGCAGCGCCTCTCCGATCAGGAGTTGCGCGATGTGGAGAAGGTTTTCGTGGTGGCCTGCGGCAGCGCCTACCACTCCGGTCTGGTCGCCAAGTACGCCATCGAACACTGGACCCGGCTGCCGGTGGAAGTGGAGCTGGCCAGCGAGTTCCGCTACCGGGACCCGGTGCTGGACCGCTCGACCCTGGTGGTGGCGGTCTCCCAGTCCGGTGAGACGGCCGACACACTGGAGGCCGTCCGGCACGCCAAGAGCCAGAAGGCCCGGGTGCTGGCGGTCTGCAATACCAACGGCGCGCAGATCCCACGCGAATCCGACGCGGTGCTCTACACCCGGGCCGGGCCGGAGATCGGGGTCGCCTCCACCAAGGCGTTCCTCGCGCAGGTGACGGCGAACCTGCTGGTCGGGCTGGCGCTGGCGCAGGCGCGCGGTACCAAGTACCCCGATGAGGTTGCACGTGAGTTCGCCGAGCTGGAGGCAATGCCCAAGCTGGTGGACCGGGTGCTGGAGACGGCGCCGCAGGTGCGGGCGATCGCCCGGGAACTCGCGCGCGAGCGCACCATCCTGTTCCTCGGTCGCCATGTCGGATATCCGGTGGCGCTCGAGGGTGCGCTCAAGCTCAAGGAGCTGGCGTACATGCACGCGGAGGGTTTCGCCGCGGGTGAGCTCAAGCACGGCCCGATCGCGCTGATCGAGGGCGGGTTGCCGGTGATCGTGGTCATGCCCTCGCCCAAGGGGCGCGGGGTGCTGCACTCCAAACTGCTGAGCAATATCCGGGAGATCCAGGCCCGCGGGGCACGCACGATCGTGATCGCCGAGGAGGGTGACGATCTGGTGCGGCCGTTCGCCGACGACCTGATCGAGATCCCGTCCGCCCCGACCCTCTACCAGCCGCTGCTGTCGACGGTCCCGTTGCAGATCTTCGCCGCCGAGGTGGCGCAGACCCGCGGTTACGACGTGGACAAACCCCGCAACCTGGCGAAATCCGTCACCGTGGAATAGCTGACGGGGTAGCCGGTGCTCCGGTTACCCCGTCTACTCCTCGACCGTGATGGTGCCGCGCATATCCGGGTGGATCGGGCACAGGTAGCGGTATTCGCCCGGCTGGGTGAAGGTGTGACTCCAATCGCCCACCTCGAACAACGGGCTGTTGATGCTCATCGCCTTGTCGCCGATGCCCTGGACGCCGTGTGGCAGGTCGCCGTCGAAATGCCAGGACACCGTATCGCCGGCGGAGATGGTGATATCGGCCGGTGAGAACTGATCGTCTTCGACCTCGACGGTGACGGTGGCCTCCCGGTCGGGCCGTACTTGCGCGCCGGAGGTATCGGTTTTCGTCGCCTCGTCCGTTGAATCACCGGCGCCGCAGCCGGACAGCAATGCCGTGACGAGGGCGAATCCGGCGGCCGGAACGAGTACGGCGCGGTGAACTCTGGACATGGAGGTCAAGCGTAGTCTGCTGGCATCGCTGCCCGTCCGATCACGGAGGTGTGTTCGGTGACCCAGCCGCTCGGCTATTACACCGCCGACGAGGTGCGCCTCGCCGAGGCCGAACTGTTCACCAGAGTTCCCGACGGAGTGCCCATGCGCCGCGCCGCGTACGGGCTGGCCACGGTGGCCGCGGCCGAATTGCGCGCGCGCAGCGGCGGGGTCGCGGGACGGACGGTGGCGCTGCTGGTGGGTTCGGGTGACAACGGCGGTGACGCGCTGTGGGCGGGGGTGACGTTACGGCGGCGGGGTGTCGCGGTGACCGCGGTACTGCTGAATCCGGCACGCGCGCATGCGGCCGGGCTGACCGCGCTGCGCCGCGCCCGCGGACGGGTGTGCGCCGATCCGGTTGCGGCGGTGCGGGAAATCGCCGGCGCCGATCTGGTGATCGACGGGATCGTCGGTATCTCCGGCCACGGCCCGCTGCGCCCGGACGCGGCGAGAATCGTTGCGAATGTGGAAGTCCCGATTATCGCGGCCGATCTGCCCAGTGGTGTCGACCCGGATACCGGTGCGGTGTCCGGGCCCGCGGTCCGGGCGGCGGTCACCGTCACCTTCGGCGCCCGTAAACCGGTACACGCGCTGGCTGCGGACCGGTGCGGCCGGATCGAACTGGTACCCATCGGTTTACGGCTGCCCGAACCCGGCCTGGCGGCATTGGATCCCGCTGCGGTGGGCGCGGCCTGGCCGGTGCCGGGAGCCGCGGACGACAAATACACGCAAGGGGTCACCGGGGTGCAGGCCGGGAGCGCGACCTACCCTGGCGCGGCCGTGCTCTGTACGGGCGCGGCGGTGGCCGCGACCTCCGGGATGGTGCGCTACGTGGGTTCCGCCGCGTCCGCGGTGCTCGCGCAGTATCCGGAGGTGATCGCGGTCTGCGATCCGGCGGACGCGGGCCGGGTGCAGTCCTGGGTCTTCGGGCCGGGCTCCGGGACCGACGGCGCCGCCCGCGACCGTCTCGCCGAGATCCTGGCCACCGACCTCCCCGTCGTGGTCGATGCCGACGGGCTGACCTTGCTGGCAGGTGAACCGGAGCTGGTCCGGGGTCGCCGGGCCCCCACTGTGCTGACCCCGCACGCCGGTGAGTTCCGCCGGCTCACCGGTGCGGAGCCGGCACCCGACCGGGTGGCCGCGGTTCGGGAGCTCGCCGAATCGTGGCAGGTCACGGTGCTGCTGAAAGGCCGGGCGACGCTGGTCGCCGCCCCCGGCCGGCAGGTGCTGGTCAACGAGGCCGGTGGTTCCTGGGCCGCGACCGCCGGTGCCGGCGACGTGCTCTCCGGGGTGATCGGGGCGCTGCTCGCCGCGGGCCGCGATCCGGTCTCGGCCGCGGCCGCCGCGGCCCGCGTGCACGCACTCGCCGCGGGGCTCGCCGCCCATGACACCCCCGGCGGGACCGCCGCCCCCGTCTCGGCCACGCCGCTGCTGCGGCATATCCCCGCCGCCATCGCGACACTGCGGGCGCTGTCCGCCTGAGGTACGCACCGCCTGGGCCCGCGGGTGACCGCCGTCGCGCCCGCGTGCCCCGGGATGGCAGTATCGGCAGGTGTGAACGGTCAAGTGGAAGCAGTCGTCGACCTGGACGCCATCGCACACAATGTCGGAGTACTGCGTGCGCACGCAGGCGACGCCGCGGTGATGGTGGTCGTCAAGGCGGACGGCTACAACCACGGCGCCGTCGAGGTCGCCCGGGCGGCGCTGGCCGCGGGCGCGGCCGAACTAGGGGTCACTACGGTCGCCGAGGCGGTCACGCTACGCGAGGCCGGAATCGAGGCGCCGATCCTGTGCTGGCTCAATATCTGTGACGCGGATTACGCCGCGGCTGTCGCCGCCGATATCGAAATCGGCATCTCCTCGGCGGAGCAGTTGGATGCCGTCGCCGCGGCCGCCCGTGAACTGGGTGAACAGGCTGTCGTAAGTCTCAAGGTCGACACCGGGCTCAATCGGAACGGGATCGAGCAGGGGGTCTATCCCGTGGTTCTCGCGGCCCTGCGGAAACTCGTCGACGAGGGGGTGGTGCGCTTCCGGGCCATCTTCTCCCATCTCGCGCACGCCGACGAGCCCTATCACCCGACCATCGACCTGCAACGCGACCGGTTCCTCGACGCCATCGCGGCGGCCAAGGAATACGGCCTGGAACCCGAACTCGTGCACCTGGCCAATTCCGCGGCCACACTGACCCGGCCCGACCTGGCCTTCGATATGGTCCGCCCCGGTATCGCCGTGTACGGGCTTACCCCGGTCCCCGATATCGGCGAATTCGAGCTGCGGCCCGCGATGACCTTCCAGGCCGAAGTGGCGCTGGTCAAACACGTGCCGAAGGGTGAAGGGGTGTCCTACGGGCACGAATGGATCGCCCCGGCCGACACCACCGTCGCGTTGATCCCCGCCGGATACGCCGACGGCGTATTCCGTCCCCTGGGTGGGCGGATGCAGGTGTGGGTCGGCGGACGCAACCGTCCCAATCGCGGCCGGGTGTGCATGGACCAGCTGGTGGTGGATCTGGGTGCCAATGCCGAGGGCGTGGCCGAAGGCGATACCGCGATCTTGTTCGGCCCGGGTTCCCGCGGTGAGCCGCGGGCCCAGGATTGGGCCGATCTGCTCGGCACGATCCACTACGAAGTGGTGTGTGCGCCCCGTGGCCGGGTACACCGGCGGTATCGAGGGGGTACCAGATGAAACGAGGAACGACCCTGTTGCGTGGTGGGCTGGCCACCGCCGGGGTGGTCGGCGCGATGGCCGGTGTACACGCGCTGCGCCGGGCCGGCGCGAGAGTACTGTGGCCGCCCGTTCGCGACGAGTACCGGGACGAGAATTTCGCCCTGATCGATCTCGACCGTGCCGGTGAGGTGATCGCCGACGACGGTGTGTGCCTGGCCACCCGGGAGTGGGGTTCCGGCGACGCCGACGCCACAGTCGTTTTCGTGCACGGTTTCTGCAACAGCATGGAATCGTTCCATTTCCAGCGTCGCCACCTGGCGCAGCGCTGGGGTTCGCGGGTACGGCTGGTGCTGTTCGATCTACGCGGCCACGGCCGCTCGGGAACACCGGAAACCGACAGCTGTACGGTGTCCCAGCTCGGCCGCGACCTGCTCACGGTGATCGACGCCCGCGCGCCACGCGGGCCGTTGATCCTGGTCGGGCATTCGCTGGGCGGGATGGCGGTACTCGCCGCAGCCGCCCATGCCGGCGGTCTCTTCGCACAGCGGGTGCGCGGTGTCGCATTGCTGTCCACCGCGGCCGCCGAGGTCGCCTCCTCCGGTATCGGGCAGTTGCTGCGCAATCCCGCGATCGACGGATTCCGGCTGGCCGTGCATACCGCTCCGGCGCTGGTACAGGCCGGACGGGCCACCGCCCGCCACGTGATCACCCCGATCCTGCACGTGAGTTCCTTCCACGGAGCGGTCAGTCCGACGCTGTCGCGGTTCACCACCATGATGATCGACCGCACCCCGGTGGAAACCGTGGTGAAGTTCCTGAAGGCCATCGAGCTACACGACGAGGCGGCGGCCCTGCCGGTGTTGCGCGATACTCCGACGCTGGTCCTCGGCGGCACCCGGGACCTGGTCATTCCATTCCGCAATTCCCGTGTGCTGGCACGCGAATTGGCCGATTGCGAACTCGTCCGGCTTCCCGAGGCGGCACATATGCCGCAGTTGCAGTACCCGGAGGAGACCAATGCCGCGCTGGACCGGCTGCTGATGCGTGCTGGTGTGGTCGACGAGGACGACCGGTGGGAGGCCACCGGTGGCTGACCGCGGTGAACGCCTGCTGCCGGAGGTCACCGATACCGAGGCGCTCGGACGGGAACTGGCCGTCGGGCTGCGAGCGGGTGATCTGGTGGTGCTCGACGGACCTTTGGGTGCCGGTAAAACGGCTCTGACCCGTGGAATCGCGGCCGGTCTCGGGGTCGGCGGGCGGGTGAGTTCGCCGACCTTCGTCATCGCGCGCCGTCATCCGGCGGGCGAACGCGCCGACGGCCCGCCGGTGGCGCTGGTCCATGTCGACGCCTACCGGCTCGGCGGTAGCCTCGACGAACTCGACGCCCTCGATCTGGACACCGAACTCGACGACGCGGTCGTGGTGGTCGAGTGGGGCAGTGGAATGGCGGAGCGGTTGACCGGCCGGCATCTGCTGGTGCGAATGTCACGGGAGCCGGAATCCGAAGTCCGCACGGCATCTTGGGAGTGGGTGCACACCGGGGCGGCGCACTAGACCGCACGAGATCGGCAACCCGGCTGCTGGGGCGCCGTGCGCCACCGCCGTGTGAAGCGGGTCACCCGGTATCGTTGACCAGACCATGCTTGCACTTGCTGTCGACACCGCGACGCCCGCCGTCACGGCGGGCCTCGTCGAACTGGAGCAGGCGGCCGCCGGTGCGAACATCTCGGACGCCGCCCCACGTATTCTCGCCGCCCGGGTACTCGTCGACGCCCGCGCGCACGCCGAGGCGCTCACCCCGCAGATCCTGGAATGCCTGGCCGAAGCCGGGGTGTCGCGCGCCGAGATCGGGGCGGTCGTCACCGGGATCGGCCCGGGGCCGTTCACCGGGCTGCGGGTCGGGATGGCCACCGCCGCCGCGTTCGGTGATGCGCTGGGCATCCCGGTGCACGGTGTGTGCAGTCTGGACGCCGTCGCCGTCGAATGCGCGCCCGAACTGGGGCCCGACGACGAACTGCTGGTGGTCACCGATGCGCGCCGCCGTGAGGTCTACGCCGCGCGCTATCGCGACCGCGGCCGCATCCGGGTCGCCGGACCCGAGGTGTGCGAACCCGGCGACCTGCCGGTGGCCGGTGCGACCAAGATCGCCGGATCGGCCGCGCACACCGCGCTCTTCGCACTTCCCGCGCTGTCCGTGCAGACACCTTCGCCGGCGGCGCTCGTGCAGGTGGCGGCGGGCGCGCTGTGGTCGGGCGTGACCCCCGAACCGCTGATCCCGCTGTATTTGCGCCGCCCCGACGCGGTCGAACGCAGCTACCGCACTCTCGACCGGATGGGAGCGTGACAATGGGAGTTCGTACCACGGGAATTCGTATCGAACCCATGGAGCCGACCGATATCGCGGGCTGCGTGGAACTGGAACAGTTGCTGTTCCCGGAAGACGATCCGTGGCAGGCCGTGGCATTCCGCTCCGAGCTGGCCGCGGGATACAACCGCTATATCACCGCCCGCGACGATGCCGGGAATATGGTGGGTTACGCGGGAATCGCGCTGCTCGGTGACGCCGAGCACCCGGAGGCCGAGGTGCACACCATCGGGGTGGACCCGGCCTGTCACCGTGCCGGTATCGGCACGCTGCTGCTGGAGGCGCTGCTCACCGAGGCCGGGCGGCGAGGAGGGCCGGTGTTCCTCGAGGTGCGCACCGACAACACCGCCGCGATCTCCATGTACGCCAAGCACGGCTTTCACATCATCGGTCTACGCAAGAACTACTACCACCCCAGCGGCGCGGACGCGTACACCATGCGCCGTCCGGCCCTGGAGGACGTCCCGGTGGTCTTCGGTGCCCGGACCCCGGACGGGGTGCTGTCGTGATCGTCATGGGCATCGAGAGCTCCTGTGACGAGACGGGGGTGGGCATCGTGCGCCGTCGTCCCGACGGCAGCTGTGAACTCCTGGCCGACGAGGTCGCCTCGAGTGTGGCCGAGCACGCTCGTTTCGGCGGTGTGGTGCCCGAGATCGCCTCGCGGGCCCATCTCGAGGCGATCGTGCCCGCCATGCGGCGCGCTCTGGCCGCGGCCGGGATCGCCGCCCCCGATGCCTTGGCGGTGACGATCGGTCCGGGTTTGGCGGGAGCGCTGCTGGTGGGTGTCGCGGCCGCCAAAGCCTATGCGGCGGCCTGGGATATCCCATTCTACGCGCTGAACCATCTCGGCGGGCATGTGGCGGTGGACACTCTCGAACACGGTCCGATGCCGCCGAGTGTGGCGCTGCTGGTCTCCGGCGGTCATACCCATCTACTACATGTCGAGGATCTGTCGAAGCCGCTGATCGAATTGGGCAGCACGGTCGACGATGCCGCCGGTGAGGCGTTCGACAAGGTCGCTCGGCTACTGGGTCTCGGCTATCCGGGAGGTCCCGCGCTGGACGCGGCCGCGGTCACCGGTGACCCGGCGGCGATCGCCTTCCCGCGGGGTATGACCGGACCGCGGGACCCGCGCTACGACTTCTCGTTCTCCGGATTGAAGACCGCGGTCGCGCGCTATGTGGAAGCGCGGGCCCGCCAGGGCGTCGAACCGGAACAGCTGCCGATTCCCGATATCGCGGCCTCCTTCCAGGAGGCGGTCGCCGATGTGCTCACCATGAAGGCGGTGCGCGCGGCGCAGGACGTGGGCGTGGACACCCTGGTACTGGGTGGCGGCGCGACCGCCAATACGCGGATCCGCTCGCTGGCCGAGGAACGGTGCGCGGCGGCCGGATTGACGCTACGAATCCCGAAACCCCGGCTCTGCACCGATAACGGCGTGATGATCGCGGCGCTGGGCGCGCATGTGATCGGCGGCGGCGCGGCACCGTCACCGCTGTCGGTGGCCTCCGATCCCGGGCTGCCCGTCTCGGTCAGCCAGGTGGGCTGACCCGGCCACCGGCCCGCCCCGGTAACCACGACCGACGGCCGAGGTGAATGGGAGCCTGCCGGCAGGCCGCGCCGAGGACGTTACCGCGACGACGGACCGCGACCCCACGCTCTTCTCGGTACGTTCGTATCCCGCGGTCCATCCCAATGCCGTCGGCGAGCGCGCCGGTGCCACGCAGAGACCGTCGGCTTCCGGAAGGACACCCCGTCGTACGTATCGGGGACCACTTGCCGCCTTGCCGGGCTCTGCCCGGGGCGTCGGTCAGGCCGGTGCTCTCGCGTACCTGTGGGCACTGTGCCGCCGTGGACGGCTATCCCGCCGAACCCGAATTGGGCAATCGAGGGGGTTGTGGCGGTGGAACCTCCAGGGTCGTCTGGGTTTGGCGCGATCCGGAGGGCGGCGGCACGTCCGAGGTGGACGGCTGATCCGTCGGCAATTCCTCCGGGGAGGACTGGGGGATCGGCGTGCCCGGGCCGATTCCCTCCGGGAACGGGATATGGGGCAGGTTCGGATCCGGCCGCAGGGTGGGCGGGGACGGCGCGGTGCTCGGCGTGGTACTCGGAGACGGTTCGCCCGAGGTGGAGGGGATCTCGTTCGTCGACGGGTATTCGCCCGTGCCTGGGTCGCCGGTCACCGGGGGCTCGGCGAACGTCGTATTCGGCTCACCGGCGCCGGCGGGCTCCTCGACGGGCTGGGGAATCTCCTCGGTCGTATCGGGGACCACAGTGGTGGTCGTCGGCGCGATGGTGGCGGTGGTCGGCAGCTGGGCGCTGCTGGTGGTACCGGCGGGGGAGACCTCTTCGTCCGAACTCGGGGCCATGGTGTTCACCCCGTACCCGACGATCAACCCCACCACAACGATGGCGCCGGCCACCGTCCCGAATGCCTTGAGCAGGGTGTTGCCGGACTTGTCCGATGTCAGCGCGCCGATCGGCGCGCTGGAGCGGGCGGTATCGGCGAGTAGCGCAGCGCCTTTGGCGATCACCGCGTCCGGGTCCGGCACCGTGAGCACCGGAAGCCCGAGTTCACCGCGCAGGGTTTCCAGTACCGCCGGGATATTCCCGCCGCCACCGATCACCACCACCGCTTCCGGGGCGCGGTCGGCCAAGCCGAAGGTCATCGCCGCGAACCGCGTCATCTCGCGCCACACGCCGGCGGTGAGCGATTCGAAATCGGCGCGGGTGAGTTTGAGCGGTTTGCCCGCGATGTGGTCGATGGTGACGGCCTGGGTCACCGACAGGTGTTCCTTGGCGGTGCGGGCACGGTTCACCAGGACACTGCGATTGGGCCGGGTACCGCGCCGGGCGTAGTGCTGATCGACCAGATGCCGGTACAGCAGATCGTCGATCGCGCGGCCGCTGACCGCGGTGGACCGCGCGGTGTGGAGCACGGCGCCGTCGGCCGGGTCGGCCACCGAGACGGTACAGCCGGAGGCGCCCAGGTCCACTACGGCCACCGTGCCGTAGCGGTCCAGCAGGCCGGTGTCGCGTAGGAAGGTGAGCGCCGCGGTGGTCTCCGGAACCAGTTGCGGTTCGCGCTGTTTGCCGGTGGCGAGCCGGATCGCGTGCGCCTGCTCCTTGCTCCGGTAGGCGACCGCGACACCGGTGGGCGGGCGGTCGGCCATCACGTCGAGCCCGGAGGCCTGGGGCGCGGGCAGCTGGGTGCCGAAAACCGCCTCGTGGGAATGGCTCGCCGGCAGCTGAGTGGTCATCAGCTCGATGGAGGAGGCGACCAGATCCCCCAGATCGGAATGCGCGTCCGCGGAGACCACCCGGTAGTCGAAGGTGCGGGCGCCGTTGGCCGCGGTGGTGACCAGGGCGGAGCACACCACCTCGTTCCCGGCGGAGATGCCGAGCGATGTGCGCATACTCTCTTCACCTCCCTTCGAGTGGACGCGGCGGCCGTGCCGGATGGTGAGGTCCGGACATGCCTAAAGGTGTTCGCGAAACCGCCGTCGTCTGCGGTGAACGGTGGCTTCGCGAACAACCATCACACATGGTGTCACGATCTGTTATCCGAACGTTACAGAGTCGGAGAATTATTGGGAAGCCCTCTTTCCCTTTGGTCTACCCGGCTTTCGTGCTCCTAACCCCGGCGACCAGCGGGCGCGGCGGATGGCGTCTTGGTGACAGCGAGACCGAATCGTTTCCGATCGATACCGCATTGGCAGCGCCTGCCCTTGAGCGCTGGCACTCTCATGTATAGAGTGCTAGTCGGCACCGATCGTTGCCCGGTGCCAGGCTTGACTACTGAGCAGGCGGTCCCGGCACCCGCGACGACGGGGCTGTGCGCAGGGTCAGCATCGTGACCGAATCGATGGTCCGGGACAACAGTTCCGGACGACCGTTATCCCCTGAAAGTGGAGGGCTCAACGTGGCGAGCGTGAACATCAAGCCGCTCGAGGACAAGATCCTCGTCCAGGCCAACGAGGCCGAGACGACGACCGCCTCCGGCCTGGTCATTCCCGATACGGCCAAGGAGAAGCCGCAGGAGGGCACCGTTGTCGCCGTCGGCCCCGGCCGCTGGGACGACGAAGGTGAGAAGCGCATCCCGCTGGATGTCCAGGAGGGCGACACCGTCATCTACAGCAAGTACGGCGGTACCGAGATCAAGTACCAGGGTGAGGAATACCTGATCCTGTCCGCGCGCGACGTGCTGGCTGTCGTCGGCAAGTAATTCGACTGCCGCGCATGCGTTCCGCCCCGGTGTCGAATATCCGACCCGGGGCGGAGTGCGTTGTGCCACACATTCGAAGCGCACCAGATACAGGAGCGAAGACATATGGCAAAGCAGATCCAGTTCGACGAGCAGGCTCGCCGGGCACTGGAGCGCGGTGTCGACAAGCTCGCCGATGCGGTCAAGGTCACTCTCGGCCCGCGGGGCCGGCATGTGGTGCTGGCCAAATCGTTCGGCGGCCCCACCGTCACCAACGACGGTGTCACCATCGCGCGTGATATCGATCTCGAGGACCCGTTCGAGAATCTCGGCGCCCAGCTGGTCAAGAGCGTCGCCACCAAGACCAACGATGTCGCCGGTGACGGCACCACCACCGCGACCGTGCTGGCCCAGGCCCTGGTGCGCGGCGGACTGAAGAACATCGCGGCGGGCGCCAACCCGATCGCGATCGGCGCGGGCCTGGCCAAGGCCGCCGACGCGGTATCGGAGGCCCTGCTGGCCGCGGCCACCCCGGTCAGCGGTGAACAGGCCATCGCCCAGGTCGCCACCGTCTCCTCGCGGGACGAGGTCATCGGCGAAATGGTCGGCAAGGCGCTGACCACGGTCGGCAAGGACGGCGTGGTCACCGTCGAGGAATCCTCGACCCTGCAGACCGAACTCGTGGTCACCGAGGGCGTGCAGTTCGACAAGGGCTACCTGTCGCCGTATTTCATCACCGACGGCGACAGCCAGGAAGCCGTGCTGGAGGACACGCTGGTGCTGCTGCACCGCGAGAAGATCAGCTCGCTGCCGGACCTGCTGCCGCTGCTGGAGAAGATCGCCGAATCCGGTAAGCCGGTCCTGATCATCGCCGAGGACGTCGAGGGCGAGGCGCTGTCCACCCTGGTGGTCAACTCGATCCGTAAGACCCTCAAGGCCGTAGCGGTCAAGGCGCCGTTCTTCGGAGACCGCCGCAAGGCGTTCCTCGACGATCTGGCCGTGGTCACCGCGGGCACGGTCGTCAATCCGGACCTGGGCATCAACCTGCGCGACTCCGGTCTGGACGTGCTGGGTTCGGCGCGGCGCGTGGTGGTCACCAAGGACACCACCACCATCATCGACGGCGCGGGCAGCGGCGACGATATCGCCGCCCGCAGCGCCCAGCTGCGCCGCGAGATCGAGGCCACCGATTCCGACTGGGATCGGGAGAAGCTGGAAGAGCGGCTGGCCAAACTGGCCGGTGGTGTCGCGGTCATCCAGGTCGGCGCGGCCACCGAGACCGCGCTCAAGGAGCGCAAGTACCGGGTCGAGGACGCGGTCAGCGCGGCCAAGGCCGCCGTCGAGGAGGGTATCGTCCCGGGCGGTGGTACCGCGCTGGTCCAGGCGGGCACCAAGCTCGACGGACTGATCTCCGGCCTGTCCGGGGACGAGGCCATCGGTGCGGAGGTGCTGCGCGGCGCGCTGCGGGCCCCGCTGTACTGGATCGCCACCAACGCCGGTGTCGATGGTGCCGTCGTCGTCAGCAAGGTCGGCGAGGGCAAGGAAGGCTTCAACGCCGCCACCCTCACCTACGGCGATCTGCTGACCGACGGCGTCGTGGACCCGGTCAAGGTGACCCGGTCGGCCGTGATCAACGCGGCGTCGGTGGCGCGGATGGTGCTGACCACCGAGAGCGCCGTGGTGGACAAGCCCGTCGAGGCGGAAGACGACCACGGGCACGGTCACGCCCACTGATCGCAGTCCGGTCCGCCGGTTCCCGCCCCGGTGGGAACCGGCCGCCGAACCGGAACGGGCCGTTCACATCCGCTGTGGAATGTGAACGGCCCGTTCTCGTATCGGTCGCCGATCGCCCAGGGAGGCCGGCCCTCCCATGCTCTTCTTCAGCCTCATCAGACCGTCGCGGATACGGGATTTGACGGTCGGTAGCCCGATATCCAGGTGCCGGGCCACCTCGGCGTAGGTCCGGCCGTCGTAATAGGCGAGTGAGATCGCCTCGCGCTGCGTCTCGGTCAGAGCGCGTAGGCCGACGACCACCGCCTGGTGGTCGAGTTTGCGCTCGACCTCCTCGATGACCTCGTCGTACTCGTGCCCGAGGACCCGGGCGCCGTAGGCGATCTCGCGCTGGGTGTGCGCCTGCTCGGCGCGCACCCGGTCGACCGCGCGGCGATGGGCCAGCGTCATCAGCCAGGTCACCGCCGAGCCGCGCGCCGGATCGAAACTCGCCGCCGTGCGCCAAGTTTGCAGGTAGACCTCTTGGGTGGTCTCCTCGGCGAACCCGGAATCCTGGAGGACACGCAACACCAGACCGAAGACCCGGGTGCGGGTCCGGTCATAGAGTTCGGCGAAAGCCTCGGCATCCGAGTGGCCGCAGCGCTGCAAGAGCGCTGAGAGCTCGATACTCTCCTGTGTCATCGGTCATAACAATAACCACAAGCTATAACCGAGAGCGTATGCGGCCCCGTGGAACACGCGGTGTCGCGCCGACGGAATCCGGCGCGGAGCCGCTACCTGCGACGACCCATCAAACCGCCATCCGGCGCCGGTTGCGCCGGGCGTGCATCTCCCGTTCGGTTTCCGACATTCCGCCCCAGATTCCGTAGGGCTCACTGACCTTCAGCGCGTGCGAACGGCACTGCATGAGCACGGGGCAGGACCGGCAGATCTCCTTCGCGCGCAACTCGCGTGCCGCCCGTGCTCTGCCGCGTTCACCATCGGGATGGAAGAACACCGCCGAGTCCACACCCCGGCAGGAACCGCGCATCTGCCAGTCCCAGACATCGGCGTTCGGTCCGGGAAGGTGGGTGGGCATGGGCATGGGGGAACTCCTCGTAGACGCGAGCTCGTCGGCATTGTCGAGCGAGTGATGAATACAGCTTTCCGGCGGTGCCCGGCGTTCGGCGAGCGCGCGGGGCCACATGCGTCGGCCGATGTGCACCGCTGCCGTCGGCATCCGTTGCGTTTTCGCCCGGCGCCGTCCGTGGCGATGAGTTACGTTAGGGGCACCGAGGAAATTCCGTCAACAGTTTGGCGCCCTGAATTATCGGCTCTTTTGCGCGCTGAATTTAACCTCGTAGGCTGTTTACTTTCGCTAATCGCCCGGCGATACTGTGAGGTTGGCTTGTTGCCGGCCCGCTCCGCGTGTCCGTGCTGGTCGGTGTATCCGCAGGTGGGCGCGACTCTTTCGGGGATTCTCGATAGGTCCGGACCGAATTCTGCCCCGCGGGCCGGCTCGGTGGGTTAAGGTGCCCAGATCTCGATACGATCACAGATGGCCGATGGGGAGCTGTGAGGTTAATTAAGCGAAACGTCCTCGAATTCGATGCGCGATCGCTCATGGATTGATGGGCGAGATTAACCTGATGGAAACACTGCTCGTTCGGATTAATGCTGAAAGATAGCTGTACCGCCGAAATCCGCGGCGTCCCGTCCGTTCCGTCCGGCGGCGGATCCGGTGCTCGGTACAGTGCGTCGATGGTCGTCCCCGGCACCCGCCCCGAATCCGATTCCCGCTCAGCCGCCGACGCCGCGTTCGGCGCGCGGACGGGTCGTACCGCTGCCGAGTTGCCGGAACCGGCGGATCCCCTCGAAATGTGGTGGCGAGCGGTCGCTCTGGGTGGCGCGGGCCACTACGCCGCCGCCCATACCGCGCTGCGCCGCCTGTCCGCGGCGACCGTCGATCCGGTGTTGCTCTCACTCGCCGCGTCGACGCAGGGGTCGCTATTGCGTCAGCTCGGCTGGCACCGGCGGGCCGCCGAGTGCGACGGCCGGGCCGCCGCGCTCGTTCTTCCGGCGCTGGCCACCCTTCCGGCCGCGTCACCGCCGACGGTATCGGCGGCCGTCCGGGGATCCGGCCCGGATCCCCGGACTGCGCCTCCCGGCGGAGCCGCGGCGGCGCTGGGCGACTACGGCCGCCGGCCCGATTCGATCGATGCCGTGGCCGACGCGCTGATCGGTCTGGCGGCCGACGCCCTGGGCGTGGGCCGGACTGCCCTGTCCACCCGGCTGCTGGACCGCTGCGTCGCCCTGCTGGAGCGCCCGGCGCCCGAATGCGGTGCGCGCGCTGTCGGCGCGCCCGCGCGGGCGCGGGGCCGGGTGCGGCTGCACTGGGTTCGCGCGGAAACCGCGCTGGCCGACGGTCTCGGCGCACCGGCGCTCGCGGCGGCGGAGGCCGCGCTCGCGCTGGCCGAACAGGGACCCTCGGTCCGGCATCGGATCAAATCGCGATTGCTGGTCGCCGCGGCCGCGAGTGCCACCGGGCAGACGGCCCGCGCCGTCGCGCTGGCGGACCGTATCGATGAGGAATGCCGTGTCTCCGGCTCGGTTCCCCTGCGCTGGGCGTGCGCCATGCTGCGCGGCGGCCTGGCCGCCGAACCCGGCGACCGCGACACGGCGGTCGCCGACGCGGCCGCGTGTCGGGCACTCATCTCCCGGCGTGGCGGGCGATTTCGCGATGGGCGTGGGTAACCCGAGTTCTACCGTCTCGACCCGTACCGCCGCCGGTGTCCTATTGTGGACCCGTTCCGCTGGACCGGCGGAAGCACCGGTCATCACCGACCGTGCCACTTTGTAACGCCAGGAATTCCGCTGACGATGACGCACACGGGCGAAGAGTTGGACCGCGCCGTCGCCGCCGCTGCGCAGGGCGACAGGTCTGCTTTAGCTCAGGTACTGGAAATGGTCCGCCCGCTGGTGATGCGCTATTGCCGCGCGCGGGTCGGTGTCGCGGAGCGTGGACAACTCTCCGCGGACGATGTCGCGCAGGAGGTCTGTCTAGCGGTCATGACCGCGCTACCCAGGTATCAGGACCAGGGTAGACCCTTCATGGCCTTCGTATACGGAATCGCATCCCACAAGGTTGCCGACGCCCATCGCAACGCCTCCCGTAACAAGGCGGAGGCGATGGCCGAAGTACCAGATGTCATATCCACCGACCACGGCCCGGAGCAACGAGCTCTCGAATCGGAAACGAGCCGGCAGATGAACGCCCTGCTGGCCACCCTTCCGGAGAAACATCGAGAGATCTTGATCCTGCGCCTGGTCATGGGTCTGTCGGCAGAAGAAACCGCAACCGCCGTGGGCAGTACGGCGGGCGCGATTCGGGTAGCCCAGCACAGGGCGCTCGCAAAATTGAAGGCACAAGTGGCGAGGGCAGGTGAAATGTATGGCTAGGGATGGCGGGCGCGGTCGGGGCGACAAATGGGCGCGGCGTGCATCGCGGAACACCGATCCCTACGCCGAGGGCTCCGGTACCGGATCCGAACCGGTGGATATCGTCGCGGTTCGTCGTGATGACGAACTGATCGACGCGATCGCCCGTGGCGGACCCGTCCCCACCGAGAGCACCGAGGAACTCCAGCTGGCGACATTGCTGGCGGATTGGCGGGCCGAGATCGTGGCACCGCCGCTACCCGACGCGCCCGACCTCGATACCGTGGTCGCGGCCGTCAATCAGGAGATCGGTGCCCGGCAGGCGCGGATCGGCGCGCAATCGGGAGGCCGCCTGCGGCTGCTCCGCCCGATCGCGACCACCGCTGCCGCGCTGGCGCTCGTATTCGGTGGGCTCTCCGCGTTCTCGTATCAGGCCGAACCCGGCGACGCGCTGTGGCGCGTCAAAGAGGTGGTGTTCAGCGAACAGGCCCAGAGCACCGTCGTGCAGTACGCCGGTGACGATCTGGCCGCCGCGCAGACCCTGCTCGAACAGGGCAAGCCGGACGAGGCACGGGAACGGCTTGAGCAGGCCTCGGCCAGTACGACCCAGGTCGACGACCCGACCAAGCGCAACGAACTGGTCGAACGCTGGAATCAGCTGTTCGAGGCGGTCCGGAAAGTGATACCGCCGGACGTCGCCGCGCACCTGCAACAGATCGCTCCCACGCCCGATCCGAGCGCACCGGTGCCGCCGCCTCCCGGTGGGACCACGGAACGACCGGGTAGCACGGTGACCACCACACCGGGACCGGGCAAAGAAACGCCGTCCGACCGGCCGAGCGGCCCCGGCGGCGGTGACAAGCCGGGCGCTCCGGACGTCCACGCGCCCGATCGTCCGGACACCCAGGCACCCGGCACCCACACTCCGGACACCCCGGCACCGGAAACGCATGCCCCCGATATCGCCCCGGACGGCACCACCGTCCCGGGCGTTCCGGGCACCACCACTCCGAACGGACCAGGTGTGGACTCGGTGGAGCCCACTCAGGCGCCGCCGTCCACGATCAGCACGCCCGGCCCGGCCGAGCCGTCCACCCCGCCGGTCCCGCAGACCGTCGTGCCGGCCCCGTCGGTTCCCCAGCAGGCTCCGACCACGTTGCCGTTGCCGCTGCCGGGAGGCGCCACCAACTGAACGCCGACACACCGATGGCCATCCACCTGGAGAGGTGGATGGCCATCGGTGTGTTCGGGCCACAGTCGGTGTGAGTGCCGGGGAACCGGACGTAGCCATGAAAAGTCGATCGGCCGCCTGGTGCGACCGATCCTGCCGGGCGGGCCGGCTACTCCGAGTCAGCTGTCGAAGGCGTCGAACCCGTCGCCGTGGAAGGCCTCGTTCATCGAGGCATCCGCGTATCCGCGACAGTAATCCCAGGTGACGTAGGCTTCCGGAGTCGGGTCGTAGGCGGGCTCATGCGGGCGGACCGTGCCGTCGACGAGGAGCTGTAATAGATTCGCGCGCAGCATGTCCCAGTCGTGATAGTGATCCTGCCGACAGTCCTCGCAGCTCACCACCAACCCGCGGATACCGCGGTGCGCCAGTAGCGCTTCGTAGACTGCGAGATCGGCGAGATCCTCCTCGACCGCAAGGCGCTCGTGAGGATCCAGCGGCTCCCCCGGCTCGATGGCATCGAGCGCGGCGGACGGGTCGGCGGGGTCTCCGGCGAACGGATCCGGCGGCAAGCCAGGTGGTAGATGGTCACGCACATCCCCACGGTACGCAGAACAGGGTGGTCTGCGCCAGCCGTCCGCGCCGCCAGTTTCGCCGATGCCCTCAGTTGATCCGCGGTCCAGGGGGACCGATACCATGGTGACACGGCGCCGACGAGTACCGATAACCCGGCCACCACCGGCCAGAACCGAACCGGTGCCGTAGTCCAATCCCAGTAACAGTTCGCTATCGGGTCGCCGCACCCCGGTAGCTCTGCCGACGTCCAGGAGGGGTCGATCCGAATGAGTAATCCCGTACCGGGCGAGCGCACCGTAGTCCGCCCTCATACGGGTGGTGACGATCCGAACAAGATCGCCATGCTCGGCCTCACCTTCGACGATGTACTGCTGCTCCCCGCCGCTTCGGATCTGATCCCCAGCTCGGTCGAGACATCCAGTCAGCTGACCCGGGAAGTCCGCCTGCGGACCCCGCTGGTGAGCTCCGCCATGGACACCGTCACCGAAGCCCGGATGGCCATCGCCATGGCCCGGGCCGGCGGTATGGGTGTTCTGCATCGCAATCTGTCGGTCGCCGACCAGGCGAGCCAGGTGGAAACCGTCAAACGTTCCGAAGCGGGGATGGTCACCGATCCGGTGACCTGCCGCCCGACCGACACCCTCGCCGAGGTCGACGCCATGTGCGCCCGGTTCCGGATCTCGGGGCTGCCGGTGGTGGACGAGACCGGCGCGCTGGTGGGCATCATCACCAACCGGGATATGCGCTTCGAGGTCGACCAGAACCGGCGCGTCGCCGATGTGATGACCAAGGTACCGCTCATCACCGCCCAGGAGGGTGTCACCGCCGAGGCCGCGCTCGGCCTGCTGCGCCGGCACAAGGTGGAGAAGCTGCCGATCGTGGACGGCGAGGGCCGGCTGCGCGGGCTCATCACCGTGAAGGATTTCGTCAAGACCGATCAGTTCCCCGATGCCACCAAGGACCGCGACGGCCGGCTGCTGGTGGGTGCCGCGGTCGGTGTCGGAGACGACGCCTGGTCGCGTGCCATGACCCTGGCCGACGCCGGCGCCGATGTCCTCGTGGTCGATACCGCGCACGGTCACCAGCGTCAGGTGCTCAGCATGGTGAGCAAGGTGAAGGCCGAGGTCGGTGACCGTATCCAGGTCGTGGGTGGCAATATCGCTACCCGGGCCGGTGCCGCGGCACTGGTCGAAGCGGGCGCCGACGCGGTGAAGGTCGGCGTCGGACCGGGCTCCATCTGCACCACCCGCGTGGTCGCCGGTGTCGGTGCCCCGCAGATCACCGCCATCCTCGAAGCCGTCTCCGTCTGCAAACCGGCCGGGGTCCCGGTCATCGCGGACGGTGGTATCCAGTTCTCCGGTGATATCGCCAAGGCCCTCGCCGCGGGTGCCTCCACCGTGATGCTCGGCTCGCTGCTGGCCGGTACCGCCGAATCCCCGGGCGAGCTGATCCTCGTCGGCGGTAAACAGTTCAAGAGCTACCGCGGCATGGGCTCGCTGGGCGCCATGCAAGGTCGCGGACAGGCGAAATCCTTCTCCAAGGACCGCTACTTCCAGGACGACGTCCTGGCCGAGGACAAACTCGTCCCGGAGGGCATCGAAGGACGGGTGCCCTTCCGCGGCCCGGTCAACCAGGTGATCCATCAGCTGGTCGGGGGCCTGCGTGCGGCGATGGGCTACACCGGTGCCCAGTCGATCACCGATCTGCAGGAAGCGCAGTTCGTACAGATCACCGCCGCGGGGCTGAAGGAAAGCCACCCGCACGACATCACGATGACCGTCGAGGCTCCCAACTACACCGGTAGGTGAGGGCGGGGCCGGGGCCGCGCGCCGGCGCCTCGGGCGCCGGCGTATACCGCCCCGGCCTCAACCGGTTTCTCCGAAGGGGCAGGCGTACGACCTGCGCCGAGTTCGAGGAAGCACCGGAGAGGCGAGCCCCGTCCCGCTCGACCGAAGGCGCCGAACGGTCATATCCGTGCACGGCCGTCCGTACATCGCATGCGACGTGCGGAAGGCCGTTCGCGGGATTGCCGGCTGTTGAGCACCCTCGGCCATAGGGAACCTACTCGGGCCGGGGGCGAGTCCCGGGGCCTGAACGGCGGGACCGCGGGCGACTCGGCCCCCGCGCGCCGCAGGCGGAGCGGACAACACTGTAAGGTCTACGTGTAATTACGCGGTTCACCAGGTGAAACCATGACATCGGCGCCTCGTTTCCCGAGGCCCACACCGGGTCGCTGCCCGTTCCGCGTTTTCGCTCTCGAAACGTAGGCGCGGCAGGCGTGGTCTCGCGAGCGGGGAACGTGGGGCGAGGGGGCCGAGAACCCACGCGCGGCAGCGCGCCACCGACACAGGAGTTATTTTCGTGCGCGATATGGTCGAGATCGGAATGGGTAGGACGGCTCGCCGGACCTACGAACTGGACGATGTCGATATCGTTCCGTCGCGCCGGACCCGTTCGGCGAGCCAGGTGTCGCTGGCCTGGCAGCTCGACGCGTACCGGTTCGATATCCCGTTCCTCACCCACCCCACCGACGCCCTGGTCTCCCCGGAATTCGCCATCGAGATGGGTCGGCGCGGTGGACTGGGCGTCATCAACGGCGAGGGCCTGTGGGCGCGGCACGCGGATGTGGCCGCCAAGATCGAGCAGCTACTGGAGCTCGCGGACAAGGGGAGCTATCAGCGGGCCGTGGCCTTCCTCCAGGAACTGCACGCCGCCCCCATGCAACCCGACCTCCTGGCCGCCGCGGTGGCGCAGGTCCGGGCGGGCGGGGTCACCGTCGCGGTGCGGGTCAGCCCGCAGAACGCCCAGAGCCTGACCCCGGGTCTGCTGCAGGCCGGAATCGACCTCCTGGTCGTGCAGGGCACCATCATCTCCGCCGAACACGTCGGTGACGGCGAACCGCTGAACCTGAAAACGTTCATCGCCGAACTCGATGTGCCGGTGGTGGCCGGCGGGGTGAGCGATCACCGCACCGCGCTGCACCTCATGCGGACCGGTGCCGCGGGCGTGATCGTCGGTTACGGCTCGCAGGAGGGCGCGACCACCACGGGCGAGGTCCTGGGAATCGGGGTGCCGATGGCCACCGCCATCGCCGATGCGGCCGCGGCCCGCCGGGACTATCTCGACGAAACCGGTGGCCGCTACGTGCACGTCATCGCCGACGGCGATATCCACACCTCCGGCGATCTGGCCAAGGCCATCGCCTGCGGTGCGGACGCCGCCATGCTCGGCGCGCCGCTGGCGCTGGCCACCGAGGCTCCGGGGCGGGGCTGGTACTGGCCGTCCGCGGCCGCTCACCCGTCGGTGCCGCGCGGCTCGTTGCTGTCGCTGGACGAACCGTGGGACCTCGCCGACGAGCTGCTCAGTGGCCACACGGCCCGCCCCGCCTCGGTGCGGCCCAGCCTCGAACAGGTTCTCACCGGGCCTTCCGACGATCCGTTCGGCTCGCTCAACCTGGTCGGCGGCCTGCGCCGGTCCATGGCCAAGGCCGGTTACTCCGATCTCAAGGAGTTCCAGAAGGTCGGGTTGAGCGTCCGCGCCTGAGCGGTGCGTCTCGGGCTTCGAGCGGGGCGGACGGCCGTCCCGCCCGCCCGGGCCCGTGATCTCGATCCGCCGCGACGGCCGCCGGGGGGCGCTTGTCGCCCGGGCCGGTGAGTTCTCCGACGGCCTCCGTCAAACGGCAGGTCGGCGCTGCGTGGGCCCCGCGGTGACCGACCTCGAGGGCCCGCGGAGCCATCACTAGAATCATGCGGGTGACGCATTCCCAGAGACCCGTACTCGTTGTCGACTTCGGTGCGCAGTACGCGCAGTTGATCGCCCGCCGGGTCCGGGAGGCGAAGGTGTACTCCGAGGTGGTGCCGCATACCGCCACGGTCGCCGAGATCGCTGACAAGAAGCCGCTCGCGGTGATCCTGTCGGGCGGCCCGGCCAGTGTGTACGCCGAGGGCGCGCCCTCGCTCGATCCGCGGCTGTTCGATCTCGACGTGCCGGTTTTCGGGATCTGTTACGGATTCCAGGCGATGGCGCAGGCGCTGGGCGGCACCGTGACCAATACCGGGACCCGTGAGTACGGGCGCACCGAACTCGATATCGACGGCGGTGTGCTGCACGAGGGCCTGCCGGGCGTACAGCCGGTGTGGATGAGTCACGGCGACGCGGTCACCGACGCCCCGGAGGGCTTCACGGTCACCGGTACGACGGTAGGCGCGCCGGTCGCGGCGTTCGAGGATCGGGCGCGCCGGCTGGCGGGTGTGCAGTACCACCCCGAGGTGCTGCACTCGCCGCACGGCCAGCAGGTGCTGAGCCGCTTCCTGCACGAGATGGCCGGTATCTCGCCGACCTGGACAGCGGCCAATATCGCCGAGGTCATGATCGAACAGGTGCGGGAGCAGATCGGCGACGGGCATGCGATCTGCGCGCTTTCCGGCGGGGTGGACAGCGCGGTGGCGGGCGCTCTTGTACAGCGCGCCATCGGCGACAGGCTGACCTGCGTATTCGTCGATCACGGACTGTTGCGCGCGGGGGAACGCGAGCAGGTGCAGCGGGACTTCGTGGCGGCCACCGGGGCCCGGCTGGTCACCGTGGACGCGGTGGACAAGTTCCTGGGCGAGCTGAAGGGCGTCACCGACCCGGAGGAGAAGCGCAAGATCATCGGCCGCGAGTTCATCCGGTCCTTCGAGGACGCGGTGGGTGAGGTCGTGGGCGAACAGGTGGCCGGCGATGCGGCCCCGACGGTGGAGTTCCTGGTCCAGGGGACGCTGTACCCGGACGTGGTGGAGTCCGGCGGGGGCAGCGGCACCGCGAACATCAAATCGCATCACAATGTGGGCGGGCTGCCCGAAGACCTGGAGTTCGAACTGGTCGAACCGCTGCGGCTGCTGTTCAAGGACGAGGTCCGGGCGGTCGGCCGGGAGCTCGGGCTGCCGGAGGAGATCGTGGGTCGCCAGCCGTTCCCCGGGCCGGGGCTGGCCATCCGGATCATCGGTGAGGTCACCGAGGACCGGTTGCGCACCCTGCGCCAGGCCGACGCCATCGCGCGCGAGGAACTGACCGCGGCCGGTCTGGACGGGCAGATCTGGCAGTGCCCGGTGGTGCTGCTCGCGGATGTGCGCAGTGTCGGTGTGCAGGGCGACGGCCGCACCTACGGGCATCCCATCGTGCTGCGGCCGGTATCGAGCGAGGACGCGATGACCGCGGACTGGACCCGGTTGCCCTACGAGGTACTGGAACGTATCTCCACCCGGATCACCAACGAGGTGGCCGAGGTCAACCGGGTGGTACTGGATGTGACGAGTAAGCCCCCAGGCACCATCGAGTGGGAGTGACGACGAACCGGCCGGACCTGTGCAGGTCCGGCCGGTTCCGTTCACAGGAGGTCAGCGCTCAGCGGCGGCGTCGCCGGGGGGATACAACCAGGAGCAGACCGGCGACTATCGCCACCGCGACGACGATCCAGCCGATCGGGACGATTGTGGTGAGTCCCCACTGGGTGGGGCCGGCCAAAGCCCAGACGCTCAGGCCGAGCGCCAGCAGGCCCACGAAGAACAAGCCGGGGGAGAAACCGCCGCGCCGGACCTGCCCGCAGGCCGCGTCATCGTTTCTTTTACCTGTCTGCTGTTCAGCCACGGCGCACCTCCGCATCGCCCATCCGCACGTGCACGTTCAAGTTCAGCACCGGCGCGTCCCCGCCGGGCCCGGTCAGCCCATCCGGGCAGGTCGCCTCGCCCATCCGGACGGTGCATTCGGTGCGGACGTTCATGTTCTCGGGTAGCAGGACCATCGCCTGACCCATCTGCACATCGACATCGACGGTCTTGTCCGCGGTGAGGTCGATACCGCGCAGATCGAGCGTGCCCGACCCCATGGTGACCTTGTACTCCGGCCGTACCTCGGTGGCCGAGGCCGGCGCCCAGGTGCGATCGCCCATGGTAGGGCTCTGCAGGTCCACCGGTCCGATCACCGCGGTGAGCAGCACGAAGGCCGCCAGGGGAGCGGTGACCAGCAGCAGGCCGTGGCCGCGGCGCCGCAACGATCCGAACACCAGACCCAGCCCGATCACCGCCAGGGCGATCGCGCCGATCCGCCCCGGGGTCATCCATTCGTTACCCGCTACGGCGGTGGCACCGGCGGCTGCCGCCGCCAGGACCGCGAGGCCGAGAACGACCGGGGTGAAGCGGGAACGTGGCCGTGGCTCGACGGCCGGTACGACCATCGTGCGGGCCGGCGCGGGTTCGGGCAGATCCCAGGCCAGTGGCGCGACACCCAGCGGGTCCCAGGAGGGCGGGGTGCGATGTTCGAACGCCGCGGTGCCGGACTTGTTCATATCGATAGTGGGGCGGGCGGCTCGGAAGGTACCCGTACCCGCGCCCGGCCGGTCCCCGGCCGGGTCGGCCGAAGCCGTGGGCCCGCCGGGTGAGCTCTCGGCCGGTGCGGGATCGGCCGTCCCGGAATCGCCGATCCCGCCGCTCTGCTCGGTTCCTGTGACCCGCGCAGGGCCGGGGGCCGCGTCACCGCTCTTGGTGAGCAGTGGGCGTGCCGGTTGCGGGGGATCGCCGGCGGTGCCGTCCGAGGCCGTCGGGGCCTGCGGGATGTCGGCGGGCGGGTCGGGGACGTAGCGTTCCGGCAGCCTCGTGTACGGCGTGTACACATCCGTCGGGGGTGCGTAGGGGTCGCCCCCGCCCTGCGGGAACATGGCGCCGGGATAACCGGTGGTACCGGGGTTGCCCAGCGACTCCGGCTCGACGGTGCCAGGTGGCAGCGGCGGTGGTTCGGGGGAACGCATGTGTAGCATCCACCAGCCCGCGAGCATCAGCGCCAGCGCGATGACCCCGGAGCCGCCCAGCCCGATCCCCACCGGGCCCATCGTGCTCACCGCGATCGCCAGCGCCACGATCAGCACGATGGTCTTGGTCTGGTTCGGTGATTCCTGATCCCTGCGGGTGAGCGACTCCGCCATGGAACCGCGCCCCCCGGGTTCCGGGAACAGTAGCCATCCCGCCAGGTAGAGCACGATTCCGGCACCGCCGAAAATGGTGGACACCACGAACGCCACCCGGACCAGTACCGGATCGACACCGTAGCGATGGCCGAAACCCGCCGCGACTCCGGCGATCGGGCCTCGCCGGGGCAGCCGAACCGGCCGGGTCTGCCACATCTGCTGCAGCTGATCGCCGAAGCTCGTTCTCGTCATGGATCCCATGGTCCGCTCGGGGCGCCCACGCGCACATCGGGGTGAACCCTGAAGTTGGACCGGAAAACCTCCTGAGCACCGTCGACTGGGGCGACCCGAGACCGATATCAGGGTGTTTCCCCATGGCTGCCGGTGCGGTTCCCGTGCCAGTATCGAGGGTATGTGCCCGTTCGGACCTGCCTTCTACACGCGGGGGGCCGCTGCCGGGCCCGGGGCGGTTCCCGAGGCCGATACCCCACGTCTGGTGCGCCGCTCCGGCGGCCGGATCGTCGGCGGGGTGGCCGGCGGTGTCGCCGACCATCTCGGTATCGACGTCCTCAAGGTACGGATGGTCTTCGTCCTGCTCTCCGCGCTGGCGGGGGCCGGGATAGTCGCCTACAGCCTGCTGTGGATCTTCACGCCCGACGGCACCGACTCCGGTCGCCCGTCGGGTACCGAGCGCCGGCAGGCGATCGGGCTGGCCCTGCTCGGGCTGGGTTTGTCGGTGGCGGTGTCGTGGGCGTTCAGTGGCGCGGCGGCGCGGGTCATCGCGCCGATCGTGGTGATCGCGGTGGGCGCGGCACTGGTGTGGCGCGAATACGACGCCGACGGTCCGCGGTCGCTGGTCGGTATACCGGCGAAACCGTCGGTGGTGACCTGGTCGCGCATTATCGCGGGCGTGACGTTGGTGGTCACCGGGCTGGCGGTGGTGGTGCTGTCCCAGCTGGACTGGGGTTCCCTCGGCTCGGCGCTGCTGGCCGTGGCCGCGACCCTGATCGGGGTGGGTCTGCTGACCGTTCCACTCGGCCTGCGGCTCATGCATTCGCTGAATGCCGAGCGTGCCGCGCGCATTCGTAACGAGGAACGCGAGGAGATCGCCTCCCACCTGCACGATTCGGTACTGCAGACGCTCGCCCTGATCCAGCGGCAGGCCGACGACCCCCATGAGGTGCTGCGGCTGGCACGTAGTCAGGAGCGGGAGTTGCGCCGCTGGTTGTTCGCCGATTCGGGTCCGGCCGAATCCAGCCTCGCCGCCGCACTGCGCACCATCGCCGGCGAAGTGGAGGACCAGCACGGAGTGAAGGTCACTCCCGTGACGGTGGGCGATGTGGCGATGGACGGTACGGAGAGCGGCTCCGGCCTGCCGAAGGAGCATTTCACCGCGGTGCTGGGCGCCACCCGCGAAGCCCTGGTGAACGCCGCCAAACATGCCGGGGTCGCCGATATCGACCTGTTCGCCGAGGCCGAACCGCACCAGGTCAGCGTGTTCGTCCGCGACCGCGGGACCGGTTTCGACCCTGATTCGATCCCCGAGGACCGCCACGGCCTGGCCCGTTCGATCCGCGCCCGGGTGGAGCGCCGCGGGGGCACCGTGGAGATCGTCTCGGAGCCCGGCCGGGGCACCGAGGTCCGCATCATCATGCCGCGAACCGATTCCGGGTCTTCGGAAGCGGAAGAGCAAGTGAACGAAGTCCGGGACGAAACGGTGGGGTCCGACCCCGCGGAAGCCTTCCGCCGGGCCGCCGCGCCCACCCCGGCCCCCGAACCGCAGGATCGGCCCCGGATGGCCTCCACCGAGGTCGTCACCGCCGCCATCACCCGGCCGCACCGGGCCACTGCCGACCCGGCCCGCTCGAACGGACACCGCTGATGGACTCCACGGTAACGGGCCTGCGCACGGGTCCGGGCCCGACCGCATCCGCACCGTCCCCACGGACCCGTCCCCCGCAGCGTGGCGCTTGTGCACCCGGTCCGGGTCCGCGGTGCGGACCAGGAAACACATGGACGACCACCCGGGGCCGCGGCCGGAACCTCCATCGACGGAGGGCCGGTGTGCCCGGGAACCACATCGCGCCCGACAACACCACAAGCCGGGCCGACAGCCCCCGAATCCCTTCCTCTCCATCCACCTGAAACCATGTATCGCACGATGATCAGCGGTGGCGCCCCGCCCAACCCGGCCGCCTCACCCGGCGCCGAGTCCAGCGAGGCCCACAACGGTCGAGGCCCGTCCCGCCGTTCAGCGTCCGAAGCGCATGCGCCGCAGGCGCGAGTCTCGGGCGCTGAACGGCGGGACCGAGGGGGCCTCGACCCCGCGGCGCCGAAGGCGCCGCAAATAAACACAGAGAGGGTGGGTGTGCGGGTTTTTCTGGTGGATGATCACGCCGTTTTCCGTTCCGGAGTGCGGGCCGAGTTGAGCCGGGAGAGGGATATGGAGGTGGTCGGGGAGGCCGGTGGGGTGGCCGAGGCCGTGGCGGGGATCAACAGTGCGAAACCCGATGTGGTGCTGCTGGATGTGCATATGCCCGATGGGGGCGGCGTGGCGGTGTTGCACGGTATCGACAGTGGCCCGGTGTGTCTGGCGTTGAGTGTGTCCGATGCCGCCGAGGATGTGATCGCGGTGATCCGGGCCGGTGCCCGGGGGTATGTGACCAAGACGATTTCCGGTGCCGAACTGGCCGACGGGATCCGCCGGGTGGCCGGCGGTGATGCGGTGTTCAGCCCGCGGCTGGCGGGTTTCGTTCTGGATTCGTTCACGGGGAAGTCTCCGGTACCCGAGCCGCCGCTGGATCCGGAGCTGGATTCGCTGACCCCGCGTGAGCTGGAGGTTTTGCGTCTGCTCGCGCGTGGTTACACCTATCGGGAGATCGCCGAGAAACTGTTCATCTCGGTGAAGACGGTGGAGACCCATGCGTCGAATGTGCTGCGTAAAACGCAGCAGTCCAACCGGAACGCGCTCACTCGGTGGGCGCATCGGCGGCGTATCGACTGAGCGGCGTCAGGGGCGGGTGGGGTCGTGCAGACCGCGTACCGAGCGGGTGACGGTGAATTTCCGGTTGCGGCCCATCACCTCGGTGCGTCCCACCATGCGTTCGACCACCGTGCGGTGGTTGAGATGGTTGTTGTAGACCGTCCACAGCTCCCCGCCGGGACGTAGGACCCGGCCGGTCTGGGCGAACATCTTGATGGCCGATCCGGTGTGCACGGCGGCGCCCACATGGAACGGCGGATTGCATACGACCAGGTCGGCGCTGTTGTCGGGGGCGCCGGTCATGGCGTCGTCGCGGACCACCCGGACCTGGTCGGTGAGCTGGTTGGCCGCGGCGGTGGCGGTGGCGGAGGCCACGGCGGCGGCGGATTGGTCGGTGCCGACCACGGCGAGTCCGGGGCGGGACCTGGCCAGTGCCACCGCCAGTATCCCGGTGCCGCAGCCGAGGTCGACGGCGTCGCGGGCGTCGGGTTTCATCGCGCGCAGATGTTCGAGCAGAAACCGGGTGCCGATATCGAGGCGGGCGCCGGAGAACGCGGCGCCGTGCGCGACCACCTCGATTCCGATCTCGCCGATGTGCTCGTGCACCGGGAATCGGGGCGCGCCCACCGGTTTCGGGCCGCGGACCAGCAGGGTGCGCGATTTCTGCCGGCCGCGGCTGGCCCGCACCTCGGAGAATGATTCGGCCAGCACCTCGTTCATGGCCTTGGTCAGGTATTTGTCGCGGCCGCCGGCGAAGACGCGGACCGCGGGGTGGGCGTAACGGGCGATGGCCTCGGCGATTTCGGCCAGACCGGCCAGGACGCGCGGTAGCCGCAGCAGGACGACGGTCGCCCCACGGAGCAGACTCTCGTCCAGCGGATGGGCGGTGTAGCGGTCGGCGAGACCGAGGGTCCGGGCATTGGCGGCGAGGGCGAGTTCACCGGTGAGCAGGTCCTGGTGGACCCGGATTCGATGCAGGTCGTGGGCGGCGGCGGCGCCGAGGGTGAGGGCACCGTAACCGTCACCGATCACCGCGACCGTTTCCCGGGCGGTGGCGGCTTCGGCGAGCGCTTCCGCGGCCACGTCGAGAATCAGGCGGTCGGCGGCATCGACGGCGTACAGGTTGGCGGCCTCCACATCCGGATAGCGGCGCAACCGTTCCAGTAGGTCCTCCACATCTCGCACAGGTCAAGTGTGCTAGATCGTTGCCGCGGACCGGCGGCCGCCCCGTCGAATGGTCGGCGTTTCCGCTGCGTGCGCCCCCGCGGCCCGGCCAGGGCGCCCGTCGGTCGTGGCACACCGGGAAAGGGCATGTTCCCGCAGGACAGCGGTTACGCCGGTTAGCATCGGCCGCATGCGTACCGGGCGTGTTCTGGTGGTGGTGGCCATGCTGGGTTTTCTCGCGGGATGTGCCCACTCCGGCTCCGCACCACCGGTTAGCTCTCCGGAGCTGGTACCGGCGGTGCCGAGTTCGGAGGTGGACACCCCCGGTCTGCCGGCGCCACCCGTGCCGTTGCCGGGGGAGCCGGTGCCCGCGCCCGACGATACGGTCCCCAAACAGGCCGCGGCCTCGCCGGGGGCGGCGCTGACCGTGACCGATATCCGGCTGAGCAGGCATGCGGGGTTCGATCGGGTGGAATACGACCTCGGTGGGGAGGGCACTCCGGGTTGGAGCGTGTGGTACACCGGCCGGGCGGTCCAGGACGGCAGCGGCCGGGAGCTGGAGGTGGCGGGCGAATCGGTGCTCGAGGTGCGGATCACCGGGTCGGCCTATCCCTTCGACAGCCGGGTGGCGCCCTATTCCGGTCCCGACCCGGCCACCGACCCGGCGGTGCCGGGAATCGCCGGGGTGTACCGGACCACGGTTTTCGAGGGGGTCACGCAATCGTTCATCGGGGTTGCCGGTGACCGGCCGGGCTTCACGGTATCCACCGCCACCATGCCGAATCGCCTGGTGATCGATATCGCCACCGGGTAGCGTGTGCTGCGCCCGGTATCGGTTGACGATCAATGACGAGGCTGGGCGGTCGAAATACGACCCGACGCAGTACGGTTGACAGCACCGGCGGCTCAGATGTCCGGCGCGCCGGGGCGAGAATACGGGGTCGTGGGCATCCGAGGGGAGTGCAACACCTATGCGACGACTCGAACGAGCCGGTCTCGCCACCGCTGTGACCGCGCTCATCGCGGGTGGTTTCATCGCTGCCTGCTCGAATACGGTGACCGGTACCGCCCAGGTGAACCAGTCCGAGTTGCAGCTGTACACCTCCGAAGTCAGATCGTCGTCGGCCGCGGCCTCCTCGTCGCGCGCCGCCGCGGCGGCGGCCGCCGCCACCGATGTGTGCGAGGCGCTGCGCGACAACAACAATCCCGCGGTCGACGCGTTCAACGCTTATATCGACGCCAGTGACGCCAAGGCGCCCGATCTCGAACCCAAGAAGCGGGCCGCGATCACCGCGCTGCGCGATACCGCCAACAAGATCGATCAGAACCTGAACCCGGATGTGCCGGGCGATGTCTCCACTCCGATGCGCACCTACCGCGACAATCTGAAATCACTGGCCGACCTGCTGGAACGCAATGCCTCGGTCGACGAGGTGAACGGGCAGATCGATACGTTCAACGCGGACAAGGACGCGGCGTTCGACGCCTGCGGCGGGTACTGAGCGCGGCGGTCACCGAATCTCCGTAGCGTGGAAGCCGCGTCCTGCAGGGCCGGGAGGAAGTCAATCGTAGAGCCCTTCCACATACCACCGGTCGTTCTCGGCGAACAGCAGCAGACTGTGCGGACCGGGTAGTTCGACTTGCGCGCGGGCGCTGGGTGCCGATCCGGGTGACCACCACAGTTCGTCCAGTAGCCAGGGGCCGGCCCAGGCGGTGAGCCGCCAGCGGGATCGTCCCCAGCGCAGCCGTGCCGGGGGGCCGCTGAAACCGCCGCGCTCGGTGATCCGTACCGGTACGCCGTCGGCGGTTTCCAGGGTGACCGGTGGGCGGTCGAGCATGATCACGGCGGGGGCGGGTTCGGGGATCCGGCCCGGCCAGGGTGGCGCCGGATCGGTGTGCGGGGCGCGTTCGTCGCCGAACGCGACCATGGTGACCCGTTCGGCCGGCCCGCGTCCGCCGCTGAGCACACCCACCTGCACCGCGTCTCCACCGAGCAGGCCCTGGACGCGGACCAGGGCGCGCAGCGCGCGTTCGTCCCCTGATCCCGTATCGCCCCACAGCCCCAGTTGCAGGGCGCCGGCCGGCACCACCTCCACCGGTACCAGGTGCAGCAGGATGATCGGACCGCCGGCGCGGCCGTCCGGGGGCCGGGTCAGCCAGCCGTCCAGCTGCCAGCGCACCCGGTCGGCGACGCCGTCGGCGGTCAGCGGTTCGGCGCAGCGCCAGACCCGGGACAGGTTCTCGCCCGTTTCGGTTTCGGCGCGGATCTCGAGCCGGGTGCAGGCCAGCGCGGCGGCCGACAGCGCCGCGGTGAGGCGGGTGGCGAGTAACCGACCGGCGAACGCGGCCCGGTCGACCCGGTCGATGGGCGGATCGCAGGGGAGCCGGACCTCCAGATCCGGTGCGGGCCGGCTCGGCGCCGGCGGGCGTTCCGGTAGGGCGCGGGCGGTGCGGTGCGCGAGGATCGCGTCCGTACCGAACCGGGAGGTCACCTGGGCCGGTGTCAGCTCGGCGAAATCCCCGATCCGGCGCAGGCCCAGGCGGTGCAGCAGATCTATGAGCGCGGCCCGTTCCGCGGCCGCGGGACCCGGTTCGGCCGCCAGCTCCGCGATAGGCAGCGGGGCCAGGAACCGGGCGTCACCCCCGGGGGCCACGAGGGTCCCGTGCCGGGCAGCGATGATCGCGGTGGATAGTTCGTCGGCGATGCCCACCCGTGCCTCCACGCCGGCGGTGGCCAGCGCGGTGAGTACCCGGCGGGTCGCGGCCTCGGCGGAACCGAAATAGCGGACGACGCCGCGGGCGGACAGGGCGAGCAGACCGGGCCGCAGCACTTCCACGCCGGAGGCGAGGGTGTCCACGGTCGCGGCGACGGGTTCGAACAGCCGGGCATCACGGTCCGGGTCCTGTTGCGCCACGACGAGTTCCGGGCAGCGGCCCTGGGCTTCACGTTTGCGCATACCGCGGCGCACCCCCGCCTCGCGGGCGGTGGCCGAGCAGGTGACCACCCGGTTCGCGTGGAGTACCGCCACCGGTTGTTCCGGCGGTAACCCCGCGCTCGCCGCCGCCGCGACCGCCGGCCAGTCCGGGCACCACACCGCCATGACCCGGGGGCCGCCGCGGGCGGTGCCCGGTGCGGACCGGTCAGGAGGCAACCGACCGCTCCTGCCGTTCCGGTGCGCTGCCCTCGCCGGCTTCCGCGACAGCCGGCGCGATCCACTCCACCCGGCCGGCGAGTGGGCGGGCGGCCAACCGGCCGCGGTGCGGTACACCGCCTTTGGCGCGGGCTTCGACGTCGAGGCTGATGGAACGGATACGCCCGCTGCCCGTCCCGAGCCCGGTGTAGCCGGATACCTTCGCTTCCAGGTTCAGGTCCGGAGCCGGCCAGGAGCCGCCGGTGACGATCAGGGTGGCGTTCTTTCCGCGGGCTTTCGCGGTGAGCACCCGGGCGCGGGCCGGGGGAACCGCGGCGTCGCCGAGGCCAAGCACCACCAGTTCCATACCGTCGAGCAACACCGCCGCCACCTCCGCCGGGTCCCGGCCGGCATCGGCGACCACCGCGATCCGATCCAGCCGGGCCCCCATTTCCGCGGCGGCGAGCAGACCGAGCCCGGGCAGCCCGACGGTGGCCGCGTGCCCACCCCGTCCGGTGACGGCGGCGAGCAATCCGGCCAGTAACGATCCGGCGCCGGTGTAGGCCACGACACTGCCCTTGACCAAGCCGCCTTCGGGTAGCAGGGGTGCCAGGGCCGGAGGTACGGGCAGGATCTCCCGCCGCAGGCCCGTCGCCGGTGCCACCGGTGCGGGCAGGCCGTTCTCGCCGCGTGGCGCGGCCGGGGGTCCGGGTACGCAACCGCCGCTCGCCGCCCGGGCGCGCCGCAACCGGGCCAGTTGCCGCAATTGGGCGCCGCTCGCCTTCGGTGGCCGTGCCGTCATACTTTCACCCACTTCCGCGACGGACGCCGGACGAACGGCCGGTCGCACCGAAGTGGCCGGCACCGATCCAGCTAACCTCTGGTTCGAACATACATTCGACAGACTATCGGCTGAAACCCGCCCCCGGAAGTACCTCCGGCGCAGTGGCGGGACGCGGTGGTGAACGAAGTCACGTGTGGCGCGCTCCGGCTCCGAATCCGGCCAGCTACCACCGAATTCGGCTAGTCTCACACCCATGATCGATCGCCCCCGTCCCATCGTCGGCCCCGACTATCTGGTGGCCGGCCGATACCGCCTGCAGTCCAAGCTGGGCGGTGGCGGTATGGGAGCCGTCTGGGAGGCCCGCGACCGGCTGCTGGACCGCGAGGTCGCCATCAAGCAGGTGCTGTCCACCGCCGGTATGGACGAGGCCCAGGCCCGGCGGGTCCGCGATCAGATCGTGCACGAGGGCCGGGTCGCGGCGAAGCTGTCCCATGAGCACGCCATCGCCGTCTACGACGTGGTGATCGAGGCCGGTGAGCCCTGGCTGGTGATGGAGCATCTGCCCTCGCGCAGTGTGGCCCGCGCGCTCGCCCTGGTCAACGCCCTTCCGGTGATCGAGGTGGCCCAGGTCGGCGCCCAGGTCGCCGACGCGCTGGCCGCCGCGCACCATGTCGGGATCGTGCACCGCGATATCAAACCGGGCAATATCCTTGTCGCCGATCGGGGCCCCGGGGTCGGGATGGCGAAGCTGAGCGATTTCGGTATCTCCCGCAATATCACCGAAGCCGCCGACGAACCGGACGGAATGATCACCGGTACGCCCGCCTATCTGCCGCCGGAGGTAGCGCGGGGCGCCCGGCCCACCGCGGCCAGCGATGTGTTCTCCCTCGGTGCCACCCTCTACACCGCCATCGAGGGGCAGCCGCCGTTCGGCATGGACGACGACACCGGCGCCATCGTGGAGCGCGCCGCCATGGCGCAGATCATTCCGCCGAGTCGCAGCGGCGTGCTCACCCGGGCGCTGCTGCACATGATGGAACCGGCCCCGCAGCGCCGTCCGACCATGGCCGAGGCGCGCGATGAGATTCTCGCCGCCGCATTCGGTCCCGGCGCCGCGAGCAATATCCTCGGTGCCCCGGTGCGGACCGAGGACGGCACCATCCCCGCCTGGGCGGCCCGCAACTCCGCCGCCGGCCTCCGCAGCCCCCGCTCCGGCCCCCTGCCGCGGCGCGCGCAGCCGCAGCCGCCCCGTCCCGCCGCCGTCGCGGCTCCCGTCCCGCGGCCCGCTCCGCGGCAGATCCCCCCGACCGTGGCCGTCACCATCGGGCTGCTGATCGGGCTACTCATCATCATCGTGATCCTCGTTATGGTGATGTAGCGTGCCGTTACGCGGCCGGCCCGATCCGCCGCCACCGGATTCGCCGAGCAGCAGTGTCAGAATTTCCCGGAAATCGCCCGCGCGCTCGGGCCCCAGGGCCCGCGTCCAATCCCGCTCCACCGAGCCCATGCTGTCGCGCAGTACAGCCGACGCCGCCCGGCCCCGGTCGGTGAGGCGGACCAGTTTGGCCCGCCGGTCGGTGGGGTCCGCGACGCGAACGAGATAGCCGCCACGTTCCAGCGTGCCCACGACCCGCGCGGTGGCCTGCCTGGTGACCCCGATCCGCGGCGCCAGTTCCGAAACCCGCTGCCCGCCCGCGAGCGGCGGGGGAAAGAACTGCAGAGCGTGTCGCGGATGGAGATCGGGCGTCCCCGCGGCGGCGAACGCTGTGGCCAATCGGACACTGGTGGCACGGGCCAGCCGGTACAGCAGTACGGCCGACGACGACGCCGCGGCGGGGGACTCGGGCATAGTGACGATTCTCGCCGAGCCGGTTGTCCGTCGATACCGCCACCGGTGGCCCCGGTGGGGGACGGATCAGCAGGGCCCGGTCGTCTCGCCGGTATCCGCCTGGTAGGTGAGCTTCGGATAGTAGGGGCCGAGCACCGGTTCCGGGTCTTGCGGGTCGGCGCTCTGAACCGAACCGGAAAAGTCCGCGGCGGGCAGCATGTTCCGCATGATCAGCAGCGTCTCGCCGGAATTCGCGGGTAGCCAGGCGACACCGCAACTCGGGTCCGGCCGATGTTCCGGAGCGGATACCACGATGGTGAACTCACCGTTCTCGTCGACCGGAATCTCATCGTCGACCAGACAGCTCAGCGTGCTGGTCGACGGGCCGTCGCCGCTGCACATCGACCAGTATCGCAGCTGACCGGGCGCCATCCGCGCGGCGCCGGGGAAGGTATCGGGGGTTTCGGGCAGCCGACCGCGGACCACTGCGGTACGGCCGGAATCGAGCAGGGTGGCGAGGTATCTGTTGTCGGGGTTGGGGAACAGTCCACCGCCTTCACGTCCGGCCCATTGCGGTGCGTGTGGCAGCGGCGTGGCCTGCCCGCGGCCCGGCCGTGGGCGATCCTTGGGGAAGATGCCGTGCGGGTCGGAGTCGCTGGTGCTCGCCGCGCAGTCGGCGAGTTCGACGGCACCGCCGCCGGTCGTACGCACCGTGATCCGCGGTAGTCCGGTTCCGCCCATCGAGTCGCGCCCGGCATCGGGCCGGTACACCCGGAAGATCACCGGAACCACGCCGTCGGTGGCCTGGGCGTAGAGGGTATTGGGTTCGGGATTCTCCGGCCGGTCACCGACGACCACCCGGATCGTGTAGGAGCGACCTTCGCGCTGCCGGTCGGCGCCGGTGCGGAAGGGGTTCACCGAACCGGGGTCCCGAGTGATCGCCGTATCGGTCAGTACGCCCGTGGCCGATCCGGACGAATACGAGACGAACGACATGTACCGCGCGTGCGGGAACTCGCCGCGCAACGTGACGCTCGTTCCGGGGGCCGCGGGCACGAACATCATCCAGTAATTGGCGAAGGTATCCGGGTAGGCGACGTTGAATGTGTCCGCGCCGATCCGCGGGCTCCACCCGCAGGTTAACTCCGGTGGTGCTGCGGTGGCGGAAGGGGCCGGGGTGGGGAACGCGGCGGCGCAGCCGGCGGCCACGGTCAGCGCAAGCGCCCGGGCGGTGTACCGATGTAGGAGAGCCCTGGTGAACATATCGTCTCGTTTCCCTGTTCTGCCGCTATCGAGTGATGTGTGCCGCCGACACGGCGCCACCGATTATAGGCAAGGCCCTTGCGTAATTGGATTCGACACCCTGTGCGCGGCCCGTATCGGGATCGGGCGAGGTCGCGCGCGGCATCGAGCCGTCGGCCGGTATTCCGGTCCATGGTCCATCCGGGCCCGACCGGCGGTAAGGTCCGGTTTGTCTGTCTTGTCGTCTGGCCCGGGAACTCCACCGGGGGTCGTAGTCGTTGGACGGACAGTTGGATATCGAGTAACAGCTCGAGCCGACGGTCGTGCTCCGGTATGGCCAACGAACTCCGAGAAAGGGATTTGCGGTGCGCGCCACAAGCAATCCGGTATTCAAGAATTTGCCGCGGCAGGAAACCGGCTACGCGAGCTTCGGCTCGGCTGCCGCCGGCGCGGGACAGCTGGGCTACCAGTACGGCAACCAGCAGCAGTACCCGCAGCAGTATCAGCAGCCCTACCCGCAGGCGCCGACCCGGGCGCTGACCATCGACGACGTGGTCACCAAGACCGGTATCACGCTGGGTGTTCTCGCGCTGTCCGCGCTGGTCACCTACCTGCTGACCAGCGCCAACAACGGCCTCGCGCCGCTGTTCGTCATCGGCGGTGGCATCATCGGCCTGGTTCTGGTGCTGGTCGCCACCTTCGGCAACAAGGCCGACAACCCGGCGCTGGTGCTCTCCTACGCGGTCGCCGAAGGCGTCTTCGTCGGCGCCCTGTCGTTCATGTTCACCGATATCAGCTTCGGTGGTGCGGGCGGCGCGGGCATGATCGGCCAGGCCATCCTGGGCACCTTCGGTGTGTTCGCCGGCATGCTCGTCGTCTACAAGACCGGCGCCATCCGGGTCACCCCGCGTTTCACCCGCATGCTGATCGGCGCCATGATCGGCATCCTGGTCCTGGTGGTCGGCAACCTGATCGCGAGCTTCTTCACCGACGGCGGCTTCGGCCTGCGTGACGGCGGTCCCATCGCCATCATCTTCAGCCTGGTGGTCATCGCCATCGCGGCGTTCAGCTTCCTGCTGGACTTCGATGCCGCCGATCAGCTCATCCGCGCCCAGGCCCCGCCGAAGGCCGCCTGGGGTGTGGCTCTGGGCCTCACCGTCACCCTGGTCTGGCTGTACGTGGAGATCCTGCGCCTGCTGAGCTACTTCCAGAGCGACTAGTAGCGACCGCGACCGAGTGAAACGGCTCCCACCTCGGTGGGGGCCGTTTTCGCGTCCGGGCGCCGATCGGATGGGGTTCCGGTGCCGGACCCCGGCGAGAATTCCTCCGTGGTCAGGGCCCGGGCCGTTCGTGGACGGTGAGCAGGAGATGGTCGAAGCGGGTGCGGGTGAGGGTTTCGGCCCCGCCGAACTCGCCCACCGCGGCGACCAATTCGGCGGCCAGATCGCGGAGTTTCGTGTTGGTCTCCTGCGACCGCCAGATCAGCACCCGGAAGGCCTGTTCGGCCGAAATTCCGTAGATCACCATGACGGCGCCCTTGGCCTGCTCGATCAGCTCCCGTGCCGCGACCATCCCGGGTATCGCGGCATCGAGGGCGTCCTGGCGCTCTTCGCCGAGGGTGTCGGTGATATCGATGTAGTAGCCGGTGGTGCCGATCACCGCGCCGGTGTCGTCGAACATCTGATCCCCGACGACCAGTACGTGGTGCACCTGGTCGGCGGTATCGATGAGTCGGTGGCGGCTGCTGAACGGCGCACCCGTGCTCACCACCATCGCCAATGTGTCGGCGACCTCACCGCGGTCCTCGGGATGTTTGTGCGCCAGCAGCAACTCGGTGGTCGGTTCGACCTCGCCGGGGGCGTAGCCGTGGAGGGCCGCGACCTCGTCGGACCACTCCCAGCGCTGTTCGGCCAGCCAGAACCGGAAGCTGCCCGTGCGCCGCGGCACCGGAACCATCGGACCCGGGCCCTGTGAAACACTTTCCTTCCTCACCCGCTCATTCTCCTGTATCCCTGCGCGGGATGAGAACACGATCCACGAGCTGTCCGCCGACAACATCCGCCTGCTGCGGTTTCTGTACAGAACACGAAACCGAGCTGCCGATGGACACTGCGCACCCGCCGGTTCCCGGCGGTGACTCGACCGGAGCCGGCCCGGGACGATCCGCTGGCCGCCGCTGCCGGAGCCGAGGTCGTCACGCCCGTCCGCAACCGGCGCAAGAGCGAAGCGGCGATCGCGCGGATCCGGCGGCGCCATCCCGGAGCGGTCGTATCCCTGCGGGACCTCGTGATCGGCGTACGCCCGCGCGATGCGCCGAACTCAGTGCGGCAGTTCCGCCCTGGCGTACACGAGGGCGTAGACGATCAGTGCGGCGCCGAGCGCGGCGAACAGGACCCGGACGGTGACGGGGCCGAATCGGGCCAGCACACGTACCACCCACCGGTAGATCCGCTGGGCCCGCGGCGTGCGCCGCAAGGCCAGCGCGAGCACCAGCAGGGGTGGAAGCAGGGCCAGCGCGCAGTAGACGAGCACGATGACCGGCCAGCCCGAGGGGGGCGGCCGGTGCGAGGACAGCATCGCCAGCGCGGTCAGATAGGGAATGGCGGTCGGGGCCTGGGCGAAACCGATCGCCATTCCGGCCAGCGCGAGCATTGCCGGACGCCGGCGCAGCGTGACCGTCCACGCCGGTGGGTCGGCTGTGCCGGTGGTGCGCACACAGGCCAGGGCGAGCAGCACAGTGCCGGCGGCGAGTTCACCCCAGAAGCGCAGGGTGGGGGGTGAGCCGGAAGTCGAGGAGTTCGGTGAGCCAGTTCAGTCCCAGGACCGTGGCCAGACCGAAGGTGGTGGTGAGAACGAACACACCGCCGAGGAAGGCCAGTCCACCCGGTAGTGGGGAGCGCCGGGCGAGCCGGCTGTCGATGATGACGGCGGTGGTTACTCCGATCAGCAACACGTCGAGAGAGTCCAGGAACGCCAGCCCCGCCATCGCCAGCAGAAGAGTGGTCATATCCCGACCGAACATACGGCACCACATCGGAGGCGCGGAGTCCCGAGATCGCGCGGGTACGGCGGTCAGGGCCGACGTTGGTTCCGGAACCCACTCAGGATTCGCCGGGCGTGAGGTCGGTGCAGGTGGCGGCGTCCGGTAACTCCCGGGCGAGGAAAACCGTCTGGGCCATCATCTTGTAGCCGGCCATCCCTTCGCGCAGGATCTCGATCGATTCCTCCGGGTGCACCGAATTCATCCACCGTCCACGCGGATGTCCGGCGCCGGTCGTTCTCACGCGGCCGGGGCAACCCCAACCCGTTCGCACAGATCCTTCACGTCTGCGCGCATACCCGACGGTGGGTTCGCCATCAGCGTGTGCAGCATCTGCCGGGCATAACCGTTGTACCGGATGGTTTCCGGTGCAGTGCGTGCCGATTTCGGTGTGGCGACCCTGAGCCGTAAGACGAGGAACCGGGCTCCTCCGGCCCTAGGCTTCTTGTATCCCGCACCCGACAGGCAGGAGACCGAGGTGGCCCCGACGAAGCCGACCGAGACGACCGTGGCCGAGGTGCTGGCCGAGCTGGCCGACCTCGCGGACCCGAAGATCCGCGCGGTGAACGAGAAGCACGGCGACGATCACGACGTGAACCTCACCCGGTTGCGTGCGGTCGCGAAACGGCTGAAAACCCAGCAGGACCTCGCGCGCGAACTGTGGGAGTCCGGTGACACCTCGGCGCGTCTGCTGGCGCTGCTGATCTGCCGCCCGAAAGCCTTCGCACGCGACGAGTTGGACGCCATGCTGCGGGACGCGCGGGCCCCCAAAGTGCACGACTGGCTCGTGAACTATGTGGTGAAGAAGAACCCGCACGCCGAAGAACTCCGCGTGACCTGGTTCGACGATCCCGACCCCGAGGTGGCCGGTGCCGGATGGGAATTGACCGCCGACCGAGTGGTCAAGAAGCCCGCCGGTCTCGACCTGCCCGGACTGCTCGACATCATCGAAGCGAGGATGAAAGACGCTCCGGAGCCTCTGCAATGGGCGATGAACACCTGCCTGGCCCGGATCGGGATCGAGCACTCCGAATACCGCGCCCGGGCGATCGAGATCGGTGAGCGGCTGAAGGTGCTCGAGGACTACCCGACGGCCCCGGGCTGCACCTCCCCGTTCGCACCCGTTTGGATCACCGAGATGGTTCGACGGCGGGGCGAGAAGTAGTGCGCGCGACCGAGTTCCTCGTCCCCGCCGAACGCCTGGCCGCGTACCTGGTGTGACGGGCCGGCCCCTGGCCGGCGGGCCCGGTGGCTCACCAGATGTGGGGATTGCGTGCCGGATCGAGTGGATACAGTTCTTCCGCGCCACGTACACGCGCCGACGCGCCGGCCTATACCCCACTGGGAAATGGGATTCGCCGACCTACCCGGTGCGGAGTTCGGCTATTGCTCTCTGGAACGCATACGAAGGACGGACTGTGACAACACGAACTTTCTCGACCGTGCTCGGCCTCGCCGCCGTGTTCCTGGCTGCCGGCGGGGCCCCCGCTGTATCTGCTGATCCGGGCGATCCGGGCGATGCACTGTGCAAGATCACCTATCCGACTCCGGACGATTTCGGTGTCACGGCCTCCAGCGCGACCTTCGCCGCGGCGGCCGGACCGGGCACGGTCGACCTCACCATGCTCACCGATGCCCAATCCGACGTGGACTACGAGCAGAAGTTCTGGGTGATCTGGGCCAACCTCGACACCGGCCGAAGCGGGCATGGTGAGGTGATCGCCCGGGTCCAAGGTCCCGACAATGTGCTGTCGATCCCCGGTGTGCAGACCGAGCCCGGACGTATCGCCTTTACTCTTCATGCCAGCAATCACGGATCGGATCAGAACTACACCAACGGTGATTGCAGCGCCGAGTACACCGTGAGCTAGACAGTATGAGAGTGGCAGATTCCGGGGATCGCCGCACAGCGGCGATCCCCGGTTGCCGGCACTTGCGAGACGGAGCCTGGACCGTACGATTCCGCGCCCTCGCCCCGGAAGCAATCAGCTCAGGCGTTCGATGATCATCGCCATGCCCTGGCCGCCGCCGACACACATGGTCTCCAGACCGAATTGCTTGTCGTGGGTCTGGAGGTTGTTGATGAGGGTGGCGGTGATGCGGGCCCCGGTCATACCGAACGGGTGGCCCAGCGCGATGGCGCCGCCGGAGACGTTCAGTTTGTCCAGGTCCATACCCAGTTCCCGGGCCGACCCGAGGACCTGCACCGCGAACGCCTCGTTGATCTCGTAGAGATCGATATCGCCGATGGTCTTGTCGGCCAGCTTCAGCGCCTTGCGTACCGCTTCGATCGGGCCCAGGCCCATGATCTCGGGGGAGAGGCCGGAGACACCGGTGGACACGATCCGGGCCAGCGGGGTCAGGCCCAGTTCCTTTGCCTTGGTGTCGCTCATGACGACCAGGGCAGCGGCGCCGTCGTTGAGCGGGCAGGCATTACCTGCGGTGACCGTGCCGTCCGGGCGGAAGACCGGCTTGAGCTGAGAGATCTTCTCGTAGGTGGTGCCGGCGCGGGGGCCGTCGTCGGTGGAGACGACGGTGCCGTCGGGCAGGGTCACCGGGGTGATCTCGCGTTCGAAGAAACCGGACTCGATGGCCTCTTCGGCCCGGTTCTGCGACCGCACGCCCCAGTGGTCCTGGTCTTCCCGGGAGATCCCGGTGAACGAGGCGACGTTCTCCGCGGTCTGGCCCATGGCGATGTAGATATCGGGGATATTGTCGTCCTCGCGCGGGTCACGCCAGCTCACTCCGCCCTGCGCGGCGGTGGCGGTGCGTTCCTCGGCGGTGCCGAACTGCGGGTTATGGGTGTCGGGCCAGCCGTCGGCGGTGCCCTTCGGGAACCGGGACACGGTTTCCACACCGGCGGAGATGAACGCGTGGCCCTCGCCGGCCTTGATGGCGTGGAACGCCATCCGGGTGGTCTGCAGCGAGGAGGAACAGTAGCGGTTCACCGTGGTACCGGGCATGTAGTCGTAGCCCAGCTGGGTGGCGACGACCTTGGCCATATTGAACCCGGATTCGCCGGCGGGCTGGCCGCAGCCGAGCATCAGATCGTCGATATCGGCAGGCGACAGGGCGGGGACCTTGTCCAGCGCGGCGCGCACCATCTGCGCGGCCAGGTCGTCGGGCCGCATGCTCACCAGCGACCCCTTGTTGGCCCGGCCGATGGGGGATCGAGCAACGGAAACGATGACGGCCTCTGGCATGAGGACTCCTTTGTCGGGGAGTGTGCACGGCCGGGCCGGACACTACTCGCGGGTACGATCCCCTCGAATCTACGTCGCGCCCGGCTACTAGGAAATATCCGCCGCGGCCGTATCCCGTTCAGCGAGCGCTCTCATCAACTCGGGCAGCTCCGGGCCGCGCCGTCCACCTGCCCGGCCAACCCCTTGGAAGTGGCGCCGGAGATCGCCTTGGTGCTCAACCGGATGCGCTGCCCGGTGGCATCGGCCAGTCCGTGCGCGATGCGGGCCCCGGGCACCTCGGCGGCGCTGTGGCAGCCCAGACCGGCGGCGGTGGAGTCGCCGAAGATCATCAGGTGCAGGTCGGCGTGCTCACCTGCGCGCCAGCGCTCGTACCCCAGCGGTGAGTAGATGCCGTCGGCCTCCGGGGGTTTGGAGGTGTCGCGGCCGATCATGCCGCGTGCCGTGCCCGCCTGGGTGGTGAGCAGCCGGTAGGCCGCCCAGGACGCGGTACCCGCCCCGGAGCCGACCAGAACCGTGGCGGCGCCGGCCACCGCGGCCGTCCGCCATGCGACCCGAGTTTCGCTCATATGCCGGGATTTTACGAGCGGGAATGATCTCGTGCGACCGTGCGCACCGGGACCGGTCGCGCGCGGTATTCAGGCCGGGACGACGAAACTGCCGTAGGCCGGGATGCTCGCGTGGTTCGTGGTCACCACGACCTCCACCCGGCCGGGGCCGGTGTCCTGGAACAGCGAGTACTGGATGCTGCCGTAGATGCCGGTCACCACATTGTTGACGTAGGTGCCGGTGGCCCCGGTGTCGAGGTTGCGCCAGGTCACCGTGGTCAGTACCTCACACAGTGGCGCCAGCGGGTACGCGCCCGGCCCGATGCCGGCGACCGGGTTGGCCCGGACGTTCAGTACCGCGCGGCCCGGCCACTGGGGGCTCGTATCGGCCCAGGTGCGGATGCTCGTCCCGCACAGTCCGCCGTAGGTCAGCGTCGGGACGTCGGGAAACGCGATGATGGCGGCACCTGCCGTGGCCCCGGACGCGGCCGCCAGCGCGAAGGCGGACCCGGCCAGGAGCACGGTGGCACGTGCGAGCTTCGGCAGCCTCATAGCTCCCAGATCCTAGAGCCTCGATGGCTACGCCGTCGGATTTACGCGGTGGGTGGCGGACCACACGGAGCCCCCCGGCAACGTCTCTGCAACGATGGGGGTATGCGCATTGCGGATCATGTCGTGGACCTCATCGGCAACACCCCGCTGGTCCGGTTGAACTCGGTGGTGCCCTCGGGTGCCGGGCTGGTGGCCGCCAAGATCGAGTACCTGAACCCGGGTGGCAGCTCCAAGGACCGGATCGCGGTGAAGATGATCGAGGCTGCGGAGAAGTCCGGGCAGCTGCGTCCCGGCGGGACCATCGTCGAACCGACTTCGGGCAATACCGGCGTCGGCCTGGCGCTGGTGGCCCAGCAGCGCGGCTACCACTGTGTCTTCGTCTGCCCGGACAAGGTCAGCGAGGACAAGCGCAATGTGCTGCGTGCCTACGGTGCCGAAGTGGTGGTCTGCCCGACCGCCGTGCCGCCGGAGCACCCCGACAGCTACTACAGCGTCTCCGACCGCCTGGTCGAGGAGATCGAGGGCGCCTGGAAACCGAACCAGTACTCCAATCCCGGCGGCCCGGACAGCCATTACGAGACCACCGGGCCGGAGATCTGGCGCGATACCGAGGGCACGGTCACCCATTTCGTCGCCGGTGTCGGCACCGGCGGCACCATCACCGGTGTCGGCCGCTACCTCAAGGAAGTATCGGGCGGCAAGGTGAAGGTCATCGGCGCCGATCCGGAGGGGTCGGTGTATTCCGGCGGTACCGGGCGTCCGTATCTGGTCGAAGGGGTCGGCGAGGATTTCTGGCCCTCGGCCTACGACCCGGCGATCCCGGACGAGATCATCGCCGTCTCCGACGCGGATTCCTTCGATATGACCCGGCGCCTGGCCCGGGAGGAGGGGCTGCTGGTCGGTGGTTCGTGCGGGATGGCCGTGGTGGCGGCGCTCGAGGTGGCCCGGCGCGACCCGGACGCAGTCGTGGTGGTGCTGCTCCCGGACGGCGGGCGCGGCTACCTTTCCAAGATCTTCAACGACCGTTGGATGAGCTCCTACGGGTTCCTGCGCACCCCGCTCGACGGGTCGACCGCGGAAACGCTGGTCGGCGATGTGCTGCGCGGTAAGTCCGGCGAACTGCCGGATCTGGTGCACACCCATCCCTCGGAAACCCTGCGCGACGCCATCGAGATCCTGCGGGAGTACGGCGTGTCGCAGATGCCGGTCGTCGGCGCGGAACCGCCGGTGATGGCCGGCGAGGTGGCCGGCAGCGTGTCCGAACGGGATCTGCTCTCGGCGGTGTTCACCGGTCGTGCGAACCTCACCGATTCGGTGGCCCAGCACATGAGTCCGTCGTTCCCGTTGATCGGGTCGGGTGAGCCGATCTCCGCGGCCACCAAGGCGCTCTCGGATACCGATGCGCTGATGGTGGTCGAGGACGGCAAACCGGTCGGCGTGATCACCCGCCACGATCTACTCGGCTTCGTCAGCACCGATCGTGTGGTGCATTAGCGATCGCGTGACGCGCTGGCAATCGCGTGACGCGTTGGCAATTATTCCGCAATCACAGGTTCAACCTGCTCTACCGGGGTATAACGTGGCGTAGTGCCGTTCGTGGCAAACGCCGCGTCCGATCGGAGAGCGAAGGGAAGGGCTTGTGCAAACCTCAAGTTTGGCAATCGATTTCCAGCAGGGTTTCTCTGACGCGTGGAGTTCGATCGCGACATTCGTACCCAAGCTCATCGGCTTCCTGGTCATCCTGGTCGTCGGCTGGATCATCGCCAAGGTGGTCGAGAAGATCGTCGACAAAGTGCTCGAGCGGGTCGGTTTCGATCGGCTCGTCGAGCGGGGCGGAATCCAGCGGATGCTGGCGCGGAGTAAGTACGACGCCTCGGATCTCCTCGGGAGGCTGGCCTTCTACGCGATTCTGCTGATCGCCCTGCAGATGGGTTTCGGGGTCTTCGGACCCAACCCGGTCAGCAACCTGATCAACGGGATCGTCGCCTGGCTGCCCCGCGCGGCGGTGGCCATTCTGATCGTGGTGGTCGCGGGCGCCATCGCGCACGCGGTGAGCGATCTGGTGCGCAACGCGCTGGGCGGGTTGAGTTACGGGCCGATGATCGGCCGGATCGCGGCGGTGTTCGTCTGGGGTATCGGTATCGTCGCCGCCCTGAACCAGATCGGGGTGGCCACCACGGTCACCACACCGGTGCTGATCGCGGTTCTCGCCACCCTGGGCGGCATCCTCGTCGTCGGTGTCGGCGGTGGTCTGGTGCGGCCGATGCAGCAGCGCTGGGAGGGCTGGCTGAGCGGGCTCGAAGAGGAGATGCCGTCCGTGCGCGGTCACGCCGAGGCCTATCAGCGTGGCCGGGAGGACGCCTCGCGGGAGCGGGAGCGGATGGGTGCCCAGCAGGCGGGTCGCGGAACCACGACCGCCGGACGCGACCCGGAGCGGTGGGACGAACCGCAGCCCGCGCACGGTGGCGGTGTCCGGCAGGAACCGGACGAGCCCGGCTACGGGCAGCGGATGTCCGGCGGCGAGTACCGGCAGTACGGCAATCCCTACCGCGGCGGCCAGGCACCTTACGGCGGCGGCCAAGGGGCTTACGGAGGCGGCGGTCAGCAGCCCTATGGCGGGTACGACGAGGGGGGTCGGTCGCCCTACGGCGGTGGCGAACCGCGCCACCTGCGCTGAGCGCCGCTTTTCCGGCTCTCTTCCGCCGTGCACCGGAGCTCCGGTGCACGGCGGAAGCCGTTCATCCGGCCGAGTGTCCGGCCTGCAGGCAGGCTCCGGCCAGCCGCAGGTGCACCCATTCGGCGGTAGCCCAGTCGGCGGGTTCGGTGAGCGGCGTGGTCCGGTCCTCCAGCAGTCCGCGCATGTAGCCGACCACCAGGACGATCGGGGAGACCTGCCCGGCCGTATCGATCCCGAGGTCCAGAATGTCGCGGACGGCGGCGGCGTGCTGATCCAGTTGCGCGGACAGTCCCGGTAGCGCGGCGGCCGCCGCGAAAGCCGGCGCCCCGTGGGTCCGGTGGACACCCTCCAGATAGCGGCGGGCGGAGATCTCGAACACACGGGGACCCAGGGCGAACATAACCCGATGGTAACAACTCGCCGTCATTTATCGAATTGTGATATATCGCGCATTTATGCAGGTGGTAGCCCTGCTGCGACTCGGTCTCGGCGCCGAACCGGTCGTCCGGCCGGTTCGGTGTCGATCGCGGAATATGGCTGCGCGCGAAATGGCACGTGGTACCCGACCACTCGTGAGGTCAGCGGAAAGCCGATGCGTCGGTGAGCGCCTTGCCGAGCACCAGCTGGTGGACCTCCGCGGTGCCCTCGTAGGTGAGGACCGATTCGAGGTTGTTCGCGTGCCGCAACACCGGATAGTCCAGGGTGATGCCGTTGGCGCCCAAGATGGTGCGGCACTCACGGGCGATCGCGAGCGCCTCGCGGGTGCTGTTCAATTTGCCCGCGCTCACCTGCTCCGGGGTCAGTTCGCCGCGATCTTTCAGCCGGCCCAGGTGCAGTGCCAGTAGCTGGCCCTTGCCCAATTCCAGTGCCATATCCGCCAATTTCGCCTGAGTGAGTTGATAGGCGGCCAGCTGTTTCGCGAAAACCTCCCGGGTGCGCGAATATTCGACGGTCGCATTCAAACAGTCGCGCGCGGCACCCAGTGCGCCGAAGATGATGCCGAATCGTGCCTCACCGAGGCAGGACAGCGGGCCCGACAGGCCGGACGCGCCCGGCAGTATCGCATCGGCCGGCAGCCGCACCTCGTCGAAATCGAGTTCGGCCGTGACCGAGGCACGTAGGGAGAGCTTCCCCCGCATTTCCCGGGCCGTGAACCCGGGCGTACCCGCGGGCACCAGGAATCCGTGCACGACATTCTTCCCACCCGTGTCGACCTGAGCCCACACCACGGCGATATCGGCCACCGACCCGTTGGTGATCCACATCTTCGATCCGTCGAGCACCCAGTCGCCGCCGTCGCGGCGGGCCCGCGTGCGCATTCCGCCCGGGTCGGAGCCGAAATCCGGTTCGGTGAGACCGAAGCAGCCGATCGTGTGTCCGGCCGCCATATCCGGTAGCCACTGCTGCTTCTGCTCCTCGGAACCGTATTTGTGCAGGGCCGTCATCGCCAGCGATCCCTGGACCGACACCAGCGACCGGAGTCCGGAGTCGGCGGCCTCCAATTCCTGGCAGGCCAGCCCGTACGCGGTGGCCGGCAGGCCGGCACAGCCGTAACCCTCCAGATGCATCCCGAGTACGCCCAGTTTCCCGAGTTCCGGCGCGATATCGCGCACCGGGAATTCCCCGGCCTCGAACCACTTCGCGATATGCGGCCGGATATGCCGATCGGTGAAGGCCGCGACGGTATCCCGGATCTCCCGTTCCTCCCCGGTCAGCAGTGAATCTGTGGCGAACAGTTCGGCGACGGTCAGCATGGTCTCAGGGTAATCGTCGGCGACCGGCGCGCGGACGTCTCGGACCAGGCGCGAGCCTGCTCACAGGAAGGCCGCCCGGCGTGCGGTCACGGCGCGTCCGACCTCTAGGGTGGGGGTATGAGCGAACTGGGATTCACCACCAGGGCTGTGCACGCCGGTTACGATCCCGACCCCCGGACCGGTGCGGTCAATGTGCCCATCTATGCCAGTTCCACCTTCGCCCAGGACGGGGTGGGTGGACTGCGGGACGGCTATGAATACGCCCGCACCGGCAACCCCACCCGGACGGTGCTGGAGGCCAATCTGGCGTCCCTCGAAGTCGGCCGCTACGGCCGGGCATTCGCCTCGGGGATGGCCGCCACCGACTGTGCGCTGCGCGCGATGTTGCGGCCGGGCGACCATATCGTCATTCCCGACGACGCCTACGGCGGCACCTTCCGGCTGATCGACAAGGTGTTCACCGAATGGGGCATCGAGCATTCCCCGGCCGCGGTCACCGATATCGACGCGATGCGCGCCGCGATTCGCCCGAACACGAAACTCATCTGGGTGGAATCGCCCACCAACCCGCTGCTCAATATCGGCGATATCCCGGCGCTGGCCGATATCGCGCATACCTCGGGCGCCAAACTGGTCGTCGACAACACCTTCGCCACTCCGTACCTACAGCAGCCGCTGCTGCTCGGTGCCGATGTCGTGGTGCATTCGACGACGAAGTACCTCGGCGGGCACTCCGATGTCATCGGTGGCGCGCTCATCACCGACGACGCCCAGCTCGACTCGGCCTTCGCCTTCCTGCAGAACGGCGCCGGCGCGGTACCCGGCCCCTTCGACGCCTACCTCACGATGCGCGGCACCAAAACGCTCGCCCTGCGGATGGACCGGCACTGCGACAACGCCGAGACCCTGGCCGAGTTCCTGTCCCGGAATCCCGCGATCAGCCATGTGATCTACCCGGGGCTGCCCGAACACCCCGGCCACGCCGTCGCCGACAAGCAGATGCGGCGGTTCGGCGGAATGATCTCGGTGCGGCTGGCCGGTGGCCCCGACGCCGCCCGCGATCTGTGCTCGCGGACGAAAGTGTTCACACTCGCCGAATCACTGGGCGGAATCGAGTCGCTGATCGAACATCCCGCGGCCATGACCCATGCCTCTACAGCAGGGTCGCTTTTGGAAGTGCCCGGTGATCTGGTAAGGCTGTCAGTGGGCATCGAGGACATCAGCGATCTGCTGGCCGACCTCGAGCAAGCCCTGAGCTGACCCCGCCGGGGCACCACCGAGAATTCGGGAGACAGGCAGGACATGAACGAGCGGCCGTATCCGGGAAAACGGATGCGGCCGCTCGCGTCGTCATACGGTCCGGTATCGGCGGAGTGCGCCGCGACCGGACCGGTGGTCTCAGCTGTGGTAGGGCTCGGCGCTGACCAGCGTCACCTTCATGAGGTTGCCGTTGGGCAGGGTGTATTCGCGGGTCTCGCCGACCTTCGCGTCGATCAGCGCCCCGCCGAGCGGGGAACTGGGCGAGTAGGTCTCCAGGTCGGGGTTGCCCAGGCCCTCTTCGCGGGTCGCGATGAGGAAGGTCTCGGTATCGGACTCGTCACCGTCGTAGTAGACCTTCACCACGGACCCGGGCAGCGCGACACCGGACTTGGTGGGCGCCACGCCGACCTTGGCATTGTTCAGCAGTTCCTGCAGCTGCCGGATCCGAGCCTCCTGCTGGCCCTGTTCCTCGCGCGCCGCGTGGTAGCCGCCGTTCTCCTTGAGGTCGCCTTCTTCGCGGCGCTCGTTGATCTCGGCGGCGATGACCGGACGATTGGCGATGAGCGCGTCGAGTTCGCTCTTGAGCCTGTCGTGCGACTCCGGGGTCAGCCAGGTCACTTGGGTCTCAGTCATCTCGATCACTCCCTAGTAGTTGTCCCCGGCAGGCCGGGATTCCTGATCACTGCGGCACGGCCCACCCGCAGGCAGACATGCTTCAGCAGACGGCTATCGCGATCTGCGGGAAGTTCGAAGAACCCCGACAGTCCGACCTCCGGGACCCTCCCCGGTATCGACCGCGCTGGCCGCCAATGCAGCAAACACGGCTCCGTGCCCCGGAACCGTGTGTGAGGCCATTTTAGCATGAGTCACAAAGATGCAGGTCGGACGACTTTTTACCAGCGGGTCATCTTTGCTCGGCCTACCTACGGCACCCAGGCGATACCCACGTGCGCCGGTTTCTAACCCGCACTCACTCGGTTCTCAAGTAGCCCGGCACCTTGTCGGTGCAGGTGTAGATCGCCGCGGACGCCGGCCGTTCGGACGCCTCCACCACCGTGGACACCCGCACCGTCTTATCGCCCGCCGTCGGCTGGACCAGCACCTCGCGCCGGCCCACCTCGGTGAGGTCGCGGGACATGGCCCGCACCAGGCATACCACCGGTTTCGACGGATCGTCCCGGGTGAGCCGGATCTGCACCTGAACCGACGAATCGTCGAGCACGGTGTAGCCGAGTTCCTCGGATTCGATGTCCTTCGGGCCGAATTTCGTCCACCCCAGATAGGCGACCCCGATTCCGGCGAGCAGCATCACGGCCGTGAGCACCACGCCGATCAGGCGGCGCTTCGGCCGCGCGGTGCGCCGGCCGTACCGGTCGGCATTGCGGTCCCGCGCGGAATCGGCGGCATCCGGCGAAGCCGCCGCGGCCGCGGCGGGGGAGTCCGGGCGGCCGGGTTCCGGCGTGGGATCGGTCATGATTTCGTGCTCCCGGGGGGTAGGTCGGAACAGAATCGGTCCAGATGGAACTATAGGTAACGAAGTCCGAACACCCGCGACCGAGAGCGACGGTGAACGAGAAGTGAGTGGCCTTCGCCTCATGGCGGTGCACGCCCACCCCGACGACGAATCCAGCAAAGGCGGTGCGACCACCGCACGCTACGCCGACGAGGGACATGATGTCCTCGTCGTGACCCTGACCGGCGGGGAACGCGGCAGCATCCTCAATCCGGCCATGGACACACCCGGGGTGCTGGAGCGAATGGACGAGATCCGGCGCGAGGAGATGGCGGCCGCGGCCGCCGCACTGGGTGTCCGGCAGACCTGGCTCGGTTTCATCGACTCGGGGCTGCCCGAGGGCGACCCGCTGCCGCCCGTGCCGGAGGGTTCCTTCGCGCTGGTCCCGCTCGAAGAGGCCACCGAGGCGTTGGTCCGGGTGGTCCGCGAGTTCAAACCGCACGTCATGACCACTTACGACGAGATGGGTGGCTACCCGCACCCGGACCATATCCGATGCCACGAGGTATCGGTCGCCGCGTTCGAGGCCGCCGGTGATCCGGAGCGGTTCCCCGACGCGGGCGAACCGTGGACCCCGCTGAAGCTGTACTACGACCACGGATTCACGATCCGGCGAATGGAAGTGTTCGCCGAGGAATACGAGAAGCTGGGCGAACCGTTCCCGCTGCAGGAATGGCTGGACCGGTCCCGCAAATACGCGGTGGAACGCGGCGACATCATGGCCCGGGTCACCACCCAGGTCGAATGCGGTAAGTACTTCCCGCGCCGCGACGACGCGTTGCGCGCCCACGCCACCCAGGTCGATCCGAACGGCGCGTTCTTCGCCATTCCGCTGGAGATGCAGCAGCGGCTGTGGCCGACCGAGGAGTTCGAACTGGCGCGTACCCGGGTCAGCACCGATATCCCGGAGACCGACCTGTTCGCCGGAATCACCGCCGAGTACCGCTGATGTGGGCCGCGGCTTTCCCGGTGACGGCGACCGCGCTGCTCGCGCAGACGCCCGGTACGCCGACCGGCCCGGAATTCGGTAAGGCGTCCCCGCTCGGGCTGGCGATCGTGCTGATCCTGCTGGCGGGTACGTTCCTGCTGGTCCGGTCGATGAACAAACATCTGAAGAACCTGCCGGAGACCTTCGAACCCGAACATCCGGAACCGGACCAGGCAGCCGACGAGGGCACTGAACCCGGGGTGCCGCGGCGGGCCGAATCGGCCCCGAACGGTGGCGCCGAGGACCGCGACCGTCCGGTGTGACGTAAGGCGACCGTGAGTGGTCGGCACGACACGTAGGAGCCGTGCCCGCCCGGGTACCACCGGGGGCGAACCGTGGTGGCTCGATGTCGCGCCGGTGACCGCGACCGGGTGGTCGTGCGGCTACCAGTCGATCAGGTCCAGCCGGTGCAGATGCTCGAAGACAAGTAGCGAACCGGGCGCCACCTCGGGCATGGCCGCGTACTCGGCGCCGGTGAAGTAGCGGAATTCGGCGATCTCGCCGAGCGGGCTGGGTTCGGCGGTTACCTCGGCGAGGAAACAGGTCATGTGCAGCCGGGTCCCGGCGGTGTGCCCAAAGGCGTCGGCCTTGAAGACGCCGAGTTCGCTCACCTCGGTGACGCCGACGCCGAGTTCCTCGCGGACCTCCCGGTGCAGCGCCTGTAGCGGGCTCTCCCCCGAATCGATCTTGCCGCCGGCCATGTAGAAGACGGTCTTCCCGGTCGAACGGGTCTGGATCAGGCGACGGTCGCGAATATGGGCCAGGGCGGCGGTTCTGATCACGGCTCCACCGTAGAAGTCCGCGTGGGCACGGGGCCCGGCAGGGCGGTGGGGCCCGCCTCCGGACTCACGCCGAGTGATCTGCATCACTCGGCGTCAGGAATCCCGGCTCTCCTTTGTCTAGTTCACGAGCCCCTCGGACGAAGGAGACCCCCATGAGCAAGAACACCGATGTGGTCGTGGTCGGCGGCGGATACGCCGGCGTGATGGCAGCCAACCGTTTGACGCAGCGTGATGACGTGACGGTGACCGTGATCAATCCGCGCTCGGTCTTCGTCCCGCGGCTGCGCCTGCACCAACTGGTGGGCGGGACCCACGATGCGGTCGTCGACTACAAGGACGTCCTGGCCGAGCGCGTCCGGCTGGTGGTCGACAGCGTCACGCGGATCGATGCGGCCGGTCGTAAGGTGACAACGGGCGAGGGCGGCACGATCGCCTACGATTACCTGATCTACGCGGTGGGCAGCGGTACCGCCGGGCACCGGGTGCCGGGCGCCGCCGAGTTCGCCTACCCGGTGGCGACACTGGAGGCGGCGCAGCGGCTACGGACGGTGCTCTTCGATACCGCCATGACCGCGCCGGTAACAGTGATCGGAGGCGGCCCGACCGGTATCGAAACCGCCGCGGAACTGGCCGAGCAGGGCCGAAACGTCACCCTGATCTGTGGCGGGGCACTCGGCCCGTACCTGCATCCGAAGGCCCGGCGCACGGCTCGGAAGTATTTCGCCGGGCTGGGAGCGACAGTCATCGAAGGATCCGATGCGGCGGTCACGGCGGTGGCCCGGGACGCCGTCGAACTCGGCGACGGCCGAACGCCGGCGAGTGCGGTCACGATCTGGACAGCCGGCTTCGACGTCCCCGACCTGGCCGCTCGGAGCGGGTTGCGCACCGATGCCGCCGGGCGACTGCTCACCGACGAAACGCTGACCAGTGTCGACGACGCGCGTATTGTCGCGGCGGGTGATTCGTCGGCGCCGTCGGACCTGCCGTTCCGGATGAGCGCCTACACCGCGTACTGCTTGGGAGCGCACGCCGCCGACACATTGCTGCGTCGCATCGCGGGTGAACAGCCCACCCCGATCGACCTGGCGTTCCCGGCCATGTGCCTCAGCTTCGGCCGGGACGCCGGGATCTACCAGCTCGGCCACAAGGATGAGACCGCCACGCGGTTGTACTTCAGCGGGTTCGCGGGCAAGAAGCTCAAGGAATTCGCCTGCGAGGCAGGTATCAAACATCTGGCCACCGAAGCGCGCAAACCCGGCTCGCATCACTGGTTCAAAGACGGCAAACATCGGCCCCAGCTGCTGCGGGCCCGGCGCGACAACACGGGGGCACCGGTCGCGTAGCGACGTCCGAATCGCCATTGGCGGTCCGGACGCAGTGGCTCGGTACGGGTGCAACGGCATTCGCGGACACTGTTGCACCCGTATCGCTCATCGAGCGGGTAACCGCTGCCCGACGTCACTCGCTACGCGGCGCCTGCGTCGCGATGGTCACCGCGGCCCCACCGGGGAAGCGCATGGCGATGTCTTCGGCCCGGCGATGCGTACCTGTCGCGGGCCGCCGGCCCTCGCGCGCGGGCCACTAGTCTGGCGGTGAGAGCCGATCGGCGGTTGTGCTGTTCGGGCCGAGACATATGGCCGGTCGTGCGGACCGGGTAGCTCGTGTGGTGCGCGCACCGGATTTGGGAGGCTGGCATCGTGAACCAATTGGCTGGTGCGACATCACCTTATCTGCGTCAGCATGCGGACAATCCAGTCGACTGGCGGCAGTGGGATGCCGAGGCTCTGGCGGAGGCAGTCGCGCGTGACGTGCCGATCCTGCTGTCCATCGGGTACGCGTCCTGCCACTGGTGTCATGTGATGGCCTACGAATCGTTCGCGGACGAGACCACCGCCGCGCAGATGAACGCCGAGTTCGTGTGTATCAAGGTGGACCGGGAGGAACGCCCGGATCTGGACGCGGTGTACATGAACGCCACGGTCGCGATGACCGGTCAGGGCGGCTGGCCGATGACCTGTTTCCTCACCCCGGCGGGGGAGCCGTTCTACTGCGGCACCTACTACCCGAAGGCGCCGCGCGGCGGTATGCCGTCGTTCACCCAGTTGCTCACCGCGATCACCGATACCTGGCGTAATCGCCGCGCCGATGTCGACACGGCGTCCGAGCAGGTGGCCGCGGCCCTGCGCGAGCAGGCGGGCGGGATCCCGAAATCCGAGCTCACCGTCACCGCCGAACTGCTCGACCACGCCGTGGCCGCGGTGCTCCGCGATTTCGACGAGGCGCACGGCGGCTTCGGCGGCGCGCCGAAGTTCCCGCCCGCCGCACTGCTGGAGGGCCTGCTGCGCAGTTGGGAACGCACCGGCGACCCGGCGGTCCGGGCCGTGGTGGACCGTACCGCGGAAGCCATGGCCCGCGGCGGTATCTACGACCAGCTGCGCGGCGGTTTCGCCCGCTATTCGGTGGACGCGGCCTGGGTGATCCCGCATTTCGAGAAGATGCTCTACGACAACGCGCAGCTGCTGAGGTTCTACGCGCATCTGGCCCGCCGGAGTCCCGCGGATCCGCTGCCGCGCCGGATCACCGAAGAGATCGCGCAGTTCCTGCTGGACGATCTGTCCACCGCGCACGGTCTGGCCTCGGCGCTGGACGCCGACACCCACGTCGAAGCGGGCAAACCCGGTGTCGAGGGCGCGACCTATGTCTGGGACCCCGCCGAGCTGGTCGGCGAACTGGGGCCCGTCGACGGTGCCTGGGCCGCGGAGGTCTTCGGGGTCACCACCGCCGGAAATTTCGAGCAGGGCTGTTCGGTGCTCACCCGTCGCGCCGATCCGGAGGACGGCGAGCGATTCGAACGCGCCCGTACCGCGCTGCGCGCCGCCCGCCAGCGCCGCCCCCAGCCCGACCGTGACGACAAGGCGGTGACCGCCTGGAATGGGATGGCGATCACCGCGCTCTGCGAAGCCGCCCGCGCACTCGACCGGCGCGACTGGTTCGACGCCGCCTACGACCTCGCACGAGTGCTCCTCGACCTGCACGTGGTGCAGGACCGGGTGCTGCGCGCCTCGCTGGGCGGCGTCGCCGGTAGCGCGCCAGGCGTACTCGAGGACTACGCCTGGCTGGCCACCGCCCTGCTGGCCCTGCACCAGTATTCGGGATCGGCCGGCTGGCTCCCGGATATCCACCGCATCCTGGACTCGGCGATCACGCATTTCGCCGACCCGGACGAGCCCGGTAGCTGGTTCGACACGGCGGACGACGCCGAATCCCTGATCGCCCGTCCCCGCGACCCCATCGACGGCGCCACCCCGGCCGGGGCGTCCGTCCTGGCCGAAGCCCTGCTGACCGCCTCCGCCGTGGTCGAACCCGACCGCGCCGCCCGCTACCGGGAGCTGGCCGAGCACACCCTCGCCCGCGGCGCGGTGGTGCTGGCGAAAGCGCCGCGCTCGGCCGGCCAGTGGCTGACAGTGGCCGAGGCCGCGCTCCAGGGCCCGTTGCAGGTCGCCATCTCCACCACCGGCTATCGGCCGATGGGTGATGCCGAGCTGCTGGAGGTCGCCCGGGCCCACGCACCGGGCGGCGCGGTCGTCGTCCGGGCCGATGTGGATACCGTCCCACTGCTCACCGACCGGCCCTCGATCGACGGCACCGCGGCGGCCTATGTGTGCCGGGGCTCGGTCTGCGACCTGCCGGTGACGACACCGGACGCCTTGCGCGCCGCCCTGGCCGGGCCCGCGGCCGCCACCCCGCGGTAGGAGACCCAGGCATCGGGACGGCGAGGACGCGCCGGGAAGTCGTCGTGCTATGCGGCCGGTTGTGCGGGCCGAGCCGGGACCCGGCGTCCGCGGCGCCCGCCGACCGCGGCCCGGGGTGGCGGACGGTGGACCCGATCGGGCCTGGTCACCGTGCGCGGCCAGGCGTACCTGCTCGCTATGCGAGCCGGTGCGGATCGGACCTACCGGCTGTCGCGGATATCGGCGGCGGAAGTACTTCCCGAACCGGCCCAGCGCTCGGACCGGATCGATCCGGTCCGGGTCTGGCAGGAACGCAGCACCCGATTCCGGACCGGCGGGGACCGGATCGATGTGCTGGTGCGGGTGAACCCGGAGCGGCGGGAGGAGTTGATGAGCACCGCGCGGCCGTCCGCAACGAGGAGCCCGGCGCGGACGGATGGCTACGGCTGGAGGTGACCTTCCAGGACACGCGGCACGCCGAATGGGCGCTGTGGCAGCTCACCACCGACGCGGAAGTCCTGGCATCTGCCTGCGCGACCGAGCCGCCGCGATCGTCGCTCGCTACGCAACGCGCTAGCGCTGTGGCGCTTCGACTTGGCGATCGGTCCAGGACGGGGTCGGTGCGTCGATACCGCGCAATGCGACGGATCCATACTTCACCCATTCCGCGCGCTCACCCGCCTCGGCGGCGTCGACCACGCTCTGGGAGACCAGGATGCGCCGCGGTACCTCCTTGGCGCGGCTGGTGAGCCGGGCCGCGGCGTTCACCGCGTCCCCGATCACCGTGTACTCCCGGCGGGTATCGGTGCCGACGTCCCCGGCGAACACCCGGCCCCGGGCCACGCCGATACCGATATCGAGTTCGCCCGCCGCCAACACCTCGTCCCGGATCCGGCGGGCGGCGCGCAGGGCGGGAGTCGCGTTGTCGGTCAATGCGATCGGGGCGCCGAAGATGCACAGCGCCGCGTCCCCTTCGAACTTGTTCACCAGTCCGTCGTTGTCCTCGGTCGCGGCGACCACGGTGGCCATGAGCCGGTTCAGTTTGGCCACGAACTCCTGCGGCGGGAGTCCGGTGGAGATCGCCACCGATCCGGTGACGTCCACGAACAGCGCCGAAACCTCTCGCACGTCACCGGTCAGATCGATACCTCCCGCGAGTGCCCGCTCGGCGACCTCCTCGCCCACGTGCCTGCCGAACACATCCCGCATCCGCGACCGTTCGCGCAGGTTCGCCGACATCTCGTTCACCGAATGTTCCAACCGGCCGATCTCGCTGGCACTGCCCACCGACACCCGCACATCCAGATCGCCCCGGGTGATCCGGTCCACCGCTATCCGCAGCGTCCGCAGGGGTGTGGCCACGGCCCGGGTCAGCGCCCAGGTGGCCAGGACCCCGACGACCAGGCTGATCGCGGCGAGATAGATACCGGTCCGGATCCGGTGTTCCATGGAGGTGGCCGGATCGGCGAGTACTACGATCAGCGCGCTGAGCGGCATGGCGCCCGAGACCGCCCAGGCCAGCGCCACCCGCACGAACACCGACGAACTCCAGTGCATGGTCGCGCCGAGTACGCCGGCCACGATCGGCACCACAGGCCGGATGACCCGGTCCACGATCAGATAGGTCAGGCCGGCCGATTCGAGCCCACCGACGATGAACATCGCGAGTAGGACGGTGAGATCCTTCTCGGTGGTCAGCCCGGCCAGCAGGATCGCCGAAAGCACCACCCCGGGCCCCCACATCACCAGCGAACGCAGGGTGATGGCGAGCGGCAGGTGCAGGATCCGCCGCGCCTCCTCAGGGGTCGGTTTGCGGGAGCTGTCCAGCCAGGCGAAATAGGTCAGGCGGTCGCGGACGGCCAGCGCGATCCCCAACAGCGACGCGACGACCGGGTAGACGGTGACCAGCATGAGCCCGCTCAGCTGATCGGTGCCGACCCGGCCGGGAAAGCCGATGAGCACCAGTTGGGTCACGATGACCGCGAGACCGCTGAGGTGGGCGGCGATGACGACCGACGCCAGCCCCCAGCGGGCGAGGACGGTCCACTGCATCAGCCGGGTGACCATCCCGGCCCGCGGCCGGGATCCGACACTGTAGGCCATCGGCGGAATTACCCGCGGTGGCCGCTGGAGCGCGGGCGGCCGCTATGGAAGGACACGAATCAGCAGCCTAATCGACTCAGCTGGTCAGCGGTCCGGGAACGTGTTCGCTCAATCCAGTAGTACCAGCCAGACCGCCACGTAGTGGCAGAGCGCGGCCACCACGGTGGCGGCGTGGAAGAACTCGTGGTGGCCGAAGGTGCTCGGCCACGGGTTGGGCCAGCGGGTGGCGTAGAGCACCGCGCCGATGCTGTAGGCCAGCCCGCCGGCGAGCAGCAGCAGGACCGCGGGCAGGCCGGCCGAGCGATAGAGTTCTCCGCCCACCGGCACCACCGCCCAGCCGAGGAGCAGATACAACGGCACTCCCACCCACCGCGGGGCGAGTGGCCACAGCAATTTCAGCGCGACGCCGGCCAGTGCGCCCGTCCACACCACCGCGAGCAGGATCGGGCCGGTCGGAGCGGGTAGGGCGAGCAGTGCGAACGGTGTGTAGGTGCCCGCGATGAACAGGAAGATCATCGAGTGGTCCGCACGTTTCATCCGTATCCGGGCCTGGACGGTCTGCCAGGTGATGCGGTGATAGGTGGCGCTGATCCCGAACAGAGCGCAGATGGTGAGTCCGTAGATCAGGGTCGCGACGACCGCCGTCGCCGAGATCGTGGCCGCCGTGGCGACCAGCGCGATCACGGCCACCGCGGCGATACCGGTGGCCCAGGTGTGGATCCAGCCGCGCATCCGCGGTTTGACCAGCGCGACCAGTGAGTCGGCCGGGTTGGGGACCGGGTCTTCGCTGTCGGGGCCGGTTTGCGAGTCGACCGCGGCACCGGCGAGGTCGCCGGGGTTCGGGTGACTGCCGGGGGAAGGGTCGGACACATTGCCTCCTGGTTCGAGTATGCGCGGCCCGGCTTCCGGCGGCAGCGCGACGGCCTACCGGTGCTGCGGACCCGCGGATGCCTCCGCGGCCCGACGGAGCCGATACTGAACTCGTGGGTAACCTACGTCTGCGTAGGTTTCCCTGTGGTCACTGTACCGCCTCACCCGCCGAGAGGGGGCTGTCTCGGCCGCGGCAGTGACCGTCATCGCTTTTCGCCACAACTACGGACCCCGACCGGAAAGGCGTACTGTTGGGCGTCGTGGAATTTCCGAGTCGGCTGCGGGGCTTTCCCTATCGCATCTACGAGGCCCGTCTGGCCAAGAAGCTTGCGGACAAACAGCATCCGCGGCATGTAGCGGTGGTGTGCGACGGTAATCGCCGCTGGGCCCGGGAGAACGGGTTCACCGATATCACCCACGGACACCGGGTCGGCGCCCTCAAAGTCGCCGAACTGGTCAGCTGGTGCGAAGCCGAAGGAATCGAGCTCGTCACCGTCTACCTGCTCTCCACCGAGAACCTCAGCCGCGGCCAGGAGGAACTGGAAACTCTCTTCGAAGTCATCACCGACGTCGTCGAGGAACTCGCCGACCCCGAACAGAACTGGCGGGTCCGTATCGTCGGCACCCTTGACGGCCTGCCCGAACTGGTCGCCAAGCGCATGCGCACCGCCACCGAGCGCACCCGTGAACGCACCGGTACCCACGTCAACGTCGCCATCGGTTACGGCGGTCGCCAAGAGATCGCCGACGCCGTCCGCCAACTGGTCCGCCAGGAGATAGCGGCCGGCGAAACCGGCGAGGACCTGGTCCAGTCCATAACGGTCGGCGCCATCGGCCAGCACCTCTACACCTCGGGGCAACCCGACCCCGATCTGGTGATCCGCACCTCCGGAGAACAGCGGCTCTCCGGCTTCCTGCTGTGGCAGAGCGCCTACTCCGAGATCTGGTTCACCGAGGTCTACTGGCCCGAGTTCCGTCGCGTCGACTTCCTCCGCGCCCTCCGCGACTACGCCGCCCGCCACCGCCGCTACGGGACCTGAATTCTTGGCGCCGCCTGCGGCGTCGCGGGGTCTGCCGACCTGGCATCGCCCTCACTCGCAAGTCCGCCGTGCGATCACAACTTCCGCAACCGCAACCGGTTGATCGTGTGGTCGGAGTCCTTGCGCAGGACCAAGGTGGCGCGGGGGCGGGTAGGCAGGATGTTCTCGACCAGATTCGGGCGGTTGGTGGAGTTCCAGATGTCTTTTGCGGCCGCCGTCGCCTCGGCGTCGGTGAACCGCGCGTAGTGATGGAAATGAGCCTTGGGATCGGCGAACCCGGTGGCCCGCAGGCTCAGGAACCTTCGTACGTACCAGGTTTCGATATCTTCGATCCGCGCGTCCACGTAGATGGAGAAATCGAACAGATCGGAAACCATCAGCCGCGGCCCGGTCTGTAATACGTTCAACCCTTCGACGATGAGGATATCCGGCTGGTGTACACAGTGGAATTCGCCGGGGACGATGTCGTAGGAGATATGTGAATAGACCGGCGCGCATACTTCTTCGGCGCCCGATTTCACTTCGGTGACGAAGCGCAGCAGTTTGCGGCGGTCGTAGCTCTCCGGGAAGCCTTTACGGTGCATGAGCCCGCGGCGGGTGAGTTCCGCCGTGGGGTAGAGGAATCCGTCGGTGGTCACCAGGTCGACCCGGGGGTGATGATCCCAGCGGGCCAGCAGCGCCTGCAGTACGCGGGCGGTGGTGGATTTGCCGACCGCCACGCTGCCGGCCACACCGATCACGAAGGGGACCTGTTTGTCCGGATGTGATTCCCCGAGGAAGGTGGCGGTGGCCGCGAACAAGCGCTGTCTCGCCGCCACCTGCAGGTGGATCAACCGGGCCAGCGGCAGATAGACCTCGGCCACTTCTTCGAGGTCGATCTGTTCGCCCAGACCTCGCAGTCCGATCAATTCCTCTTCGGTGAGCACCAGCGGAGTCGATTTGCGCAGTTCCCGCCACCGTTTCCGGTCGAATTCCACATACGGACTCGGCTCGCTCGCCTTGGCCATCTACTCAGCGCTCCACTCTGCCGGACACTCGTGCTCGCGGTGCCCTGCGCGTGGGATTCCGCCGCTGCGGCTGTCGCGACCCCGGCAGGTCCGGCGCTCTGGCTGTGCCCTCATGGCTGAATTCTGCCCCTCGGCGGGGAGTGGGGGGATCGGGGGGTCCATTACTGTTGTGTAGAACAACTGCTTCCCGTGGTAACAGGGATACGTGGCCGGTATCCGTCGGCCGAATCCGCACCGGGTGCGGCCGTCCGGCCGGCCCGGCCACGTCCCGGCTTCGTCGCGTACGCGGATCGCGGAGGGGCCGCGCCCGTTAGGGTCGAGGCCATGGAAGCCCATCCCCTGGTGATCGAATACCTGCGCCTCGGTCTGGCATTCGACCGGATCGAAGAGGGATTCGTCGATGCCTACACGGCCGACCCGCGGCTGCGGCAGGAAGTCGAGAACGCGCCGAAGCCCGAACCCCGGGAGCTGGCCCGGACGGCCGCGCGGTTACGTACGGAACTGCCGAACGCCGGCCTGCCCGCCCAGCGGTCCGAGTTCATCGACGCGCATCTGCGGGCGCTGGAATGTTCGGGCCGCAAGTTCGCCGGGGACGATATCGGTTTCATCGACGAGGTCCGCGCCTATTTCGACGTCGAGATCGCGCCCGGTGATCCCGCCGACTATCAGGAGGCACACCGCAAGATCGATGAGGTCCTGGGTGGCTCGGGTCCGCTGACCGAACGGATGGCGGCCTATCGGAAAGCCGACGAGATCCCGCCGGACAAGCTCGAGGCGTGCGTCGAAGCGTTCTCCGGCGCGCTCCGCGAACTGGTTCGCGCCCGGTACCCGCTGCCGGACCACGAGCACGTCACCTACGAGGTGGTCGGCGACAAGCCGTGGTCCGGTTTCAACTATTACCTCGGCAACTACCGGTCCACGGTCGCCATCAACTCCGACCTGCGCCAGCACATGGCGAACCTGCCCCGGCTCATCTCGCATGAGTCCTACCCCGGGCACCACACCGAGCACTGCCGCAAAGAGGCCGGCCTGGTGGCCGCCGGGCAGGCCGAGCAGACGATCTTCCTGGTCAACACTCCGCAGTGCCTGATGGCCGAAGGGCTGGCGGACCTGGCGTTGCGTTCGATCGTCGGGCCGGGCTGGGGCCGGTGGGCGCAGGAGATCTACGCCGACCTCGGATTGCGGTTCGACGGGGAACGCGCCGAACGACTCGCCGAGGCCTCCGGCCAACTGCTCGGGGTCCGGCAGGATGCCGCGCTCATGCTGCACGACATGGGCAAGGACGCCGACGATGTAGCCGCCTTCCTGGAGCGCTGGTCGCTCACCACTCCCGACCGCGCCCGCCAGTCGCTGCGCTTCCTGTCCTCACCGCTGTGGCGGGCCTACGTCAGCACCTATGTGGAGGGCTACCGGTTGCTGGGTGGCTGGCTCGACCGCGCCACCGACGAGGACGACCGTGCCGACCGCTTCCGCCGGCTGCTGGACGAACCCCTCATTCCCTCCGCCCTGCGCGCCGTCTGACCCGGGTACCGAGCCCGCGCCATCTCCGGATAGCGGGCCTTCGTGGCCGGGGTCACACCGGGCCCCGACCACGCCCCGCCGAAGGCGGGGCAGATAAACCGATCCCCGGGGTGACTCATACACTGGCGTGGTGACGCAGACGACCGCCTCTGTCAATACCCAGTCTCTCGGTGAGCTCGATCCCGAACTCGCCACCGCGATGGCGGGTGAGCTCGCCCGGGAACGCGACACCCTGGAAATGATCGCGTCGGAGAACTTCGTGCCGCGCGCGGTATTGCAGGCGCAGGGCAGTGTGCTCACCAACAAGTACGCCGAAGGCTATCCCGGTCGTCGCTACTACGGCGGCTGCGAACACGTCGACGTGGTCGAGAACCTCGCCCGGGAACGCGCCAAGGCGCTGTTCGGCGCGGATTTCGCGAATGTGCAGCCGCATTCCGGCGCCCAGGCCAACGCCGCGGTGCTGATGTCGCTGCTCGATCCGGGCGACCGGCTGCTCGGCCTGGACCTGGCCCACGGTGGCCACCTCACCCACGGCATGCGGCTGAACTTCTCCGGCAAGCTCTACGACGTCCACTCCTACGGGGTCTCCAAGGAAGACCACCGGGTGGATATGGACAACGTCCGGGCGATCGCGCGCGAGGCGCGGCCGAAGGTGATCGTCGCCGGATGGTCGGCGTATCCGCGGCACCAGGATTTCGCGGCGTTCCGGGAGATCGCCGACGAGGTCGGCGCCTACCTGTGGGTCGATATGGCGCATTTCGCCGGACTGGTCGCCGCCGGCCTGCACCCCTCCCCGGTGCCGTATGCCGACGTGGTCTCCTCCACCGTCCACAAAACCCTCGGCGGCCCCCGCTCGGGCCTCATCCTGGCGAAACAGGACTACGCCAAGAAACTGAACAGTTCGGTGTTCCCCGGGCAGCAGGGCGGCCCGCTGATGCACGTCATCGCCGCGAAGGCGGTCGCGTTCAAGATCGCCGGCACCCCCGAGTTCGCCGAACGCCAGCAGCGCACCCTGACCGGCGCCAAGATCCTCGCCGAACGCCTCACCGGCCCCGACGTCGCGGGTAAGGGCATCAGCGTCCTCACCGGCGGCACCGACGTCCACCTGGTCCTGGTCGACCTGCGCAACTCCGACCTCGACGGCCAGCAGGGCGAAGACCTGCTGCACGAGGTCGGGATCACGGTCAACCGCAACGCCGTCCCCTTCGACCCGCGCCCCCCGATGGTCACCTCCGGCCTGCGTATCGGCACCGCCGCCTTGGCCACCCGCGGCTTCGGCGATACCGAGTTCACCGAGGTCGCCGATATCATCGCCACCGCTCTCGCCGGCGGCGCCGACCTGGATGCGCTGCGCGGCCGGGTCAAGAAACTCGCCAACGATTTCCCGCTCTACCAGGGCCTCGAGGACTGGAACCTGTTGTGATCTTCGGTGCTGTGTGCTCGGCCCACGCGCCGAGCACACAGCACCTGGCTCCTGCCGGAGCGGCATCCTAGGCTCGGAGGATGGATACCGAGCTGAATCAGGACGCGGCCACCACGGTCCGCGAGTTCTTCACCGCGATGGAGATCGGCGCGCTCGACGAGGCGCTGGAGCTGGTGCATCCCGATATCGTCTGGAAGAACACCTCGCTGCCGGATGTGCGCGGGGCGCGACGGGTCGGGAAGTTGCTACGGGGCCTGGACCGGGAGCAGTTCGGGTTCTCGGCGCAGATGCACCATATCGCCGCGGACGGATCCGTGGTGCTCACCGATCGCACCGATGTGCTGCGGTTCGGGCCGGTGCGCATCTCGTTCTGGGTGATGGGGACGTTCGAGCTGCACGACGGCCGAATCGTGTTGTGGCACGACCATTTCAGCTGGGAGAACTTTCTGCGCGGCACCGCGGTCGGGGTCGTGAAGGCGCTCTTCGGCCGCTGACCTATCGGGTCGCGATGGCGCGGACGCCGTTCGAGAGCGCCGTGAAACGCTCTCGAACGGCTGCCGGGCCTACGCGTTGGGCCCGTATTCCTCCAGCATCTCGGTGACCAGTGCGGCGATCGGCGACCGCTCACTGCGGGTCAGGGTGATATGCGCGAACAAGGGGTGACCCTTGAGCTTCTCGACCACCGCGGCGACACCGTCGTGCCGGCCGACCCGCAGATTGTCGCGCTGGGCCACATCGTGGGTAAGGACCACCCGGGAACCGCTGCCGAGCCGGCTCAGCACCGTCAGCAGGACATTGCGTTCCAATGACTGGGCTTCGTCCACGATCACGAACGAATCGTGCAGCGACCGGCCTCGAATATGGGTCAGCGGGAGAACTTCCAGCATATCCCGGCCGAGTACCTCCTCCATGACCTCGCGGCTGGCCAGACCGTCGAGGGTGTCGAAGACGGCCTGTGCCCACGGGCCCATCTTCTCGTTCTCGGTGCCCGGCAGGTAACCGAGTTCCTGGCCGCCCACCGCGTACAGCGGCCGGAAGACCACGACCTTGCGCTGGGTGCGCTTCTCCAGCACCGCTTCCAGGCCGGCGGTGAGTGCCAGTGCGGATTTACCGGTGCCGGCGCGGCCACCCAGCGAGACGATGCCGACGCTCTCGTCGAGCAACAGGTCCAGTGCCACCCGCTGTTCCGCGGAGCGGCCGTGTAGCCCGAACGCCTCCCGTTCCCGCACCAGCTGCACCCGTTTGTCCGGTGTGACCCGGCCGAGGGCGCTGGAGCTGTTGCCCAGGAGGCGGATTCCGGTGTGGCAGGGCAGTTCTCGTGCCTCGTCGAGATCGACGACCGATTCGCTGTAGAGTCGGTCGACGATGTCCGAGGCCGTGTCGATCTCGACCATGCCCGTCCAGCCGGAGGTCACCACATCCTGTGCGTGATATCCCTCCGCCCGTAGACCTACCGCGCTGGCCTTCACCCGCATCGGGATGTCCTTGGACACCAACACCACCTGGCATCCGTCGGCCGCGAGGTTCAACGCGCAGGCCAGGATGCGGGAATCGTTGCTCTCGGTGCGGAAACCGACGGGCAACACCGAGGGATCGGTGTGGTTCAGTTCCACCTGCAACGTGCCACCGTCGGTGCCGATGGGCAGCGGTTCGTCGAGCCGGCCGTGGGCCACCCGCAGATCGTCGAGCATGCGCAGGGCCTCGCGGGCGAACCAGCCGAGTTCGTGATGGTGTCGTTTACCCTCGAGTTCGCTGATCACGACCAGCGGCAACACCACATGATGTTCGCCGAACCGGGTCACTGCCCAGGGATCCGACAGCAGCACCGAGGTGTCGATAACGAAGGTTTTCAAACCTTTCTCAATGAAGCGAGAATTCGCCGAAGGGGCGGATACGGAGCGATTATCAGTCACGGTAGGCTCCTATGGTCTGCGCGGCACCCACACAGACAGTCTCGCTGGGCCGGTAGGTCCGGATGGCTGCTGACGTGGTGCGTCAGTGGCCACGAGGACCGGGTGCCGGCCCCCTCGTACTGAGTTTCTCAGTCACGGTCAGGACCTCCCGAGCGAACCGCTACGTGCGACCCGCCACTCCGAAGCTACCTCCTCACCACCCCTGTGCGCTCGAAGAAATGCGCGAGGCCTTGGTGAATTCGTGGTGAACTGGCCCCGGTTCGACCGTTTTCACGCAGGTCAGCGTGGGTATCAACCGCCAGCGATCGATTCGGATCAGGTATCGGTGAAAGTCGCGCTGTCCCCGGTCCTGAGCGGCGTGTTCGCTCCACGTTCGCTTTCGTGTCGCCCGGCGCGGGCCGGTTCATTCCCGCAACTGCTCCACGAGTACCGGAACGTGGCTGTGACCCGGTTCTTTGACAGCGGTGACCAATGTCACCGGCGGGCTGCTGCCGGCGCGCTCCCGGAGCCGGTTCAGTATTTCGCGGGCCGCCGGCTCGGCGAGCTCGGCCCGGTAGCGGTCGGCGAATTCGGTGCGCCGGCCATCGGGGTCCTCGTGGAACCACCGGCGCAGCTCGGTCGAGGGGGTGATCTCCTTGGGCCATTCGTCGATCCGGGCCGCGGCCTTGGCGAGGCCGCGCGGCCACAGGCGGTCGACGAGCACCCGGTATCCGTCGTCGGCCGCGGGGGCCTCGTAGACGCGTTTGACCTGGAAGCCGGGCGGTGGGGTGGGGGTTTCGTCGGTCATCGGGTCATCGCAGCACGCTATCGGGCCGGAGTGGTTACGCCACGCGGTGACGGCCCGGCGACCCTCCCGGAAACCGGCCCGGAACCCGGTGCCGGGATTAGAGTCGGCGATATGACCCAGTACGAGGAGTTGGACAAGCTCTCGTCGAAGGAACTGCACGACCGCGCGGTCAGGCTCGCGGTGCGGCACGGTGATATCCGCTTCCTCTGGGACCTGTTGACCCGGATCCCGGCGGCGGAGGCCACCGCGGGCCGGACCGGGGAGAGCGAAGCCGATATCAAATGGGTGGTGCCCATGCTCGACGACTATGTTCACGCAGGTGACGGCGAACTCGCCGAGGCGCTGCGCGGGTTCTATCTGGAGTACTTGAAGGAGCATTCCTGACCGTCGCGCAGCGAAGTGCACCGCGGACCCGTCGCGGTGCCGGATCGCTACGGCCTCGGCTCACTCGCCGCGGTACTCGCCGAAGAACTCGGTGATCTCGGCGGCCATGAGATCCGCCGCGACGTGGTGCAGGTAGTGGGTGTGCACATCGTGTGTACGCCACGACACGATGTGGTGATCGCGCTCGGCGAACCGCCGGATTCCGTGGAAATCGCCGGTCGAGCCGCACAGTGCCAGCGGCACTGTCGACGGCGCGGTGGGGGCGGGGGCCTTGTCCTTCTCGAAGTAGTGCCGGATCGCCGAACCCGCCGTGCCGGTGAACCAGTGGACAGCGATATTGGCGATCACGAAGTCGTCGTCGAGTTCCGGTCCCAGGAGCTGTCCGTTCCAGCCGAGCAGGCCCGACGGTGAGTCCGCGAGGGCGTGCGCGAGGGTCTGCGGCTGCTGTGACTGCAGCACATTGAAACCCATTTTGTTCGTCACGAACCAGTTCAGGGTTTCCAGGGACCGCTGCTCGTCGGCATCCAGGTGGGCCAGTTCTGCAGGGTCGCCCGACGGGAACGAATACACCTGGGCCACATGCGTTCCCACCACACGGTGCGGTGCGAAACGGCCCAGTTCGACCGAGATCATCGATCCGCCGTCATTGCCCACCGCGCCGTATCGCGCGTAGCCCAGCCGCCTCATCAGTTCGGCCCAGGCCCGGGCGATCCGCTGGTCGTTCCAGCCTTTCTCGGTGGTGGGTCCGGAGAAGCCGTAACCGGGGACCGAAGGGATGACGAGATCGAAACCCGCGGCGTTCAGCGGCTCGATCAGGCGCAGGAATTCGACGAAGGTCCCGGGCCAGCCGTGGGTGAGGACGAGTGGGAACCCGGTGCCCTGCTGTGCGCGTACGTGCAGGAAGTGGATCCGCTGACCGTCGATCTCGGTCACGAAGTGGGGGTGGGCGTTGAGCCGGTCCTCCATCTTTCGCCAGTCGAGCCGTAGCCAATGCTCCGCCAGGGCGCGTACCCGGCCGACGCTGACGCCGTACTCCTCGCCGGAGCCCGGGATCTGATCGGCCCAGCGGCTGCGCTGGAGCCGGTTGCGCAGATCGTCGATATCGGCCTGGGGGATCTCGACGCGGAACGGCTTGATGGTGGCCATATCGAATCCTTCATTCAGAACGGAATAGTTTGTTCCGTTTCAAGATAGCAGAACGGAACATTCCGTTTCAACTGGTACGCTCGGCGTATGTCGAAATCAGCGGAAACACCTGCTCACAAGCCTCTGGGCGGCCGTAGAGCGCAGGCCGCCCGCAACGACGGTCTCGTCCTGGAAGCCGCTCGCGAGGTGTTCCTGGCCGAACCGAAGGCCCCGATCGCCGCGGTGGCCGAACGGGCGGGCGTCGGAATCAGCGCGCTCTACCGCCGCTACCCCAGCAAGGAAGCGCTACTGCGCACGCTGTGCCACGAGGGATTGCGCCGCTACAACGCGGAGGCCGACGCCGCGCTGGCCGAACCCGACGGCTGGCAGGCCCTGGTGGGGTTCCTGGAACGAGTGGTCGATGCCGACGTGCACTCCCTGACGGTGCATCTCGCGGGCACCTTCGAACCCGACCCGGCGATGCTGCCCGATGTGGCGCACGCCGACGAGACGAACGCAGAGCTGGTACGCCGGGCGCAGGCCACGGGCCGGCTGCGGGAGGGGGTGACGCCGCAGGACATCGGCCTGGTATTGGAAGCGTGCGCGGCGGTGTCGACACCCGACCGGCAGCGCACCGCGCAACTGCGCCGCCGGGTGCTCGCGGTCCTGATCTCCGGATTGGCCGCCGCGGGCGAGCTGCCGGGCCCGCCGCCGCGGCCGGGGGAGTTCGCCTGGCGCTGGCAACGCGCCGGAACCCACCCGGCGCGGCCGCCGGAAGCGGATCAGCCTGCGTAGGCCTCCCGCATGGCCCGCAAATCGATCTTCTTCATCTGGTACATGGCCGCGAGAGCGCGATCGACCGCCACCGGATCGTCACCGGAGAGCAGGTCGTTGGCCTCGCTGGGCCAGATCTGCCACGGCACCCCGTACCTGTCGTTGAGCCAGCCACACTGGATCTCCTCGCCGCCGTCCGCGAGCAGCGCCTCCCACAGCCGGTCGACCTCGGCCTGATCGTCACAGTTGACCAGCAGCGACATCGCGTGGGTGTAGTGGTAGTCGCCGCCGCCGTTGATAGCGGTGAACTGCTGGCCGGCGAGCTGGAAGTCGACCAGCATCACCGTTCCCGCTTCCCGCATGCCCGAATCCGTATACCGCTGCACCCCGGTGATCTTCCCGTCCGGGAACAGGGAACAGTAGAACTCCGCGGCCTCCTCGGCCTGGGTGTCGTACCAGAGATTGGTGACGATCTTCTGCATGACGATCCTCCTCAGCTGACGGCTGGTATGCACTGACGACGGATCCCGGAGCCGTAATTGATCGGCTCCGGCCGGATTCGATCGATGATCCGGCACCGGCGCGGCGCATCCGGCTCGACCCGCCGGGCCCGGTCGGCGCGAGCCCGGCGCGGTGATCTGGGCTTTCGTAACCCCAGGTCTGCGCTCCGCCGGCCGCTCGCCGGCATCCAGAGCCGGGACCGGCTCGACCGTGCAGGTGACCAGGGAAGGGGTGAGGTGGACCGGTGCTGCCCGATGATCGGCGCGATCGTGGCCGACACCCGATCCGACCCGCCGGGCCGATCGGCACGAGCCGAGGCCGGGCGGGCCGGGCGGCGATCAGTCGGTGATCTCAGCACCCGTCGGTGGTGGTGGCGCGGCTTCCAGGCGGAGGAACTCCTCGTCGGTGAGCAGCCGGGACCGGATCAGGAACCGGACACCCTCCGGCGCCTCCAGGGAGAAGCCGCTCCCGCGCCCGGGCACCACGTCCACCGTCAGATGGGTGTGCTTCCAGTACTCGTACTGGTCCGCGCTCATCCAGAACGGGGTGTCCACATCCACCTGCCCCAGCAGCACATCCTGCGCCCCGACCCGGAACTCGCCCCGCGGATAGCACATGGGTGCGCTGCCATCGCAGCACCCGCCGGACTGGTGGAACATCACTGGACCGTGCCGTTCGATCAGCTCATGCAGCAGATCGGCAGCGGTCGCGGTGAGTTCCACCCGGTTCGGGTCCGGCATCAGAAGAACCCGAGCTTCTGCGGTGAATAGCTGACCAGCAGGTTCTTGGTCTGCTGGTAGTGGTCAAGCATCTGCGCGTGGTTCTCCCGGCCGATACCCGACTTCTTGTAGCCGCCGAACGCCGCGTGCGCCGGATAGGCGTGATAGCAATTTGTCCACACGCGTCCGGCCTTGATACCGCGACCGAGCCGGTAGGCGGTGTTGCCGTCCCGGGTCCAGACACCCGCGCCGAGACCGTAGAGGGTGTCGTTCGCGATCTTCAGGGCCTCCTCGGTGGAATCGAAAGTGGTGACCGAGACGACCGGGCCGAAGATCTCCTCCTGGAAGATGCGCATATCGTTGCTGCCCTTGAAGATGGTGGGCTCCACGTAATAGCCGTTCGGGTAGCCCTCGACCGACCGGGGCCCGCCGCCGGTGAGTACCTCGGCGCCTTCCTTCTTGCCGATATCGATGTAGGAGAGGATCTTCTCGAGCTGGTCGTTACTGGCCTGCGCGCCGATCATGGTCGCGTCGTCGAGCGGATCGCCGCTCACAATGGCCTTGGTACGCTCCACACAGCGGGCCATGAACTCGTCGTAGATCGACGAATGGACGAGCGCCCGCGACGGACAGGTGCACACCTCGCCCTGGTTCAGCGCGAACATCACGAAACCCTCGACCGCCTTGTCCAGGAAATCGTCGTCGGCCGCCAGCACATCCGGCAGGAAGATATTGGGACTCTTCCCGCCCAGTTCCAGGGTCACCGGAATGATGTTCTCGCTCGCGTACTGCATGATCAACCGGCCCGTGGTGGTCTCGCCGGTGAAGGCGACCTTCGCCACCCGCGGACTCGACGCCAACGGCTTACCGGTCTCCACCCCGAAGCCGTTCACCACATTCAGCACACCCGGCGGCAGCAGATCGCCGATCAGCTCGACCACCTTCATGATCGACGCCGGCGTCTGCTCGGCCGGTTTCAGCACCACCGCGTTACCGGCCGCCAGCGCCGGCGCCAATTTCCAGGTCGCCATGAGAATGGGGAAATTCCACGGAATAATCTGACCCACCACGCCCAGTGGCTCATGGAAGTGGTACGCGATGGTGTCGGCGTCGATCTCGCTGATCCCGCCCTCCTGGGCGCGGATGGCCCCGGCGAAATACCGGAAGTGATCCACGGCCAGCGGTAGGTCCGCCGCCTTCGTCTCCCGCACCGGTTTCCCGTTCTCCCAGGTCTCCGCGACCGCCAGCGCCTCCAGATTCTCCTCGATCCGATCCGCGATCTTGTTGAGGATATTCGCGCGTTCGGTGGTGGAAGTGGCCCCCCAACCATCGGCGGCCGCATGCGCGGCATCCAGCGCCAGCTCCACATCGGGCGCGGTGGAACGCGCTACCTCGCAGAAGGTCTCGCCGTCGACCGGAGACGGATTGTCGAAGTATTTACCTTCGACGGGTGCGGTCCACTCACCCCCGATGAAATTGTCGTATCGGCGGGCATAGCTGACGATGCTGCCGTCGGCACCGGGCTTGGCGTAGGTCATGACGAACTCCTCGGTCGACTCGGGCGCTGAACGCACGCCGGATAGAGCGTGATGTACCTCACTATGCCGCGTTATGGGCAGTAGTACGCGGTGTTCGCGACGAAACGTGGGATCGATTCCGGCGGGTGCGGGCTCGATGCTGGTCGAGGTGGCGGCAGCCGGAAAACCGACGTCGAGGGCGGGGGTTGCGGCCCGGGAATCGCGCGGGCCTGGTATGGATGCCCCGCGATTGTCGCGGCGTGCCGGGACAAGCGAGCATTGTCGATGACGAGGCAGATCTGGATACCGTGCGGTTCGGCGCTGTCATCGGCAAGTGCCGCCAAGGTTCGCAGCGAGAGGAAAACGAGCCGGGTGGCGTCGATGATGGTGATCTCATGGCCCGTGCCGACCAGCATTGGCGTCTATATGCCGAGCGAGGGATCTCGAGTATCCGGATCCGGCCTGGTCGGTGACATCCCGGGCGAAACCTCGGCCGGTGACCGGGCGACGACTCGGATGTCTGCTTCCGCTGTGTTGTCGATGGCGTCGTCACTGAGTTTTAGATCACCGAGCGCACTACCCATCTGGTCGGGAGGGATGCGGGGCAGGATTCGTCGAGGGGAATTCCGGTGATTCAGACCTCACGCGTGGCACGCCGACATCGCCGGGACGCGGCATAGGGTCGGGAATATGAGCGAGGAGAAGCAGTACCGCATCGAGCACGACACCATGGGTGAGGTCCGCGTTCCGGTGGACGCGCTGTGGCGTGCCCAGACCCAGCGGGCGGTGGAGAACTTCCCGATCAGCGGGCGGGGGCTGGAGCGGACGCAGATCCGGGCGCTCGGGCTGTTGAAGGGAGCATGCGCGGTCGTCAACCGGGATCTGGGGTTGCTCGAGGCGGAGCGGGCCGCGGCGATCGTCGCGGCCGCCACCGAGATCGCGGAGGGTCGCCACGACGACCAGTTCCCGATCGATGTGTTCCAGACCGGGTCGGGGACCAGTTCGAATATGAACGTCAACGAGGTGATCGCCTCGATCGCGGCCGCGGGCGGGGTCACTGTGCACCCGAACGACCACGTGAATATGTCCCAATCGTCGAATGACACCTTTCCGACCGCGACCCACCTGGCCGCCACCGAGGCCGTGATCAAGGATCTGCTGCCCGCCCTGGAGCATCTGCGGTTGGCGTTGCTGGACAAGGCGACCGAATGGCGCACGGTGGTGAAATCGGGGCGTACCCATCTGATGGACGCGGTCCCGGTGACGCTGGGCCAGGAGTTCGGTGGTTACACCCGGCAGGTCGCGGCGGGTATGGAGCGACTGCTGGCGACGCTGCCGCGACTGGGCGAACTGCCGATCGGCGGTACCGCGGTCGGGACCGGGCTGAACGCGCCCGCCGGGTTCGGGGCGAAAGTGGTGGCGGAGTTGGTGCGGGCCACCGGAATCGACGCGCTGACCGAGGCCGAGGATCATTTCGAGGCGCAGGCGGCCCGGGACGGGCTGGTGGAGGTCTCCGGGGCGCTGCGCACGGTCGCGGTGAGCCTGACCAAGATCGCCAACGATATTCGCTGGATGGGTTCGGGTCCGCTGACCGGGCTGGGTGAACTGCAACTGCCGGACCTGCAGCCGGGTAGTTCGATCATGCCCGGCAAGGTGAATCCGGTGCTGCCGGAGGCGGTCACCCAGGTGGCGGCGCAGGTCATCGGAAACGATGCCGCGGTCGCCTTCGCGGGGGCGGGTGGGCATTTCGAGCTGAACGTCTACATCCCGGTGATGGCGCGTAACGTGCTCGAATCCATCCGGCTGCTGGCGGCGGTGTCACGGCTGTTCGCCGACCGGTGTGTGCACGGGTTGATCGCCGACGCCGAACGGCTGCGCACCCTGGCCGAATCCTCGCCCTCCATTGTGACCCCGCTGAATTCGGCGATCGGTTACGAGGAAGCGGCGGCGGTGGCCAAGCAGGCGCTGCGGGAGCAGAAGACGATCCGTCAGACGGTGATCGATCGGGGGCTGATCGGCGATGGGTTGAGCGAGGAGGAACTCGACCGGCGCCTGGACGTGCTGTCCATGACGAATATCGACAACGACTGATGCCGTGCCGCCCCGGGAACCCGGGATGACGCGGCATTCGGTGCGACGCGACGGTTGCGCAACGGTCGCGTCGCACCGTAGATGGATTCAGGACCGGAACCGGGCCAGTTCTTCGCGGGCTGCTTCGCCGGATTCGCCGAGGTCGGTGCGGCCGAACACATCCCAGCGACGCAGCAGCGGCGCGAAGATCAGCTCGTCCTGCTGCTCCGGATCGTAGATACCGGCATCGGCCAGTGCCTCGTCGCTGCTGCGCCCGTCGGGCAGGGCGACCGAGGGGACCCGGAACGCGGCGACCTGGTCGGCGACGGCGCGCATGGTCTGGTCCGGGGCCTGCTCGAACCCCGCCGCGACGAGGTCGGCGAATACCGCGGCCTGCCGCTCGTCGTCCTCGGCGATCCGCTCGCTGATCGCGGTGATCATCGGGTTCTCCCCGAGCGCGGCGGTATTGCGATGGCGCACGGCGGCGGCGGTCTCCTCGAACGCGCAGGCGGCCAGCACATCCAGCAGATGCAGCGGCTCGCGCCGGAAACCGTCGGTCATATGACCCATCCGCAGCCGTTCCAGCTCCACCGGGTCACAGGCACGGGTGACCATCAGATAGTTGCGGATCACAACGGAGTGCCGGGCCTCCTCGGCGGTCCAGCGGCCCACCCAGCGCCACCACGCCCCGGTGCGCAGATATTTGCCGAGCTCCCGGTGGTACGCGGGTAGGTTGTCGGCGATCAGCACGCTCACGGTGAGCGCCAGCCGGGCGGTATCGCCGAGTTCGGACTGCGCGGGATCCCAGTCCTCGCCGCCGAGGAAGGCGAAGTTGCGACCGTCGTCCCATGGGACGAAGTCGTGCGGCTGCCATTCATCGGCGATCTCGGTATGGCGCCGCATGGTCAGTTCCACCTCTACCGCGAGCGATTCCAGCAGGTCGCGGTCGGTCAACAGTTTCTGCACGCACACACGGTAGCGGGTCGGAGCGAGTACGGGGTCGGCGCCGGGGTCGGGTTGGGGAATATCGGCGATCCGGACGATCCGGGTCGGGTACTCGCACAATCCGGCCCGTTCCGCGGATGCGAACGAAGATCCCGGAATCGTGTGATGCGCGGGCTCCGGCCAGCGCTCGGGGCGCCCACTTCCGTGGGCGCCCCGAGCGCTGGATTCACTTTTCGGTGACCGTGGTGGAACGGTCCGAGGAGTTCCAGGTGATGGTGCCGCCCTCGAAGTCGCTCTTCTTACCCTCCGGGGTCGCCTCCTCGTCGGAGGTGGGGAAGCCCAATCGGCCGTCGGCGCCGCCGTTGGCCTCCCATGCCTCGCGGATATCGCCCCAGACGATATGGGCGCCGGTGTCCTTGCTGAAGAAGATGGTGCCGCCGGAGAAGTTCTGGTAGCGACCGCCATCCCCGGCGACCTGCTCCTCGCCTTCGGGCATACCGAGTGTGCCGGTCGGACCGCCGGCCTCGGTGTATTTCTGGTAGATGCTGCCCTTCACGGCAACTTCGTTGCCGTCCGGGGTCTGCACCCTGGTTTCACCGGCATTGGCATTGGGGTCTTCGTCGGGGGTGGCCGAGCCCTCGGCGACTGTCGTTTCGGTGGCCGAGCCTTCGGCGCCCGGAGAGGCGGACGGGGTGCCGGTGCCGGTGTTGCCGCCCGGCATCACCGCCGAGGTCAGGGAGCCGACGGTGTCCGACACCGAGTTGTCGTTGTCACCGCAACCGGCGACGAGCAGACCCGCGGCGGCGAGTGCCGCGGTGAATCCGGCCGAGCGTCGAGCGAAGTGGTGCATGTCCATCCTCTCGCGACAGGCCGGCGTGATGGACGGGCGGGTCGTGGTGGTTCATCACTCCGGCTGTGGGTTCGGCAACGTCGCGGCTACTGATTGTGGAGATTCGTGACGTTACCAGTTCGGTGGCCACGCGGATATTACCCGTAAGAACTGCGAATACGGCCCGGATGCCGAAAAGTTGCTGGCCACGGCGGGTATGCGCCCGGCGCGCCGGAGGGCCCGTGCGGTCCGGAGCAGTGCCCGGACCGCACGCGCGGCGCTCAGGGCAGCGGCGGGGCGGCGTGCTCGTCGCCGTGGAAATCGACCGACGAGTATTCGCGGAGTTTGGTGAGCCGGTGGTAGGCGTCGATCATGCGGACCGTGCCCGATTTCGACCGCATCACAATGGACTGGGTGGACGCGCCGCCACCGTAGTAGCGGACCCCGCGCAGCAGGTCACCGTCGGTGACGCCGGTGGCGCAGAAGAAGACGTTCTCCCCGGCCACCAGATCCTCGGTGACCAGCACCCGGTCCAGATCGTGGCCGGCGTCGATCGCCTTCTGCTTCTCCTCGTCGTCCTTGGGTGCGAGTCTGCCCTGCAGGGCACCGCCCATACAGCGCATCGCGGCCGCGGCGATGATGCCCTCGGGGGTGCCGCCGATACCGACCAGGATGTCGGTCCCGGAATCAGGGCGCGCGGCCGCAATGGCGCCGGCCACGTCACCGTCGGAGATCAAGCGGATCCGGGCGCCGGCGTGGCGGACCTCCTGGATCAGGTCGCCGTGGCGGGGGCGGTCCAGAATGCACACGGTGATATCGGAAACCGAGGCATGCTTGGCCTTGGCGACCTTGCGGATGTTCTCCCCGATGGGCGCCGAGATATCGATCACGTCGGCGGCGTCGGGGCCGACGGCGATCTTCTGCATGTAGAACACCGCCGACGGGTCGAACATGGCGCCGCGTTCGGCGACCGCCAGCACCGAGATGGCACCGGGGGACCCCTTCGACATCAGGGTGGTGCCGTCGATGGGGTCGACCGCGAAATCGACCTCCGGGCCGGTGCCGTCACCCACGTTCTCACCGTTGTACAGCATGGGCGCTTCGTCCTTCTCGCCCTCGCCGATCACCACGACGCCACTCATCGATACCGAGCTGACCAGCTGCCGCATGGCGTCCACGGCCGCCCCGTCGCCGCCTTCTTTGTCGCCCTTGCCCACCCAGCGTCCCGCTGCCATGGCGCCGGCTTCGGTGACGCGGACGAGTTCGAGCGCGAGGTTGCGGTCGGGCGCCTCGCGGCGGCTCGAAGCGGGCGAAGATGCCGTCATGGCGGGTGCCTCCTAGGTTGTGTAACTTGCCGTAATTGTCGCATCGCCGGATTGCGTGCCGGTGATCACCTGGTACGGCAGTACCGGGGGCGGCGCGGGGTCCCGCCGTTACCACGATGGATACTGGGACCGTGCCGAACAAGAAGCCACGCATCATGAACGACTACCGGGATCTTTTCTGGTCGTTGATCCCGTTGGTGCTGATCGCCGTGGTGTTCGCCGGACTGACCAGTCAGTGCAGTCTCGCCACGACCGGTCCCACCCAGGGCACGATACCGAGTTTCGACGCCGCCGCGGCGCTGCGCTCGGACGCGCGCAACCTGTCGTTCCCGATCCGTGAACCGGCCGTCCCACAGAACTGGCGGCCGAATTCCGGGAGCCGCGACACCATCACCGAACGCGGCGGCGGCACGGTCAGCACCATCGGTTATGTCACCGGTGTGGGCACCTATATGGAACTCGACCAGAGCGACGCCACCGAAGAGGTCCTGGCCGGACATATCGCAGGCAGCCGGTATGCCACCGGGACCCGGGATATCGCCGGGCAGAAATGGGTGGTCTACCAGGAGCCCGGCGCCGAGCCCGCGTGGGTCGCCGATTTCGGGGACAGCCGGGTGCTGATCCGGGGCGCCGGCAATACCGAGGCCTTCGAGACCCTGGCCGCCGCGGTGGTGGCCGCCCGGCCGCTCCCGACCACGTAACCGGCCAACTGGGGGTAGGCGCGGGTCATTCCGCGTCGTCGGATTCGGCCAGCGCTTTCTCGATCCGCTGCCGCGCCCCGGCCAGATGTTCTTCGCACCGGTTGGCGAGCGCCTCGCCGCGTTCCCAGAGCGCGAGGGCGTCGTCGAGGTCCATACCGCCCTGCTCCAGCATTTTCACCACGCCCGCCAGCTCGTCGCGGGCGCGTTCGTAGCCGAGGCCGGCGATATCGGCCAGATCGTCGGTGCCGGTATCGGACACGGTCAGGTCCTCTCGGAGTCGTCGGAGCGGGTGCGGGAGCCGTGTTCGCCGAGCCGTTCGGCACCGAGGGCGGCGGCGGAGATCGCGCCGTCCCCGACCCGGATACGCAACTGGCTGCCGGCGGGCGAATCGGCGACAGCGCGCACCACATGCCGTTCGGGTCCGGTCACCCGCTGCACCACAGCGTAGCCGCGGGCCAGGGTCGCGGCCGGGCCGACCGCGGTCAGCTGACGCCGCAGATGGTCGGTGGTCACCGATTCGGCGCGGACCAGACTCTCGACGCAGCGGCGGGTCGCGGTGCGCAGGCGTTCGATCTCGTCGTGGCGGTGGCCGAGATCGCGCAGCGGATCGGCCAGGACCGGGCGCGACCGCAATTGCCGCAGCGCCGCCGACTCCCGTTCGACCCAGCCGCGCAGTGCCGCCGCGGACCGCGCGCGCAGTTCCCGGACGAGCGCGGTCTCGGCGGCGGCGTCGGGCACGATCCGTTTGGCGGCGTCGGTCGGGGTGGCCGCGCGCAGATCCGCGACCAGGTCGGAGACCGGGGAATCGGGTTCGTGACCGATGGCGCTCACGATGGGGGTGGTCGCGGCGACGAGGGCCCGGCACAGTGTCTCGTCGGAGAACGGCAGCAGATCCTCCACACTGCCGCCGCCGCGGGCGAGCACGATCACCTCGACCGCCGGGTCGCGATCCAGGGCCGCCAGCGCGTCGAGGATCTGCGGGACCGCGGACGGACCCTGCACGGCGGTGTTGCGGATCTCGAACCGCACCGCGGGCCAGCGGTCCCGGGCCACGCTCAGCACATCGTGTTCGGCGGCGCTGCCGCGGCCGGTGATCAGCCCGATGGTGCCGGGCAGGAAGGGGACCGGGCGTTTGAGCCGCGGATCGAACAGGCCCTCGGCATCCAGCAGGGCCTTCAACCGTTCGATCCGTGCCAGTAGTTCGCCGACACCGACCGGGCGGATCTCGGAGATGCGCAGCGACAGGGTGCCGCGGCCGGGGAAGAAGGAAAGCTTGCCGTAGACCACCACCCGGCTGCCTTCCTGCAGCGGGACAGGGGAGGCGCGCAACAGGGCCGGATCGCAGGTCACCGACAGTGACATATCGGCGGCCGGATCGCGCAGCACCAGGAAGGCGGTGCGGGTGCCGGGCCGCAGGTTGATCTGGGTGAGCTGGCCTTCCACCCAGATACTGCCGAGCCGGTCGATCCACTGGGCGACCTTCATCGACACCGAGCGCACCGGCCACGGCTGCTCGGCGGAATTGGCGGGGGCGGATGCCTGCCCGGGCCGGCCGGAACCGCTCCGGCCGACCGGGGGCGCGGGATCGGCCTCGGTCACTGGGCTCGCACGGTGGCGATCCGGTTGGTCAGCATGGTCACGAACGCGGCGCGATCCAGGGTGCGCTGTTCGTAGTCGAGCAGGGCGACCAGATCGTTGACCGTGAGCGTGCGCAGCCGTCCGCGCAGCTGGGCGAGGGTCATATTCGGGTAGTCGTAGCGGGCGCCGGCCTCGGGGAGTTCGGGCGCGGGCGCCGGCTCGGGTTCGGCGACGGGCTCGGGATCGGCGGTGGTGGCGGATTCGGGTCCGTCGACCGCGGCCGCGCCGGTCACCTCGATATCGCCGACCGCGTCACCGGCGTCGACGGTGGTCTCGGCGTCGAAGGTGCGGGCCGCGGGCACCGGGTTGCCGTTCTGGATCGCGCGCAACCCGGCCAGGGTCTCCTGCAGGGCCTGCTCGACCTCGGCCGGATCGGGTTCGACGCGGTCGAAGCTGCTGTTGCGGCGGCGCCGGATGGCACCGGACTCGCGCACCGGCGGGTTGTCGTCCTCGTCGAAGGTGGCCCATTCGGGCTGTTCCTCGGGACGGTTGATGATCCGGTCGAATACCGAATCGCCCTTGATCGCGAGACTGGTGACGAACTGCTGGACGTGCATTCCCGTCTGCAGTAATTGGCTTACCGCGGTGAGCGGTAGTTTCGCCGCCGCCGAGGGCAGCCGTCGCGTCTCCTCGAGAACATAGACGGCGGCTCCGGCGGCGACGCGGGCCAGGAACGGTGGTCGAAACATGGTAATAGCCTGCCCGATATAGCGGGGTACGCAAAAGAGGGTGCGCGTACCCGGCACGCCGCGGCGGGTCTCGGTGGATGCCGGGCGTTGGGCGGGCGGACGCTCCCGCGGATGCGTCGCGGAAATCCGGAACCGGCGCCGAGCCGGATCGGTGGGTGAACCCGCACACCTCTTCCGGGTGTGGTTCCCCGGTGACCGGTGCCGTGGTGCCGTCGAGGGCCGCCGGTGAGCGGGGTGAACGGGTCGAACCGGTGGTCGGGGCGCGGCGCGGCCGGCGGGGTGCACGGGCGCGGCGGGCACGGAGGTACGCACGTATTCTGTGGGGCATGTCCTCGGCAATACCGTTGAATGTCGGAATCGCTCGCTCGGCCGGCGCCGCGACCGCCGCCCCCGAAGGAAAACGAGTGCTGCTCGCCGAACCGCGCGGATACTGCGCGGGTGTGGACCGTGCCGTCGAAACCGTGGAAAAGGCGCTGGAGAAGCACGGGGCGCCGATTTACGTCCGCAAGGAGATCGTGCACAACCGCCACGTGGTGGAAACGCTGCGCGAGCGCGGCGTGATCTTCGTCGACACCACCGACGAGGTCCCCGAAGGGGAACTGGTGGTGTTCTCCGCGCACGGTGTCTCGCCCGCGGTGCACGCGACCGCCGCCGAGCGCAACCTGCGCACGATCGACGCGACCTGTCCGCTGGTGACCAAGGTCCATCAGGAGGCCAAACGCTTCGCTCGTGACGACTACGACATCCTGCTGATCGGCCACGAGGGCCATGAGGAGGTCGAGGGAACCGCCGGCGAGGCCCCCGAACACGTCCAACTGGTCGACGGTCCGGACGCGGTCGAAAAGGTGACCGTACGTGACGAGTCCAAGGTGATCTGGCTGTCGCAGACCACGCTGAGCGTGGACGAGACCATGGAGACGGTGTCGCGGCTGCGGGAGAAGTTCCCGGCGCTGCAGGATCCGCCCAGTGACGATATCTGCTACGCCACCCAGAACCGGCAGGTCGCGGTGAAGGCGATGGCCCCGGAATGCGATCTGGTGATCGTCGTGGGTTCGCGCAACTCGTCGAACTCGGTGCGCCTGGTGGAGGTGGCCCTCGGCGCCGGGGCCCGCGCGTCGTATCTGGTGGACTACGCGCGCGAGTTGGACCCGGCGTGGCTCGAGGGGGTGAGCACGGTCGGAATCACCTCCGGCGCGTCGGTCCCCGAGATCTTGGTGCGCGGAGTGCTGGACATGCTCGCCGAACACGGGTTCGGCGAGGTCCAGCCGGTGACCACCGCGAACGAGACCCTCGTGTTCGCACTGCCCCGGGAGCTGCGGGCCGCTCGGCGCTGACCCGCGCTCACCTCAGGCGACGGCCCGGCGCTCAGCGGCGCTCGGGACGCCGCCGTTCCGGAATCGGTTCGCGGACCCGGGCGGTCTGCGGTGCCCGGGCCGGCTCGCCCCGGCGGGCGTTCGCGCGCACCGGTTCGTCCGGGACCGGTGCCGCCGGGCGGGCGGGCCGGTGCTGACGCATCTCACGGGTGCGAGGGGCGGCGCCCCGCGAGGCCGGCTCGGCGGGCGGACGGCCCCGGCCGCCGCGGCGTGGGGGCTCGTCGAACGATTCGTGGGTGTAATCGGGCTCGGGGTTCTCGGGTCGTTTCGGCCGCGCTTTCGCCTTGGTCCGGCCGTTGGCCTTGGATCGTGCCGCCAGGGTCTCGGCGCGCGAGGGTTTGCTCCCTCGGGCCGTTTTGCCTTCGCCCACGGGACGCTTCGCCTGTCCGCGGCTCGGCCGCTTCGCGGTCTCGCGGCGGGGCCGGTTCTCTGCCCGTTCCTTGGTCTCGCCGCGGGTCGCGCGCCGTTCGCTACGGCCCCAGCTCGTGCCGCGCCGGGCGGCGGCGGTCTCGCGGGCCGCGTTCTCCGAGCGGAACTGCGCGATCCGGATCCCGGCGATGATCAGCACCAGGACGGTGGCCAGCATCATCGGCGGGAAACGGTGCACCAGCGGGATCGCCAGGTTCAGCAGGATGTCCTTGAGGGAGGCGGTGCCGGTCCCGGTGAGCTGACGGTATGCGATCGGTACGGCCACGAACAGCAATAGCGGCGGTAACACCATGGTGGTGAACAGGCCGCGGAACCGCACCGCCGCCACCGCCGCCAGACATCCGAGGATGTAGAACGCGCTGAAGGTGCCGGTCAGGTCCGTGACGTCGCCGAGGGCATCGATGAGGAAACCCAGGAAGGTGCAGACCGCAGCGATGAGAACCGCGGCATAAGCCGGGACACCCGGCACCGTCGGCAATAACGAACGTTGCGGCGCGGGCACCCGGGAATTCACTCGTTGGGAAGCAGCCACGTATTGAACACTATCGTCCGGAAGGGTCGGCTGTGTTACGGCACGGCGGGTCCGGCTCCCCGATTGTGCGGAAACGGTGGTCGGCGGCGGTACACATTCCGTCAAGGGATATGGGTGGCGCGCAACACGATGGCGCAATGGAGACACTGTCCTTGGTGGTCACGGGTCCGCCGGGCCAGGGGCGGTACGGGTCTCGGCGTGTTGCCGGTGTGGCGTCCCGGGTATCGGTGCCGGCATTGAAGCTGTCGGTGCGGTGCCCTAAATTCGCCGTCATGCGAATCCTGCATACGTCGGACTGGCATATCGGTCGCACCTTTCACGGCGTGGACCTGCTGGCCGACCAGTCGCGGGTACTCGAAGCGATCGCCGAGCTCGTGGCCGCCGAAGAGGTGGACACCGTCGTGCTTTCCGGCGACGTCTACGATCGCTCCATCCCCAGCGCGGACGCGATCGCGGTCTGCAACAGGGGGTTCGAGGCCATCCGGGCGGCCGGGGCGCGAATCGTGGTCACCTCCGGTAACCACGATTCGCCGACGCGGCTCGGGGCGGGCGCCGGTTTCGCGGCGGCCGGCGGGCTGTATCTGCGCACCACGGTGGCGGATTCGGCACAGCCGGTGCTGCTGTCCGACGAGCACGGTGCGGTCGCCTTCTACGGCATCCCCTATCTGGAGCCGGAGATATGCCGCGGCGAGCTCGGCGTGCCGCGGGCCCGGTCGCATGCCGAGGTGCTCGCGGCGGTACTGGAACGGATCCGGGTGGATATCGCGCAGCGGCCGGACACCCGGACGGTACTGCTGGCGCACGCCTTCGTGGTGGGCGGTGCGGCGACGGGCTCGGAGCGGTCGATCTCGGTGGGCGGAGTGGAGACGGTGCCGCTGGGGATGTTCACCGAGCCGGGTTTCGACTATGTCGCGCTCGGGCATCTGCATTCGCCGCAGACCCTCGCCGAAACGGTGCGCTATTCGGGCTCGCCGCTTCCGTATTCGTTCGGGGAGAGCACGCACCGCAAGAAGGCGTGGCTGGTGGACCTCGGTGATACCGGCCCCGCCCGGGTGCGCGGTCTGGAATTGCCGCTGGTCCGCGGGCTGAGCCGGCTCACCGGGACTCTGGAGGACCTGCTGACCGACCCCGCGTGGGAAACGGCCGAGCAGCACTACGTCTCGGTATCGCTCACCGACTACGCCCGCCCGGTGGACGCCATGCGCCGATTGCGTGAGCGTTTCCCGTACGCGGTGCACGTGGAATGGGAACGGCCCCGGGGCGATTTGGCCCTGCGTTACCGGGAGCGGGTGCGCGGCCGCGCCGATACCGATATCGCCCACACCTTCCTCACCGATGTGCGCGGCGAGCCGAACACCTCGGAAATGGATTGGCTGACCCGAGCCATGGCCGCTGCGGTCCGGGAGACAGAGGTGGTCCGCGACGATCTCGGCGCATCACCGGCGGCCGATACGGAACTCACCGCATGAGACTGCACCGGCTGGAGATGACGGCCTTCGGTCCCTTCGCCGAGACGGCGTCCGTCGATTTCGACGAACTGGGCGCGGATGGCCTCTTCCTACTGCACGGGCAGACGGGCGCCGGGAAGACCACGGTGCTCGACGCCATCGCCTACGCCCTGTACGGGCGGGTGCCGGGGCCGCGGGGGGACAAACGACTGCACTCCGACCACGCGCCCGCGCACACCCGCCCGGAGGTGGTGCTCGAGGCCACGCTGGGCGGCCGGCGACTCCGGCTCACCCGGCAACCGGAGTTCGAGCGGCCGAAGCTGCGCGGTAGCGGGACCCGGGTGGAGAACGCCAAGGCCACGCTGGCCTGGCTGGACGGACAGGGCACCAACCTCTCGCGGATCAACGAGATCGGCGACGAGATCGTGCGGTTGCTCGGGATGAGCGCCGATCAGTTCTTCCAGGTGGTGCTGCTGCCGCAGGGAGATTTCGCGAAGTTCCTGCGCGCGGAGAACGAGGATCGCGAACGACTGCTCGAGAAACTTTTCGACACCGGACGTTTCGGGTCGGCCGAACAGTGGCTCACTGCCCAGCGCAAATCGTCGGGGGAGCAGATCGGCGCCCAGCAGCGCAATGTGGAGGACCTGATCACCCGGGTCGCGGTAACGGCCGGGATCGACCGCACCGAGCGGATCGACATTCTGGACGCGGTCGAGTGGTCGCAGGATCTGCTGGCCGCGGCACGCGGCGAGGTGGAGAAAGCGCAGCACGAACTCGATGAACGGCGTGTGGAGTCGGCGCGCGCCGACGAACAGGCCGAACAGGAGCGGCGGGCGGCCGAACAGCGGCGCCGGCTGGCACTGGCCCGGCAGCAGCTCGAGCAGTACGCCGCCGACGCCCGGGCGCGCGCCGCGGACCGTGGCGAACTGGATCGTGCGCGCCGCGCCGAACCGGTGGCCGCGGCGCTGGCCGAGGCCGAGGCGGCGGTCCGCGCGGCGCGCAGCCGGGAGGAGGAATCCGCGACCGCGGCCGAGAACCTGGCCCGGCTGGCCGCGGAACCCGGCGGTGCGGATATCCCGGGTATCCGTCTGGTGCCGGACCCGACCGCCGGGCGAACCGGGGACGAGCTGCCCGCGGAGGATTTCGCGGTCGAGGGCCCCTCGGCGGAGGACGAATTCGCACTGTTCGACGTAGCTCCCGGTGCGTCTCGGCAGAGCTTCGGCGAGACCGGTGCCGACGAGCCGGACCGAATGGACGATCGAGCCGGCTATGACGAGGACCTCGGCCTCGATACCGCGATCCGCGGATGGAGTGCGCTCCTGGGCAAACTCGGCGAGATCCGCGCCGACGCGGCCACGGCCGACACTTTGCGCGGGGAACTGGCCGAACTCCATGCCGCGGCGGCCGAACTCGGCGAGCGTTCGGCCGCACTCACCGAACGCCGGACCCGGCTCCCCGAGGCCATCGCCGCCGCGCAGGCGCGGGCGCGGGAAGCCGACGAGGCGAAAGCCACGCTGCCCGGTCTGCGGACCGAACTCCGGCGCTTGCAGGAGGCCGCGACCGCGGCGGTGGATCTGGTTCGGGCGCGCACCTCGCTCGACCGGGCCCGGGTGGATCTCGATACGGTGCGCGCCCGGCACCTGGAGGCCCGTGAACACGTTTTGGACCTGCGGGAACGCCGGCTGGCCGGAATGGCGGCGGAACTCGCCGGGCGCCTGGTCGACGGGCAGGCGTGCGCGGTGTGCGGTTCGGCCGAGCATCCCCGGCCGGCGCGGCCGGCGGCCGGCGCCGTATCGACCGAGGACGAGGCGACGGCGGCCGCCGCCGAACGTACCGCCGACGTGGCACGCGAACGCGCGCGGGCGGCGCTGGCCGAGGTGGAGCGGGAGATCGAGGCACTGCTGGCCCGCGGCGGCGATACCGACCGCGTACAACTCGCGGCCGATCTGCGCGAAGCCACCGAGAAGTGCGGGGACGCGGAGGAACTGGCCGAATCGGCCGATGCGTGCACCGCCGAACTCACCCGCCTGCGTAGTGATGAGAGTGGGTTGCACGATGCCCTGCGCGATACCGAGACCCGGGCGGGAGCAGTCGCGGCGCGGATCGAGTCCGCGCAGACCCGGCTCGCCGAAATCGATGAGAAGCTGCGTACGGCCGCCGGACGGGACCGGACCATCGCTCGTCGCCGGGAGCGCCTGCACGCGCTGATCGCCGCCGCGGGCGACCGGCGGGACACCCATGCCGCGGTCCGCGCGGCATGGGAACGGGCGGCCACCTGTGTGCTGCGGGTCGAACGACTGGCCGGATCGGCGGGCCTGGCCCCGCCCACGAGTGCCGCCGGCGCCGCGCCGGATCCCGCGGCCGATAATGCGGGCGCCTGGGGCCGGGTGCCGGCAGCCGGCTCGGCGGAGATGTCGGCGACGCTGCGGATCTACTCGCCCCTGATCGGCGCCGCGACCCGCTCTCCGCAGCGGCAGGACACACTGAGCGCTGCCCTGGCCGCGGCGGAGGAGATACGGGCCGCCGCGCAAGCCGTAGTGGACGAACCGGAGATACGGGCCGCCGCCGGCACCGCGCCCGGTGATCCCGAAGCGCTCGAAGCGGCCGTGCGGACCGCCCGGGCCGCGCTGGACGAGGCGGTCGCGGCCCATTCCGCCGCCGTGCACCGGGTCACCCGCCTGGAAACCCTGTGCGGGCAGCTGTGGGCGGCCGTGGATCTGATCGCCCCTGCGCAGCGGGCTCATCAGGAACTGGCCGAGCTGGCGGAGGTGGTCGCGGGCCGCGGCGCGAACAACCGGCGGATGTCGCTGCGCTCCTATGTGCTGGCGGCCCGGCTCGAGGAGGTCGCGGTGGCCGGGTCGGCCCGGTTGCGCCGGATGTCGGGCGGCCGGTACGAATTCGTGCACACCGACCGGGCCGGAACCCACGGCCGGCGCGGCGGGCTCGGGTTGGATATCCGCGACGACTACACCGGCGCCATCCGGCCCGCTCGCACGCTTTCCGGTGGGGAGACCTTCATGGCGTCACTGGCGCTCGCGCTGGGGCTGGCCGATACCGTCGCGGCCGAGGCGGGCGGGATCATCCTCGACACCCTGTTCATCGACGAAGGTTTCGGCAGCCTGGACGCGGACACCCTCGACGCGGTGATGGGCGTTCTCGACGAACTACGCGCCGGGGGCCGGGTGGTGGGGCTGGTAAGTCACGTCGACGAGATGCGGCAGCGTATACCCAGCCGCCTGCACGTGGTGCGCGGCCGCAACGGTTCCCGGTTGCACGCCACCATCGCCTGACCGCGCGGATTCACCTGATGGCTCCGAGGAAGCCCTCGGCTTCGGTCGGGGGAGGAAGCGGACCCCGCAGATGACTGCGGGAGTCCTCGGCCTTCAGGCGTGGGGGGAGTCAACTCTCGAGATCGAGCAGCTGTCGCTTGATGTCCAGACCCCAGCGGAAACCCCCGAGGGTGCCGTCGGTGCGCACGATCCGGTGGCAGGGCACAAACAGGGCGGCCGCGTTGCGGGCACAGGCGCTGGCCGCGGCGCGGGTGGCGGCCGGTCGGCCGGAGCGCGCGGCGAACGCGGTGTAGGTGATCGGCCGTCCCGCGGGCACCGTGCGCAGCACCTCCCACGCGTGCTGGAGGAATTCGCCCGAGCGCTGACGCACGGGGACGGGATCGATCGCGGCCGTGTCGCCGCGGTGGTAGGCCGTGACAGCGTCGGTCACCGCACCCAGTTCAGAGCGGGCGCGCAGGTGGGAAGGGCGCAGGCCGGGGTGGATCAGTGTGCGGAGTTCTTCGGGCGCGGCGGTCCATCCGGACGCCAGGACCGCGCCGTCGGCGGCCACGATCGTGGTGAACGGGCCGAGCGGGGTGTCGACGGTGGCGACGTCGGCGGTCGCGGTGGTGGCCGAGGCGGGCAGGGTGGCGGTGGACATCAGTCGGTACTCACTTTCGCGTCGGTTTCGGTGCCGGGTGCGGCGGCTTCCCGTGATTCGGCCCGGCTGCGCAGTTCGGTGCGCCACAGGTGCATGCAGAGATAGGAACGCCAGGGCGACCACCGGGTCGTATCGGTCAGGTCGATACCGCGGCGGACGGCGCCGCGGCGGATGACGAGGTCGGTGTGCAGCATGATGTCGGGGTCGGCGAGTAGCCGCATGGTGACGTAGTCGGCGGTCCACGGTCCGACCCCGTCGAGCGCGAGCAGATCGCGTCGCAGGTCGGCGGCCGTACGGCCCTGGTGCAGGACCAGGTCGCCGGAAGCGAGCGCCGCCGCCGCGGCGGTGATGGAACGGATCCGCTGGGCGGGGCCGGTCAGTACTTCGGCGCCGCGTTCGGCGATCACCTCCGGCGCCGGGAACAACCGGCCGACCGGCCCGTCCACCGGTTCGCCGAGGGCGGCGACCAGCCGGGCCGTATGCGTATTGGCCGCCGCCACCGAGATCTGCTGACCGATCATGGTGCGCAGCAGCAATTCCGGCCCGTCCACACATCCCGGTACCCGGATCCCGGGAGCGAAACGAGTGTTCGGATCGTCGTGCGGTGCCCCGGTGCCCTCACGCGCCCGGGTGAGCGCCTCGTCGATGGCCACCGGATCGGCGTCGAGGTCGAGCAGATGCCGGACCCGGGCCACCGCGGGCGCGAGATCGCGCATATCGCGCAGGGTCAGTTCCGCCTGAACATGCCCGGGCAGGACCGCGAGCCGGACGCCGGCGTAACCGTGCGGCGTGCGGAGGGTGCGCAGGTAGTTGTTTCCGCCGCCGGACGTGGTCTGCCAGAGTTCCAGGCCCGGTGCCACATGGGCGGACAGGAACCAGTTCAGCCAGTCGCGGTCCAGCGGTGCCCGGTAGGGCAGGCGCAGGGACAGCGTGCCGTTGGCGGCCGGGCCGGTGCGGTCGCGAGTGCGCTGCGCTTCGGTGCGCATGGTGCTGGGACTGACCGCGAAGACCTCGCGCACGGTGTCGTTGAACTGCCGGATGCTGGCGAAACCGGCGGCGAAGGCGATATCCGACATGGGCATGGCGGTGGTCTGGATCAGCAGTCGCGCGGTATGCGCCCGGTGAGCGCGTGCCAGGGCCAGCGGGCCCGCACCGAGTTCGGTGGTGAGCACCCGGGTGAGCTGACGCTGCGAATAGCCGAGCGCCGAGGCCAGCGCGGGGACCCCGCCGCGTTCCACCACGCCGTCTCCGATGAGCCGCATGGCCCGGGCGGCCAGATCCGCGCGGGTGTTCCAGAGGGGCGACCCGGGCGCGGCATCGGGCAGGCAGCGGCGGCAGGCGCGGTAGCCCGCCTGCTGGGCCGCGGCCGCGGTCGGCAAAAAGGTCACATTGGTGCGCTTCGGAGTGATCGCCGGGCAGGACGGCCGGCAATAGATTCCAGTGGTGCGCACGGCGGTGTAGAACTGCCCGTCGAAACGGGAGTCGCGGGCCGAAACCGCGCGATAGCAGCGTTCGAAATCCAGGGCCGTGATGCTCACCCCACACACGATGTCAGCTCGGGAAGCTCCGAGCTAGCGGAAAACAGACATTGCCGCCGAGTGGAAACCACCATGCATCGCCTCGGCACCGAGGCCGCGCCGACACAGGTCCTGGACTTCGGCCGGCGCTCGGTGCACGCGGCCGGCGTCGCTCACCGAATGAGTGGCAGCAACGTGCATCGGCAGCCGGTCCCCGGTCATTCGCCGATCAGAGCCGGATCACATCCCACGCCACAAGCGCGCAGAACAACAGAGTTGCGGCTATCGGCGTCGTGGTGACTATGACCAGCACGAGGATGATCCTGCGCTCGAACCACCACACGAGACCAGGGTAGATCGAGGCGAACTTCTCGGCTGTCACCTCGCGGTGTGCGCTACGAACGCGGACACCGAGCTCGGTCACCAGCCGGTCCAGGTCGTGCCGGGTGTAGATGGTGGCTTTTGCCCTGATGAGCAGTTTCCCCCGGGTGTCGAGTACGAATACGTTGTGCACGGCCGATGTGGTCGTGAAAGGCGACGGCGGGCCCATGAGATTCGCACGCACCACCATCCCGACCTCGGATCGGGGCCAACGCCGCACCTTGCCCAGCAGCCGTACTTTCGCGTGCCCGATCTCGTCCGGATCGAGCACCACCCGCGCTCGGTTGAGCGACCAAGCGGGGATCACGACTGTGATGATCACACAGAGCAAGACGACCTGGAGCAGGCTCCTCGACCGTTCGGGTACCCAGACGAAGCAGAGAACCAGCCCCCACAGCACGGCGAACACTCCGGGCAAGCCCCACCTCTGGGCTACCGACGGACGGAGGACGAGAACCGGGGAACTGGATGAGGTTCGCACGGTCACCGAATTCGGTCCGGGAATCCATCGGCCTGGCAGATGTGTTCCCCGGTGAATTCAACGCGAACATCATCTCTCATCATGGTGCACCCCAGGATACGGTGGCCGCATTGTTCGTCCGATGCGACACAGGCCGTGCGGACGCTACGGTGAGACCGGCTCACCGGCCCCGCCGTAACTCGCGCGGTCCTGCTCAGCAGCAGCGCGCGCCCGGGTTGCGTTCCGCGTCGGCGTACCGCTCCCGCCAGTAGTCCCGCTCACTCAGCACCGGGCGATCGGGATGCGCCCTCCGCATATGCGCGAGGTAGCGCTGGTAGTCCTGCCCACCGACGACGGAGTCCAGGTACCGGAACACCGCCCGCGCCCCGCGGGCGAACGCCCGTACCCCGCGGGCCTGCGTCGCGGGCACCCCGCGTGGCTCGGATCGCTCGGCACGCCCGGTCCCGGCGCGCACGCCCGGCACCGCCGCGAGCCGCCCGGTCAACTCCGCACCTCCGCGTGTGCCGCTCCCGGCACCGCGGGCTCGCCCTGCGCGATCCGCTCGTCCCACTGCCGCTGGACCTCCTTCTCCGCCGCGGTGACCAGGAAGCCACTGGGCGCGAAGATCTTCGACGGTTCCTCCGGCGATTCGGTGGTCGAGGTATCGCCCGATCTCACGGTGCGGTAGCAGACCCGGGCCGCCGCCAGCACCACGATCAGCACCAGCACCGCGAAAACGATGGACAGCACACCCTGGATGAACGTATTGCGGATGATTGCATCCACGTCACCGGGTGTTTTCGCCGTCAGGCACAGCTCGCCGGCGTCGCGGGCGGTCCGGCAGATGCTGTTCTGTTTCCAGTAGCCCACCTTCGGATCGGCCGAGAAGATCTTCTGCCAGGACGCGGTCATGGTGACGATGAGGTCCCAGGCCAGGGCGATACCGGGAATCCAGGCCCATTTCGTCAGGCCCTTCTTCACCAGGATCGTCAGCACCACCACCAGCGCGATCGCGGCCAGCAGTTGGTTCGCGATACCGAACAGCGGGAACAGCGCGTTGATCCCGCCCAGCGGATCCGTCACACCCATCAGCAGGATCGATCCCCAGGCTGCCACCACGACCGCCGAGCACACCCACGCGCCCACCCGCCACGACGGATCGGCGAACTTACGCGCCGGGCCGCGCAGGTTGCCCAGTGAATCGGACAGCATGAACCGCGCCACGCGGGTGCCCGCGTCGATGGTGGTCAGGATGAACAGCGCCTCGAACATGATCGCGAAGTGGTACCAGAACGACTTCATCCCGGCGCCGCCGAGGAACCCGGCGAACACTTCGGAGATACCGATGGCCAGAGTCGGGGCGCCGCCGGTGCGGGAGATCACCGATTCCTCACCCACATCGGCCGCGGCCTGGCTCAGTTCGGCGCCGGTCGTCGGCGGACCGGAGAGGCCCAGGCCGTTCGTGTAGGCCGCGGCGGTTTCCGCGGTGCCGCCGGTCGCGCCGGCCGGGGCGTTCATGGCGAAGTACAGATGCTGGTCGATGATCGACGCCGTGATGATCGCCATCACCGCCACGAACGATTCCATCAGCATGCCGCCGTAGCCGATCACCTTGGCATGCGATTCCTTCTCCAGCAGTTTCGGCGTGGTACCCGAGGACACCAGCGCGTGGAAACCGGACAGCGCACCGCAGGCGATGGTGATGAACAGGAATGGGAACAGGCTGCCCGCGAAGGCGGGACCGGTGCCCGAGGTGGCGAACTCCGAGACCGCGGGCGCCTTCAGCACCGGCAAGGTCACCAGGATGCCGACCCCGAGCAGGCCGATGGTGCCGATCTTCATGAAGGTCGACAGATAGTCGCGCGGGGCCAGCAGCAGCCATACCGGCAGCACGGAGGCGACGAAACCGTAGCCGATCAGCATCCACGAGATGGTGACGGGATGGAAGGTGAACCAGCCGGCCCAGGTGTCGTTGTGCGAGACCCAGCCACCCGCGACGATCGCCAGGATCAGCAGGACGAAACCGATCGCCGAGATCTCACCGACCCGGCCCGGTCGCAGATACCGCAGGTACACGCCCATGAAGAGGGCGATCGGGATGGTCATCGCGATGGAGAAGACACCCCATGGGCTGTGCGCCAGCGCGTTCACCACCACCAGTGCCAGCACCGCGAGCAGGATCATCATGATCACCAGGACGCCGATGATGGCGGCCACACCGCCGATGACCCCGAGTTCGTCGCGCGCCATCTGCCCGAGACTGCGCCCGCGCCGTTTCATCGACACCCACAGCACCAGGTAGTCCTGCACCGCGCCGGCGAACACGACGCCGACGATGATCCAGATGGTGCCCGGCAGGTACCCCATCTGCGCCGCCAGCACCGGCCCGACCAGTGGCCCCGCCCCCGCGATGGCCGCGAAATGATGCCCGAAGAGAACCCGGCGGTCCATCGGCATGAAGTCTTTGCCGTTGTCCAGGATCTCGGCCGGAGTCGCCAGGTCGTCTCGGGGTCTGACGACCTTGTATTCGATGAGCCGCGCATAGAAGCGGTAGGCGACGATGTAGGTACACACCGCCGCGATCACGATCCACACGGCGTTCACGGATTCACCCCGTGCGATCGCGAGGATCGTCCAGGCCACGGCGCCGAGTACCGCGATGGCCGCGAAGATCGCCTTCTTCGCGGGCGTGATCGGGGACCGGTCGACCACACCCACGGGTGGTAGGTCGGGGTCGGTCTTGAGATATTCGATAGTCCCCATCGGGCAACTCCTGTACAGCGAGCTGGAACATGCCGGCCACACGAACGTAACCGATGGCCGTTCGGCGCTTCGGCGGTTGCGGTGAACGGTCGTTGTGGTGCGGCGAGCGGAACGTTCCTCTCTCTCGTACTCGGGTAGCTAACGGGATCCTGAATGGTATCTAGCTTGGTATCATCGCGGTATGGCCTGGACAATGCGCTTACCCGATGACGAAGAGCAGGCGCTCAACGCGCAGGCCGATGCCGAGGGACGGTCGAAGAACGAGATAACCCGGGACGCCGTACGCGCCTATCTGTTGCGCCACCGCCGGTGGGATACGCCTCTTCTGACCGACGAGGAGACCTTCGACCTCGGCGGGCCGATCGGTAAAGACGAGATCCACGATGCCATGAACCGGTCGGCGTGATAGTCGTCGCGGATACTTCCGGACTCCTGGCTCTCTTCAACCGTTCCGACCCTGAACACTTCGCGGCCCGCCGCGCTGCTGATTCCGCCGGCGCTCTCGTCGTGAGTCCGCTCGCGCTGACAGAGGTACACCACGTGGCGAGTATCCGAGCCGAGCGCCGCGTAGCCGACGGAATTCTGCGGCTGATAGTCGATCGCATAGCCGCGGGTCGTATCGTCGTGCCGGAGGTCGACGCCAGGGCGATCCGTACGGCTGTCGAGATCCGTGGACACTACGCGGCGATGAACCTCGATCTGGTCGACGCGATGTGCGTATGTCTCGCGGAGGCGTTCGATACCGATGCGGTGCTCACTCTGGACCGCCGCGATTTCCGGCTGCTGCGACCGCTGACCGGGTACGCGGCCTTCAGGTTACTGCCCGATGACCTCCAGTAGCCCCCTCTCCGGCCGAACGACAACAGCCCGGTATATGCAGCAATTTCGGTCAACCGGAACGCGGCCCGGCGCACATACAGTGGGGCAATGCGCGAAACCCCCGAAGAACTGGCCGCACTGCAGACCCTGCTCGACACCTCTCTCTCGGGTGCCACAGGTCATCTCCGCTCGATCATCGCCACGGACCGCACCCTGACCGCTGCGCAGCTCACCTCGGTTCTCACCGGTATGTGCCTGCTCACGCTGTCCACGGTGACCGCCAAGGGCGAACCGCGGGTGAGCGGAGTCGACGGGCACTTCCTGCACGGCCGGTGGTACTTCGGCACCGCGCGCACTGCCGCCAAGGCCCGTCACCTCACCGCCCGCCCGGCCGCGAGCGTCGCGCATATGCGCGGTGAGGGATTGGGTGTGTTCACGCACGGTACCGCCGAGATCTTGAACCCGGTGAGTGGCGAACCGGATGCCGAGTGGCCGGAACTGCTCGCCTACTTCCAGGATTTCTACGGCGTCGACGCGTTCGACTGGGACAACGACGTGGTGTTCTTCCGGCTGCGCCCGCACTGGACGACCGTCTACGCACCCGACTTCGCCGCGCTCACCGCGCAGTGATCACGGCGGCCCGGCCGTTCGGCGTCGGCCGGGCCGGGCAGTGGCCACGGGGAGCGGTGTCAGGAAGCCGGGCTCGGTGCACTCGGTCGTCGCTCGGTGGACCGTCGGGTGACCGCGTCGGCCACCTCGTCGAGCGCGGCGCGAATCATCGCGCCGTAGGCGTCGTCGGGAAGGGCGTCCAGCCGTTCGCGTGCGGCCGCGAGCCGTTCTGCGGCGGCGTCCCACGATCCGAGGCAGCGATAATTGTCGGCCAGGTTCAGGTGCAGCGACGGATAGAACCCCGCGACCTGCAAATTCGCGTGGTGTCGCTGCACCCTGTCGTCCGAGAGGGCGTCGGCCGCGTCGAGGGCGCGAATATCCCAGGCCAGCGCTTGGGCGGGATCGTCGTAGAGATCGGCCAGGTAGTGCGCGAGGGTGCAGCGGTGCAGCGGGTCGCCGGTGACGCCGATACCGCGCCACAGCTGGAGGAGACGCTCCCGGGCGGCGGCAGCGTCCCCGGACCGGCCGAGTGTGACAGCCGCGGTGATCGCGTTCATGGTGGCATCGGAGGAGAGTTGGTCGGTGGTGGTCATCTCGGGGTTCCGTTCTCGTCGGCAACTGCGGGGTCGGCCGGCATGGCCAGGGTGGTGAGGTCGCCGTTGTCCGCGGACCGGACGACCATCGGGTCGGTGCGTCCGCCGATATCCAGGCGCACATCGGGTCCGATGGCGGTGGCGACGGCCGGGTGCAGGATGGTGAACCCGAATACGAGTTCGCTGTCGGGGCCGGTGACCCATGCGGACAGTTCGGCCGAGGGCTCGCCTCCGGGGCCCGAGACGGTGAAGGTGCCAGCCGCGGTCCGCACTCGCAGGTAGCGGTCGCGCTGCTGTTCCAGCGCGCGCAGCAGGTCGTGTTTGGCGACCACGGCGTGGGTGGGCGCCGCCGGCAGCGCGGCCAGCAGCCCGCGGTGGTCGGGAAACGGCTCGGCCAGCGTCCGGCAGCTGCGTACGACGCCGTCGGTGGAGCGGAACCGGACGCTGTGTTCACCGGCTTCTATATCGATGGAGTGGGCATTGCGGATCTCCGGCAGTGCCGCGCTCAGGTCGGCGCCGTCGACCGTGGCGGCCCATTCGGCGGATCCGGGCTGTTCGGGAACCAGCGTGCGGGTGGAGAGCCGGTAGCGGTCGGTGGCGGTGAGGGTGAGCGATTCAGGCGTCGCCTCGAGCCGCACCCCGGCCAGCACCGGCAGCTCGGGGTCGGTGCCGGTGGCGGCGAGTATCTGCTCGACCGCCGCCGCCAGCACCGGCCCCCGTACCGTCGCCACCCACCAGCCGGAGGGTTCGCCGAGCGCGGCTTTGACCACTTCGGCGGTCCGCCGTGCCCGCCGGGTCCGTTGAAGCAACCCCGCCACATGGTCGTCGATGAGCCCGGCCGCGGTATGCGGGTCGCTGGCGAGCACGCGGGCGATCTCGTTCAGCGGCATTTCGATGGCGCGCAGGCGGCGGATGGTCACCGCGCGCTCGACCTGGGCGGGTGCGTAATAGCGGTATCCGGTGGTCGCGTCGACCCCGGCCGGTGCGAGCAGGCCGGAGTCGTCGTAGAAGCGCAGCGCGCTGGCCGTGATACCGCACGAGCGGGCGAACGCGCCGATGGTGATCAGGTCGGATTCGGGCACGCGCCCATCATCGGGCTTCGAGCGACCTGAAGGTCAAGCCCCGATCGCGTGGCCCGCTTCGAAGAGGCGCCGCGGCAGGGCTCGACACCGCCGCGGCCACCGGGAACAGCGAACCATGTGCCGGTCCCGATCCGGCGCAGCGACGCGGTTCACTGCCCTCGATAGGTCCCGAAGCTCCAGTAGTTGCCCTCCGGGTCGGCGACCGTGAACCCGCGCGACCCGTAGTCCTCGTCCTTCAACCCGGCGACGGTTTCCGCACCGGCCGCGGTGGCCCGCTCGTACAGCGCGTCCGGGTCGGCGCAGACCACGTAGATCGATTCGGTACCCGGTACGCGCCGCTCCGGCAGTCCACCGCCCTTGTTCGCGGTGCCGAACATGATCCCGCCGCCTTCCGGCCAGCGCATTTCGGCGTGTTCGATTACCGACGGGTCCCCTTCGCGGGCGTACATGGCCGTCAGCTCGAAGCCGAACGCCCGGACCAGGAAGTCCGCGGTGCCGCGGGCATCGGTGAAGGCCAGGCACGGCCAGACGGCGGGTGCGGGTGTGGTGGTCGTGGTGGTTTTCTCGGTTGCGGTCATGGTTTCAGCCTGGCCCGCCGGTGATCTCCGGGGCTTGGACGGATGGAATCTCCTCGGCCAGCCACTGCGTGGGGCTGCATCCGGCCAGCCGGGCGAACTCCCGGTTGAGATGCGGCTGGTCGTAGTAGCCGCAGGTGGCGGCGACCTGGGCGATGGAGACGAACGCCGGCGTGTGCAGCAGCATCTGTTTGGCCCGCTCGAATCGAGCCACCCGCCCGGCCACCTTCGGGCTCAATCCGAACTCGCTCGTGAAACGTTTGGTGAGGTACTGGCGGCTCCACCCGACCCGTTCGGCGAGCGGTTCCACACCCATCGTCCCGTGCGACCCCGTCACCGCCCGCCACGCCCAGCTCAGTTCCGGCCCCACCGACCGTTCGGGGACCAGCAGCCGGGTGAGCACGCGGTCGCACGCCGCGAACCGCTGCGGCCAGCCCGGCTGCTCCTGGAGTTCCTCCCACAGTTGCCGTCCCGGCGCGCCGATGAGGTCGGCGAACTCGATCGAGGTACTCCACAGTTCCGCCGCGGGCAGCCCGAACAGGGCCCGGCTGCCCAGCGGGGTGAGCTTGATGGCCACCCCCTCCTGGGTGCCGTCGTGCGCGATCATCGCCGGACCGTCCTGGAGTCCGCTGAGCACGCAGCGGTAGTCGTCCGGTGATTGGCGGGCATCGGTCTGGCTGATCACATCGATGTCGGGTCCGATGGCGACGATGAACGTCATATGTCGTGAGGGCAGCCCGCGGTGCAGACCCGCCTCGTATCCGGTCATCCGATATCCGATGTACCGGTCGATGAAGGCGGCCAGTGCGGGGGCCGGGTAGGCCGTCACCACCTGCGAGGTCGGCTTCATGGACTCACGGTACGCCGACCTGCCGACATACTTCGCCCTCCGCGCCGTCCAGCACGAACGGGCCACCGAACTCCTCGACATCACCTGGCAGCCCGGCGACCACCTGAAGTTCGCCGCCTTCTCCGCCGCCCTCCGTGCCGGCGCCCGCGCGCACGCCCCGGCCGACCGTCACCCGCGGCACTCACCCGCGTAGACTGCTGTCCTCGTGAGTCTCACCCTCGGAATCGTCGGCCTGCCCAACGTCGGAAAATCGACGCTGTTCAATGCGCTGACCCGCAACGACGTGCTCGCCGCGAACTACCCGTTCGCGACCATCGAGCCCAATGTCGGTGTGGTTCCGCTGCCCGATCCCCGCCTGGACAAGCTCGCCGAAATCTTCGACTCGGCCCGCACTGTCCCCGCGACGGTCTCCTTCGTCGATATCGCCGGCATCGTGAAGGGCGCCTCCGAGGGTGCCGGCCTCGGCAACAAATTCCTCGCCAACATCCGCGAAGCCGACGCCATCTGTCAGGTCGTCCGCGTCTTCGCCGACGACGATGTGGTGCACGTCGACGGCCAGGTGAACCCGGCCTCCGATATCGAAGTCATCGAAACCGAACTGATCCTCGCCGACCTGCAGACCCTCGAGAAGGCCGTCGTCCGCCTGGAGAAGGAAGCCAAGGTCAAAAAGGACCGCAAGCCCTACGCCGACGCCGCCAAGCAGGCCCAGGAGATCCTCAACAGCGGCCGCACGCTGTTCGCGGCCGCGAAAGAGGTCGACGGGGAGCTGCTCAGGGAACTGTCCCTGCTCACCACGAAGCCGTTCCTGTATGTCTTCAACGCCGACGAGTCGGTGCTCAGCGACGAAGCCAGGGTCGCCGAACTGAAAGCCTCCGTGGCCCCGGCCGATTCGGTGTTCCTGGACGCCAAGGTCGAATCCGAGCTCCTCGAACTCGACGAGGAATCCGCCACCGAACTCCTGGAATCCATCGGCCAGGCCGAACCCGGCCTGCACGCACTGGCCCGGGCCGGGTTCCACACCCTCGGCCTGCAGACCTACCTCACCGCCGGCCCGAAAGAGTCCCGGGCGTGGACGATCCACCAGGGCGACACCGCGCCGAAGGCGGCCGGTGTCATCCACACCGATTTCGAGCGCGGCTTCATCAAGGCCGAAGTGGTGGCCTTCGACGACTTGGTCGAGGCAGGGTCCATGGCAGCGGCGAAGGCGGCGGGCAAGGTCCGGATGGAGGGCAAGGACTACGTCATGGCCGACGGCGACGTGGTCGAGTTCCGCTTCAACGTGTAGCTGCTCAGCCTCTGCGAAGAAGTAGGGCCGCGTTTGTAGCGCTGCTGGTGGAGACTCTGGTGAGCCCCTATCCGGGTGGGGGCTCGCCGTTTCGGCTGTACCGCCCCCGGCCGGTTCGGTCAGTGCGCTACGACCGTGCGAGCTGTGGTGGAAACCAACGTGATCGGCGTCATCCGTGTCACCACCGCGATGTTGCCCCTGCTGCGCGGCTGCCTGAGGAGCTTGCGGAAGTGCCGGCGACCGGCGAAAACGATGCGCGAAGCACGAGGAGGTTCTGGGAGTCGCCCAGCACCTCGATCGCCGCATCGATTGCGCACCCTGATCGGGGCGGACCTCTCGCCAACCGGCCCGCCGAAGTGGTTGCAGTTGACGATCGCCCTACTATACGATGCCGCTGATTGCATTTTGCAACTACGTGCATTGGAGTCCGTTATGCCCCGTACGCGAGTGCACAACCTCTTCGTCTCCTCGGATGGGTATGCCGCCGGTGATCATGTGACATTCGAGGCGCCGATCGGCGGAGCTCAGGCGCTCTTCGGCAAGTTCGATGGCCGCGTCATCCACGGCATTCACGGAATCGACGAACCGGTGACCGTCGACCGTGCCATGTTCAGCATGTGGGGCCAAGGCATCGGGGCGGAGATCATGGGTCGTCGCAAGTTCGGCCCGCAGGCGGGCGAATGGCCGGACGACGGCTGGACGGGATGGTGGGGAGATGCGCCGCCCTTCCACACTCCGGTCTTCGTGCTGACCCATTACCCGCGCGAAGCGATCGAGTTCGACAACGGCACCAGTTTCCACTTCGTGGATGCCGCACCGCAGGAGGCGCTTCGCTTGGCCCAAGAGGCAGCCGGCGGGTTGGACGTCCGGATCGGTGGTGGGCCGTCCACCGTGAGCGAGTTCCTCCAGGCCGATCTCATCGATTTTCTGCACGTGTCGATCATTCCGATCGTGCTCGGTGCCGGTGTGCGGATCTGGGATCACCTCACCGGCCTGGAAGAGCGATTCAGCGTCGAGTCCATCAGTACATCCAGCGGTCTGACGCACCAGCTGTGGAACCGGAACCGTCGCGAGTGAGGGTGTTGCTCCACGCGCTGTATCACCGCTGAGCTGCGCCGGTCGATGTGCTCGAATCGGCTGGAGGGATGACCGATGGCCAGGACTGTCATTGATCTGGACGAGGAGATCGTCGAGCAGGCGATGCGGGTATACGGGGTGAAGACCAAGGCGGCGGTAGTACGGGCGGCGATGGAGGAGGGCGTGAAGCTGCGGCTACGCCGGGAGTTATTCGACGCCATCGACGAGGATGTGTTCACGGAGATCCGGTCACAGACCGAGCCGCGGAAGCCGGACAGCCCACTCGAGCGTGGAAAGTCCCGTACGACCATCGACGATCTGGGAATCCATTTCCTGCACCGCCGATCCGCTCGGGCGCATGCCACGCCGCTGATCCTGACGCCCGGCTGGCCGGGCAGCATCGCCGAGTTCGTCGATGTAATAGACGAGTTGGCAGATCCGAGAGATGCGGCCACACCGGCATTTCACGTCGTTGCGCCCTCTCTGCCGGGCTTCGGCTACAGCGACAAGCCGGCCACCACCGGATGGGGAACCGAAAAGATCGCGGCTGCCTGGGTCGAACTCATGGCAAGGCTCGGCTACCGCAGGTTCGCAGCCCACGGTGGCGATTGGGGCGGGAATATCACCCACGGTTCTCGGCGGCAGGTTCCCGGCGCACGTTCTCGGCATCCACACCCTGTTCGCCGAGGCACCGCCCGGGCTGACAACGGAAGGGCTGACGGCGGCCGAACGCGGATGGACCGAGGAAACCCGCCAATTCTGGCGCCACCGCGCGGCATACGCGAAGCAGCAGGCGACCCGACCGCAGACCATCGGTTACTCGCTCGTCGACTCGCCGATCGGGCCGCTCGCCGATCGCCGCCGAACACGCGGACGTAGATTCTGTGGTCGCCGCCTATGACGGGTGCCCGGCTGTGCGTGCGCGTCTCGAAGCACTGGCCGCCGCAGCGTCGAGCCTCGTGCTGTTCTGCGAATACATCCCGCGGCCGTTGCCGGACTGGCTGCGCGAGCACCCGGAAGGCAAGGCCGCCACGGTCGAACAGCAATTCTCGGAGATCGTGACATTCCTGCGTGATCGTCAGCTACTGCACATGGACGGCCACTTCGGCAACATGCGCACCGACGGGCAGCGGATCTATCTCACCGATTTCGGACTTGCTACCTCGCCGCGTTTCGAGCTGTCGCCGGCCGAACGTGACTTCGCCGAAAGCCATGCCACTCATGACGCCTGCTACGCCGCAATGCGACTGGTCAACTGGTTGGTGAGCGATGTCTGTGGGATATCGGCGGCCGACGGTGGCCCTGCCGCCCGTAACGAGTACGTACTTCGATGCGCCGCCGGCCACATCCCGGACGACGTGTCGCCGGTGGTGGCCTCGATCCTGACCCGCCACGCACCTGCCGCCGCGCGGATGAACGCCTTCTACCGAAAATTGTTCGGTGGTGATATCTACGCGGCCTACCCGGGCGGGTAGGCCGGGTCGGTGCCACTCGCTTGCGCGATAATTGCTGAGCGGGCGCCCGCTGCTGTCCCGGCCCCTACTGATCTCCATCGGGAGAATCGGTGGGAGCGGTCGTAGGTTCAAAGCGTTCGCTGCGGCAGCGGGGGGCGGCGTGCTCGGGAGAGTGGGTGCCGCGGGCCGTTCTGTGTTTCAGGCCTGGATGACCTCGATCCTCGTCAGTGCGTTGAACGAGTCGCAACTGGCCCAGGACTGGTTCTGCCCGTACTGCACCGGGCCGTACTTCCAGTAGGTGAACGGAACCGGCCACGCGACGCAGGTGAGTTTCACCTGGTGCCAGGTCGGCAGCTCGCAATTGGCCATCCCGCCGGTATTGAAAACGTTGTAGACGTGACAGTTCGCCTGCCCCACCGGTACGTCGGCCCGGGCCACGCCACCACCGGCGAGCACGGTGGCCGCGGTCGCGCCGGCCACAACGGCACCGGCCGCAAGTCGCTTCGCAGAGAGCATTGTCGAACCTCCTGGTTTGATGTTGTATGAACACATCGCACAGGAATCGCGCTTGTTACCCGAACCGTTCATAACGTTAACCATCGGATCGCTGACAAGGCCGAATGCACCCCGTGCCGCCGCTGGATATCGCTCGGCGAACGCAAGACTCCGGCCGCGGGTGCGGCGCGGCCGACGTGGTCGCCGCTGCGAGCCCGCGTTCGTGGCGGTATCCATGGCTGCGGCGAAGGGCGGCGGGCAAGGTCGGAGAGACAGGCAGGACCACGTCGTGGCCGACGGCGGCGTGGTACCGGCCGGCAGCGACGTGATGGAGTTCCGGTATGGATGAAAGCCTGCGAGCGGAGACGAGCCCGTCGCCACGATCACGCCTGCGTGACTGTCTCGGTGCGGCCGAGTACGGCCGCTTGGTCGATGTGTGGCGCGGTGCGGTGGTGGCGACCCACCACTTTCTGGCGGAAGACGACCGCGTGGACATCGAGAGTCGGTTGATCGATACGTACTTTCCCCAGGTCCGGCTCACGGTCATGGAGGTCGACGGAAGAGTGGTCGCTTTTTCCGGGACGGCCGGCGACAGCCTCGAAATGCTTTTCGTTGCGGCCGACGCCCGGGGGTGCGGTGCCGGAAGCGAGTTGCTCGCACACGCGGTCCGCGAACAGGGGGTGCGGCGGGTCGACGTGAACGAACAGAATGAACAGGCGGTGCGCTTCTATACGCGGCGTGGGTTCGTGGTCGCCGGACGCAGTGACCACGACGAAGCGGGAAGGCCGTATCCGCTACTGCATATGACCCTGGAAGAGTGAAGCCGGGGCGATCGCTGCCCGCGCCGCTGACGTTTCTTCAAGACACAGGTCGTGGCAGCCGCGCAGAGTAGTGCCGCGGATCGTCACCCGTTCGCCGATCCGCGTCCGAGAACGCGAGGCACGGCAATGCGGATCCTGATCTCCGACGCCGGCACCGCCGAGTCGTCATTGCCGGAACCTGCGGCTCAGCCGGCCGGAGAGTCCGCGTCGCGAGGGCGGGCACGCTTCAGGGTGCCGACACTCAGGGATCCGCTCGGGGTGGTCCGCAGCTCTTTCTCCGCTGTGCGGACATAGCCGACGGGATCCTTGTCGACCGGGCGGACGCCCGCGTAGTTCCGCGCCTCGTACGCGGCGAAGGCGACGGCCAGGCGATGGCGATGCGACAACCCCGACAGACGGCGGAAATCGGTCAGGCCCTCGCGCTCTTCCTCGGCCATATGGTCGCTGTTGGCCGTGTTCGCCGCCGCCACGGCCGTGTACCAGTCATCGCTGCCGACCCGATGACGTGCCACTTCGGCGACCGCGTCCCTGATGTCGTTGTGGTCGTGGACAGCGTCGATGGTCTCCGCCTCCACTCCGGCCGTGCGCCGGGCCGCGATACCCACCTGGAGGAGCGCGGGATAGAAGATCTCCTCCTCCGCCTGCGCGTGGAGTTCGAGGAAGGCCGCCAGCCTGTTCCAGATCGCGGAGAGCACGCCGGTCTCCCGGCGATCGATCTGTTCCAGGATCGCGAAGAGCCGCCGCTGCTCGTGGTGGTCGTCGAGGATCAGCTGGGTTATGTCCACAATCCCTCCCTGCTACCGCGTATCGGGTCGGTACCGAACATCAGGACGTCTCCCGGACAGTCGGTGTGTCCATCGGGGTGCCGACGATAACGCACTGCCGGGCTGCCCGGCTGCCAACGCACCGGCGGCTGCCTCGCGTCCGCCCGAAGATCGAGCACGAGAGCGCGGTCCGGGCGTCGGTGGCCGTGCGCGGTTCGGCCGAATTCATCCTGCGCTCCCGTCCGCCAGCTCGCGGACTGCCTCGGCGAGCGGCTTCCACGCGTGTTCGGGCAGGTCGTGCCCCATTCCGGGAAGTACGAGCAGACGAGCGCCGGGTATGCGGTACGCGATGGCACGTGCGGTGCCGGGCTTGATGAGGGGGTCGTCTTCGCCGTGCACTACCAGGGTGGGCCGGGTGATCTCGGTGATCGGCGGGCCGCTCCACTGTGCCCCGATCTGCCGGCTCTGGGCCTGCGCGTCGTGGATTCCGCTGTCCGGCCGGGCTGCCAACCGCGCTCGTACAGCGGCTTCGTCGAATTCGTGGCGCGGTGAGGCGAGCAGTTTCGCTACCGTGACGCCTGCGTCGATCGCGCCGTCCGGGGTGTCGGGGAACTGCACCCGGGCGAATTTCGCGAGGGTGCGCAACCGGATGTAGCGGAGGGCGCGCAGTCCGGTGACGTCGCCGGGGACAGCGTCGGCCGAGGTGAGGGTCCGCACCCGGCCGGGGTGCCGGAGGGCGAGGCGCTGCACCACCGCGCCGCCGAGGGATACCCCGAGTACATGTGCCGAGTGCCAGCCCAGTTCGTCGAGCACCGCGACCGCGTCGTCCGTCATGTCTTCGGCGGTGTAGTTCGCACCGCGCCGGGTGAGCAGCGCCGTGATGGGGTTTCGTACGGCCGTCGGCGGCAGGTGGGTGGATTCGCCGCCGTCGCGCTGGTCGTATCGCGCCACGGCGAAACCGTGTTCGGTCAGTTGCTCGCAGAATCCGTCGGGGATCCAGTGCCGGTTCGCACCCAGCCCGGTGGCGATCAGCAGCGGTTCCCCGCCTCGCTCCGGCATGTACCGGTCGAACGCGAGGCGTACCGCGCCGTTCCGCGCCCAGCCTCGCGGTTCCCAGGCTCCTTGTGCCGGCATTCGGTACCTCCCATAAATAGTGTTCACTGAACGCAGTTTAGAATAGGGCCTGGCAGGCGCCGTTGAACGGAGGGGTAGGGCGAGTGGCACAGTCCGGGAAGACCGACCTGACGGTCTGGGAGCGATCCGACGGCAGGCGCGGACCCGCCCCCGCGCACAGCCGGGAGGAACTCGCGGCCGCCGCCATCGAACTCGCCGGGCAGGGCGGGTTGGCCGCTGTGTCCACGCGCCGGATCGCGCAGCGGCTCGGGGTGAGCCAATCGGCGTTGTATCGCTACGTATCCGGCAGGGACGATGTACTCGACCTCATGGCCGACGTCGCCGCCGGCGAGATGGACTTCGGGGTGGCGCTGACCGGCGCGGTGATCGACGACCTCACCGCACTGGGCGTCCGGGCGAAGAATGTGTACCTGAAATATCCGTGGCTGGCCGATATTCCGGTCGAGCCGTTACGCCTCGGCCCGCGCGGTATCGACTATCTCGAGTACGCGCTCCGGGCAATGGCCTCCGTCGACGTGCCCGAACAGGTGAAACTGCAAACAGTCGCGGTACTGAACGCGCTCGCCCAGCAGTTCGCTCGCGCCGAGTTCGCCGAGTGGACCGCGAACAAATCGCGCCGTACCGCCCAGGTGGCGTATGTGCACAGGGCCGCCGAGGCGGGCGGTCATCCGTATCTGGCGGCAGCGCTCGCCGCCTCGAACCGTGACGCGGAGCATCCGGGTGACCTTTTCGAACTCTTACTGGGCCGAGTGCTCACGGGTCTGCTGGCAGCGAACTGAACTGGGCGCCCCGAGTTCCGGCGGCGGCGTGAGCCGCGGTGAGGTTGGACTGTGAATGGTTCTCTCGTACGTGCGGTCAGCGGGTCGGGCTCTGCTCGATCGGGCGGCGACCGTGTGCTGCCCACACCGCGTGTACCCCCGCCGGCCCCGCGCCCCGGTCCGTCGCGATGAGCAACACCGCGCAGCCGATTCCCGACAGCACCAGGCTCGACCCGAACAGTGCCGGATACCCGAGCAGTTCACCGACCGTCCCCGCCGCGAACCCCGCGATACCCTGTACCACCACAATCGCGCAGGCCAGCAGTGTGTAGTCGCTGCCGGCATGGTCGGGATCGGCGGCGTCCATCATGAGGGTGAACACTGCCACGGTCGCGGCGCCGCCGAGGATGTGTTCGGCCAGGCTCGCGGTGACGATCAACTCGAAGCCGCCGATGCCCAGTGCGGCGAGCAGGTACAGAGCCAGGCTCAGGGTCTGTGTGACACCGCCGATCAGCAGGGCGCGTCGCCGGCCGTGCCGATAGCACAGCCAGCCGCCCAGGGCCGCGCCCGCGAGCGCGCCGGCGGAGGACAGGGCCCCTTTGACCAGGGCGATCTGCCCAAGGGTGAGTCCGGTGTCGGACATGAACGGGCCGACCATCGCCGAACCCATCGAATCGCCGAATTTGAAGCCGCCGATGAGCAGGATGAACGCGAGCATGCCCGGCCGACGCAGCCGCTGCCACCATCCGATCGGCAACCGGCCCGGGCTCGACGGCGCCTTCTCCGATGTACTGCGGATCGTGGTCCGCGGTGACCACCACACCGGAATCGCCGTGAGCAGCAGCAGAAGCGACATCACGACGAACAGGACGCGCCACCCCGCGAGCGCGAAGAGCCAGAGCAGCGCGCCGCCACCGACGATCATGCCGATCCGGTACGCGCCGACCTGGATACCGTTGCCCAGGCCGCGCTGCCGAGGACCGAGAAGTTGGACGGCGAGCCCGTCGGTGGCGACGTCCTGGGTCGCCGATATCGCGTTGACCACCGCGATGCCCACCAGCAGCCAGCGCAGGGAGGCCGACAGGTCCAGGCAGGCGAGGCCGAGCGTCACCGCCGACGCGGCGAGTTGCAGCGTCAGCAGCCACTGCCGACGGGTGCCGTAATGGTCGACGTAGGGCGCCCACAGGAATTTCAGCGCCCACGGTGCGAACAGGATTCCGGTGGCGCTGATCTCGATCAGCGAGAAACCGGATTCGCGGAGGACCACCGGCAGCGCCTGGGTGAAGAACCCGTACGGCAGCCCCTGCGCGAAATACAGGGCGGCCAGCAGAACCAGAGTCCCGGCGGAGATCGTGCCGGAGCGGGCCATGGTTCTCATGCGGTCATCCTGGCAGAACTCCGCCACCGCCGGCGCCGGGGCGTGCACCGGCGCGATCCTCGCGCGGCCTCCGTAAGTCGATGGACACGTAGGTGCCCGGCTACGCCGCGGTCGGTCGCAAGTCCTGATCCGGCCGCAGTCCCCGGTGCTGCTGCCCGCGCGCGGTCGCCGCATCGTGTCGGCGTCCGTCCGGAGGCGAAGACAGGCTGGATCCCGGCCCGCGATCGCGGATCGCACGCGATCGTCCCGCCGGCCGCTCGAAGCACGGCCCTGGCGGCGGAATTCGCCCGGCCGTCGGATACGGGTACGACGCGTAGCCGGTCGTGATGGTCGGGGGCGGCGAGGCGTCGGCGCTCGACGCTCTCGCTAGGAATCCCGGGGCGTCGCGCGCAATTGGTCGAGTTGCCTGCGGCAGCCCTCGATATCCTGGTGGTCGCCGCAGTCGAACGGGGCCGTGGACCGGCCGAGCGCACGGTAGTGTTCGTAATCTCCGTCCAGGTCGAACAATTCGACCGGTTCCATCTCGCCCGCACCGGTTTCCAGCCGATGTGCCCGCACCGCGAAATCTTGGCTGCCGGTTCGTACCGCGTCCGCCCAATCCGATGTGGTGGAGAAGACGTCCTTGTCGAAATCGTGCAGCGCGGCCGGGGACAGGCCGTCGCATTCGAGCGACCAGTTCATCAGCAGGCGGGAGAACCGGCCGTTGTAGTCCTGCCAGGGGTGGATCGATACCGCGCGCTGCTGGAGTTCGGCGGCGAGGGCATAGGGATCGAAACCGGCCCCGCCCCGGACATTCCGATACCAGTCGCACAGGGATTCGAGTTTCGCCCGCGCGGCGTCCGGTGTCGAAATGAGGTATCTCAAGCCGCCGTCGAGGAGGAAGCCACCGGTGCCCGGTGGCAGGTATTCCAGGTGCGGGTTCGCCTCGACCTGCGCGATCTCCTCGTCGGTGAGCCGACGGCTCTGGGTACCCCAGCGCTCGCGATCGGCGAAGACTCCACCGGTCCCGTCGGGGGAGAAGCGCGCCAGGCGCTGGTGGAGTTCGGTGAGGAATGATATGGACAGCTCCCCGGAGCCGTGCCGCCGGGCGAACGCGCGGGCGTCCAGGTAGCCGGCCCATTCACCGTCGCCGAATAGTAGTTCCGGGTGTGGTTGGTCGCGGATCAGGGCCATTCGGTGCAGTGGTTCGTCGATGAGCAGGCTCGATTCCAGCGCGCGTTCTGCTGCCGAACGCAAGCCCAGTTCGGCCGATCGCTGTTCGATCACCGCGGTCACGTCGTCGAGGCCGGCAGCGGCCGGGTCGTCGGTGCTCGCGTGTCCGACAAGGCGGGCGCCCTCCGCATCGGCTCCCAGGGTGCGTGGCGCCACTTCATTGTTGAGTGTGCCGCCCACTCTGCGTATCTCCGTCGCCGTGTAGTCCGCTGCGTCCGCGACCGGCCGGCCGACCTCGGGCAGTACTTGTTTCCGCAAGAGGTCCGCGAGAACAGTACTCGTCTGCACTTCTTCTCCTCGACCTGCCGAGTGGCCAGTTCCGCACCCGAGTATGTCGGCTACCGTGGCGCGGCGTAGGGCGTCCGGTGCCCACAGGCAGTAAATCCCGCCTGCGTACCGCCGCCGGGAAGTCGGTCCTTGTGCTCGGCGATCTGGATGAGGTTGCCGCAGGTGTCGTCGAGGACCGCGGTGGTCACCGGCCCGTGGTCCACCGGGTCTGGGTGAAGCGCACGCCTAGCGCTTGCAGTCTCTCGTGCTCGGCGTGGATATCGTCGACCGCGCGGAGGTGAACGGGACTCCGTCCTCTACCAGCGCGTTCTCGAGGGGTTTGGCGGCCGGGTGGGCGTCGGGTTCCAGGAGCAGGGTGGCTGTCGCGGCGTGTTCCGCACCCGGCCCGGAGGTCGGTCGCCCCTGTCCGGAAGGCCGGAACGGATGATCGGAAAGCGCCCTGCTTCGGAGCGGTGATCTTCAGCTGCCGTAGAAAGTCTGCAACGGAACTATCATGAAGGTATGACCGCAATGGCTCCCGTCCGCGCCGAACCGGACCTGTCGTTCCTGCTCGACCGCACCAGTCACGTCCTGCGCACCCGAATGGCGGCGGCGCTGGCGGAGATCGGACTCACCGCCCGCATGCACTGCGTGCTCGTGCACGCCCTGGAGGAGGAGCGGACCCAGGCGCAACTCGCGGCGATCGGGGATATGGACAAGACCACGATGGTGGTCACCGTCGACGCGCTGGAGCGGGCCGGGCTCGCCGAACGGCGGCCGTCCGCGGCGGACCGGCGGGCCCGCATCATCGCCGTCACCGATAAGGGGCGGGAGGTCGCCGAGCGCAGTCAGCGGATCGTCGACGGGGTGCACAGCGCGACACTCGGCTCGCTGCCGGCGGGGGAGCGGGAGGTTCTGGTGCGTGCGTTGCGGAATCTGACCGAGGGGTATCTCGCCGAGGTGGTGGAAGCGCCGTCGACGGCGCGCCGCGCGCGGCAATAGATCTCCAATAGATTGTCTGCAACAAAACTATCTATTACAGTCTCTCCTGTCGGGTTTCGGACAGGAGAACACCATGAGTACCCACGCACGTCTCGCCCTCGCCGTGCTGTCGGCAGCCACCCTGATGACCGTCCTGGACGGCAGCATCGTCACCGTGGCGCTCCCGGAGATCCAGCGTGATCTGGGATTCGGCTCGGCCGGATCGAGCTGGACGGTCAACGCCTACCTGATCGCCTTCGGCGGGCTACTGCTGCTGGGCGGACGCCTCGGCGATCTGCTCGGCCGCAAGACGATATTCCTGGTCGGGAACGCGGTGTTCACCGCGGCCTCCCTTGTCGCCGGGGCGGCCACCACCCCCGCATTGCTTATCGGCGCCCGCTTCCTCCAGGGCGTGGGCAGCGCATTCGCCTCCGGCGTCGCGCTGGGCATTCTGGTCACCCTGTTCACCGACAACCGGCAGCGCAAAGTCGCCATCGGGGTCTTCGGTTTCACCGGCGCCGCCGGTGCCGCGATCGGCCAGGTACTGGGCGGGGTGCTGACCGACACCTCCGGCTGGCACTGGATCTTCCTGATCAATGTGCCGATCGGGCTGGCCACGGTGGCCCTGGCGTTCGCGGTGCTGCCGGCGGATCGGGCCGAGGGCGGTGTGCGCCGGGCGGATCTGCTCGGCGCCACCCTGGTCACCGCCGGGCTGATGCTGGGTATCTACACGGTGGTCGGGATCGAGAGCCACGGCGGGACTTCGCCGCGCACGCTCGCCCTCGCGGCCGTATCGCTGGTACTGCTGGCCGCGTTCGTCATCCGGCAATCCCGGGTCGCCGACCCGCTGCTGCCACTGCGGATCTTCCGTTCGCGGGCTGTAGCCGGGGCGAATCTCGTGCAGATGCTGACGGTTTCGGCCATGTTCGCCTTCCAAGTGCTGCTGGCGCTGTATCTCCAGCGGGTCCTCGGTTACGCGGCGCTGGAGACCGGGCTGGCCATGTTGCCGGCGGCCGTGGCGATCGGCGGGGTGGCGCTGTTCGTCTCGGCCCGCCTCACCCTCCGCTTCGGTGAGCGCGCCGTGCTGATCGCGGGCCTGCTGCTCCTGTTGGCCGCCATGATCCGGCTCGCGAGTGTGCCGGTGCATGCCTCCTACCCGGTCGACCTGCTGCCGGCGATGGCGCTGATCGCCGGATTCGGGCTGGTGCTCCCGGCACTCACCGCGCTCGGCATGTCCGGTGCCGCGGCCGATGACGCGGGGCTGATCTCCGGTCTGTTCAACACCACCCAGCAGATCGGTATGGCGCTCGGCGTCGCTGTACTGACCACCCTCGCCGCCTCCCGCACCGGCGCCCTGGCGGCGGCCGGTGCCTCCGATGCCGAGGCATCGACCGGCGGATACCGCACCGCCTTCGCCGTCGCCGCCGGTCTGCTGGTGGCCGCACTGACAGTGGCGGTCACCGTGCTGCGCCCGGCCCCGACGGCCGCCCTCCCGGTCAACGCGCCCGCCGCGGCTCGTTCCTGACCCCGGCTCCGATCCCGCACCGATATCCGACCGAACCGGAACGACACGAAGGAACCGATATGACGATCGAATTGCCCGCCGAGGCCCGCCGCCTGCTGGACGGGAAGAATTTCGCCACCGTGGCGACGATCGACCCGGACGGCCGCCCCCAGACCTCGGTGGTCTGGATGGACCGGGAGGGCGACTCCATCCTGTTCAGTTCGACGACCACCCGCCGCAAGGTGCGCAATCTGGCGCGCGATCCGCGGATCTCGCTCACCGTTCTGGATGCCACGAACCCGTACCGCTCAGTGGATATCCAGGGCACCGCCGAACTGATCGAGGATCCGGGCAAATCGCTACCGTTGCGACTGTCCCGGAAGTATCTCGGCGAACAGCCGCCGCCGGAGCCTGACACCATCCGCCGGTTCATCGTCCGCGTGACACCCGAACGGGTCACCGGTTTCTCCGCGCCGGACCCCTCGAAATCCGACGCCGGCCGATCGGCCGGGTGACCGAATCGGTCGGACCCGTCGAAACCCGACGGCCGGACGGCCCGGTGAACCGGATCGGCCGGACACGCCGATCCGGCAGCGCGGTCGCGAGGAACTCGACGCGACCGCGCCGCTGTTCCTCGTTCCGGCTTCCGCCGCGGCCCGAACGTGCCGGGTTCAGATCCCGGCCTCGGCCCGTCCCTTCAACCGCACCAGCCCCTTTTCGAAATCCGGGCCGATGAAGCGGTCCATGGGGAACAGGAAACCGACCACTTTGAAGAACAGGTTCTTGCGGCCGGTCATCCGCCACGTCACCGTGGTGGTCTCCCCGGAAGGCACCAAGAGGAAGGTCACCTCGTTGTGGCTCTCGAACGGTTTGCGGAAGGCCAGGTCGAGCTCGACCCGGCCGGGCTCGGAGGCGGTGATCGTCATCGTCCCGGCGCCCGCCTTCCGGTTGCCCTCCCAGTCGTAGCGGGCGCCCACTCCCGACCCCGGACCGGAGTAGGTGCGCCGCAGATCGGGATCGGCGTCCTCCCAGGGCGACCAATCGCGCCAGTGGTGGAAGTCGTCGATGAGGGCGCGGATCCGGGGCTCCGGCGCGGCTATCCTGGTCGCGCGTTCTACGAGGTACGTACTCGAGTCGGACATACCCTCTTCTCCTGCGGGAAGGGAGGCGCGACGTCACGGGAATGCGCCACGGTCACCGGAATTATGCCTTGCGCAGACCGCCGTGCACGGCTGCACGGTTCACCCGTTTCGGGCGATTCCCGCGTGCCGGCTCCCGGCCCGGCCCGGCGCGCCGGACGTCCCGTGCACCAGGGAGGAAGGGGCGGTACCACGAACCCGAATCCGGCGGCCTCCCACGGCACCCGGTACCACGATGTGTGGGCGGTGTTCAGCAACTCCCGATCGTCACCTTGTGAGATGAGGACCCCGCGGCGGCGGAGGCCGTGACGCAGGGAACAGCGGGGCCACCCGGTGATCGCCCGGTGCCGGCCGGTGAGGAGGCTGGGAACCGTTCGATTCGGTATCGACCGTGGAGGTGGATCGTGTTCGGATTCGGAGATCTCGCTGTGCCGATCGTGGCGGCGCCGATGGCGGGTGGGCCGTCGACGCCCGAGCTGGTGGTGAGCGTGGGGGAAGCGGGCGGACTGGGTTTTCTGGCAGCCGGGTACAAGACACCCGGGGCGGTGGCCGAGCAGATCCGCCGGGTACGGGCCGGTACGGACGCGCCGTTCGGGGTGAACCTCTTCGTGCCGCAGCGCGCCTCCTACGATGCCGCGGCGGTGGAGCAGTACCGGGACAGGCTGCGGACGACGGCCCGGCAGTACGGACTCGAGGTACCCGCCGTCCGGGAGTTCGACGACGACCGGTTCGACGAGAAGGTGGATCTGGTCGTCGAACAGCGGGTGCCGGTGGTCTCACTGACCTTCGGCCTGCCGCCGGTGGACACCGTGCGGCGGCTGCGTGCGGCGGGAGCAGCGGTGGTCGCGACCGTGACCGGCCCGGACGAGGCCCGGGCCGCGGTGGAGGTGGGCGTCGACGCGCTCTGCCTGCAGGGGCCCGAGAGCGGCGGCCATCGGGGCACCTACCGGGTCGAGGACGAGCCGGGCACCGCCTCGCTGACCGACCTGCTCGACGAGATCACCGCGTGGTGTCCGCTACCGGTGGTCGCGGCGGGCGGTATCTCCGACGGGGCGCGGATCGTGGAGGTACTCGCGCACGGGGCGGTCGCCGCGCAACTGGGTACGGCGTTCCTGCGCAGCGCCGAATCCGGCGCCAAGGCCGCGCACAAGAACGCCCTCGCGGATCCGCGGTTCGACCGGACGGTCGTGACGCGCGTATTCTCCGGCCGCCCCGCTCGCGGGCTGGCCAACGGTTTCATCGCCGAGTACGGCACGGCGCCCGCCGCGTACCCGCAGATCCACCACCTCACCAGCGCTATTCGGGCGGCCGCGGCCGAGCGGGACGGCGCGGAGGATATGGCGCTCTGGGCGGGTACGGGCTTCCGCAAGGCGGCGCCGGATCCGGCGGGGACGATCCTGCGGCGACTCTGGGACGAGGCACGGCTGTCGGGCGCGGCACACGACTGATCGTCGGCGGTCGAAAGGTCGTAGGCGACCGAGGATCGACAGTTGCCGGGCTCACGCCGGTGTCCGACGACGCCGAGTTCACCGCGGGGTCCGGGGCCGCAGATGCGCGGTCCGCCGCTGTCACTGCTGCTCATCGCCTCGGCGCGCGGTGTCGCGGCCGCCGACCTGCACGGAGACGGTCTCGACACACTGCGGCAGCGGCTGGGCTCCGAGGTCGCCTGACGCCCCGGACTGCCCGCGAACCTACGCCGAGCGGCGAATACGGCGTGCCATCTGTCGACCGATGGAGGAAATCGTCGTAGCGTCGATGAGGTGACTGCGTCATCAGAGCTGCCCGCCACCGCGGGCGCGTTGCGGGCGGCCGGGTACGCGCCGCGGAGTGTAAAAGCCGAGATCCGGGAGAATCTGCTGGCCCGGCTGGCCTCGGGGGAGGATCCGTGGCCCGGGATCGTCGGCTTCGAGCGGACCGTACTGCCACAGCTGGAGCGCGCGCTGCTGGCGGGTCACGATGTGGTGCTGCTGGGCGAGCGGGGCCAGGGCAAGACCCGGCTACTGCGGACCGTTGTCGAACTGCTCGACGAATGGACCCCGGTGATCGCGGGCGCCGAGATGGGCGAACACCCGCTGGAACCGATCAGTCCGCAGGGCCGGCGGCTGGCGGCCGAACTCGGTGACGACCTACCCGTGACGTGGCGGCACCGTAGCGAGCGTTATGCCGAAAAGCTCGCCACCCCCGATACCTCGGTGGGCGACCTGATCGGCGATGTCGATCCGGTGAAGGTTGCCGAGGGTCGCAGCCTCGGCGATCCGGAAACCATCCACTTCGGCCTGGTGCCGCGGGCGCACCGGGGCATCGTGGCCGTCAACGAACTGCCCGACCTCGCCGAACGTATCCAGGTCGCGCTGCTGAACGTCATGGAGGAGCGTGATATCCAGGTGCGCGGCTATACGCTGCGGCTACCGCTGGATGTGGTGCTGGTGGCGACCGCCAACCCCGAGGATTACACCAACCGCGGCCGGATCATCACCCCGTTGAAGGACCGCTTCGGCGCCGAGATCCGGACGCACTATCCGCTGACCGTCGAGGCCGAGATGGCGCTGGTGCGGCAGGAAGCCGAGCTGGTCGCCGAGGTGGGTGACCCGCTGATCGAGGTGCTGGCCCGGTTCGTCCGGCGGCTGCGCGAATCCCCGGCCATCGATCAGCGTTCCGGAGTTTCGGCCCGGTTCGCGGTGGCGGCCGCGGAGACCGTGGCCGCGGCCGCCCTGCGGCGATCCGCGCTGACCGGGGAGAACCCCGCGGTGGCCCGGCCGGTCGACCTGGAATCGGTGCCGGCCGTGCTGCGCGGGAAGCTGGAGTTCGAATCCGGCGAGGAGGGCCGCGAACAGGAGCATCTCACCCATATGCTGCGGCGTGCCTTCGCCGATACCGCGCGGGAGCGGCTCGGCGGATTGGATCTGCGGCCGCTGGCCGACGCCGTGGACGAGGGACATCTGGTGATCACGGGTGAACGGGTACCCGGCGCGCAGGTCCTGTCCGCGCTACCGGAGCTTCCCGTCCTGCACGAGGTGGCGCTGCGACTCGGCGTGGCGGCGGGTGATCCGCCACAGCGGATCGCCGCGGCCGTCGAATTCGCCCTGGAGTCCCTGTATCTGGCGCGCCAGGTGGCCAAGGACTCCGACGCCGAGGGCAGCGCGGTGTACGGCGGATGACCGCGACACCCGGTTTCGAAGAGGTGTGATGACAGCCGCGGACCGATATTCCTATGGGCCTTATCACGAAGGGCCCGATCCGCTGGCGCCTCCGCTGGATCTGCGCGAGGCGCTGGCGGAGATCGGGCGCGAGGTGATGGAGGGTTCCTCGCCGCGTTCGGCGCTCGAGGAGCTGTTGCGGCGGGGAACATCCGGTATGCCCGGACTGGAAGAACTGACCCGTCGCCTGTGGGAGAAGCGGGCCGAGATCTCGCGCTCCCACCGCCTGGACGGCACCCTGCAGCAGGTCCGGGAGCTGCTGGACCGGGCTTTGGACGCGGAGCGGCGCGCGCTGTTCCCGGACCCGTCCGACGACGCGCGCTTCGCCGAAATGCAATTGGAGGCGCTCCCGTCGAGCATCGCGAAAGCGGTGAACGAACTGAGCGAATACTCCTGGCGTTCGGAAACCGGCCGGGAGAACTATCAGAAGATTCGTGACCTGCTCGGCGAGGAACTGCTGGAATCCCGTTTCCAGGGTATGAAACGGGCGCTGCGGGACGCGACGCCGCAGGATGTGGAGCGGGTCCGGCAGATGATGTCGGACCTCAACGAGCTGCTCGCGGCCCACGCCCGCGGGGAGGACACCACCGAGCGGTTCGTCGAGTTCATGAACGAACACGGCGAGTTCTTCCCGGAGAATCCGCGTGATACCGAGGAGTTGATCGACGCGCTGGCCGCGCGGGCCGCGGCGGCGCAGCGGATGATGAATTCGATGTCGGCGCAACAGCGGGACGAACTGAACGAGCTGATCGGGCAGGCCTTCGGGGATGCACGGATAGCCCAGCAGATCGCCGACCTGGACGCGAATCTGCGTGCGCTACGTCCCGGACAGGATTGGGAGTCGGCGCGGCGTTTCCGCGGTCAGGACCCGCTGGGGATGGGCGAGGCCGTGGCGGCCATGCAGGATCTGGGCGAACTCGACGAACTCGCCGCCCAGCTCGCCCAGTCCTATCCCGGCGCGCGGCTGGAGGATATCGACCTGGAGGCGCTGGAGCGTCAGCTCGGCGCCGACGCCCGGGTGGACGCGGCCCGGCTGGCCGAGCTGGAACGGGAACTGCGTCGCCAGGGCCTGTTCGAGCGGACCCCCGACGGCTCCCTGCGGCTGACTCCGAAGGCGCTGCGCCGGCTCGGGGAGGTCGCGCTCCGGGATATCGTCGGTAAATTGCGCAGCCGCAAGGGGCAGCGGGAAACCGCGCTCGCCGGGGCGGCCGGGGAACCGACCGGCGCGAGCCGGGCGTGTCAGTTCGGCGATACCGAGCCGTGGGATGTCTCGCGTACGGTGCGCAACGCGGTATTGCGCTCGGCGTCCACCGGAAGCGGGGCGGTATCCCTGGATGTGGCGGATGTGGAGGTCGCCGAGACCGAACAGCGCTCGCGGGCGGCGGTCGCGCTGTGCGTCGACACCTCGTGGTCGATGGTGCAGGACGGGCGCTGGGTGCCGATGAAGCGCACGGCGCTGGCCCTACAGCACCTGATCAGCACCTGGTTCCGGTCCGACGCTCTGGAGCTGATCACCTTCGGCCGCCACGCGGGCACCGTGGACATAGCGGAACTGACCGGACTGGAACCGGTCTGGGAGCAGGGGACGAATCTGCACCACGCGCTGCTGCTGGCCGGCCGGCATCTGCGCCGACATCCCGACGCGGTACCGGTGGTGCTGGTGGTGACCGATGGGGAGCCGACCGCGCACCTGGAGCCGGACGGCACCTCCTACTTCAATTGGCCGCCGGACCGGCGCACCCTGGCCGTCACCATGACCCAGGTGGATTCGCTGGCGCGGCTGGGCGCCTCGATCTCGGTGTTCATGCTGGGTGAGGAACCACGGCTGGCCGCGTTCGTGGATCTGGTGGCTCGGCGCGGCGGTGGCCGGGTGGTGGCTCCCGACCTGGACGGGCTCGGCGCCGCGGTGGTCAGCGACTATCTGCGCGGCCGGCGCTGAGTGCCGGACCGGGAGAGGTGTGGGTATGCGGCTGGACCGTGATCGGGCGCGGACACGCTTCGCCGCGGCCCGGGTCGCGCGGCTCGCGACCGTGACCACTTCGGGCACACCGCATCTCGTTCCGATCGTTTTCGCGCTGGCCGGCGATACCGTCTACACCGCGGTCGACGCCAAACCGAAATCGACCACCGCGCTGCGCCGACTGGCCAATATCGAGGCGAACCCGGAAATCGCCGTATTGGCCGATTTCTACGACGAGGACTGGACCCGCCTGTGGTGGGTGCGCGCCGACGGGCGGGCTCGCATCGTGACGGGCGACGAGGCGCGCCACGGTCTGAGGCACCTGACCACCCGCTACCCCGCCTATGTGACGGAGCCGCCGCCCGGCCCGGTCATCGCATTCGATATCGCGCGCTGGTCGGGCTGGGCGGCGGGCTGATCACGTGCGGTGGATCAGGAACCGGCGCCGCCCATGGCGAACCGCAGCAGGGCCTGCTTGTCACCCTGCTTGATCTTGCCCTTGCGGTTGAGGACCTCGAGCTGCCAGACGTCACCGTTGCGGAAGGCGCGGGCCACGGCGTTGGCATTGTCGTTGCCCAGCAACGACGGCCAGATATCGGCCACCTGCTGGCTGCTGCCGCCGGTGGCGTCGTACACCTTGAACGAGATGTTGTTCGCCTTGTCGAAGGAGCTGCCCTTCTTGAAGGCCGCCGCGACGAAGATGATCGCGTCGATACCGCCGGGGATCTCGGCGAAGGTGACATGGACGGTTTCGTCGTCACCGGCGGCCGCACCGGTCTGTTCGTCGCCGGAATGCTGGACCGAGCCGTTGCCCAGCGGGTCCAGCGAATCCAGCCCGGCGAAACGGACCGGTTCGCTGCCCTGCATGAGGATGGCGATCAGGTCGAGGTCGACACCTTTCTTGCGGCGCGCCCAGCCGAGCGCGCCACCGCTGGCGCCCGCGGACGGGTCCCAGCTGACACCGACACTCAGCTTGGCGATCCCCGCGAGATCCGCTGCGCCGTCTTCCTTTTTGAGCGTGATCATGGCTCAACCGTACCGGCTGCCGGAGAACACCGGGTGACCACCGAGTTCTCGGTCAGTGGACCGGAGAATCGGTGGTCCGGCAGGGGCGCGGCCAGGGGTGGCGGGCCAGTCCTTCGACTCCTTCGTTGAACCGCTCCAGGAGCCGGACCAATTGCTCGACCTCCTCGTCGGGCCAATCGGCGAGCACGGCGCCGACCCCGCGGCGTTGCAAGGCCAGATCGGCTTCGAACAGCCGGAGCCCTTTCTCGCTGGGCCGGACCTTGCGGGCGACGCCGCCCTCTGGATCCGGTACCCGCTCCACCAGGTCCTGGTCGAGCATGGCGGCCACCTGGCGGTTCACCGTGGATACGTCGAGACCGAACGCCTCGGCCAGTTCGCGCAGGGACAGCGGAGCGCCGAGGCGCAGCCGGGTGAGGATCAGGTACGCGGATCTGTCCAGCTGTAACGGCGAATTCCGGCGGGCGGCCGGATACTGCCGGGACAGCAGGTTCAGTTCCAGGACGAGCCGCGCCAGCACGGCGGGGTCCCGGAGGTCCGCCGCGGAGGCGGCGAGCGGTGCAGCCGAATCGGACATTCGGACACTATGTCGTCTGTTTCGCCCGAATACAAATTATGTACGATACACAGCCTATGTAGCGTGCATATTCGTGATCGCCGTGGCCGACGACGTCGGTACCGAACGCCGGGGACCCGGTGCCGTCCTGGATATCCACCTCGGCGGTTACGGGCTGCTGTCGCCCGGGTGGTGACGGGACGTGCCGGATCGATACCTTCATCGCGTACCGTGGCCGTATCCGGTGGAGGTAGAGGTGTCGGAACGACTCATGGAACCGATCGAGGTAGGCGACCCGGGGTGGATCGACTACGCCGAATTCGGCAGGAGGTTCATCACCCACGCGGTGACCGAGCGGCGGATCGAGAAGGCGGTCGCCGGCATCACCGGGCGCGGGCTGACCATCGGCCCGGTCAATCTGGCGCCCGCCGGACTCGCCGGGTTCCTCGCCGAGGGCCGGATCGACCGTCCCGTGGTGGTACGCCGCGGCTCCGAAGTCGCCTTCGACGTGCGGATACCGGTATCCCTGCGGGCCAAGATCCTGCTCGGCGGTAAACCCCTGCGGTCGGAGACGGTGGTATCCATCGGTCTCACCTTCCACGCTCGCACCGCCGACCCGCTGCTCATCGTGATCGATATCCCGCGGGTCGAACCCGCGGACGTGAGTGTGCTGCTGCGCCTGTCGGCCGCCGACTCGGTGGCCGAATGGCTACTCGACCCGATCGCCGGCCTGTTACAACGCGAGGTCGCCAATCGGGTGAACGGGATGCTGCGCGACCCGGGGGTGATGCGCAGCCGGATCTACGATATCGAGGCCATCGTCGCCCGCGAACGCTCTCCGCACCGCGGCCGCACCCGGTTCGAGTGGACCGACTACGCCGAATTCGGGCGGCGGTTCTTCCCGCGCATCGTCACCCGCGACCGCCTCGAACAATTCGTCACCGATCTCGCCGACCGGCAGATCGAGATCGGACCACTGCGCGCCGGTCCCCGGGCGGCTGCCGAGGTCACCGTCCGTGGCGAGGTCGGCCGGCCCGCCCTGACCGACCGGGTACCCGTGACCGCCACGGCCGACGAAGATCCGGCGCTGGTCCGCTTCGATCTGATCGTCCCGGTCACCCTCGACATCACGGTCAGTGTGCTCAAGGACAACCACTACCGCGCGGACGTGGAAATTCCCCTGCCACTCACCGCGCACGCGGCCCACCCCCTGCTCATCGTGGTGGAAGTCGACCCGCCGGAACGGGAGAACGTCCGCCTCGACTACGCCGCCCAGGGTATGCGCGCCGCCGTCCTCGGCATCCTGGCGGGCATCAAGAAACAGATCGTCGCGCAGGTGGTCTGTGTCGTCCGCACCGAACTCGCCGACCCGGCCAGGCGAACCTTCGACGTGGGCGAACGTATAGACCGGCTGTTGTAATTCTGACGTCGACCCCGGCGGCGCGTGGTCGTCGGTCGTGGCGGTCGTGTCGCAGATGTGGTGCAATTACCCACGTTCGAGGCTCCCGGCGCACACAGTGCTGATGGGGAAGGTGCGCCGGGCACGCCGTTGCTGTCCACCCGGGGTGTGCGAAGGAGTCTCGATGGTTTCTGCACTGTCTCGCCGGGCTCTGCTCGGATATACGGCCGCCGCTGTCGCCGCGGGCGCGGTGGGGTCGGCCCTCGGGACTTCCCGCGCCGGTGCGGCGTCGCTCGGTACCCTGCTCGATTACGCGGGCGGTGTGCCGTCCGCGGCGGCCATCAAGGCGGCCGGGCACACCGGGGTCATCCGGTATGTATCCGACCGTCGGCCGGGAGCGGAATGGATGGTCGGGAAACCGCTGCTCGCCGGGGAAGTCGAGGATCTGCGGTCCGCCGGGCTGGCCATCGTGTCCTGTTACCAGTTCGGCAAAGGGCCCACCGCGGACTGGCGCGGCGGATATGACGCGGGCTGTCGGCACGCCGAGCGCGGGCTGGCGCTGCACCGTGCGGCCGGGGGACCGGAGAACCGGCCCATCTACGCCTCCATCGACGACAACCCGAACCCCGTGGAGTTCGCCACCATGATCCTGCCGTATCTGCTCGGCTGGCAGGCGGTGAGCGGCCGGGAGAACACCGGGGTCTACGCGAACGCGCCCACCATCGATCTGGCCCGGACGGCAGGCGTGGGTGCGTGGTTCTGGCAGCACGATTGGGGAACCGCGCCGGGATACGTGCATCCGGCCGCGCATCTGCACCAGTTCGAGATCGACGACCGCACGGTCGACGGGGTGGGGGTGGATGTGAACGATATCCGCGCCGCGGAGTACGGGGCCTGGTGACCACCGCCGCCCGGCGGCCGGGTCAGCGCGCCGGGCGTTTCGTTCGGTTGGCGGCCACGTACAGGTAGATCAGCGGTGCGACCGCGCCGCACAGGAACAGCAGCAGCGTCGGCAGATCGCTGCGCAACGGGATATCGCCGCCGGGGCCGCGGCTCGCCGCGATCAGGAAGGCGCCCAACCAGGCGGCGATCGGCAGGAACAGCACGGTCGGCCGGGTCGTCACGGTGGCGGCCGCCCACACCAGGGCCACGTTCACCGGCGCGGCGATCAGCGCGGCCACCGGCACGGCGACGCTGCCGATGTAGAAGGGCAGATAGAGCACCTCCAAAACCAAGGTGATCACCGCATCCACGATCAGGGCTGCGATCAGCACCGGGCCGAGTACCGCGGTCGCCAATGCGGTCCGGCGGGCGCGCGAACCCGCACCGGCCCGATCGTCCACGGCGGCGGTCATCCGCGCGACCGGATCGTCGAACACCGTCGGGTGGTCGCTGCGGGCCCGGCCCCGCTCTCCGATTCCGAGTGCTGCATAGTGCGAGTCTATTGGTGCGCGGGTGCCGCCCGGCTACAGCGAACCGGCGAAGAGGTCGTCTTCCCGGCCGTCCGGCCCGCTCGCCCAGGCGCGGCCGCGGACCAGAATGTAGTGCTCCTCCGGCAGGACCGGCTGGGCGATCATATTGGTCAAGGCGAATTCCCGGCCCGACGGCGCGACCGTGAGCTGGGTGGCGTGGGCGCGCAGCGCAGCGCGTTTGCGGGGCAGTGATTCGGTGACATCGATCGCCGTGGTCACCGAATTACCCGGTACGCACGCCAATTCGTCCTCGGCGGGCAGCCGCCAGCCGGGCGGTAGCGCACCGGGCAGACCGTCCACTGTGCGGCGGGCCAGCGCCCGCAGATGGTCGCGCAGGATATCGGCGTCGGTCACGGTCCAGTAGAACTTGGGCGTGTCCCAGCCCTGCCCGGCCGCGGCCTCGACGGCCTCGGTGGTCACCCGGTGGGCACGGATATGGTCCGGGTGGCCGTAGCCGCCGCGCGGGTCGTAGGTCACCACCACGCGGGGCCGCAGGTCGAGGATCACCTCGGTGAGGGCCCGGACCGCCGCCGTCCCGGACTCGACGAAGGCGCGTGGATGCTCCGCCGACGGAGTCCCGGCCATACCGGAATCGCGCCAGCGGCCGGCGCCGCCCAGGAAACACGGCGGTCCGGCCCCGAGTTCGGCGAGGGCGCGGGTGAGTTCACCGATCCGGTACCCGCCCAGTTGGTCGGCGCGGTCGGCGGTCAGGCCGGCCCAGCGGTCGCCCATCACCTCGCCCTCTTCACCCAGAGTGCAGGTCACCACCGTCACCGGAACACCGAGACGCCGGTAGTGGGCGATTGTGCCCCCGGTGGTGATGGTTTCGTCGTCGGGGTGGGCATGGACCAGCAGCAACCCGCCCGTACGTGCTTCGTCGGCACCGGTCACGGGATACGCCGCCACATCGCCGCGTCGCCGAATATGCCGGCCTGGATCGCTCCACTCAGCGAGGCGCCGTCCACCGAGGGCCCGGCCGCGGCGACCACATTGTCCTGCACGATCGGTAGTACCGTGGACGCGCCCCACAGCCGCGGTTCGGCCTCGCCCAGCGTGCGCGGCACCTCCACGCCGTGCAGCGCGCCGTCGATCGACGGCTGGAACTGCGGATCGCAGATACCGGACAGATTGCTCGGCGCCCGGCGGGCCGCTTCCACGGCGGCCGGGGCCTCGGTCTGTTCGCCGTCGGTCGTGGGCGGGACGGGCGCCGCGGGCGGGCAGCCGTAGCGGGAGGCCAGGGCGGTAGCCGGATCACCGCCGGTCGCCTCCCATCCCACCACCGCGTCGACGGAATTCTCCACCAGGCCTTTGCTGTACAGCTCGTCGGCCGCCAGATTGAGCACCGACGCGTCGATACCGGCGCTGCGCAACTGGTCGGCCGCGGTATTGGCCACCGCCAGCGCGGTATCGTCGCCGGTCACCGCCCCGATCCGCAGGACCAGCGGTTCACCGTTGCGGGCCAGTGAGCGCGGCCGCGGGGCCGGTGAGGTCGCCGAGACCGGCGGCGGCTCCGGGGCGCGGCCGAACCCGGCCTCGGCCAGCAGCCCGAACGCCTGATCGGGGTTGGGTCGCGGGGGCTCGGTCGGCGTGTAGCCGGGATCGGAGGGGGAGAGCACCTGCGCGCGCACCGGTTCCACCCAGTTACCGGTCTGCGCGCCGACGGTGGCCAGCAGCGCGGGATCGAGCAGCGCGAGGACCGCGGTCCGGACCCGGTGGTCACCGAGTACCCCCTCGCGTCCGTTGAGGGTGAGCCGGAGTTGCCGGGACTGCGGCATGATCGCGGTTCGCACCGACGGGATCGCGGCCAGCTGGGCCTGGGTGGCGACCCCGCCGTGCACCAGCGCCATCTGGGTGTCACCGGTGCGCAGCGAATCCGCCAGCTGGGCGGGAGTACCGCCGCGCCGCAGCAGGATCTGATCGGGGCGGGCCGGGGTGCCCCAGTAGCGGTCGTTGCGTTCCAGCAGAATCTCGTCGCGACCGGGATCGGCGGATTCGATGGTGAAGTTCCCGCCCGAGACCGGTATCTGCTCGACCAGCGTGCGCTGGAAGCCGCCCGGCGAATCCTTCATGAGATGCGACGGCAACAGATTCGCGAACAGTTGCGGCCAGGCCGGATAGGGCTTGTCGAACACCACGGACACCGCCTTACCGCCGCCTGAGGAACGGACCTCGGTGATGAGGCGGTACCCGGCCGGGTCGATCACACCCGGTTGCGTGATCATCTGCTGCCACAGGTAGTGGAAGTCCTCGGCCGCGATGGGCGCCCCGTCGGACCAGTTCGCCTGAGCCTTCAGCTTGTAGGTGACGGTGAACGGGGCCTCGGCGGCCACCGTCGCCGAATCGACCAGCGCCGTATCCGGAACCCACAGTGTGGCGCCGGGCAGGGCCGGGTCCGGTGTGGGCCGGAACGGACTCGGCAGCACCATGGCCGCCACCGCGGCGGTCGCCGGGGACTGATTCGACCGCAGATGCGGATTGAAACCGATCCCGATGTCGTCGATGGCCACGACCACCGTGTTCTTGGTCGGCTGCGCCGGCTGGGTCTTCGGGCTGTCCGTACTGGCGATGGGCGGCGGCGGGTCGGCAGTGCATCCGGCCAGCACCGGAACGAGCACCGCCACGAGCACCAGCAGCCCGCGCCACACCGCGCGCCTCCCCGAAATCACGTTCGGCACTCTACCCAAACCCGCGCCTGCCCGTCCGGGGGTGAAACCGCTTACAGCGCGGCCCGGTCGCGCGCCTTGCGGCGCGACAGCTCCCGGGCCCGCTCGCCCGCGGCCAAGGTGACCTTGCGCACCCGAACGACCTCCGGGGTCACCTCGACGCATTCGTCGGCGGCGCAGAATTCCATGGCCATTTCCAGGTCGAGCTGCAACGGTTTGGCCAGCGTCTCCATCACATCGGCGGTGGAGGAGCGCATATTGGTGAGCTTCTTCTCCTTGGTCACATTGATATCGAGATCCTCGGCACGCGGATTGATTCCGACGACCATGCCCTCGTAGGTTTCCGCGCCCGGTTCGACGAAGAACTGCCCGCGGTCGGCCAGCTGGATCATGGCGAAGGGGGTCACCGAACCGGAGCGGTCCGATACCAGCGACCCGGTATGCCGGGCCCGGATCTCACCGGCCCAGGGCGCGTAGCCATGGGAGACGGCGTTGGCGATCCCGGTGCCGCGGGTCTCGGTCAGGAAGTCGGTGCGGAAACCGATCAGACCGCGGGACGGCACGATGAACTCCATTCGCACCCAGCCCGCGGCGTGGTTGTTCATCTGCACCATCTTGCCCTTGCGGGCGGCCAGCAGCTGGGTGATGGCGCCCAGGTACTCGTCCGGGCAGTCGATGGTGAGCTCTTCGTAGGGCTCATGCACCTTGCCGTCCACCTGCCGGGTCACCACCTGCGGTTTGCCGACGGTCAGCTCGAAACCCTCGCGCCGCATCTGCTCGACCAGGATCGCCAGCGCGAGTTCGCCGCGGCCCTGGACCTCCCAGGCGTCCGGGCGGCCGATATCGAGCACCCGCAGTGAGACATTGCCCACCAGTTCCTGGTCGAGCCGCGATTTCACCATGCGAGCGGTGAGCTTGTGGCCCTGGACCCGGCCGACCAGCGGCGAGGTGTTGGTACCGATCACCACCGAGATGGCCGGTTCGTCCACCGTGATGCGGGGCAGCGCGACGGGTTCGTCCGGGTCGGCGAGGGTATCGCCGATCATGATGTCGGGGATACCGGCGACGGCGACGATATCCCCGGCCACCGCGATCTCACCGGGCTGCCGTTCGACGCCGACCGTCTGCAGCAGTTCGGTGATCTTGACGCTCTTCACGCCGTCGGCGTGCATCCACGCCACGTTCTGGCCCTTGCGTAGTTCACCGTTGTGGATACGCACCAGCGCGAGCCGGCCCAGGAAGGCCGAGGCGTCGAGGTTGGTGACGTGGGCCTGCAGCGGCGCGGTCGCGTCGCCCTTGGGAGCGGGAATGTTCGCCAGCAGGACGTCGAACAGGGCGTCCAGGTTCTCCGCGTTCGGCACCTCGCCGTTCTGCGGCTGTTCCTTGGACGCCTTGCCCGCACGACCGGAGGCGTAGAGCACCGGCAGGTCGAGGGCCAGTTCGGCGGCCTCGGCGGCGTCGTCGTCCAGATCGGAGGCCAGGTCCAGCAGCAGATCGTGGCTTTCCTCGACCACCTCGGCGATCCGCGCGTCGGGCCGGTCGGTCTTGTTGACCACCAGGATCACCGGCAGACAGGCCGCCAGCGCCTTGCGCAGCACGAACCGGGTCTGCGGGAGCGGGCCCTCCGAGGCGTCGACCAGCAGCACCACGCCGTCGACCATGGACAGGCCGCGTTCCACCTCGCCACCGAAGTCGGCGTGACCCGGGGTGTCGATGACATTGATGACGGTGACGCTGCCGTCGGGATGGTGCCGGTGCACGGCGGTGTTCTTGGCGAGAATGGTGATGCCCTTCTCGCGCTCCAGATCGCCGGAGTCCATCACCCGGTCCACCGGTTCGGCCCGTTCGGCGAATGCGCCGGACTGCCGCAGCATGGCGTCGACGAGCGTCGTCTTACCGTGGTCGACGTGCGCCACGATGGCGACGTTGCGAAAATCGCGTGCAGACGACACGCCAGGTTCCTCCTGCTGTTAACTGTTGCTTGCGGCCGGACCCTGCGACAGGGAGATTCGAACTCACCAGGCATCTGGGCCGGTTACACCCTACCGGGAACTCGGCGGCCTGCTGGCGCCGCCTGGAAGTAAGGGTATGCTAACCCGCATGGGCAAGGTCAAGGCGAGCGAGGTTTCGAGCCTCAAGCCGAAGAAGAAGTGCTGTCGTAAGAAGACGCGCTGCGTGAAATGCCCTGTGGTCATCATGCGGATGAAGCGCTTGGAGGCCGCGGGCGCCTCCGGTAAAGAACTGAAAAAGGGCCTGAAGAAGGCGCGCGCCGCCTGAGATGCTGGGGTTGTAGGACTGTCGTGGTGGGGTATGTCGGCGGTATGACCACATCACTGCTCTCCGAACCCGAGATCACGGCGGCTCTGGAGATCCTGCCGGAGTGGAGCCGGGCCGGTGATGCGCTGACCCGCACGGTCGAGGCCGCCACCTTTCCCGCCGGAATAGAACTCGTCCGGCAGGTAGCCGATATCGCCGAATCGGCGAATCATCATCCCGATATCGATATCCGGTGGCGCAAGGTCACCTTCACCCTGTCCACGCACTCCGCGGGCGGGCTCACGGCACAGGACGTGGCGTTGGCCCGGGAGATCGATCGGCTGGCGCCGTAGCGGTCCGGGCGGCCGTCCGGCCCGCCCAGACGATCCAGCCGTAGCAGAGCAGCGCACCGAGTACGTACACCGTGCCGAGCCAGGACCACACCCCCCAGCGGGAGATGGTCCAGATCGAATCCTGCAGGAACGAGAGCACCCACGGCGCGCCGATCAGGGTCGTCACCAGCCAGTATCCGGCCAATATCCGCGCGCCGGGTACGGCCCGGTACGGCCCGTAGAGCAGCCAGAGGACGGTGGGCAACAGCCAGCCCCAGTGGTGCGACCAGGAGATGGGCGAGACCAGCAGCCCGAACAACTGCACGATCAATACGGTGCCCAGCAGATCGTCGCGGCGCAGTGCCCGCCACGCGCACCACCCCAGCGCCGCGGCCACCGCCACCCCCGCGATCCACCACGGCCCGGAACCCACGTCACTGCCCAGCAGCCGGCTCAGCGCGCCGCGCAGCGACTGGTTCCACACCGAGCCCACCGGCCCGATCCGGTCGGCGTCACCGAGCAGAGTGCCGAAATAACGCCGGGTCTCCTCCGGATTGATCAGGAAACTCGCCGCCACGGTCAGCCCGAACACCACCGCCGACCAGCCGGCGGCGGCCCAGCGGCGCCGCGCCACGAAATAGAGGCCGCTGATCGCGGGAGTCAGTTTGATCCCCGCGACCGCGCCCACCAGGGTTCCCGACAGCCACCACCGTGAGCTGCGGATCGCGATCATCACGCCGAGCATCAGGAAAACATTGACCTGGCCGTAGTCGATCGTGGTGCGCACCGGCTCGAACCACAGGCCCACCGCGGTCCACGCCACCATGGCGGTGCGCCACCGCGCTTCGCGTAGGGCGTCCCGTCCCAGCATCAGTTCGAACGCGATTCGCACCACCCAGTACAACGCGGCGACGATGGCGAACAGCCACAGCATGGCGACCACGGTGAACGGCAGGAAATGCAGCGGGAAGAACACCACCGCAGCGAACGGTGGGTAGGTGAAGGGCAGCGGGAAGTCCGGTGTCTTCTCGGCGTAGGTGAAATCGTAGAGATGGTCGGTGAGCAGGGCCGCCGACCCGTCGACATAGACATGCAGGTCGACCAGGTTCATCCCGTTCCGGGTCAGCAGCATCCACAGCAGCCGCGCCAGTACGGTGATCCCGAGCGCCGCCAGGGCCAGGCGAAACGGTACGAACCCCCGAATGTCGGTCCGGGCACCGCTGGGCTGAGTCAATACACGAGCTTTCGAGTCGGTCCGGGCCGGCGGCCGGACCCGGTGCTGTTGGGCGCGTCGCCGGTTTGTTCGGCCCGGAATACATTAACCCCACCGGTTTCCGCGCGGACGTGAGCCTTGCGCGCGCCGCGCGCGGTCGGCGGCAAATGGTGCGCGCGGGGTCGGTAACCATCGAGCAACCGATGAGTCACAAGTGCACATCCGCCCCATTTCTCACACCGGTCACTTCCGTTGCACGCTACTGTTCGGTAGCACAGCAAAATGGGGCTCGCAATCCCGACCCCGGTGCTGTACAACGCGCGTCAGTGTCCTTAGAGTGACCCCGAAACGACGGCTTTTCAGCGTCGCCCAGATGTACCCGAGGTAAGGACGGCTAGACCAGTGCTTCGCACCCGAGGATCGCGGATCGCAATGTCCGCGCTCGCTATTGCGGCGGGCGCCTCCCTCGTGGCGCCCGCGACGGCCGTCGCGGCTCCCGCCACCGAGGTGTCGGTGAGCAGCGTCCCGATGGTCCCCGAAGGGGTTCCCGTCGACGTTCTCGCCGCCTTGGCCCCGGCCATCGTCAACGCACCGGCCCCGGCGGCCAAGGACATCGCCGCGCCGGGCAGCCCGCAGGAGGCCATTCTTTCCCAGGCCCGCGCGCTGCTGGCCACGGTGAATCTGCCCCCGCAGATCAAGTCCACGCTGGAACGGGTCATCACGTTCCTCGACGGCAGCGGCGGCGGTGGTCCCGAGATCCCGGAATCCGGGCCGGCGATCGCCCAGTTCCTCTACCCGACCATCGGCCAGGGTTGTATCGCGCCGTCCGGCGATTCGGTCGGCACCGCCCTCGCGGTGCCCGGCCCGGCGCAGCTGCCGCCGCCCGGACCGGCCGCCGGCCAGACCGGCTTCGTGTTCACCGCGCTGGGCACCGAACGTCCCACGGCCGAACAGCCGCAGCCGATGACGGTGCAGTGGCGGAACCTCGATACCGGTGAGGCCGGATCGCAGCCGCTGACCGACGCGGCCAAGATCAACCCCGACGGCCCGGCCACCCTCTCGGCCATCGCGAACACCGGCACCGGTCGTATCGTCGCTGTCATCGGCGGCGGACTCACCACCCAGGCCACCGAAACCGAAACCCGCAGCTGCACCTTCATGCCGACCATCGGATTCTTCACCGTCGGCTGACCATCGGCCCCGCCACCGGCGGACGGGGCCGGGGCCTCGTGACCCCCGAGTTTTTCCCTCCGCTGGCCGGCTCGGATCGGGATCTCGCCGGCCGTTCGGACCGGACGCGAGGTGTACGCGGGCGCGGAGGTACATCTCGGCCGCCCGAGCACACCCACAGCAATGTCAGCGCGCGGTGGATGCCCGCTCTCGTGGGAACTCCGTGCGGGGCTGTGCGCTTGTCGACCTGGGTAGGCTCACAGCACTGTAAGTGCTCAATGGTTTCCGATCTGTGGAGGGCCAACGCACACGCGCGTACCGCCCGGCTGTGGTAGACCGGGGTGATGGCGACTGTCGAAAGATCGCGCAAGTCCGGTATCCGGAGCCGGCGCTCGTCACGGTCGATTCTGTCGATCCGCTCCGAGGGGTCGATCCTGTCCATCGGCTCCGCGTATTCGATTCTGTCCATCGGAAGCGTGGGGTCGGTGCTGTCGATCGGGTCCATCGGGTCGTTCGGTTCGGCGATCTCCAGCGGGTCCTTCCTGAGTCTCGGCTCGGCCCTGTCCGGGCTGTCCCGGTGGTCCCTGCTGTCCTGGATGGGTGATCACGCGAGTCCGGATACCCGGCCCGGCCTGCGTGTGGTGGCCGACGAACCCGATCTGCGGGAGTCCGCCACCTGCCACTGCCAGACCTGACTTCGGCGTACTACGGCTCCCCCTGCCCGCCCGCGGGCTTTCCCGTAGGGCGGGCGTTCGTGCTCGGCCGGTGGCCCGTGACGCCGGCGGCGAGGCCGTCCAACACCGTCCAGACGCGATCCAGCGGTATGTCGTGGACGAGGTACAGCTTCTTACCCGCTGCCGTGGCGGCGCCCAGCGTGGCCAGGCCGGCTCGGCGTTGCCAGAAGGTCTGCCGCACAGTCCAGCCGATGATGCCGGGTGCTTCGAGGCAGGTGCGTTCGCGGTCGAGGGAGCCGGAGCGGACGACCAGCCAGGCGGGGGAGCCGGCGGTGGCGGGGACGACCGCGTGACCGAGGCCGCGGTAGCGGTCCGCGGCGAGTAGCGCGCAGACTGGGGCCAGGCCGGCCGGCAGCAGCCACCACCACGGTGTGACCTGCCACCCCGCCGCGGCCGCGAGGAGCAGGGCCGCCGCGGTGAGCGGAACAGGCCAGCACGCCCGGATGTATCGGCGGCGCCGGGCGGCCGGACCGTGCCGGGTCAACGGGATATCGGCGAGTGCGGCCAATTGGGCCGCGGTCGCGGAGGTGTTCGCGTCGCGGTGTGGGCTCAGCAGCCGGGCGAGTGTCCGTTCGACCGCCGCGCGGGGGGCTTGCGGCAGGATCTTCTGGCGTGGGTTCTCGCCGGTCATCACGGCTTCCAACTGCGCGGCTCCGGCAAGGCGCAGCAGGAGTGGTTCGCGGATGGTGGCGCCGCGCAATCGCGCGGTGTCGAGGGTGATCCGGCGCAAGGTGAACAGTCCGCGGCGGATCTGCAGGGTGCTGCCGTGATCGGTGACGCGGAGTCCGTAATAGGTGGCCAGGTAGTGCGCGCACGCCGCCACGCTGACGACGACCACCAGGACGAGCAGCGCGGCGACGCCGGCCGCCAGCAGCGACAGCACCCCGAAATCACGCACGGTCTCGACGGTGTCGTGGCCGATGCCGATCTCGGCGGCACCGAATCCGAACTGGGCGGCCAGGCCCAGCGCCGAGGCGGCGAGCGCGAAACCGGTGAGCGATAGCGGTGCGTACCGCACCCAGCCCGGCTGCCAGTGGCCGATCTCCACACCGCGTTCGGCCGCGCGAACCTCCGGCTCGATGCCGGGGCGGCGGACCGGGGTGGGATCGTCGGTAGGAGTGGGCGGTGTACGGGTGTGGGCCAGTAGTTCGGCGCGCAGCGGCCGGACGTGTCCGGCGGCGAGTGCGTCCAGCCTGAAGCGGTCGCCGGCCTCGGCCTCCTGGCCGGTGCCGATCACCATCACGGCAAGACCCAGGATCCGGTGCAGCGGGTCGGCCTCGATATCCACCGACCGGATGCGCGCCCGCGGCACCGCCAGTCGTTTCCGCCGGATCAGACCGGTGCGCAGCTCGACATGGGTCGGTCCGACCCGGTAGGTGGTGGTGAACCACAGGGTGAGTGCGTACGGGATCACGAACACCAGACCCAGCAGGCTGTAGAGCGGGTTACCGGAACTCACACCCAGCACGACCGCGCCGATCACGGCGGGCAGGAACTTCACCATTTCCTGGACCGGATGGACCAGCAGCATCCGGCGATCCAGGCGTAGCCACGGTTCGTCGTCGCCGGGAACGACGGTCTCCGGCTCGGCGGCCGGGCCGGACCCGCCCGCCGGATGCGGTCCCGTCATGTGGCGTCTCCGCGGTGCCGCGCCGCGATCTCGGTCAACCGGGTCACCGTATGCTCGGCCACCGCGCGGTCCAGCAGGCTGATATGCACCGCGCCCGCGGACGAGGCCGTGGTCACCGTCACCGTCGACAGGTCCAGGAGCCGTTCCAGCGGGCCGCGTTCGGTGTCCACGGTCTGCACCCGGGAGATCGGCGCGACCCGGCTCTCCTGGGTCAGCCAGCCCGATCGGGAGTAGACGGCATCGTCGGTCACCTCCCAGCGGTGCACCCGGTACCGCCAGCGGGGCACCACGATCGCGGTGAGCACGGCCATCGGTAGCGCGACCCCCGCCACCGCCGCCTGCCAGGTCCGGCGGTCGGAGTCGAAGGCGACCCACCCGAGCAGCACGGCGAATACGACGAGCCAGGACAGTGCGATCTGCACGGTCCACAACGTCTTCGCGCGCGGACTGGGCCGCCACGACGGATCGGCCAGGGTATCGAGTGAGCGTGGCGGGCTGTCCGGCGACATATATTCATCGTCGCACGGCGCGGTGTGCGGTTGGCTGTTCATAGATCGATGACCATCGAGCACCTACCGTGGCGTGAGTCCACCCAGGTCGGTCCAGGCGTATAGCTACTCGAGCCCATAGAACCCATCGGGCCCCGCCGGACGTCGGTAGCCGTGGGCGGGGCCCGTCCCGATTCCGGAGCGGAGGAGGGCGGCGAACGATCGGTGGGTGAAGGGCCGGGAGCATGAGGACCCCGACCAGCGATGTCGGAGGCGCCGCCGTCGATACAGCCCGACCTGCACGGAATAGCCCGAGTTACACCGGGGTTGTGAAAGCTCAACGACCTGGGAGGAGACAGTTCCGGATGTGTGCCGCATGATCGAGGGCGTGACCGTCGGATGTAGCGCGCAGATTCCGCCCTTCAGAGCGGGATCGGTGCGTCGAGTTGGCGATATCAGATGCGTCGTGGTCGCGGTTCCGGTCGATGCTGGAGTACAAGGCCGACTGGTACGGGCGCACGGTGGTGGCAGTGGATCGATTTCATCCGTCGTCCAAGATGTGCTCTACCTGCGGCCGGATCAACGATTCGATGCCGCTACACGTGCGCGAATGGCAGTGTCCGTGTGGTGCGGTCCACGACCGGGACGTCAACGCTGCGAAGAACATACAGGCCGCCGGGCTGGCGGTCTTGGCCTGCGGAGATGGTGTGAGACCGCCCCGCAGCTGATGTGGGAAGGCAATCGTCGATGAAACAGGAACGCTCTGTCGTGAGGCAGGGAATCTCCCGCCACCTTCAGGCGGGAGAGGAAGTCAACGACCTACCCGAACCGACCGTCCCGACCCCCGTGCCGACCCCGTCCGCCATGCGCCGGGCGCTGCGCCGGGCACGTGACGGGGTCACGCTGAACGTCGACGAGGCCACGGTGCTGCTGCACGCGCGCGGTGACGATCTCGCGGATCTGTGCCGCAGTGCGGCCCGGGTGCGTGACGCCGGGCTGGCCTCGGCCGGGCGGCCCGCCACGATCACCTATTCGCGCAATGTCTTCATTCCGCTGACCCATCTGTGCCGCGATACCTGTCACTACTGCACTTTTGTGACAGTGCCGGGCAAGCTGCGGGCACAGGGGCGCGGGATGTTCCTCGAACCCGACGAGGTGCTCGATATCGCGCGCCGGGGTGCCGAACTGGGCTGTAAGGAAGCGCTGTTCACCCTCGGCGACCGACCCGAGGCCCGCTGGCCCGAGGCCGCGCAGTGGTTGGACGAACGCGGCTACGATTCCACCCTCGACTATCTGCGCGCGGTATCGATCCTGGTGCTCGAGGAGACCGGGCTGCTGCCGCATCTCAACCCCGGCGTCATGTCGTGGGAGGAGATCTCGCGACTGAAACCGGTGGCGCAGTCGATGGGCATGATGCTCGAGACCACCGCGACCCGGCTGTTCACCGAGAAGGGCAACTGCCACTACGGCAGCCCCGACAAGGACCCCGCGGTACGGCTGCGCGCCATCACCGACGCGGGCCGGCTCTCGGTGCCCTACACCACCGGGGTGCTGGTGGGTATCGGCGAGAACATGGCCGAGCGGGCCGATACGATCGTCGCGATCCGCAAGCAGCACAAGGCGTTCGGTCATATCCAGGAAGTGATTGTGCAGAACTTCCGGGCCAAGGGCGACACCGCCATGCGGCACGCGCCCGATGCGGACTTCATCGAGTTCCTGGCCACCATCGCGGTCACCCGTCTGCTGCTCGGGCCCGATGTCTCGGTGCAGGCGCCGCCGAACCTGGTGTCCGCCGAGGAATGCCGTGCCCTGCTGGAAGCCGGGATCGACGACTGGGGCGGCGTCTCGCCGGTGACCCCCGACCATGTGAATCCCGAGCGGCCCTGGCCAAACTTGGACACGCTGGCCGAGATCACCGCGGCCGCCGGTTTCGAACTGGTGGAACGCACATCGGCGCATCCGAAATACGTGCGTGCGGGTAATCCGTGGATCGATCCGCGGATCGGCGCGCATGTCGCGGCCCTGACCGATACCGAGACCGGGCTGGCGAAGGCCGGCGCGCTCCCGGTGGGCCTGCCCTGGCAGGAGCCCGACGAGACCTGGGAGTCGGCGGGTCGTACCGATCTGAACACCGAGATCGATACCGCCGGGCGCAATACCGATACCCGCAGCGATATCGACAATGCGTTCGGCGACTGGGACACCATCCGCGAACAGGTCCGCGATCTCGCCGCCGCGCCCCAGCGGCTGGACGCCGATGTACTGGACGCGCTGCGTGCCGCGGAACGTGATCCGGCCGGCCTGACCGATGCGCAGTATCTGGCGCTGGCCACCGCCGACGGACCCGATCTGGAAGCCGTCGCGGGTCTCGCGGATCGGCTGCGCCGCGATGTCTGCGGCGACGATGTCACCTACGTGGTGAACCGCAATATCAACTTCACCAATATCTGCTACACGGGCTGCCGGTTCTGTGCGTTCGCACAGCGCAAGGGGGACGCCGACGCCTTCACGCTCAGCACCGACGAGGTCGCCGACCGGGCCTGGGAGGCCTATGTCGACGGTGCGACCGAGGTCTGCATGCAGGGCGGGATCGACCCCGATCTGCCCGTCACCGGCTATGCCGATCTGGTGCGCGCGGTGAAGGCGCGGGTGCCGTCCATACACGTCCACGCCTTCAGCCCGATGGAGATCGTGAACGGTGCCTCCCGCGGTGGGGAAAGCGTCCGCGATTGGCTGACCGCGCTGCGCGAAGCCGGGCTGGGCACCATCCCCGGTACCGCCGCCGAGATCCTCGACGACGAGGTCCGCTGGGTGCTCACCAAGGGGAAATTGCCCGCCTCGGCCTGGATCGATGTGGTCACCACCGCCCATCAGGTCGGGATCCGGTCGAGTTCGACCATGATGTACGGGCACGTCGACAACCCCAGCCATTGGGTCGGGCACCTGCGGGTGTTGCGCGGTATCCAGGACGAGACCGGCGGTTTCACCGAATTCGTCCTGCTTCCGTTCGTGCACCAGAGCGCCCCGCTCTACCTGGCCGGCGCCTCCCGCCCGGGCCCCACCAACCGCGACAACCGCGCCGCGCACGCCCTGGCCCGGATCATGCTGCACGGCCGGATCGACAATATCCAGACCAGCTGGGTAAAACTCGGCACCACGGGCACCCGGATGATGTTGCGCAGCGGTGCCAACGACCTCGGCGGTACCCTCATGGAGGAGACCATCTCCCGGATGGCGGGTTCGCAGCACGGGTCGGCGAGAACGGTAGCCGAACTCACCGAGATCGCCGAGGGTATCGGACGGCCGGTCCGGGAACGCACCACCACCTACGGTGTTCCACCCGAGCGGAGTGCGGCTGTCCCCGGCCTGGAACTCGTCTAGGTGCGTGGCCTTCGATTGAAGGCGCGCAGCGGCCGAGGCAGTAATGGAGTACCGGGGCACGAAGCTCCGACCAGGCGACAACCCGGCCGGCATCGAATATTAGGGCAGGCTCACCGGGCGTAGCCTGTGGGGCGGCAGGGATACTTTGTGCGGGCGCAGTTACCCGGAGAAGGAAGACTTAGGAGCGGGAGTGACGTACATCATCGCCGAACCGTGCGTTGACGTGAAGGACAAGGCATGCATCGAGGAATGCCCTGTGGACTGCATCTACGAGGGCGGTCGCATGCTCTACATCCATCCCGACGAATGCGTTGACTGTGGCGCCTGCGAGCCGGTCTGCCCGGTGGAGGCGATCTTCTACGAGGACGACACGCCCGATCAGTGGAGCGGATACGTCAACGCCAACGTCGACTTCTTCGACGAGCTGGGCTCGCCGGGCGGTGCCACCAAGCTGGGCAAGGTCGATTCCGATCCGGCGTTCATCAAAGAGCTGCCCCCGATGGCGGGCGAGTAGAGCATTCGCACGATGAGCACCGAGGTAACCGAACGTCGCCGGGTGAGTGCGGCCCTGCCCGATTTCCCCTGGGACACCATCGCCGAGGTGAAGGCGCGGGCGGCCGCCCATCCGGGCGGACTCGTCGATCTGTCGGTGGGTACGCCGGTCGATCCGGTCGATCCGCTGATCCGCGCGGCATTGAGTTCGGTCGCCGCGGTGCCCGGCTATCCGACCACGCACGGCACGCCGGAGTTGCGTGCCGCGGCGGTGGCCGCGCTGACCCGGCGTTTCGGTATCACCGGGGTGCCCGAGGCGGCGGTGCTGCCGGTGATCGGCACCAAGGAGCTGATCGCGGGGTTGCCGCGGCTGCTCGGGCTGGGGCCCGCGGACCTGGTGGTGATCCCCGAGGTCGCCTATCCGACGTACGAGGTGGGCGGACTGCTTGCCGGGACGCGGATCCTGCGCGCCGACGGACTCACCCGGCTGGGCCCGGAGACTCCGGCGCTCATTTATCTCAACTCCCCGTCCAACCCGACCGGCAAGGTGCTGGGTGTGGAGCATCTGCGGAAGGTGGTGGCCTTCGCTCGGGAGCGCGGCGTGGTCGTCGCCTCCGATGAGTGCTACCTGGGGCTGGCCTGGGAGGAACCGGCCGTCTCGATTCTGGACCCGCGGGTCTGCGACGGCGACCACACCGGTCTGCTGGCGGTGCATTCACTGTCGAAGACGTCGAATCTGGCGAGTTACCGGGCCGGATTCGTGGCCGGCGATCCGGAGTTGGTGGCCGAGTTGCTGGAGGTGCGCAAGCATTCCGGCATGATGGTGCCCTTCCCGATCCAGGCGGCGATGGCGGCGGCGCTGGACGATGATACGCACGAATCGGTGCAGCGGGAGCGGTATCGGGCTCGCCGCGAGATCCTGCGGCCGGCGCTGCTGCAGGCCGGTTTCCGGATCGATCATTCCGAGGCCGGGCTGTATCTGTGGTCGACTCGCGGTGAACCGTGCCGGACCACGCTCGAGTGGCTGGCCGAGCGCGGCATCCTGGCGGCTCCGGGCGAGTTCTACGGTCCCGCGGGCGCCGAGCACGTGCGTATCGCATTGACCGCGACCGACGAGCGGATCGAAACGGCCGCACAGCGGCTGCGCGGCTGATCGCACACGGCCGCCGCTGTGCGGCAGTGTGGTAACGACTCCGCGGACATTCGCGCGTCGGGGCCGGGCAGGGCCGGGCGGGCGGCGCTAGCCTGGGGTATGGACGCTGTCACAGTTGTCCCAACCCCCGGTAACGAGCCGGTGCACACGTACGCGCCCGGGAGCCCCGAGCGGGAACGGTTGCTCGGCAGGCTCGCCGATATCTCCGCCGGCACCACCGAGATCCCCCTGGTCATCGGTGGTAAGCATGGTCCGGGGAGCGGTGCGCGACGGGAAATCGTCGCGCCGCATCGACACCGGCAGGTACTCGGGACCTATACCGACACCACACACACCGAAGCCGCGGCGGCGATCGATGCCGCTCTCGCGGCCGCCGCGGATTGGCGCGCGCTGCCGTTCGATGAACGCGCCGCGGTGCTGTTGCGGGCCGCGGACCTGCTGGCCGGGCCGTGGCGGGAAACTCTCGCCGCGGCGACCATGCTGGGCCAGTCGAAATCGGTGGCGCAGGCCGAGATCGACGCACCATGCGAGCTGGTCGACTTCTGGCGGTTCAATGTCGCCTTCGCTCGGCGCATTCTCGCCGAGCAGCCGCAGTCGAGCGCGGGGGTGTGGAACCGGCTCGACTACCGGCCGCTGGAAGGGTTCGTCTACGCGATCACACCGTTCAATTTCACCGCGATCGCCGGCAATCTGCCGACCGCGCCCGCGCTTATGGGCAATACGGTGGTGTGGAAGCCTTCGCCCACCCAGACGCTGGCCGCCTACTACACGATGAAGCTGCTCGAGGCGGCCGGACTGCCGCCCGGAGTCATCAATATGGTGACCGGTGACGGGAGGGACCTCTCCGAGGTCGCTTTGGCCGACCCGCGCTTGGCGGGTATCCATTTCACCGGGTCGGGCGCCACCTTCCGCTATCTGTGGAGCCAGGTGGGCGCCAATATCGGTCACTACCAAAGTTATCCGCGGATCGTGGGGGAGACCGGGGGCAAGGATTTCATCGTCGCGCATCCGTCGGCGGATCCTGCCGCATTGCGGACGGCGCTGATCCGCGGCGCCTACGAATACCAGGGCCAGAAATGTTCGGCCGCGTCGCGTGCTTATCTGCCGCGCTCGCTGTGGCGGGAGATGGGCGACGATTTCCTCGGTATCGCCGAGGGCCTGAGCTACGGCGATATCGCGGATCTGTCGAACTTCGGTGGCGCGGTGATCGACCGGCGGGCCTACGACAAGAGCGTGCGGGCGATCGAGCGGGCCCGGTTCGCCGGGGTGGACGTGCCGGTGGGCGGCACCTACGACGACAGCGAGGGCTGGTTCGTCCGGCCGACCGTGCTGCTCGCCGACGATCCGCGCGACGAATCGTTCGCCACCGAATACTTCGGCCCGATCCTGTCGGTGTTCGTGTACGACGATTCCCAGCCCGACGCCTACCGAACGATCCTGGCCGAGGTGGAGTCCACCGGCCCGTACGCCTTGACCGGTGCGGTCTTCGCGCGGGACCGGCACGCCGTGGAGGAGGCCGCGCAGCTCCTGCGGTTCGCGGCCGGCAACTTCTACGTCAACGACAAACCCACCGGCGCGGTTGTGGGGCAGCAGCCATTCGGCGGGGCACGTGCGTCGGGAACCGACGACAAGGCGGGATCCCCGCTGAACCTGCTGCGCTGGGTGGCCCCGCGCACCCTGAAGGAAACCTTCGTCCCGCATACCGACCACCGCTATCCCCATATGGAGCAGGGATGAGCGGGGCCCGCCCTGCCGTGCGCCCGGACCCGCCCCATCCCGGCGGAGAGTTCCGGTGAATCCGCTGCGTCCGGCGATTCTCGCCGCCGCCGGGTCGGACCGGGTGAAACGCGCCCTCACCACGAGCCCGGCCACCGCGGCGACGGTCCAGCGCTTCGTACCCGGGGAAGCCCGGTCGGATCTGATCGCCGCGGTCCGCGCACTACTGATGAGTGGGCGGGCGGTGAGTGTGGATTACCTGGGCGAGAACACCACCGATCGCGCGCAGGCCGACGCGGCGGTCGCCGAGTATCTCGCCTTGATCAACGATCTCGCTGCCCTGCCCACCACCGAGGTACCCGCCGGCGCCGCACCGCTGGAGGTGTCGGTCAAACTGTCCGCGCTCGGGCAGGCGCTGGGCGCCGAGGGCCCGGCGATCGCCACCGAGAACCTGCGCACCGTGTGCACCAAAGCGGCGGAGGCCGGGGTATGGGTGACGGTGGACGCCGAAGACCACACCACCACTGCCGCCACCCTCGCCACCACCGGGCAGGTCCGCCCGGACTTTCCCTGGCTGGGGACGGTGATCCAGGCCTATCTGTACCGCAGCGAGGACGATTGCCGCGATCTCGCCGACGCGGGCGCCCGGGTGCGCCTGTGCAAGGGCGCCTACCGGGAACCGGAGACCGTCGCCTACCAGAGACAGGTCGATGTGGACCGCGCGTATCTGCGCTGCCTGCGGGTCCTCATGCGTGGCGCGGGCCGCCCCCTGGTGGCCTCCCACGACCCGGTGGTCCTCGCGGCGGCTGCCGACCTCGCGACGATCACCGACCGCCGCCCCGGCCGGCTGGAATACCAGATGCTGTACGGCATCCGCACCGACGAGCAGCTGCATCTCGCCGATCGTGGAGATTTCGTCCGGGTTTACGTGCCCTATGGTCACCAGTGGTACGGGTACCTCATGCGCCGGCTCGCGGAACGGCCCGCCAACCTGACGTTCTTCCTCCGCGCCCTCGCCGGGCGGTGAGGCACCATCTGTCTACTTCTGATGGCCTGCCTCAGTGGTCGGGGCCCGCCCCCCGGTTCTGGAGCGGCGGCGTGAAGAACCGGGGTCACAGGGCCCCGACCCGCGCGCCGGAGGCGCGCCGATAAACACAGCTCAGACGAGGGGTTTGCCTTTGCGGATGCGGCGGCGCATATCCCACAGGTAGTAGTTCATCGGGAATTGGCGTAGGACGCGGGGCTGGATCTTCAGGCCCAGGCCGATGAGCCGCATGGTGCGGTCGAACCAGCGCTGGTTGCCTTCGGTCCAGGTGAGATGCATTTTCTCGCGGATCTGCGGTGGCAGGCAGCCGGTGACGACGAAACGGTGGAAGCGTGCCGACACCCACTGGATCGGCGGTGCCACCATTTTCAGGTCGATGAGGTCGTTGAAGTAGGCGCGCGTGGTGTCATCGATCTCGAGGGCGTCGAGGTTCTCTTCCCAGAACTGCCAGAACGCGGCGCGGTCGGCGGGCCACATCTCCGGTCGGACCTGCAGAGTGGTGCCGAGCCGGATGCTGTGGGCGTAGAAGGTGTCGGCGGTCGCCTCGTCCATCGGGCCCTGGACCTTCTCCAGGAGGTCGACGAAACCGAAGTACAGGCAGGCGGCGACCCACAGCTGGAGTTTCGGATCGAAGGCGTTGTACTTCACCGGGCTGGTGGGTTTGGTGCGGATGTGGCGATGGGAGGTGTTGACCGCGAGCCGGTAGGCGTTGCGTTCTTCGTCGGTGCCCAGCATGGCGACGGCGAGATAGGTGAGGGTGGTGCGGAGCCGTTTGAAGGGATGCTCCATGACGTTGCCGCTCTTGACGTCGCTTTCCATCACCCCGTAGGCGACCGGCCGCAGACCCAGTTGCATGATGACGTTCGCGGTGCCGCCCAGGAACGCGGTGACTCCGATGATGTGATCGTTCATATCAAAGTCGGGTGCGTACAGCCGCTGGGGTTGAGGATCGTTCATCGGAGCGGGCCGGGGCGCGGTCATCGGTGACCTCTTTCGTATGAGAAGATTATATGATAACCATCTCATTCTCTCGATGTTGCGTCAACCGACCCCGCAATTGTGCGATGCTTACCGTGTCATTGCATCGCCGAGCGCGAAAGGTGCCGAGATGGGCGCGCTGGCTCAACTGTTGCCTCTGGTGCGAACACCGCGCCGAGATCAAGATCAATCGGTGCTGTCCGCGGCATTGCAGGCTTTTCTCGACTTCGGGATCAAGCGCACGAGCATGGTCGAGGTCGCCCGGCGCGGCGGCCTCTCGCTGGCCACACTGTACCGGCGGTTCTCCAGTAAATCGGACCTGATTCAGGCGGTCGGATTGGCGCAGACCCGCGATTTCATCGAGGGTGTCGATGCCGCGGTCCAGCAGCAGATCGAGCGCGACGCCGGCGCCGAGGATCAGATCGTGGAACTGTTCGTCGCGTTCCTGGCCGGCCTGCGCGGTAACGAGCTGCTGGATCGGCTGCTGAACACCGAACCGGAGATCGTGCTGCCCTACCTGACCACCCGGGGCGCCCCGGTGATCGAATTGGGCCGCGATTACGTCGCCGAATTCATCACCCGTCTGCAGGGTGAAGGAAAACTGCCGGAATACGATCCGCTGCCGCTGGCCGAAATGATCGCCCGGACGGCGCTGTCGCTGGCGCTGACGCCGCAAACGGTTATCCCGCTGGACGACGATATCGCGGTGCGCAGATATGCGCGTGATCATGTGGCGGTCTCGTTCCGGGTGCCGGGCCAGGTCGCCGGATCGTGAAATTCGAACAGGCTCGTTTTCAAATCCGCGCATTCGAATCAGACGAGTTTCAGTCCGAATTTGCGGCGGATCCGGAAATCGATCAGGTAGGCCTGGATCGGAAAGCCGCGCAGCGGTGCCGGCAGCGTCGCCGACACCCGGCCCAATCCGCGGAGCATGCGCCCGAACCGGCGTTCGTCGTCCGCCGACCAGGCCATGCCCATCTGCGCGCGCAGATGCGGCGGTAGCAGGCCCGCGGTGACCCATCGGTTGAAGCGGCCGCCGAGGAGTCGGACCGGGCGGGGGAACATCTTCAGATCGACGATCTCGTTCAGCATGTCCCGGACCGGCGGTTCGATCCTGGTCGCGGCCAGATTTTCGGTCCAGTAGCGATCGAAGGCCGCCGGGTCCGCCGGCCAGGCATGCGGTGGCACCTGCAGGGTGGTGCCCAACCGCGCGGAATGGCGATAGATCGTCTCTTCGAGTCCGGCGTCCGCCCGGCCGTGCATACGCTCCCGGATATCGCGTGCGCCCCAGTACAGACAAGCGGCCACCCATAGCTGCAGCTCGCGGTCGAAGGCGTTGTACCGCACCGGACTCTGCGCGGTCGAGCGCACCTGGCGGTGCGAGGTGTCGACGGCTGCCCGATAAGCGGCCCGCTCGGCGGGGCTGCCGAGCAGGGCGACCGCCAGATACGTGAGTGTGGTGCGCGTACGTTTCACCGGATGTAAGGTCAGCTTCCCACTGTCGACCGGGCTTTCCAGAACTCCATAGCCGACGCCGGGGACTGCGAGCTGCATGATCACATTGGCGGCGGCCCCGAGTATCGCGGCGCCGTCGATATAGGGCCGGAAATCGAAATCCTCGTCGTGCACCGTATCGGCCGGTTCATCGGCAGGGCCGAATATCGGCGGACCCGCGCCGGGTGTGCTGGTCATGGAAGCCACCGTTTCGAGGGCTCGAGAAGGCTGACGATTCACCTTCTCGCCGCTGTCCATATGTGTCAAGCGACGCCGGAAACAATTCGATCCCGTGCGATTCGGAGCCCGCCCGTGGTACGTGCGATGTGATCGATAGAGTTTCACCAGGAGGTGAGGAATTCCCGGGGACCGAATACGCGAACCTGCTACCGGCGTATTTTCCGCGTTTTCCGGGGCAGGCGCCCGACCGCGGCCCGCGGCCGGGGCAGTAGTTTGGGCGCATGTCCTACGGCCACCGCCTGCTCAGCTCCCTCGACCCCCTCGCTGTCGCCGCGGGCGCCGATATCCCGGACGCCGTGACCATCGACGGTGTGACCCTGTCCCGTAGCGATCTGCTCGGGGCGGCCACCTCGGTGGCCGAACGTATCGCCCGGGCCGAGCGAGTCGCAGTGCTGGCCCGGCCGACGGCGGCGACCGTGCTCGCCGTGGTCGGATGCCTGATCGCCGGAGTCACCGTGGTGCCGGTGCCGCCCGATTCCGGGCCCGCCGAACTCGACCATATGCTCACCGATTCCGGCGCCCGCTCCTGGCTCGGCGAGGCGCCCGAGGACACCTCCCTGCCGGTGGTCCCGGTGCGACGGCACGCCCGTTCCTGGCACACCTATCCCGAGCCCGACCCGGGCGCCCCGGCATTCGTGCTCTACACCTCCGGCACCACCGGCGCCCCCAAAGGGGTGGTGCTGAGCCGCCGGGCGATTGCGGCCGGACTCGACGCGCTCACCGACGCCTGGGCCTGGACCGCCGCCGATGTGCTGGTCCACGGCCTGCCGCTGTTCCATGTGCACGGGTTGATCCTGGGCCTGCTGGGCCCGCTGCGGGTCGGCAGTCCGCTCGTGCACACCGGTAAACCGACCCCGGCGAACTACGCGGCGGCCCCGGGCACGATCTACTTCGGCGTACCGACGGTCTGGACCCGGATCGCCGAGGACCCGGTCGCGGCCAAGGAACTGGCCGCCGCCAGATTGCTGATCTCCGGGAGCGCCCCACTGCCGGTGCCGGTGTTCGAGCGGCTCGCCGAACTCACCGGGCACCGGCCCGTCGAACGCTACGGGATGAGCGAAACCATGATCACCCTGTCGGCGCGGGCGGACGGCGAACGCCGACCCGGCTGGGTCGGGGTGCCGGTGCACGGCGTCGAGACCCGGCTCCGGGACGAAGCGGGCCGGCCGGTACCGCACGACGGCTCCGGTATCGGGGGTCTCCAGGTGCGTGGGCCGATGCTCTTCGACGGCTATTACGGCCGCCCCGAGGCCACCGCGGAATGCTGGACCGAGGACGGGTGGTTCCGTACCGGCGATGTCGCCGCCATCGACGCGGACGGTTTCCATCGGATCGTGGGCCGCGAATCGGTGGACCTCATCAAATCCGGTGGATACCGGATCGGCGCGGGCGAGGTGGAAACCTCTCTGCTCGGCCACCCGTCGGTCGCCGAGGTAGCGGTTGTGGGCCTCGCCGACGCGGACCTGGGGCAGCGCATCGTCGCCTTCGTGGTCGCGCGTGGGGCGGCGCCGGAGGCGCAGGAACTCATCGATCACGTGGCCGCGGAACTGTCGGTGCACAAACGGCCCCGCGAGATCCGCTTCGTGGACTCGCTCCCGCGAAACGCCATGGGCAAGGTCCAGAAGAAGTTGCTCCGTTAGCCCCGCCTCGGGCAGATCCTTGACCTCAACCTTGATCGAGGTTCTACGGTTCGATCATGAACACCACGCTCACCCGGGACCATATCGACTATCTCGCCGGACAGCGGCTCGGCCGGCTGGCCACTGTGGCGCCGGACGGGGCTCCGCAGAACAATCCGGTCAGATTCCGCTACAACCCCGACCTCGGCACCATCGATATCGCGGGCTGGAATATGGGCCGGTCCCGGAAGTTCCGTAATCTCGCGCGCAACAACCGAGTGGCATTCGTGGTGGACGATATCGCCTCGGTCCGGCCGTGGCGGGTGCGGTGCCTGGAGATCCGGGGCACCGCCGAAGCCCTGACCGATACGGTCACCTACATCGGGCCGGAGGAGAGCGAACTCATCCGCATCCACCCCGAACGCGTGCTCGCGTTCGGCCTCTGAGACCCGCCGCCGGACCTAGTTGTGGGCGTGCAGGACCTCGTTGAGTTCGATACCGGTCCCGGCACGCGGCACCACCTCGACGGCTCCGGTGCGCGAGTTGCGGCGAAACAGCAGGTTGTTCTTGCCGCTCAGTTCGGCCGCCTTCACCACGGTGCCGTCCGGGGCGGTGACCTTGGTGCCGGCGGTGAGATAGAGACCCGCCTCGACAACGCAGTCGTCGCCCAGCGGAATGCCCAATCCGGAGTTGGCGCCGAGCAGTGAGCGCTCACCGATCGAGATGACCGTGGTGCCGCCGCCGGAAAGGGTGCCCATGGTGGAGGCACCGCCGCCGATATCGGAGCCGTCGCCGACGACCACCCCGGCCGAGATGCGGCCCTCGACCATGGAGGTGCCGAGGGTGCCGGCGTTGAAGTTCACGAAGCCCTCGTGCATCACGGTGGTGCCGGCGGCGAGGTGCGCGCCCAGCCGGACCCGGTCGGCGTCACCGATACGGACACCGGACGGGACCACGTAGTCGACCATGCGCGGGAACTTGTCGATGCTGTACACCGTGACCGGCCCACGCGCGCGCAGTTTCGCACGGGTGATCTCGAAACCCTCGACCGCCGCCGGGCCGTGGTTGGTCCACACCACATTGCTGAGCAGGGCGAACTGACCCTCCAGGCTCACGTCGTGCGGCCGGACCAGGCGGTGGGAGAGCAGGTGCAGCCGCAGGTACACATCGTGCGCGTCCACGGGGGCGGCGGAGAGGTCGGCGATGGTGGTGCGCACCGCGACGACCTCGACGCCGCGTGCCGGGTCCGGGCCCACCAGCTCGGCGAATTCGGCGGGTGCGGTGGTGAGGCGTTCGGTGCCGGTGTCGCCGAACTCACCCAGCTCCGGGCCGGGGAACCAGGTGTCCAGCACGGTCCCGTCCGAAGTCACGTTGGCGATGCCGATGGCGGATGCTCCCTGAGTGCTCACGACACGGAAGCCTACCCACCGGCGGTCCGTGGCAGTGGGGCCCCTCTACGCTCGTACGCTGTGACACTCGACCTGCACGCCGACCCCATCGCACTCACCGCGGCCCTCGTCGACATCCCGAGCGTCTCCCGGGACGAAGCCGCGATCACGGCCGCGGTGGAAACCGCGCTGCGCACCCAGACCAGCGGTTTCGAGGTGCTGCGCCGCGGCAATGTGGTGCTGGCCCGGACGAATCGGGGACTGCCCACCCGGGTCGTGCTGGCCGGGCATCTGGACACCGTGCCGATCGCGGACAATGTGCCGGGCCGGTTCAGCACCGAGAACGGTGCCGAGGTCCTCTACGGCTGCGGTTCGGTGGATATGAAATCGGGCGATGCGGTGTTCTTGCATCTGGCGGCCACCGTCGCCGAACCGGCCCACGATCTGACGCTGATCTTCTACGACTGCGAGGAGATCTCCGCCGAATTCAACGGACTCAATGCCATCGAGCGGGAAGTACCGGAGTGGCTGGACGGTGATCTGGCGATCCTGGGCGAACCCTCCGGTGGCTGGATCGAGGCCGGTTGCCAGGGCACGCTGCGGGTCCGGCTGCGGACCGCCGGTATGCGGGCGCATTCGGCCCGCTCCTGGCTCGGCGACAACGCGATCCACCGGTTGGCGCCGGTCCTCGCCCGGCTCGCGGAGTATCGGGCCCGGGAGGTCGAGATCGACGGTTGCCGCTACCGCGAGGGCCTTTCCGCGGTCCGCGTCGGCGGCGGGGTCGCGGGCAATGTGGTGCCGGACGCGGCCGAGGTCGAGGTGAACTTCCGGTTCGCGCCGGACCGTTCGGTGGATCAGGCGATCGAGCACGTACGTGAGGTGTTCGCGGTTCTCGAACTCGAGCTGGAGGTCACCGATGCGGCCGCCGGCGCGCTGCCCGGCCTCACCGCCCCCGCGGCGCGCGGTCTGGTCGACACGGTGCGGGTGCACGGTTCGGCGGGTGTGCGGGCCAAATACGGATGGACCGATGTCTCCCGGTTCGCCGCCCGCGGTATCCCCGCCGTCAACTTCGGCCCCGGCGACCCCAACCTCGCGCACAAACGCGACGAGCACGTCCCGCTGGCCCAGATCACCGCGGTCACCGAGATGCTGCGCCGCTACCTCACCGGTCCGGCCTAGCAGGTTCCACCGAACCGTCGGCCGCTTGCCGAGCCGGCACGGATCGAACCCGGTCGGCCGTCCACGACGGTTCCGCGGTGATCGCTATGCGCCGGAGGCGCGAGTCCCGGCCGCGCTGAACGGCCGGACCGAGGGGCCTCGACCCCGCGCGCGCCGGCGCGCCAAATACACTGCGGCCATGTCAACCGACGCCGCCGAATCCGGGATGGCCGGCAAACCCAGAACCCGCTACCGCGGGCCCATAATGTTCCGCCGGGAACGGACCCCGCGGGGCACCACTGCCGACCAGCATCTGCTCGATCAGCGCAGCGACAGCGACTGGGTACACACCGACCCGTGGCGGGTGCTGCGGATCCAGGCCGAATTCGTCGAGGGATTCGGCGCCCTGGCGGAGGTTCCGCGCGCGGTGAGCGTCTTCGGTTCGGCACGCACCGCATCCGGCAACCCGGAGTACCAGGCCGCGCGCGACCTCGGCGCGGCCCTCGCGACCGCCGGTTTCGCGGTCATCACGGGCGGCGGCCCCGGGGTGATGGAAGCGGCGAACCGGGGGGCGTCCGAAGCCGGCGGCTACTCCATCGGACTGGGTATCGAGCTGCCGTTCGAACAGAGTCTCAACGACTGGGTCGATCTGGGGATCAATTTCCGCTACTTCTTCGTGCGCAAGACGATGTTCGTGAAGTACTCCCAGGCCTTCGTCTGTATGCCCGGCGGCTACGGCACCCTGGACGAACTGTTCGAGGCGCTCACCCTGGTGCAGACCCGGAAAATCACCCGGTTCCCGATCATCCTGTTCGGCAGCCGGTACTGGGCACCGCTAGCGGACTGGATCCGCGAATCCCTGGCCGCCGACGGTCGTATCTCCCCGGGCGATATCGATCTGTTGCACGTCACCGACTCGGTCGAGGATGTGGTCCGCATCATCAAGGAGTCCGAACCGGGCGCCGCCACCATCGAGAAGGTCGGTACGGAGGACGAATGGTGACCCCGCGACCCTTCGCGGTATGCGTGTACTGCTCGGCCAGTACCACCGACCCGGACCAGCTCGAACTGGCGGCCCGAGTGGGCACCGAGATAGCCCGGCGCGGGTGGCAACTGGTGTCCGGCGGCGGACACGTCTCCATGATGGGGGCGGTGGCCACCGCCGCCCGGGCCGGCGGCGCCAACACGGTCGGCGTCATACCGAAACACCTCGTCCACCGCGAGGTCGCCGATGTGGACGCCGACGAACTGGTCGTCACCGACACCATGCGCCAGCGTAAACAGGTGATGGAGGACCGGTCCGACGCCTTCCTCACCCTGCCGGGCGGAATCGGCACCCTCGAGGAGTTCTTCGAAACCTGGACCGGCGGTCAGCTGGGCCAGCACAACAAGCCGATGGCCATCCTGGACCCCACCGGGCACTACGCCGGCCTGTTCACCTGGCTCACCGAACTCCACGACCGCGGCTTCGTCCCACAGGCGGCCCTCGACCGCGTCACGGTCACCCCCGATCTCACCGAAGCCTTCGCGGCCCTGAGCAAGGACTCGGATCAGTGAGTTGATCCGGGGCTGTGTTTATTCGCGGCGCCTTCGGCTCGAGTCTCGAGGCCGAAACGGTGAGACCAAGGGGGCCTCAACCCAGCGCGCCGAAGGCGCGCCATAAACTCGGTTCATGTTCGAGCCCGTCCGGCCGTTGCCGACACTTTGCGGCCGGACCGTCGCGACGGATCGCGCGCTGGTGATGGCCATTGTGAACCGCACCCCCGATTCGTTCTACGACCGTGGCGCCACCTTCAGCGATTCCGCGGCGCTGGCCGCGGTGGCGCGGGCGGTGGACGAGGGCGCCGATCTGGTCGATATCGGTGGGGTGAAGGCCGGGCCGGGGGAGTATGTGGACGCGGCCGAGGAGTCGCGACGGGTGGTGCCGTTCGTGGCGGCGATCCGGGAGGCCTATCCCGGCCTGTTGATCAGTGTGGACACCTGGCGGTCGGAGGTGGCGCGGGCCGCGGTGGCGGAGGGGGCGGATCTGATCAACGACACGTGGGCGGGTGCGGATCCGGAGTTGGTGCCGGTGGCGGCCGAGACCGGGGCCGGGATCGTGTGCAGTCACACCGGCGGGGCGGTGCCGCGGACGCGACCGCATCGGGTCCGGTACGCCGACGTGGTCGCGGAGGTGACCGATACCGTGGTGCGGGCCGCGGAGCAGGCCGCGGCGGCGGGGGTGCGCCGGGATTCGATTCTCATCGACCCGACCCATGATTTCGGGAAGAACACCTATCACGGGCTCGCACTGTTGCGGGCAGCGGACGTTCTTGTTAAAAGCGGGTGGCCGGTCTTGATGGCGCTGAGCAACAAGGATTTCATCGGAGAGACATTAGGTGTCGGACTTTCCGAACGGCTGGAGGGCACATTGGCGGCAACAGCATGGTCGGCCGCGGCCGGTGCTCGCGTTTTCCGTGTGCACGAGGTCGCCGCGACCCGTCGCGTCGTGGACATGATCGCCGCGATCCAGGGCATCCGGCCCCCCGTACGAACTCTGCGAGGTCTCGTATGAAATTCCCCCATCACGAGCCCGACTGGGCGTCGACCCACACCTGGGACGCCCCCGACTGGTCGGTGACCGATCTGGTCGCCGCCAAGGTCGGCCGGACCGTCTCGGTGGTGCTGCCCGCCCTGAACGAGGAGAGAACCGTCGCCGAGGTGGTGGCGAGTATCCGTCCGCTGCTGGGCACACTGGTGGACGAGCTGGTGGTGCTGGATTCGGGGTCGACCGACGCCACCGCCGACCGCGCTCGCGCGGCCGGCGCGGAGGTGATCACCCGGGAGCAGGCCGTACCCGAGCTGGAGCCTTTCCCGGGCAAGGGCGAAGTGCTGTGGCGTTCGCTGGCGGTGACCACCGGTGATCTGGTGGCGTTCGTCGATTCCGATCTGATCGACCCGGACCCCGATTTCGTGCCGAAACTGCTCGGCCCACTGCTCACGACTCCCGACCTGCATTTGGTGAAGGCCTACTACCGGCGTCCACTGCGGCACGGCGGCGGGGTGGACGCACACGGTGGCGGCCGGGTGACCGAGCTCGTGGCCCGGCCGCTGCTGGCCGCGCTGCGGCCGGGGCTGACCCAGGTGTTGCAGCCGCTGGGCGGTGAGTACGCCGGCACCCGGGAGTTGTTGACGGCGGTTCCGTTCGCCCCGGGATACGGTGTCGAGATCGGGTTGCTGCTCGATACCTACGATCGACTCGGTCTGGGCGCGATCGGGCAGGTCAACCTGGGTGTGCGCACCCACCGCAACCGTCCGCTGGCCGATCTCGGGGTGATGAGCCGGCAGATCCTCGGCACGGTGCTGGGGCGCAGCGGGGTCCCGGATTCGGGAGCGGCGCTGACCCAGTTCCCGCTGATCGAGGACGAGTTCACCGCGCACAGCACCGCGGTACATCTCGTCGATCGGCCGCCGATGAACACGATCCGGCCGGACGTCGCGGCCGCGTGAGCGAACGGGCCCGGACCGCGGCGCCTGCCGGCGTCAGTGATCCGGACCCGGCTTTTCCGTCGGTGGCTCGTCTGCGGCTTCCGGGGGCTGCTCGCCTTTGGACTTCAGCGCCGGGCCGCCGGGCTCTTCGGTTCCCGGGGGCGGTTGGGCTTCGGGCTTCTCGGCCGGCCGGCCGGAAGTTCCGGCTTCGGCGCCGCCGGTATCGGGCGTGGAGTCCGCGGCGGTCCGAACTTCGGGTTCGGCGTCGGGGGACGTGGGCGGTGTGCCGACGGCGGCCGCGGAGTGGCCGGCTTCGTCCGCCGGTTCCGGCCCGGCCCCGGTTCCGCCGGTTTCCGGTTGATCCGCGCCGGGCTCTTCGGTCACTTCCTCTTCGGTGGGTTCCTGCTCGTTTTCCAGACGCGCGCGGAGTTCGGCGACTGTCACGTACTCGCTTTCCGCGGAATGCGGGGTTCGTAACCACAGGACGAGGGTGACCAGCAAGCCCACCGCGACCAGGGCCACCGCCAGGATGATCAACGCGTTCACCTGCGCCTCCACGAATTATCTTTTCGGAGCCGACAATCGCCACTGTGCACCACAGAGGTACCGAGTAATGCTATGGCTATCGAAGCGTCGGGCCCGGGTAACCGGTCGCGGTAATAGAGAATCGGCCTACTGCGCACCACAGTAGCAATTCTTCGACCAGCTAATATTCGCTGTCGCTATCGGTGTTCCGGCGTGTCGGCAGTGCCGTCCGCCGGTTTCTCGCGGGTCGGCGTGGTGGCGCGGTCAGCGCCGCTGGCGTACCGCCTGGGGACGGGAATCCACCGGCTCATGGAGATAGACGGGAGTGAGTAGATCGGCGTCCACGGGTTCGCCGGTGGTGCGTTCGTAACGGACGCCGATCAGTACGGAGAAGCGGCGGTGGGCCGCTCGCTCATGCAGGGTCGCCAGCCGGGTGGCCAGCAGCCGTACCGCACCGAGCGAACCCGGCGGGTGCAGACCGTCGAGAACCAGGATCGATCCGCGGCCGTCCGGGCGCGGTAGCCGTGCGAGATAGGCGATATCGTGCGGTTCCGGGCTGGCCGGCCGGTAGATACGCCGGGCGGCCCGATCCTCGATACCGCGGCGGCCGTCTCCGGGGCGCGCCACCGCGCGGCGTAGGCGCGGGTCGGCGGCGATGAGATGCCGGAGACTGGGTGATAGTTCCGGGCCGCCGAGCACGATGAGGCCGTCCCGGAGCAGATCGATCGGGCGTCCCGGCGCGAAAGGTTCGACGGTGACCGTGAAGCCGAGTTCCCGTAGCTGTTCGGCCAGTCGGGGCGCCGCCGCCGGGTCCGGAGCTCCGATCAGCCTGCCCGCGCGGGTGTCCGGGACCAGCAGGGTCAGCGGACCGTGCCCGAAGAACAACCCCTCGGGCGCCGGTCCCTGCGTGCTCACCTGGTGGATCCGGGCGCGGGAAAGGCCCGCCGCGGCACCGATTCTCGCGAAAGTCCACCCCTCGGCGTGTAACTCCCGGATCACCGCGCGCCGAATACGGGTGAGTTCGTTGATGGTCTGCTGAGCCGCTGCGACACCTTCGGTGGCGGCCTTGAGTCGCTCGACTTTGTCTTCGATCGCGAATATTCGCGCCACGTCATCGGCCGACATGTGCGAAGTCTAGACAGGGAGACGCTAAACTGCGTCTAGCCTGGTTGACGATCAGGTGGCGTCGGTGTCGATCGGGGGACGTTCGTTGCGCTCCAAGGGTTTATCCAACTTGGGCATGGGGTAATCTGGCATCCCACTGTGTGTCCCCAGCACATTCTTGCTGTCCGGCAGGGCGCCGTCGAGATCCTTGAAAAGCGAATCATCGCCGTTCAGAAGATGTTTGGTCACCACCGAACGCGGTGACATGCCCCGCAATTCCTGGAGGTCGGAAAGCGGTTTACGCAGCTCCTCGAATTCCGGTCCGAGTTCGGACCGCAATTGCGATGTCGCGCCGGTGGCGTAATCGCGTAGTTGGCGCAGGCTGCGCGCAGTCCACCGCGCGGCGCCGGGCAGGCGCTCCGGGCCGAGGATCACGAGGGCGGCGACGAGTAGCACGAGCATCTCGCCCCACCCGATACTGCTGAACACCTCTACAGGCTACCGGGCACCGCGACCTGCGGGTCAGTCGGAGGTCAGCGTTACCGGGATGTCCACCTGCCGACCTTCGCGGATGAGCTGGACGTTCACCGATTGTCCGATCTTGTTCGTCTGAACGGCAACCACCAGCTCGTCGGGATTGGTGACTTCGCGGTCGCCGATCCGGACGATCACATCGCCCTCGACGATCCCGGCGTTCGCGGCCGGGCTGCCCGGCTGCACATCGGCGACCTCGGCGCCGCTCATGACTTCGTTGGCGACGGTCTTCTGCCGGGCGCTCACCCCGATCATCGGGTGATGGATCGACCCGTCGCGGATGAGGGTCTGCGCGACCTGGGTCATCTGATCCACCGGGATGGCGAAGCCGAGACCCACCGAACCGCCGCTCTCGCTGCGGATGGCGGTGTTGATGCCGATGACCCGGCCGTCCGCGTCCACCAGTGCACCGCCGGAATTACCCGGGTTGATCGACGCGTCGGTCTGCACCGCGTCGATCACCGCTTTGGTATCGCTGCCTTCGCCTTCGAGTTTTACCGGGCGGTGCAGCGCGCTCACGATGCCGGAGGTGACGGTTTTGCTCAGGCCCAGCGGAGATCCGATGGCCAGCACCGCGTCTCCCACTTGCACGTCACCCGATTTACCCAGCTGCGCAATCGTGAGATTTTTCACATCTACCTTGAGTACCGCGAGATCGGTCTTGGGGTCGCGGCCCACGATATTGGCCGGTGTCCGGGTGCCGTCGGAGAAGGTGATCTGGATCCGGGCCCGCCCGGACTGGTCCTGCGCCGCCATGGAGATGACGTGGTTGTTGGTGACGATATAGCCGTTCCCGTCGATGACCACGCCGGACCCGGTGGCGCCGTTGTCGCCGACCGTGGTGCGGATGGACACGACCGACGGCAGTACCGCATCGGCGACCTGTGCGATCGGTCCGTGCGGCTGCTCGCTGTCGGTCTGTTCGAGACTGACCTTGCGGGAGGTCAGGGTCGAGGCGGTTTCCGCGGTCAACCGGCCGACCAGGCCGCCGACCAGGCCGATCGCCAGGGCGATGGCACCGAGCACCAGCAACGCCTTGGGGGCGACCCGGGACCCGAAGAGCACCTGCCGGGCGGAGAGTTGTTCGGCGCGCGGGAGTTCGCGCGCGGCCGGTGTGGCGAGCGCCGGAGCGCCCAGGCGGGCCGCCGAGTCCGGATCGCGCCAGGGATCGGCGGGACCGGCTACCGGTTCACGCTCGTCGCCGGCGTCGGGATCGCGCTGGAGCAGTTCGGTGGACCCGGGCGGCCGGCCGAATGCCTCCTCCAGTACGGCGCGCGGCGGGCCTTTCGGGGCCACCCGGGTCGCGGAATCGGCCTCCGGGCGGGCCGGGCGTGCGGCGAAGGAACCGGATTGACCCGACGGCCGGCGGAAGGCGTTCGCGGTATGTGAGTCCACATGGGGCCGATAGACCGGCCGCGGAGCCAACACCGGCGCGTCGGGCGGGCGCAGAGTGCCGTTATCGGTCTTCGTGCCGTTTTCATCCGCCGAATCAGCGTTATCGGCAGGGGAATTCTGCGTCGGTTCGGAACTCACGCGGCAAACTCTACTTGCGCCACCACACCGACCACCGGAAGCTATCGAAGGTTGCCGAGAAAGATTGGCTCGTGAAGCCGAATACCGCCTCGTTACGCTGATTTCCGGGGGAGTTCCGTGATTGTGCGCCGCTGGGCGGTTCGGCGAGCGGAATGCGGGACAGGGTGTCGTGCAGGCCGGTGGGAATCGAGACCTGGGAGGCGCGGCGCAGGGCGATCCGCGCCTGCTGCTGGGCCTCGACCTCGGCCGCGCATTCCGGGCACACCGAAAGGTGCTGGGCGGCACGCAGATAGGGGTTCATCCGCAGTTCGCCATCGACGTAGGCGGCGACTGCCTCGCTCGCCAGATGCTCGGTGGAGTGGAACTGCGGGGAACGACGACCGGGCGTTTCGGAGTCGCCACTCATTCGCTGCCCATCCTTCCCGACCGGTATCACAAACTGCTGTGATCCCGGCGTCATGATCGCAGGATCACCCGAAGCTCGCCTCGGCGGCGAAACGCTCCTGGACTCCATTATGCGCAAGATACTCGCGCAGTGCCTGCCGGCCGCGATGGATTCGACTGCGCACCGTGCCGAGTTTCACCCCGAGTGTCGCGCCGATCTCCTCGTAGGACAGTCCTTCGATATCGCAGAGCACGACCGCGGCGCGGAACTCCGGGGCCAGCGAGTCGAGCGCGGTCTGCAGATCCGGATCGAGCCTGGCGTCGTGGAAGACCTGTTCGGGGCCCGGGCCGTCGGCGGGCACGCGATCGTAGTCCTCCGGTAAGGCCTCCATCCGGATCCGGCTGCGCCGCCGGACCATGTCCAGGAAGAGGTTGGTGGTGATGCGGTGTAGCCAGCCCTCGAAGGTGCCGGGCTGGTAGTTCGATAGGGACCGGAAGACTCGGATGAAGGTTTCCTGGGTGAGATCCTCGGCGTCCTGCGCGTCACCGGAGAGGCGGTAGGCCAGCCGGTAGACCCGGTCGGCGTGCTCGCGGACCAGTTCGTCCCAGGTGGGCATCACGGTGCGGTCGCCGGTGGCGTCGAAGGCGGCGGTGCCGGTGAGCGGCAGCATGCTGTCGAGTTCGAGGGACGCCTCGGCCTGGGCGGCGTCGTATTCCTCGGCTCGCTCGTCGGTACTGGACATATCGGGCACCTCCATCAGGGCGTCCGGTGGAGCGGGGTCTACGGTCACCGGGTCGTCGTGCGCGGCTACCTCCGAATCCGGTCCGGTAAACGGCCGCGGGCCGAATTCCTCCGGCCCTGGCAGACCGCGCCCGGCGGGGGTCGCCGAGCGGTCGGCCCGGGGCAGTTCGGGCAAGGTGGCGGACTCGCGTGCCGCATCGACCATGTGGATGGTGACAACCTCCTGATCGGGACCGAGGCGTAGGCTCGAGTACGCGGCCCATTGTTCGGGCCGTCGTTCATCCGGTACAACGGTGGGTTGGTGCTCCGTTGTTCCCGTCGCGGTGTGCTCGGTCGGCTGGTCTTGCGTAGGCATCACTCTTCCGTCTCCCGGTGTGGGGCGGGTATGGGGATCCTGAGGGACACCTGAGAATGTTGCGACCAGCATCGCCGCCTTTGGCATAGCCTCTTGGGCGTGGCATCGAACCTGGAGCTCAATCTCGCCTACGTGGAGGAATCCGTCGTCGAGGACGAGGTACTCGTCAGCGCCCGCGAACGGGCCACCGAACTGGGTGTGGCTCCGGTAGCGCCGTCGGTCGGCGCGCTACTGAGCATGTACGCGCAGCTCCTGGACGCGCGGGCGGTGGTGGAGGTGGGTACCGGTGCCGGGGTCAGCGGCTTGTGGCTGCTCGACGGCATGCGCGAGGACGGCACGCTCACCACCATCGATTCCGAACCCGAACATCAGCGGGCGGCCAAGGAGTCGTTCCGGGCCGCCGATATCCCGCTCGCGCGGACCCGGCTGATCAACGGACGTGCGCTGGACGTGCTGCCGCGGCTCGCCGACGGTGCCTACGACCTGGTGTTCCTGGATGCCTCGCCGATCGAACATCCGCAGTACATCGCCGAGGCGGTGCGGCTGCTGCGGGCCGGCGGGGCGGTCCTGTTGCACAATGCGCTGCTCGGCGGCCGGGTGCCGGATCCGGCGAATCGCGACCCGGCGACCCAGGCGGTGCGTTCGGCGACCCGGTGCGTGGCCGAGGACCCGGGCCTGACCAGCGTTCTCATCCCGCTCGGTGATGGGTTGCTCTGCGCGTCCAAAGGCTGGTCCCGCGACCGGTAGCCGCCGCCGGAACACCGGTCTTCGCGTCGTCCGGCACCCACTCCGGCGTCCGGGCGCCGCGGGGCGGTGGGCTCGGGCCCGACCGCCCCGCGGCGCCGACGAGGCTCTCGACCGGCCCTCTCGGGCCCGCCCCCTGCCCGACGTCGGGGAGGCCTCGCCGCGGGCGCGGCCGGTGTCGTTGCCGGTGCGGGTTCTCCTGGCCGGTACTTGTCCCGCGGCCGTCCGTCGGGACGCGGCGAACGTCTTACCCGGCTGCCTTCCGGCCGTGGGCGGGGCGGTATTGCTGTGATGTTGCCCGATCGGGAGGGAATCGCGGCCGGTGGGGGTGACGGGTTGCGATGTAACCCTGTGGTCCGGTTCGCTCCGGATAGGGGTCTGTCGCCGGCGTTCGGGTGCCCGCCGGGATGCCGCGCGCCGGTGAGCTGCTTCTTCCTGTGATGTCCGCCGGGTGGCGGGCGTCCGGATTTCTTGACGGAATCTCTACGGCCTCACCTCTTGCGCCGAGATTGAACGTGTGTTTAATGTACTGAACATGCGTTCAAGCGATGATCTGAACACGCGGGCCCGGATCCGGGACGCCGCTCTCGTCCTGTTCGGCGAGGCGGGGTTCGGGGTCGGAGTACGCGCTATCGCGGCCGCCGCAGGGGTGTCGCCGGGCCTGGTCAACCATCATTTCGGTTCCAAGGACGGGTTGCGGCGCGAATGCGACGATCATGTGCGCGCGGTGGTCCGCGAATCGAAGATGAGTTACATGAACCGGCCGTCGTCGGGGAATCTGCTGCAGCAGCTGGCCGAGATCGAGGAGTTCGCGCCGATCATCGCCTATATGATGCGCAGCTTCCAGGCCGGTGGCGACCTCGCGGTATCCATGTTCGAGCATATGGTCGAGGACGTCGAGCAGTACCTGGAAGCCGGTATCGCCTCCGGCGCCGTGCGGCGGCCGCGGGACCTGAAAGCGATGTCGCGCTATCTGGCGACCATCAACGGTGGCGGCATGCTGCTGTTCATCCAACTGCGGGCCGGGGCATCGGGCACGGTCGACTACCGGCAGGTGCTACGGGAGTACGGCGACCAGATGCTGCTGCCTGCCGTGGAGATCTTCACCGAAGGGTTGCTGCCCGATTCGACCATGCTCGACACCCTCCTGGCCGACACCGCGACCCGGAGCGCACCCGGTGCGCCGCCGACGCCGGACGCACCGCCCCGCGGCCGCGCGGACGCACCGGACGCACCGGACGCACCGGACGCCGGAGCGGAGGCGGCCGCCGTGCACCCACCACAAACGCCGACGCCGGCACGAACCGGCAACGCGCACTGAGCCGACGCGGCGTCCGATCCGCCGCGCCCGCGAATCCTCTCCATCAACGCTCTATCCCTGTCCCATGAGGAGACACGATGATTTCGGCAATTCGGATCCGGGATCTGCACAAACACTTCGGTCCGGTCCGGGCACTGGACGGCCTCGATCTGGAAGTGTCCGAGGGCGAGGTCCACGGATTCCTGGGCCCCAATGGTTCCGGCAAGTCCACCACCATCCGAGTGCTGCTGGGTCTGCTGACCCGCACCTCCGGCGAGGTGGAGATGCTGGGGCGCGACCCCTGGGCCGACGCGGTGGCACTGCACCGCGAGATCGCCTACGTGCCGGGCGATGTGACCCTGTGGCCGTCGCTGAGCGGCGGCGAGACCATCGACCTGCTGGCCGCGATGCGCGGCGGGCTCGACACCGCGCGCCGGGCCGAACTGATCGAACGCTACGAACTCGATCCCCGGAAAAAGGCGCGCACCTACTCCAAGGGCAATCGGCAGAAGGTCGCGCTGGTCTCGGCCTTCTCCTCGCACGCCCGGCTGCTGCTGCTGGACGAGCCCACCTCCGGCCTGGACCCGCTGATGGAGCAGGTGTTCCGGGAATGTATCGCCGAGGCGGCCGAGCGGGGAGCGACCGTACTGCTGTCCAGCCACATCCTCTCGGAGGTGGAGGCACTGTGCGAGCGGGTCACCATCATCCGGTCCGGACGCACGGTGGAGAGCGGCACGCTGTCGTCCATGCGGCATCTCAGCCGCACCTCCATCACGGCCGAACTCACCGGTGATCCCGGTGATATCGCGGCCATGCCCGGGGTGGCGGATGTGAGCATGGACGACCACACGCTGCGCTGCCAGGTCGACGGCGAACATCTGGCCGAACTCATCCGTGTCCTCGGCGATACCGGTGTCAGCAGCCTGACCAGCCGTCCGCCGACGCTGGAAGAACTGTTCATGCGGCATTACTCGATCAACGGCCGGCAGGCCGGCGAACTGGAAGAGGCGCGGAAATGACCACCGCCGTCGCCGGAACACGCCACAGCGTGCGCCATACGAGGTCCGGCCGCACCGGATTCACCGGGACCGCCCGGCTGCTGCGGCTGTACCTGCGTCGTGACCGGATCGTGGCGCCGCTGTGGATCCTGCTGCTGTCTCTCCCGTTGGGCGGGGTCTATGTGGCCAGTATCGAATCGGTGTATCCCACCGCCGCCGATCGTGCCTCGTTCGCGGCCACCATTCTGGCCAGCCCGGCGCAGTTGGCGATGTACGGCCCGATCTACAACACCTCGATCGGCGCGGTGGGCATCTGGAAGGCCGGAATGTTCCACACCCTCATCGCGGTGGCCACCATCCTCACCGTCATCCGGCACACCAGGGCCGAGGAGGAGACGGGACGCAGCGAGATCCTGGCCTCCACCTCGGTCGGTCGTTACGCGAACCTGACGGCCGCGCTCGTCCTGGCGCTGGGCGGCGCACTGCTCACCGGTCTGCTCGGGGCGGTGAGCCTGACCGCGACAGACGTCCCGGCGAGCGGATCGCTGGCCTTCGGGCTGGCGCTGGCCGGATCCGGCATGGTGTTCGCGGCCGTGGCCGCGGTGACGGCGCAGGTCTGCACCGGCGCGCGCCTGGCGCGCGGGCTGGCGTTCGCGGTGCTCGCGGTCACCTTCACCCTGCGGGCGATCGGTGACGCCCGCGCGGGGGCGGGCCCGGTGAGCCCGCTGACCTGGTTGTCCCCGCAGGGCTGGTCGTTGCAGGTGCGGCCGTACGCCGGTGATCGCTGGTGGGTGCCGGTACTGCACCTGGCCCTGCTGGTGGTGCTGCTGACCGTCGCCTACGCGCTGCTGCGCCGCCGCGATGTCGGTGCGGGACTCATCGCGGAACGACTGGGGGCGCCGGCCGCCGGCGCGAGCCTGGCCGGACCGTTCGGCCTGGCGGTGCGGCTGCAGCGCGGCACCCTGCTGGCCTGGACGATCGGGGTCGGTCTCTACGGCCTGGTGATCGGCAGCGTGGTGGCGGGTATCGGCGACAGCTTCGCCCAGAACGAGACGCTGCGCGATCTGATCACCCGAATGGGCGGGTCCGAATCGATCGAGGATTCGTTCATCTCCTATGCCTTCACCATGCTCGGGGTCGCGGGTGCGGCGTACGCCGTCTCGGCGACGCTGCGGTTGTTCGGCGAGGAGAACGGCCACCAGGCCGAATCGGTGCTCAGCGGTGCCGTCGGCCGGCTGCGCTGGGCCGGTAGCCATCTGGTGTTCGCGCTCGGTGGGCCGGTGGTGATCATGCTGACCGCCGGGTTGCTCGGTGGCGTGGCCTACGGACTCGCCAAGCAGGATATCGGCGGGGAACTGCCCGGCGTCCTGGCCGCCGCGCTGGTCCAGCTTCCGGCGATCTGGTTCTTCGCCGGGGTGACCCTGGCGCTGTTCGGGCTGGTGCCGCGCTGGACGCCGGTGGCGTGGGGGCTGCTCACCGCCGCGATCGCGGTATTCCTGCTCGGTTCGTTCTCCGGCGCGCCACAGTGGTTCCGCGATCTGGAACCGTTCAGTCACGCGCCCAAAGTGCCCGGATCGGAGTTCACCGCGACTCCGGTCATAGCGGTCACGGTGGTCGCCGTGGTGCTGCTCGCGGCCGGACTCGCCGGGATACGGGGACGCGACGTCCGCTGAGCCGCCGCCCGCGAGGTGCCCCCTCCGCAGGGAGGGGGCACCTCGCGGGCCGGGTCAGACCCAGGTGCCCTTGCCGACGGTCACCACACCGCCGTTGCTGATCGCGAAGCGGGAGCGATCCCGCTCGGAATCCACGCCGATGACCTCCCCCTCGGACACCATGACGTTCTTGTCCAGGATCGCGCGCCGGACCACCGCACCCCGCCCGATCCGTACCCCGGGCATCAGCACACTGCCCTCGACCGTGGCTCCGTCGTCGACCATCACATTCGCGCTGAGCACCGAATTGCGGACGGTCGCCGCGGACAGGATGCTGCCCGCCCCGACGATCGATTCCTGGGCCAGGCCGCCCCGCGCGAATTTCGCCGGCGGCAGATTCTCCGCGGCGCCCCGGATGGGCCAGTGCCGGTTGTAGAGGTTGAACACCGGGTTCACCGACACCAGGTCCATATGGGCTTCGTAGAAAGCGTCGATGGTGCCGACATCGCGCCAGTAGCCGCGGTCGCGGTCGGTGGCACCGGGGACCTCGTTGTCGGCGAAATCGTAGACCGCCGCCTGACTCGCCGAAACCAGGCTGGGAATGATGTCACCACCCATATCGTGGTCGGAATCGGAATCCTCGGCGTCGGCCTTGATCGAATCCACCAGCACTTTGGTGGTGAACACGTAGTTGCCCATCGAGGCGAAGGTCGAATTCGGATCGTCGGGGATACCGGGCGGATGCGCCGGCTTCTCCAGGAAACCGATAATGCGGCCGGATTCGTCGGAATCGATACAGCCGAAAGCACCCGCCTCGCTGCGCGGCACCCGGATACCGGCCACCGTGACCCCGGCCCCGGAATCGATATGGTGGGCCACCATCTGTTCCGGGTCCATCCGGTAGACGTGATCGGCGCCGAAGACCACGATGTAATCCGGATCCTCGTCGTAGATGAGATTCAGCGACTGCATGATGGCGTCGGCGCTGCCGGTGTACCAGCGCGGTCCCAGCCGCTGCTGGGCCGGAACCGGAGTGATGTATTCACCGGCGAAACCGGAGAGCCGCCAGGTCTGCGAGATATGCCGGTCCAGCGAATGCGATTTGTACTGGGTGAGCACACAGATGCGGAGGAAACCGGCGTTGACGAGATTGCTGAGAACGAAGTCGATGAGGCGGTAGGCGCCCCCGAAGGGGACGGCCGGCTTGGCCCGGTCGGCGGTCAGTGGAAAGAGTCGCTTGCCCTCGCCACCGGCGAGCACGATTCCCAGGACGTGCGGCTGGCTCCTCACAGTGCCAAACTACCGAACGAGGTGGTCGCCGGGCATCGACCGCTCGGCGGCTACCGTGAATTCGTGAGTTCCGGTTCCAGCGGCGCGGCCGAATCGGCTGCGGCCGACGAGCTACGGGTGGCCATGCTGACCCGAGAGTTTCCACCCGAGGTCTACGGGGGCGCGGGCGTCCACGTGACCGAACTGGCGGCCCGGTTACGGCGGTTGAGCGCGGTGACCGTGCACTGTATGGGCGTACCGCGCGAGACCGCCCGGGTGCACGGACCCGACCCGGCCCTCGACGGCGCCAATCCCGCCCTCCGGATGATGTCGGCACAGTTACGGATGGCCGACGCGATCGGCGCGGCGGATGTGGTCCATTCGCACACCTGGTACTCGGGCCTGGCGGGGCATCTGGCCGCCACCCTCCACGGGATCCCGCACGTGGTCACCACCCATTCGCTGGAACCGCGGCGACCGTGGAAAGCCGAACAGCTGGGCGGTGGTTACCGGTTGTCGTCCTGGTCGGAACGCAATGCGCTCGAACACGCCGACGCGGTGATCGCGGTGAGCGACTGGATGCGTCGCGACGTACTCGACGCCTACCCCGCGCTGGATCCCACCCGGGTGCACGTCGTGCGCAACGGGATCGACGCCGACATCTGGCATCCCGGCCCGCCGGAGCCGGGTGGCCGCCGCATTCTCGACGAGCTCGGGGTGCGGGCGGACCGGCCGCTGGCGGTGTTCGTGGGGCGGATAACCCGGCAGAAAGGGGTCGGGCATCTGCTGGGCGCGGCGCGCGAGATCGATCCGGAGATCCAGCTCGTCCTGTGCGCGGGCGCGCCGGACACGCCGGAACTGGAGGCCGAGGTCGCGAATGCGGTGTCCGGGTTGCACCATTGCCGCGGGAATGTGTTCTGGGTCCGGGAGATGCTGCCCACCGAGCAGATCCGGCAGCTGCTGGCGGTGGCCACGGTTTTCGTCTGCCCCTCGGTCTACGAACCGCTGGGGATCGTGAATCTGGAGGCCATGGCCTGTTCGACCGCCGTGATCGCCTCGGATGTGGGCGGAATCCCCGAGGTCGTGGCCGATGGGCGGACCGGCCGGCTGGTGCATTTCGAGGCCGGGGCGACCGGTGACTACGAGCGTGCGCTGGCGGCCGCTGTCAACGAACTGGCGCCGGACCGGGCGCGCGCGGCCGAACTGGGCGCGGCCGGCCGTCGCCGCGCGCGGGCAGAATTCGACTGGCACCGGATCGCCGAGCAGACCCTGGCCGTGTACCGGACCGTCTGCAAACGGTGAGTTCCGCGCCGGCCGTCAGGCCGAGGAGGACCCGGAGGTGATGTCCTCGGCCAGGGGGGCGATGGCCGCGATGATCTGGGCCACGGTCTCCTCGCCGACGCCGGCCGCCGTCAGTGAATCGGTCAGGTGATCGGCCACCAGACCGAAATGGTGCATGGTGATCCCGCGCCCCTGATGCACCTGTTTCATCGGCGCGCCCGAGTAGGGTTCGGGCCCGCCCAACGCCGCCGCGAAGAATTCGACCTGCTTGCCCCGCAGCCGGGACATGTTCGTCCCGGTGAAGAAGCCGGCCAGTTCCTCGTCGGCGAGGACCCTCGTGTAGAAATCGGCGACGACTACTTCGAGCGCTTCGTGGCCGCCGATCTGCTCGTAGATGGTGGTGGTGCCGGTGTCTTTCCGTTTGCCGAATGTCGGTATCCGCATAGAACAAGGACATCAGGATCGTGTTACTCGGCGATCAGGCCGATGTCGCGAGTGGATTGCTCTCTGTGCCAGTGTGATTGCCCCCTGCTCACCATGACGGCGAGGGGGCGGTGAGATCACACCGGAATGTAGGTGCCCACGGTGACCGACGCGGTGACCTCGAAGGGATCGGGCAGGCGGGCGATCCGGGCCGTCGCGTCGTCGGCATGGTGCGCGGACGGGCCCATTGCCACCAGATTCGCGATATCGGCGTGGGCGAGAGTCATGGCGTAGTCGACCGTGCGGTGTTCGGTCCGGGTGAAACGGCCGGTCATGGCCTCGGCGAGGCGGCGGTCCTTCGCCGGATCGACGGTGACCATGCCGACCGGTTCGATGAGTTCGGCCAGATGCCGGTCCGTGGGTGTGACGACGATATAGCGGCCGGCGGGTCCGAGAGCCCGGGCCACGGCATCCGGATTGCGCGGCGCGAACACCGACAGCGCGGTGGTGAGCGTGTGGTCGCGGATCGGCAGGCCCCGCCAGGCGTCGGCCACCACCGCGGCCGCGCGTGGATGGGCGCGGGCGCACCGCCGGCCGGCCGGTTTGGCGATATCCAAGGCGATCCCGCGGGCCGCCGGGACCGCGTCGAGAACGCGCGCCAGATAGTAGCCGGTACCCGCACCGATATCCGCGATGAACCCGCGGGTGCCGGTATCACCCGTGGCCGCCGCGACGGCGTCGGCGATCGGAGCGAAATTTCCGGTGTTCTGGAAAGCCGCCCGCGCGTCGAGCATGGCGGCGGTGTCACCGGTCAGTTTGGTGGCGGCACCGGTGAGCAGACTGATATAGCCCTGCCGGGCGATATCGAAACTGTGCCCGCGAGAGCAGCGTAGTGTGCCCGGCGCGGACGACAGGCCGCGGTCGCATTCGGGGCAGCTCAGTACCTCGGCGACCGCGGCGAGCGCCGATTGTTCGGCTACCTGTCTAGCCGGTGACACTCTTCAATTCGTCACCGAGTGCCGCGGCTTCGTCCGGCGTGAGTTCTACGACCAGACGCCCGCCACCCTCGAGTGGGACCCGCATGACGATCCCACGGCCTTCCTTGGTTGCCTCGAGGGGACCGTCCCCGGTACGGGGCTTCATGGCCGCCATCCTCTGCTCCCTCCAGATCTGCGCTGTATGCTGCGCACTTGCTCGGAACTCCGGTTGTCGCCAACCGGGCGGTCCGTCGGTTGAGACGACGGACCGCACTCGGTCCATTCTTCCCTATCGCATGAGATGACGGACACTCGACGTCCAAATGTGATCGGTCAGCCGATCGTGGTGTGCCGGGTATCGACCCAGCATTCCGCCAAGTGATCGTCGACCATCCCGGTGGCCTGCATGAGAGCGTACGCGGTGGTCGGCCCGACGAAACGGAAACCGCGCCGCTTCAATTCTTTTGCCAGTGCGACGGATTCGGGGGTCGTCGCCGGAATATCGCGCAATGCCCGCGGACGCGGTCGTGACGGCGGGGCGAAGGACCACAGCAATTCGTCGAGTCCGATATCGAGTTGGCGCGCGACTTTCGCGTTGGCGATACACGCGTCTATTTTCGCGCGATTGCGCACAATGCCGGCATCGGTGAGCAGCCGTTCGCGATCGGTGTCGCCGAACTCCGCGACCCGGTCGATGGCGAATCCGGCGAACGCCGCCCGGAACGCGGGCCGTTTGCGCAGAATCGTGATCCACGCCAGGCCGGACTGAAAAGCCTCCAGACACAGCCGCTCGAACAGAGCGTCGTCACCATGCAGTGGCCGGCCCCATTCCTGGTCGTGGTAATCCCGGTAGAGCGGGGAATCCACCGACCACGGGCAGCGGATCAGCGTGTCGGTCGCCCCGGAGCCGGTCACGGCTGCTCCGGACCCTGCCGCGGGGCGGCACCGGTCGCGCGGGCCTCGGCGAGTTGACCCTGCAACTCGTCGATCCGGGCGGCCAGCCGGGCCAGCGCCCAGTCGACCTCACCGGCCTTGTACCCGCGGACGACCTGCTGGAAGCGCAGCGCCCGGACATCCGCGCCGTCGATGCCCTCTACCGGTAGCACCGTCGCCGTGGTGCCCTCGGGAAGCGGACCCAGCTCCTCCGACCGCCCGAACAGGGCGCTGGCCAGGAGAAACAGGACTGCGGCCACCAAACCGACGATCACGACGTACAGCAGCAGGGTGAGCATGGATCGAGTCTATGTGCGCTCAGAGATGACGGGTGGTGTCGATACCCAGTGACATACCGGCCAGGCCGCGCCGGCGGACCGCGAGCTTGTCCGCCACCGCGCGCAGGGCCACGGCCGACGGGTTCTCCGGATCCTTCAGCACGATGGGTGTGCCCTCGTCACCGGCTTCGCGCAGCGCCTGCTCGATCGGGATCTGACCCAGCAGCGGTACCTCCGCGCCCACCGCCCGGGTGAGACGGTCGGCCACCGCCTGCCCGCCGCCGGACCCGTACAGATCCATCCGGGTGCCGTCGGGTAGATCCAGCCAGGACATGTTCTCCACCACACCGGCGATCCGCTGCCGGGTCTGCAGTGCGATGGCGCCGGCGCGCTCGGCGACTTCGGCGGCCGCGATCTGCGGGGTGGTGACGACCAGGATCTCGGCATTCGGGATCAGCTGGGCGATGGAGATCGCCACATCACCGGTGCCGGGCGGCAGATCCAGCAGCAGGACGTCCAAGTCGCCCCAGAACACGTCCGCCAGGAACTGCTGCAGGGCTCGGTGCAGCATGGGGCCGCGCCACACCACCGGGGTGTTGCCCTTGGTGAACTGCGCGATCGAGATCATCTTCACGTCGTGCGCGACCGGCGGCATGATCATCCGCTCCACCTGGGTGGGCCGGGCGTCGGTACCGAGCATCCGGGGGATGGAGTGGCCGTAGATATCGGCGTCGAGCACTCCGACGGACAGGCCGCGGTCGGCGAGTGCCGCCGCCAGGTTGACCGTCACGCTGGATTTGCCGACGCCGCCCTTTCCGGAGGCCACCGCGTACACGCGGGTCATCGAACCGGGCTGGGCGAAGGGGATGACCGGCTCCGCGGAATCACCGCGTAATTGTTTGCGCAGTTCGGTGCGCTGCTCGTCGCTCATCACATCGAGATCGACCGAGACCGCGCCTACGCCCGGGACGTCGGCGACCGCGGTACTGACCCGCTGCGTGATCTCGGTGCGTAACGGGCAGCCGGCGGTGGTCAGGTAGACCTCGATGTGCACATTGCCGTCCGGCTCGATCCGGATGCTCTTCACCATGCCCAGTTCGGTGATCGGCTTCCGGATCTCGGGGTCGTCGACCTTCGCGAGGGCGCCCCGCACCTCCGCTTCCGTTACCACTGGCATGCTGCCGATGGTAGTGCGGTCAGATCTTGGGGAGTTCCGCGGGCCGCGGTGCGATACCCGTCTGGTACGACTGCTCCCAGGCCATCACGTTCGCGACGTAGGCCATCGAGTTGTTGTAGCGCAGGATGGCCCTGGTCTGCTGGGCGGGATCGCGCATGTCCAGGCCGCCGGAGCACAGGTACTTACCGGCCGTCAGCGTGGCGTCGTAGTAGTTCTGCGGATCGGAGATGCCGTCGCGATTGCCGTCGGCGGCGAAACTGGTCCAGGTCTCCGGCAGGAACTGCATGGGGCCGACGGCGCGGTCGTAGCCGCTGTACCCGTCCAGCGCGCCGCCGTCGGAATCGTGGATGACATTGTTGCCCGACAGGCTGCCGTCCAGAACGGGACCGAATACCGGGGCGAGGGCGTTACCGTCGGCATCGGCCCGGCCGTCGTTCATATGGGTGGACTCGACCCGGCCGATACCGGCGAGCATGGTCCACGGCATATTGCAGTCCGGATTCTCGTCGGCCAGGATCTGCGCGGCGCCGATATAGGCGGCCTCGGCGATCCCGGGGATGCCCGAGGCTGCCACGGGGAGATCGTTGCGGGGACGGTTCGGATCCAGCGCCACCGATCTCACCTCGACGGGCGCCTCCGGTGATTGCTTGGCCATGGCGTGCAGCACGGTGGGGTCGACGGCGACGGGGGCCGCGGCCTGCGCGGGGGCGGCGCCGAGTGCCGAGACCTGCATGGCCACCGAGGCCGCGGTCGGATCGGTGACCACCGCCGCGGCGGCATTGGTGGCCACCACTCCGGCCGGAACCAGCCCGGTGAGTGCGAGCACCGAGCTGCGAGAAACGGTGGCAGGTTGCTGTTTACGGTGACGCCCCACGTACTCAAGCCCTTCATCTCAACGCACAGCCTGCGGTCACGAGTTGATTCGTTGCCGCTCCGTGACCTGTTGTGTCGACAATACCGCATCCGAGATCTGTTTGTTACTCCTCCGTGACCATTATTTCAGCGCGAATGGGAATGGGAAGCGGCGGCGCTGCTTCGGAACTCGGTCTGCGCCCGCCCGGGTGTGCGCATCGGCCGACGGGCCCGGCCGGTGACCGGGCCCGTCCCCCCGGGTGCGGTACGGCTGCTGCGTGTCCGGTGGAATCGCCAGCTCAGGCGGGTGGGGCGGGTGCCGCCGGTGCCGCGGGCTCGGGTGCCGCCGGGATGGTGTCCACCGGTGCGGGCGGGGCCACCACCGGCACCGGGGGGAGCCCGATCGGCAGTGGGATGACGATCCCGCCGGGGAGCGTGATCGACGGCGGTGCCGGCGGTGCAGGTGCAGGTGCCGGCGGATTCCGATTTTCGGCGGGCGGCGGTGCGGCCGGCGCTGATTCGTCCGGTGCCGGTGCGGACCGGTCGCCGGGTGCGGGAGCCGCCGGGGCGCCGGGTGTGGGGGCCGGAGCTGCCGGGCCGGTACGGTCCGCGGGCCGGTCCGGGACGACCGGCGCCGGATCGGGCAGGGCCTCGCCCACCTTCGGGGCGCCCGGAGCCGGCGGGCACAGCAGCCCGCAGGGAATCGGCGGCAGACCCGGGATCCGGATCATCGGCGCGGGTCGCGGCGTCTGCGTGGGTAGCGAGGGCGGGGGTGGTGGGACCTGGTTCTCGGTCTGCGCGGCCAGCAGATCCGTGGGGCCGGGCGGGAAATCGGCCGGGTAACTGCCCGGCGGGACCGGATCGGGCGCAACAGTGACCGGGGCCGGCCGGCCGCCGGTCCGATAGGCCGCCGACCAGCTCAGCACATTGGCCGCGTACGACATCGAGTTGTTGTACCGCAGCACCGCCCGTAATTCCTGTTGCGGGTCACGCAGATTCAGACCGCCCGAGCACAGATACTTCCCGGCGCCGAGGGCGGCATCGAAGACATTGTGTGGATCGGCACGCCCGTCGGCATTGCCGTCCGCGGCGTAGCGCGCCCAGGTGCTCGGCAGGAACTGCATGGGTCCCAGCGCCCGGACATAGCCTCCGTCGGCCGCGCGGATGACTTCGTTGCCGGGCAGCGAGCCATCCAGTGCGGGACCGAAAATGGGCGGGTTGGTGGTGCCGGCGGCATCCGTGCGGCCGTTGCTCGCGTGGCCGGATTCGATCCGGCCGATCCCGGCCAGCAGGTTCCAGGTGACACCGCAACCGGGTGTCGAGGACTGCAGGGCCAGTTCGGCATTGCGATAGGCCGCGAGCACGATCTCCGGAATACCCAGCGCACCGCCGCCCCGGGGCAGATCGATGGTCTGCAGCGGGACGATGCCACCGAAGGGCGGGATCCCGTCGGCGGGAGTGGGGCTGAGCGCGCGGAGTTTCCGGGGCGTGGAACGCTCGACCGGCAACATTCCAAGTGTCTGGGGCAGTGGCGCGTCGGTGGTCACGGCCGGGTCTTCCAGTCGATCGGTATCGGCGGCGAGCCGGGCCCCGGGAGCCTCCGGGGGAGTCGACGAGAAGGTGGTGTGTGCGGCCGAACCGCTCGCTACCAGGCCCGCCATGACCAGAGCCGACATTGCCACAGGGGTAGGTATCCGCATTCGGCTCCACCGTTCCTCTATGTCACAGGTGAGCAACCGTCCCGGACATTCCCGGACGGCGTGCTCGGGACAACGTGATCCAGGTTACCTACCGGTCAGGAGCATATTGCGGATTTCCGGTCATTCATCCGCGACAGGCGACGAAACCGCGCCCGTAACCGGCTTGTGACCGGAGGTTTTCTTGCGTTTCGGCTTGAGAGACTTTTCCGGGCGCGTCGGACCCACGCCCGCCGCCGACTCGAGGCGATCGAGCGAGTCGCGGATCTCGTCCAGTTCCCGCCTCAGATAGTCACGGGTGGCCACCTCGCCCACCGCCAGCCGCAGGGCGGCCAGTTCGCGCGCCAGGAATTCGGTATCGGCCTTGGTCTGCGCTGCCCGTAACCGGTCCTCCTCCAGCGATACCCGGTCGCGATTGTCCTGGCGGTTCTGCGCCAGCAGGATCAGCGGCGCGGCGTAGGCGGCCTGGGTGGAGAAGGCCAGATTCAGCAGGATGAACGGGTAGGGGTCCCAGCGCAACGTGATGACGGAGATGTTCAACGCGATCCAGACGATCACCACCACCGTCTGCAACGCGAGATAGCGTCCGGTGCCCAGGAACCGGGCGATGCGTTCGCTGCCGCGCGCCAACGCCTCGGCGTCCCAATCGAATCGGAACCGGGATTCGACCGGTGTCTCCAGCCGCTGCCGGGCGGCCGCCGCCGCCCGGCTCGCGGCGCTCTTGTCGGTCACTGTCGTACACCCTCGAACAGTTGCTCGTCCTCACGCCAATCACGCGGCAGCAGATGATCCAGTACATCGTCCACACTCACCGCACCCAGCAGATGATTCTGCTCGTCGACCACCGGCGCACACACCAGGTTGTAACTGGCGAAAAAGCGGGCCACCGCGGTGAGCGGAGCCTCCGGTCGGAGGGTGGTCAGATCGGTGTCCAGGAGCCCACCCACCAGATGCGCGGGCGGTTCCCGCAGCAACTGTTGCAGGTGCGCGCAGCCCAGGTATCGCCCGGTCGGCGTCGCCGTCGGCGGCCGCACCACGAAAACCATCGAGGCCAGCGCGGGCGTCAGATCGGGGTCGCGGACGCGGGCCAGCGCCTCCGCGACGGTCGTCGACGGCGTCAGGACCACCGGCTCCGGCGTCATGAGCCCACCGGCGGTATCCGGGGAGTGTTCGAGCAGCCGGCGCACCGGCTCCGATTCCTCCGGATCCATCAGCGTCAACAGCGATTCGGCCTCGTTCTCCGGCAGCCCGCCCAGCAGGTCGGCGGCATCGTCGGGATCCATGGCATCGAGGACATCGGCCGCGCGCCCGATTTCGAGCTTGCCCAGCAATTCCAGTTGATCGTCGCCGGACAACTCCTGGACCACATCGGCGAGCCGCTCGTCGTCGAGCGCCACCGCGACCTCCAGCCGCCGCTTCTCCGGCAGTTCGCGCAGCAGATGCGCGACATCGGCGGCGCGCTGGCCCTCGAACTGCTCGAGCAATGTGCTCACATCCTGACCCGGCCGCCCCAGCTCGTACGGTGTGAGTCCCTCCACCCGGGCCCAGTCGACCACATGCACGGTGCGTCGCCGCCCCAGCCTGCGGTGCCCGCGCACCGCCACCCGCGACACCCGCCAGTCCCGGGTGCGGGTGAGCGTCATCCCCAGATCCACCACATACACATCGACCCCCGCCAGATCGGGCAGATCGGGATCGTCCACGCGTACCGCCGAGTCGACGATCTGCGCCATGGCCAGCACCTCACCGGGACGTTGCGCGAAACGCCGCAGGCTCACATTGCCGGTGTTCAGGTTCACCGAACCGGGTTCGACAGCGGTGACGCGCAGCATCGGAACGAAGATCCGGCGCCGGGTCGGCAACTCCACCACCAGGCCGTGGACACGCGGTTCTTGCCGGTCGTACCGGACGGCGACCACCACGTCGCGAACACGGCCGATAGACTCGCCGTCCGGCCCCAGCACCGCCAGGCCGGTCAGCCTGGCGATATACACCCTGGTAGCTGCCATGGTGTCAGGCTAGATGTTCCCGGGCCGGACCGGGCCGACCCCCAGGAGAGTTGATGAAGCCGCGCCGTTCCGTGCTCGCCGTGCCGGGCAGCAATCCCAAGATGATCGCCAAGGCCAAGGGCCTACCGGTCGACGAGGTCTTTCTCGACCTCGAAGACGCGGTCGCCCCCGAGGCCAAGGCCGCGGCCCGCGCGAATATCGTGGCCGCCCTCAACGACTCCGGCTGGGGTGGGCAGCTGCGGGTGGTGCGGGTCAACGACTGGACCACGCAGTGGACCTACGCGGATGTGATCTCGGTGGTCGACGGGGCCGGTACCGCACTCGATGGGATCCTGCTGCCCAAGGTCACCGACGGCGGTCAGGTGCGCGCGCTGGATCTGCTGCTGAGCCAGCTGGAACGGGCCAACGGGATCGAACCCGGCCGCATCGGTATCGAACCGCAGATCGAGAACGCGCTGGGCCTGCGCAATATCGACGAGATCGCCACCGCCAGCCCGCGGGTGCAGACCCTGGTCTTCGGCCCCGCCGACTTCATGGCCAGCATCAATATGCGCACCCTCGTGGTCGGTGAGCAGCCCGAGGGCTACGACACCGGTGACGCCTACCACCACATCCTGATGACCATCCTGCTCACCGCCCGCGCCCACGGCCTGCAGGCCATCGACGGCCCCTACCTGCAGATCCGCGATATCGACGGCTTCCGGCGCGCCGCCGGCCGCACCGCCGCCCTGGGCTTCGACGGGAAATGGGTACTGCACCCGAGCCAGGTCGACGCCGCCAACGAGATCTTCAGCCCCCGGCAGGCGGACTACGACCACGCCGAACTCATCCTCGAGGCCTACGCCTACCACACCTCCACCGCCGGCGGCGCCCGCGGCGCGGTAATGCTCGGCGACGAGATGATCGACGAGGCCAGCGCGAAAATGGCGGTGGTCATCGCGGAAAAGGGGCGGGCGGCGGGGATGCAGCGGACAACCACCTTCACACCACCGGAATGAGAAGTTCGTCCGGCGGTACCTCGGCCGGACCGCGACCCGAATCGCGGTGATCGAGGGAGCGTCCGCGGTGCCCGCTGCCCCCCGCGTCTGAGCCGGTATCTGTTGTCTGCCGTGGGTTCACCACCGCTCCGCCGGTTCCGCACTTCATGTACCTCCAGCAAACTTCGCATCCGATCCGACCATCGAATGCCGACGCGACCCCCATGCGTCGAGTCTTACGAGACACCTCAAGGGTTGAGGCCCGTCTCGCCGTTTCGGCCTCGAAGCGCATGCGCCGCAGGCGCGAGTCTCGAGGCCGAAACGGCGAGACCAAGGGGGCCTCAACCCCGCGCCGCCGCAGGCGGCGCCAAATAAGACAGAATGGACTTATGACGAACCCTCTTGGAGGCTCGAATCGCGGTAGGCAGGGTCTGCCCACGCCCCCTTCCGGGTGGCCGGTCGGTTCGTATCCGACCTATGCCGAGGCGCAGCGTGCGGTGGATCATCTGGCGGACAATCAGTTCCCCGTGCAGAACGTGACCATCGTCGGCGTGGACCTGATGCAGGTCGAGCGGGTGTTGTACCGCTTGAACTGGGGCAAGGTGATCGGCGGGGGTGTGGTCTCGGGTGCGTGGCTGGGGTTGTTCCTGGGTCTGTTGCTGAGCTTGTTCACCACCAACGGTATGGTCGGTCCGCTGGTGGTGGGCCTGGTCGGCGGCATCATTTTCGGGGTCATCTCGACGACCATCCCGTATGCGGCCACTCGCGGTCAGCGGGATTTCGCGTCGACCATGCAGTTGGTCGCGGGCCGTTACGACGTGCTGTGTGATCCGAAGACGGCCGAACAGGCCCGGGATCTGCTCGCGAAGCTGGCAATCTAGCGGATGGACGTGATCGAGCGCGTCCGGACGGCCGTGGCGGATTTCTTCGGTGTGGACGCGGCCGGGGTGGATACGGCTTCGATGACTTTCCTGGGTCTGGAGCCGATCGAGATCCTGCGAATCCCGGGTGACGGTGTGACGCACTATCTGACGGTCGGCGGGTCGCGGCATCCGATGGGTGATCCGGGGGATCTGCACGCCGATCCGGTGCGCGGTCCGCGGGCCGAGCTGGTGCTCACGGTGCGGTCGGCGGCCGGTGCCGGGGCGGGGGTGGCCCGGACGCTGGGGGTGCTGGCGGCGGCGCCCGCGGTCGAAGGCGTTGTGTTGCAGGCCGATGCGCTGCTGGATCTGGGCGAACCGATCTGGCAGGACGCGCCGTTCACGGCGGTGCTGCTGGGCTCGGGGGAGATGCCGGAGATCGAGTTACCGGATCCGGCGGAGCCGGTGCGGTATTTCACGGTGACGCCGGTGACGGCGACCGAGGCGGCCTGGGTGCGGGTGCGTGGGGCGCAGGCGCTGCGGGATGCCTGGGCCGAGGCCGGGATCGATGTGCTGGACCCCGGCCGGGGCGCGGCTTCGCTGTAGTGCCGGTGCCGGTGGGCGGCCCGGTCAGAGCCAGTCGTTGCGGTGGAAGAGGGCGAGTAGGGTCAGGCAGATTCCGAGGATGGCCGCGAGCACCACCGGATAACCCCAGCTGATCCGCAGTTCCGGCATATGCTCGAAGTTCATCCCGTAGATACCGGCGATCATGGTCGGTACCGCGGCGATGGCGACCCACGCCGAGATCTTGCGCATATCGGTGTTCTGCTGGACGGTGATCTTGGTGAGCGCGGCACTGATGAGGGCGCTGAGCGAATCGTCGAAATCGGTGATGCGTTCGGCGACGCCGGTGTGGTGGTCGGCGACATCGCGCAGATAGCGCCGGATCTCCGGGTCGATCGGCAACTCCTCCTTGTGGACCAGCAGTTGCAGTGGCAGCGCCAGCGGGTTGACCGCGCGTCGTAGCTCCACCATTTCGCGTTTGAGCTGATAGATCGCCTCGACGGTGATTCTGCTGCGCGGGGTGAACACCTCTTCTTCCATTGCGTCGATATCGAATTCCACCGCCTGCACGACGTCGATATAGGAGTCGACCACGTGGTCGGCGATGGCGTGCAGCACCGAGCCGGTGCCCAGTCGTAATCGGGCGGGGTCGGCTTCGAGACCGCGGCGCACGGTCGCCAGCGGCGAATGTTCGCCGTGCCGGACGGCGATGACGAAATCGGGTGCGGTGAAGATCAGCAGCTCGCCCGTTTCGACGATCTCGCTGACCGTGTGCAGTTCGTGCTCCCGATAGGCGACCGTGCGCATGACCATGACCAGGGTGTCGTCGTAACGTTCCAGTTTGGGCCGCTGATGGGCCTGGACCGCGTCCTCGACGGCGAGGGCGTGCAGTCCGAAGGTCTCGGCCACCTCACCCATCTGCTCGGTGTCGGGGTCGTGCAGGCCGAGCCAGACGAAACCGCCGCGTTCCCTGGCGGCGGCGAGCGCCTTCTCGTGGGTGAACCGGCCCGGGAGACGTCTGCCGTCCACATAGACCGCGCAGTCGACGACCGCACGTGCGGTGGGCACCCGGATATGTGGTGCCGCGGCGGCGCGCCGCGTCCGCCCCGGACCATGGAACGGCAGCGGGATCGAAGGCACGCGTCGATGCTACGTCGCTGCCGCTCCCGGGCCGGGACCTCCGCGGACAGCTCCCGGTCACCGCGACCCGGGGCCGCCGCCGCGCCCGCGCTTGCCGCCCCGCACCGAGGGTGCCCCGGATGGGCACTGCAAGACTGGACGGGTGCGCATCGATCTGCATACCCACTCCACCGCCTCCGACGGCACCGACAGCCCGGCCGATCTGGTGCGCCGAGCGGCCGAGGCCGGGCTGGATGTCGTCGCGCTCACCGATCACGACACCACTGCCGGCTGGGCCGAGGCCGAGGCCGCCCGCCCGGCCGGGCTGACCCTGGTCCGGGGCATGGAAATGTCGTGTGTGGGCCGCGGTGTCGACGGCTATCCGGTGTCGGTGCATCTGCTGGCCTATCTGTTCGATCCCGCCGACAGCGGTTTCGCGACCGAGCGGGAACGGCTGCGTGCCGAACGGGTCGAGCGACTACGCGCCATGGCCGAACGGATGGCCGCCGACGGCCTACCGATCGACCCGGACGCGGTGCTGGCCGCCGCCGGTCCCGCCGCGGGCCGCCCCCACCTGGCCCGTGCCCTGGTGGAGGCGGGTGTGGTGCCCTCGGTGGATGCCGCCTTCGCCGATCTACTCGCCTCGGCCGGCCCCTATTACGTGGAGAAAGCCGATACCCCGCTGCGCCGGGCGGTGGAGATGATCGCACGCGCCGGCGGCGTCAGCGTGCTCGCCCACGGGCGGGCCCGCAGCCGGGGCCGGTTGCTGGACCTGCAGGAGGTGCGCGATCTGGCGCCGCACGGACTCGGCGGTCTGGAAGTCGATCACCCCGACCACAGTCCCCGGGACCGGGCGGTACTGCGTGAACTGGCCGGCGAATGCGGACTGCTGGCGACGGGGTCTTCGGACTACCACGGCGCCAACAAGACCATCGGCCTGGGCGAATGCACCACCGAGCCGGCGCAGTTCGAGAAACTGGCTGGCAGAGCCACCGGTGTACCGGTGCTGGCCTCATGAGACTCGTGCGCGGCCTCAGCGGCGTGGCAGCGGCCGGGTTGGTGTTGCTGGCGTCGGTCGTCGTCGGTGCGGAGATCATCGGCGAGCGGCGCGGTTTCCCCGGGCCCGGTGCCGAATCGGTGGCCTGGCATATTGTGGTCGCGGCGATCGCCGTTGTGGCACAGGTGTATTCGGACCGGGTGCGGGGCGCGGCTAGCCTCGGCGCGGCGGTGGTGGTGCTGGGTTCCGGCGCGATCCTGCTGTGGACCCAGTGGTGGGGCTGACCGGCCGCGCAGCACATCGCGGTCGCCGGGTTCACCGGGCTTTCCGGAACCTTTGGGGTGGTCTCACCGGTCCCTGGCGCCACTCGCGAGTTTCCGCTCACGGGAAGGTAATGCTCGCGGCCTACGCTGGCCCCGTGGTGTCCGAAACACGCAACCGCCGGGCCCGGTTTGGCGAACGATCCGGGACCTGGCAGAATGTGGCGGATTCCCGATCGTTGCCACCGCCGGGTCGGGGATATCAGGCGCCCGCCGCTCCGCGACGCACCGTCGCGACGGGAAACGGGCACCGGTCGAGTTCGCTCGGACCAACCCGTCCGAAATTCACCCGGACCTTCGCTGCCCGAAATCGGTGCCACCGTCCACTGCCCTGTGTGCGGGCTCCCGGGGGTCTTCCGGGTACCGGTTGCGCCAGGAAACATCCTGGTCGCGCCGCCGATGAACGATATGACGCAGATAACACCAAATACCCGGCGGTAACCGTCCACCGGTTACGACCGCAACCAGCAGGAGTGAAATCGTGTCCTCTGTGACTGACGCACCGAACGCCACCGCCAGCAAAGAAGAGGTCCAAGATCTGTCGGCGATCACTCACGAGGAGATCTTCGCGGGTCACCTCGGCGGCAAGCTCTCGGTCGAGCTCAGCTCGCCGCTGGCCACCCAGCGCGACCTATCGATCGCCTACACCCCCGGAGTGGCACAGGTGAGCCGCGCCATCGCCGAGGACGAGAGCCTGGCCAAGCGCTACACCTGGACCGACCGCCTGGTGGTCGTGGTCAGCGACGGTTCGGCGGTGCTCGGCCTCGGCGATATCGGCCCGCGCGCCTCCCTCCCGGTCATGGAGGGCAAATCGGCGCTGTTCAAGAAGTTCGCCGGACTCGACTCCATCCCGATCGTGCTGGACACCAAGGATGTCGACGAAATCGTCGAAACCCTGATCCGTCTGCGCCCCAGCTTCGGCGCCGTGAACCTGGAGGACATCTCCGCCCCCCGCTGCTTCGAAATCGAGAAGCGGGTCGTGGAAGCCCTCGACTGCCCCGTCATGCACGACGACCAGCACGGCACCGCCATCGTGGTGCTGGCCGCCCTCAATGGTGCCGCCGCCGTGCAGGGTCGGGCCACCTCCGGACTCAAAGTGGTCGTGTCGGGCGCCGGCGCCGCCGGTGTCGCCTGCACCAACATCCTGCTCGCCGCGGGCGTCGCCGATGTGACCGTGCTCGACTCCAAGGGCATCGTCGGCCGCGACCGTGATGACCTCAATGCGGTCAAGGCCGACCTGGCCGAGCGCACCAACCCGCGTGGCCTCACCGGCACCGCCGCCGACGCCCTCGCCGGCGCCGACGTGTTCCTCGGCCTGTCCGCGGGCACCATCGCCGAAGAGCTCATCGCCTCGATGGCCCCGGAGTCCATCGTGTTCGCCATGTCCAACCCGGACCCGGAAATCCACCCCGACGTGGCCAAGAAGTACGCCGCCATCGTCGCCACCGGCCGCAGCGACTTCCCGAACCAGATCAACAATGTGCTCGCCTTCCCCGGCGTGTTCAAGGGTGCGCTCGACGCGGGCGCCCGGCGCATCACCGAAGGTATGAAGATCGCGGCCGCCAACGCCATCCTCGGCGTCGTCGCCGACGAACTCGCCGTCGACAAGATCGTGCCCAGCCCGCTCGACCCGCGCGTGGCCCCCGCGGTGGCCGACGCGGTCGCCGCCGCCGCCCGCGCGGAGGGCGTCGCCTGATAGATCGTTCCGCCTTACCCGGGCGGTAACCGCAACTACAGCACTCGGCCGCCACCCTGGGCCGGGTGCTGTAGTTTTTTGCGGCGCCTTCGCGAGTAGGCCGATATCTGCCACCTTCGCGGTCCGGTTACGTCCGAGCCCGGTGAGCGTGCATTCGTGTCCGGGTCTGGTTCGTCTCCATCTCCCCTGCGCCCCAGGTACTCCCGCGGAGCCCCGGTGATCCGGCCGCGGGGACCCTGTAGATTCCTGAGGGTTGGCGGGGGCGCCCGGATAGGGTGCGGCGGGCTGGTTACGGAAGTGGGTGTCTCGCGCGATGGTATTGGCGGCGTCGATGCGTGTCGTTGCTCGGATGCTGGTGCCGGTGCTCGCCGGGCTGGCCGTATCCTGTGGTGCCGACGGGGCCGAGCCGCTGGTGGTGGGGGCGCAGGGGTCCGCCGAGTCACGCGTGCTGGCGGAGATCTACGCGCAGGCGCTGGCGCGGACCGGGGCCGCGGTGCGGGTGGAGTCGGGTTTGGATGATCGCGCGGAGGTGTTCGCGGCGTTGGACGCGGGGACCGTGGCGGTCGCCGGTGACCACAACGGCGCTCTGCTGGCGGAGTTGAACACCGGGGCCGAGGCGACCACCACCGAGAAAGTGACGGAAGAACTGAACGGGTCGCTGCCGCAGGGGACGATCACCTCCGATGCGGCCGACGGCGCGGATTTCGAACCGCGGGTCCTGGTCACCACCGCCGTCGCCGAGCAGCGCGGGATCGATTCGGTGGAACAGTTGGGTGCGCAGTGCCCGTCGATGGTCGCCGGTGTCGCCGCTGTTCCGGGGTTGTACGAGCTACCGGAGGTCGCCGGGAAGATCTCGGACTGCGTGTTCGCCTCGACCGAGGTGTTCCCCGAGCCCGGGGGACTGCGGCGCGCGTTGCTGGAGGGCCGGGTCCAGGCCGCGGTGCTGGCCGGTCCGGCCGAATTCCTGCCGGGCGGTACCGAGGGGCTGAAGGTCCTCGCCGACCCGGAGGACGCGATCCGGCCGGAGAATCCGCTGGCGCTGGTGCGCAAGGGAGCATTGGACGATCGGCAGCTGGAGAAGCTGAACTACGTGGCCGGGGAACTCACCACCGATGAGCTGGCGACCCTGGTGCTGCGGGTCCGGGACGAATCCGCGGACCCGGGGGAGCTGGCCCGCACCTGGCTCGACGCGCATGGTCTCTGACCAGGACTAAGATCGGTCCGATATGCCCGGAATGTTGGCGCGGCGCCCGGCGTCGTACCTGGAGTCCGGAGTGACCACGGCATGAGCAGGCCGCGGCTGTCGTGCCCCGTCCGTACGGTGAGCCGGTAGTCCCAGGTGATGCGTCCGTGTGACGCGCCGCGACAGATCCACGAAACGGCGCATCGGGCGTCGCTCGACAGGAACGGAAGCTATGTCCACTCAACGCAATCCGTGGCTCGCATTAGGTGCGCTGGTTGTCGGATTCTTCATGATCCTGCTCGACGTGACCATCGTGGCCGTCGCCAATCCGGCGATCATGACCGATCTGCACGCGGATATCTCGCAGGTCATCTGGGTGACGAGCGCCTATCTGCTCACCTACGCCGTGCCACTGTTGATCACCGGGCGGCTGGGCGACCGGTTCGGGCCCAAGAACATCTACCTGTTCGGGCTCGCGGTGTTCACGCTGTCGTCGCTGGCGTGCGGGCTGGCCGGTGATATCGAGACCCTGATCGCCGCTCGGGCCGTGCAGGGGCTGGGTGCGGCGCTGATGACCCCGCAGACAATGGCGGTGATCACCCGCACCTTCCCGCCGGACCGGCGGGGCGCCGCCATGGGTATGTGGGGCGCGGTCGCCGGGCTGGCGACGCTGGTGGGCCCGATCCTCGGTGGTGTGCTGGTCGACGGTCTCGGCTGGGCGTGGATCTTCATCGTCAATGTGCCGGTCGGGGTGGTGGCCTTCGCGCTCGCCGTCTGGCTGGTGCCGGCACTGCCGACGCACCAGCATAAATTCGACCTGGTCGGCGTGGTGCTGAGCGCGGTGGGCATGTTCCTGCTGGTGTTCGGTATCCAGGAGGGCAATACCAGCGACTGGTCGGCGAAGATCTGGGCGATGATCGTGGCGGGGATCGTGGTGCTGGCCGTTTTCGTGGCCACGCAGGCCCGCGCTTCGGGTGAGCCGCTGTTGCCGCTGCCGCTGTTCCGGGACCGCAATTTCTCGCTGTCGAATCTGGCCATCGCCAGTATGGGTGCGGCCGTCACCGCGGTGATGGTGCCGATCTACTTCTATCTGCAGGCCGTGCACGGTATGTCGCCGACCCGCTCGGCGCTGGTGCTGGCTCCGATGGCCATTGTGACCGGGTTCGCCGCCCCGGTGATCGGCCGGATCTCCGACCGGATGCATCCGCGGATCATCCCGACCGTCGGATTCCTGGCGTTCGCGCTCTCCATTTTCTGGTTCGCCCTGGTCATGCGGGATCCGCACGCGAATATCACCTGGATGGTCGTGGCGGGCGCGGTGGCCGGTGCCTCGAACGCCTGTATCTGGGCACCGCTGGCGACCACCGCCACCCACAATCTGCCCATTTCCCAGGCCGGCGCGGGCGCGGGTGTCTACAACACGACCCGTCAGGTCGGGTCGGTGCTCGGTAGCGCGGCGATCAGTGCCCTGATCGCCGCGCGGATGAGCGCGGCGGGTCTGGGCGGCGCCCCCGCCGGAGAGGGGATGGGTACCGGTCAGGTGCCCGAGCCGGTGAAGGAGGCGTTCAGTACCGCGCTGAGCCAGGCCACCCTGCTGCCGGCCGCGTTGCTGCTGGTCGGGGTGGTCGCCTCGGCCCTGTTCATTCGCTTCCAGGCCGGTGACGCGCCGGACCGGAGTGCCCTGGATCTGGATAAGGCGGACTCGCTCACCGGTTAGCCCGTTCTCGGGGCCGAATGCCCACGGCCCGGTGAGCGGATGGCGCATCGGGCCGTGGGCGTGGCGGGATCAGCTGTAGATCTTGTCCACCTCGGTGGCGTACTGCTTCATGACGACCGCGCGCTTGAGCGACATCTTCGGGGTCAGTTCGCCGGTTTCCTGGGTCCAGTCCGAGGCCAGGATATTGATCTTCTTGATCTGCTCGGCCTTGGAGACCTTCTTGTTGGTCTCGGCGACCGCGGCCTCCACCTCGGCGACCAGAGCCGGGTTCTCGACCAATTCGGCGATCTCCACCTCGGCGGCGATACCGTTGCGTTCCTTCCACCCCGGCAGTGCCTCCGGGTCCAGCGTGATGAGCGCGCCGATGAACGGTTTCCCGTCGCCGACCACCATCACCTGGCCGATCAGCGGATGCGCCCGCAGTTCGTCCTCCATGGGTGCCGGGGAGACGTTCTTCCCGCCCGCGGTAACCAGGATTTCCTTCTTGCGGCCGGTGATGGTGATGAAACCGTCGGCGTCGATGGCACCCAGGTCGCCGGTCTTGAACCAGCCGTCCACGAACGCGTCGGCGGTCGCCTGCTCGTTACCCCAATAGCCCGCGAACACCACGGGACCGCGCAGTAGCAGTTCGCCATCCTCCGCGATCTTGGCGGCGTGACCTTCGAGTGGGTGGCCGACCGACCCGACCCGGATGTGGTCTGGGGTGTTGACCGATATGGCGGCGCTGGTCTCGGTGAGGCCGTAGCCCTCGAAGATGGTGACGCCGACACCGCGGAAGAAGTGCCCGAGCCGGGCGCCCAGCGGGCCGCCGCCGGAGACCGCGGCCTGACAGTTGCCGCCGAGAGCGGCCCGCAGTTTGCCGTAGACGAGTTTGTCGAACAGCGCGTGCTTGGCGCTCAGTATCAGGCCGGGCTTCCCGGTGCCCAGGGCCTCGCTGTAGGCGATCGCCGTGGCCGCGGCGGCGTCGAAGATCTTGCCCTTGCCCTCGTCGTGAGCCTTCTGTTTGGCGGCGTTGAACACCTTCTCGAATACGCGCGGTACCGACAGCACGAAATCGGGCCGGTGCTCGGCGAACTGCTGGACCAGCGTGCTCCAGTCGGAGGTGTGCGCCAGGGTGACCTTGGCGTCGAAGGCGGCCAGGCTCACCGCGCGGGCGAAGACGTGCGCCAGCGGCAGGAACATGAGCGTCTTCTTGCCTGGGGTCAGGAACGCGGCCAGCGCGATCCGGTCGGCCCGGGATTCGGCCCAGAGGTTGGCGTGGCTGAGCATGACGCCCTTGGGCCGGCCGGTGGTGCCGGAGGTGTAGATCAGGGTGGCCGGGGAGGCCGCGCTCACCTGGGCACGCCGGTCGTGAACGAGTTGCTCGTCGAGTTCGGCACCGCGCCGGACGAGTTCGTCGATCGCGTCCTTGTCGATCTGCAGGGTTTCCCGCAGCGCGGTCAGTTCGGCCGGATCGATATCGTCGATGACGCCGCGATGCTTGTCGTTCTCGACGACCAGCAGCGCGGTGGCCGAATCCTGCAGGATCCAGCGGGCCTGTTCGGCCGAGGAACTGTCGTAGATGGCCACGGTGCAGCCGCCGGCCGCCCAGATGGCGAAATCGAGCAGAGTCCACTCGTAACGGGTGGCGGCCATGATGGCGACCCGGTCGCCCAGTTCGATACCCGAGGCGATGAGGCCCTTGGCCACATCGGTGACCGCCTTCGCGAACTCCGCGGCCCGCACATCGCGCCAGCCGCCCGTGCCGTCGGGGACGTTGAACATCACCGCGGCGGGGGATTCTTTCGCGTAGCGGAACACGTTGTCGGAATTGTTCGCGTCCTCGGGGATGGTGTAGGAAGCCGGGGCTTCGAACTCGCGCATCATTGCCTTTCCCTGTTTGCCAACTCGTCGGTAATTTACGCCACCGGAATCGGACGGGGCGCGGGCCACCGGTAAACGCCCTGGATCTCACCCTGAAACCAGGGTGAACTGCGTCCCGATCAGGCCTTCATCCTAGGTCGCGCAGCGGTAGCTGATCGACGGCTTGCCGGAGGAAATCGGCCATTTCGGTCAGAGCCGCAGCAGCTGGGCCCACCAGGGCGGCCTGTAGCTGGGCGACATGCCAGAGGCCGCGACTCTCGGTGAACGCGACGTCGACCCCGGCCGCGCGCAGCGCCGCGGTGAGGTCGACGCACTGCGGGTGCAGTAGTTCGTCGATATCGGCCTGGACGTACACCGGGGGCAGCCCGGCGAGGACACCGTGCAGCGGGGCGTACCCGGTATCGGCGGGATCGCCGGTCCCGAGGTAGGCCGCGGCGCAGGCCCGCGACCAGGGCCCGTTGACCACCAGATCGCGGGGGCGTTCGGCGAGCTGGTTCGGATCGACCCACGGGGCGATCAGACCGAGCGCGGCGGGGGTGTGGTCGTGCCGGGCGATGAGCCGCTGGGCCAGCGCCAGCGACAGTCCGCCGCCGGCCGAATCCCCGGCGATCGCGATCCGTTCCGGCCGGTAGTCGTGCTCGGCGACCAGCGCGAGGAATGCGGCCTCGGCGTCGTCCAGTGCCGCCGGGTAGGCGTGTTCCGGCGCCAGCCGGTAGTCGAGGGCGTAGACCGGTAGCCCGGTTCCGGCGGCGAGCCGGCCGTTGAGCGAACGGTGGGTGGCCAGCGAGCCCACGGCGTATCCGCCGCCGTGCAGGTACAGCACGGCGGCGGGTTCGGCCGGGGCCGGGCCGGCCGGTGCGAGTCGTTCGGCCGGGCGGCCGCCCAGGCGGATCGCCTCGACGCCGACGCCCCGCGGGACGGGCTGCAAGGCCGAACCGGCGTCGATCAGGGCCCGCTGGGCCCGCCAGGGAAGCCGGGAGTGCAGCGCCACCCGGTACATCGAGCCCAGGACGGCCCGCGCCAGCGGCAATGGCAGCGCGATATCTCGCATGTCGATCCTTCTCCGGTACCGGTCAGGGCAGGAAACGTCGTTCGACGCCGACCGCGATGCGCTGGTAACCGGCGGCGGCGGTGCGGACGAACAGGTCCAGCAGTTTGGCCTCCCAGCCGATCAGCACCCGGCCGCGGCCCTTGCGGACACCGTCGACGATGGTCTGTGCGGCCATTTCGGGACTGTGGATGGCGAGGTACTTGTCGAACATCGAGCTGGCGTTCGCGCCGTCGATATCGTCGCTGTAGGTGGCGTTGCGGGCGACGGCGGTCTTGATCCCGCCGGGGTGCACGCAGGTGACCTTGACCGGCGCGCGGTCCACCAGCATTTCCTGTCGCAGCGCCTCGGTGAAACCGCGGACCGCGAACTTGGCCGAGTTGTACGCGGCCTGCCCGGGTACCGCGATCAGGCCGAAGAGGCTGGACACGTTCACCACATGGCCGTCACCGGATTCGAGGAGGAACGGCAGGAACGCCTTGGTCCCGTTCACCACACCCCAGAAGTCGACATCCATGATGCGTTCGATGTCTTTGAACTCGGTCTTGGCGACATCGCCGTGGTGGGCGATCCCGGCGTTGTTGTAGATCTGGTGCACGACGCCGAAATGCTGTTTCACCGCGTCGGCGTACAGCAGTACGGCCTCGCGTTCGGCCACGTTGAGCCGGTCGGATTTCACCTCCGCGCCGAGCTCTGCGCAGCGGCGGGTGGTCTCGGCCAGGCCTTCGGTATCGATATCGGAGAGGGCGAGTTTCGCGCCGCGCCGGGCGAGGTTGACCGCCAGCGCCCGCCCGATCCCGGAACCGGCCCCGGTGATCACACAGACTTTGTCGCGGAAGTATGAATCATTGCGCCCGCCCGTCGCCCGGCCCCCGCCGCTCGGGGAATCACTACGTGATGCTGCATTCATGCGGTCACTACCTTCAGATCGGGTCGAGCGGGGGCATCGGCTGCCGTCGTCGTATCGTAGGCGGCCATGTCGAATTTCCTTGTGATCCGGCGGAATTCGAAGGTGAAGTCCGGCCAGAGGGTCGTATTGTTTCCGTGCTTGTCCAGGTACCAGCTGGCGCAGCCGCCGGTGCTCCAGACGCTCTTGGTGAGCTTCTTCTGCAGGGCGGAGTTGTAGGAGTCCTGCGCCGAACGGCGCACCTCGACGGTGCGCAGACCCTGGCGTTCGAAGGTGGCCAGCGCGTCGGCGATGTAGTTGATCTGGGATTCGATCATGTACACGATCGAGGTATGGCCCAGGCCGACATTGGGGCCGAGCAGGAAGAACATATTCGGGAAGTTCGCGATCGCCGAACCCTTGTAACCCTGCTGGCCGATATCGTCGAACACCTCGGTCAGGCTGCGGCCGTCGCGACCGTGGATGGTCTCGTAGGTGGGGGAATCGGTGACGTGGAAGCCGGTGGCGACCACGATCGCGTCGACCTCGCGTTCGGTGCCGTCGGCGGTGACGATCGAGTTCGCGCGGATTTCGGCGATCCCGTCGGTGACCACGTCGACATTGTCGCGGTCCAGGGCCGGGTAGTACTCGTTGGAGATCAGCATGCGTTTGCAGCCGATGCGGAAGTTCGGGGTGACCTTTGCGCGCAGTTCCGGGTCGCGGATCTCCATGGCCAGTTTGGCCTTGGCCAGGGCCTCGAACCCGCGCATCAACGGCGGGAACTTCGCCAGGCCGACCACCTGGGTCTCCCGGGCGGCGTAGATCGCGGCCCGGGACAGGCGCTGTACGCCCGGAATGTGCTTGAACGCCAGTCGCTCGGGTAGCAGGTAGGGGCGGTCCAGCCGGGGCAGCAGCCAGGGAGCGGTGCGCTGGTAGACGTCGAGATGAGCGACGCTGCCGGCGATGGCCGGGACGATCTGGATGGCCGAGGCGCCGGTGCCGATGACCGCGACGCGCTTACCGGCCAGGTCGGAATCGTGGTTCCAGCGGGCCGAGTGGAAGATCTCGCCCTCGAAGCTGTTGATGCCTTTGATATCGGGCAGGTTGGGCTCGCACAGCGCGCCGACCGCCGAGACCACGGTATCGGCGGTGAAATCGCCCCTGGTGGTGGTGATCTCCCATTGCGCGGTCTCGGGGTTCCAGCGGGCGCCGGTGACATCGCAGTCGAACAGGTGCTTGTCGCGCACGTTGTACTTATCGGCCACGCCCTGGATATAGGCCTGGATCTCGCCCTGCCGGGAGAACGACCGCGACCAGTCCGGATTCAGGGCGAAGGAATACGAGTACAGGTGCGAGGGCACATCGCACGCGGCACCGGGATAGGTGTTGTCACGCCAGGTCCCACCGACATCGCTACCGCGTTCCAGTACGAGGAAATCCTCGCGGCCCTGCTGGGTCAGCCGGATGGCGAGGCCGAGGCCGGCGAAACCACTGCCGATGATGATCGTCCGCAGATGACGGGCGGGCTGGTTGGCGACAGCTTTGTCTGTAACCTTGCGACTCATATAATGAGCGTAAGGGCTTATTGAGCCGCAGTCAACAGTATTGAACGGCATTCAGTAGGATGAACAGGTGAGTACGAGCCCGGAAGCACCCGTCAAACGCATCCGATTGAGCCCGGACGAACGGAAGACGCAGCTGATCACGCTCGGCGTGAAAATGCTCGGCGAACGGGCGATCGAGGACATATCGGTCAGCGAGATCGCGGCCCAGGCGGGGATCTCGCGGGGACTGCTGTTCCACTACTTCCCGACCAAACAGGATTTTCAGCTCGAAGTGGTCCGGCACGCCAACGCCGAACTGCTGGCCCGGGTCGTCCCCGACCCCACGCTGAGCCTGTTCGATATGCTGCGCGACTCGGTGGGCCGCTATATCGACTACGTCAGCGAGAACCGTACGTCGTACCTGGCCCTGCTGCGCGGCCCCACCAGCTCCAGTCCGGAGTTGGCCGCCATGGTCGAGCAGACCCGGCACGTGATCGTCGACATCATCCTCGCCCAGGTCCCGCTGTCGCCGGAGGAGCGTGCGCAGCCCCGGCTGGTACTCGTGGTTCGCGGCTGGGTGGCCTTCACCGAAGAAACCACCCTGTCGTGGCTGCGCGACGAACACCTCTCCCGCGACGAACTGATCGAACTGCTGGTGGAGTCGCTGGTGGCCCTGTCCATGGCCGTGAACCCGGCCCTGGCCGCCGCGTTGCGCGCCTGAGGTTCACGGCGCCGGCTGTGCCGAGTCGGCCGGCAATGCCTCGGGGTGTTCGGTCGCCCGGTCGATGCGGGCCAGCAGCAGCGGTGTCATCAACAGCAGTATTCCGGCGAGGGTGATCGCCGCGCGGATTCCGATCCACGCGGCGAGCAGGCCCCATAACGCCGTGACCGCCGCGATGGTGATCTTCTTACTCACCGCCCAGGCCGCCAGCGCGCGGGTCGCCCGGTCGGCCGGTAATTGCTCCAGCCGATAGGTGGCGAAGACCGGGTTGAACACGGCCATGCAGACGATCACGGCGGTCTGTACGGCCAGAACGAGGACCAATCCGCCGGCGCCGGCGGTGACGGCGCCCAGCGCGACGGGCCAGCACACCCGCAGAATCCCGGATATCCGCAGCACGCGCCCGCGTCCGTACCGGGCGACGAGCCGGGGCGTGAGCCGCGCCCCGAGCAACCCGCCCAGGCACGGCAATGCGAACGCGAGCCCGAACTCCCAGGGCGTGAAGCCGAGCTGCCCGAGCATGAGCACCGACATCAGCGGCTGCGTCGCCATGATCAGCGCGCCGACGAGGGTGTCGTTGCAGAGCAGCGGGCGAAGCCCGGGATGGTTCAGTACGTAACGCCAGCCCTCGAACTGCGCACCCGGGTGTGGTGCGTCGGGGCGGACCGGACGTGGTTCGCGGTCATCACCGATCGCGCGCAGGCCCGCCGCCGAGGCCAGATAGCTCAGGCCGTCCGCGACCAGGGTGGCCATCGGGCCCAGCAGGCCGATCGCGGCGCCACCCAGCGGCGGCCCGAGCACGATGGCAGTCCAGTTCGTGGATTCGAACCGGGCATTGGCCACCAGCAGGTCATCCGGTGCCACCAGGCTTCCGAGATAGGCGCCGGACGCGGCGGTGAAACCGATATCGGCGGTAGCGGCGACGATCGCGACCACGAGCAACTGCGCGAAGCCGAGTGCGCCGCACGCGAAAGCGATCGGAATGCTCAGCAGCGCCGCGCACCGGACCAGGTCCATGGCGATCAGGACCGGCCCCTTGCGGCGGAACTCCAACCAGGGGCCCAGCGGATTCGCCACCAGGGCGCCGACCGCGAGGCCGGCCGCCGCCAGTAGCGAGATCTCGGCGGGGCCGGCGTGCAGGACGAGAACGGCGACGAGCCCGAAGGCGTTGAATGCCAGCGCGGTACCGAACCGGCTCACCGCGTAGGCGGCCCACAGCCAACCGAACTGTCGCCCCAGGGTCCGCCCCTTCGCCATTCCGGCGCACCTCTCGCTTGTTCGTCCTCGCGATGACCCGGGCGAGCAAAGCAGAAAGCACGGGCCGCGATCAAACAACCGCGGCAGTATCCGGGCACAACCGTTCGTTGTATTCCACGGATGGTTCACCGGCGGCGATGGACCCCGGGTGTGTGCCGCAATTCCCGGGGCGATACATTCGAGTGGGAAGGTCGGGAATTGAATTCGGGGTGGGGTACGGCACGAATTTATTTCTCACTCGGCGCGGTGTCCGGTTCGTTCCTCGGATCGGGTCCGGTCGTGCGCCGCGAGATTCGGGGAAACTCTCCCGGGGTCGGTCTCGGCGAGCGTCCCCGGAGCAGAAGAGGATCGAAGGATGGCTGCTCGGGCCCGGCGGATGTGAGCAGCGGTGGATGGCCCCGCTCTGCCGCGATCTCGCGCCGCCGAAGCCGCGACGGCCGATTTCGGCGGTTTTCCGCCATCCGGCTTGACGCCGTGCGGATCGGAGTGTCATTATCAAAATGTAAAGCATCGGAAATCGGATGCTTTATTTTTTATGTCTCTCGACATTCGACGATTTCGTGTGTAATTTAGGGCTTCGCGCCGGGGTGCGTGCTGTCCGACTCTCGAAATACGAAACCACCGTGGAAGCGCCGCATTCCGTGTATCGCTGCCACGGGTTGTCGTCGAGTCCTATCCGGACGGCTTCCGCCCGCGGTACGCGATCCGAATAACGCCCACTGGACAAGCAGATACGTGACGACCATACCGCGCAGGTATGGGCGGCGTGCGGTGCTGGAAGGACGCATCTTGGCACTCCCTGATCAGAACGAGATCGCTACCGCGGTATCCGCCGGGAGCCGAATTCCCGGAAGCCCCGAGCGGCTCTCGTTCGCCAGAGTCCTCGAGCTCCTGGAGGTTCCCGGGTTGCTGGAGATCCAAACCGAATCGTTCGGCTGGTTGATCGGCGCGGCCGCCCAGCGGGAGCGGGCCGCCGCCCGCGGTGATTTCCGCACGGGCGGGCTGGCGGAGGTACTCGCGGAGATCGGCCCGATCGAGGATTACGCGGGGACCATGTCGCTGACCCTGTCCGAACCCCGCTTCGAGGAGGTCAAGGCCTCGATCGACGAGTGCAAGGACACGGACATGACCTACGCGGCGCCGTTGTTCGTCACCGCGGAGTTCATCAACAACAACACCGGCGAGATCAAGAGCCAGACGGTCTTCATGGGTGATTTCCCGATGATGACCGACAAGGGCACCTTCATCATCAACGGCACCGAGCGCGTGGTCATCTCACAACTGGTGCGTTCGCCGGGCGTCTACTTCGATCACTCCGTCGACAAGAGCACCGAGAAGGACCTGCACAGCGTGCGGGTCATCCCGAGCCGTGGCGCGTGGCTGGAATTCGATATCGACAAACGGGACACCGTCGGTGTACGTATCGACCGCAAACGGCGTCAGCCGGTGACCGTGCTGCTCAAAGCCCTCGGCTGGACCACCGAGCAGATCACCGAGCGGTTCGGCTTCTCCGGGGTGCTGATGTCGTCGCTGGAGAAGGACAACACCGCGAGCACCGATGAAGCGCTGCTCGACATCCACCGCAAGCTCCGGCCCGGCGAACCGCCCACCAAGGAGTCCGCGCAGACCCTGCTGGAGAACCTGTTCTTCGCCGAGAAGCGCTACGACCTGGCGCGTGTGGGCCGCTACAAGATGGACAAGAAGTTCGGTGTCCGGCGGGACGCGCCCGGCGGCCCCCGGGTGCTCACCGAAATGGACCTGGTCACCGTTGTCGAATACCTGCTGCGGCTGCACGCGGGGGAGCAGACGATGACCGGGCCCGACGGTATCGAGGTGCCGGTCGAGGTGGACGATATCGACCATTTCGGTAATCGCCGCGTACGCACCGTGGGGGAACTGATCCAGAATCAGTTCCGGGTGGGGCTCTCCCGGATGGAGCGGGTGGTCCGGGAACGGATGACCACCCAGGACGTCGAAGCCATCACCCCGCAGTCGCTGATGAACATCCGGCCGGTCGTGGCGGCGCTCAAGGAGTTCTTCGGGACCTCCCAGTTCTCCCAGTTCATGGACGAACGCAACCCGCTCGCGAGCCTCACCAACAAACGTCGCCTGTCCGCGCTCGGACCGGGCGGCCTGTCCCGGGAGCGCGCCGGCCTCGAGGTGCGCGATGTGCACTACAGCCATTACGGCCGGATGTGCCCGATCGAGACCCCTGAGGGTCCGAATATCGGGCTGATGGGGTACCTGTCGGTGTACGCGCGGGTGAATCCGTTCGGGTTCCTCGAAACGCCGTATCGGAAGGTGATCGACGGCACGGTGACCGATGAGATCGTCTACCTCACCGCCGACGAGGAGGACCGGCACGTCGTCGCGCAGGCGAACGAACCGCTCGATGCCCAGGGGTGCTTCGTCGAATCGCGGATCGCGGTGCGGCGCAAGTATTCCGAGGTCGAGTTCGTCGATAGTGGACAGGTCGATTACATGGATGTGTCGCCGCGGCAGATGGTGTCGGTGGCGACGGCGATGATTCCGTTCCTGGAGCATGATGACGCCAACCGTGCTCTGATGGGTGCGAATATGCAGCGTCAGGCCGTGCCGTTGATTCGTTCCGAGGCTCCTGTGGTGGGTACCGGTATGGAGTTGCGGGCCGCGGTGGATGCCGGTGATGTCGTGGTCAACGACAAGGCCGGTGTGGTCGAGGAAGTGTCGGCGGATTACGTCACGGTCATGGCCGATGACGGGACCCGCAAGTCCTACCGGATGCGGAAGTTCGCCCGCTCGAATCAGGGCACGTGTGCCAACCAGCGTCCCATCGTGGACGAAGGCCAGCGCGTCGAGCGCGGTCAGGTCCTCGCCGACGGCCCCTGCACCGAGAACGGTGAAATGGCGCTCGGTAAGAACCTGCTGGTGGCGATCATGCCGTGGGAAGGTCACAACTACGAAGACGCGATCATCCTGTCCCAGCGTCTGGTGGAAGATGATGTGTTGACCTCGATTCATATCGAGGAGCACGAGATCGACGCTCGGGATACGAAGTTGGGTGCCGAGGAGATCACTCGCGATATCCCGAATGTTTCCGATGAGGTTTTGGCTGATCTCGACGAGCGTGGGATCGTGCGGATCGGTGCCGAGGTGCGTGATGGTGACATTCTGGTCGGGAAGGTCACTCCGAAGGGTGAAACCGAGCTGACGCCGGAAGAGCGGTTGTTGCGGGCGATTTTCGGTGAGAAGGCGCGTGAGGTGCGTGATACTTCGCTGAAGGTGCCCCATGGTGAGTCGGGCAAGGTGATCGGTATCCGCGTGTTCTCGCGTGAGGATGACGATGATCTGCCTCCGGGTGTGAACGAGCTGGTCCGGGTGTATGTGGCGCAGAAGCGCAAGATCCAGGACGGTGACAAGCTCGCGGGCCGGCACGGGAACAAGGGTGTGATCGGCAAGATTTTGCCGACCGAGGATATGCCGTTCATGCCCGATGGCACGCCGGTGGACATTATTTTGAACACCCATGGTGTGCCGCGTCGTATGAATATCGGGCAGATCCTGGAAACCCACCTCGGCTGGATCGGTAAGACCGGCTGGGAGGTGCCGCTCCCCGGCGGTGACCGACCCGAGTGGGCGCAACGCCTGCCCGACGAGCTGCTCTCGGCGGCGCCGGATACGAATCTGGCGACACCGGCGTTCGACGGGGCACGCGAGGAAGAACTCGCCGGACTATTGGCCGCCACGCGGCCGAATCGGGACGGCGAGGTCATGGTCGGGGCGGACGGAAAAGCGACCCTGTTCGACGGCCGCTCGGGTGAGCCGTTCCCGTACCCGGTAGCGGTCGGCTACATGTACATCCTGAAGCTGCACCACCTGGTCGACGACAAGATCCACGCCCGCTCGACCGGCCCGTACTCGATGATCACCCAGCAGCCGCTCGGTGGTAAGGCGCAGTTCGGTGGTCAGCGCTTCGGTGAGATGGAGTGCTGGGCCATGCAGGCCTACGGCGCGGCCTACACGCTGCAGGAACTGCTGACCATCAAGTCCGACGATGTGGTGGGCCGGGTGAAGGTCTACGAGGCGATCGTCAAGGGCGAGAACATTCCGGAACCAGGCATCCCGGAATCGTTCAAGGTTCTGCTCAAGGAACTCCAGTCCCTGTGCCTCAATGTCGAGGTGCTGTCGGCCGACGGCGCGGCCATCGATCTGGGGCACGGGGACGACGACGAACTCGAGCGCAGGGCGACAAACCTCGGAATCACGCTGTCCAGGGACGAATCACCTTCGATCGACGAGATCACGAGCTGAGAGCCTCGGGCAGCCGCGCGCCGGTGCACAGTGCGCGGCTGCACGGTGGCTCCGACGGAAATAACGCGCATCCGCGCCGGCGCTCAGCAGTAGACGTCGGAGCGAGGTCGGTATGCGCCGCTCCGTCGTCGTATCGGCCCGCGGCTACGGTCCTTCACCGGGAAGTGCGGCGCGGATCGTGGCCACATGCGCTGCCGCGCTTCCCGTGTTGTCGATCAGGATGCGCGGTTCGGTGAACGGCTCCCAGCGCCGGGATCGCACCTGAGCCCAGGTCGGGTTGCCCTGTCCTGGCCGATCGGGTGTGCGGGACTCCACCCGGCGGCGATGTTCGGCGGCGTCCGAGCAGATCACCTCCACCCAGTGCAGCGGAACCTTCGATCCGAGCGCAAGATCGCCCCACATCGTTCTGGCCTTCCGGAGGTTGTTGCACGCGTCGACGACCACGGGCCGCCCGCCCAGTAACTGGTCCTCGGCCACCCAGGCTGCCGCGACGTAACCGACCGGATTGTTCTCGAACGGCGCCAATGTCGAAACGATCGCTGCCTCGAAGGTATCGATACGCAGGAACGTCGCACCGAGTTCGTCCGCGAGAGCCCGTGCCAGGGTGGTCTTTCCGCATCCCGGGAGACCGGCGAACACCACCAGACGAGGAGACCCGGCTGCCATACGACCGATCCTAGGGGGCGCATCCGAGCAGCGGTCCGGACGGGCGCACATACCGGACCGTCTGCACAGCTGCCGCCGTGCCGATCGAGTTAGCCGCCATCGGCACGCCCATCCGGGGTGCCACCGGTGAAGACGTCCCACTCGGCGGCGGTGAAAACGAGCGCCGGGCCGGTGGGGTTCTTGGAGTCACGGACGCCGACATGCCCGCCGTCGAGGAACGCGACCTCCACACACTCCTTGGTTCCGCCACTGCGACTGCTCTTGAACCATTTCGCTTCGGATAGGTCGACGTTCACCGTTGGTGCTCCCTTGCTGCCGTGCGCAGCAGATTCCTGCTGCCGACCTCATCCAGCGCGGCGCGTTGAACGAGATCGCACGCCTCTACGTATCGCTGCACAATACCGACCTTCTCGCTGTACATGTCGCCGGTGTAATTCTCGGCGTAGACGATCGTCGGCTCGGCGGGTCTGCCCGGGCCGTCCGCGTCGAACTCCATGATCACGAAAGGGCCGATCTGCTCACCGACGGGCATTCCGGCGGAGAAGGGCAGGACGCGCAGTCGCACGTTCGGGAGAGTGCCGGCATCGGCCAGATGCCGCAATTGCGTTGCCATGACCCGAGGCCCGCCGATCGTCCTGCGCAGCACCGTCTCGGCCAAGATGACGTTGAGCCGGGCCGGCCGGGCATTCCGGGTGATCAGCGCCTGCCGCCGCATCTTGAGCCGGACACGCTGCTCGCGCTCCTCTACGGTGTCGTCGGGACTCGCGACCCGGGCCAACGCGCGTGCGTAGTCCTGGGTCTGCAACAGACCCGGTACGAGGTCGGGTTGATAGGTCGTCAAGACCCGGGCCGCGGATTCCAGTCCCATGTACACACTGAAGTTGGCCGGAATCACACTGCCGAATTCGTGCCACCAGGACTTTGCGCCTGTTTCGCGGGCCAGGCCCCGCAACCCCGCCGCTTTCTCCTCGTCGATCTCGTAGATCTCGATCAACCCGTCCAGATCGCGAATGCGGATCCGCTGGTTCTGCCCCGTCTCGATGCGTTGCAGGCTGCTCTTGCCCCACTCCATGAGCGCCGCCGCTTCGGCCATGGTCAGGCCGATCGCTTCACGTGCCTCGCGCAGATATCGGCCGAGTTGCCGTCTCGTGATACTGCTGTCCCTATCAGTCAAAACCGTCCCCTTTTTGGCTGGATGAGAGCTCCGAATCGCGAGATATACATACTCGCAGTCCGGCAGCGGCACGCCGGTTTTCGGTGATCTCGTGGGTCGGGTCCTCGGGGCGTCGCGGGGCGGACGGGTGCGGCGTATCGCGCTCACCCGGCGGCTATGGACTCCCGCATGGCCGCGGCGGTGGTGGCGGGGTCGTAGCCGGGGGCGACGCCGTCGACCAAGATCAGGTCGCCGTCGATATGCCGCGTGCGCAGCGGCGCGATCTCCCGATACGCGGGGGAGTCCCACCAGGCCCGGGCCTCCTCCATGCCGGGAAAACCGATCATTACGACGGAACCGGGCCAGCGGCCTTCCTTGACCTCGTGCTGGGCGACGTGGACGAGGAAGCGGCCACCGAAAGGCTCGAAGGTGGCGGGGATGCGCTCGATGTACTCGGCGATCTCGGGATGCGGATCGGCCGGCTGCAGATGGGCGATAACGTAGGCGGGCATGGTGTCGTCCTCTCGATCGGTTCGATATACCGATCATGACGGCGAGCGGACCGCCGCACGATTACCTCGGAGGTAAACGGATCGGCTACCCGCGGGGTTATCGGCCCAATCCGGCGGCGAGGGCGGCGATCTGCTCGGCGGGCGGGTCGTATCCGGGGAAGTAGCAGCACACCCGGTCGGTGAAATCGCCGAAACGGCGGATGATCTCGGCGGCACAGTCCTGTGGAGTGCCGCGGACCGCGAGGGTATCGACCATATGGTCGGAGATCCGGTCGGACATGGTCATGATGTTGCCGGTCTTGGAGAGGGCGTTGAGTTCCGGTTGCAGCTGTTCCCAGCCCTCGACCTCGAGCACCGGCCGGTACGCCGGGGTCGAACCGTAGAACGCCAGCAGCCCGCGTACGCCGGTCGAGGCTGCCGCGAGTTCTTCCGCCGACCGGCCCATCGCCACGATCACCTGCGGATAGAGAGGGAATTCGGTGCGGCCCGCCTGCTTCATACCCTCCGCCACGGCGGGCAGCGTGCGCTCCCGGAAATGCCGATGGCTGTGGAAAGGCATCACCAGCAGCCCGTCCGCGACCTCCGCCGCGGTCCGGGTCATCAGTGGGCCGAGCGCGCCGAGCAGTACGGGTGGGGGTCCGTACGGGTTCGGGCCGGGAACGAAAGTGCTCGGCATGAGAGTGTGCCGGGTGTACTCGCCGCGGAAATCCAACGGCGAGCCGTCCTGCCAGGCCTGCAGGATCGTCCGCACCGCCAGCACTATCTCGCGCATCCGGGCCGCCGGCGCGGACCAGGTGGCACCGTAACGCTTCTCGATATGGGGACGGATCTGCGAACCGAGTCCGAGCCGGAACCGCCCACCCGACATCAAGTGCAGGTCCCACGCGGCATGCGCGAGGTGTATCGGGCTGCGCGGCATGGCGATCGCGACATTGGTCATCAGGTCGGCGTTCACCCGGCCGGCCACGGCGGCCAGGGGGAGCATGACATCGTGGGGGCCTTCGAAAGTGAAAAGCCCCGCCGCGCCGGCGTCGACGAGGGTCCGGGCGCGTTCGGCGCTGCGGTCCGGGCGGGCGTCCAACTGGAGATCGAGCAGCATCAGTTCATCCAAGTACACCCGGGCGGTCTCGAACAGGGGTTCGGCCCGGCCGGGCCGAATCGGTATGGGGGCCGGGGTGGGACGGACCCGGGCGTCTCTCCACCCCGGCGCGCCGGCACCCGCCCGGCCGGTCCGTACCTTCGGCCGCGAGTTCGCCCACCCCGGGGTGCTCGTCGCGCTCGCCGCCGGGTATCCGAACCCGCGGCCGCGGCCGGCCGATCGGGCGCTGGTCGCCGCGGCTCGCGCGGCGATTCTCGATGGTGCGCCGGAGGCGGAGAGCCACCGGCGCGAGCAGCCCCGCTGGACGTTTCGCCGTGCTACCGCGCCGGACCTACGACACGGTTGGACGCTGTGAAACGGCATTCGTAGTCTCGTTACGTGACGGACGGCTACGACGAGGTCGACGAGAAGATCATGGACGCCGCGCTGGAACGGATCCTGCAACTCGGGATCCGCCGCTCCAGCCTGGAGGACATCGCGCGCCGTGCCGGGATCAACCGGATCACCATCCACCGCAGATTCGCAGGGAAGGACAAACTGGTCGAGGCCGTCATCGAACGCGAGACCCGGCGCATGCTGGACGAGGTGACCGCGATCGCCGATGCCGCCGACGGCGTGGACGCGCAGATCGAGGAGACCACGCTGCACGTCCTGCTGCAGACCCGCATCCACCGATTGGTCACCCACTTGCTGCGGGTCGCCCCGGACGAAGCGCTGAGCTTCTACACCGTGCAGGGCGAGCACCTGGTCGGTCTCGGTATCGACTACATCTCCGGCATGCTCACCTATGCCCAGAACGCCGGACTGATCGACCGCTACGACCCCCGGCCGGTCGCCGAACTGGTCGCCCGTCTGGCCCATTCGCTGATGCTCACCCCGGGCAACGGCGGCGGCACCGATTTCACCGATACCGAGCAGGCCCGGGCTTTCGTCCGCACAACCATCGTGCCGCTGATGAAACACGGCATTCCCGGTTCTTCCCGAGGGTGAAATGCGCGACGCGGTGAGCGAAGGCGATCACCGCGACCAGCGCCGCCGATCGAGTGGTACGGGTGACGACGGAGGACCTCGGGGTGCGCGCCGCTGCTCGCCGTCGATGACCGCACCGCGGGTCCGGGCACCGTCACTCGCTGCGGTGCCCTGGCTTGGGTGCTTTCGTCCAGGTAGGTTCGACCGGGTGAATGCGTACGTGGCAGGGATCGACCTGGTCGATATCCCGCCGGGACGGGCGACGTTGTCGGATCGGCGGACACAACGCAGTTGGTCGGTGGAAGTCGGTCCGTACCGGCTGGGGGCCGTGCCGGTCACGCGATCGCAGTACGCGCAGGTCACCGGCTGCCGGCCGGACGGGAGTCCGGGAGACCGGCTGCCCGCCGACAGCATCTCCTGGAACGAGGCAGTTCTCTTCTGCAATGCGCTGTCCGAACACGACGGCCTGACACCGGCGTACCGCGTCGGCGCCGACGGCGAGGTCACCCGGGTCGCGTCGGCCGGCGGATATCGGCTGCCGACCGAGGCGGAGTGGGAACACGCGTGCCGCGCGGGCACCACCGGCCCGCGCTACGGCCGGCTCGACGATATCGCCAGGTACCGCGAGAATTCCGACGACCGACTGCCCGAGGTGCGGACTCGGCGGCCCAACGCGTGGGGGCTCTACGACATGCTCGGCACGGTCTGGGAATGGTGCTGGGACCTCTACGACCCGGAGGTCTACGGCAGCTACCGGGTGCTTCGCGGGGGCGGGTGGTTCGACGAACACTGGAGCTGCCGCGCCTCGGTCCGCCGGCGCAGTCATCCCACGGTCCGGCTCGACGATATCGGGTTCCGCGTCGCGCGGTCGGCATCGTGACGAACTGCCGAGCGGTCCGTACGACACCGAAGCCCGGCCGGTCGAACCGCGATTCGGTCACAGCGGTTCGGAGTGCGGAATCCAGGTCGGCTGTCATGGCGGCCGGCGGTCCTTCGCCGAATCCGTCCGCGCTTCCGGGACCCGGGTGCGTGCGGCCGGAAAACCGGTAGTCGGGGCGGCGACCGCTCCGGCACACTGTCGGCGTGGCCTTGACGGAGAAGGCGGGGCGGGCGCCGGGCCGGGGCCGGGTGACCGCACTGAGTGCACTCTCCTGGGTGCTGTTCGCGAGTTCGGGTTCGCTGGCCGCGGCGGTGATGGCGGCGGGCTGGTCGCCGGCGGCGGTGACCTCGGTACGGCTCGCGTCGGCCGCGGCACTGCTGGTGCCGGTGGTCGCGGTGTTGCGGCCGGGGTCGTTGCGCTTCGGCCGCGCCGATCTCCGACTGCTGCTCGGCTACGGTCTGCTCGGTGTCGGCGGGGTGCAGCTGCTGTTCTTCGTGGCGGTGGCCCGGATTCCGGTCGGTGTGGCGATGGTGCTGGTCAACGTGGCTCCGGCGCTGGTCGCGCTGTGGGTGCGGGTGGTGCGGGGCACCCGGCTGCCTCGGCTGGTGTGGGCGGGGATCGCGCTGGCCTCGGTGGGATCGGTGTTGGTCGCCCAGGTCTGGCAGGGCACCGGGTTGGATCTGCTGGGGGTGGCCGCCGGGTTGGGGGCGGCGCTCTGTTCGGCCGGGTACTTCCTGCTCGGCGAGCACGGTGCGCGCCGGCACGACCCGGCGGGGTTCACCGCGGCCGGGCTGGTGATCGGCGCGGTGCCGGTGGCGGTGCTCGCCCCGCCGTGGACGCTGCCGCCGGGATCGCTCACCGCTGTCGCGGTCTTGGGCGGTGCGCGGGTTCCGGTGTGGCCGGTGCTGCTCGCGCTGGCCGTGATCGGAACCGTGCTGCCCTACCTGGCGGGTCTGCGGGCGCTGCGCGATCTCCCCGTCGCCCTGGCCGGTGTGCTGGCACTGCTGGAACCGGTGGTCGCCGCCGCGCTGGCCTGGCTGCTGCTGGGTCAAGCGCTCGGACCGGCTCAGCTGGCCGGGGCGGTAATCGTGCTCACCGGCGCGGTACTGGTACAACTGGCCGGGCCGGAGAACGTTGCCGCAGGCCGGGGCCCGCGGAGTGGGCGCCGGCCATGACGCGGGCCCGCTCGAATACGTAGTTCCCGCCGGCCCGCACCCCAGGCGGTGATTCCGCCACCACCGGCCTCCACTACGGATCGGCCGCCGCTCGCCCGGCCGTCACGACCCGGCTCGTACCCGGTTGTGGGCCCAGGGCCGGCCCTCGACCGGACAACCCCTCAGGGCTCGAGGTCGACCACGCCCCTGCCGTCGGCGATATCGAATGGGACCGACACCTGGTCGTGCGCGATCAACCAGGTACCGTCGATCTTCCGCAGCCCGAAGGTGACCCGCACCCACATGCCGCTCATCGCCGCCCCGTTCTTCAGAGTGCCGCCGAGCCGAGCGAAGGCATGCCCGAACGCGACATCGTCGCCGATGGTGAAGGCCGCATCGCGAATCTCGTAAGTCACGTGGTCGAGGAGCTGGAACACCTTCGCCCAGTTCGCCATCTTCGCCGCCGTCCCGACGTGCTGGAGCGGCGGCTCGATATCGAAGGACACGACGTCGGAGGTGTACAGCTGCCGCAGCGCCTCGAGATCCGCGGCCCGGAGTCCGTCGATCACCGTGTCGAGCAGCCGGCGGAGCGCGGCCTCGTCGGCCGCGTGGCGGTCAGCGGGTGACCGAAAGTCGTGCGGGGTCGTCATGATCGGTTCCTTCCGAGTCGATTCCCGGGGTATCGCCGGCGTAGCGGCGCCAGGGCGGTGCTCCGGGGCGAGAACCTGATCCAGCAGCCCTGCCCCAGGGCAGCGGCGTGCTGGTCTCGCGGTGTGAACGTGGTGTAGTGCGCCTGGCCACCCTCGGCGCCGACGGGCCGACCGCGGGCATGTTCGGCGAGTACGGCCCTGTGCCCTGGTGAAGACGGATCGGACGCGTGCCGAGAGCCCACACGCCTGAATGGAAATCGCCGCCCGCGGCCCTGCGGGGAACTCCGATGGAGCGCATGGTGGACGGTCGGCCCGGCCTGGTTGCCACGCTCGACGACACCATCGTCTCGGTGTACGAGGGCCGGGCCCGACCCCGGGTGCACAGCAGGTACCGGTGTGGTCAGGTCATATGTTCGGCTCCGCGAGTTGGTGTGCTTCGTGCTGCCATACGTTGTGCAGGTCGTCCATCCCCGGCAGAGCGGGATCGGTTACGAACAGCGTCGATGAACGGCCTTCATAGCTGTAATGCAGCGCTGCGGCAGGAGCCCCGAGCGGAAGCAGGACCAGTGGGTCGATGGCGGTTACGGCAGTTCCTTGCCACTGCAGGGGATGCCGGAAGGCGACATTAGAGCAGAAGACGGCTCCGCGTTCGGGTGCGAGGAGCGCTGACATAGACATGTTCACCAACCTGCGCGGTGCACCCTGGGTCAACCGGCGGAGGGCCTCGCGGTGCGTGGCAGACTTCAGGAGGCGGTTGGCCTCGATAGTGGCCGGTAGTACCGAGGGAAGCGGCCTGCCTGGGTCGGCAACGATGATGCGCCCCGCGAGCGTCTGGTTACCGGGCGTATCGATATCGACCGGTCGCCGGATATTGAGAGCGATGCTCAACGGCAACGACCGGGAGGCGTGTGTGGCATGCACTGCTGTCCAGCTCGCGAAGGTGCGGGCCACTGACGTTACGTATGCGTCGTTCGCAGTGCCTCCGTACCGGCGAGCTGCCGAACGCAGCACTTCCGTCGGCACCGCGGACCAGTTCAGGGCGCGCTCCTGCGAATAGGCGTAGGTGGGATGAGGCCACAAATCGGTTGTGGCCGTCGTGCGAGCCAAAAACTGCAAGGCCCCCAGCTTGTCCCGCAATGAAGGCGCGGGCGGATCTATCAGTGACTGAGCCACACCGGAGGACTGCTCCTTCGGGATCGGATCGACGCTGAAAAGGGTCTCGACGGTGTGCGCCACGGCGCCTCCGTCCTGCAACCCGTGATGGACCCGGTAGAAGATGGCATAACGGTCGGCGGCGTATCCGTGGATGACGGTGAGATCCCACCGGGGACCGTCAGCGGGGAACGCTGCCCGGCTCAACTCACGCGTCGCCTCCTCCACCGAGCCACCCTCGACCACCTTGTGCTCGCGGATGTGCTGTTCTACGTCCGGTCGCCGCTGAACCCAGCATGCGGCAAGACCTTCGCCGGCCATGACCGCTGACAGGGAAGGCAGCGCAGCCAATCGCCCTGTTATGTGCGCACACAGTTCGTCTCGCCGCGCGGGTGCACCGGTCAGGTGCAGAACCGCACCGACGACCAGGCCGGCCTGTTCGTAAATGAGCGCGTCCAGGGGGGATGGCCGCTGTTGGAGGCCGGTAATCGCCGGGTCCGCGCTGCCGCTCTGCTGGAGTTCCTGGGTCATCCGTTTCCCTCGTTTGCACCGGCCGGTCGCCACCGGTGTGCTGAGGGTTCGGCACACGCCGGTTCAGTTGTCTCCCACCGTCTCGGTATGGAGTGCCCAGAGGATTGCACGAATGCCGTGCGGTTGCCGGTCGAGCATTCCCAGCCCGGAACCGATTCGCCCGTCGGCCGGCCGCGCGAGTTCCAGTGCATCTGCTGCGGCACCGGCATCAGTGCGGTCGCCGGGACGGATCAGGTGGCGCCGGCGTGCCCGCCGATGTCCGGAAACGGCCGACGCCGGGTGTGCACCACATCGAGAGTGGATCGCACCCGGCGTCGGCCGTATCGGTGTATCGGTGATCAGTCGGTCGGCGCGAACGCCTCCTCGATGATCTCGGCCTGCTCCACCGCGTGCACCTTGCTCGAACCCGAGGACGGGGCCGACATGGCACGACGCGAGATACGGCGCAGACGGCCCAGCCGCTGCGGCAGCAGCTCCGGCAGGTTCAGGCCGAAGAACGGCCACGCGCCCTGGTTCGCCGGCTCCTCCTGGACCCAGGCGATCTCGGTGGCGTTCGAGTACCGCTCCAGCGCCTCGTTCAACCGGAACTTGGGCAGCGGGTAGAGCTGCTCGACCCGCACGATGGCGACATCGTCACGCTTGCGCTTGGCCTTCGCGGCGGCCAGCTCGTAGTAGAGCTTGCCGCTGGTCAGCAGGATGCGCTTGACCGCGGCGCGGTCGCCGATGCCCTGCTCGTAGGTGGGCTCGTCGAACACCGAGCGGAACTTGGACTCGGTGAAATCCTTGAGATCGCTGACCACGGCCTTGTTGCGCAGCATCGACTTCGGGGTGAAGACGATCAGCGGACGCCGGATACCGTCCAGCGCGTGCCGGCGCAGCAGGTGGAAGTAGTTCGCCGGGGTGGACGGCACCGCCACCGTCATCGAACCCTCCGCGCACAACTGCAGGAAGCGTTCGATACGCCCGGAGGTGTGGTCCGGGCCTTGACCCTCGTGGCCGTGCGGCAGCAGCAGCACGACCTCCGACAGCTGGCCCCATTTGGCCTCACCGGAGGAGATGAACTCGTCGATGATCGACTGGGCGCCGTTGACGAAATCACCGAACTGGGCCTCCCACAGCACCAGCGCGTCCGGGTTACCCAGCGAATAGCCGTACTCGAAGCCGACAGCGGCGAATTCGCTCAGCGCCGAATCGTGCACCGCGAACCAGCCCGGGTTGGCGCTGTTGAGGTTGTGCAGCGGGGTGTACTCGGCCGCGGTCTTCCGGTCGATGATCACCGAATGCCGCTGGGTGAAGGTGCCGCGCCGGGAATCCTGACCGGTCAGGCGGACCGCCCGGCCCTCGTCGATCAGGGTGCCGAAGGCGAGCAACTCGGCGAACGCCCAGTCGACCTTGCCCTCGTAGGCCATCTCGCGGCGCTTCTCCAGCACCGGCTGCACGCGCGGGTGCACGCTGAAACCGTCGGGCACGTTCAGGAACGCGTCGCCGATCCGCTGCAGCACCGATTTGTCGACCGCGGTGAGCACGGTGGACGGGACCTGCTGATCGTCCTCCACCGATTCGCTCGGTCCCGGCGGGTATTTCTCCAGCTCCCGGACCTCGTTGAAGACCCGCTCCAACTGACCCTGGTAGTCACGCAGAGCGTCTTCGGCTTCCTTCAGCGAGATATCGCCACGGCCGATCAGGCTCTCGGTGTAACTCTTGCGGACGCTGCGTTTGGTGTCGATGACGTCGTACATGTACGGCTGGGTCATCGAGGGGTCGTCGCCCTCGTTGTGGCCGCGACGGCGATAGCAGATCAGGTCGATGACCACGTCCTTGCGGAACTTCTGCCGGAAATCGACCGCCAGGCGGGCCACCCAGTCGCAGGCCTCCGGGTCATCGCCGTTGACGTGGAAGATCGGGGCGCCGATGAACTTGGCGATATCGGTGGAGTACTCGGTGGAACGGCTGTTCTCCGGTGCCGTGGTGAAACCGATCTGGTTGTTCACCACGATGTGGATGGTGCCGCCCACGCGGTAGCCGCGCAGACCTGACAGGTTCAAGGTCTCGGCGACCACGCCCTGACCCGCGAACGCGGCGTCGCCGTGCAGCATCAGCGGCACGACCGAGAAGCCCTCGGGGCCGTCGCCCTTGTCCAGCAGATCCTGCTTGGCGCGGACCAGACCCTCGAGCACCGGATCGACCGCTTCCAGATGCGACGGGTTGGCGGTCAGCGAGACCTCGATCTCGTTGTCACCGAACATCTGCAGGTAGTTGCCGCGCGCACCGAGGTGGTACTTCACATCGCCCGAGCCGTGGGTGGCGGCCGGGTTCATATTGCCCTCGAACTCGGTGAAGATCTTCGAGTACGGCTTGCCCACGATATTGGCCAGCACATTGAGGCGGCCGCGGTGCGGCATACCGATGACGACCTCGTCGAGCGCGTACTCGGCGCACTGGTCGATCACCGCGTCCATCATGGGGATAACGGCTTCGGCGCCCTCCAGCGAGAAACGCTTCTGGCCGACGTACTTGGTCTGCAGGAAGGTTTCGAACGCCTCGGCCGCGTTGAGCCGGTTCAGGATGTACTTCTGCTGGGCGACGGTCGGCTTGACATGCCTCTGCTCGACCCGGTCCTGCATCCACGCCAGCTGGTCTTCCTCGAGGATGTGGGTGTACTCCACACCGACGTGGCGGCAGTAGGAATCGCGCAGCACCGACAGCACATCGCGCAGCTTCATCCGCTCTTCGCCGTGGAAGCCGCCGACATTGAACTCGCGGTCCAGGTCCCACAGGGTGAGGCCGTGCTGGGTGACGTCGAGGTCGGGGTGGCTGCGGAACTTGTCCTTGACCAGCCGCAGCGGATCGGTGTCGGCCATCAGGTGACCGCGGTTGCGGTAGGCGGCGATCATCTCGAGCACCCGGGTGCTCTTGTCGACGCCGCGCTCCTTGACGTCCTTGCGCCAGCGGATCGGCTCGTACGGCACGCCCAGACCGTGGAAGATCTCGTCGTAGAACTCGTCCGCGATGAGCAGCTTGTGGATGGTGCGCAGGAAATCACCGGATTCCGCGCCCTGGATGATGCGGTGATCGTAGGTGGAGGTCAACGTCATGAGCTTGCCGATACCGATTTCGGCGATCCGCTCGTCGCTCATGCCCTGGAACTCCGCCGGGTACTCCATGGCACCCGCGCCGATGATCGCGCCCTGGCCCTGCATCAGCCGCGGGACGGAATGCACGGTGCCGATGGTGCCCGGGTTGGTCAGCGAGATGGTGACCCCGCTGAAGTCCTCGGCAGTGAGTTTGCCGTCGCGGGCGCGGCGGACGATGTCCTCGTAGGCGGTGTGGAACTGACCGAAGGTCATGTCCTCGGTGCCCTTGATGGCGGCGACGACCAGCGACCGGCTGCCGTCCTTACCGGGCAGGTCGATGGCCAGACCGAGGTTGGTGTGCGCGGGGGTGACCGCGTTCGGCTTACCGTCGACCTCGGCGAAATGCCGGTTCATGTTCGGGAACGCCTTCACCGCCTGCACGATCGCGTAGCCGAGCAGATGGGTGAAGGAGATCTTGCCGCCCCGGGTGCGGGCGAGATGGTTGTTGATGACCAGCCGGTTGTCGATCATCAGCTTGGCCGGCACGGCCCGCACGCTGGTGGCGGTCGGGATGCTCAGCGACGCCGACATGTTCTTGGCGACCGCGGCGGCGGCACCACGCAGCACCTTCTTCTCGTCCGCGGCCGGCGCCGGCTTGGGCGCACCCGAGGTGGCGGCGGCGTTCGACGTCGGGGCCGGGGTCGTCTGCGGGGCCCGCTGCTGGGCGGCCGCGGTGGTCCGGGCGGCGGTCGTGGCGGCCGGGGCGGACTTCGGCGCGGCCGCCGGAGCGGACGTGGTGGCCGGCGCGGTCGGGGCGGTGGCCCGGGACTGGACCGAAGAATTTTCGGCGGGCACGGCGGCAGGGGCGGATTTCACCGCCGAGGTCGGAGCCGCGGGTGCCGGAGCGGACTGGGTGTTACCGGAATCACCGGAGGTCTCGGGGGTGTAGTCGGCGAGGAACTCGTGCCAGCTGGCGTCGACCGAGGATGGATCCTGTTTGAACTTCTGATACATCTCGTCGACCAGCCACTGGTTCTGACCGAACTGGGATTTTGAGCTGCTCACAGCAGGTGTTCGCCTCATTTCGTTCTTCGCGCTGCGACGTTTGTGACGTGCCCGGCACGGGCCTCGGTGGATGGGTACCGATACGCCCTGCAGACGAGGATATGCCCCCGCGCACATCCACTCGGTCACCGACCACCGGACAATCCCGACCTCATTGTTGACGACTCGTCCTCGACCGAGAATATTCCTTCGCCGCTTCCGGCCGCTGTCCAGAGGCGGGCATAGTGCCCACCGGCCGCCACGAGCTCGGTATGAGTGCCCACTTCGACGATCCGGCCGTGCTCCACCACAGCGATCCGATCGGCCCGCGCGGCCGTGGCCAGCCGGTGCGCGACCACCACAGTGGTGCGGTGACGAGCCAGCGATCCGGTCGCGGCCAGCACTTTCTCCTCGGTATCGGGGTCGAGGGTGGCGGTCGCCTCGTCGAGCAGCAACAAATCGGGGTCCACCAGCTGGGCCCGGGCCAGCGCGATGAGCTGACGCTGCCCCGCCGAGAGCCCGCGCCCGCGCTCGCCCACCGGCCGCCGGAATCCGCCCGGCAGGCCCGCGATCATCTCCCGCGCACCGACCGCGCGGGCGGCCGCCTCGATCTCCGCCTCGGTCGCGGAAGGTTTCCCGAAGGCGATATTGCTCGCGATATCGCCGGTGAACAGGTGAGCTTCCTGCGGGACCATCCCGAGCCGGGCACGGTAGCGGTCCAGCCGGTATTCGCGGATATCGACGCCGTCCACCCGGATGGCCCCGGTATCGGTGCCGGAGAGATCGTAGAGGCGGGCGAGCAGTTTGACGATGGTGGATTTCCCGGCGCCGGTCGCGCCCACCAGCGCCAGCGACTGTCCGGGCGCGACCGCCAGATCCACATCGTCGAGAGCGAAACGCTCGGTGCCCGGATAGCGGAACCGTACCGCGTCGAGAGCAAGATCACCCCGCAAGCCCGCGGTGATGGGATCGGCACCGGGCGGATCGGCACGGATGGAGGACGGGGTCCGCAACAGGTCGCCGATGCGGCGCAGGCCCACGCGCGCCTGCTGGTATCCGTCGAACACCTGCGACAGCTGCTGGACCGGACCGAACAGCAGTTCCAGATACAGCACGAAGGCGACCAGGGTGCCGGTGCTGGTGGTGCCGGCGGCCACCGCGTGCGCCCCGCTGAAAACCACCAGGGCCAGCGCCAGATCGGTCCACGCCGCCACGAACGCGAAGTACAACGCGATGGCGCGCTGGGCCCGCATCCGGCTGCGCCGGTACTTCGTGGAGTACTCGGCGAACCGGTGCGCCGCGAGTCGTTCGTGCCGATTGGCCTGTACCGCTCGCAGCCCCGCGATGTTCTCCTGGAAATCCGCGTTGACCGTGGAGACCCGTTCCCGGGAGACCGTGTAGGCCACCGAGGCGACCCGGCGGAAGACCGCCGTGGCGATGATCAGCGGCGGCAGCACCCCGAGCAGGACCACCAGCGCGAGCCGTAGATCGATCACCACCAGGGCGACCGCGATACCGCCCAGCGACAGCACGCTCACCAGCGCGGTGGACACCCCGGTCTGTAGGAAGGTGGACAGGGCGTCCACATCGGTGGTCATCCGGGTCATGATCCGGCCGGACAGTTCGCGTTCGTAGTAGTCCAGACCGAGCCGTTGCAGGTGGGCGTAACTGCGGACGCGTAGTCCGTAGAGCACCCGTTCGCCGGTGCGGGAGGTGAGCAGGGTGGTCGCGGCGGCCACCACCCAGCCCGCCAGCACCAGCCCGGTACCGAGTGCGGCCGACCAGGTGAGGGCGCCCGGCTGCCCCTCGGTGACCCCGGCATCGATCGCATGACGGACCAGCGGCGGGAAGCCGACCCCGATCAGCGCGTCCAGTGCCAGCAGGGCCACCGAGGCCAGCACCAGGGTCCGCACCGGCCACAGCAGCCGGCCCAGCCGGAACCCCGGATCCGGTTCACGCAGGCGGGATTCGTCCAGACCCGGCCGTTCGGTGGCGGCGGGGAGCGCGTCGATGGCGCGGCGCAGTTCGGGGGTCGCGCTGAGGTCGGGGGTGGGGCCGAAGCGGTCGGCGGACGCGGGCGCGGGCAGCCGGTCGGGCTGGTAGACCGGGCCGGCGACCGGCACCGTGTCCGGTTCGGGCAGGCGGATCACCCGGTCGGCATGGGCGAGGGTCGACTCGCGATGGGCCAGGATGATGGTGGTGCGGGCGCCCTGATCGGGCAGTGCACCGAAAATGGCGGCCTCGGTCACCGCGTCCACCGCGGAGGTGGCGTCGTCGAGGACCAGGATGCGCGGCCGGGCCAGCAATGCCCGGGCCAGGGCGATGCGCTGCCGCTGCCCACCGGAGAGGGTGAGCCCGCGTTCCCCGACGACGGTGTCGTAGCCGTCCGGCAGCTGTTCGATGAACTCGTCGGCGGCGGCCTGTCGTGCGGCCGCCCGGATCTCCTCCGGTGTGGCGTCGGGCCTGCCGAGAGCGATATTGGCGGCCACGCTGGAACTGAACAGGAACGGATCGTCGAAGACCACGCCCACTGCGGCCCGCAACTGCGCGGCGGACACCTCGGCGATATCCACCGGTTCCGCGGTACCGGTGCCCAGCAGCCGGATCCGGCCGGCATCGGGCGCGTAGAACCGGGGCAGCAGTAGCGACAGCGTGGTCTTGCCAGACCCCGCCGGTCCGATGATCGCCACCGTCTCGCCCGGCCGGACCCGCAGGTCCAGGTCGCGCAACACCGGTTGGGCGGTGTCGAAGCCGAAGCTCACCCCGTCGAGTTCGATCCCCAGAGGGCCCTCCGGCACGGCGACCGGCCGCGGCGGGTCGGCCACCGCCGGACCCGCGTCGATCACCTGATACACCCGTTCGGCCGCGGCCCGGGTGAGCTGGGCCAGGATGAGCACCGACGCCATGGTGCGGGCGGTGGTGGTCATGGTGGTGACATAGGCGCTGAACGCGAGAAAGGTGCCGAGACCGATCTGGCCGTGCAGCGCGAGCCAGCCGCCGACGGCGATCACCACCACCAGGCCCGCCTGCGGGATCGCCGCCAGGGTGGGGGAGAAGCGGGCGTTGATCCGGGCCGCGCGCATCCGCTCGGCGAACAACCTGCGGCCGTGCTGTTCGAGCACATCGACCATGCGGGCTTCCTGGCCGAACCCCTTCACCACCCGTACCCCGGTGACCGTCTCCTCCACATGCTGGGCGAGTTCGGCCGCCCGCTGCTGGGCCGACCAGGTCGCGGCGTGCAGCCGGGGCCGCATCCGGTACACCACCACGATCACCAGCGGCACCATGAGCAGCGCGACCGCCGCCAGCGGCGGCGACAGCCACAGCATCACCGCCGCGGCGAGCACGAACTGCAGAAAAGACATGCCCGAGAGCGGGGCCATCGCCAGCAGCGACTGCACCAGCTGAAGATCGGTGATCGAGCGGGAAACCACCTGGCCGGTGCGCAGCGCGTCCTGACCGGCGCCGTCCAGCCGCTGCAACGAACCGAGCAACTGCACCCGTAGCCCGTGCTGGACGTCCAATGACAATTTGCCGGCCAGCATCCGCCGCCCGAAGGACGCGGCGAACCGGCCCGCCGCCAGCAGGGCCAGCAGTGCCGCGACGATCCCGATCACCCGGGTGGCGCCGCTGGTGGCCGAATCCACGGCCCATTTGGTGAGCAGCGGTGCGACGATCTCGGCCGCCGCGCCGGCCACCAGGGCCACGGCGATACCGGCCAGCGTGCTCCCGTAGCGCCGGCACTCCGACCACAGCCTGCGAAGCCATCCCGGCCGTGCACCGCTACCCATGAGCCCCCCTTCGCCTGGACCAGTCATCGACCATAACGACACCCGGCGACAAGGTCTTGTTCCCGGCGCTCCCGCCGGGACAGGCTCAGCGGATCACAGTTCGGCCCGGCGCAGCGCCCACCAGCCGGCCGCGCCGACTCCGACGGACCACAACAGCAGCACCACGATGGCGGCCGGTGTGGGGGCCAGCAGATCGCTGTCGGCGAACGAGCCGACCAGGACGGTACTCAGCGTCGCCGCGCCCGGCAGCAGCGTCGCCGCGCCCGGCAGCCCGATCCCGGCGGTCACCACCCACAGCAGTGGTTCGGCGAGCAGGAGCCACCCCAGCACCGCGCCGCCCGCCAGGGCCGGCGAGCGCAGCAGCAGCCCGAGCCCGGTGCCGATCACCGCCCAGCACGCCGCGGCCAGCAGACCGCCACCGAGCACCCCGAACAAGGCGGCCGTGATCTCGAATTTGCCGCGGCCGAACAGCAGCAGGCACACCATCGCCGCGACCTCGACCGCCAGCGCGGCCACGACCGCGGCGGCGGCGGTCACCAGATATTTCGACCCGGCCAGCCGATCCCGGTCCATCGTGAACAGCGCGGTGGTCACCAGCGTGTTGTGCTGGTGCTCGCCCGCCGCGCCCGCGGCCCCGAAAACACCCGCCGCCAGCACGACCGCGAACAGCGCCAGATACAGCCCGATGGTCGCGGTACCGGTCACCGGATCGCTGTCCGGGTCACGCGGCCCGGCCATGATCGCGGTCACCGAAGCGGTCACGATCGATATCGCGACCAGTGCTCCGGCCAGCACCCGGGTGTAGCGCAGGGTCACCGCTTTGCGGTACTCGGACAGGACCGGCGGAATCAGTTCCGCGGGGACGATATCGATCATCGGGCAACCCCGTACGGCAGAGAGGTGGGCGGCGGCATACCGGGCCCGACCGGCTGCGGCGCGGCCGCATGGGTCAGGGAGGCGAGCACCCGGTCGGGATGGATCCGATCGGCGACTATGTGGTCCAGCCGGACATCGGCGGCGCGGGCGGCGGCCACGATATCGTCCTCGGTCGCGTCCGCCACGGCCAATTGATCGTCGGGCCGGATCACCGCGTCGGTGAAACCCCGGGCGGCCAGGGCGGTGGCGACGGCGATGGACGAGGACGACGCCACCACCAGACGATCCGGGTTACGGCGCCGCAGCCGGGCCGGGCTGCCCTGATAGACCACCGACCCGCCGCTCAGCACCACCAGATGGTCCGCGATCGGCAGGGCCGTCACCAGGCTGGGCGTGGTGAACAGCACGGTACCGCCGCGTCGCGTGTGACTCCGCAGGAAGCCCTGCAACCAGGACAGTTCGCCCAGCTGCATACCGGCGGCGGGATCATCGAGCACCAGCAGTCGCGGGTCGGGCAGCAGGGCCGTCGCCAGCGCCGCGCGGGTCTCCTCGCCGGGGGACAGATCGTCGGGGACGGCGCGGGCGCGCTCGGTGAGACCGGTGATCTCCAGAACGGTGCGCACCCGCCGGTCCGGGCAGCCGGCCGCGGCGGCGTAGACCCGCAGATGATCGCGGACCGTCCGGCGTGGATGCAGACCACGCGGCGCGAGGACGGCACCCACCACCGAACTGCGGCCGCCGCCGGTCACCGTGGCCGACCCGGCCGTCGGTGGGAGCAGCCCCAGCAGGATCCCGGCCACCGTCGACTTCCCGGAACCGGGCGGACCCACCAGCGCCGCGCAGGTACCCGCCGCGACATCGAAGGAGATGTCCTGGGCGCCGATGCTGAAATCCTCGTACCGCTTGGTCAGACCCCGGACCGTGATCGCCGGGCGCGCCGAGGGCGTCACCGCGGCCCGGCCGGTGGCTGGGTCCGTCGCTCACGCACACCGACCTCATCGCGCGCCGGCTCGCTCGGCGCGCCCTGCGGCAGCGACTTCTTCGGCTGCTCCAGCACGGTCGGCACCTGGGCGTCGATCACCATCTCGTCCGGGAAATACGCCGGTGCCGGGCCGAACGCCTTGCGCGCGTTGTTGACGGTCGCCTTGCCCAGCGCCCGGTTACCGACCCCGCCGATCACCGCGCCGATCCCGGCGGGCACCACCTTGCCCGCCATCAGCGCGGCACGCTTGGTGATGAAGCGGACGATGAACCGCTTGAGCAGCGAATCGTTCATCCCGGACAGACCTGGGATCTTGTTCGCGAATACGGTGCCCCAGTTCTTGGCCGAGGTCCCGACACTCTTCTGCACGATCTCCATCCCGGTGTCACCGAGCACCACCGCGAGCACCAGCGCCCGCCGCTGCTCGGTGTTCTCCGGCCGCACCCCGTGCACCGAGGCCACCGCCAGCGTGAACAACGCCGACGCCTCCATGAAGAACGTGGTCTCCGCGCTCACCGCCGCCAACGCGGCGATGGTCCCCACTCCGGGAATCGCGGCCGACGCCCCGACCGCGCTACCGCTACCGGTCACCGCCAACAGATACTGGCGTTCCAGCCGCTCGACGAGCTGCGCGGGCGACTCGTCGGGATGTGCGCGCCGCAAACGCGCGACATACTTGGCGACGGCGGGTGCTTGTAGCCGGGAACCGTGATCCAGCGCCTCGACCACGGCCTTTTCCAATGCCCCGTTACGCACGGCGTCATCCCTCCTCTACGGCCTCTGTGCACTGTAGGGCACGGCGGCCGGACGTTCGCTCTGACTGGTAACGGACTACCCCTTTCCCGGGTTCCGACGCTGTGTTTATTGGCGGCGCCGCAGGCGGCGCCAAAAAACACAGCACCTTCGCGTGCAAGCCCGCCCGCTCACCTTTGCGAGCAGGTCCACTCTTCAGGGAGCGAGCCCACTAGCCCACTGCTCGGCGGCCATACGCATCGATTCCTGGTCCACTGACCCGCCGGACTGTCCACAGTTCGCGCCCCGTCGCACCTACGGCGTTCCCGTCTCCCGGGCCCCGTGGTCCGCCGGGACCACTTCGGCCGGGACCGGGGGTGGTGGGGGTGTGCCGTCGCCGAAGGGGCGGCCGCCGAGTGATTCGCGGCCGTGGGGGGTGAGCCAGTTGGCGAGGTTCGGTCCCTTGGGGACGATCCGGGTCGGGTTGATGTCGGTGTGGACCTTGTAGTAGTGGTCCTTGATCTGGGTGAAATCGATGGTGTCGCCGAAACCGGGGGTTTGGAACAGGTCTCGGGCGTAGGCCCACAGGACCGGCATCTCGCTGAGTTTGCTGCGGTTGCATTTGAAATGGCCGTGGTAGACGGGGTCGAACCGGGCCAGGGTGGTGAACAGTCGGATATCGGCTTCGGTGATGGTGTCGCCGACCAGATAGCGCTGCCCGGTCAGTCGGTCCGACAGCCAGTCCAGGGCGGTGAAGAGCCGGTCGTAGGCGGCGTCGTAGGCATCCTGGGCGCCGGCGAAACCACAGCGGTACACGCCGTTGTTCACCTCGCGGAACACCCGGGCGTTCACCTCGTCGATCTCGGCGCGCGACGCTTCCGGATAGAGCTGCGGCGCGCCGTCGCGGTGGTACTCGGTCCATTCGAGGGAGAAGTCGAGGGTGATCTGCGCGTAGTCGTTGGTGACGACCTGGCCGGTCGGTATATCGACGATCGCCGGCACCGTGATGCCGCGCGGATAGCCGGGGAAGCGGGCCAGGTAGGCGTCGCGCAGGCGCGGGATCTTCAGCACCGGGTCCACCCCGCCCGGGTCCAGATCGAAGGTCCAGCTGAGCTTGTCGTGGGTCGGTCCGCACAGGCCCAGCGAGATCACCGATTCCAGGCCCAGCAGGCGGCGCGCGATCAGCGTGCGGTTGGCCCACGGGCAGGCGCGAGCGGCGATCAGCCGGTACCGGTCCGGTTCGACCGGGTAGCCGTCGCGGCCGTCGGCGGTGATCCGGGTGGTGATGTAGTTGGTGTCGCGTGTGAATTCGCCCGGTTCGACGTAGGCGCCCTGTTCGGTTTCCGAGTCGGTCATGGGACCAGTCTCGCAGGGTGGGCCCATGAGCCGACGGTATGAGCGGGTCAGGCCCGGAGGCGGTAGCGGAGCGTAGCCACGGAGGGCCCCGCTCATACTTGATAATCACGGTATGAGCGCTACCGAACCCACCCGGCTGGAACGCACGGTCACCGCCGGCGGTGCCGAAGTCGCCACATTGACGCTGGCGAGCCCCCCGCTGAACCTGTTCGATCAGGCCATGTTCGACGCCCTGGTCGCGGATCTCGCCGAGCTGTCGGCACGGCCGCCGCGCGCGTTGCTGATCCGGGCCGAGGGCAAAGTGGTCTCGGGTGGGGTGGATGTGCACACCTTCGACGGTCTCACCGCCGCGCAGGGGGCCCAGCTGTGGCAGGACCTCTTCGCCCGGATCGGCCATCCGATCGAGGCACTGCCCTGCCCGGTGCTGTTCGCCGCGCACGGGCTCACCCTCACCGCGGCGTTCGAGATCGCGCTGGCCTGCGATCTGATCCTGGCCGCGCCGAAGGCGAAGTTCGGGCTGGTGGAGATCGTGGTCGGGTTGACGCCGTCGATGGGCGGGCCGCAGCGGCTGGCCGAACGGGCCGGGTCGGGCCGGGCCCGCGAATTGGTGATGACCGGTGACCTGTACGACGCGGAGACCATGCGCGAATGGGGTGTGGTGAACCAGATCCACGAGGATCTCGACACTGCGGCGGTCGCGCTGACCCACCGGCTGGCCGAGGGGCCCACCCGTGCGCATGCCGCCACCAAACGGATCATCGAGGCGTGGCGGTCGGGTGGGGTGGCGCACGCGGATTCGGTGACCCCGCAGGTGTCCGGTGACCTGTTCGCCACCGAGGACCTGCCGCGGGCGGTGCGCAGCTTCTTGGAACTGGGACCCGGGAAGGCCACCTACCGGGGGCGCTGACACACACCGGGTGACGATTTCGTCATCGGCCCGGGCGATTCGCCGACTCCGCACCCGAATTTGTGATCTGCATCATATAGTCACAAGTGTCAGGCTGTTCGACTGTGCGGAGGTCCGATGCAAGGCAGTACGACCACGACCATCGGGCCCGCGGCCGGTCCGTCGGGCTCGGCACGGCAGTCCACCGGCTCCGGCCGCCGGCCGGAGCCGGTGGAGTTCCATATCGTCGACGCCGGCGCCGCCGCGCCGCTGTCGCGCGGCGCGGACGGTGTCCTGCGCTACGGCAATCTCGGTCCCGCCCTCACCGAGCTCCTCGATCTCCAGGTGCACGCGTTCTCCAACCGGGAGGCCGTGGTCGAGGTCGGCGGCGGCCGGCTGACCTACCGGGAGCTGTGGCATTCGGCCTCCCGGGTGGCCGGTGGGCTGCAGGAGCACGGGATCGGCTACGGGGACCGGGTCGCGGTGCATATGCCCCCCGGGGTGCGCTGGGTGCAGGCGTTCCTCGGAGCGCTGCTCAGCGGGGCGGTACCGGTTCTGGTCTATCACGGGCTGCCGCAGGAGGCGGCCGACGAGGTCATCGCCGACAGCGATGCCGATTTCGTCCTGGGCCCGCCCGACCGGGGTTGTGGCGCCACTCGCAGCGACAGCCGGTGGGCCGCCGATCTGCCCGCCGGCGCCGCGTTCATCGATGACGGTGCGTCGCTCGGCGATCTGGCGCTGCTCTGTTACACCAGCGGTGCCGGGGCCGGCGGAGTGTCGACGGGGGTGGAACTGACCAACGAGAATCTGCTCTCCGCGATCCGCTCGATGGTCGCCGCCCTCGATCTGCCCACCGACGGGATGCGCAACCTCGTGCTACAGCCGCTGGCCCACGCCAGCGGCTGTGTCGACCAGTTGCTGCCCACCTTCGCGGTGGGCGGCACCGTGGTCCTGGCCCAGGGCACCGGCGCGGTGGCGGCGGCGATCGCCGAGGAAGGTGTGGATACGCTCGCCGCCAGTGCCCGTGTTCTCGGCGGCCTGCTGCCCGAGCTGGCCGCGGGGCGGGCCGGTGGATTGTGCACCGAACGGGTGATCCGGATCAGCACGGCCGGTCGTCGCGCCGAAACCGGGGAGCCCGGGTCGACGCCCGCCGGTGATCTGGGTGCGGTCTTCCCCGCGGCCCGGCAGTGGGCGGTTTGGGGTGCGACCGAGACCAGCGGTATCGGCCTTGCGCTGGGGCCGACCGCCGGTCTGGCCTCCGACGCCGACGGTACGGTGCTCGGGTTCCCGTTCGGCGGTACCGAGCTGGCGCTGTGCGGACCGGAGGCCGCGTCGGGGCGCGGCGAGCTGCTGTGCCGCGGCCCCAATGTGACCAGGCGCTACTGGAACGACCCGCAGCGCACGGCCGACCGTTTCACCGGTAGCTGGTTCCATACCGGCGATCATGTGCGCATCGGCACCGACGGACTGGTCCGGCGCAGCGCCTGAGCGTCAGGCGACGAGGCGTTCCCGCAGCCGCTCCCGCAGGTCGGGGGTGAGTCCGGCGGCGCTCAGATACGCATCGAAATCACCGTGCAGTTCGAGACCGGATTCCAGACCCGCGCGCAGGTATTCCTCCCGCACCTCGAGCACGGCCTGCGGCAGCTCCGCGCCGAACTCGTCCTTCAGCGAGGTGCGCAGTTCGGCGACCGCCTGATTGCTCAGCAGGTAGTCGGCGAAGATCTCGGACTCGGCGACCCCGACGGCGCGCAGCAGCGTGGCGATGGTCCAGCCGGTGCGATCCTTACCGGCGGCGCAATGCACCAGGACGGCCCCGCGGTCGGCGACGATCGCCTCGGCCAGGGCCGTGATGGCGGCGTGCGCCTCGGGCCGGGCCGGGAAATTGCGGTACACGTCCATCATGTAGGCGAGGGCGGCGCCGGGCGCGTCTTCCCGGCCCGCGCCCGCCTCGTGCGGGGGCGCGGTGACCGTACCGTCGTCGAAGGGGGTGATGTTCAGCCGGATCTCCGGGGGCAGGTGGTCGGCGCCGGCACGTTCGATCTCGAGATGACCGCGCAGATCGTGGACCGCCGCGACGCCCAGTTCCCGGAGGGTGGTGTGGCCGGCGTCGTCGAGCCGGCTGAGCTGAGCCGACCGGAGCAGGACTCCGGGGCGTGTCGTCCCGCCGTCGCGCAGGCGCAATCCGCCGAGATCTCGAAAGTTGAAGGTGCCGCTGATCCGGAGATGCCCGGCGAGGGGAGAGCTTGTCACCGCATCAGGCTAACGGGCGCCCGACCGGGCGCGTTGTGTGATGCCGCACAGCCGTCGAAGATCGCCGGACCACGGTCGTAGACTGGCCGACGGTCTCTGTCATGAGACGCTGTGGCGGTACGGGTACGTCTCCCGGGGGTCGGTCCAGGTGGGCCGGACGCACGTGTACCGGTTCCCCGAGGTATGCGGATTCGCTGCCGCCGGGACCGTGAAAACAGTCTTCGGGTACGAGTTTCCAGCCAGAACTGTTCTCAAACCCCGAAAACCTTCTAATATCGAGAAGACGGATTGGATAGGCTGCGATTTCCCGACCTATGCCTACCGATCCGGCCGGCCACTGCGGTGCCGAGTTTTCGGTCCGCAGTGTGCGAGTTGTTTGCCGAGGGAGCTTGCGTTGGGCGTACGTGGAGAAATAGCGGAGGTCCGGATTCGGTCGGCCGTGCGTGAAGCGGTCGATCATGCCGACGCGGTTATGGATATCACCGGATTACGGGCGCTGCGGGTGCTGCTGCACGCCGGGGTGAGCGCCTACTGGCCGCTCGTGAAGGCGACGCCGGTGCAGCAGATCCACGCCTACTCCAAGACCGTGCAGACGCTGTGCCGGCACTGGGACTCGACCGCGGACTATGTGCCCGACCCGGTGGTCTCCAAGCGGCAGCGTGCCCAGCAGCGTGATGTGATCGAATGGCTCGAGCTGTGTGCTGCACGTTCCGGCACCCGCTGGATCGAGCCGGTCGAATCGGTGGCGTCCTACGTGATCATGGTGGTCCAGGGTTCGGTGCTGCGCTGGCTGGCCGATTGTGACGATGAGGTCGTCCTGGTCGCCTTCGACGATCTGGTCTCCAATCTGATCACCCGCGCGATCGACACCGGAAACTCCTCTCGATAAAGCTGGACGTTCGACCAGTACGATGGTTGAGTGGTCCGGGTGAGTGCGACCTCGCCGATTGCCCCACTGCACGCGGCCACCGCGGACCTGGACCCGCCATTGGCCGCGGTGGACCTCACCGCACTGCGGTCGAATGCCGCCGACCTGGTGCGCCGTGCCGCGGGCCGGCCCATCCGGGTGGCCAGTAAATCCGTACGCTGCCGCGCGGTCCTGGAGGAAGTGCTCGGTACCGGGCTGACCGCCGCGGGCGGCTTCGCCGGCCTCATGTCCTATTCGGCGGCCGAGGCGATCTGGCTGGTCCGGCAGGGCGCCCGTGATGTGCTGCTCGGCTACCCGAGTGCCGATCGCGCGGCGCTGGCCGAACTCGGCGGCGACCCGGTCCTGCTGGCGGCGATCACGCTGATGGTCGACGATGTGGCGCAGCTCGACCTCATTCGGGCCGCGGTCGGCAGCGCGACCGTGCATCCCCGGATCTGCCTGGACGTGGACGCCTCGCTGCGGATCGGTCCCGTGCATCTCGGGGTGCGTCGCTCGCCGATCCGGACCCCGGACCAGGCCGCCGAACTGGCCGAGACGGCCGCCGCCCGCGGATTCCGGGTGGTCGGGCTGATGACCTACGAGGCGCAGATCGCCGGGCTGCCGGACACCTCGCTGCCGGTGCGGCTGGTGAAGAAGGCCTCCGCTCGGGAGATCGGCCGCCGCCGCGGCGCGGTGCTGGACGCCGTAAACGCGGTGACCGGTCCGCTCGAGATCGTCAACAGCGGCGGTACCGGTTCGATCGAATTATCCGCCGCCGCACCGGGCGTCACCGAGATCACCGCAGGATCGGGCCTGTACGTACCGACGCTGTTCGACGGATATCGATCGTTCCGTCCAAGGCCCGCAATGTTTTTCGCGTTACCGGTACTGCGCCGGCCGGCGCCCGGAATGGTTACGGTTTTCGCCGGGGGATATATCGCATCCGGGCCGGCGGGGGCGACGCGGGTGCCCGAACCGGTGTGGCCGAAGGGATTACGGCTGCTCGGTACGGAAGGGGCGGGCGAGGTGCAGACGCCGCTGGCCGGCGCCGCGGATCTGTCGATCGGGGACCGGGTGTGGTTCCGGCATGCCAAGGCCGGTGAGCTGTGTGAACGGTTCGACCGGTTGTATCTGGTGGACGGTGACGGCTCGCGCGCGGCGGTGCCCACATATCGTGGTGAAGGTAAATGTTTCGGATGAGGCCGACACGAATTCGGCGTGGCCCATATTCGGCGGTAATTCCTCTCGGGCCGAGTAATTCCGGGTAACGGCACCGACTGTCCCAGCAGGATGAATCGGTCCGTGAATACCTATCGGTTCTCCAATCGCACGAACCGGGAAATACTCGCCAATTCATCGAGCGTCTCCGGCAGGAATTCGGTGAGTAGCGGGGAACGTACGATCACCGCGCGCCGGCGGGCCCGGCCCACCGCATCGTGTACCAGTGCGGGCGACAGCAGCGCACCGACGGTGATCGGCGAATCCTCGGGGCTCGACGCCGCCAGGGAGAGCAGGACCACCGCCGCCTCTCGTCCGCGGAGCAGATCCGGGGTGCCCACCAATACTTCCTCGAACCGCGCCCGCGCCAGCAGGCTCCGGATCCGGCTCACCTGAGCACGGTACGGGGACACCACGACAATGTCGTGCGGTTGCAGGAGCCGGGGCCCGGTGCCGTCATCCCATCGCTGTCCCAGCAGGTTCCGGATCTGGTGCAGGACCTCGCGGGCTTCGGCGTCGGAGGCCGTGCTGTCGCCGTGGTGCTCCACCGGCACCGTAATGATTCCGGGCTCGACGGCATCGGCGAACGGCTCGGCGGGCGGCGGATACGCCCGCAACCGGCCGTCGAAGTAGAGCGGTGACAGCGCCTCGCTCAACCGCGGATGCAGGCGCCGGGTCCGGCCCAGGAAATATCCATGGGTGGACGGCAGTGTCACGTGACCGGAACTCGGCCAGGTGAGGGCCGGTGTGCGCACCGGTTCCGGATGCGGGCCCGGATCGGGATCGTACCGGGCGGCCGGGTCACCGGTGAGCAGCAGATTGCGGGCACTCACCGAGACCGCGGCCGTGGTCGCCAGTGGGAAGGCGTTCGCGTCGGCGATCACCAGGAGGTCCAGCGAATCACGCGGGATCCGTAGCGGGTCGGTGAAGTCGGCGGGGGTGCCGCCCACCACGCAGCCGCGGATCGCGTTCGCCAGGAACCGGGGATAGCGGTCGGCTTCGAGGATCAGCCATTCGGGAGCCACGGCCACCGAGTCGCTCTTGGCGACCAGCTCGGGCAGCACACCCGCGCGCACCACCGCGTCGAGCAGATTCTCGACCGGCGCGACGGTCGGCGCGACGATACCGATCCGCCAGTTGTCTCCGGCGACCAGCGCGGCCAGCACATCGGCCAGGACGGCGGTCCGGCCGGTTCCGGTGGGAGCCTGCACCGCGAGATACGAACGATCCAAGTCGCGCAGCGCCGCGGAGATCGCGGCCCGCGGGTCTTCCCCGGCGGGCGGTAGCTGCGACCCGGCGGTGCCCGGGGCGGTGGCGCCGAGGCGGGGTGGGCGGCGGGTCAGCAGGTCGAACAGCGGCGACGCGGGGATCGCGGGCAGCGAGACGAGCAGCTGCCGGCCGATATCCTCTACCGCGTCCGCCGCGGCGACGGGCGGGTCCGGCAGTGCCGGTGCCAGCGCGACCGGCAGTTCGTCGTGCGGTTCGGCCCCGGGCGCCAGGGTCTCCTCCAGGCGCACGGTATCGGCGAAATCGGTGTCCACCGCACAGCCGAGAACCGTGGCCTTCCCGCAGGTACGGACGGCCCGCGGCGCGCGTCCCGCGGGTTCGTAGACCACGCAGACCGTGGTGCCCGGCGCGAGGCCCGGACCGGCCAGCCGGCCGGTGATCCGCAGGAAGCGGCGCACCGTATCACCGGGACCGATATGCCATTTCGTATCGACCGCGGCCGAATCGGCCACCATGACCCCGGGTGCGGCGGCCCAGTCGGCCGGCGGATGGGTCAACCGGTCGATATGCGCCCACCAGGCCGTCTGCTGTTCCCGGCGGTGATAGCCGAGCAGCGCGGAGGTCAGTGCGGCGACCCGGTGCGGTTCCGCCGGGTCCTCCGTCTCCACGTCCGGGCGCCGCGCGGCGAATTCGGCCAGGGCGGCCTCGGTGGACGAGGGTTGCGCCGAGGGCGTTTCACGCAGCAGGCGGTCCAGCGTCTGGACGTGCCCGACCGGCGGAACGCCCATCTGTGCGCGTAACCGGTCCGCGAGCCGCAGCACGGTACGGGCCCCGGGATCCGCCGGGGTGCCGTCGAGCACCGCGGCGACGGCGGGCAGCGCGTAGGTCTGCGATCCGGCGACGAAAGCGCCCCGGAATATCGGATACAGGTCCACCAGGGTGCCCGCCCGCAGCAGCACGTCCACGGTTTCCTCGCCGAAGCCGAGCCGGGCGGCGGTGTGTAACAGAAATGTCCGGGCGGCGGCGGTGTAGTGGTAGATGTGCAGATCGGGCTCGGCCAGCAGCGGTTCGGTGAGCGCGGCGAGGATATCGGTGAAGGCCCGGCGCCCCACGGCGCGCAGTTCGTGCCGTCGCGTGAGCGTGACCCCGGGGGATTCGAGCGGGATCTCACGGGTCAGGCGGACGGTATCGCGGGCGGCGATCTCGATCCGTAACCGGCCCGGGGCGACCTCGTCGACGTCGAGTGCGAGGTCGCCGGGGGTGGCGGCGGGCAGCATATCGAGGGCGGACGGGTCGGCGGTGACGTATTCGCCGCGGCCGGAATGTTCCTGGCGCAGCTGGACGAAGGCCTGGGTGCGCAACCGGGTCAGCAGGCGCGGGGGTATCTCCGGGGTGGCGACGGTACGGGTGGTGAGCCGGTCGATGGTGGCGACACCGGCCGCGCGCAGAGCGGCCCGCGTGGGCAGATCCATTCCGGCGACCAGCAGCAGATCCCGGGCCTCGGCGCGGGCGGCGCGGCAGACGGCGCACCGGTGGCAGGCGCGGAAGCGCGGATCGCCCCACTGCACCGGCAGCAGTTCGCTGGAATGCTCGGCCAGGATCTCGGTGACCCGTTGTCGCCGGGCCGAATACACCGGCCGGGTGTCGGAGAGCTCGACGTGGTGGCTGCCGGTTTCCGAGTGGACCGACAGTTGCGGGGCGACCCGGACCGATCGTTGCTCGAACAGCGCCGCGGCGACGGTGATCCGCAGCGCCGTGGCGACCGGTCCCGAACCGTCGGTATCGACGCCGTGCAGCCGGATACCGTCGGCGGTGCGGGTCAGCAGATCGGCGGAGGCGAACACCTCCCCGTCGGAGATGAGCGGATCGCGCACCGCCGGTGCGCCGGAGTCGAGGGCGGCGAGGGTTTCGGTGTGCGCCGTGGACAGCGCCGCGAGCGCATCGGGCGACACTCCCGGCCGGGGGATCTCGATCAGCGCACTCGTGTATCGCTGCCGGATATCACCGAGCACCCGGTCGATTGCCGTGATCGCGTGGCCGTCGCGCGCGTGATCGGCTGTCGCGTACCCGTTGTCACCATCGGGGAGCGGGCCCACGGTGCCCAGTTCGGCGTCGAGCGCGCGCAGCAGCGCGAATTCGCAGCGCGCGGCGCGCACCAGATCCGCGGCGCCGTACACCACCCGATCACCGACAACGAACAACGACGGCCCTCCTGCGCCCAGTGCCACTCCGGCCGGCGCTCGCGCGCGGGCCGGACGGGCCCCACTGTAGCCATCGGGTCCGACCTGGTGGAACGGGCCGTCGCGTCAGGAACGCGGTTTCCGGCGATCCTGACGCTTCGGGCCGTCGCGCCGGGGGCCGCGGCCGATGAAGCGATGCCCGGGCGGGCCCTGGTCGAGCTGCAGCTGGATCAATACACCGCTGATGCGGGTGCTGCGCAATGCCTCCAGGGTCTCCGGCGGCAGCTGGGCGGGCAGTTCCACCAGGCTGTGGTCCGGCCGGATACTGATATGCCCGAAATCGCTGCGCCGCAGGCCGCCCTCGTTGGCGATGGCGCCGACGATCGCGCCGGGCACCACCCGGTGCCGTTTGCCCACGCTGATGCGGTACGTGGCCAACTCCGCGCCGGTCGCGCGATGCCGGGACGCACCGCGACGTTCCTCGAAGCCGCCTTCCTCGAACCGGCGCGGCGCCCGTTCGCGCCGCGGCCGCTCCACCGGCTCCGGTTCGGGTTCGAGGAAGAAGCTGTCCCCGTCGTGCGCCGCCACCGCCAGCGCGGCCGCGATATCGGCCAGCGGGGTGTTGTGCTCCTGCTCGTAGTCCTCGATCAGTTTGCGGAACAGCGCGAGATTGTCCGAGCTGAGATTCTCGGTGATGGCGTCGCCGAACTTCGCGACCCGCTGGGCGTTCACATCGTCGACGCTGGGCAGCTGCATCTCGGTCAGCGGATGCCGGGTGGCGCGTTCGATGGATTTGAGCAGATGGCGTTCGCGCGGGGCGACGAACAGCAGCGCCTCGCCGCTACGACCCGCGCGGCCGGTCCGGCCGATGCGGTGCACATAGGATTCGGTGTCGTGCGGGATGTCGTAGTTCACGACATGGGAGATCCGGTCCACATCGAGCCCGCGGGCGGCGACATCGGTGGCGACCAGGATGTCGAGTGTGCCCGCTTTCAGCTGACCGATGGTCCGTTCCCGCTGGGCCTGGGCGATATCGCCGTTGATGGCCGCGGCGGAGAAACCGCGGGCGCGCAGTTTCTCGGCCAATTCCTCGGTGGCCTGTTTGGTACGCACGAAAATGATCATGGCCTCGAAGGACTCCACCTCGAGGATCCTGGTCAGCGCGTCGAGTTTGCGCTGATGCGATACCAACACCCAGCGTTGGGCGATATTGGTGGCGGTGCTGGTCTTGGCCTTGACCGTGATTTCGACCGGCTCGCGCAGGTACTGCTTGGAGATCTTGCGGATCGCCGCGGGCATGGTGGCGGAGAACAGCGCCACCTGCTTCTCGGCCGGGGTGTCGGCGAGGATGCGTTCCACATCCTCCTGGAACCCCATCTTCAGCATCTCGTCGGCCTCGTCGAGCACCAGATAGCGCAGCTTCGACAGGTCCAGGGTGCCCTTTTCCAGATGATCGATCACCCGGCCCGGGGTGCCCACCACCACCTGGGCGCCGCGCCGGAGACCGGACAGCTGGACCCCGTAGCTCTGGCCGCCGTAGATCGGCAGGACATGGGTGCCCGGCATATGTGTGGCGTAGCGGCCGAACGCCTCGGCGACCTGGATCGCCAGTTCCCGGGTGGGCGCGAGCACCAGCGCGGCCGGCTGTTTGCCGGCGGGATGCTCCTGCAGCAGGCCCATCAGGATGGGGATCGCGAAGGCCGCCGTCTTACCGGTACCGGTCTGTGCCAGACCGACCACATCCGTGCCCGCCAACAGCGGCGGGATGGTCGCGGCCTGGATGGGGGAGGGCGATTCGTAGCCGACGTCGGCGATGGCCGAAAGGATGCGGTCATCGATACCGAGATCTGCGAAGGACGGTCCGGCGGTTTCGGGTTCGGTCTCCCCGGGGTTCTCGCCCAGGTTGTCGTCGCCCTCATTGGTGCTCATTGACCAGGAGTTTACTGGTACGGCCTGGTCGTCCGGCCCACCGGCCCATACGGTGTCAGCATGAACGCCGCCCCCACCGAGCTCTCCGACCCTCCGCACGCCGGTACGACGGTTCTCGCGGTCGTGCAGTTCGCACCGCATACCGATATCGAGGCCAATCTCGCCGCACTCACCGCGCAGGTGCGGGCAGCGGCCGAGCAGGGCGCCCGGATCGTGGTGGCTCCCGAGTATTCGATGTTCGCGCTCGGCCGGCTCGACGAGCGGGCCCTGGCCGCCGCGCAACCGCTCGACGGCCCGTATGTCACCGCCTTGTCGGAACTGGCCGTCGAGACCGGGGTGTACCTGGTCGCCGGGATGGTGGAGACGGCCCCGCCCGGTGACGAGCGGATCCACAACACTCTGGTCGTGCTCGGTCCCGACGGCTCCCTGCGCACGCACTACCGCAAGGTGCACCTCTACGACGCGTTCGGTCAGCGCGAATCGGAGGTGGTGGCGCCCGGACCGCTGGACGAACCGGCACTGTTCACCGCCGACGGACTCACCTTCGGACTGCAGACCTGTTTCGATCTCCGCTTCCCGGAGGGGTTCCGGCGACTGGCCGTGTCCGGCGCGCAGGTCCTGCTGTTGCCCGCGCAGTGGATCCCCGGACCGGGCAAGGTCGATCAGTGGACCACGCTCCTGCGGGCCCGAGCCATCGAGAACACGGTGTATGTGGCCGGTGCCGACCAGTGCGGGCCGCGCGGTGCCGGTGCCTCGATGATCGTCGACCCCGCGGGCCGGGTGCTGGCCGAACTGGCCGACGCGCCCGGTATCGCCGTCGCGGAGCTGGAGTCCGGCCTGGTGGACCGGGTCCGGCGGACCAACCCGAGTCTTGCGCTGCGGAGATTCGTGGTCACCGCGCCGGAAGCGAGTAGCGTCGACAGGTAATGCTCTACGCCGACCGTCTCACCGCCGGGCGCGCACTGGGAAGCGAACTGACGCACCTGCGTGCGGAGCACCCGCTGGTGCTCGGACTGCCCCGCGGCGGGGTCCCGGTGGCGGCGGCGGTTCGCGATATCGTCGGCGGCGATCTCGATATCCTGCTGGTCCGCAAGCTCGGGGTGCCCTGGCAGCCGGAGCTCGCGGCGGGCGCGATCGGCGAGGAGGGCGCGCGGGTGCTCAATGCCGATGTACTGCGCCAGACCGGACTGGACCGGGCGCGGATCGAGGCGATCGAGGCGGCCGAGCGCGCCGAACTGGACCGCCGCCGCCTCGTCTGGCGCGGTGAAGTCCCGCCGATCCCGCTACGGGACCGGACCGTGGTGATCGTCGACGACGGGGTGGCCACAGGGGCGACCATGGTCGTGGCCTGCCGGGTGGCCCGGGCCCGGCAGCCGCGGCGGATCGTGGTCGCGGTACCGGTATCGGCGCCCGAGGCGCTCGACCGGATCCGCGCCGAAGCCGACGAGGTGGTGTGCCCGCAGGCGCCGTCGGCGCTGGCCGGGGTGGGCGGGGCCTACCGCGATTTCCACCAGCTCGACGACGCCGAGGTGACCGAGTTGCTCCGGCCGGACGCCCGGTGAACGGTACCGGACGTCCGGAGCCGGGCAGGCCGGGTTACAGCTCCGGCTGGGCGTAGTCGGCGACCTGCGCGGTCAGCACCCGCAGGTGCTCCAGCGAGCTACCGAGCGTGCGCTCGATGGCCGTGAGCCGGGCCACGTAGTGGCTCACCGGGTACTCGGAGGTGACGCCGATCCCGCCGTGCATCTGGATCGCTTCCTGGCCGATATGCCTCGCCGACCGGCTGACCTGCAACCGTGCCCGGGATGCGATGACCCGGTTCCCGGCGTCGTCGACCAGCGACGCGGTGAGGTAGTAGCTCATACTGCGGGCCAGTTCGAGCGAGACGTACATGTTCGCGGCGCGCTGGGTGAGGGTCTGGAACTTCGACAGCGTGACACCGAACTGTTTACGGGTTTTCAGGTAGTCGGTGGTCAGCCGTAGCGACTCCGCCATCGCCCCGATCGCTTCCGCGCACAACCCGGCCTGGGCCCGGGCGAGCACCTCGTCCACGGCGCTCGTGGCATCGCCTCCGGTACCGAGCAGTTCGGCGGCCGCGCCGTCGAGGACGATCTGGGCGCCGCGCAGGCCGTCGACCGTCGCGTAGGAGGTGCGGGTTACCCCGGTGGCGTCGGCGGCGACCAGGAACAGGCCCAGGCCGCCGTCGGGCAGGGTCGCGCTGACCACCAGCTCGTCGGCGCAGTCGCCGTGCGGTACCGGGTTCTTGGTGCCGCTGAGCGTGTAGCCCTCGCCCTGGGCGGTGGCCGTGGTGGCGATCGCGTGGTCGGGCCAGCGGGTGCCGGGTTCCCCGTGCGCGAAGGCCAGCAGTTTCGACCCGGCGGCGACCTCGGGCAGGACACGCCGGCGCTGGTCGGGCGTGCCCACCGTGCCGATCAGCCCACCCGGCACCAGGACCGCGTCGAGCAGCGGTTCCGGCGCCAGCCGCCGCCCGATCTCCTCGAGCACCAGCATGGTCTCCACCGGGCCCGCCTCCATACCGCCGTCCTCTTCGGCGAAGCTCAGGCCGAGCACGCCCAGTTCGGCGAGCTGATTCCAGACCTGTCGGTTCCAGCCGAGGTCGGTACCGATGACCTCCAGCCGGGATTCCGGGTTGTAATTGCGATTCAGCAGGTCGCGCACCGTATCGCGGAGCAGGGCCTGTTCATCGGTGAGATCGAAATCCATTACCTGACCTCACAATCCGAGGATCGAGGAGGCGATGATGGTGCGCTGCACCTCGCTGGAACCTCCGTAGATGGTTGTCTTGCGGTAGTTGAGGTAGCTCGGACCCGAGCGCTGCGCCCATTCCGGCGAGGCGATATCCGTGGCGTGTACCGGCAGCGCGTCGGGGCCGGCGATATCGAGCAGCAGCTCGGTGGCGGCCTGCTGCAGTTCCGAACCGCGCATTTTCAGCACCGACGACGCGGGGTTGGGTTTGCCCTCGGTCGAGTTCGACACCACCCGCAACTGGGTGAGTTCCAGCGCGAGTAGCTCGTTCTCCAGTTCGGCGATACGTGCCGCGAACAGCGGGTCTTCGAGCAGGGTTCCGGAACCCGATCTGGTGGCGGCCGCGTATTCCTTGGCCACGCCGATCCGCACCTTGGTGCGGGCGACGGCGGTGATCCCGGTGCGCTCGTTGCCGAGCAGGAACTTGGCGTAGGTCCAGCCCATGTTCTCCTCGCCGACCAGCTGGTCGGCCGGAACGCGGACGTTCTCGAAGAAGACCTCGTTGACCTCGTACCCGCCGTCGATGAGTTTGATCGGCCGGATGGTGACACCGGGCGATTTCACGTCGAAGAGCAGGAAGGAGATCCCGGCCTGCTTCTTCGGGGCGTTCGGGTCGGTGCGGACCAGACAGAAGATCCAGTCGGCCCACTGGGCGAGGGTGGTCCAGATCTTCTGGCCGTTGACGATGTAGGAGTCACCGTCGCGCACGGCGGTGGTGCGCAGCGAGGCCAGGTCCGAACCGGCGTCGGGTTCGGAGAAGCCCTGGCACCACCAGATGTCGAGGTTGGCGGTGGCCGGCAGGAAACGCTTCTTGAGTTCCTCGGAGCCGAACTGCGCAATGACCGGGCCGACCATGGTGGCGTTGAAGGTCAGTGGGTCCGGCACGCTGGCGAGCTGCATCTCGTCCTGCCATAGATGCCGCTGCATCGGAGACCAGTCCTTGCCGCCCCATTCGACCGGCCAGTTCGGTACGGCCAGGCCGTGCTCGTTGAGGATCCGGTGGGAGGTCACGACGTCCTCGCGAGACAGCTCGTGACCGTACTTCACGCGTTCCCGGATCTCGGCCGGGATCGCGGTGGTGTAGATCTTCCGCAGCTCGTCACGGAAGGCGACCTCGTCGGGAGACAGAGTTAATTTCATACACATCTCCAAATATGTCTCGATTGTCCCGCATAGAATTTACACCCCTCCCCGATCCTGCCGTGTCGAGTGCATCACATATGCCGGGAGCGCACGGTCGATCACGGCGGACGAGAGCGGAGTGTGACCGGGCGGCAACCGGACGGGCCTGGTACTTTGCTGCGGTGGGCGGGGGGTCGCCGGCCCGATCCGGCACCATCGCCCCGATCGGATGTAGGGAGTCAGCAGTGCACAACAAAATTGTCGCGCGCACCGCGGCCACGGCAGCCGCTCTCGGTATCAGCGCAGTGCTCGCCTGCACACCGGCGGCCGCGGCACCCGCGCCCACCCCGGCCGAAGCGGCGATGCAGGCGCTCACCGAGCAGACCGCCGACAAACCGGAAACCCGCGCCGGTGTGGACGCGCTGGATCGCTATGCCGACTTCGTCGCGGCCAACCACATCAGCACCATCGGTCTGTACACACCCTTCGTCTACGCGGCGCCCACCTTCGGCTGCGGTAGCAACGGCCCGATCACGACCATCATCGCGGCCGGCACCGCCAACGGTCCCAGCGCCAACATCAGCGGCACCCCCGGCACCCTGACCTTCCATGCCACCCCCGGCCACCCCGGCCTCCCGCAGGCTTCCGGCCTCGTGGTCGCCTGGATCAATATCAACAACGGGCGCAGCGGTCTCGATATGCTCGACGATCTCACCGAGTTCGGCACCCCGTCGCTGTCCCGGACCGTGGACAGCGGTCCGGGTACCGTCCTCGCGTCCATGTGGGGCACCATCAACTATCCGGACGCGCTCTGTGTGATGACGCCCACGGTCGGCATGTTCCCGGTGCCCGATGCGCCCGCCCCGGCCCCCGCTCCGGCGCCGCAGTCCGCCCCCGCGGAACCGGGCGCCCCGGCCCCCGCACCTGCGCCTGTGCCGGAACCGGCGCCTGCGCCCGCCCCGGCCTGACCCACCGGCGCGAGCGGTACGGTCCGCGGTAGCGCGGACGGGATGGCCACCGCCGGCGGATCGTGGCCCCCCAACGGCCTGTCATTCTTTGCCAGAATCCGGCCATGGGTTTCTTCGACGGCGTGCGCGGCCGCCTGCACTATCGGAACCGAGCGGTCGACGGGGCCGCGACCGGCCTGGTGTTGCTGCCGGGCACCGGTCAGCACAGCGGGCATTACCACGAGTTCGCCCGGCAGTTGAACGAGGCGGGTATAACGGTCTGGACGCTCGACCCGGCGGGGCAGGGGCTCAGTGAAGGCGATCCCGGAGCCCGCCCGGTCCTCTCCGAACTCGTCGCGGACGCGGCCGCGCTCTTCGACCTGGCACGGACGCAGGCCCCGGAACTCCCGCTCACGTTGATGGGGCATTCGCTCGGCGCGATCACCGCGCTCGCCGCATTGGGTGCCACCCCGCCGGCCCTGGACCCCGCCGTCGCGGCGAACCCGGCGATACCCGCCGATGCGCCGGTGGGGCTGGTGCTGTGTGGTACTCCGACGCGCGCCCTCGACGATCCCGGGCCGCGGCTCCCACCGGTCCTGGTCGTCCACGGGGTGGACGACCGCCGGGCGCCGATCGACCCGGTCCGGGTGTGGGCGCGCCGGCGCGAAGCGGTGGAACTGCGCGAATATGCCGATGCCGGACACGATCTGCTGCACGAGCGGGTGCGCGCCCGGGTGACGGCCGATATCGTGCAGTGGACGCAGGAGATCGTCGCGGGGCCGGTGCGACGACCGTGAAATCCGCTGTGTGACAGCGGAGCAGGAAGGGGGACACGATGCAGCCGAACGCGATCACCACGCTCGATTCCGCCGTCGAAGACGGACAGCTGTGGATCGACGGCGTCCTGGTGGCCGAGGGCGCGCCGGAACAGTGCGCGGTGCGCTACGAACAACTCGCCGACCAGGTGGACGCCCAGATCGATACGTTGTCGGCGGCGGTGTCGCTGCCGGGTTTCGGGGGCTTCGACTCGGGTGCGGCACTGCGCTCCGGATTCGAGGGCAAGGCCACCGAGGCGATCGCGGCACTGCGCCGATACTCCGATACCGCCCGGCAGCTCGCGCACACCTTCCGGGCCGCCGCGGCGGCCTATCGCGAATCCGATACCGAGACCGCCGCGGCGCTCGGGACCGCCGAACCGACGGGGGTTTCCGGTGCGTGAACTACCCCGCGCCGGGGCGCGCGGTGTGCACTACCGCGTCGATCCCGAGTACGCACCCACCGTGGAAGTATTCGACAATCTCACCCACCGGCAGATATACGCCGGGGTGGCCGCCATGAACCCGTCGATGCTGCAGACCGGCGGCCAGGCCTGGCAGAGTGCGGCGACCGGTCTCACCGACGCGGTGGCACAGGCGCATACCGAGATCCGAGGCGCCATCGCCGACGGCTGGCGCGGGTCGGCGGCCGGTCCGGCCGCGGCCGCGGTTCGTGATTTCGAGGCCGCCGGGCGGCATCTCGCCGATGTGCTCGCCGACGTCGGGCAGCGGCTCGGCCGTGCCGGGGACGCCGCGGAAACATTGCGCGCCGCGATCCCCGAACCCTCGGGCGCCGAACCGGATCTCGCGGCGGCGCTGCTGGACCCGCATGCGGCCACCGGCAATATCGCCGTGCAGCGGACCGCCGACGACGATCGCGCCGAGGTGGTGCGGGTGATGGACAGCGTCTACATCGGTGCCTTCGTCCCGACCGGCGCCCAGGTGCCCGCATTCCCCGATCTCCCGGACGCGCTGCCGGGCGCCGAGACGCCGGGCGGAGCGGCCCCGGCCGCGTCCGCGGTGCCGAGCCCGGAAACCGCGGCGGGACAGCGGTCGCACTCCGAACCCGTGCCGACGACGGTGGGTGACCGGCAGCCGGTTCCGGCGTCGTCCGAAGCCGCGACCCCGGGCGAGCCGGGGACGCCGGCGGTCACGGTCTCCGGTGTCCGGCCCGATGCAACGAACCTCGCTGCGGCCGGCTCCGGCCCCGACAGCACGACCGCGGCGGCTACCCACCAGGTCGCCGCGTCCGCCATCGCGACCGCGGCGGCACCGGTCACCGCCGGGCCCGCGCCGGCGAGTCCGGCGACGGGTGTCCCGCTGTTCGCCGCCCCGGTCCGCGCGGCGGGTTCGACCGGCGACCAGGAACGTTCCCGGGACGAACAGCAGCGGTCCGCGGGCGGCGAGGCGGTCACCGGGATGGGCGCGGGCGCGATCGGCGGTCTGATGGGCGGCGCCATGGCGGCCGATACGGTCCGATCAGGCACCCCGGTGGCGCCGCGCCCCGAGCGGACCGCTCCGGCCGAGGACGATCTCCACTTCGCCGACGAGGAACTCACCTATCTGGAACCCGGCGAACCGGCCGGGCAGTTGATCGGCGCCCTGGATCCCACCACTCCGCCGGTGCTGGGTGAGTGGACGGAAGAGGAGTGAACTGGCTCCTCACTCCGGATCAGTTCGCGCTGGCGTGGGAACGGACCGTCGGCGACCGTATTCCCTATCCGCTGGCGGTGCGCCTGTCGGCTCGCGATTCCGTCGAGCGCACCGCCCAGCTACCCGCCCTACGGCAGTGGTGCGACAGCACTCTCGACGCCGACCTGGAGGCGGCGCTACGGGTGCTGGCCGGTCCCGAGGTCAGCGTGGCGACGTTCGCCCAGGACGGTGACCGGGCCCCGGCCGTGCGGATACTCGGCGCGTCGGCGGGCCGGATCGGAGTGGTCGCCACCCAGCGGCCGGGCCCGCAGCCGGACCGGGGTGGCGACCTGCGGATCACCGCCGGCACCGCTACCTCGTTACCGGTGCGGGTGATCGCGGCGCTGCCGGCCGTGGCCGCCGGGACCGGAGGGCGATTGCGCGCGGCGCGCAGCGAGGTTGTCGAGGACGGCCGGGACCGGGTCACCGTCCCGGTGTCCGGGCCCACCGCGGCGACCCGGATCCGTAAGCGGCTCAAACTACCCCGCGACGGTATCGGCCAGATCGTGGTGTCGGTACACCGGAACACCGGGCCGGCCCCGTTCGGCGTGCTGTGCTGGGTGGATATCACCGGCGACGGCCGCTACGCGGTCCATACCGGCAAGGATGTCGAGATCGCCCCGGTGGGCGCCGAAGGTTTCACCAATGCCCTGCGGCCCATGGTCGCCGCCGCCCAGCGGTCGGTCGCCTACGCCGAACACTGAGTACCGGGATCGGGTCAGTTACCGGGTGCGACGGTGACGGTCGGGGTGGGCAGGAGCGGCTCTTCGGTGGAATCCGGTGTGGTCGAGTCGCCGGTCGTGGGTGCGGCGACCCGGGGTGCGACGGGGACCCGCGTGGGCGTCGACTCCGCCGGGACGCTTTCCGCCGTATCCGTTTCCGGGGACCCCGGCTCGTCCACCGCGGCCGGAGGTTCGGCCGGCACCGCGGCCGGAGGTTCGGCGGGGGGCGGCGCCGGGGGGTCGCTGGATGGTGTGACCGGGGGTTCGGCGGGCGGCCGGGCTTCGGCTTCGGGCGGAACCGGGGCGATCACCACGGTCGTGTCCGGAGCCGGTGCGGGAATCGGGGACTCGGTGTGGGCCGGCTCCAGCGGCGGACTCGGCAGCGAGGCGGTGGTCCAGCCGGGCTCGGCCGGGTCGGTCGGATCCGGGGTGGCGGACAGGGTGATCCGGCGGGTGGTCTCGCCGGCGGTGGGGTCGGCGCCCGGACCCGCGGACGAGGTGACGGAGATCTGGTACTCCGGCGGGAGGGTCCGCCGGGGCGGCGGCTCCGGGGCCATCCGCCACGACGGGGACGGCGGTATCAGCACTTTCGCGACACCGGTGGCGGGCTCGCCGGTGAACCCCGCCGGTTCCGCGGCCTGCGGGCCGGAGCGGATCGGGGGCGGCGGTATGTAAGTGTCCTCATGACCGATTCCGCACGCGCCGATGAGCACCAGCCCGAGGGAAACCGCCCCGGCGGCCGCCAGGGGTCCGGCGACCTTCGTTTTGCTCTCCATCGGTGACGCTCCTGTGATATGTCAGTGGCCCAACCTTAATTCAGCGCGCCGCGGAGAACTAGACCCCCATCTGCTGGTCCCCTGGTTGCCGCGTGTAGAACGGTCGAGAAAGGGTACGGTTCAGGTATCGAATTGATATCAGCCGCGTGTCGCGGGCTTGTGTCGCGTAACAATCTTCGGTTGTGGTCGTAGCGTATGTTGCTGAAGTGACGCATGAGACGCCGGAGTCTCGGTGACTATGCACTGAAGTGGTAGGCGCGCAACGATTTCCGGATCGGCGCCATCGAGGAGTAGATGATGGGAGACCAGACCACCACCGACCTGCCGGGCGCGGCGGAGGAATCCGCTGCGGCGGAGGCTCCGGAGCCGGCGGATCCTGAATCGCGTGGTACGGGTGCGACAGTGGGCAGAGTGCTGGGCTGGCTGGTTTTCGCCGGAGGGCTGGGTGCGGCGGCCTTCGGGATCGGGACCCTGCAGGTGATCATCACCGTGATCGGTCTCATTCTGGCGTGCACCGCGGGACTGACCCTGCTGAAGCTGCGGGCCGATGGGCCCGGTCCCGAACCCGAGGCGGGTATCGCCGGCTGAGCCGGCGGCCGCGCTGCGTTCCTCGACGATCCCGATCCGAGCGTTCGTGTGGCCCGGGGCCGGCGATTGCGCACTGGGTGGGACTCGTGTCCGATCCCCTTTCCGGCCAGCTGTTCACTCGCCGATTCGATCCCTCGTGGCCCGATTTCCGGCTGATCGCGCGTTTGCCCGGCTTCGGTTACGTCGGTACTTTGGGCTCCGGTCGGGTCGGATCAGAAAGAAGAGTGGAACATGATCGAAGCCGGGTCCGCGGCCCTGAATCTGGCGAATCTCGTCACGTCCATCGCCGCCAATGTGACCTATCTGCTGCAGGCCTGGGGAGTTCTCTGAGCGTTCGCCGACGATGTGGCGGTGTGCCCGGCGGGTGCGCCGCCACACCGCGTTCCGGGGCGCCGTTCGTTGCCGGAGACGGCCCGCCCTCCGCGGGGGCGCTGCCCGTGCGGCGTGTGGGCGGATAACGTATGCGCTGTCGTGCATCGTCGCATTACCGCCCGAGAGGAGATGCTGTGCCCCAGCAGGTTCGAGGTGTCATCGCCCGCAGTGCCGGTGCCCCGGTCGAGTTGGTCCCGATCGTGATACCCGATCCCGGCCCCCGGGATGTGGTGGTACGGATCCAGGCGTGCGGGGTCTGCCACACCGACCTCACCTACCGCGAGGGCGGGATCAACGACGAGTTCCCGTTCCTGCTGGGTCACGAGGCCGCGGGTGTGGTGGAAACGGTGGGTTCGGCGGTCACCCATGTGGAACCGGGTGATTTCGTCGTGCTGAACTGGCGGGCGGTCTGCGGCCAGTGCCGTGCGTGTCGGCGCGGCCGCCCCTGGTACTGCTTCGATACTTTCAACGCCGGTGTGCCCATGACGCTCGAGGACGGCACCGAACTCACCCCGGCACTCGGTATCGGCGCCTTCGCCGACAAGACCCTGGTCCACGAAGGACAGTGCACCAAGGTCGATCCGGCGACCGATCCGGCGGTGGCCGGCCTGCTGGGCTGCGGTGTGATGGCGGGTCTGGGCGCGGCGGTGAACACCGGAAATGTCGGCCGCGGCGATTCGGTGGCGGTACTGGGCTGCGGTGGAGTCGGGGACGCGGCGATCGCCGGTGCCCGGCTGGCCGGCGCGGGCACCATCATCGCGGTGGACACCGACGCCCGGAAACTCGACTGGGCGCGCGAACTCGGCGCGACCCACACCATCGACGCGTCCACCACCGACGTGGTCGCCGGAATCCAGGACCTCACCGGCGGATTCGGTGCCGATGTGGTAATCGACGCGGTCGGCCGCCCGGAGACCTGGCAGCAGGCGTTCTACGCGCGCGATCTGGCCGGCACCGTGGTGCTGGTCGGGGTGCCGACCCCCGATATGACGCTGGAGATGCCGCTCATCGATTTCTTCAGCCGCGGTGGCGCGCTGAAATCGTCCTGGTACGGGGACTGCCTGCCGGAACGCGATTTCCCGATGCTGATCGACCTCTACCGGCAGGGCCGGTTGCCGCTGGACAGGTTCGTGACCGAGCGGATCGGGCTGGACGCGGTGGAGCAGGCCTTCCACACCATGCACGGTGGGCAGGTCCTGCGCTCGGTGGTGGTCCTGTGACGGCCCGGGTCGAACGGATCGTCACCGAGGGGCAGTTCTGCCTCGACGGCGGCTGCTGGGATGTGGCGAACAATATCTGGCTCGTCGGCGACGACGACGAAGTGCTGATCATCGACGCCGCGCACGACGCGCAGCCGATTCTCGCCGCCGTGGCCGGACGCCGAGTGACCGCCGTGGTGTGCACGCACGCGCACAACGACCACGTCACCGTGGCGCCCACCTTGTCGGCGGCGACCGGTGCGCCGATCTTCTTGCATCCCGACGACGATGTGCTCTGGCAGCAGACCCATCCCGGCGTGGAGTACCGGCCGCTGGCCGACGGCGAGGTGTTCCGGGTCGGTGGCGCGGAACTACGGGTCCTGCACACGCCGGGCCACTCACCGGGGTCGTGCTGTCTGTACTTCGGTGCGAGCGGCGAGGTGTTCAGCGGCGATACGTTGTTCGAAGGCGGACCGGGCGCGACCGGCCGGTCCTATTCCGACTACCCGACCATCCTCGCCTCCATCAACGAGCGACTGTTCGCGCTACCAGAGCAGACGGTGGTCCACACCGGGCACGGACCCGACACCACTCTCGGCGCCGAGCGGGCCAATGTGCCCGCGCAGGCCTGAGAAGCCACACCCCTATTCGGCGATGCCCCCACGGGTGTCGCCGAATCGGGTCGCTCCGCCGGGAGGTGATCGCCGAAGCTCCGGGCCGGGAGCGCCGCCGCGGGCCGCGGGCGTTCTCGGCCCACGGGCGACTCGGGCGATACCGGCACGGAGCCGACCGCGCTGTGGTCACCACGGCGAACCGCGTGACCGGCCGAGAACACCTGAACTGTCAGGTCGTGCGGGGCTCCAGCACGAATACCGGGATACGGCGTTCGGTCCACGACTGGTAGTTGTCGAAATCCGCGTACAGTTCGAGCAGTTTCGGCCACAGCCGGTCGCGTTCGGCATCGTCGGCGAGGCGGGCCCGCACCGGAATCCGGTCCTTGCCGATCTGCACGGTGGTCTCCGGCTGCGCGACGAGGTTGTGGTACCACTGCGGGTTCTTCGGCAGTCCGCCCTGCGAGGCGACCACGATGATGTTCGCGTCGTCGCGCAGGAACAGCAGCGGCACCGTGAACTGCTTACCGGATTTGCGGCCGGTGTGTTCCAGCAGCAGCGTGGGCACCGGTTTGCGGAAGCCCGCCCCGACGCGCCAGGTGCCGCCGATCCGGCCGCCGGTTTTCCGGTAGGCCCAGGTGTTGACCTTGGACATGTACTTGATGACAGTCGGCACGAAGGCCGAGTCGAGCTGTTTGGGGCGGTTGTTCACTTCTCGAAGCTCCGGTGCTCAGCGCAGGATCAACAGCGCGGATTTCTCGATGAGGTCGGCGATATCGGCGTAGGAGGCATAGCCCATACCGGCCCGGACGAGTGCACCCGCGTAGACCAGTTCCAGCGAGACGACCACGTCGGGATCCGGGTCTTGTCCCAGTGCGCGCTCGATACGGGTGCGGATCTCCAGGCCGATGCGGGCGCGTAGATGGGCCACATCGGGATCACGGCCGAGCAACGCGCTGGTGACCGCGCCGGAGACCTCCTGGTCGTCGGCGACCAGCATGGCGATGGCACGCAGTTCGGCCACCACCCGGACCGTGGGATCGGGATCCTCGCTGACCGGTGAGGGCGCCGCCACCAGCCGCCGCCAGAAGATCTCGGCGACCAGATGTTCCTTCGACGAGAAATAGGTGTACGCGGTGGCGGTGCCGACCCCGGCCGCGGCGGCGACCATGCGGATGGTCATTCCCGCGAACCCCTCGCGGGTCAGTACCTCCACCGCGGCCTTCGTCAGTTTGTCGACCGTATCGGCCTGTTTCGCGGACAGCCGCCGACGGGTCGCCTCTACGACGACGGATTCACCTTCGGACATGTGTCTGAATGTACCGTTTCAGTTCTTCGCGGCCGTAATCCCGGCCCGGCGGCCGTAGAAACTGCCGTCACCCAGCGAGGTCCCGCTGGCGTATCCGCCCGCGCAGACACCGGAGGTGCAGCGGCCGGCGGCGAACAGTCCGGGGATGGGTTCGCCGTTCACGTGCAGCACCCGGGAATCCAGATCGGTACGCAGACCGCCCAGGGTGAAGCCCGCGGTGAAACCGCGCATATCGAACGCGGCGAAGGGGCCCTCCAGCGGTTTCGTCCACTCCGCTTTCTTGCCCAGCAGCGGGTCCTGACCGTTCGCGGCGTGCTTGTTGTACAACTCGACCGTGGTCTGCAGGGCCAGTTCGGGCAGGCCGATATCGGATTCGAGTTCGGCGATCGTCTCCGCCGCCCAGGTCGGCGGCCGGCGGAAGAACGGGGTGGAGGTCTCGGTGGTCAGCGATTCCTCGTAGGCCGCCTCGCCGATGATCAGGAACGCCTGGTTCTCCTGGTGGAACAGGGTCATCTGCCCGATCCGGCCGGGGTAGGTGTCCTCGGGGACATACCGCTGGCCGCGGCCGTTCACCAGGATGCCGCGCGCCATCATCTGCGGATCGCCGAAGAACGCGACCTCGGTGGCGTCCATATGGGCCAGATCGGCGCCGAGTGCCTGCGCGATCCGGATGGCGATCCCGTCGTGTTCCTCGATGGCGGCGCCCGGGCGGCCGATGAGCCGCGGCGCGAACCCCTCGATCATCTGGTCGTGATAGGCGAAACTGCCGGTGGCCAGGACGACCCCGCGCTCGGCCCGGATGTTCAGTTCCTTGCCGTACTGTTTGGCGACCACGCCGACGACCCGGTCGCCGTCGACGATCAGGCGCTGGATGCGGGTGTCGTAAACGGCGGTCACGCCGAGTTTCTCGGCGGTTTCGGCCAGCGGTTTCATCAGCATGTAGCCGCCGCCCTTGGACCCGGTCCGCTTGTTGCTCATCTGCGGGACGTGGCCGCGTGGGGCGGGGTCCGCGACAGTGTTGAACGGGGCCGCGTTCTCCCCGCCGGAATACATCAGTCCCTCGTCGTGCGGGGGTTCCCAGCCGGGTTCACCCCAGAATTCCTCCTTGAAGGGCACACCGTTGGCGACCAGCCATTCGTAGTGCTCGACACTGCCGCGGCAGTAGTCGGCGATCTTCGCGCGATCCGCCCCCGGACCCAGCGCGGCGACCATGAACTTCTCCATGTTCTCCGGGCTGTCCGCGAAACCGAGTGCCTGCTGCAACGGCGTGCCACCACCGAGGTAGATGAAGCCGCCGGCCAGCGCCGCCGCACCGCCCCAGCCGCTGGTGCGTTCCAGGATCAGCACATTCGACCCGGCCCGCGCCGCCTCGATCGCGGCGCAGACACCGGCGATCCCGTAGCCGGCCACGACCACATCGGCGGTGTGGTCCCACTCGGTGGCCTCGGCGGCGGGTAACGGTCGGGGAGAGATGGGGTCGGCCATTATTCGGATTCCTCACTGTCGTTCTGCGCACCGGCTGCCGGGGTCCCCGGAGCGGCCTGCTGTGCGGCGATGGTGGCACGCCCCGGTGCGGGGGTGGAGTGGACGTCCCGCTCAGCGGTGGGGGCGTCTTGCGGCGCGTCGGCTCCCTGTCGCGCGGTGGCGATCGCACCCCGCCCGACGCCCAGCCCCTCGCCGAGGCGTGCCAGTGCCAGCGCGGCCAAGGGGAGTTCGGCGTCGACCCGGCCGCCGAGGTCGAGCGCCAGGGATAGATCCTTTTCCCCGAGTTCCCGGACATGGGTGAGGATCGGCAACCAGAAATCGCCCTCTTCGATGGGCGCGGTGGTGTCACGCAGCATGATCGAACCCGCCCCGCCGGTCACCGCGTCGGAGTGGCGGACCACCTTGCCCAGCGCGGTGATATCGAGCCCGGCTGCCTCGGCCAGCCGCTGTGCCTCGGTGGCAGCGGTGAACGAGATGAAATGCAGCAGATTGCGGGCCAGTTTCATGCGGGTGCCGGCCCCGACCTCGCCGGCGTGCACCACGAGATCGGCGAAGCAGCCGAACGGTTCGCGCACCGCCGCGACCGCGTCGGCGCTGCCGCCGATCATCACGGCCAGCCGGCCGCTATTCGCGCCCGCGGCCCCGCCGCTGATCGGGGCGTCCACGAAATACACGCCGCGTTCGGCGCAGCGGCGGGCGAATTCCACCGCGGACTCGTCGCCGATGGTGGAGTGCACGGCCACCACGGTGCCCGGCGCGGCGGTACTCAATACCCCGTTCTCGCCGGTGAGTACGGCTTGGACCTGCCGGTCGTTCACCACCGCGATACTGATGACCCCGCATTTCGCGGCCAGTTCGGCCGCGGTGGCTGTGGCCTCGGCCCCCGCGGTGGTGAACGGCTCCACCGCCTCGGGCCGGGTATCGCAGACGGTGAGACCGCCGGACCAGCCCAGCAGTTTCTTCGCCATCGGCCCGCCCATATCGCCCAGGCCGATGAAACCGACCCGGGTGTCGCCGGCGGAGTCCGCACCCACTACCGGATCACCTGGCCGCCGTCGACGCAGAAGATCTGCCCGGTGACCCAGGAGGCGTCGTCGGAGAGCAGGTAGAGCAGGGCGCCGGCCATATCGTCGGGCGTGCCCATCCGCTTGAGTGGCAGCCGGTTCACCATATCCTTGACCATGCTCTCGGGCGTGGTCGTCTTGGTGGCTTCGGTATCGGTGGGCCCCGGGGCGATCGCGTTGACCCGGATATTCGATCCGCCGAGTTCGGTGGCCAGCTGCTGGGTGAGGCCGTTGATCCCGACCTTCGCCAGACCGTAGAAGCCGGAGTACACCCAGGCCGCGGTGGAGGACTGGTTGACGATCGACCCGCCGCCGTTGGCCGCCATGTTCTCCCAGACTGCGCGGGTCATCACCAGGGCGCCGTCCAGGTTCACCGACATGAACTTCTTGTAGTAGTCCCAGGGCACGGTGAGCAGCAGGTCGAGTTTCATTCCGCCGTAGATGGCGGCGTTGTTCACCAGATGATCGATCTTGCCGTACTCCGCCACGGTGAAATCGGCCAGTGCCTTCGCCGAATCCGGGTCGGAGACGTCGACGGTGTGGAACGACGCGGTACCGCCGTCGGCCACGATCTTCTCGGCGACTGCGGTACCGCCCTCTTCGTTCAGATCCGCGACGACGACCAACGCGCCCTCGGCGGCCAGCGCCTGCGCGTAGACCTCGCCGATACCGCGGGCGGCGCCGGTGACGATGGCGGTCCTGCCGGTGAAACGAGCCATAGGATGAGCTCCTCGTTGATCGGGAAAGCTTGGTCGAAAAGGGTTTCCGCTGCTGTGGGACCGGCCGGGCGCGCCTACTGCGCGGTGGCGACGAGTTTGGTCTCCAGGTACTCCTCGAACCCGGCGACCCCCATCTCGCGGCCGATACCGGACTGTTTGTAGCCGCCGAAGGGCGCGTCGGCGCTGTACCACATACCGCCGTTGACGCCGAGCGTGCCGGTACGCACCCGGTCGGTGACCCGGCGGATCCGCTCGGGGTCCTTACCCCACACCGCGCCGGACAGGCCGTAGGGGGAGTCGTTGGCGATCCGGACGGCATCGTCGTCGCCGTCGTAGGGGAGCACCACCAGGACCGGGCCGAAGATCTCCTCCTGGGCGGCCTTGGCGCTGTTGTCCAGATCGGCGATGACGGTGGGTTCGACATAGAACCCGCGGTCGTGCCCGGCCGGGCGGCCGCCGCCGGCCACGATCCGCCCGCCGTCGGCACGGGCGCTGTCGATATAGCCGAGTACCCGGGTGCGCTGGCGGTCGGAGATCACCGGACCGCAGACGGTGCCGGGGTTCGTCGGGTCGCCGGGGCGGATACCGCGCATAGTGTTCGCGGCGGCCTCGAGCGCCTCCTCGTATTTGTGCCGCGGTACCAGCAGGCGCGAGGACAGTGCACAGCCCTGGCCGGCGTGGACGCACAGCGAGAACCCCGCGTAGCTCACCGCGCTGGCGAGATCGGCGTCGTCGAGCACGATGAACGCCGATTTGCCACCGAGTTCGAGGAAGGTCTTCTTGAGATTGGCCGCGGCCGCGGCCATCACGGCGCGACCGGTGTTGGTGGACCCGGTGAAACTGATCAGGTCGACCCGTGGATCACCGGACAGCTGAGCACCCAGGCCGTGATCGGCGGAGGTGACGATATTGACCACTCCGGGCGGGAGCTCCGTCTCTTCGGTGATGATCGACGCGAGCGCGGCGGCACACCACGGGGTGTCGGGGGCGGGTTTGAGGACGACGGTATTGCCGGCGGCCAGTGCCGGACCCAGTTTCGCGAAGTTGATCTGGTGCGGGAAGTTCCACGGGGTGATGGCGCCGACCACGCCGACCGCTTCGCGGCGCAGCGCGCGATGGGTGCTGATACCCATCGGCGCGGCCACCCCGAGTTCGGTTTCCCATTCGTAGTTCCTGGCCAATCGCGTGGCGAAACTCAGGTCCTCGACGGGGCCCTCGAGCTGGGGCCCGCTGGTGAACATGATCGGCGCGCCCACCTCGGCCACGGTGATCTCGCGCAGTTCCTCCGCGTGCGCCTTCAGCCCGGCCTGCAACTGCTCCAGGCAGCGCACCCGGAACGCGTGGTCACGGGACCAATCGGTCTCGTCGAAGGCGGTGCGGGCGGCGGCGATGGCGGCATTCATATCGGCGGCGTCAGCGTCGGCCGCGGTGCCGATGACCTCTTCGGTCGCCGGGTTCACATTCTCGAACACGCCGTTGCCGCCGGGCACGAGGCTGCCGCCGATCAGCAGTCGAGAACTGTCGCCGGGCAGAAGACTGTTCATGGAAGACCCCAATACTGTCTGGACAGGTGTTTGGAATATAGTCCGGACTCTTTCCGGAGTGCAAGAACGGGTTCTATAGTTCGGCGCTCCGTGCTGATCGTGCCGCATATCCGGCGGGGTCGCGGGCGGTGGGTCGGATCGCTACCGATACGCGGCCGCGCCCGCGCTTCTGAACAGTCGATTCCCGTACGATCATTGTCGCGGGGGCGCGCCGCTGGTACCGTCCAGACACATGTCCAGCTATGTGTCTCCCCTGGGTGGCCAATCGGTCGCGCCCGGCGAGAACTCGTTATCGAAACAGAGGTGGGTCCGATGACGGCCGCATCGTTGGAGCCGGTGGCGTTCGATCCCTACGACTACGTCTTCCACGAAGACCCGTACCCGATCTACGCCCGGCTGCGCGCGGAGGCGCCGCTCTACTACAACGCCGAACTCGACTTCTACGCGCTGTCGCGGCACGCGGATGTCACCGCGGGATTCCGCAACGCCGCCGCGCTGTCGAATGCCAACGGCGTGTCGCTCGACCCCGCGGCCTGGGGGCCGCACGCGCACAGAACCATGTCGTTTCTCGCCATGGACGATCCCCGGCATATGCGGATGCGCAAGCTGGTGTTCAAAGGTTTCACCCCCAAGCGGGTCGCCGATATGGAGACCCGCATCCGGGACCTGACACTCGAATACCTGGAACCGGCGCTCGAGCGCGGCGAATTCGACTGGATCCAGGACTTCGCGGGCAAACTGCCGATGGACGTCATCTCCGAGCTGATGGGGGTCCCGGCCGCCGACCGCGACGAGATCCGCCATATGGCCGATATGGTCATGCACCGCGAGGACGGGGTGACCGATGTCCCGGATTCGGCGATCGAGGCCTCGCTGAACCTGGTGGTCTACTACTCGGACATGGTCGCGACGCGCCGGGAGAACCCCACCGACGACCTGACCTCCGCGCTGCTCGGGGCCGAGATCGACGGTGACCGGCTCACCGACGACGAGATCATCGGCTTCATGTTCCTGATGGTGGTGGCCGGGAACGAGACCACCACCAAACTGCTGGGCAACGCCCTGTACTGGGCCGGTCGCAACCCGGCGGAATACGCCAAGGTCACCGCCGATCCGGACCGCGTCACGGACTGGATCGAGGAGACCCTGCGCTACGACACCTCGAGCCAGATCGTCGCGCGGACCGCCACCGAGGATCTGGAGTACCACGGCCGGGTCGTCCCGGCGGGGTCGAAGGTGCTGCTGCTGATCGGTTCGGCCAACCGGGACGGCGAGGTCTTCGACGACGCCGACGCCTACGACCTGGATCGCGCCGAGAAGGGCAATCTGGCCAGCTTCGGCGCCGGTGTGCATTTCTGCCTCGGCGCCCATCTGGCCCGCCTGGAAGCGACGGTCGCCCTGCGCGAATTCGCCGCGCGGGTGAAGTCCTACCGGGTGCGCGAGAACGAATTCGTCCGCGTCCACTCGTCCAATGTGCGGGGCTTCGCCGAGCTCCCGATCTCCGTGGAGGTGCGGTAATGCCCCGGTTCGACCCCCATCCCGAGAAGCGGCCGACCATCGTGGCCGGTGCCTCGTCGGGTATCGGTGCCGCCACCGCCGTGGAGTTGGCCGCACAGGGCCATCCGGTGGCGCTCGGCGCGCGCCGGGTGGAGATCCTGGAAGATCTGGCCGGGAAGATCCGGGCCGACGGCGGTACCGCCTTCGCCCACCGCCTCGATGTGACCGACCAGGCCTCGGTGGACGAATTCGTCGCCGCCGCCGAAGCGGCCATCGGGCCCACCGAGATCCTGGTCTCCGGGGCCGGTGATATCGAATTCGGTCTCATCCAGGACATGGACCCGGCCGATTTCGCGCACCAGGTGCAGATCCATCTGGTCGGCGCGCATCGCATGACCCATGCGGTACTGCCCGGCATGCTGGCCCGCCGGCGCGGCGATGTGGTGCTGATCAGCTCCGACTGCGCGCCGCTGCCGCGGCCGTGGAACGGGGCCTACAGCGCCGCCAAGGCCGGCGTCGAGGCAATGGTGCAGCAACTGCGGATGGAGCTCGAGGGCACCGGTATCCGGGCCTCACTGGTCCGGCCCGGCCCGACTGTCACCGGCATGGGTATGAACGCATCGCCCGAGGTGGTGGGACCGCTGCTGGAGTCCTGGCAGGCCTGGGGCCTGGCACGGCATCCGTACATGTTGCGGGCCTCCGATCTGGCCCGGGCGGTGTCGGCGGTCGTCGGCACCCCGCGGGGCGCCCATCTCGTGCTGGTCGAGGTGCAACCGGAAGCGCCGTTGCGACCGCTCCCGGAAGAAGGAAAGGACTCCTGATGTCCACGGCACTGCCCCCGGGTTTCGATTTCACCGACCCCGCACTGTGGGCCGATCGCAGTCCGGTCGAGGAATTCGCGCTGCTGCGCCGGACGGCACCGGTGTGGTGGAACGCCCAATCCGACGAGACCTCGGGCGGTTTCAACGACGGCGGCTACTGGGTGGTCAGCACGTTGGAGGACGTCAAGGAGCTGTCCCGCAACCCGGAGCTGTACTCCTCGCAGCAGAAGGGGTCCATCGTCCGGTTGCCCGGCGATATCACCCCCGACCAGATGCAGCTCACCGAAGCACTGCTGGTGAACATGGACCCTCCGAAGCATTCCAAGGTGCGGAGGATCATCTCCAAGGGTTTCACCCCGCGGGCGGTGGAGGGTCTGCGTGCGGCGCTCACCGAGCGCGCGCACCGCATCGTGCACGAGGCGAAGAAGAGCGGTGGCGGCGATTTCGTCACCCAGGTCGCCTGTGAACTGCCCCTGCAGGCGATCGCCGAACTGCTCGGAGTCCCGCAGGCGGACCGGCGCAAGGTGTTCGACTGGTCGAACCAGATGCTCAACTATGACGATCCCGAATACGGCGACCCGACCGTGGCCTCGGCGGAGATCCTCGGCTACGCCTGGAACATGGCCGAACAACGGCGGTCGTGTCCGGCCGACGATATCGTCACCCAGCTGGTCAACGCCGATGTCGACGGGGAGGGGCTGGCTTCCGACGAGTTCGGTTTCTTCGTCATCCTGCTCGCGGTGGCCGGTAACGAGACCACCCGCAATGCCATCACCCACGGAATGAAGGCGTTCGTGGACAATCCGGAACAGTGGGCGCTGTACCGGGAGCAGCGGCCGCGAACCGCGCCGGACGAAATCGTGCGCTGGGCCACTCCGGTGACCGCGTTCCAGCGCACCGCCACCGCCGACCACATCCTGGGTGGGCAGGAGATCAAGAAGGGGCAGCGCCTCGGATTGTTCTACAGTTCGGCCAATTTCGACGAAGCGGGATTCGACGAACCGTTCACCTTCGATATCCTGCGCGATCCGAATCCGCATGTCGGGTTCGGCGGCACCGGCACCCATTACTGTGTGGGCGCCAATCTGGCCCGGCTGGAAATCGACCTGATGTTCAACGCGATCGCCGACGCCATGCCCGACCTGTTCTCCGTTTCCGATCCGGTACGGTTGCGATCGGGGTGGATCAACGGAATCAAGAGTTGGCAGGTGCGCTACGCATGAACGTTCGGGATATTCCGGTGAACACACTGTCGGGTTCGGCGTCCACGCTCGGTGAGCTGGTCGGCGACCGGGTGGTGCTGCTGGTCAACGTCGCGTCGAAATGCGGTCTCACACCGCAGTACACCGGGTTGGTCGAACTGCAGAAGAACTATGGGGATCGTGGTTTCAGTGTGGTCGGTGTGCCGTGCAACCAGTTCATGGGGCAGGAACCGGGCAGTGCCGAGGAGATCCAGCAGTTCTGTTCCACCACCTACGGTGTGGACTTTCCGTTGCTGGAGAAGGTCGAGGTGAACGGCGACGGCCGGCACCCGCTGTACCGGGAAATCGTCGAAACCCCCGATGCCGAGGATGCGGCCGGTGATGTGCAGTGGAACTTCGAGAAGTTCCTGATCGACCGGGACGGGAGGGTGGTGGGGAGGTTCCGGCCCACTACCACACCGGACGCGGACACGCTGGTCGCGGCGATCGAGAAAGCGCTGTAACCGATGCCGTAACGGCTTATGATCGAGGCCCGCTCACCCAGTGGTGAGCGGGCCTTTTTCACTTTCTACCTGCGAGAACAGCATTATTCGGCGCAATCCGGACGTGATCGGTGAAAATCGCCCGCCCGGATTGAATCGCCCATAACATGGACAACTGTCTGGACATAAATCCGGTTCAGTTCGGCACGCCGGGGTGCCGAACCGCTCGAGGCAGGTGAGTGGTGGTACCGATACTTAATCGGTCCGATCGGCCGACAACGACACGGCACAAGGTCTGGGCCGCCGTGCGGTACAAGCTCGCGGCACTGGGGATGGTGGTGGTCATCGCCGCGGCCGTGGTCTTCTCGCTGGTCATGTTCTTCGGCGGGTTCACGCCGAAGGAACCGGTGTCGGTCGTGGTACCGCGCAGCGGGCTGGTGATGGATCCCGACGCCAAGGTGAAATTCCGGGGCGCGGAGGTCGGCCGGGTCGGGAAGATCGAATCCGGTAACGGGGAGGTCCGCCTCGAACTCGATATGAACCCGGATCTGATGCGGCTCGTCCCGGGCAACGCCGGGGTCGATATTCGCTCCACCACGGTTTTCGGGGCCAAATACGTGAACTTCGTCGAACCGGCCCAGCCCGCCGGCCGTCTGCAACCGGGCCAGGTTCTGCGTGGCGAATCGGTGACCGTCGAATTCAACACGCTGTTCGAGCGGCTCACCGAAGTCCTGAACATGGTCGAACCGACGAAACTGAATGCCACGCTCACTGCGCTCGGTACCGCGCTCCAGGGGCGCGGTGAGCGACTCGGTGATCTGCTGGTGAACGCCGACCGGCTGTTGCGCGAGATCAATCCGAGCATCCCCGCACTCCAGCACGATTTCCAGGCCACCGCCGCAGTGACGAACCTCTACGCCGATACCGCGCCGGATCTGCTGCGCACGGTGGACAATGCCACCGCCCTCGGCCACACGCTCACCGACAACGAGCAGAGCTTCGACGCGTTGCTGCTGGATACGATCGGCCTCTCCGATACCACCGGCGCGGTCCTGACCGAGAACGAACAGAACCTGGCCACCGCGCTGGACCTGCTCCGGCCCACCACCGATCTGCTCGACGCCTACAAACCTTCGCTGGACTGCGTCATTCGCGGGCTGGCCAAAGCGATGCCCTTGGCCGACGACCTGATGGGCGGACGGAACCCGGGTGCCTCGTTCAACGCCAGCTTCATGTACGGGGCCGAGGCCTACCAGTACCCGAACGATCTACCCAAGGTGAATGCCACCGGCGGCCCGCGCTGCGCGGGCGTCCTGGACCGGGTGCCGGGCAGCCACTCCGACTACGTGGTCACCGACACCTCGGAGGTCAATCCGTTCATCCCCTCCACCCGGATATACCAGAACCATCCGACCGTATTCGAGTTCCTCTTCGGTGGTATGCCCGGTATGCGCTGAGCAGGGAGCAGCGGTACTAGGACCCGGCCTCGGGCTGTCCCGGCCCGGGACGGACACACATCACGCCGCCGCAGGGTTTGTCGCTGAGACCCGCGGGGTTGGGATGGACCGTCGGCCGCCGGTGCGCGGGGGCGCGCAGCTCGTGACGGTTGCGGCTGCGTGGGCCGCGGGCAGTGCGACGTCGTTTCATCGGGCGGCCCCCGCGCCACCGTCGTGCGGGCGGCGCATGGCGGTCCGGGCCCGGTCTGCGACGCCGGCCCCGGAATCGGCCGGGAAGGCCCCGGAAGCGCCCGGTGCCGCCTGGGGCGAACCTATCGGTGGCCAGTAAGTCATGGCCCCCAGTCTGGCGGATGGCCCCGCGGCCGGTCGCACCCGGGTTTCCCGGCGGACCTCGGCGCTCGCCCCGGCCGCGGGACCTACCGGCTCAGGAGGCCAGCGCGCGGGGCGCCTCGACCACCGAGTAGTGACCGGCGTCACCGGTGATTACCGCGCTCGGCCGGCCGTCGACACCCACCGGGATATCGCCGGCGAGCGTGATCCGGGTGAGCCGGCGCGGCTGTCCGTCGTAATCGTTCACCGCGTAGTGCTGGGTGGCGCGGTTGTCCCAGATCGCGACATCGCCGAGCTGCCACTCCCAGCGCACCGTGTTCTCCAGCCGGATCACCCGATCCTGGAAGAGCCGGAACAGCGTCTGCGACTCCGTGGTCGAGAAGCCGGCGAAGTTGCGCACGAAATGGCCGAGCAGCAGCGCGCGCTCGCCGCTCTCCGGATGAACCCGCACCACCGGGTGCTCGGTTTCGTAGAGCGAGGATTCGAACTCGGCGCGGTGCTCCCGGGTCTTCTGGTCCGGGTGCTCACCGTGGCGGCCCACATAGTCGTAGACATTGGTGTGCGCCGCCCGCAGGTTCTCCGCCAGCAGCCGCAGCGGCTCGGGCAGCGATTCGTAGGCGGCCACGGTGGAGGCCCAGGTGGTGGAGCCGCCGTAGGACGGCAGGGTCACCGCCCGCAGGATCGACGCCTTCGGGATGCGGTCCACGAAGGTCACATCGGTGTGCCAGCTGTTGGCGCTGCCGTACTCCGAGTCGATGGCCAGGGTCTTCTCGCCGTGCGAGGTGACCGTCGGATGCGGGGTGGTCGGGCTGCCGAGCAGTTCGGCGAATTCGTACTGGCCGTCCTCGGTGAGCTGATCCTGGCCGCGGAAGAAGATCACCTTGTGTTCCACCAGTGCTTTGCGGATGGTCTCGACGGCCGCTGGACCGAGATCACCGCCCAGCCGTACCCCGTCGACGCGCGCTCCGATCTTGGATCCGAGCTTGACCACGGTGGGGAGGGTGGCGGGGGTGGCGTTGTCGGATGTCATGAGGCACCTCACGGATCGAGAGCGGAATCGTTCGCCTCTCGAGCACATCACCGGGGCCCCGCACCGAACAGGATTGCGGTCGCGCTGATCACAACGTGCGATCATCCGGGCGCCGCGTCGCCGTCATGATTCGGTATGCCCCGGCCGGCACGAACCGGGAGCTTCGCGGCGCTAGCCGAGATGCTCGCGCAGATAGGCCAGATCGTCGGCGATTCCCTCGGCGGGGGTCTCCAGCACGACCGGCGCGTCGGCGGTCCGGCACACCTCGGTGAGCAGATCCGGATCTATGGTGCCCTCGGCGAAATTGGCATGCCGATCGGCGCCCGAATCGAACGCGTCCCGGGAGGAATTGAGGTGCACCAGATCGATCCGGCCCGTGATGCCGCGGATCCGCTCGACCACGCCCACCAGATCCTCCCCGCCCGCCCAGGCGTGACAGGTATCGAGGCAGAACCCGGCCCCGTAGTCGCCGACCGCATCCCAGAGGCGGGCGATACTGTCGAAATGCCGGGCCATGGCATGGTTGCCGCCGGCGGTGTTCTCGATCAGGATCGGAACCGCGAAACCGCCCTTGTCCTGCTGGCGCTCGAACAGTTTGCGCCAGTTGACGAAACCGGCCGCCATCTCGTCGTCGTTGCGCACATGACCGCCGTGCACCACCAGCCCGAACGCGCCGAGATCGGCCGCCGCCCGCGCCTGCTGGGCCACGGCGTTACGGGAGGGCATCCGCAGCCTGTTGTTGGTGCTGGCCACATTGATCTGATACGAGGAATGGACCACCACATCGATCGGGCTGGCCAGGATCTGCTCGGTCGCCGGATGCGGCGTGGGTTTGTCCCAGCTCTGCGGATCCACCACGAACAATTGGACGACATCGGCGCCGAGTCGCTCGCCGTACCCGATCGGGTCGCTGTCCGTGCGGACATGTGCTCCAATGCGCATGGCGTCAGACTATCGGCCCGCACCGACAACCGGCCCTCGTGTTGCGCCCGGGCGGTGCGGGAAGATACACCGGAAGACACGCGTACGACCCGACGAGGGGGAATCGGCCATGCTCGAGCCCGGTGACGACTTCGCGGGCTATGCCATCCGGCGGCGGCTGGGCGTCGGCGGTATGGGCATGGTGTTCCTCGCCCGGCACCCACGGCTCCCGCGACTGGTCGCGCTGAAACTGCTGAACCCGGACCTTTACTCCGACAGGGAGATCCGCCTGCGGTTCGAACGGGAATCCGAACTGGCGGGCCGGCTCGAGCACCCCAATATCGTCACCGTCTACGACCGCGGCGCCGAGGGCAAACAGCTCTGGATCTCGATGCAGTACGTCCCGGGTTCGGACGCCTCGCTGGTGGACCTGCACGTCCTCGACCCCCGGCGGGCGGTCCAGATCGTGGCCGATACCGGGATCGCCCTGGACTTCGCCCATGCCAACGGAGTGCTGCACCGGGATGTGAAACCGGGCAACATCCTGCTCGCGAAACCGCCCATCGGACAGCCGGAACGGGTCCTGCTCACCGATTTCGGTATCGCGGGCGTGCGCGACGCCGAAACCACCATCGCCGCCGCCGACACCATCACCGCGACGCTGGCCTACGCCGCACCCGAACAGTTGACCGGCGCGAAACTCGACCACCGCGGCGACCAGTACTCACTGGCCTGCACCCTGTTCTGGCTGCTCACCGGGTCGGGGCCGTATCGCGGCAACAATCCGGCCGAGCTCATCCAGGCGCATCTGACCACGCCGGTGCCCCGGCTCACCCGGATCCGGCCCGGACTACCGCCGGGGCTCGACGAGGTCCTCGCACGGGCACTGGCCAAGAATCCCGCCGACCGGTTCCTCAGCTGTACCGAATTCGCGACGGCCGCCGCGCGGACACTGCGCCCGCCGGGACCGCGTGGCGGGCCGCCGGGAGTCAGATTGCGGCCCGCCCAGCGGTATCCGGCACCGACCGGACCCGCTCCGGGGTACGGATCGGGGGAGTTCCGGCAGCCCGGGATGCGGCGGCTGCCGGCGTATCCCGCCACCGAACACCGCCGCCCCGGTCCGCCGCCGCGGTATCCGTCCACTGAATACCCGCATCCGGGCGCGGCCCCGCCCTACCGGTCCGCGGAATACCGGCAGCCAGGCCCGCCTCCGGGGCCCGGTGACCATCGGCCTCCGGCCACGGCGGGGCCGCCACCGGGTTCGGCCGAGTTCCGGCAGCCGGGTCCCGATACCCGGCACGCGCCCGACCTCATGTCCTCGGCGGACGAACGGGCCACCCGCCCGGCCCGGCCGCACCGTTCGAGTCCGGCCGAACCGGCGATCATCGATCTGCCCGGCTTCCGCAACCGCCCCAGGGCGACCCCGCCGCCGGCGCAACCCCACCGGCCGCCCCGGGATCCCGGCGCCGCGCCATAGCGCCGGGTCCCGCACCGTCGCGGGCGGTCGCCCGGGCCGGAGGTTCCGTGCGCGCCGGTAGCGCGGTATCCGTGTAGCGGCGGTGTTGCGGCTGCGTATGTGGACCGGTGAGAGCCCTCGGCGCTCGATCCACTGCTGCTATGGTTTCGATGATTTCGCGTGCCCGGAGCGCCACGGTCCGGACACGCTTTTCGTCTACGCCTGCGTACCGGTGGGTCCCGGTCCCGCAGGCGGGAATTGGAGCAGACATGCTGGCCAACGGCGATGTTTTCGCCGGCTATGTCATCGACCGGCAACTCGGCCGGGGTGGGATGGGCTCGGTCTACCTCGCGAAACATCCGCGGCTGCCGCGGATGACAGCGCTCAAGCTGCTGAACCGCGAGATGTTCTTCGACAAGGAGGTGCGCGCCAGGTTCGAACGGGAGGCCGATCTGGTCGCCCGCCTGGACCACCCCAATATCGTCACGGTCTACGACCGCGGGCTCGAAGACGAACAGCTGTGGATCTCGATGCAGTACATAGACGGTATCGACGCCGCCTCGGTGGATCCGCAGAAGTTGCCGCCCGAACGTGCTGTCCAGATCATCGCCGAAACCGCATCCGCGCTCGACTACGCGCACGGTATGGGCGTGATGCACCGGGACGTGAAACCGGCCAATATCCTGCTGGCCCGCTCGACCGGAGGCCGTGGTGAACGCGTCTACCTGACCGATTTCGGTATCGCGCGGCTGCGCGACGACACCGGACACCTCACCCAGACCGGTACGTTCACGGCCACGCTGGCCTACGCCTCACCCGAACAGCTCACCGGCGCCGATCTCGATCACCGCTCGGACCAGTATTCGCTCGCCTGTTCGCTGTACTGGCTGCTCACCGGCAGCGGACCGTTCACCTCCACGAACCCGGCGGGGGTCATCCAGGGGCATCTGCAGTCGCCGCCGCCCTCGCTGAGCGCGGCCCGGCCGGAACTGCCGCCGTCCTTGGACGCGGTCCTGGCCAAGGCGATGGCGAAGCGACCCGACGACCGGTTCACCTCCTGTACCGACTTCGCCGAAGCCGCCAAACAGGCACTGACCTCGCCGAGTTCTCCGGCGATCCCGCTGGCCGTACCGCCGCCCACCATGGTGAACCCGGCCTATCAGTCCGGGCCGTACAACAGCGGGGCCAATCAGTACCCGAGCACCGCGGCGCCCCAGCCCTACGCGGGGGGCGCACCGGCGCAACCCTATGCGAGCAATGTGCAGGGCCAGCCCTATGGCGGTGGTGTCCAGGGCCAGCCTTATGCTGGTGGTGTCCAGGGCCAGCCCTATGCCGGCGGAGCGCCGCAGTACGCGAGCGGATTCCAGCCGGGGCCGGGTGACGGGCAACAGCAGCCCTACGGCGGCACGCTCGGGTACACGACCCCGGTCGGTCAGCCCTACGGCGGCGGATCGCCGGGCGGATACGCCCAGCCCACGAGCTATCCCCAGCCGATGGCGCAGGTCCAGCAGGCACCGCGCCCGCCCAAGTCGAACACCGGGCTCGTCGTCGCCCTCTGTGTCGGGCTCGTGGTGCTGATCGGCGTCGTCATCGGCGTGGTGGCCCTCGCCGGGAGCAGCGGGGGCGGCGGAACCGACTCCACGGCCGCCGGCACCAGTACCCAGACCACCGTGGCCCCGGTCCCGGCCACCGCGGACTCCATCAGCAAGGAGTTCCCGCGGCTGGTGCCCGCGTCGACCTCCGCGGAGGTCGGATACCACGACGCGAAATGCTGGGAGACCGACAGCAGCTACACACCCAGCCCCGACGACGGCGAACCCGATTTCGGTAAATGGGCCTGGCAGTGGCGCTGCTACGGCGGTAACAACAATGACGATCCGTTCTACCGGATCTACGCCTACGCCTCCGCGGCCGATGTGGAATCGGTGGTCAAGGGACTGCCCGCGACCTCGGAGAAATCCACCGACGCCAATGGCGGCCAAACCTACACCAACTACAAATGGGACAGCGACGGCCCGAAGATGGTCACGGTGTTCACCAATCATCCCGAACGAGCCCAATACCTGATGTACACCGACGGCATCGTCGGCACCATCGACGAGATGCTGACCTGGTGGAAGTCGGCACCGCTGAACTGAGTGACGAAGCGATAACGGCGGGCCCCACGGCAGGTGCGGCCCGCCGTTTCGTTTTCACCGGTGGGTGTCATCCCACCCGCGTACCCGGCGATCCTCCAGGTGTACGAATGGTCAGGGCGATCCCGGATGGCGCGGGTCGCGGCGGCCCGACACACTGGACCCATGACTGCTCACGCTGTCGACGTGGACCCGGCCGAGCCGGGCTCCTCGTCCACCGTCGCCGCCGGCGCCATCGAATTGACCAAGGTCTACGGGTCCGGGGATACGCGGGTCACCGCGCTGGACGCGGTAACGGTCGATTTCGTACGGGGCGAGTTCACCGCGATCATGGGGCCGTCCGGCTCCGGGAAATCGACCCTCATGCACTGTCTGGCGGGGTTGGACGATGCCAGTTCCGGCCGGGTGCGGATCGGGGACACCGAGCTCACCGACCTGTCCGACAAACAGATGACCGCGCTGCGCCGGGACCGCGTCGGCTTCGTGTTCCAGGCCTTCAACCTGGTCCCGACGCTGACCGCGTTGGAGAACATCACCCTGCCGCTCGATATCGCCGGCCGGGCTCCGGACTCGGAATGGATCGACACTGTGCTGAAGCGGCTCGGTCTGGAGGACCGGCTCGGCCACCGGCCCAGCGAACTGTCCGGCGGTCAGCAGCAGCGCGTCGCCTGCGCGCGGGCGCTGGCGGGTAAACCGCAGATCATCTTCGGTGACGAACCGACCGGCAACCTGGACTCCCATTCGTCCGGCGAAGTCTTGTCGATCCTGCGGGCGGCGGTGGACGAATTCGGTCAGACGGTCGTCATCGTCACCCACGAACCCACCGCCGCCGCCTACGCCGACCGCGTGGTCTTCCTGGCCGACGGCCGAATCGTGGACGAGATGCGGGATCCGACCGCCGACTCGGTGCTGGACCGGATGAAAGCCCTGGAGGTCCGGTGACGCACCCCGGAATGTGCGAGCGTCCCCGGCCGGCGCGGGCGGTCCGGTAGTGGCCGCCCATCCCATGCGCAGGGTGGCACTGCGCAATCTCGCCGCGCACAAGGTGCGGCTCGTGCTGACGCTGCTGTCGGTGGTGCTCGGGACCGCGTTCATCGCGGGATCGTTCGTTTTCACCGATACGCTGCAGCGCACCTTCGACGGAATCTTCGCGAACGAGGCCAAGGGCGTCGATGTGCGGGTGAGCCCGGAGGAGCGGCAGTCCGCGGGTATCCCCCAGGACGTGGTCGACCGGATCGCCGTCATGGACGGGGTCCGCACTGTGGCCCCCGGTATCCAGGGGTCGGTGGTACTGCTCGATCCGTCCGGGAAGAAAGCGGTGCAGACCGGGGGCGCGCCCAGTACGGGGCAGGCCTATATCCCGCCGCAGCAGGCGGTCGCCGAACCCGATCCGTTCGTCGCCGGTGTACCCCCTGCCGAACCCGGCCAGATAGCACTCAACACCGGTGCCGCCGATCGGGCCGGCCTGAAGGTCGGGGACCACACCAAAGTGCTCGTCCCCTCACACGGCGGCCCGATCGACGTCACCGTCACCGGCATCTACGCGCCGCCGTCCGATACCGGCGGTTTTATCGGCTTGCAGTTCACCGAGGCGCAGGCCCGGGAACTGTTCACCGACGGGACCCACGTCGCCTACGTCGATATCGCGGCCCAGGGCATACCCGGGGACACCCTGCGTGACCGGCTGTCCATGCTGTACCCGGACTACAAGGTGCAGAACGGTGACCAGGTGCGCGCCGATATGCGGGCCCAGCTCTCCGAGGCACTGAACTTCCTGAACTACTTCCTGCTGGCCTTCGGTGCCATCGCGCTGATCGTCGGCACCTTCATCATCTACAACACCTTCTCGATGCTGGTGGCACAGCGGTTGCGCGAACTCGCGCTGCTGCGGGCCGTCGGCGCGAGCCGCGGTCAGGTGGGCCGGTCGGTGGTCGGGGAGGCACTGGTCGTCGGCGTGCTCGGCAGCTTGCTCGGCCTGCTGGCCGGTATCGGGCTCGCCTACGGGCTCGCCGGGCTGCTGAACGCGTTCGATCTCGGATTGCCGACGGGCCGGATGACCGTGCTGCCCCGGACCGTGGCGGTCGCCTTCGCGGTCGGCCTGCTGGTGACGGTGGTGAGCGCGTACGCGCCGGCCCGCCGCGCCTCCCGGATCCCGCCGGTCCAGGCCATGCGCGAGGAGTTCGCCTCCGCCGGTGACACGCTGCGGGTGCGCACGGTGACCGGTGCGGTCCTGGCGGTCGCCGGAATCGGGCTGGTGGTGCTGGGCGCCCGCTACACCGGTGGTGGGGCGGCCGCCGTGGTGGGTGTCGGGGCGCTGGGCCTGATTCTGGCGGTGCTGCTCGCCTCGCCCGCGCTGTCGCGTCCGGTGCTGGCCGGACTGGGCCTGCTCATCCGGCCGTTCGGGTCGATCGGGCGAATGGCGCGCAACAACGCGACCCGCAATCCCCGTCGCACCGCCGCCACCGCGTTCGCACTGACCCTGGGGCTCATGCTGGTCACCGCCATCGGCATGCTCGGCGAATCGGCGAAGGTCAGTATCTCCCGAGTGGTGGACCAGGGCATCGAGGCCGATTACGTCCTCACCGGGCCGCAGATGATGGGAGTGCCGACCGGCGCCGCCGACGCGGTGCGGGCGAAGGTGCCCGAGGCGGCGCAGACCGTGGGCCTGCGCGGGCTGGCGCTGAAGATCGGTGACGACGACGAATTCGGCACCTCGCCCGACGGCCCCCTGGACCAGGTCGTGAACCTCGACATGCTGAGCGGTTCTTCCACCCTCGGCGACTCCGAAATCCTGCTCGGCCAGGACGAGGCGACCCAGCACGGCGTGACCACCGGTGACCGGCTACCGGTCAAAACCCTCGACGGTACCGAGATTCCGTTGACGGTTGCCGGGGTCTACACGGATTCGCAGGTCCTGGGCCCGTTGATGGTGCCGTCGACGGTATACGAGCGGGCGGTGCCGGTCTCCCTGCGGGCCGATGTCGCGGTACTGATCAAGGCCCGGCCGGGGACCGACCTCGCGTCCATGCGCACCGATCTGGAGCAGGCCACCGAGGAATTCGTGATCGTGCAGGTCCAGGACCGCGAGGAATTCAAGGGCGAGAACGCCAAGCAGATCAACAATCTGCTGGCCATTCTGTACGGCCTGCTCGCGCTGGCGGTGGTGATCGCGGTCCTGGGCATCGTGAACACCCTGGCGCTGTCGGTGGTGGAGCGCCGACGGGAGATCGGCATGCTGCGCGCGGTCGGCACCCAGCGGGCGCAGGTACGCCGCACGATCTACCTGGAATCCATGCTGATCGCGGTGTTCGGTGCTCTCGTGGGGGCGATCCTGGGCCTGGGGCTGGGCGTCGGATTCCTGCGCACTCTGCGCGATCTCGGGCTGGACCAGATCGCGGTGCCGTGGGATCAGCTGGTGTACATGCTGGTCGGCTCCGCGATCGTGGGAGTGCTTGCCGCGCTCTGGCCGGCGATCCGGGCGGCGCGCACCCCGCCGCTGGCCGCCATCGCCGACCTGTGAGTCCGGCTCCGTGGTCCGGTCCGCCCGGGCCGGACCACGGAGTGCGCGCCGGGTTCAGCGGTGCTCGGTTCCCCAGCGCATGAGATCCCCCCGGTTCAGCGCCTGGGCCAGCAGCTCCGGAAACCGGTCGGGGGTGCAGGCGAAGGCCGGCACACCGAGGGCCGCCAGCGCCGCGGCGTTCTCGCGATCGTAGGAGGGCGCGCCGTCATCGGAGAGCGCGAGCAACACGACGACCTGGACACCTGATTCCTTCAAGGCGTGCACGCGGCGCAGCATCTCCTCCCGGACCCCGCCCTCGTACAGGTCGGAGATCAGGAAGAACAGGCTGTCGGTGGGACGGGTGATGAGCGACTGACAGTAGGCGATGGCCCGGTTGATGTAGGTCCCGCCGCCGAGTTGGGTACCGAACAGCACATCGACCGGGTCGGACAGCTTCTCGGTGAGGTCCACGACCTCGGTATCGAAAACCACCAGTGAGGTGCGCAGCGACCGCATCGACGCCAGCACCGCGCCGAACACCGACGAGTAGACCACGCTGGAGGCCATGGAACCGGATTGGTCGATCGCCAGGATCACATCACGATGCACCGCTTGGGCCCGCCGCCCGTAACCCACCAGCCGTTCGGCGATGATGGTGCGCTGTTCGGGCAGGTAATTGGCGAGATTCTTGCGGATGGTGCGGTCGAAATCGATATCGCGCGGTTTGGGCCGGGAGGTCCGGGTGGACCGGTTGAGCGCCCCGCTCACCGCGGCCACGGTACGGGTCGCGATCCGTTCCTCGATCTCCTTGACCACCTTCGACACCACCATCCGGGCGGTGGCCTTCGTGGTTTCCGGAATGACCCGGTTCAGGCTCAGCAGCGTGCCGACCAGATGCACATCCGGTTCGACCGCCTCCATGAGCTCCGGTTCCAGCAGCAGCTGGGTGAGGTTCAGCCGCTCCACCGCGTCCCGCTGCACGACCTCGACCACCGTCGACGGGAAGTAAGTACGGATATCACCGAGCCAGCGGGCGACCCGCGGCGCGGACCCGCCGAGGCCGCCGGCCCGGTCACCGCGGGAGCGGGCCGTGCCGCCACCGCTGTCGTAGACCGCGCCGAGGGCTTTGTCGATGGCCTTGTCGTCGGCGGTGCCGAGGGCGCCGAGCGCCGGTTCGGCGGCCGCGCCGAGCACCAGGCGCCAGCGGCGCAGCCGGGCCTCGTCGGTGCGGCCGTGCAGTGTGGTGGTGGTCATCAGATCCTCCGTAGCTGGCCGCCGGGCTGGCGGTGTCGGCCTGTGGAGCCGGTATAAGACCTCAACGGGAGCCCTCCGGACGGGCGGTCGGCTGTGAAGCAGGAGCTTTCCGGCGCGAGCCGGAAGGGAACTCCCCCCGCCTTCGGGCGGGGGATTGGTCAAGCGGGGACTCCCAGGATGTCGGCGACGGCGCGCAGGGTGAGCAGGCCGCGGACCGGATCGATTTCGGTGGCCGCGGCGGCGGTCGCGGCCGGGCGGCCGTCACGTACGGCTTCGCCGATCGCGCGGCGCTCCCCGGATTCGAAGGCACCGAAGGTCCGCCGCAGCAGCGGCACGACCTCGACGAACTGCTCCTCGGTCAGATCGGCGAGCCAGCTGTCGATAAGCCGCAGCAGGGCGCGATCGTGGACCAGGACCAGCCCGCGGCCGCCGACGAAACCGTCGACCCACGCGGCCTTGGCGGCCGCGGTATTGCCGACCGACAGCGCCGCCGCCAACCGGCGGGCCGCCTCCTCGGTATCGATCCGGTCGGCGTCGCAGAGTAGGCGTACCGTCCGGCCGACCAGCAGGCCGTGCACGTCGGGCCGGTCGGCCAGCCGGGCCAGTACCGCCAGCCACCGTTCGGTGGATTCGGCGTGGTCCCGGGTATGGATAGCGGTGGTGGCGGCATCGAGCTGATCGCGCAGCGCCGCGGCGGTGTCGTCGCCGAGCCCGGTGACCGCGGCGGGTAGACCGGCGCAGATGCGGACGAGCATGCTGTCGGCGACATGGGTCAGCGCCGAGGTATCGGTGCCGCGCACGTCGCCGTACCGCAGTGTGCGCAGCAGGCCCGGCAGCGCCGCCAGCAGGTGGGTCATATCGTGGTCCACCGCGGCCGCCGAACCGAGCCGGGCGATGAGCCCGTCGAGTGCGCCCGGCAGTTCGGCGAGCAGCGCGAATTCCAGCGCCTCGGTGAGTTCGGTGACCCCGCTGCCGGATCGCGCGGCCGTATCGAGGATTTTCGCCTCGGCCGCCGCCTGCACCGTGGTACCCCACCGGGCGGCCTCGATCACCCGGACCGCGAACTCCGGTTCCCAGCGCAGCTCCCAGGTCTCCCGGAATGTACCTTTCGACTGCACGATTCCGGCGCTGGGCGTGCCCCAGTGCACGCCGAGCAGCCGCAGCCGGTGCAGTAGCCGCGACCTGCCGATATCGCGTTCTTTACGCAGGTCGAGATCCAGCGTGCGGACCAGAGCTTCCTGTTTCAGCCGCAGGGTGCGGGCCGTGGCCCGCAGATCGGCTTCCAGTGGCACGGTCGGCGCCTCGGGCGGTACCGCGCCGAGCGCCTCGCCCACCACCAGTTCCGTCCCGACCAGGCGCAGCGCCGTATCGTCGCCCTCGCACAGCACCGCGCGGGTCGCCTCGGTGACCTCGGAGAGACCGGCCAGCGGGCGGGCCCGTAGGGCCGCCAGGGTTTCCGCCAACCGTACGGCCTCGATGATGTGGGCACTGGAGACCGGCAGGTCGTGGCCGCGCAATACGCTCGCGACCTTGGTGAGCCAGGATGCGATCGGACGCTGGGTCTCGGTGAACAAGTGGTGGTACCACCCGGGTGAGGTGACTCCCGCGCCGTAACCGGAGGCGGCGGCGAGCCGCGAATGCGTCCACGGCACCCAGGTCAGCGTGGCCTTGACCTTGGGCAGGCCTTTCAGGAGGCGAAGATCCGCCGCGGCCGGCCCGAGCGGTTCCTGGAGCGCGGGGGCGTGCCAGGCGCCGCATACCACGGCGATCCGGCGGGCGCCGTCCTTGCGTGCCTTGCGCAGGACCTGTCGCATATGGGCTTCACGGATCAGGGTGTGCCGGTCCAGGATCAGCGGCTCGGGTGGTGGTGGGGCCGGATCGCCGACCGCATCGGAGGCCGGGAACTCGCCGGGAAGTGCCGCGGCCGGCGGCGCACCGGGAGCACCATCGCCGACCTCATCGACGGAAGCAATCCGGAACCCGCCGGCCGGTGGGTACCCCGGATCGCCGGCGCGGAGCCCGGATTCGGGCACATCGGTCGGGCCGGCGCCTGTATCGGTCTCCGGTTCGATGATCGCGGTCTCGCGGAGCGCGGCCATGGCCTCGGTGATGGCCTCGAAGGTCCCGATGTCCGAGGTCGATTCGACCACCGCGTCCCACCAGCGTTCGGCATCGTCGTAACCGCCCGCGGCCGCCAGTTCGGCCAGCGCGTCGCGGCCACCGGTGCGGTCGTCGACGGCCAGGACCTGGGCGGCGGGAAGATCGCAGAACCGGACGGGTACCTCATTGTCGACCGCGTAGCGCAGCGCCTGCCATTCCGGGGAGAACACCGCGTACGGCCAGAACGCGGCCCGGGCGGGTTCGTCGGAGACATAACCGAGCAGGGCGACCGGTGGTGCCATCGACGCGGCGGCAATATGGACCACCAGGGGGTCGGCATCCGCCGGGCCCTCGATCAGTACGGTGTCGGGCCGGAACTCCTCCAGCGCCAGGCGCAACGACCGCGCCGATCCGGGGCCGTGGTGCCGTATCCCGAAGACCCGGGTCTCGCCGGGTTCGCCGGCCTGCGCGGGGCTCATTTGTTGATCTCCCGGCAGGCACGGTAGAAATCGGCCCATTCGCGGCGTTCGCGCACGACGGCCTCGAGGTATTCGGTCCACACCACCGAATCGGCCACCGGATCCTTGACGACCGAACCGATCACCGCGCCCGCGATATCGGCAGCTCGCAGGACACCGTCACCGAAATGCGCCGACAGTGCCATACCGTTGGTGATCACGGAGATGGCCTCGGCCGTGGAGAGTGTGCCCGACGGAGACTTCAGCTTGGTCCGGCCGTCGGCGGTGAGGCCCGCGCGCAGCTCGCGGAAGATACGCACCACCCGGCGCACCTCCTCGGCGGCAGCCGGGACCTCGGGCAGTTCCAACGCCGACCCCAGCTGCTCGACCCGGCGGGTGACGATATCGATCTCCTCGGCTTCACTGCCCGGCAGCGGGAGAACGACGGTGTTGAACCGGCGGCGCAGGGCCGAGGACAGTTCATTCACGCCGCGGTCGCGGTCGTTGGCGGTCGCGATGATGTTGAAACCCTTGGCGGCCTGCACTTCCCTCCCGAGTTCGGGAACCGGCAGAGTCTTCTCCGACAGGATGGTGATCAGCGCGTCCTGGACGTCCGACGGGATCCGGGTGAGTTCCTCGAGCCGGGCGATCGCGCCGGAACGCATCGCGTTCAGGATCGGCGAGGGCACCAGCGCGGCATCGCTGGGGCCCTCGGCGAGCAGCCGGGCGTAGTTCCAGCCGTAGCGGATGGCTTCCTCGGCGGTTCCCGAGGTGCCCTGGACCAGCAGGGTGGACGACCCGCTGATGGCGGCCGAGAGATGTTCGGAGACCCAGGTCTTCGCGGTGCCGGGGACGCCGAGCAACAGCAGGGCGCGATCGGTGGCCAGGGTCGCGACGGCGACCTCCATCAGCCGGCGCGGTCCCACGTATTTGGGGCTGATCACGGTGCCGTCGGGGAGGGCACCGCCCAGCAGATAGGTGACCACCGCCCACGGCGACATGGTCCAGGACGGCGGTCGCGGTCGATCGTCCACGGCGATCAGAGCACGCAGTTCGTCGGCGAAGGCCTGTTCGGCGTGCGGGCGCAGCAGCGCCGGGGCGGGTTCGGTGACGGCGGTGGTCATAGGAGCTCCTCGAGCATTGCGGATCGTCGGTGCAGGTCGTGGGCGAGGAATTCGAGGACCGAGGCCCACTCGTCGGCTTCGCAGCGGCCCGCCAGCGCGGTGACCTCGCCCGCGAACTCGGGTGGTAGATGGAGTGTGGCGGTGTGCAACAGCGAACGGTGTGCGCTGGGATTGGTGCCGGGTGTGCCCGGCCGAGCTGCGGCGGTCCGGGCCCGTTCCTCGAACAGGTGCAGGAGATGGCGGGCCAATTCCGGTGGCCAGGGACGAGCCACCGCGGGCAGCAGGGATTCCAGTTCGGACAGCCAGGAGGTACCCAGCCCCAGCAGATGACGCAGCTGGTCGCCGGGCGGGAGCAGCGCGAACAGTTCACGCCGGCGCAGGATCGCCAGGTTCGACGGCATCCCGGCGGTGAACAGCGCCTCCCCCCAGCGGATATCGCGCTGGGCGAGGGCGGCATCCATCCAGCCGTCGAACAGCGGTTGCCGGAAACGGTCGTCCACCTGCGTCACCACGGCGCGGGCCGGAGCGCCCAGGGGACCGGTCCAGTAGCTCAGCGGTAGTGCGGCCACCAGTTTCCGCAGCCGGGTCGCCGTGAGATCGGGCTGTCCGTTCCAGCGGTAACCGAATTCCGTGGTGCCGTCGGTGAAACCGTCGCGGATCGCCGATTCGTCCAGCGTCTCGGGAATGCCGACGAAAAGCTCGGTTCCCCGGCCTGCCCCGGTCTCGCCGCATTCGATCCAGTCGGCGGCGCGCGCGGCCATCCGCGCGGCGAACGCCGAGTCGGGCAGCCGGGCCAGCAACTCCGCGGCGGTACGACGCACATCGCCGCGGCGATCGCCCAGCGCGCGCTCGAGCAGTTCCTCGTCCGCGGGGCCCAGCCCGTCGGCGAGTACCCGGAGCAACTCGGCCTTCGGCGCACCCGATTCCCGCGGCCACGCCTCGGTCAGGGCGGCGCGGGCGGCAGCCGGATCCCGGTGTCGCAGCGCGTTCAGCCATGCGAGCCGTTCCGGTGGCCGGCCCAGATGCCAGGTCTCCTCGGTGGGTTCGGGCTCGGCGGTGTCCCGCCGGGCCAGATCGTGCCAGCGGGGAATCCACCCGGCCAGCCAGCGGCCGCGGGCGCCGGCCAGCCGCAGGGCCGCCTCGCGTGTGCCGCTGTCGCCCGAGGCGAATGCGAGCAGCGTTCCCACCAGCCGGTGCGGGGCGCGGTATTCGTGCGGCGCGGCGGCGGCGAACCATTCGGGCAGGAATTCCGGCCGGTACTCGATCAGCAGGGCCAGCCGGTCGGCGGCCGCGCGAGGGAGTTCCGGTCGGGGGTCGTCGGCGGCCGGCTCAGCGGATACCTCGACCCGGCGGGGCAGATAGCCGCCGCGCGCCCAGGCCATCTCCAGCGCGGTGGCCGCGAGCAGTCGCTGCGCGGCATCGTGCTCCGGGAGCGCCGCGACGGCCGCGGCGACCGGTGCACCGATCCCCGGCGGAGTGGCCGCACCGCGCGCGGTACCCAGCAGGGCGATCGACGCCGCCTCCGGTGTGGCGGTGACGGCGGAGCCGGCGGCCTCCGTGGCGGGCCCCGCATCGTGGAACTCCCCGTCGGCCAGGACGGAGATCAGCTCCAGCCGCCGGCCCGTCCAGAGGCCGAAGACGGTCACCGGCCGGCCGCCGGACAGCGCGAGCAGCCGCCACGGTTGTGCGGGCTCCGCCAGCGGCAGCGCGGTGCCGTCGGTTTCGCCGAGCAGCCAGTCCTCGCCCTCCCGGACAGGTGTCACCCCGCGCAGTAGTACGGGCCAGGACTCCAGCCACGGATCGGCGGCAGCCGCCGTGGCGAAATCCGTCAGCGCCGCGGCGACGGTCCCTGCCCCGGCGGTCTCCGGCGGTTCCGCGGCAGTGGGTGCCGCCTCGTCCCGGACCGGGCCGACCACCGCGCGCAGCGGCGCCGCGACCGGATAGAAGTGCACTGCGTACTCGGCCGCGAGGCCGATCGGCGGGGTGTCGGCGGCGAAGACGGGGGAGCCGAACGAATGATCCACCAGCAGTGCCCACCGGCCGGTCCGCATGCCGTGGAGCCAGGTCCGGCGCGTATGCAACCGGTCTTCTTCCACGGTGCGCGTGCCGACGGTCAGCCACCGGTCGGTTACGGCGGGTTCGGCCTGCACCGTTTCCGCCGGAACCGGATAGCCGATATGGCCGCGGACGGCAGCCGCCAGCGGCGCGGGCAGCGTGTCCGGTCGCGTATGGGCGGTGATGAGGAGGTGCAGCCAGGCGAACCGGCCCAGCAGCACTTCGGGCCAGTTCGCCCGGCGCACCACCGCGTCGGGCAGGCGGCGCACCGCAGCGGCCGGGCCGGGCGCCTGGGCATCCACCAGCCGCGCTGCCACCGCCTCGAACGCCGCGTGGGAACGATCCGTCTGGGCCAGCCCGGTGCGGATCTGGTCGGTGAGCCAGGTATCGAGTTCGGCCAGACCGGCTTTCACCCGTTCCTGCCGCTGCTGCGCGGTAGCCGGATCGCCGCCGCGCGGCCGCTTCGGTGGTGCGGCCGCCTTCGCGGTCCGCCGGCCGACCCACTCGGCGGCGAAATCGGCGGTTTCGGCGGACTCCGCGACCGTGCCCGACGACCAGATCAGCAGCAGTGACAGGGCGTGTTTGCACGGGAATTTGCGGCTCGGGCAGGAGCAGCGGAAAGCGGGACCGGCCAGATCGACGATCGTCTGGTACGGGGTTTGCCCGCTGCCCTTGCACAAGCCCCACAGTGTGGCCCCGGACCAGCCGGTGCCGGACCACTTTCCGGCCAGTTTGCGGGCGGCGGTGAGGGAACTCGTATCGGGCGCGAGTGCTGTCACCTGGTTCTCGCTCCACCGTTGTGTCATCCGGCGGACTCGTTTCGGTCGGTCATGATGCCCCCGTCTCTCGGTCGAGAGATTTCTATCGCACCGCACCGACAGAATCTCTCCGCGGCATGGTCACGGGTGGAAGCGCTTGGCGCCGAACCACATTCGAGGCTCCGGGAAATTCCGTAAATGTTGCGTGATCCGATCGAGTCTGGCATTCTGTTCTGTTCGGCCAGACCGAGCCACCCCTGAAGGGTGACACACCGACGAGCTGCCCGACGGGGTTGGCGAGGGGTGGCCATCGGCAGCCGGTCGGGTCGGCCGATGACCAGATCCCATCCCCGCGGGCACGTTCGAGCCGCCGGCCGTGCGTACTTCCCCGCGCCCGGTTCCGGCGTGGTGTATCGCAACCGTCCGGGACAGAGCCGGGAACCGGCTCTGTCCGGAACGGCCGCCATCGGGTAGCGTTTCGCACAGCTTTCGACCGTACGACCACACACGGGGGCTCGACAGGCGTGTGGCCTCGAGGGGGTGGAGAACTTCCGTGAACGCTGTGGGAAAGGAATCCGGGGCGGCATTCGTCCGGCCCGCCGACGTGATAAAGCGTCGCATCGATGCGGATCCGGATATTCCCACCGCGGTGGCCGCGCTCGTCCGCGCGGCCCTCGACCCGCCGCCCGGCTCCGCCGAATCGATGGCGAGCGCAACGGGTTGCGTCCTCGACGGTGTCTTCCTGCGCACCATCCGGGTGGGCGGGTTCCGTGGTATAGGCCCGGAGACCACGCTCGAATTGCCCACCGGCCCGGGGCTGACACTGGTGACCGGCCGCAACGGCAGCGGGAAATCGAGTTTCGCCGAAGCCGCGGAACTCGCGTTGACCGGCGGAAATCGCCGCTGGGACGGCCGCTCGACCGCGTGGCGCGAGGGCTGGCGCAACCTGCACCGGTCCGGCCCGGTCCGGGTGGAACTGGAACTGCGGACCGACGGGCCGGAACCCGCGCTGACCGTGGCCCGGGAATGGGACGCCGAAGAACCGCTGCCGGGCGGCACCTGGACCCAGCGGCGCGGGGACGGGCCCGAGCAGGTGTTCGCGAGCGGTGACTGGGCGCTGCCCCTGGAGTTGTATCGGCCGTTCCTGTCCTACAGCGAACTCGGCGCGCTGGTGGACGGGAAGCCCAGCGAACTGTTCGACGCGCTGCACCAGTTGCTCGGCCTGGACGAACTGATCGTCGCGCACGAGCGGATCCGGGTCCGCCGCCTGGACCTCGAGCGCGCAGCCCGGACCGCGCGCCGGGACAGGCAGACCCTGCTGACCGAACTCGCCGAGGTCGCCGATCAGCGCGCGCGGCGCGCGGTCGCGCTGTTGCGCGAGCCGGCCCCGGATATCGGCGCGCTCGAGGCGCTGGTAGGCGATACCGCCGGTGGGCCGGAACCGGCCGCCTTGCGGGCGGTACTGGCCCTGAAGTTACCGTCGGCCGAGCGGATAGCGGCGCTGGCGGCCCGAATCGCCACCGCGGCTGCCGCGGTCGCCGCGGCGACCGCACCCGAGGTCGCCGCGGACCTGCGCGTCCTCGAGGTGCTGCGCGCCGCGTACACGCACGTCACCACGCACGGGCGGCCCGGGACGCCCGACACACGTCCCGCCGGTCCACTGTTCTCCGCAGCCGGCACACGGACGGGCCCGGATACCGACGAGCACAGCACCACGCCCTGCCCCGTATGTGGGGGCGGCACGCTGGATCGGCAGTGGTTGCTCGATACCGCGGCCGCGATCGCCGGACTGTCGCTACGGACGGCCGATCTCGTCCGGGCGCGCGACGAGCTCACCCGGGCGTTGGTGGAGCTGCGGGTGCTCACGGGCGAGCTCCCGCCGGCACTGGCCGCGGCCGATACCGCAGGCCTGGACACCGTGACACTGGGCGAGGTATGGGCCCGCTGGGTGGGGCTGCCCGAATCGGAAGATCCGGGGGAACTGCCCGATCGGTTGCGTGCCGTGCACGAGCATCTGTCCGCCGAACTGGATTTCGTCCAGCGGTGCGCCGGTAAGGAACTGGATCGGCTCGACGAGGCATGGGCGCCGTTCGCGCCGCGCCTGCGGGCCTGGCTCGAACTCACCGGCACGGTCGCGGCGCAGGCCGCGGAACGACAGACCGCCCGCGCGGCCGAAGAGTGGTTGAAAGCGGCCACCGCGCGGGTGCGTGACGAGCGGCTGGCCCCGCTGGCCGGGACGGCCCGGTGGGTGTGGCAGACCCTGCGCCAGCAGAGCAGCGTCGAACTCGGCGGCATCCATCTGCAGGGCAACGCGAACAGCGCGCGCCGGGTGCAGTTGGAGGTCACCGTGGACGATGTGGACGGCGCCGCGCTCGGGGTGATGAGCCAGGGTGAGCTGCACGCGCTCGGCCTGGCCCTGTTCCTGCCGCGTGCGACCGTCGCGGCGAGCCCGTTCCGGTTCGTGGTGATCGACGATCCGGTGCAGGCGATGGATCCCGCGAAGGTGGACGGGCTGGCCCGGGTGCTGGCCACCGTCGCCTGGGAGCGGCAGGTGGTGGTGTTCACCCACGACGACCGGCTCGCCGAGGCGGTACGCCGGATGCAGATCGACGCCCGGATCGTCGAGGTGCAGCGCCGGGAACGCTCGGTGGTGGAGATCCGGCTGTCCAGCGACCCCGTCCACCGCTACCTCGACGACGCGCGCGCGCTGCTGCGAACCCCGCAGCTGCCCCGGGCCATCGCCGACGAACTCGTCGCGACCTGCTGCCGTTCCGCGCTGGAGGCGGCGAGTCTGGCCCGGGCCAAGCGGGTGCTGCTGGCCGGCGGTATGGATCACCGGGAGGTACAGCGACGGATCGACCGGGCCCAATCGACCCGGGCGATGGTCACCCTCGCGGTGCTGGGGCCGGGACGCCGGATCGAGGACCTGAACAAACAGCTGGCCAAGGAGGGGCGCTGGGCGGTCGAGGTCGTGCGCGATGCCACCGCCGGTGCCCATGTCCCGATCGACCGCGATCTCGCCGAGCTGATCGCCGATACCGAACGTTTCGCCGAGTGGCTGGCGGGGTGAGCGGACGCCGGGGCCGGGGCTCGGGGCGGCGCGGGGGTGGCGGCCGCGGCTTTCGGACCGACGGCCGGCCGGTACGGTCCGGCCCCACCGGTGACCCCGGCCCGCGGCCCGGTATCGGGGAAAGGCTGGCGGTGGTCGACCGCCTGCTGGACGGTTCGGTGCCCGCCGCCGGCGGTGTCTGGTCACGCGCGACCGCGTGGATTCTGCGAATCGCGCTCGAACAGTCGGTGGACGATCTGTGGTCGCGGACCGAACCCGACCTCGCACGCTGTCCGATGCGGGCCCAGCTGCTGGCGCTGCGCGTGGTGACCGACCCGCTCACCGCCGCCCGGATCGCCGCCCTGTGGACCGCGCTGTCGCATGCCACCCATCACCACGACTACGAGCTCGCGCCCGGTGTCACCGAGCTGCGCCGCTGGCGCGACGACACCGTCCGGATCGCCACCGAACTGGCCGCCGTATCCGGATGAGCGGGCGGTGTCCGAGGTGGCCGGCGCCCGCCGGGCACAATCGGGAGGTGGACGATACGAAGCCGTGCCCTTGCCGCCACGGCGATATCTTCGGTGAATGCTGCGGACCGCTGCTGGCAGGTCGCCCGGCACCCACCGCCGAAGCGCTGATGCGGTCCCGGTTCACCGCCTTCGCGGTGGGCGATACCGGCTACCTGCTGCGTACCTGGCACGCCGGTACGCGGCCCGCCGAACTCGGTCCGGACCCTGCCCGACGCTGGCTGTTCGTGGAGATCCTGCACGCGTCCGGGGGCGGTCCGTTCGACGAATCCGGGACCGTCGAATTCACCGCGCATTATCGGGATCCGGGTGGCCGGGGCCGGTTGCACGAGATCAGCCGATTCCTGCGGGTCGATGGATGCTGGCAGTACGTGGACGGGGAGGTCGACCGATGGTGACCGGCCGGGCCGGTCGCCCGGCCACCCGTCGGGTCCGCCGGTAATGTACCTGTCGTGTCGCGTATCGCCATCGAATACTGCACCCAGTGCCGTTGGCTGCTGCGTGCGAGCTGGATGGCCCAGGAATTGCTGACCACTTTCACCACCGATATCGGCGAGGTCGCGTTGATCCCCGGCGAGGGTGGCGTCTTCCGCATCACGGTCGACGACACCCAGGTGTGGGAGCGCCGGGCCGATGGGGGATTTCCGGATATCGCGGTACTCAAACAGCGGGTCCGCGATCGGATCGCCCCGGAGCGCGATCTCGGCCATATCGACCGCGGCAGCGCGGATCCTCGCGTCGCGGAATGACCCGTGCGCCGGGCCGCCGCAGTGGAGACGCGCCGCGACCGGCCGGGCCGCGGGGTGGCGACCCGGCCCGGGACGCGGGATCAGGCGCAGCAACCGCCGCCGCAGCAGCCACCGCCGGTAGGCGCGGCGGTCGCGGCGACGGCCGGGGCGGCCGCGCGGCCGGTGGTCGCGAAGGTGGTCAGCAATTTCACCGTGTCGTCGTGGCCGTGCGGGCAACGGGCCGGATTCGACGCCTGCGCCATCGGGCGGTTGATCTCGAAAGTGTCGCCGCAGCTGCGGCAGCGGAACTCGTAACTCGGCATGGCCGAATTCTAGAGCGGGCCGACGGCCCATTTTCGCGATGCAACGCGACGTTTTTGAAACTGAAGTGTAACCACTTCGGTCGTACCCTCGAATGCACAGGTAGAGGAGGTCTGTGATGAACGTCCAGTGCTTCGAGGTGACGCCTGGGGTGGGCGACGAGGGCGGCCCGGTGGCGCGGACCCAGTTCGGTGCGGTCCGGGGTAGCCGGGAGGGCGCGGTATCGGTCTGGCGGGGTGTTCCGTATGCCGCCGCAGTCGCCGGACCCCGTAGGTTTCGGCCGCCGCGGGCCCCGGAGCGCTGGGATGGCGTCCGCGACTGTCTGGTCGCCGGGCAGATCGCGCCGCAGGATATGGCCAACACGGTGCCCATGGACCGCTCGCTGACCATGGGCGAGGACTGCCTGTGGCTCAATATCTGGGCGCCGGCCACCGCGTCGGAGGAGCCGCGGCCGGTGATGGTGTGGCTGCACGGCGGCGCGTACTGCCTCGGCTCCGCGGCCCAGGGCGTCTACGACGGTCGCCACCTGGCCGAGACCGGTGACGTGGTGGTGGTGACGGTGAACTACCGGGTGGGCGCGTTCGGGTTCCTGGACCTGTCGTCGCTGTCCGACGAGTTCGTTCCCAATCTGGGCCTGCTCGACCAGCTCGCGGCGCTGGAATGGGTGCGCGACAATATCGGCGCCTTCGGTGGTGACCCGGGCAATGTGGTCCTCTTCGGGGAATCCTCCGGGGCCGGCTGTGTCACGGCGCTGCTCACCGCGCCGCGGGCCGCCGGCCTGTTCCAGCGCGCCATCGCGCAGAGCCCACCCGCCACCGCCGTGTACGGGCAGGAACGCGCGGCCGGGGTGGCCGAACGTTTCCGTGAACTGATCGACCTGCCCCGCGCCCGGATCGGCGAACTGCTCGAATGCCCGCTCGAACGGATCGTGCGAGCCGCCGCGGTCCTGATCGACGAGGTACCGCTGCAGGCGCCTGGCACCCTGGCCGCCGCCCCGGTCGTCGACGAGGATCTGCTTCCCGGGTATCCCACCGACCGCTTCCGGGACGGGCGGTCACACCGGGTACCGCTCATCATCGGCACCAACAAGGACGAGGCGTCGCTGTTCCGGCTGTTCCGGTCGCCGATCATGCCGGTGACCCCGCAAGCGGTGAACGCCATGCTCGAACAGGTCCAAGCCGGGCATCCCGGGCTGACCGCGGAACGACTCGCCGAGATCACCGCGGTGTACCCCGATCTGGCGAAGCCGCGGGGTGCGCTGGCGATGTCCACCGACGCGGCGTTCCGGATGCCGGCCCTGTGGGTGGCCGACGGTCACGCCCAGCACTCACGGACCTGGATGTACCGCTTCGACCACGCCACGCCCATGCTGCGGGCCGCCCGCGTCGGCGCCGGTCACGCCACCGAGCTGCCGTACGTGTTCGGCAACTTCGGCACCTTCGACCACGACCCCACCTTCTGGCTCGGCGGCCGTAAACAGGCCGCCGAGGTCTCGGGCCGGATGATGCGCCGCTGGCTGGCCTTCGCCGCCCACGGTGTCCCGGCCGCGCTGGACGGATCGAAACACTGGCCCCCCTACCATCCGGAATCGCGGGACACACTGCTGATCGATTCGATCGACCGAGTGGTGCCGGACCCCGAGGGCGACCTGCTCACCGCCTGGGGGGAACGCGCCGTCGGCTTCGCGTAATCACTACACGTCGGTGGAGAAGCGGATCCCGCCGTCGGGGATCTCCACTCCCGGCCACACCCGGGCGCCGCGCAGCAGTTCGCAGCGGGCACCCACGCTGGCACCGTCGCCGATCACTCCGTCGCGGACCAGGGCGCGGGGGCCGATACGGGCGCCGAAACCGATGATGGAGCGTTCCACCGTGGCTCCGGCCTCCACTTTGGCACCGTCGAACAGGATGGCGCCGTCGAGGCGGGCACCGGCGCCCACTTCCGCGCCGCGGCCCACCACGGTGCCGCCGATGAGCAGAGCGCCCGGGGCGATCCCGGCGCCTTCGTGCACGAGGGATTCGCCGCGCTGACCGGGCAGCGCGGGGGAGGGGGCGATACCGCGGACCAGGTCCGCGGAACCCCGGACGAAATCCTCCGGTGTGCCCATATCCCGCCAGTACGAAGTGTCGACGTGGCCTTGGACACGGGCGCCTTCGGTGAGCAGCGCGGGGAACACTTCGCGCTCCACCGAGACCGGGCGCCCGGCCGGGATCTTCTCGATGTATTCGCGCCGGAAGACGTAGCAGCCGGCATTGATCTGATCGGTCGGCGGATCCTGGGTCTTCTCCAGGAAGGCCGTGACCCGGCCGTCGGCGTCGGTCGGCACGCAGCCGAAGGCGCGCGGATCGCTCACCCGCACCAGGTGCAGGGTGACGTCGGCCCGGGTCTTCTCGTGGGTCTCCAGGATGGACGTCAGGTCGGTGCCGCCGAGCACGTCACCGTTGAACACCATGACATTGTCCGCGGTGAGCCGGGACAGCACATTGCGGATACCGCCGCCGGTCCCCAGCGGTTCGCTTTCGGTGACGTATTCGAGCTCGAGGCCGAATTCGGCGCCGTCCCCGAAGTACTCCTCGAAGACCTCGGCCTTGTAGGAGGTGCTGAGCACCACATGGGTGATGCCCGCTGCCGCGATCCGGGCCAGCAGATGGGTCAGGAACGGTAGCCCGGCCGTCGGGAGCATCGGCTTGGGCGCCGACAGGGTCAGCGGCCGCAGCCGTGTCCCTTGTCCGCCGACCAGAATCACTGCGTCCGCGCCTGCTTGTGATGCCATGGAGCTCCCTTGTTCCCATCCGATCATCGACCCGGCACGGCGGCGGTCGGTCGGCTATCCGGCCTGCTCCCGCTCCCGTGCACGCAGAGCGGATCGAACCGCAATCCGGCAGCGCACCGCAAGTCCGGCCTTCAGCGCCCAGCGCAGCGGGGCCTGCCACCAGTGCGGATGCCGGTCGGCCTGGAAGCGGTATGCGCTGGCGTGGTGGGCGGGCAGCATCTTCTCGGGGTGGCGCCCGGCCGCGTGCCCCTTGGCGTGGGTGACCTCGGCGTCGGGTACGAAGACGTTGTGCCAGCCGGCCCGGCCCATCCGGTCACCGAAGTCCACGTCCTCCATGTACATGAAGTACCGGGAATCGAATCCCTCGATCGAATCGAACGCCGCGCGCCGCACCAGCAGGCACGACCCGGACAGCCAGCCGACGGTGCGTTCGGAGATCTCCTCGTTCTCCTGACGGTAGCGCCGGGTCCACGGGTTGGTCTTCCAGACGGCGCCGAGGATCGCGTGACCCGCGCCGTCCAGGATCCCGGGAACCGAGCGGGCCGAGGGGTAGACGCTGCCGTCGGGTTCGCGGACCATGGGCCCGATGGCGCCGGCCCGCGGCCATCGCTGGGCAGCCTCCAGCATGATGTCGATGGAATCATTGCCCCACCGGATATCCGGGTTGGCGATCAGCACGTATTCGAGTTCGGGGTCGAGTTCGGCGACGGCCCGGTTGATGGCGCCGCCGTATCCGATATTGCCGCCGGTCGGTAGGAAACGCACCTGGGCGTTGGCGTCGGCCACGAGTTCGGGGACGCCGTCGGTGGAGCCGTTGTCGGCCAAAATCACCTGCGGCTTCTCCGCGGTGGCCGTGGCCAGCGTGCTGATGAAATGCTCGAGATGTTCGCCCGGCGAATAGGTGACCGTGACCACGGCCAGACGTGGCCGGTCGTGCGGGGTATCGGAAGCGCTCACAGCGCACCACCCTAACGGGCGGCCCGGTTCAGTGCCTCGGTCAGCGCGGATTCCCACGGGCGCAAAGGAGTCAGTCCGGCGTCGCGCCAGGCGGTCCCGGACAGCACGGAGAAAGCGGGCCGGGCGGCGGGCCGGGGAAATTCCGCGGTGGTGCACGGCCGGACCCGCTCGGGGTCGGCGCCGATACCGGCGAATACCGCGCGGGCCAGGTCGTACCAGCTGGCCCGGCCGGAGTTCGTGGCGTGCAGCACAGGAGGTGCCGAGGGTGTCGCGGCCAGTTCGAGCAGCCCGGCGGCGAGGTCGGCGGCGAAGGTGGGGGAGCCGATCTGGTCGTTCACCACGGAGACGGTGTCGCGTTCCTTTTCCAGCCGGCGCATGGTGGCCACGAAATCGGTGCCGGTCCCGGCGTACACCCAGGCCGTCCGCACGATTTGGGCCTGCGGGCACAGGTCACGCACCGCGCGTTCCCCGGCGAGTTTGGAGCGGCCGTATACCGTGGTGGGCCCGGTGGGATCGGACGGTTCGTAGGGGCGTTCGGCGGTACCGGGGAAGACGTAGTCGGTGGAGAGGTGGATCAGCCGGGCGCCGGCGCGCGCGCAGGCCGCAGCCAATACCGCCGGGCCGGTCTCGTTGGCGGCGAAGGCGGCTCCGGACTCCGATTCGGCCCGGTCGACCGCGGTGAACGCGGCACAATTGAGAACGATATCGCCGGAACGGACCACTGATTCCACCGCTGCCCGATCGGTGATGTCGAGCCGGGACCGGGTGAAGGCACGGGCAGCGGGTATCCGCCGGAGTAGTTCACCACCCACCTGACCACCCGCCCCGGTGACGAGGAGACGGTCGGCTACTTCGGTTGCGGGCGGTAGAACGGCGTTCACCGGCCCAGTCTGGCACGCCGTCGGTCGCCGAATCGGGGTCACCCGGGCTGCTGTTGGTTAGCCTGCGTGGTGCGGAAGGTGTTTCGACGGCATACGCGAAGTGGGTCGGGGTCCTCGACCGATCCGTAAGGGGAGAGGAAGTCCAAGGTGGCGCAGCGTGGGGAGCCGACGTTGTGGAGCCCGGTGCGGGTCCTGGTCGCATCAGTTGCTCTGATGGTGCTGGTGGCGACCGGGTTCGCTTGGCGCGGGGTGGATTCCCTGGTCTCGAATATCGAGCGGATCAGCGATCTGGGCCTGGGCGGGCATACCGACGGCGCGGTCGACATCCTGCTCGTCGGTGTGGATTCGCGTACCGACGCCAAGGGCAACCCGCTCACCGACGCCGAGCGGGCCATGCTGCACGCCGGTGACGAGATAGGTACCAATACCGACACCATCGTGCTGGTACGTGTGCCCAACGACGGCCGCTCGGCCACGGCCATCTCGATTCCCCGCGACGCCTACGTCGCTATCCCGGGCCTGGGGAAAGGCAAGATCAATTCCGCCTACGGGGTCACCAAACAGACCGTGCAGGACGATCTGCTCGCCGAGGGGGTGTCGGCGGAGGATGCCGAGGAACAATCGACCCAGCGCGGGCGCCAGGCACTGATCGAATCGGTGGCCGGGCTGACCGGGATCACCGTCGACCACTACGCCGAGGTCTCGCTGCTCGGGTTCGTCCTACTCACCGATGCGGTCGGCGGGGTGGACGTCTGCCTACGCCATGCGGTCGACGAACCGCTCTCGGGGGCGTATTTCCCGGGTGGGCGGCAGAAGCTCGACGGTCCCCAGGCACTGAGCTTCGTGCGGCAGCGCCACAATCTCGAACGCGGCGACCTGGATCGCATCGTGCGCCAGCAGGTGTTCATGGCCCAGCTGGTCCATCAGGTCGTGAGCGCCGATACGTTGAGCAACCCGAGCCGGTTGCGGGAACTCAGCGACGCGGTGGGGCGCACCGTCGTACTCGACGAGGGCTGGGATCTGATCGGTTTCCTGAATCAGCTCCAGGACCTCACTGCCGGGGAGGTCACCTTCGAGACCGTTCCGGTCGCCGATCTCAACGGCACCACCACCAACGGGGAATCGGTGGTCCGTGTCGATCCCGACGAGATACGCGACTATGTCGCGGCGCTGGTCGGGGAGGAACCCACCGGCCGGCCCGAGACCGAGACGGCCACCCCGCAGGTGAACCCGGCGAATGTCGAGGTATCGGTGTACAACTCCAGCACGATCTCGGGTCTGGCGAACTCGGTCGCCCAGGAATTGCTCGGACTCGGTTACACCCGGGGGGCCGTGGGTAACTATTACGGTGGGCCGGTGTCGCAGAGTCAGGTGCGTGCTCCGTCGGCGTCGGATCCGGGCGCGAAAGCGGTCGCGGCCGCGCTGGGCGGGGTACCCGTCGTCGCGGATCCGTCGATTGCGACGGGAGCGGTGAGCGTGGTGCTGACGAGCGACTACGCTGGCCCCGGATCCGGTAGCGCAGACGTGATCGATTTCGGCTCTACGTCGACCTCGGCCACTCCGGTACCGCCCGCGCCGCCGATCGCGGCGGCCGAAGATGGACCCACCTGTGTGAATTGAGCGCCGAAAGCAGACGATGCGTGACATAGACCAGGCAACGACCCTTCCCGAAGCGGTACTCGAGCCGATTCTGGACCGCGAACCGGCCGCCCCCCGCGTCACCTGGTACGACGACGCGACCGGCGCCCGGATCGAGCTGTCCGGGCTCACCCTCGCCAACTGGGCCGCCAAAACCGGCAATCTGATCCGTGACGAGTTCGGGCTCACCCCGGGCGCGCGGGTCGCGGTGCTGCTGCCCGCGCACTGGCAGACCGCGGCGGTCCTGCTCGGCTGCTGGTGGGCGGGAACCGAGGTGGTACTGCACGCCGACCCCGACGCGGAACTCGTTTTCGCCGCCGCGGGCCGGCTGGCCGAGACCGAGGACGCGCCCGAGGTTGCGGCATTGTCGCTGGACCCGATGGGTGGGCCGGTCCGTGATCTGCCCATCGGGGTCACCGACTACGCGACCGCGGTCCGCGTGCACGGAGATCAGTTCCTGCCCGGCGGCACCGGTGCGGCCCTCGACGGTATGTCGGTCTCGGAGGTGCTCACCGAGGCTCGAAAATCCGCTGCCCGGCAGGGCTTCACCGAAGGCGACCGGGTGCTCTCCAGCGCCGCCTGGGATACCCCCGCCGAATTGATCGACGGCTACCTCGCGGTGCTCACCGCGGGCGCCTCCCTGGTACAGGTGGCCAATCCCGACCCGGCGCTGCGGGAGCGGCGGGTGGAAACCGAACGGGTCACCTGCATCCTGTGACGGGTCCTCTCCTACCACGGTAGGGCCGGAGTTTCCGACTCCGGCAGGTTCCCCGGCCGCCGCACGGTCCGTAGCGTTCGACGCGGTGGTACTCCGGTGCCGGTGGACATCGAACGCGACCGGACCGGCCGGCCGCCACCTGCCGCCGCCCGGGCCGCCGGGGGCGCGGCACCGGGAAGCCGTCGGCATGACAGGAGTGGGTGGGAATGAAACCGGAATACGTGTTCCGCTGGGTGAATCAGCACGGGCTGATTCGCGTCGCGAAGAAAGCGCAGCTGCGCCGGGGGGATCTGTTCGCCCGCCTCAACGGCGGACCCGAGGGGATCACGAACCCGTACCCGTTGCTCGAGGAACTACGCGGGGAGGGCGGAATACACCGCGCCGGGCCCCTGTGGATCACCATGGATCACGCGGTGGTCCGGGAAGTATTACGGGACAATCGCTTCGGGGTGGGTATGCCCGCGCTCGTCCGCCTGCCCGGATTCGCCCGCCGTGCCCTGGCGCGCCGCCCGATCCCGGCCAATCCCGTCGATCCGCCCTCCATGTTGATGATCGACCAACCCGAACACACCCGGATGCGCAAACCGGTCGCGGCGGCCTTCACTCCGCGGGCCATCGGCCGCCTGCGGGATCGGGTCGTCACGGTCACCGAGGAACTACTCGCCGCCCTGCCCGAGGACGCTCCGGCCGACCTGGTCGGCCGGTTCGCCGCACAGGTGCCGATCGCCATCATCTCCGAAATGCTCGGGTTTCCCGACCGCGATCGACAGATGTTCCTGAGCTGGGGTGACGCCATCAGTCCGCTGCTGGATATCGGGATCTCCTGGCGCGCCCACGAACGCGCCATGCGCTCCTCCGAAGCGGTACAGGACTATCTGCTCGACCATATCGACCGGCTGCGCGCCGAACCCGGCGACGATATCCTCACCAGCCTGGTCCGCAAGGGCGAACTGTCCACCCACGAATTGTGCGCGTCGGCGACCCTGCTGATGGGCGCGGGTTTCGAGACCACGGTCAACCTCATCTCCAAAGGTATTGTGCTGCTGCTCGAACATCCCGAGCAGCGCGCCCGCCTCCTGGACGAACCGGAGCTGTGGCCCGGTGCGGTGGAGGAGATCCTGCGTTTCGATCCCGCGGTGCAGACCACCGCGCGGCTGGCGCGCGCCGACGTGGATATCGCGGGTAAGCGGTTGCGCGAGGGCACGACCCTGGTGCTGTCGCTGGCCGGTGCCAACCGCGATCCGGCGATGTTCCCCGAGCCGGCCCGCTTCGACATCACCCGCCCCAACGCCAAGGAACACCTCGGCTTCAGCAGCGGTATCCACGCCTGCCTCGGTGCGAGTCTGGCCCGGATGGAGGCGGCCCACGCCTTGCGCGCGCTCTTCGAACAGTTTCCCGACCTCCGGCTCGACGGCACGCCGCGGCGGCGGCAGTTGTACACCCTGCACGGCTACGAGACCCTGCCGGTCCACACCGGTCCCCGCGCCCGGGTCGGGCAGGCCATCGCCTGATCCGCGACGGTGATGTCACACTCGGCGCGCGCGAATCGTCGGATCGCTGTCGAAGAGTCATCGCATCGAGGAGAATCGATATGTCCATCGAGATCAGCAATCCGGCCGGCCTGCACGATCCGGTCCCGTTCGGCTACAGCCATGTGGCCGTGACCAGCGGCGAACTGGTGTTCGTCGCCGGTCAATACGATTCCGACGGACAGGGCGCCACCACAACCGGTGATTTCGCCGGTCAAGTGGAGCGGGCATTCGCCAACCTGGGCACCGCGCTGCGTTCGGTAGGCCTGGATTTCGCCGATATCGCTCAGCTGCGCACCCATATCGTCGACCACGGCCCGGACAAACTGGCCGTGGTCGGCGCGAAAATCGCCGAGATCTGGGGCGACCGGCCGCCGGTCCAGACGCTGACCGGCGTCGCGGCCCTCGCGCTCCCGGCAATGCTGTTCGAGGTGGATGCGGTGGCTGTCCGACCCTGAACCGTCCGAGAAGGCACAATCGGGGGATGGCGGATGTCGTAGTGGTAGGTTCTGGCCCCAACGGCCTCGCGGCGGCGGTGACCATGGCCGCCGCGGGGCTCGAGGTCGAGGTGTACGAGGCCGCGGATACCGTGGGCGGCGGCTGTCGGACCGCGGAGACGACCCTGCCCGGGTTCCGGCACGACGAATGCGCGGGCGCCCATCCCATGGCCCTGGCCTCCCCCTTCTTCCAGGCATTCGATCTCGCCGCGCACGGGGTCGAACTGCTCACCCCGGTGGCGTCCTATGCCCATCCACTGGATGGCGGTACTGCCGGGATCGCGTGGCGGGACCTGGAGCGGACAGTCGACGAACTGGGAGTCGACGGTAAGGCCTGGCGATCGCTGTTCGCACCGTTGATCCGGGACTGGCAGCACGTCGTACGTACGGCGATGTCGGATATGCGGCATATCCCCTTCAGCCCCGCCACCGTCCGGTTCGGCCTGCGCATGCTCGAACAGGGCTCCCCGCTCTGGAACACCCGTTTCCGTGACGGGATCGCGCCCGCGCTGTTCACCGGGGTCGCCGAGCACGTTATCGTCCCGCCCCGGCAGCTGCCCGCGGTGGGCGCGGGACTGCTGCTGGCCACTCTCGCCCACGCGGTCGGCTGGCCGGTGCCGCGCGGCGGCAGCCAGGCGATCATGGACGCGCTGGCCGCCGATCTGCGCCGGCGCGGCGGGCGGCTGTACACCGGCCATCGGGTGGACTCCCTGGCCGAATTCCCGACCGCGCGCGCGGTGCTCTGCGATATCGCCCCGGCCGAATTGCTCCGGATCGCCGGCGACCGCCTCCCCGCCGGATATCGCCGCCGGCTCGACCGTTACCGCTACGGCGGCGGTTCCTGCAAGGTGGATTTCGCACTGTCGGGGCCGGTGCCGTGGCAGGCACCCGGATGCGCCGAAGCCGGGACCCTGCATCTGGTCGGCAGCCGGGCCGAAGCGATGGCCGCCGAACACGCGGTAGCCGCCGGAATCCACACCGACCGCCCCTTCACCCTGGTCATCCAGCCCGGCGTGGTCGACCCGACCCGGGCCCCTGCCGGACAGCACACCCTCTATGCCTACGCCCACGTACCGCACGGCTCCGACCGTGACGTAAGCGAACTCGTGGCCGGTCAGATCGAACGATTCGCCCCCGGCTTCCGCGACCTCGTCCTCGCGAAACATGTACGGACGGCCGCCGAAATGCCCGCATACAACGCCAACTATGTCGGTGGCGATATCAACGCGGGAGCGATGACCCTCGCGCAAACCGTTTTCCGCCCGGTACCGCGCTGGAATCCGTACGGCACCGGGCTGCCCGGGGTGTACCTGTGTTCCTCGGCGACCCCGCCCGGCGGCGGCGTCCACGGTATGAGCGGCCTACACGCCGCCCGGCACGCGCTGCGCACGGTCTTCGGCGACCGCACCGACCCCTACCGGCTGCTCGCCGCGGACATCGCGCCGGATCCGGCGACCTAGGCCTCGCGCACGATCTCCCGATACAGGTCCGGTTCCAGATAGATGATCCGCGCGGCCGGGACCGCCGCCCGCACCCGGCTCTCCGCCGCATCGATACCCGCCGCGATCTGCGCGATATCCAGCCCCGGCGTCACCGCGACCTTCGCCGCCACCAGCAGCTCCTCCGGGCCCAGATACTGGGTCTTGATATGGATCAGGCGGTCGATGGTGGTCCCGTCCACCAGGTTCTCGCGAATCGCCCGGTCCTCCTCGGGAGTCGCGCCCTCACCGATCAGCAGACTCTGCATCTCGATGATCAACACGATCGCGATCACACCCAGCAGGCCACCGATCGCCAGCGTGCCCACCCCGTCCCACACCGGATCGCCGGTCACCATCGTGAGTCCCACACCACCGAGCGCGAAAACCAGACCGATCAACGCGCCGGTGTCCTCCAGTAGCACCACCGGCAACTCCGGGCTCCGCGAATTACGAATGAACTGCCACCAGCTCGCCCGCCCTTTCAGCGGCGCCGACTCCTTCACCGCGGTGCGGAAACTGTAGCTCTCCAACGCGATAGCGATCACCAGGATCACCACGGCCACGATCGGCGAACTCAACTCCTCCGGATGCTGGATCTTGTGCACACCCTCGTAGAGGGCATACACCGAACCCAGCGTGAACAGCACCAGCGCCACCACGAACGAATAGAAATAACGGCTACGCCCGTACCCGAACGGATGCAGTTCATCGGCCTGCTGCTCGGCCCGGTTCTGCCCGAACAGCAGCAAACCCTGGTTGGCGGTATCGGCGACCGAGTGCACGCCCTCCGCCAGCATCGACGCCGACCCGGTGATCGCGGCACCCACGAACTTGGCCACCGCGATCCCGGCATTCGCCGACAACGCGGCAAGAATCGCCCGCTTACTTCCACCAGCCGACATCCGCCACCCTCCTGCTACTCCGATGCCCGAACCATTGGTCCGAAGCCACGCCGCGCCACAGCCTATGCTGTGTTGGATGGCGGCGCCTCCGGCGCCGCGGGGTCGAGGCCCCCGAAGGTCCCGCCGTTCAGTCCTCGGGACTCGCGCCTGCGGCGCATGCAATGTGCGGTGGGCCGGTTCATAGAGTGCGGCCGTTTGAGCGCCCTCGGCCGAGGGCGGGACGGGCCTCGACCCTTTCAGGGCCTCGTGAACTCGGCACCGAGAGGGTCCGGGTATTCGTGAAGGCGATCAGATGCCAGGCCGGCCGGACGGTCGAGTCGGCATCCGACCCGGACATCGAATGCCGACGCAACCGCATGCGTCGAGTGTTGCGAGACACCCCGAAACGGCGAGACACAAGGGGGCCTCGAATCCGCGACGCCGCAGGCGGCGCCAACTAAACGGCGCCGACGCAGGCGCAGAACAAGGTGGCGGGTTCGTCGGTGGCCTGGGCGCGAATATCCTTGTCCGTCGCCGAAATCCACGCGGCCGAGCCGCGGGCCAGGGTGACCTTCGAATCGCCGTCCAGTAGGCGGGCCGAACCGGCTGTGCAGAGCACGATGCCCGGGCCCGCGTCGGTCAGCGGCACGAGGGCGGATCCGGCGGTGAGGTCGAAACGGCGCAGCGCGAATTCGGGGGCCGGGGTGTCATAACGGACGGAACCGTCACCGGCGGGCTGGGGGAGGACCAGGGGCAGGTCGATCGGTTCGAAGTCCAGCACTTTCAGCAGCTCCGGAACGTCGACGTGTTTGGGGGTGAGCCCGCCGCGCAGCACATTGTCGGAGTTGGCCATGATCTCCACCGCCACGCCGTGCAGGTAGGCGTGCAGATTCCCGGCGGCGAGGAACAGGCCCTGACCGGGCTGCAGGGTGATCCGGTTCAGCAGCATCGCGGCCAGCACACCGGCGTCACCGGGATAGGCTTCGGCCAGTTCCAGCGTGGTGCGGGCTTCGGCGGCGAATTCCCGTTCGGAACTGGACAGGTATCGCACGCAGCCGTCCAGCACGGTCGGCAGCAGAGTGTCCAGTACGTTCGGCGGGAGGGTGATCCAGCTGGTGAACAGCGTCCGCAGGCCATCGGAATCGGGTTGTGCGGCAAGCAGGTCGGCGTACTGGGTGAGTTCGGCGACCTCCAGGGCCCGGAAGAGATCCACCGTGCGCAGTGGGTCGCGGAATCCGGCGAGTGCCTCGAACCTTTCCAGCGCGACCACCAGTTCGGGTTTGTGGCTGTCGTCGCGGTAGTTGCGCATCGGGGAGTCGAGCGGTACCTGGGTGCGGTTCTCCCGGGCGAACCCGGACCGTGCCTGTTCCGCGCTCGGATGCGCTTGGAGCGACAGCGGTTCCTCGGCGGCCAGGATCTTCAGCAGGAACGGCAGCCGGTCACCGAACCGCGCGGCGGCCGCGCCGAGTTCCTCGTCCGGATTCTCCGACACCGCCTCCAGCAGCGACCGGGTGCCGTCGTCGATGCGCAGATAGGCCGGGTCGGCGGGATGGGCACCGAACCACAGTTCCGCTTCCGGGTGTGCCGACGGGACCTGGCGTCCGCAGAGTTCGGCGAGCGCGGTGCGTGAGCCCCAGGCGTACGAGCGCAGCGCACCCACGAGTTCGTGCACTAGTAGTGTCCCCCGTCGTAGCTGTCCGGATCGCTCGCCGCGATCGCCCGGCCGCCGATGAGCCGCAGATAGGCCGCTGCCATCTCCCAGCGCAACGCGAGTACCGCGAGACGGTCCAGTTCACCACCGATCGGTGTGGGTACCGGTTGGGGGTCCGCCGACCCGGCGCGGGCTGGGTCGGCGGGAATCGCTTCGAGTTCCGCGGTGACCAGGTCGGCGTCCACGGTGCCGCCGCCCGCTCCACCGAATACCGCGATCCGGCGGCGCGCCGCCATGAGATCGGAATCGGTGCTGCACAAGAAGATCCGCTTCTTCTCCACCGGCGGCGGACCGTCGAGTTGCTCGTCGTGGAACAGCGGATCGTAGTCGGGTGCGGCCGCGGTGGCGGCGTTCACCAGACGGGGTAGCGCGGTCACCGCGACAGCGAGATCCACCGCGGTCGCGGTGCGGCCGGCCGATTGCAGCAGCACCTCGGCCGCGTGCAGCGCGAGCCCGGTGGTGGCTTCGCTGTCGCCGGCGAGGATGAGTCCGCGCTGTTGGGTCCGCGCGGCCAAATTCTTGGCGGGATTGTGGAAGACCTCGTGCTGCGGGCCGTCGCGCAGGGCCTCGGTGTCGAGGACATCGGCCAGTTCGGCCAGTTCGGGCAGGAATGTGGCGCTGCGATGCCCGTCGATGGCCTGCAGGACCGCGATTCCGATGCCGAGATAGCGCAGCAGCCGGTTCTCGTCGAGTACTGGGATGCGGGGCGCGAGCAGCGCGGCCCGCCCGGCCGCGGCGGCGCGCAGCGGACCTTCGTCCGGTGCCGCCACGACCACCTCCGCGCCGCGGCGCAGCGCCCGGTCGACGGCGTCGATGAGCCGTGGATCGCCGGCGTCGTCGCCGGCCACCAGCACCACGTCCAGTGGGCCGGCCCAGGAGGGTACCGTGGTGACCTGGACCAGCGGCAGACCGGTCCGGTCGCCGAGAGTCGCGACGAGCAGTGCGGCGGCCCGGGTGGCCCGTCCGGGGCCGGAGACCAGCAGCAGACTCCGCGGGCGCAAACCGTCGAGCCGGGTGAGCGCCCCTTCCGCCACGGCTGCCGCGGTGGCACGCACCTGGGCACCACCGGACGCGGCCGACCGGAGGGCGCCGCCGGTATCGGCGGCTTCGAGCATTGCGGCATCGTCCAGATCGAGTACCGGGGTGTCAGCGATCATCGGGCGTGGCACCTCCCCTCATCGCGCTGTTGTCGGTCTCGGCCGCGACCGCCCGCGTTGTGGACACCGGGTCTGGAACGGGCGAATCCACGGTGTGTATTTCCACTATTCCAGTCAGGCGCGGACGATGCGCAGGATCTCGGTCACGAGTGCGTCTACTTCCTCCTGCGACCTGGCTTCGACGTTGAGTCGTAGCAGCGGTTCGGTATTGGAGGCGCGCAGGTTGAACCAGGCATGGTCCGGTAGTTGCACCGTGACACCGTCGAGCCGGTCCACCGAGACCGCGCGCCCGGCGAACTCGTCGAGCACGGCGCCGGTCCGCGCGGCCGCGTCGTCGACGGTCGAGTTGATCTCGCCGGAAGCGGCGTAGGCCGTGTAGGAGGCCATCAGCTCCGACACGGGCCGCTTGTCCTCGCCCAGGGCCGCCAGTACGTGCAGAGCGGCCAGCATGCCGGAATCGGCGCCCCAGAAATCCCGGAAATAATAGTGGGCGGAGTGCTCCCCGCCGAAGACGGCGCCGGAGCTGGCCATCAGCTGTTTGATGAACGAATGGCCCACCCGCGACCGCACCGGATTGCCGCCCAGCTCGGCCACCAGCTCCGGTACCGATCGGGAAGTGATCAGATTGTGGATGATGGTGGCCCCGGGCTCCTTGGCGAGCTCCCGTTCGGCGACCAGCGCCGTGATGGCCGACGGCGAGACGGGATCCCCCTGTTCGTCGACCACGAAGCAGCGATCGGCGTCGCCGTCGAAGGCCAACCCGATATCGGCGCCCGAATCGCGGACCAGTGCCTGCAGATCCACCAGGTTCTTCGGATCGAGGGGATTGGCCTCGTGGTTGGGGAAGCTGCCGTCCAGCTCGAAGTACAGCGGTACGACCGTGACCTGCGGCAGTGCGCCGAGTACGGCGGGGACGGTATGCCCGCCCATCCCGTTGCCGGCGTCCACCGCCACGGTCAGCGGCCGGATACCGGCCAGATCCACCAGGTCGCGTAGGAACGCGGCGTAGTCGTCGAGCAGATCGATCTCGGTGGCGCCACCGGGCTCACCGTCGTACCCGGGTACGCCGGAGATCAACTCCGCGGCGATGGCCGCCAGACCGGTGTCCTGACCGACCGGCAGCGCTCGCGGACGGCACAGTTTGATGCCGTTGTAACGGGCCGGATTGTGGCTCGCCGTGAACATGGCGCCCGGGCAGTCGAGTCGGCCCGAGGCGAAATACAGCTCATCGGTGGACGCCAGCCCGATATGGACCACATCGAGTCCTTGGGCGAGCACCCCCTCGGCGAACGCCGCCACCAGCTCGGGAGACGAGGCGCGCATATCGTGCCCGACGACAATGCGCCGTGCCTGCTCACCCCGCATCAACCGGGCGAACGCGGCACCGGTGTCCCGGACGAAATCGGTATCGAGCTGGTCGGAGACCACACCGCGAATGTCGTAGGCCTTGATCACCGCGTTCACGGACTCGGCAGGGCGGGCGACTGTCATGGCGACTACCCTAATGCTTATGTTTGCGGCGTCGGAGTCGCCGCCGATAAGCGCAGCTCAGCTGGGGGGATCGGGGAGTACGCGCAGGTGGCCGCGGCGGCCGGTACGGGTCGGGCGGGGCGGCGGGGTGTGGTCGCGGTAGCCGCGCTGGTCGGGTTCCGGCGGGCGGCGGCGTAGCCCGGCCTCGCGGACGGCCTCGGCGAGGGCGGTCAGATCGTCGTCGTCGGGGCTGGTGGAGAAGCCGCCTTCGTGCCGGACCATATCCCAGCCCTTGGGGGCGGTGATCCGGGAGGCGTGGGTTCCGCAGAGGTCCCAGGAATGAGGTTCGGCCACCGTCGCCAGCGGGCCCACCACCGCGGTGGAGTCCGAGTAGACATAGGTCAGCGTCGCGACGGCCGGATTCTTGCAGCCGGGGCGGCAGCAACGACGCATGGAGATCACGTCGATGAGCGTAACCCGCCGCACCGACGCGAGTGGGGTAGACACGCTCATGGATCCACTCGCATACGGCGCGCCGCAGTGTGATTCGTGTCTATTTGCCCCGCCTCCGGCGGGACGGGCCTCGACCCTTTCAGGGCCGCGTAAACTCGGCACCGAGCGGGCGCTGCTGTTCGTGAAGGCGATCGGATGTCAGGCCCGCGGGGTGGTGGAGTCGGCCTCCGATTCGAACGAATCGGCATCCGATCCGGTCATCGAATGCCGACGCAACCCGTATGTGTCGAGTTTTGCGAGACAACCTCAACGGGTTGAGGCCCGTCTCGCCGTTTCGGCCTCGAAAGCGCATGAGCGTAGCTCGGGTCCCGAGGCCGAAACGGCGAGACCAAGGGGGCCTCGACCCCGCGGCGCCGAAGGCGCCGCCAAAACACAGCACCTTTGCGAGCAGTTCACACCCTCACCTTCGCGAGTGAGTCCACACCCTCGCCTTCGCAAGCGAGCCCGCCCCTCACCTCCGGGGTTCGGTCGGATGCGGCTCGTTGGCCCGGCCGATCCACGGGCCCGGAAGGTGGGGCGCCGTCGACAGCCCTATTCCGGGTCCGGGTCTATGACATCCGGGTCGACGCCGAGGTAGGTGGCGATCTGCTGGACCAGTACTTCGCGCAGCAGTTCCACGAGGTCCTCCGGATCGCCGGCGCGCAGTTCGAGGGGTTTACGGAACAGCACCACCCGGGCGCGGATGGGGGTGCCGTGCCGGTCGACGCCGGCGGGGATGAGCCGGGACAGCGGGACCGGGCCGTCGGCGACGACCTCGTCCGGCCAGGTGACCGAATCCGGGTGCAGTGGACGTATTTTGGGTACGTCGTCGACGGCGATATCGAGTTTGGTGAGCCGATCGTGCCAGCGGGTGTCCAGGGGGGCGAAGGCTTCCAGTACCAGCCGGTCGAATTTCTGGCCCCTGGTGCGCCAGGCCGGGACGGTCGGCGGCAGCATCGGTCCGCGGACACCGCGGCCGCGACGGCTGACCGACCGGGCGGTCGGGGGTCTGCGGTTGCGGGATCGTGCCATGACCATGAACGTTAGTCAGTGAGCGCCGATCGCGACGGCCCGCCCCGGCCACATACTCCGGGGCGCACCGACGCGAGCGGTGTCGTCAGCCGATACCGCGCTTGAGGCGCCGGCGCTCCCGCTCCGACAGGCCGCCCCAGATTCCGAAGCGCTCATCGTGCGCGAGCGCGTATTCCAGGCATTCGTCACGGACCTCGCATCCCATGCAGATGCGTTTGGCCTCGCGGGTGGAGCCACCCTTCTCCGGGAAGAAGGCCTCCGGGTCTGTCTCCGCGCACAGTGCGCGTTCTTGCCATTGTTCTTCGATGGAGCCGAACATCTCGTCGAAACCGGTCACGATCAGGCTGAGCCGGGGTGTCGATTCACGCTCACTCCGATCAGGTCCGGACCAGCCGTTGTCAACAGCGACGCCTCGTGCTGCGCCTGCTGTGGAATCGGTTCGCGATACACCCACCGGAATGCCGGCCGGGGCCAGATCATCGGCCATCGCTCCGCCTCCTCACTGTGTGTTAGCGCAGAAAGAATTCATTTCCGTCGATCAACGCGCATGCCGACGGCCAAACTCCGCGACGTTGTCTCGCGGACTTCCCCGAGCCTGCCATTCCAATTCGAACATCCGTTCGAGTTTCCGTACGCGCCTTGTACTTCCCGCGCGACCCGGAATGACATGTCTGTGATTAGACACGCCGCCTGTAGTGATGGTCAAGCCACCGTCACTATTCCGTTACTATCCCGCGCGGCATTGCGAGTCGATCTTGTGACCCGAATAGCAAATGAGCGGCAAATATAGCGGAAGGCGCACCATTTCCGACGCGGCATAGTGTGTACAGATGTGACTTCACAACAAGCGGACAGCGCACCCGCCAATGGCCCCCGTATCGTCGTCCTGGTCGGCGGAGTCGGTGGCGCGCGGTTCCTGCTGGGCGTCCGGGAGCTCCTGCCCGAGGCGGAGGTTTCCGCCATCGTCAATGTGGGCGACGATGTTTGGATGCACGGGCTGAGAATCTGCCCCGACCTCGATACCTGCATGTATACGCTCGGCGGTGGAATCGACCCGGAGCGCGGCTGGGGCCGGTTGGGGGAAACGTGGCACGCCAAGGAGGAGCTCGCGAAATATCATGCCCAGCCCGACTGGTTCGGGCTGGGGGACCGGGATATCGCGACGCACCTGGTTCGTACCGAAATGCTGCGCGCCGGGTATCCCCTCTCGGCGGTTACCGAAGCCCTCTGCAAACGATGGCAACCGGGTGTGAAACTCGTCCCGGCAACCGACGATCGCTGTGAAACGCATGTTGTTATCAGCGACCCGGAGAGCCCTGGCGAACGCCGCGCGATCCATTTCCAGGAGTGGTGGGTTCGCCACCGCGCCGCCGTCGAAACCCACGGATTCGCCACAATCGGGGCGGATGACGCCAAACCGGCATCGAATGTGACCGAACTCATAGCTGATGCCGATGTCGTATTACTCGCTCCCTCGAACCCCGTTGTCAGCGTCGGATCGATCCTCGCGGTGCCCGGAATTCGTGGTGCGCTGCGCACCACGAAGGCCCCGGTGATCGGGGTCTCGCCGGTGATCGACGGCAAACCGTTGCGCGGGATGGCCGACGAGTGCCTGTCGGTGATCGGTGTGGAGACGACGGCGGAGGCAGTGGGGCGCCACTATGGACCCCGTTCGGCCACCGGCATTCTCGACGGCTGGCTGATCCATACGACCGATACCGCCGAGGTCCCGGACGTACAGGTGCGCAGCGTTCCCCTTGTGATGACCGACCCGCCCACCACCGCCGAAATGGTGCGTGAGGCCCTCGATTTGGCAGGAGTGAAGCCGTGACCAGCGCAGAACCGTTGGCCGGGATAGTGGCCGCGGACCACGCCGCCACGCAATTACAGATTATGCCGATCACCGGATTGCCGGAATTCCGGCCCGGTGACGATCTCGCCGAACATATCGCCGCCCGGGCGCCCTGGCTGGCCGACGGTGATGTCCTCGTGGTCACCAGCAAGATCGTCGCCAAGGCCGAGGGCCGGATCGTGCCGGCCCCCACCGATCCGGAGGAACGCGATGCCGCGCGCCGACGGCTGGTCGAACAGGAGGCGGTGCGGGTGGTGGCGCGCCGCGGCCGGACCCTGATCACCGAGAACCGGCTCGGTATCGTGCAGGCCGCGTCCGGCGTGGACGGATCCAATGTGGAGCACGGTGAATTGGTGCTGCTGCCCGCCGATCCCGACGGCAGCGCGAAGGGATTGCGTTCGGCACTGGGCGCGCGACTCGGGGTGAATATCGCGGTGGTCGTCACCGACACCATGGGCCGTGCCTGGCGTAACGGGCAGACCGATGTCGCTATCGGTTCGGCGGGACTGCCGGTGCTGCACGACTACGCGGGGGCCGTCGACGGACAGGGCAACGAACTACAGGTCACCCAGGTGGCGATCGCGGACGAGCTGGCCGCCGCGGCGGACCTGGTGAAGGGCAAGCTGGGCGGGGTCCCGATCGCGGTGGTGCGCGGCCTGTCCGTGGCCGACAACGGTTCCGGTGCAGCCGATCTGGTGCGCGCCGGTACCGACGACCTGTTCTGGCTCGGCACCGCCGAGGCGATCGCGCGCGGCCGCGGGGAAGCGGTGCTGATGCGCCGCTCGGTCCGCAGCTTCGCGCCCCACCCCGTCGACCCCGAACGGATCCGCGCCGCGGTCGCGGTGGCGCTCACCGCACCGGCTCCGCACCACACCCGCCCGGTGCGTTTCGTCTGGTTGCGCGACGAGGACCGGCGGCGACGGTTGCTCGAGGCGATGGCCGGCGAATGGCGGGCCGATCTCGCGGCGGACGGTCTGGATCCAGAGCGGGCCGAACAGCGGGTGAACCGCGGCCGCATTCTGTTCGACGCACCCGAGGTGATCATCCCGTTCTGCGTCCCCGACGGCGCCCATGACTATCCGGACGACCGCCGCCGCGCCGCCGAACAGACCATGTTCACCGTCGCGGTCGGGGCCGCTGTTCAGGGACTGCTGGTCGCCCTGGCGACCGAGGGGCTGGGCAGCTGCTGGATCGGGTCGACCATCTTCGCCCCGCAGACGACCCGGGAAGTACTCGGCCTGGACGACGAATGGAGCCCGCTGGGCGCCATCGCGGTCGGGCATCCCACCGAGGAACTCCGGCCGCGTCCCCCGCGTGACCCGGCCCCGGGGCTGGTGGAACTGTGACCACCGAATCGCTGCACGTGTCGGCGACCGAACTACTGACCGCGTGGCGGCCGGATTCGGGCGCCGACGCCTCGCTGCGGGAGGCGATGCTGGCCTTCCTCGGCTCGGCGCCGCGCGGCTGCCTGCGGGAGCACGCACCCGGGCATATCACCGCCTCGGCCGTGGTGTTCTCCGCCGACGGCCGCGAGGTACTGCTGACCCTGCATCCGCGGGTCGGACGCTGGATCCAGCTCGGCGGGCACTGCGAGCCCGATGACGACACCGTGGCCGCCGCCGCCCTGCGCGAGGCCACCGAGGAATCGGGAATCCCCGGGCTCCGGCTGGAGCCCGAACTCTACGGTGCCCAGGCGCATCCGATCACCTGTTCGCTCGGTGCCCCGACCCGGCATCTGGATCTGCTGTTCCGGATCACCGCGCCCCCGGGAGCTGTCCCGGTGCGCAGCGCGGAGTCCGCCGATCTGCGGTGGTGGCCCGTCGACGGGCTGCCCGCGGACGCCGATGTACTGATTCGCTGAGGAGCCCGCTGCTCGGCCGGTCACGGCTGAGCAGCGGTTTCGCTCGCGGATGGCCTCGGAAACGGGTCGCTACATAACGTATGCGTGAACCCGAATCCGTTCTTTACCGAACTTATAAACGTGTCCGCTTCGGGCCTTCTTCGCGTTTACCGTGTCAGGAGTGAGTGTGGTGCGCCCAGTGCGCCCGGCGTGAGGAAGTCGGACAGCAGGTCGGAGCCTGCCCATGCCCCTATCAGAAGTGAGACGGAGATGCCTGTCGAGCCCTTCGAATCCACTCCACCCGAATCTTGGCGCGACCCCAAGCGGTACCTGTGGCTGTGGGGTCTGCTGGCGCCCACCGGACTGTTCGTCATCGGTATCCCGGCGGTCTGGGCGCTGGCTGCCATGGGCCGTCCCGGTCTGATCCATATCGTGTTCTGGCTCGGGCCCATCCTGCTCTATCTGATCATCCCGATAGCCGATCGAATGGTCGGGACGGACGGATCCAACCCACCCGAATCGACCGTGGCCGCGCTGGAGCGGGACAGGTACTACCGCTACCTCACCTACCTGTATCTGCCGTGCCAGTACGCGACCCTGCTCGCCGGTGCCTACCTGATCACCGCCGACGGCGCGCAGCTGCCGGTCGAGGGTGGGCTGTACCTGATAGACAAGATCGGCCTGGCCGTAACGATGGGGGTGATCGGCGGCATCGGCATCAACACCGCGCACGAGCTCGGCCACAAGAAAGTGGGTCTGGAGCGGCGGCTGTCCAGGATCGCGCTCGCGCAGAGCGCCTACGGCCATTTCTATATCGAACACAATCGTGGTCATCATGTGCGGGTAGCGACCCCCGAGGACCCGGCCAGCGCCCGGTTCGGCGAGAGTTTCTGGGCATTTTTGCCGCGGTCGGTCCGGGGTGGCCTGCGCTCGGCGTGGTCGCTGGAACGTACCCGCTTGCAGCGGCTCGGGTTCGGGCCGTGGAACCGGCGTAACGATGTGCTGACCGCCTGGCTGCTGACCGTGGTGCTGTTCACCGCGCTCGTCCTCGTGTTCGGGATCGAACTACTGCCGTATCTGCTGCTGCAGGCGGTGGTGGGATTCGGCTTGCTGGAGGCGGTGAACTACACGGAGCATTACGGTCTGGCGCGGCAGCGTACTTCTTCCGGACGCTATGAGCGCCCCACTCCCGCGCACAGCTGGAACAGCGATTTCCTGGTCACCAATATCTTTCTCTACCACCTGCAGCGGCACAGCGATCACCATGCCTACCCGACCCGGCGATACCAGGCGCTGCGCACCTGGCAGCAGGCCCCGGCGCTGCCCGCCGGGTACGCGGGAATGATCACCCTCGCCTATGTGCCGCCGCTGTGGCGGCGCGTGATGGACAAACGGGTGCTGGCGCACTACGGCGGCGATATCACCCGCGCGAATATCCATCCTCCGGTGCGGGACCGGGTACTCGCGCGCTACGGCACGACCGCGATGGAGGCTCCGGAATGAGCGAATACCGCTGCCCCGTGTGCGACTACGTCTACGATGAGCGCGCGGGTGCCCCGCGTGAGGGTTTCCCGCCGGGTACGCCCTGGTCAGAGGTGCCCGACGACTGGTGCTGCCCGGACTGCGCGGTCCGGGAGAAGATCGATTTCGAGCCGTTGCCCGCCGGGCCCCGCGGCCGGTGGTAGCCCTATCGACCGAAAGGCCGGTGTGCTCCATGACCGATTACAAGCTGTATCAGTGCGCCCAGTGCGGCTTCGAATACGACGAGGCCCTCGGGTGGCCGGAGGACGGTATCGCGGCCGGTACCCGCTGGGACGATATTCCCGACGATTGGACGTGCCCGGACTGCGGTGCGGCCAAGTCGGACTTCTTCATGATCGAAATCGAACGAACTTGAAACTTTGACTCACATGGTTGGTTCGTGCCAGTGTCGCTGATATGCCGAGCACCGGAGCCCGGAACACCACCCAGGGGTCTGCGCGTGAGCTGCTGCGCACAACCATCCTCGACGCGATGCGCGACCTGCTGGTGCAGCGTGACTGGTCCAAGATCACGCTCACCGATGTGGCGGCCGGTGCCGGGGTGAGCCGCCAGACCCTCTACAACGAATTCGGTTCGCGTGGTGGCCTCGCCGAGGCCTACGCCGTCCGGCTCGCCGATCACCTGGTGGACCATGTGGAAACGGCGCTGGCCGCCAATGTGGGAGACGCCCAGGCATCCATCCGGGACGGTCTGGCGCGCTATTTCCACGATTCGGCCCAGGACCCGCTCGTGCAGTCACTGCTGCTGGGTGAGGTGAAACTCGACCTGCTCCGACTCATCACCCTCGACGCCGGGGCGCTGATCGCCCATGCCACCGAGCGGCTGTCGACGGTGATGCAGCGCAGCTGGATCGCGCTGACGCAGGCCCAGGCCCGTACCTTCGCCCACGCGCTGGTGCGGTTGGCGATCAGTTACATTCCTACCCCGCCGCCACCCGGTCACGATGCGCCGGCCGAACTGGGGCGAGTTTTCAGCCCCTACGTCGCGGCCGTGCTCGCCGAACGCGGATTGCGGTGAATTCGCTGTTTCGGTGGACATGTCGTTTTCGCGCGCTCATGCTGACGATTGATCGATAGCGGAGGGGTCGCGGGATTGCTCGGATGCGGGGTGACTCGACCCCCGGTGCGGTACCGGTGTGTAACGGTGCCCACGTTCGGAGCGAACAAGGACGCATCGGTGACGCATGTTCTGTCAATATGTAGGCCGCTGTCGGTACGGGTTCTCACTATGCGGGGCAAAAAGTGCAATTGGTTGGTAAGTCGGCTGGATCGGCCGATCCCAAACGCCATCTGTGGATTCTCGGACTGATCGCACCGGCCTGTGCGCTGTTGCCGTCGCAGCTGGTGCTGCACACCGGCATCGAGGTGTTCTGGTGGCTCGGGCCGATCGTGGTGCTGGTGATCATTCCGCTGCTCGATGTGCTCGTCGGCGACGACGGCACCAACCCGCGCGACGAGGATTACGAGACTCTTTCCAATGATCGCTTCTACCGCTGGTGCACCTACCTCTTCCTGCCCTTCCAGCTCATCGGCCTCACCTTGGCCGGCTACCTGTGGGCCGGTTCCGAGCTGAGCGTCCTCGACAAGATCGGACTCGCCACCACCCTCGGACTGGTCTCCGGAATCGGTATCAACGCCGCACACGAACTCGGGCACCGGGCGGAACACCTGGAACGCTGGCTGGCCAAGGTCGCCCTGGCGCAATCCGGGTACGGCCACTTCTTCGTCGAACACAACCGTGGCCACCACGCCCGGGTCGCCACCCCGGATGATCCGGCCAGTGCCCGGCTCGGCGAGAGCCTGTGGACCTTCTTGCCGCGGAGTGTGATCGGTGGCTTCCGCTCCGCGATCACCCTCGAGCGGGAACGGCTGCGGCGGGCCGGTCGCGGCTGGTGGAGCCCCCGCAACCACATCTTGCAGGCCTGGTCGATGACCGTGGCGCTCTTCGGTGCCCTGATGCTGGTCTTCGGCTGGGAAATTCTGCCGTACCTGCTGTTGCAGGCGGCGCTCGGCGCCGGGCTGCTGGAAACGGTGAACTACATCGAGCACTACGGACTGCTCCGGGAACGTAAGCCGGACGGCCGCTATCGCCGGTGCACTCCGCGCGACAGCTGGAACAGCGACCGGCTGGTCACGAATATCTTCCTTTTCCATCTCCAGCGGCACAGCGACCATCACGCCAACCCGGGGCGCCGGTACCAGACCCTGCGCAGTTCGGACGAGGCTCCGCAACTGCCCGCCGGCTACGCGGCCATGGTGGTGCTGGCCATCGTTCCGCCGCTGTGGCGGCGGGTGATGGACAAACGGGTCCTCGCCCACTACGACGGCGATATCAGCCGGGCCCATCTGTCTCCCGGTAGGCGCCGCCGGCTGCCGGTGGCGGCCCAGGGTCCTGTCGCGGCCTGATCACCGGACCCGCCGGGAGCGTTACCGATCGGCTATCGCGCCGACCGGCACACCCGCACCACAGTGCGGGCCAACCGGCTAGCCTTGCGATCGAGACCGTGTTTATCGGGCATGAGCGAGGGCCCTGCGTGGTGACGCTCCGCTACCGCCTCCGGGCCTGACTCGCTCCTGTCCTAACCGAGAGAAGGCTGATCCACGCTGATGACGACCTCCGAACTGCCTCGAACCTCGCTGAGCACCGATACCCGCAACGGTGTCGAATACAAGGTCGCGGATCTGGCGCTGGCCGATTTCGGCCGCAAGGAGATCCGGCTGGCCGAGCACGAGATGCCCGGGTTGATGGCCCTGCGCCGCGAGTACGCCGACGTCGCACCGTTGAAGGGTGCCCGGATCTCCGGTTCGCTGCATATGACGGTGCAGACGGCTGTGCTGATCGAGACCCTCACCGCGCTGGGCGCGCAGGTGCGGTGGGCCTCCTGCAATATCTTCTCCACCCAGGACCACGCGGCCGCGGCCGTGGTGGTGGGCCCGCACGGCACGGTCGACGCGCCGCAGGGCACTCCCGTTTTCGCCTGGAAGGGCGAAACGCTGGAGGAGTACTGGTGGGCGGCCGAGCAGATGCTCACCTGGCCCGGCGAAGCGGCCAATATGATCCTCGACGACGGCGGCGACGCCACCATGCTCGTCCTGCGCGGCGCCCAGTTCGAGAAGGCGGGAGTGGTTCCACCGGCCGACGAGGAGCATTCCGCCGAGTACACCGTGTTCCTGAACCTGCTGCGTGACCGGTTCGAGAGCGACAAGGGTAAGTGGAGCGCGATCGCCGAAAGCGTCAAGGGCGTCACCGAGGAGACCACCACCGGCGTCCTACGGCTCTACCAGTTCGCTGCCGCCGGCGAGCTGAGCTTCCCCGCGATCAATGTCAACGATTCGGTCACCAAGTCGAAGTTCGACAACAAGTACGGCACCCGGCATTCGCTGATCGACGGCATCAACCGCGGCACCGATGTCCTCATCGGCGGTAAGAAGGTGCTGATCTGCGGTTACGGCGATGTGGGCAAGGGTTGTGCGGAATCGCTGGCCGGCCAGGGTGCCCGCGTCCAGGTCACCGAGATCGATCCGATCAACGCCCTGCAGGCGCTGATGGACGGCTTCGACGTGGTCACCGTGGAACAGGCCATCGCCGACGCCGATATCGTCGTCACCTCCACCGGCAACAAGGACATCATCACCCTCGAGCATATGAAGGCGATGAAGGACCAGGCCATTCTCGGCAATATCGGCCATTTCGACAACGAAATCGATATGGCGGGCCTGGAACGTTCGGGCGCGACGAGGTTGAATATCAAACCCCAGGTCGACCTGTGGACGTTCGGGGAATCCGGTAAGTCCATCATCGTGCTCTCGGAGGGCCGTCTGCTCAACCTCGGCAACGCCACCGGCCACCCCTCGTTCGTGATGAGCAACAGCTTCTCCAACCAGGTGATCGCGCAGATCGAACTGTGGACCAAGCCGGACGAGTACGACAACGAGGTCTACCGCCTGCCCAAGGTGCTCGACGAGAAGGTCGCCCGGATCCACGTGGAGGCGCTCGGCGGCACGCTGACCAAGCTCACCAAGGATCAGGCCGAGTACATCAACGTCGACGTCGAGGGTCCGTTCAAGCCCGAGCACTACCGGTACTGATCCCACCGGATCGGCCGACTCCATGCGCGCCCACCTGCGAAGCAGGTGGGCGCGCATATCCGAGTAGGCTGCTCCATATGGGTGTGCTGGTCTCGGTCGAAGGCCTCGACGGTGCGGGTAAGCGGACGCTGATCGCCGGGTTGGCGGCCGGGCTCGACAGTCGCGGACTCCGGGTCGCTACCCTCGCGTTCCCGCGCTACGGCCGGTCGGTGCACGCGGATCTGGCCGCCGAGGCATTACGCGGCGCGCACGGTGATCTGGCGGCGTCGGTGAACGCCATGGCCGTTCTGTTCGCGCTCGACCGGGCCGAGGCCGCCGACGAACTGGCGAAATTGCTCGTCGACAACGATATCGTCGTGCTGGACCGGTACGTGGCCTCCAATGCCGCCTACAACGCGGCCCGGCTGGGCCAGTCCGCCGACGGGGAAATCGTGCGGTGGGTGGGGGAATTGGAATTCGGCCGGTTCGAACTCCCGGTACCGCGGGTGCAGTTGCTGCTCGATGTTCCGGTCGAGGTCGCGGCCTCCCGCGCGCGCCGCCGCGGTGAACACGATGCGTCGCGCGACCTGGACGCTTACGAACGCGACGGCGGATTACAGGAACGTACCGCCGAGGTGTACCGTGATCTTGCTCGGCGTGATTGGTACGGAACCTGGTGGGTTTTCCGATCCACCGAAGAAGACGGTTCCGGCCGGCTCGCCGGGGAAATGAACTCATTGGCCGCGCGGCTCGCCGCATTGGTCGCGATTTAGTGTTGGATATCCGGCGGGAACGCGCCACTGTGTGGCGTGGCGGCCCGTTACGAGCGCGGGAGATGACAACATAGTAACTATGAAGCCGAAGATTCTGGTCGTCGACGACGATATGGCGCTCGCGGAGATGCTCACCATCGTCCTGCGGGGCGAGGGTTTCGATCCGCACGTGGTCGGCGACGGCACCCAGGCCCTGTCGGCAGTTCGTGAGATCCGGCCCGATCTGGTGCTGCTCGATCTCATGCTGCCCGGGATGAACGGCATCGATGTGTGCCGAGTGCTGCGCGCCGACTCGGGTGTGCCGATCGTGATGCTCACCGCCAAGACGGACACTGTCGATGTGGTGCTCGGTCTCGAATCCGGAGCCGACGACTACATCGTCAAACCGTTCAAACCGAAGGAGCTGGTGGCCCGGGTCCGGGCCCGGCTGCGCCGCACCGAGGAAGAACCGGCCGAGCTGCTGAACATCGCCGATATCGTGATCGATGTCCCGGCGCACAAGGTCACCCGCGAGGGCGCGCAGATCTCGCTCACGCCGCTGGAGTTCGATCTGCTGGTGGCGCTGGCCCGCAAACCGCGCCAGGTGTTCACCCGCGAGGTACTGCTGGAACAGGTCTGGGGTTACCGGCACGCCGCCGACACCCGCCTGGTGAACGTGCATGTGCAGCGACTACGAGCGAAGGTCGAAAAAGATCCAGAGAATCCCGAGATCGTCTTGACCGTCCGCGGTGTGGGGTACAAGGCCGGTCCGCCGTGATCCGGCTCGAGGGCCCGGGTCCGGAGGCGCTACCTTGCGCGACCACGTAGGGTCGGACGCCGGTCGGAAAGTCGGACAGAACGGGCGTCTCGCCGACGCGCGGGAGGCATCGGCACCGGTCAACGAATGGTTCCAGCATGTCGGCCGATCGCTGGGTCTGCTGTGGCGGCGTTCGCTGCAGTTGCGTGTCATCGTTTCGACTCTCACACTGTCGCTGATCGTCATCACGGTGCTCGGTGTCGTGCTGACCAGCCAGATCACCGACCGGCTGCTCGATGCGAAGATCAATGCCGGGGTCGAGGAGATGGACCGGGTCCGCAATACGGTCGAAACCCAGCTGGCCGGGGTCCACGATCTCACCAGCCAGGAGCAGCGGCTGACCGATGCCCGGGAGTCGCTGTCCAACCGGCGCGATTCGAGCCGGACCGGCGGGGCGGCGGGCAGTTTCGATTCGGCGCTGAGCATGATCGGCGGGACTCCGCAGCAGGTGATCACCGCCGGGCCCATCAAAGAGGTGCCCGACGCGCTGCGCCGGTTCGTCCAGCGCAACCAGGTCAGTTACCAGTTCGCCACCGTCTCGGACCCGGACGGCTACCACGGTCGCGCGCTCATCATCGGCAGCCCCAGCGCCGAGGTGCCCACGCTGGAGATCTATCTGATCTTCCCGCTGGGCAACGAGGAACGCAGTCTGGCGCTCATGCGCGGGACCATGCTCGTCGGTGGTGTGGTGCTGCTGATCCTGCTGGCCGCCATCACAGCCCTGGTGACCCGGCAGGTGGTGCTGCCGATCCGGTCGGCCGCCCGGATCGCGGGCCGGTTCGCCGACGGCCGGCTCAAGGAACGCATGCTGGTGCGTGGCGACGACGATATCGCTCGGCTGGCGAAAGCGTTCAACGAAATGGCCGAGAGCCTGTCCAACCAGATCAACCAGCTGGAGGAATTCGGCAATCTGCAGCGGCGCTTCACCTCCGATGTCAGCCACGAGTTGCGTACCCCGCTGACTACGGTGCGGATGGCCGCCGATCTCATCCACGGCAGCAGCGACGATCTCGATCCCGCGCTGGCCCGCAGCGCCGAACTACTGGTCACCGAGTTGGACCGCTTCGAAGGCCTGCTCAACGATCTGTTGGAGATCTCGCGCCACGATGCCGGCGTCGCCGAACTCCAGGTGGAGTCGCTGGATGTGCGGATGTGCGTCCGCGCGGCCATTTCCACGGTGCGGCATCTGGCCCGGGACACCGGTATCGAGGTGGTCATCGACCTGCCCGAGGAGCCGGTGGTGGCCGAGGTCGATCCGCGCCGGGTGGAGCGGGTGCTGCGCAATCTGCTCGCCAATGCGATCGACCACAGCGAGGGCAAACCCGTCCTGATCCGGATGCGCGGTGACACCGAAGCCAACGCCCTCGCCGTGGTGGTACGAGATCAGGGTGTCGGTCTGCGGCCGGGGGAGGAGAAACTGGTGTTCAGCAGGTTCTGGCGGTCCGACCCTTCGCGGATGCGCCGGTCCGGGGGGACCGGGCTCGGTTTGTCGATCAGCGTCGAGGACGCCAACCTGCACGACGGCAAGCTCGAGGCGTGGGGACGGCCCGGGGTCGGCGCGAGTTTCCGGCTGACCCTGCCACTGATCCGCGGCCAGAAGCTGGGCAAGAGCCCGCTGCCGCTGGAACCCGGTATGCGCCGGGCGCCGCGACGGCCGCACGCCGAGAGCGAGCGGGTCGGCGGCGAACGGGTGGAGCTCGGACCGCCGGTCACCGAATCCGAGCCGTGGGCGCCCCTGCCCGCGGCACCCGCCGAGCCGGATACGGGCCCTGCGGAACCGGAAACCCCGGCGCCGGGAGCGCCGGCGGTCGACACGCACGACGCCGGTCCGGATTCCGGACCGTCCGCGCGCAATCCGGAAGCCGGACCGGGTGACGCCACGAACCCACAGCCACCCGGCCCGGCCGGTGGCTCGGTGCCCACCACCGACCGCGGGGACCGGAAGTCATGAGCGCACGCAGGCGGTGGTTCCGGCAGTTGGTGGTGGCGGCGGCGGTGATCGGCCTGGCCGCCACGGGCGGTTGCGCGAATCTGCCCGACTCCTCCCAACCCCAGGCGCTCGGCACGATCAACCAGGAACCGACCGCCGAGGGGCCCCCGGCCCCGACGCCGGGGCGGGATCCGGATCTGCTGCTGCGCGATTTCCTGCAGGCCACCGCAGATCCCGCCGACGGCCACCTCGCCGCCCGCCAGTACATGACGCCCGCCGCGTCGACCCAGTGGAACGACACCGATTCGACCGTGATCGTGGAGCGCGCGGACACCCTGCGCGAATCGCGTAACGAGAACGAGGCGACCTACGTGCTGCGCGCGCGTAAGGTCGGCGAGCTCGCCGCGGACGGGTCGTACCACGCGGTGGACGGGATCATCGAGAACAAGATCGAGATGATCCGGGTCGACGGCCAGTGGCGTATCGACGAACTGCCCGACGGCGTGGTGATGGAGTACAGTGCGTTCACCCAGTCCTACCGGCGGCACGCCCTGTACTTCGTCACCGCCGACGGTCAGCATGTGGCGCCGGATCTGCGCTGGGTCGCGGGGCGCCCGGACGAGCTGGCGCAGCAACTGGTGGCGAAGCTGATTTCCGGCCCGCAGCCGTATATCGCTCCGGTCGTACGCAACTACCTGGCCCCGCCTGTCGCGGTGCGCGGGACCGTCACCAAGGCCAACGGTGATCCGGTGGGCGTCGGCGTGGGCCTGGGCGGCGTGCGGATCGACTTCACCGGGATCGGCGAACTGAGCCCCCGTGACCGGGAATTGTTCGCGGCCCAGGTGGTGTTCACCCTCGCGGGTGCCGATGTGCTCGGCCCCTACATGCTGCTCGACGACGGTCGGCCGCTGGAGGAGCGGTTGGCCGGGAACGGCTGGTCGATCGACGATCTGGGACCGCTCGCCGATTCCGTGGAGCCGGACGCCCTGATCGGACTGCACGCGCTGCGCGAGGGCAAGCTGGTCAAGGTGGAGGAGAATCGTACCCCCGCCCCGGCCCCGGGCTACTTCGGTGACGTACAGAACCTGCAGTCGGTGGGGTTGTCGCCGGACGGGAAGCTGGTGGCCGCCGTCGCCGACGCGGGCCGTGAGCCGCCGCAGCCGCAGCGCACGCTGATGGTGGGCAGCTACGGGGGTAACGCGTTCCCGGTCGCCGAGGGCGGGGCCATCACCCGCCCGTCCTGGACCGCCGACGGCAGCGCGGCCTGGGCGGTTATCGACGGGAATCGGGTGATCCGCGCGGTCACCAACCGCGATACCGGCACCGTATCGGTCCAGGAGGTGGATACCGCCCAGTTGCTCGCCCCGAGTTCCGGGCCGACCTTCGAACTGCCGATCACCGAACTGCGGATCTCCCGTAACGGCGTCGGCGCGGTGTTGATCGCCGATGGCAAGGTGTACGTCTCCATGGTGTTGCGGCGGCCGGACGGTACCTTCGCGCTCACCGCACCGCGCCAGATCGCCATGGAGTTGAGTACCGCCGCGACCTCGGTCGACTGGTTCAGCGACGATACGGTCATCCTGGCTACCGCGGGCAATGTGGATCCGGTGCGGACGGTGAAGATCGACGGCTCCGGTATGGCTTCGCTGGGCGGCCGCAATCTCACTCCGCCGGTCCGCCAGGTCACCGCTTCCATCGAACGCCAGTATGCCGCCGATTCCCGCGCGGTACTGGAATTCACCCGCACGCCCGAAGGCGGCGATCCCTACTGGCGTGAGGTTCCCGGTCTCGGCGCGGACGCCGTGCCGGTGCTGCCGGGCTGATCCCGGCCCCGGTTGTCGGTGTCCACCGGCACACTGCGCGCATGCGGACACTGCTGGATCTGGTCGTACCGTCGGAATGCGGCGGTTGCCGCCTGCCCGGGACACCGTGGTGTGCCGAGTGCGCCCGCAGTGTCTCCGGCCCGCCGATCCGGGTGTATCCCCGGGCCGATCCGGGGGTGCCGTGCTGGGCGCTGAGCCGCTACCACGGCCCGGCGCGGCAGGCCGTACTGGCGGCCAAGGAACGGCACCGTCGTGATCTCGTTCGCCCACTGGGACTCGCCCTCGCGGCCGGACTCGCCGAGTTGCGGGCACCGGACCGGCCCCTGATACTTGTACCTTCGCCGAGCCGGCGGGCCGCGGCGCGGCGGCGCGGTGGCGACCCGGTACTGCGGTGCGCGCGGATCGCGGCCCGATCGCTGGGCAGTTGCCAGGTTCTGCCTTGTCTGAGAGTCTGGTGGGGAGTCCGCGATTCGGCCGGTCTGTCGGCGCGCGAGCGCGACCGCAATCTACGCGGCCGGGTGAGCGCCGCGCCGTTATCGGCGCACGTGCTGAACGCACAGGTCGTTCTGGTCGACGACGTATTGACGACAGGTGCCACGGCGTCCGCGTGCACCCGGGCCCTCGTTGCCGCAGGAACACGCGCGGATGGCGTATTCGTGACGTGTGCTGGGTGAATCCGGGAAATTTGCGTGAACAGTGGCGAACCTCCGATCCTCGTACTAGCGTCGCGTGCACACACCCGATCCGGGAGTTTGGAGGTGGGCCTCGTACATCACGTGCCGGCCGACTGGATCCGACATGGCCGGCACCGTTTCATCCCGCCGCATGCGACGACAAGTGTGCGGCCGAATTTGGGAGGTACGCGTGACGACTACTTCACGACCTTCAGTTCAGGACACAGCCGAGACGCAGCTGGACGACCAGTTGGACCGACCGCGGGACACCCGGGCGGATATCGTCGTCAAAGGCCGCAATGTCGAGGTTCCCGACCATTTCCGAATCTATGTGTCGGACAAGCTGTCCCGGCTGGAACGCTTCGACCCATCGATTTTCCTCTTCGACGTGGAGCTGTTCCACGAGCGCAACCGTCGTCAACGCAAGAACTGCCAGCGGGTGGAGATCACCGCGCGCGGTAAGGGTCCGATTGTCCGGGCCGAGGCCTGCGCGGACAGTTTCTACGCCGCATTCGAGGCCGTGACCGCCAAACTGGAAAGCCGGCTGCGTCGCACGAAGGACCGTCGCCGCGTCCACTACGGTGAGAAGACTCCGGTCTCGGTACACGACGCCACCGCCGATCTGGCCGATGAGGCGCTACTCGGCGACCTCTCCGGAATTCCGCACGACCACTCTCCGCACAGTGCGAAACGGTCCGATTTCGCGGCCGATTACCCCGAATACGAGGGGCCCGGGCATATCGTGCGCACCAAGGTGCACTCGGCGATCCCGATGACGGTAGACGACGCCCTCTACCAAATGGAGTTGGTGGGCCACGATTTCTTCCTGTTCCAGGACAAGGAAACCGATCGTCCGTCGGTGGTCTATCGCCGGCATGCCTTCGACTACGGCCTGATCAGGCTCGCCTAGCCGACACTGCAGCCGACCGGTCCGCACGTTGGGCCGGTCGGCTCTATTGTTCCCGGCCAGCCGGGGTGTACCGCTCTTCGTGGACGGCGGCGTGCAGCGGACGCCGCTCCCGCCAGCCGAATCGTTCCAAATCCGGAACCTGCTGGAATTCGGCCACCGGGCCGATACAGAGCCAGGCGACCGGCCGGACGCCCGCGGGCAGATCCATCAGGCCGGTGAGGAAGGCCTCGTCGTAGAACGACACCCAGCCCACCCCCACCCGTTCGGCGGTAGCCGCCAGCCACAGGTTCTGGATCGCGAGAATAGTCGAGTACAAACCGGTTTCGGGTACAGTCGCCCGGCCCAGTACCTGCGGCCCACCCCGCGCGTCGTCATGGACGACTACGACGCCGGTACCGCTCTCCTCGATTCCGTCGATCTTGATAGGCGCGAAGGTCCGCGCCCGGTCGGCGGGAAGCGAATGCGCGAAGTCGCGCCGTCGCTCGGCCACATGGGCGGCGAATGTCCGCAGGGTCGCTCGATTACGGACGATCACGAAATCCCAGGGCTGCGAGTTACCGACGCTGGGGGCGCAGTGCGCCGCCTCGAGGATCCGCCACAGGGTGGTGTCGTCGATGGGTTCCCCGGTGAACTCCGCCCGCACATCCCGGCGGGTCCGGATGGCTTCGTAAACGCTCATCTCCGCTGCACACACAGCACTATTGTGCTCCCCGGTCTCGGGTCGCGTTCAATGGTCGCGCTCTATGGACGACCCATCTGCCGACCCGGACGTCGAATGCCGACGCAACCCCGTATGTGTCGAGTTCTGCGAGACACCTCGAAGGGTTGAGGCCCGTCTCACCCCTTGACCGAAGGTGCTCAACGGTCGGCCTTCCGTGGAAGGCCGACCGCACGTCGCATGAGCCGAAGGCTCGAGTCTCGAGGCCGAAACGGCGAGACCAAGGGGGCCTCGACCCCGCGCCGCCGCCGACGGCGCAAATACACGCAGCCCCACCTCCGGCCAAGGGCGGGAGGGGGCCTCGACCCTTTGATGGGCCGCCTTGAACTCGGCACCGTGAATGTCCGGACGAAAGCGGCATCCCTCGCCGGCACGGGCGGTTCGGTGACCTTCACATCGCTCACCAGCACATCGAAGTGGACGCGCTGTGTGACCGGTCGGGTCCGGGAACCGCGGTGGCCGGTCTGTCGAGTGTTCGCGTCCTGCCGGAGTCTGTGCACGGCCGACGTGCGTACGGGTGCGGCGGGATCGCAGGGCGGAGCGGAGCTCGGACCCGCGACCCCACCGCCGGTGGCTCAGCCCGCCAGGGCGACCGAGCGGCGGCGGAGCCGGCGGCGGCCTTCGGCGATCGCCGTGCGCAGGCCCCGGCGCTTTCCGGTGATGGGGTCGAACGTGGAGACCGCCTGCCCGTTGAATTTCCGTTCCGAGGCCGTTTCGGGGGCGTCGTCGGCGGTGTGGCGGAGATATTTGTTGGGCAGCGCCAGTTTCAGGATTGTGCGCCATGCCTTGAAGTACTGCACCGGCAGCGATCCGGTGGTGTACGGCAGGTCGTATTTGTCGCACAGTTCGCGTACCCGCACCGCGACCTCCGCGTAGCGGTTGCTGGGCAGGTCGGGGAAGAGATGGTGTTCGATCTGGTGGCTGAGATTGCCGGTCATGAAATGCATCAGCTTGCCGCCGGAGATATTGGCGCTGCCCAGCATCTGCCGCAGGTACCACTGGGCCTGGGACTCGTTGTCGATATCGGCCTTGGTGAATTTCTCGGCGCCGTCGGGGAAGTGGCCGCAGAAGATGACCGCGTTGGACCAGACATTGCGGATCACGTTCGCCGTGAGATTGGCGGTGAGGGTGTGGAAGAACGAGGGCCCGGTCAGCAACGGGTAGACGACGTAGTCCTTGAGCGCCTGCTTTTTGACCTTGGCCACTACCTCGTCGACCTTGCGGTCGAATTCCGCCCGTTCCGCGCTGCCCGGCTCGAACTTTCCGGCGGCCAGTTTCCCGAGTTCGAGGTGCTGGATCGCGACGCCGTATTCGAACAGTGACTGCAGCACCAGGTTGTAGACCGGGTTACCGATGTTGAATGGCTTCCAGCGCTGATCACGGGTGACCCGGAGCAGGCCGTAGCCGATATCGTCGTCCATTCCCAGGACGTTGGTGTACTTGTGGTGCAGGTAGTTGTGGGTGTGCTTCCAATGCTTGGACGGGCCCGCGTTGTCCCATTCCCAGTGGGTGGAGTGGATCTCCGGATCGTTCATCCAGTCCCACTGACCATGCATCACATTGTGCCCGATCTCCATGTTCTCGATGATCTTGGCGGTGCCCAGTAGCGCCACGCCGGCCAGCCAGGCCGGGGGCAGGAAACTGGCGAACAGGACCGTCCGACCGCTGAGCTCAAGCGCCCGCTGCAGCCGGATGACATTGCGAATGTATCGGGCATCGCGCTCGCCCCGGGTCGATTCGATGTCCCGGCGAATCGCGTCGAACTCGGCTCCGAGAGCCTCCACATCCGCCTCGGTGAGATGCGCGTATTCCTTGACATCCGAGATAGCCATGGCGGCTACCCTACCGTAAGTTACGACACCGTAGGTTTGGAGATTTACTCAAAAAATGTGGTGTGCGCCCTATTGCGGGTACCAAAGACGAATGATAGGCACGGGGAAACAGCGCAACCGTGCGTCACACTCGGGCCTCGATGGGGATGATCGCCTGCCGTGGCAGTCGTGTTACACCCGGTACCCGATTATCTTTCCGGAATCGAACCGCGCCACTCAGGCCGAGTGGGAACGCTGCGATTTGCGTAACGTGTGCCGGGCCCGCCGGAGCAGATCCTGCTCCTGCCGGGCCTTGGCCCGCAGTGTGCGTTCGGCGGTGCGCAGCATTTCTTTCTCTTGCTCGGCTTTGGCGCGGAGCGCGATTTTCGCCTCGTGCAACGCCCAGCGCAGGCCGCGGCGTTTTCCGGTCGCCGGGTCGATACTCCACGGCCGGTTCTCCGACCCCGCGGGCACGGTGACCCCGGCGAACTTGCGTTCGGAGGAGGTCTCCGGCGCATCGTCGGCGGTGCGCCGCAGGAATCGGTCGGGCAGGGCGAGCTTGTGAATGGTGCGGAAGGCGAGCAGATACTGCTTGCCCAGGGATCCGGTGGTGTAGGGCAGATCGTATTTCTCGCAGAGCTCGCGCACGCCGACCGCGACCTCGGGGTAGCGGTTGCTGGGCAGATCCGGGAAGAGATGGTGCTCGATCTGGTAGCTCAGATTGCCGCTCATGAAGCCCATGACCGGACCGGCGGAGAAGTTCGCGCTGCCCAGCATCTGCCGCAGATACCATTCACCGGGTGTCTCGCCCACGAGCTGTTCCTCGGTGAACTTCTCCGCGCCGTCGGGGAAATGGCCGCAGAAGATCACCGCGTAGGCCCACAGATTGCGGATCAGGTTCGCGGTGGCGTTCGCCTTCAAAGTCGACATGAAGGCCGGCCCGGTGACCGCGGGATAGAGCAGGAAATCTTTCGCTACCTGCCGGGCGATCTTGCGGACGAACAGTTTGTTCGGTTCGGAGAGGAGCTGGTTCCGCGGTGTTCCGGTGAGCTCTTTCTCGATCGCCCAATCATGCAGAGCGATGCCCCATTCGAACGCTGCGGCCAAGATGATATTGGCGATCGGCTGCACCAGGTGCACCGGCCGCCACGGTTCATCTCGGGTCATTCGCAAGATGCCGAAGCCGAGATCCTCATCCTTGCCCAACACGTTGGTATAGGTGTGATGGGAATAGTTGTGCGCCCGCCGCCACTGTGCCGACGGACCGGTCATATCCCATTCCCAGTTGGTCGAGTGGATCTCCGGATCGTTCATCCAGTCCCACTGGCCGTGGCTGATGTTGTGACCGAGTTCCATGTTCTCGATGATCTTGGCGACCGAGAGCATGGCGGTACCGGCCAGCCAGGCCCACCGGTTCCGGCTACCGAACAGGACGCCGCGGGCGGCCAGTTCCAGGCCGCGCTGGGCCGCGATCGTCCGCCGGATGTACCGGGCGTCCCGTTCGCCCAGGGACTGCTCGACCGAACGACGGATGGTGTCGAGTTCCTGTCCCAGCGTCTCGACATCCTCGGCCGTGAGGTGGGCAAAGGCTCTGATGTCGGTGATTGCCACCGGCGTCCCTTCTGTAGGCGCTGTCCGCGAAGATGGCAGCGGGATAGGCGTACCGCCGCCGACTCTTCGGTCGAGCGCGTCCGTGTGCCGACCGTCTGTCCACCCGGCTGGTCTGGTGTCGGACCGCGATAGCGCCAACGGTGCAGTTCGCACGCTGACACACGTCCACGCCGGCGGTCGGACCTGGCTTCAAGCGGGAACGCGTGTTCCCGCGATCTTCCCGGATCCGGGAAGCTACCCCGAGCGTACCCGGAAGCGGCGCTCGCCGGGTGAACCGTCGCCTGTCACATATCCAGTGTGCAGTCACCCGCCGCGGCGGAGATGCACGTCTGTACCTTCTCTCCTTCGAACCGCTCCGTGCCGTTGCGCAGATCGCGGGCATGTCCCAAACTCAAGGTGACCACACAGGTCTGGCAGATACCCATCCGGCAGCCGAACGGCAGCTGAACTCCAGCGGATTCACCGGCTTCCAGCAGGGTGGTCGCGCCGTCCACGGTGACCGTGCGGCCACTTCTGCCGAAGGTGACGGTGCCGCCCTCGCCGGTCGCCGACCGCTCCACCTCGAACCGCTCCACGTGCAGCGCCGATTCGAGCCCGGCCTCCTGCCAGTGCTTCTCGACCTCGTCGAGCATCCCCAGCGGGCCGCACGCCCAGGTCTGGCGCTCCCGCCAATCGGGATAGAGCTCATCCAGGGCGGCAGTGGCGAACTTGCCCTTCTCGCCGGTGAGGTGGACGTGGGAGACGAATCCGGGATGCCGCGTGTGCAGTGCGTCGAGTTCGGCGGCGAACATCACGTCCGCGGCGGTCCGCGCCGAATGGATGTGCACCACATCGGTCACCGCGTCGCGGCGATCGAGGGCGCGCAGCATCGACATAACCGGGGTGATACCGGACCCGGCGGTGAGGAACAGCACCTTCGGCGGCGGCGGGGACGGGAGCACGAACGCGCCCTGCGGGGCGGCCAGCCGCACGATCGTCCCGGCCGACACGCCGTTGACCAGGTGACTGGACAGGAAACCCTCCGGCATCGCCTTCACCGTGATGGCGATGGCCTTTTTGCCGTAGCGCGGGTCGTCCCAGTCGGGCGGGCTGGTGAGCGAATAGGACCGCCAGTGCCAGCGACCCTCCACCAGGATCCCGATACCGATGTACTGCCCGGGTTCGTAGCGGAAGTCGAAGCCCCAGCCGGGTTTGATCACCAGGGTCGCCGAATCGGCGGTTTCCTTACGGACGTCGACCACCCGGCCGCGCAGTTCCCGCGCCGACCACAGCGGGTTGGCCAGATGTAGATAGTCGTCGGGGAGCAGGGGCGTGGTGACCCGCGCCACCGCGCCTCGCAGCAGATTCAGTTTGCCGCCACGTTCGGCGATACCGGCCGCCGGTGCCTCCAGCCAGCTCTTGACACCGCGCACCGTCATCGCGTTCGGTTTCCTGCCCATTTGCGCTGTTCTTCTCCTGTGTTGTCCGCGCCCGCAGCGCGCCGTGGCACCAGGTTACGGCATCGTAGGTTGTCGTGGGGGCGCAGGTGAACGGCCTCCACGGACCCGGTTGCGGCTCACAGCGAGCGGCGGTGCCGGCGGTCCCCGGTCACAAGCGCGGGCTCACAGCAGTTCGACGAGGAACGGCAGTTCCTGGGTGGCGTACCAGGCCAGCTGATGGTCCTCGGCGTCGCCCAGTACGAACTCGGCGTCCTCGTCGCCGAGGTCGGCGGCATCGACATTGTCGACCGCCTCGGCCACCGCCGATTCGGCTTCGGCGAGGTCCAGATGAACCGACGCGACCCGCTCGTACTCGATCGGTCCGTCCAGTTTCACCACCGCGTCGTCCAGGTCCGGGCGCAGGGTCGCGCCCTCCACATCCACCGCGATGACCGCACGGCGGTACATCGGGGTCGTGGAACCGTGCACCTCCTCGGCCAGCAGTCGCAGCGCCGCGCGCGCGGCCTCGGCCATGGCGACCTCGGCCAGCTCTTCGTCGTCGCCCGAGGCATAGGCCTCGCGGAGCGTGGGCGTGAGCGCGAAAGCCGTCCCGCCGACCGCGTGCAGTACCCGTTTGTCCACGAGCTCGCGCAGCATGGGCACGGTCGCCGGCACGTACACGCGCATGGTCCGGTCAGAGGCAGGCACCGAGTAACTCCTCCATCGATTCGGGCACCGACGCGGCCAGGACCCCGATATCGGCCATCGCCTCGCGGTCGGCATTGAGTCCGTAGCAGACCCGCCCGTCGTAGGACGTGATCCCGATACTCGTCGCCTGGTTGCGCAGCAGTGGCGAAACCGGGTACATCTCCAGCATCCGCGCGCCGCCGACGAACATGGGCGTCTGCGGGCCCGGCGCGTTGGTGATCACCAGATTGAACGTATGGTCTGCGAACGTACTCGCCGCCCGCACACTCATCGCGTGCAGGCTGGCCGGAGCGAACCCGGCGAGGTGTACGAGCGTCGAGGCCCGTACGCCGTGCCGGCCGCGGGCGTCCTCGGCGGTGGCATGAGCGATATGGGACAACCGCATGACCGGGCTGGGCTCGCCGACCGGCAGATCGATCAGGAACGGGGTGATCCCGCTGGGCAGGGTGCGGCCGGTACCCGGCTCCCTGCCGTAGCCCGACATCGGCACGACCGCGCGGAGCACGCTCGATTCGGTCAGGCCCTTGTTCCGCGACAGCAGCCAGTTGCGTAGCGCGCCGGTGACCACGGCCAGCACGGCATCGTTGATCGTGCACCCCGCCTGCTGATGTACCCGTTTGTAGTCGTCGAGCTCGGTGACCGCGACGGTGAACCGGCGCTGCCGGGAGGTGCGCGTGTTCAGTGGACTGTCCGGGGTGCCGCTGGCCGCCGAGCGCACCGCGGCCACCGCGCCCTCCACCGTCCGTCCGGCCGTTCCGATGAATCCGGCGGTACCCGCACCCACCTCGCGTAGCACCTCCACCGCCGAGCCGGGCTGGGCCACCAGATGCCCGAGGGCGCCCAGCAGGAGATCGGTATCGCTGGGTTCGCGGCGGGGGATCCACGCGTCGTCCGCTATCTCGCGCGGGGACTCGGCTCCGTCGACGACGACATGGCCGATCTCCAGCGCGGCCTGCCCGTCGACGAGGGCCGCGTGCGATTTCGTGTAGATCGCGCACCGCCCCCCGCTCAGCCCTTCGATCAGATACATCTCCCACAGCGGGCGGCCCGGGTCCAGGGGCCGGGAACCCAGCCGGGCGGTCAGGTCGTAGAGCTGGTCGTCGCCACCCGGCGAGGGGAGGGCCGAACGGCGCAGGTGGTAGGTGATATCGAAGCGGCTGTCCTCCACCCACACCGGGCGCCCCAGCGACAGGGGGATCTCGCGCACCTTGCGGCGATACCGGGGCACCAGCGGCAGGCGTGACTCGACCAGATCGACCAGCCCCTGGTAGTCGAGGATCGGCTCGCCGTCGTCGCCGGTGTTGTCGAGAACGGCCAGTGACCCGATGTGTACCGGGTGGGTGGTCGATTCCAGCCGGAAGAAGTCCGCGTCCTGCGGTGTCAGCTTCGCTATCACCCTGGTGTCTGCTCCTTCGGGGTCCGGAATCCGGTCTCCATTGTGACCAGGTAGTACCTGTTCCCGCACCATTGTGTGTGATATTCCGATATGTAATTCGAAGGCTTGCGCGCGAGCTCTGGGTGATATAGCCGCCGCGGGCCCCGACCGCTCGGCGAATGTCGAACGAGGCACACTGGCCGGGTACGCGGCGGCGCCTACCATGGGAGCCGCATTACCATGAAGCAAGCTGCGGCTTCGTGGCCCCTCGTCGGGCCGCGCGCCGCCGACATCGGAGCCGAAACCGACCCAGAGGACTGACGAGACTCGTGCCTGCGCTGACACTGACGAGGTTGCTACGTTTTGGTGAGGGTCGCATGGTCAAGCGCCTCTCCCATCTCGCCGACGAGGTGATCGGGCTCGAGGGCGACTACTCCGACCTCACCGATACCGAGCTGCGTGCCAAAACCGACGAATTCCGCGAGCGCTATGCCGACGGGGAATCGCTCGACGACCTGCTGTTGGAGGCATTCGCGGTGGCGCGCGAGGCCTCATGGCGGGTATTGCAGCAGAAGCACTACAAAGTGCAGATCATGGGTGGCGCGGCGCTGCATCTGGGCAATATCGCCGAGATGAAGACCGGTGAGGGCAAAACTCTGACGTCGGTGCTGCCGGCCTACCTGAACGCGATCAGCGGTGACGGCGTGCATATCGTCACCACCAACGACTATCTGGCCAAACGTGACTCCGAGTGGATGGGCCGGGTGCACCGTTTCCTGGGCCTCGAGGTGGGTGCGATCCTGGCCGGTATGACGCCGCCGCAGCGGCGCGAGGCCTACGGTGCCGATATCACCTACGGCACCAACAACGAATTCGGCTTCGACTATCTGCGCGACAATATGACCCATTCGCTGGACGATCTGGTTCAGCGCGGCCACAATTTCGCCGTGGTCGACGAGGTCGACTCGATTCTGATCGACGAGGCGCGTACTCCGCTCATCATCTCCGGTCCCGCGGACGCCTCCAGCAAGTGGTATGCCGAATTCGCCCGAATTGCACCGCTTCTGAAAAAAGATCTCCACTACGAGGTCGATATCAAGAAACGCACCATCGGCGTGCACGAGGCGGGTGTGGAATTCGTCGAGGACCAGCTCGGTATCGACAATCTGTACGAGGCCGCCAACTCCCCGCTGGTGAGCTACCTGAACAACTCCGTCAAGGCCAAGGAGCTCTACACCAAGGACAAGGACTACATCGTCCGCGACGGCGAGGTGATCATCGTCGACGAGTTCACCGGGCGCATCCTGGTCGGCCGCCGGTACAACGAGGGTATGCACCAGGCGATCGAGGCCAAGGAAGGGGTCGAGATCCAGCCGGAGAACCAGACCCTGGCCACCATCACGCTGCAGAACTACTTCCGCCTCTACGACAAGCTCTCCGGGATGACCGGTACCGCCGAGACCGAGGCGGCCGAGTTGCACCAGATCTACAGCCTGGGTGTCATCCCGATCCCGACCAACAAGCCGCCGGTCCGTATCGACCAGGCCGACCTGATCTACAAGACCGAAGAGGCGAAATTCAACGCCGTGGTCGACGACGTGGTGGAGCGCCACCAGGCGGGCCAGCCGGTTCTGATCGGTACCACCAGCGTGGACCGGTCGGAGTATCTGTCCAAGCAGCTCACCAAGCGCGGTGTTCCGCACAATGTGCTGAACGCGAAGTTCCATGAGAAGGAAGCGCAGATCATCGCGGAGGCGGGCCGCCCCGGCACGGTGACCGTCGCGACGAATATGGCCGGCCGCGGTACCGATATCGTGCTCGGTGGCAACCCCGACATCATCACCGACACCCTGCTGCGCCAGCAGGGCCTGGACCCGGTGAACACCCCCGAGGAATACCAGGCCAACTGGTTCCACGCGCTGGAGAAGGTGAAGAAGCAGGTCGCCGAGGACGCCGAGGCGGTCAAGGAGGCCGGCGGCCTCTATGTGCTCGGTACCGAGCGCCACGACTCCCGGCGTATCGACAACCAGCTGCGCGGCCGGTCCGGTCGCCAGGGCGACCCGGGCGAATCGCGGTTCTACCTGTCGCTCGGCGACGAGCTCATGCGCCGTTTCAACGGCGCGGCGCTGGAGTCGATCATGACTCGGCTCAATCTGCCCGACGATGTGCCGATCGAGGCGAAGATGGTCTCCAAGGCCATCAAGAGCGCGCAGACCCAAGTCGAGCAGCAGAACTTCGAGATCCGTAAGAACGTGCTCAAATACGACGAGGTGATGAACCAGCAGCGCACCGTCATCTACAACGAGCGCAACCAGATCCTGCGCGGCGAGGATATGGAGGGTCAGGTCCAGAGCATGATCACCGACGTGATCACCGCCTATGTGGACGGGGCCACCGCCGAGGGTTACGTGGAGGACTGGGATCTCGACAAACTGTGGGGAGCGTTGAGAACGCTCTACCCGGTGAGCCTGAACCACCGCGACATCACCGGTGAGACCGAGGTCGGTGAGGCCGGGGAGATCACCCGTGAGGATTTGCTCGAAACCCTCCTCGATGACGCGCACTCCGCCTACGAGCGGCGTGAGTCCGAGATCGACGGCCTGGCCGGCGAGGGCAGTATGCGCACCTTGGAACGCCAGGTGCTGCTGTCGGTGCTGGACCGGAAGTGGCGTGAGCACCTCTACGAGATGGACTACCTGAAGGAAGGCATCGGCCTGCGCGCGATGGCCCAGCGCGATCCGCTGGTGGAATACCAGCGCGAGGGTTTCGATATGTTCTCCAACATGCTGGAAGGGTTGAAGGAGGATGCCGTCGGCATCCTGTTCAACGTCCAGGTGGAGGTCCAGCAGCCGCAACCCGACGGTGTCCAGGTGGGCCAGGGTCTGCGTTCCCCGATCGGCTCGCAGCCGGTGCCGCCGGAGAGCCAGTACCCCACCGAGAAGCTGCCGATCCTCAATGGCGCGCCGCCGGCCCTGCGCGCCCGCGGTATAGACGATTCGGGCCCGCGGGGCCTGAGCTACTCGGGGCCGGACGAGGGCGGCCGCACCGCGGTGCACAGCGACGCGGAGGAGTACGGCTCCGACGGGCAGACGCCGGGCACCCGGCGGGAACGCCGCGAGGCGGCCCGGGCACAGACGAAACAGGGCCGCGGTCCCAAGACCCGGCGTAAGCACTGAGCTGGTAACAGGCGGCGCCGCTCCCGGATGTCGGGAGCGGCGCCGTCGTTGCCGTCAGGGGTGGCCGGAACGCCGCGTGGGTCGCTGTTCAGTCCAGCGCGGTGTGCTGCGGGCAGTAGGTGCCGACCGCGGCTTCCAGGAACAAGTAGGGGTATTCCACGAACGGCCGCGCTTCCTCGGCGAGATAGGCACGGTTCGCCGGGGTGTTGCCGGAGGTGCCGAGGTAATCGCATTGGGCGTGGGCGAGGGCGATCGCCGCGTCCTGTAGTTGTCGGGTCTCGTCGTCGAACGCACTGGCGCGGAGGAATTCTCGGTCGGTGAAGGGTAGTTGCGCGACGGAATCGTCCTTGCCCGCCGGGCTGTGCACACCCGCCGAACCCGGCCGCGAGGCGGCGGGCGGGTGTGCCGAGGCACTGGAGAAGCTGCCGAACACGAGCGCGGCCGTGACCGCGCCGATGGTCAGGATTTTGAGCATCATTCCTTCTGTGTTCGTTGGTGCGGGACGGGTTGTTGGGGCCGGCGAGGCCCGCCGCGACGGCTCGGACCCGGACTGTCGCGCCGACGTCTCGGTGCCGTCTCGGCCGAATAACTTCGGTGCGCGCCGCATATTAACGCGGCGGGAAGCCCGCAGTTTGCTGATTCGCCGTGCGTCGCCGAACATCCCATGAATTTGCCTGATCGATTTTCGGGAATATTGGTTGACCAGGCGTGTCCGCTGACCGGGCCCGCCCGCAGCCGGGCGTGACGGCGGCCGCACGTTGATACTCGGCTCGGGGTCAGCGCATCCCCATATCGACCCGACCGCGCGGCCCGAACATCGAGCGACCCAGCCGCGCAGCTACGCCGCGCCCGGCGGCGAGCGCAGCGCGGGCGCGGTCAGCGCGCGGCGGCGCGGACGAGGTCGAGCAGTTCGGTCTCGTCGAGGTCGATGCGACGGGCCGCGTCCACGAGTTGCCGGGCGAGTTCGACCACCGCCGCCCGCCCGTCCGGTGTTCCGGCGCGGACCGTGGCACCGCGCCCGCGGCGGAGTTCGATCAGCCCTTCGTCGCGCAACCGCTGATATCCCGCGAGCACGGTGTGGATACTGACGTCCAACGATGCCGCGAGTTCCCGGGCGCCGGGCAGCCGGATACCGGCGGGCGCGGCACCGTCGGCGATCGCGCGCCGGACACAGGCCGCGATCTGGTCGGCCAGCGGTTCGGGCCGCGCCGGGTCGACACGGATCAGCACCGGGGTCAGTCCGCCCGTGCGACGACACCGGCCAGGACACCCGCACCCGTGCCGGCGTCGTCGACCGAGACCACGAACCGGCGCCCCGAGCGGCGGGTCACCACGATGCCGGGCCCGGCGCGTAGCACCACGGCCGTGGCGCCCGGGATCATCCGGATACCGTACCCGCCGTACTGGAGGGGGGAGATGTCGTCGGCCGATACCTCCGTGATGTCACCGGGCCGCAGCCGCCACCGCGGCCAGCCCAGCACGCCGGTCCCCACGGTGAGACCGCGCTGGTCCACGACCACCCGCAGCAGCGCCAGGTGCGCGAGCAGCACCCCGGTGAACGCCAGCAGCACACCGGCCAGCGGCTGGGCGACGAGTCCGACCACCACCCCCATGAGCACAGCGACCACACCGGTCAACAGCATCCACGGCGACACCGCCCGCCGAGACCAGCTGACGCGTTCGGAACGCCCGAGTGGGAGGGGTTCGGCCGGTGCCGGGCCGGGTGTCACCGGGCTCGCCGGTGCGGCCAGCCAGCCCGCCGCACCGAACAGCAGCCCGGCGGCCGCCGCGGCCGCGAACGCCCAGCCCGAGAGCGTGACCCGCGCGGGATCGACGGCATCCAAGTTGGCGATGGTGCCCGCCAGCACGATGGCGCCGACGAATCCGCCCACACCCCAGGCCGTGGCGACCAGTGACCGAATGGGGTCCAGGGGAGTATCGGCCCGGCGCGCGTTGGTGCGTACGCCCACCACGAGGATCGCGGCGAAAATGACTCCCAGGCCGAGGCCCAGACCGGCGGAGACGAACATCGTCGCTACCCGGCCGGTGAAGCCGTCGGCGCCGTCGGCGGTGAAATGGGTGGCCAGCGGGTCGGGCAGTCGGTCGGCCGCCGCGGCCAGCAACACGATGTTGGGCACGGCGGACAGGATCGGTGGGAGTCCGGCGAGTAGGCAGAGCCGGAGCGAGGTCAGGTTGGTCATGGGCACCTCCTTGTTATGATTAAACCATAACAAACGGTGCAACTGACGATTTGGGTGGTCCCGCGTACGTCAGCGCGCGGCGGCGATGCACACCCGGCCGCTGGTGGAAGACCGAGCTCCGCCCAAGACGCCGAAACCCCGGCACCGAGGGAGGCGGAAGAGCGCCCGGCTGCCGTAACCGGCATGCTCACCACTGGTCGTTGGAGTTCAGCGCGACCAGCAGACGGCGGATCGCGGCCACTCGCCGCGCTTTGTCCGGGAGTTCGTCCAGCGCGCATTCCGGATCGGCGGGCGGGCCCAGATGTGTACAACCGCGTGGGCAGTCCTCGATCGCCGCGGCGAGATCGGTGAAGGCCGCGATCACATCGTCGGGCGTGATGTGGGCGAGGCCGAACGACCGGATACCCGGCGTGTCGATGACCCAGCCGCCGTCCGGCAGCGCCAGCGCGACCGATTGGGTGGAGGTGTGCTTGCCTTTGCCGACCCCGGACACCTCGCCGACCGCCCGCGCGGCGTCGGGAACCAGGCGGTTGACCAGGGTGGATTTCCCCACCCCGGAATGCCCCAGGAAACAGGTGAGATGGCCGGTGAGCAGGGCCAGTGTCGTATCGAGGGGGTCGTCGATGCCCGCGTAGACAATGGTCAGGTCCAGATCGTCGAACGCGGCCGCGAAATCCGAGTCGCCGGCAAGGTCGTGTTTGGTGAGACACAGGACCGGTTCCAGCCCGCCCGCGTAGGCGGCGACCATGGCCCGCTCGACGAACCCGGTACGCGGCGGCGGATCGGCCAGCGCCACCACGATGAACAACTTCTCCGCGTTTCCGACCACCACCCGCTCGAACGGATCGGTGTCGTCGGCGGTGCGCCGCAGCACGGTGGTGCGCTCGGTGACCCGGATGATCCGCGCGAGGGTGTCGGGCCGCCCGGACAGGTCGCCGACCACCTCGACCCGATCACCGACCACGATGGGCGTGCGCCCCAGTTCCCGGGCCCGCATGGCCACCAGCGGACGCTGCGGATCGCCGTCGAGCACGCACCCCCAACGCCCCCGGTCCACCGACACCACCATCGCCGGCTGCGCATCGCGGTGTTCCGGGCGGGTCTTGGTCCGCGGCCGCGAACTCCGCCCGGGACGCACCCGGACATCGGATTCGTCGTAGGAGGCGGTGGTGCGGCCGCGCCGGCTCAGTGAGCCGCTCCCGGTTCGGCCAACCGCGGGTCGAGCATCGATTCCCACAGGGCGACGAAATCGGGCAGGGTCTTGGCCGTCGTCCCGATGTCCTCGATCTCGATCCCCGGTACGGCGAGTCCGAGAATCGCGCCCGCCGTGGCCATCCGGTGGTCGGCGTAGGAATGCCAGCGGCCGCCGTGCAGTGGGGCGGGGACGATCTCCAGTCCGTCCTCGGTTTCGGACACCTGCCCGCCGAGCCGGTTGATCTCGGTGGACAGTGCGGCCAGCCGGTCGGTTTCGTGTCCGCGCAGATGGGCGATGCCCCGCAGCCGGGACTCCGAATCGGCCAGTGCCGCCAGCGCCGCGACGGTCGGAGTCAGCTCGCCCACATCGTGCAGATCGATATCGATACCGGCCAGCCGGTCCGGACCGGTCACCGTGAGTGCGCCGTCACTGAAACCTGCCTCGGCGCCCATCCGTACCAGGATCTCCCGGATCACATCGCCGGCCTGTGTGGTCAGCCGCGGCCAGTGCGGAATGCTGACACGGCCGCCGGTGACCGCGGCCGCGGCCAGGAACGGGGTGGCATTGGACAGGTCCGGCTCGACCGTCCAGTCGACCGCGCGGATCGGGCCGGGGGACACGGTCCAGGTCTGTTCGCCCCGGACGTCGGTGGGTGCCTCGACCACGACATCGGCGCGGCGCAGCATCTCGACCGTCATCTCGATATGCGGCATGGAGGGCAGCGCGCTCCCGGAGTGACGCACCATCACGCCCTCGTCGAAACGGGCGCCCGACAGCAGCAGACCGGAGACGAACTGCGAAGAACCGGAGGCGTCGATGGTGATGGCGCCACCGCGCAGGGCGCCGGTCCCGCGCACGGTGAACGGCAGGGCGTCCCCCTCGATATCCGCCCCGAGTCCACGCAGGGCGTCGAGGATGGTGCGCAACGGGCGGACCCGGGCGGCGATATCGCCGTCGAAGGCCGTTTCGCTCACCGCGAGGGTCGCCACCGGGGGGACGAAACGCATCACGGTGCCGGCCAGGCCGCAGTCGACCCGACCGCCCCGGAGCGGCGCGGGGGTGACGGCCAGGGTGTCGGCGTCGCCGATGATCTGGGTGCCCAGGGCACGTAGCGCGGCGATCATCAGACCGGTGTCACGGCTGCGCAGGGCTCCGGTGATGGTCGAGGGACCATCGGCGAGCGCCGCCAGGACCAGCGCTCTGTTCGTGATCGATTTGGAGCCGGGCAGGGTGACGGTCGCATGCACTGGGGCATCGACATGGGGCGCTGGCCAGAAACTCACCAGACCATCTTGGCGCATCGGGCCGACAGGCGTATCGGTGGTGCTCGTCAGTGTGTCGCCGGGCACCACCGATCGCGTTCGCACCTGTGGTGGCCGGACTACTTGTTCCGGCCGTGCAGCAGCGGAACCATCCGGCGCAGCATCTTCATGTTCGCCTGGGTGCGGCGGTAGCTCTGCAACGCCATCCCGGGAATCGTGAAGCGCTGCACCGCGATCGAATGCGGCCGGGCGAATTCGCGCATACCCGGCTCACCGTGGATACGACCGATACCGGAATCGGCGCTGCCGCCGAAGGGCAGCCCGGGGATGGCGGCGAAGCCGAGGACCGAGTTCACCGATGTCGCGCCGACCTTCAGCCGCCGGGCGATCTCGAGTCCCTGCTTCTTCGAGTAGACCGCGGAGGCCAGGCCGAAGGTGGTGTTGTTGGCGAGATCCACGGCCTCGTCGATGCTGTTCACCGTGGTGACGGTCACCGTCGGTCCGAAGGTCTCCTCCTTGACCGCCGCCGAGTCCTCGTCCACGTCCACCAGCACGACCGGTTCGATGAAAGGGCCCTTGATCGATTCGGGGCCGCCCAGCAGGGCTTTGCCGCCGCCGGCCAGGGCCGCGTCGATATGCTTCTTGACGATGTCGATCTGGCTCGGCATGGTCATCGGACCGTAGGCGGCGTCCTTGTCCGAACCCGGTTTCACATCTTTCAGGATGCGGGTCAGTTCGGCGAGGAACTCCTCCTTGACCGACTTGTCCACGTAGACGCGTTCCACGCCGGCGCAGGTCTGGCCGCTGTTCGAGGTGGCGCCCCAGGCGATGGCGTCGGCGGCGGCCTTCACATCCGCGTCCGCCGCCACGATCACGGGGTCTTTACCGCCGCATTCCAGCAGCACCGGGGTGAGGTTCTCGGCGGCCGAGGCCATGATCTTGCGTCCGGTGGCGGCCGAACCGGTGAACGCGATCTTGTCCACACCCGATTTCACCAGCGCGGCACCGGTCGCGCCGAAACCGTTGATCGCGACGAAAACGCCCTCGGGCAGTTCCGGATTGGCCTCGGAGAATGCCTCCGCGAGAAAATTGCCGATTCCGGTGGAGAATTCCGACGGCTTGAACACCACGGTGTTACCGGCGGCCAGGGCGTAGGCCAGCGACCCGTTAGGGGTGTAGACGGGATAGTTCCACGGTCCGATCACGCCGATCACACCCAGCGGCCGGTATTCGATGCGGGCCGAGAAGTTCGCCATCAGCGGGCCCGAGGGGATCTTCTGGGGGGACAGGACCTTCTTGGCGTGCTTGGCCGCCCAGGCGATGTGCTCGAGCGCGAGCATCAGTTCCAGAAAAGCGTCGTCGAGCGGTTTACCGTTCTCGGCGTGGATGAGCGCGCAGAATTCGTCGGATTCGGTGACCAGCCGGCTGGACCAGCGCAGCAGGGCCTTCTTCCGGCCGTCGAAACCCAGATCCTCCCAGACCGGCGCGGCGGCGCGCGCCTTCGCGACAGCCGCGCCGACCGCCTTCTCGTCGGCGATCGAGTACGTGGCCAGGGTGGCTCCTGTGGCCGGATCGACCGAGGTGAGCACCGATTCTTTCTCGGTGGCGTTTTCGGTGGTTGTCACAGGTTCTCCTCTGCGGAAGTAGGGCGGTAGCTGCGCGCGTGGACGGGCAGCCTGTGACCGCCACGTCCTCGGTGAGAGGATGCTAAGGCATAACTCTCAACACGTCACCAAGTGCTGCCCTCATTGTTGCGGACGAGGCCGGGATTGTCTTGATCTGTCGGTATTCGGTGTAAGTATCGGAATATGTGCGGACGGTATGCGACAACGACGGATCCCGGCCGGCTCGCGGTCGAGTTGGACGCCCTCGACGAAACCGGGGCCTCCGGCGGCTACGAAGCGCCGGGCGGTGCCGGGCCGGCGGCCGGGGAGGGGGCGAACACCGGCGCCCGGGTGCCCGGCGTGAACTACAACGTCGCGCCGACGACGCAGATCGTCACCGTCGTGGACCGGCATACCCACGAACACCCCGACGACACACCGAGCCGCCGTATCCGGCGGATGCGCTGGGGATTGATTCCACACTGGAGCAAAGCCGCCGAACCGGGAGTCCCGGTGAAGGGGAAGCCGCTGTTCAACGCCCGGGCGGACCGGGCGGCGGAGCTCCCGTCCTTCCGGGACGCGGTGAAATACCGGCGCTGCCTGGTCCCGATGGACGGCTGGTACGAATGGCTCGTCGAGCCCGATCCGGCGGGGCCGGGCAACGGGAAGAAGCCCAAAATGGTCAAACACCCGTACTTCATGTCCCGTCCGGACGGTGAGCGGCTGTACATGGCGGGGCTGTGGTCGGTCTGGCGGGACCGGTCGCTCGACGATCCGCAACCGCTGCTGTCGTGCACCATCCTCACCACCGACGCCATCGGTGACCTCACCCGGATCCACGACCGGATGCCGCTGCCCATGCCCCGCGAACACTGGGACGCCTGGCTCGACCCCGATCACCGCGCCCCCGCCGATCTGCTCGGGCCGCCCAGCGAGGCCCTGGCGGCCGCGATCACGGCCCGGCCGGTGTCGACCCTGGTGAACAGTGTGAAGAACAACGGGCCGGAACTACTGGCGCCCGCCCCGGATGCGGCGGAGCAGACCACCCTGCTGTGAACTCGTATCCGCCCGGGACGGCGAATCGCTCCGGGCGGATACGGGGTTCAGCTGTTCAGGGGGCACTCGATCGCCGGAGTGGCGATATGCAGGCCGCATTTCAACATATCGGCGCTCATATCGATGGCCTGGGTCACCATTCCGCCGCCGGCTTCCTCGGCGCGCTCGCCGGCCTCCTCGACGCGCTTACCGAGATCGTTCTCCAGGGCGCGGTTCTCCTGGTCGCGGTTCTCCGGGGTGCGGTTCTCCGATTCGCTCTTCGAACCGCCCTGGCCGTCGAACGGGAACTCACCCGGCGCCGCCAGGGCCGCCGGCGCCGACAGCACCGCCGGGCCGAGGGACAGGGCCACGGCCGCGGACACGGCGAGGAACACGGTGCGCACGAATTTGCGCGGGGACATATCGCATCACATCCTCGGGTCAGACGATCGGACGTACCAAGTAACGCATACGAACCGGCCTGACCTGCTGAATTGCCCTTCGGCACGCGGGGAGCGGGCCGATCAGGCGCCCGCGCCCGGCCCTCAGGCGGTGACCGGGGCGGTGACCGCGCCGGTCAACCGGACCAGATCGGCGGGCGCGACTTCGATCTCCAGGCCCCGCCGCCCCGCACTGCACAACACCCGATCCCAGCCGAGCGCGGAGTCGTCCACCACCGTGGGATGGCGTTTGCGCTGTCCCAGCGGAGAGATACCGCCCAGCACGTAACCGGTGCCGCGCTCGGCCCGGACCCGGTCGGCCAGCGCCGCCTTGGGCACCCCCAGCGCCGCCGCCGCGGCCTTCGGCGACAGCGTGCCGGGAACCGGCAGCACCGCGACCGCCAGCGCCCCGGTGGACAACTCCAGCACCAATGTCTTGAAGATCTGTCCCGGGGCGACACCGAGCCGGGCGACCAGCACATCGACCGCTTCACCACCGTAGGTTCCGGCGCGCGGGTCGTGGTCGTAGCTGTGCACGGTGTGGGCCGCACCGGCGGTGACCAGTGCCCGGATCGCCGGAGTGGCGGCTGCTGCCATGGGCCGGACCCTACCCGGGCCGCGCCGAGCCGATCTGTGAGGTCACTTTCCCGTGGTCGGGGAACACTTCGCGGGCGCAGTGAGTTGTACGCGGCAGAAACAGCGCATCGGACGGAACCTACGGTTCCGCTGGTGCGGCCCCGCGCACGAGTGAAGGAGTGACGGTGCCCGTTCTCGTCGAACCACGCCCGGTCCACCACGATCCGGCTTCGGCGCGCACGCGGTTCTTCCCGCAGTTCACGCTCCCGGTAGATTTGGCAGGTAAGCCGATCGAAGGGACACGTGTGACGAGCGAGGACGACGTGGCGACCGACACCGGCGCCGACGCGCGGCCTGCCGGGCAGCCGGAGACCGACGCCGAACTGGCCCAGCGGTTCGAGCGGGACGCGCTACCCATGCTGGACCAGCTCTACGGCGCTGCCCTGCGGATGACGCGTAACCCCGCCGACGCCGAAGACCTGGTCCAGGAGACCTACGTCAAGGCCTATGCCGGATTCAAGTCCTTCAAAGAGGGCACCAACCTGCGGGCCTGGCTCTACCGGATCCTCACGAACACCTACATCAACTCGTATCGGAAGAAACAGCGCCAGCCCGCGCAGTACCCCACCGACGAGATCACCGACTGGCAGCTCGCCGCCACCGCCGAGCACAGTTCGACCGGTCTGCGTTCGGCCGAGGTCGAAGCCCTCGACGCCCTTCCCGACGACGACATCAAAGCCGCCCTCGTGCAACTGCCCGAGGAGTTCCGGATGGCGGTGTACTACGCCGATGTCGAAGGGTTCCCGTACAAGGAAATCGCCGACATCATGGGCACTCCTATCGGTACGGTGATGTCCCGTTTGCATCGCGGACGGAAACAACTGAAGGGTTTGCTCGCCGATGTGGCGCGTGAACGCGGGTTCAACCGCACCGCGTCCGAGTCCGGCGATGCCGATACCGCCGCGGCGGTGCGCCAGGAGGTCAAGCAGTGAGCACCGAGCACGACCCCGATATGGAGCTCGACTGCACGGCGGTACTGGCCGACGTCTGGCTCATGCTCGACGGCGAATGCGACGACCGCACCCGCGAACGGCTCCAGCACCATATGGACCACTGCGCGCCCTGTATCGAGGCCTACGGCATCGAAGAGAAGATCAAGAGCATGCTGCACCGCAAATGCGGCGGCGAGAAGGCCCCCGATTCGCTGCGCGAACGGCTCGGCGTGGAGATCCGGGCGGTGACCTTCCGGACCGGCGATCTCCCGGCCGACCCGAACCGGGCCTGAGACCGGCCCGCCCACGCCCCGAACACCGAGCGGCCCGCACTTCGACGAAGTGCGGGCCGCTCGTGGTCTGTTGCCCGGCCTCGGCCGGTCGGCTCAGGCGTTGGGACGCTTGCCGTGATTGGCGGCATTTCCCTTACGGCTGCGCTTCTTGCGGCCACGCTTACCCATAGGTAGCTCCCTCCTGGGGACATATCCCGCGACTGCGGGGAGTACATGTTGATCCCGGCCATTCTTCCATGTGTGGTTGGCTGTACCGACGGCGGTACAGCGGGCAGGGCCCCGATACCGGAACGAACCTACCGAACGGGGTGTCATGGCGGAAGAAGTGCGGGCGGAGATGGTGTCCACGGTGCTCACCGTCGAGGTCGCAGTCGGGGACCGGGTGACGATCGACCAGACCCTGGTTCTGCTCGAATCCATGAAGATGGAGATCCCGGTGATCACCGAGGTCGGTGGCGAGGTCGCCTCCATCGCGGTCACCCCGGGCCAGGTCCTCCAGCAAGGTGACCTCATCGCCGTGGTGCAGTGATCTTGGCGCCGGCGGCGTCGTGGGGGCGAGGCCCCCTCGGTCTCGCGGTCTCGGCCCTCGGGACTCGCGCTTTCGGCGCATGCGATGTGCGGTGGATCGTCTATAGAGGCCGACCATTGATCACCTTCGGCCAACGGGCTGGAGGGGCCTCAACCCTGTGTCTCGCACAACTCGACACATGCGGGTTGCGTCAGCATTCGACGGCCGGCTCGGATGCCGACTCGACCGCACGGGCTACCTGGCGTCCGATCGCTTTCACGCACAGCGGCACTCGCTCGGTGCCGAGTTCAGCGAGGCCCTGAAAGGGTTGAGGCCCGTCTCGCCGTTCAGGCCTCGAAGCGCATGCGCGAAGCGCGAGTCTCGGGGCCTGAACGGCGAGACCAAGGGGGCCTCAACCCCGCGCGCCGAAGGCGCGCCAGAATTACAGTATGTCGACACTGAGTGATCTGCTGGCCGAGCACACCGATCTGCCCGGGGCGGGAGTGGATCATCTGCAGCGGGTGGTCGGGGACTGGCAGTTGCTCGCCGACCTGTCGTTTTCGGATCTGTTGCTGTGGGTGGGGGCGGGGCCGGTCGACGACGGCGCCGATATCGTATGTGTCGCCCAGTGCCGGCCGACCACCGCGCCGACGGTGCATCTGGAGGATCTGGTCGGGACCACAGCCCGGTATTCCGAGCATTCGCAGGTGTTCGAGGCGCTCACCCGCGGGGAGATCGTGCGCACCGATACCGAGGGGGAGGCGCAGGGGGTCTACCACCCGCATCCGGTGCACGCGATCCGGGAGGCGATTCCGGTGCGGTGCGGTGACGATGTGATCGCGGTGCTCAGCCGGGATACCGACCGGCAGCGGTCGCGGGTGCGCAGTGGGCTCGAGATCGCCTATGTCGCCTGCGCCGATGATCTGTGCCAGATGATCGCCGACGGAACGTTCCCGACCACGGAGGACCGGGCTGCCACCCATTCCAGCCCGCGGGCGGGCGACGGGTTCATCCGGCTCGATACCGAGGGGATCGTCACCTACGCCAGCCCGAACGCGCTGTCGGCGTATCACCGCATGGGGTTGCAGGCCGATCTGGCGGGCCAGGATCTGGCTGTCACCACTCGGTCGCTGGTCACCGACCCGTTCGACGCGCAGGAGGTAGTGGGGGATATCCAGGCCGCGCTGGCGGGTCGTACCGGGCGCCGGATGGAGGTGGAGGCGCGGGGGGCGACCGTGCTGCTGCGCACCCTGGTGTTGCGGCCGCACGGGCAACTGGCGGGGGCGGCGGTGCTGGTCCGCGATGTCACCGAGGTCAAACGCCGGGACCGGGCGTTGCTCAGCAAGGACGCCACCATCCGCGAGATCCACCACCGGGTGAAGAACAATCTGCAGACGGTGGCCGCGCTGTTGCGGCTACAGGCCCGGCGTACCGAGAACGAGGAGGCGCGGGGGGCGCTCACCGAATCGGTGCGCCGGGTGACCTCCATCGCGTCGGTGCACGAGATGCTGTCCATGTCCGTCGACGAGGAAGTCGATCTGGATGAGGTCGTGGACCGGCTGTTGCCGATCATGGCGGATGTCGCCACGGTGCACACGGCCCGGATCACGGTGCGCCGCGCCGGTTCTCTGGGCGTCTTCTCCGCGGAGCGGGCCACGCCGCTGGTCATGGTGCTCACCGAATTGGTGCAAAACGCCATCGAGCACGCCTTCGACGGCGGGCAGAACGGTACGGTGACCATCCGCGCGGAGCGTTCGGCACGCTGGCTGGACGTGATCATCAGCGATGACGGGCGGGGCCTGCCGGAAGGATTCAGCCTGCAGTCCTCGGACAGTCTCGGCCTGCAGATCGTGCGCACGCTGGTTACGGCGGAGTTGGGTGGCACCATCGGCCTGCATCCGGGGTCCGATATCGGCACCGACGCGGTACTGCGTGTGCCGCTGGGGCGCCGTTCGGCACGCTGATACCCGACGGAAACTCGCCGGTATCAATTATGCACGCTCGGGATCGCCTGTGGTGGAAAACACTCGGGAATTTCCGGGGCTGTATTCCGGTAAAGTCTCGTGCCCGTGCCGACGGACCGTAGAAAAGATTCAGCCCGGCACCAGAATGCTGGTGCCGGGCACTCGCGACTCTCCGGACCGGGCCGGGTCCGGTAATCGCTTCCCTGCGCTCTAGACGGCGGTCCGAGTGCGGGTGCGCGCATTGCGGCGCTTGAGCGCACGCCGCTCGTCTTCACTCATTCCGCCCCATACGCCGGCGTCCTGCCCGGATCCCAGAGCCCAGGAGAGGCATTCGGCGGTCACAGGGCAGCGAGCGCAGACCAGCTTGGCATCGGCAATCTGCGCGAGCGCAGGACCACTGTTGCCCACCGGGAAAAACAGTTCAGGGTCCTCGTCGCGACAGATGGCCTTATGGCGCCAGTCCATTCCTTCTGCTCCTTAGTAGGGCGCCGCTACCGGGCGCCGATTCGGTTGGTGGGTCGTTCACTTGTGCGAACTGAATGTTTCCGCACGGTTGCTTGTGAATGCTTTCACGAACACCGTAGATGTCAATAGGTATCCGATGCACCGTGGGGAAGCTCACGCACTGAAGTCCCGCATCGGGGACCTGCCGCAGTCCTTTGTACTCGCCTACGCCGGTTTCTGCAGCACAACGAGATGTATTTCCCGAATGCGTCAGTTCAAACCGGCCGCGGGGCGACCACGTCCAGGACGTTGGGCACAGCGGTGAAATCCACCACGTCACGTTCACCGATGAAGTCGCCGTCGATTTGCAGACCGATGGGATCGGCGCTGGTGATGCGCACCGACGGGACGTCGTCGTCACGGAACAATTTCCGCGACTTCGGCTCGGAGTGCGGCGACAGCAGTTGTGTCGCCAGGCGCAGTGTAGGCAGTAACGCCATGGTTCGCACGGCGAACACACCGAGTCCGGTTTCGAACCGGGTACCCGGATTGGTACACACCGGAGTGGCGTTCAGATAAGTCCAGGGACTGGTATTGGTCACAAAGGCGTAATGAACACCGGAAACAGGTTCGTGTCCGGGAACGTGCACCGTGACTTCGGGCCGGTCCTGTTTGACGCGGAAGAATTGACGGACGGTCGTGCGCACATAACGTGCCGGGGTCGCGGCATGCCCCTTGGCCCGAGCGGTATCGATCGCGGCACACACATCGGCGTCCAAACCGACGCCCGCACTGAAGCAGAACCAGCGATCATCGGTGAGCCCCAACCCGATTCGGCGATCGGCGTCACCGGCCTTGAGCAGATCGATCAACTGGTTGGTGGCCGCCACCGGGTCCGGCCGGATATCGAGGGACCGCGCGAACACATTGGCCGAACCACCGGGAATTATGCCGAGCCGCGGCCGCCACACCTGCCCGTCGTCCACCTGCGGCAGCGGGACGAAACCGTTGATGGTCTCGTTGACCGTCCCGTCCCCGCCGTGCACCACGATCAGATCCATCTCATTGGTCGCCGCCCACTGCGCCAACTCCGCGGCATGTCCACGATGCTGGGTGTGCGCCACCGTCAGCTGGGTCCGGCTCTCGAGCGCGTGCGCGAGCAGATCTCGCGTGGCCGCCGTGGTAGAGGTCGCATTGGGGTTGACGATCAACAACGTCCGCACCTACGCACCTTAATGGAATGAATGGACGGTCCGGTCGGAGGAGGTATCGATCACGTGACGCTGCGGGTGGGGGTTGGGAGTGTGTCCACCTAAGCTGGCCGGGTGGTCGAGCGAAAAGACGTCGGTGGTGTGCCCGGGACGGTCCGTGGCGCCGGGGGGTTGGTGACGCTGGAAGGCGCGGTCGCGGTAACCGTGGCGGCGGTGCTGATCGTGCGGGCGCTGCTGGGGCACCGGGAGGACGAGATCAGCGGCTACGGCACGGCCATGTGGTTCGGGATTCTGGGTGGCGCGGTGCTGGCTTCCGGGATCGGCCTGCTGTTCGGGCAGCGCTGGGGGCGGGCGATCGCGGTGATCACCCAGCTGCTGCTGTTGCCGGTGGTGTGGTCGCTGCTGTTCGGGTCGGGGCAGCCGCTGTACGGGACCGTGCTGGGAGTGGTGGCGCTGGGCGCGCTGGGCCTGTTGTTCGCGCCGCCGAGCTCGCGCTGGGCGGCGCAGGAGTACGGGGTGACCGGCGAGGAATGACCGGCGCCGCGCTTCACTCCGTCGCGGCGGTCTGCGACGTCTCGGCCAGGGCGGTAAGAGCTTCGCCGGAGAGCCGGTAGCCCACCCACTCGTCCTGGACGCGCGCGCCGAGTGATTCGTAGAACCCGATCGAGGGCGAGTTCCAGGTGAGCACCGACCAGCTCACCCTGCTGTAGCCGTGGGTCCGCGCCTCCTGGGCGAGCGCCGCGAGCAGCGCCCGGCCGAGACCGCTACCGCGGGCCGCGGGGGTTACGTACAGATCCTCGAGATATATCCCGTGCACGCCGTCCCAGGTGGAGAAGTTGCGGAACCAGATGGCGCAGCCGCTGACCACACCGTCCAGCAGCGCCACATGGGCGAAAACCACGGGCTCGGGACCGAACAGCGCGGCGTGCAGTTGTTCGGCCGTGAGCGTGCATTCGTCCCGGGCTTTCTCGTACTCGGCCAGGCCGTACACCAGATCGACGAGGGCTGGTACGTCGGCGGGTGTGGCGCGGCGGATGAGCGGGGCGGAGGTCACTGGCGCGGAATCCTTGTCTGGTCGGGGGCCGGAGCCCGGATGGGAGGTGTGCCGGGCGGGCCGCCCGCGCGGGATCATTCGAGGGTGCCGGCGCGCAGATTGTGTGCCCATAACGTGGGGTCCTCGTGTTCGTGGCCCAGGACGCTCACCGCGGCGGTGGTGAGCGCGAATCGGCGTCCCTCCCGGACCTCGAACCCCAGCCAGCGGGCGATCAGGGCCCGGGAGAAATGCCCGTGCCCGACCAGGACCACATCCCGGGTACCGAGGGCGGCGGCCGCCCGGTGCAGCACCCGGTCGGCGCGGGCGCCGACCTGCTCGGCGGACTCGCCACCGGGGATCGTGCCGGTCCACACCGTCCAGCCGGGATTCCGGGTGCGGATCTCGGCGGTGGTGCGGCCCTCGTAGTCGCCGTAGTCCCATTCTGCGAGGTCGGGATCGATCCGCGGGTCGGGTAGCCCGGCCAATTCGGCGGTGCGCCGGGCGCGTAGGCGGGGACTGACGTAGACCAGCGGATCACGCAACCGCAGCGTGGACAGCACCCGGCCGGCCGCGGTGGCCTGCCGGGTGCCGGTATCGGTCAGCGGTAGGTCCGTGCGGCCGGTGTGACGGTGTCGCACCGACCAATCGGTCTCACCGTGGCGGACCAGCACCACACGGGCGTCGTCGGAGCCGGGCATACGGTCCATCATGCCCGGCCGCCGGGCCGCCGCAGCCATTCGGGACCCCGCGGTGCCCGGCGTCAGGTGGCCAGGGTGAGTACCACCAGCGGCACCGGATGGTCGGTGGTGGCCTGGAAGTCGGCGAGCAGCGGATTGTTCGCCGATACCCAGGCCGCGAACTCGTCGTATTCGGCGCCGGTGAGCACCCGGGCGGTGCCGTGGTACACGTGATCACCCAGTTCCACGATCACCGCCGGATCCGCGCGCACATTGTGATACCAGGCGGGGTAACCACCCTCGACGAACGAACTGACGTATAGGGTTTCGCCGCGGTAGAGTGCGCCCAGCGGGACCACATGTCGCTTACCGGTCCGCGTACCGGTGGTGGTGAGCAGCAGCAGTTCGGCCTCCGCGTAGGCGCCGCCGACCCGTCCGCCGTTGGCGCGGAACTCCCGGATTACCTCGCTGTTCCAGTCGGCCGGGCCCTGCTCGGCGAACTGGTTCCACGGGGCGTCGGGATCGTCGTAACGGAGACGGCCGGCCACGGGAGCCGTGTCGAGAGATCGCGCTGCTTCGGTCATGGCGCGCAGTCTGCCGGAGGGCACCGACAGAAAACGGTTCACCGCAACGGTTTTGCCGGCCGCTCGGTATCGCTGCGCGGCGCGTCGACGGTGGCGGGGTCGGCGAGGGCCACGAGTTGACCGTCCCGGTGCTCGAGCACTGTGGTACCGAGTGCGCCGAGCGAGATCGGGCCACCGCCGTAATCGGGGCGTGCCACCGGGATGCGGTTCGTCCGGGCGCCGGTCGCCGGATCGAGCGCGGCGATCGCACCGGGCACCGGTAGCAACAGTTTCCCGGCCATCGGGACCGGGGTACCGAGCGCGTCGGCCGCGGTCCACATCGGCTCGAAGGTAGCGGAATTCAGGGCGATGACACTGTTACCGGTGAACACCAGGAACGCCGAGTTGGTGCGTACCGTGGCGGCGGCCGGGTCGAGTGGGGCCGAGAGCTCCTGCACCACGACGGGATTGCCCTTGGCGTCGAGGATCGTCAGTCGCGGCGCCTCGGATCCGGGTCCGTCGGTGCCGGGCTGGTAGACCGCGATCCGGTTGTCCGACACCGCGATCACGCGCGCGTCGGCGGATGCGGCGCCCGCGCCCTCCAGCAGTCGTGACCCGTACTCCTCGGGCACATTGTCGTCCTTGGGGGCCGGTGCCAGTACGGTGATCCGGTTCGCCGGCTCACCCGGGCAGCGTTCCACGACCGCCAGCCGGGACGGGCTGGAGGCGGCCGACAGCAGCGCACAACCCTTCCGCGGCTGGGTCTTCCAGTTCTCCTTGGCGTCCACGTAGCCGTATTCGAGGGTGCGCACCAGATCCGACCGCCAGACCTCCAGCCGATCGGGACCCTGGGCGAGGACATAGGTGCCGTCGACCGACAGTCGCACCTGCCCGTCCATATAGCTGCTGCGGGCGGTCCGGCGTTGCCCGTCGGCGCCGGAGACCATGGTCGTCTCGCTACAGCCGCGGCCGGTGCGGTAGACCGCGACCACCATGCCGAACTGGGATTCCACTCCGCACAGCGGCAGCTCACGGGTGTAACGCCAGACCTGTTCGCCGGTCCGCGGATCGTGTCCGACCACACTGCCGTCCGCCCCGGTGACCGCGACGCCCTCGGCGGTGAGCGCCCGGCCGGTCGCCGTATCGGGCGCGCGCCACATCTCCTGGAGCTTCGCGGGCAACTTCGCGGCCGGTTGCGGCGGCCGGGCCGGTTCGTCGGCGACGATCGACTCGGTGTTCGCCACCCCGCTGGTCGCCCACGCCACGATCACCACGACCACCACGAACACGGCGATCGCGGCTGCGGTGATGACGTCGGCGCGCGTTCGCCGCTCGGGTGCGAGCACGTAGGCGAGCGTAACGGATGGCAGGTACCGCATCCGACGGTGCTCGTGAGCCCCGCGCCGGTCTCCCGGGTCCGGAGACACCACGAGCGCCGGCGGTATCGATCACCACCGGCGCTCGTGCTGCGTCGGTCAGGCCTGGGCCGCCGCGTTCTCGGTTACCGGCGCCGGGCCGGCGGCGCTCTCGGCACGCGGAGCACCCGCACTGCCGTTCTCGGCGTCGGCCGGCTTGCGGCGCCGCCGACGGCGGGCGGGCTTCTCCGCCCCGTTGTCCCCGGCGTCGGCCGCCGGTGTGCCGGACTCGGCCGCCGGTGCGTCGGTGGCGCCCGAACCGGGGTCCTCGGTTCCACCGGACTCGGTATCGGCCGAGCGTCGCCGCCGGCGTCGCCGCCGTGCGGGTGCCTCGGCCGGTTGCGCCTCGGCGTCCGGACCGGTGCCGGCCGGCGCGTCGGTTTCGGTGGTGGTCGCGTCCGCCGCCTCGACCGGTTGGCCGCCGCGGGTGCGTCGGCGGTTGCGCTTGCGCGGTGCCCGCTCGGGCCGCTCCACCACCACGGCATCGGGGTCGCGCTGGGGTTTGCGCGCGCCGACGGTGCCGGCGGCACCCTCGGGGATGCCCAGGTCGGCGAACAGGTGCGGGGAGCGTGAATAGGTTTCCACGGGGTCGGGAATGCCCAGCCCGAGCGCGGCGTCGATGGACGCCCAGCGGGTCAGTTCGTCCCAGTCGATCAGCGTGACCGCGACGCCGGTGCGTCCGGCCCGGCCGGTGCGGCCGATCCGGTGCACATAGGTCTTCTCGTCCTCCGGGCACTGATAGTTCACGACATGGGTCACGTCGTCGATATCGATACCGCGTGCCGCGACATCGGTGGCGACCAGGACGTCGATGGTGCCCTTCCGGAATTTGGTCAGGGCCTTCTCGCGCGCGATCTGCCCGAGATCGCCGTGTACCGCGCCGACCGCGAAACCGCGCTCGGCCAATTCGTCGGCGACCTTCTGCGCGGTGCGTTTGGTGCGGGTGAAGATCATGGTGGCGCCCCGGCTCTCGGCCTGGAGCACCCGTGCGACCAGTTCACTCTTGTCCAGCGCGTGTGCCCGGTACACGAATTGCGCGGTGCGATCGTGAACCGCCGAATCGTGGGGTTCCTCGGCGCGGATATGGGTCGGCCGGGTGAGGAAAGTGCGGGCCAGGGTGATGATCGGGCCGGGCATGGTCGCCGAGAACAGCATGGTCTGCCGCTTGTCCGGCACCATCCCGAGAATGCGCTCGATATCGGGCAGGAAGCCCAGATCGAGCATTTCATCGGCCTCGTCCAATACCAGGACGCCCACTTTGCCGAGGATCAGATGCTGCTGATCGGCCAGGTCGAGCAGCCGGCCCGGCGTACCGACCACGACATCGACGCCCGCGCGCAACGCCGCGATCTGCGCTTCGTAGGGGCGGCCGCCGTAGATCGAGGTGACCCGCAGCGGACCCTTCTGGTTGGTGAGGTACTTCGCCGCGTTCTCCAGATCCTGGGTCACCTGGATGCACAGTTCGCGCGTAGGAACGATGACCAGGGCGCGCGGGGTCCCGTCCAGCGGCGTGGTTCCGGATTCGGCGGTGCTGATCCGGTGCAGCAAAGGAACTCCGAAACCGAAGGTTTTACCCATTCCGGTACGGGCCTGACCGATGAGATCCTCGCCGGTCAGGGCCAGGGGCAGGGTGAGTTCCTGGATTGCGAAAGTGCGTTCGATACCGATCTCACCGAGCGCGCGCACGATTTCGTCGCGTACTCCCAATTCGGTGAATGTCGGTGCGGTGTGGGCGGAGTCCAACTCGGCTGTCAACAGCGTCTCCGCCAGACCGGGTTCCGGTTCAACTGTGATCTTGCTCAGGTTCGTGCCTTCCCTCGTTATCGCGCTACACGCGCACGAGGCGTGGGGCGGACCGGCTGGTCCGCGACGACCACGGATCCGCCCTGCGATACTCACCCGGGCCGCCGCCGGATGTCGGCAGGTGCCCGGATGAGGGCAGCGAAGCTCGGACATCGGCGCAGCGCATCGGTGATGCGGATCTGGTGCGCGCACATTTTCCGTGGACCCCGGAGAATTCTTCGACCACCGCACGGCGCACCCGGGGTGCGCGACTTTCGGCGCTGCCGGTTCTCATGGATCGGCTGAATTCTTCCGTTGTCCGTCGCGATTGTAGCGTGCTATTGTTCCGCGCTCCGAAAGGCGCTCGCGCAAATCCGCTGGACGTTGTTCGTTTCGGTGGGCTCTTCCGGTGAGCTGCCCTGCGCGGCACAGCGTTTCGCCCGTTGCGGCAGGTGTGCACGTGCGACCGGAAATCCGCGCAGGTAGGAAGTGATTCGGCACACACTCGACCGGACGGTCACCGGCATAACTGGTACCGCCGTATACATCTATGAGAGATTCGTGCCGTGAGCATCGCAGACCGAGGTATCGCCCTGGCCGATCGCGCCGTCCGGGCGGTGGACCCGGACGGCGAGCTGTCCCGGACCGTCGAGCGGGCCGCGCGCAACGCCTGGGCGCTGACGTTCGGTGACGGCGTGGAAGGGCGCCGTCCGACTACCGCGTCGGTGCTGTGGGACGAACCGCATCGCCTGCTCCGGCGCTTCGAACCCGCCCTGCTCGCCGGTACCGCCGCACCGTCGGCGGCCGCGGTACTGCTGGTGCCGCCGCTCGCCGCGCCCGCGAGCTGCTTCGATCTACGCCCCGGCCAGAGCCTGGCGGAGTTCCTGCTGGCGACCGGTCGCGCGCCGTATGTGATCGACTACGGCGAGATCACCTACGCCGACCGCCGGATGGGCTTCGACGACTGGGTCTACGACATCCTGCCCGAGGCGATCCGCCGCACCGCCGCCGATCGGGCCGCCGCCGGCGGCGAACCGGAGGTGGACCTGGTCGGTTGGTCGCTGGGCGGCACCATGGCGCTGCTGACCGCGGCCGCGGGCAGTGACCTGCCGGTGCGGTCGATCACCGCGGTCGGGGCACCGCTGAACTACCGCGCGATGCCGATGACGCCGCAGCTCGCCGCGGCCGCGCGGCTCACCGGCACCGGGGACGCCGTGGGCGCTGCGCTGCGCGCGGTGGGCGGTGTCCCGGCGCCCCTGACCCGGCTCGCCTACCGCATCACCGCCTGGGACCGGGAGGTCAAACGGCCCTGGTTCGTGGCCAACAATCTCGCCCGCACCGAATCCCTCGCCCGGATGGAGGCCATCGACCGCTTCATGGCCGATATGCCCGGCTATCCGGGCCGCATGTACCAGCAGCTGTGGAATCGGCTGGTGTTACGCGACGAAATCGGCCGCGGCGTGGTCGATTTCGGGCGGGGATCGATTCGGCTGGCCGATATCACCGCCCCGGTACTGCTGGTCGGCGGGCCCGCCGATGTCATCACCCCGGCCCGTGCGGTCGAGCACGGCGTGCGCACGCTCACCGGAGCGAAGGCCGTCCACTACGAAACCGCACCCGGCGGGCACCTGGGCATCCTCGCCGGCGCCACCGCCCGCGCGACGACCTGGACCTATATCGACAAGTTCCTCACCACACCGGTGTGAGCGCGGCGTCGTGTAACGGTGGCGTACTACGCTGGAGTTCCATGGGAGCACAGTCACCCGCCGGGCCGGTTGTTACACCGAGCGATTCGTCCACTTCGCCGATCCCCGCCGATCATGCCGGCGTGACCGACCTGTTCGCGGTACTCGCCTACGGCGAGATATCCGCGTTCTACCGGTTGAGCGAGGAAGCCACGCTGTCACCCACACTGCGCGGCAAGGTCGCGGTGGCCCGGATGGCGGCGGCCGAACTCGCGCATTTCGAACGGCTCGACGTGGCCCTGACCGCGCGCGGCGCCGATGTGTACGCGGCCATGGCCCCGTTCACCCGCGCGCTCGACGACTACCATCGCTCAACCGACCCCTCCACCTGGCTGGAGTCGATGGTCAAATTCCATGTCGGTGACGGTATCGCCGCCGATTTCTACCGCGAGATCGCCGGTGCGCTGAGCCCGGATGTAGCGGCCGTGGTGCGCGATGTGCTCGCCGATACCGGCCACTCGGAATTCGTCGTGGAAGAAGTCCGGCGGGCGGTCGCGGCCAGCAGATCCGAACGTGATCGGCTCACCCTGTGGGGCCGCCGGTTGCTCGGCGAAGCGATCACCCAGGCCCAGTACGTGATGGCGCAGCGCGACGAGCTCACCGAACTCGTGCTGGCGGCCACCGGGGATCTCAACGGGATCGCCACCCTGTTCGAACATATGCAGAGCGCCCACGCCGAACGAATGGCGGTACTCGGTCTCTGACGTTTCGACGCGGCCGGATGTGAGCCTCCGCGAGCCGGTCCAGGCGCACGGCAGCATGCACCTCCTGTCTGTTCCGGACGGTCTACCTCAGTGGTCGGGGCCCGCCCCCGATTCTGGAGCGACAGAGCGAAGGAGCGCAGCGCTCGAGTGTGTGCGGTCGTCCGTCCATAGATCGGTGACCGTTGAGCACTTACAGTGAAGTGAGCCTCCCCATGCTGGTCGAGGCGCACGGCAGCGTGCGCCTTCCGTCTGTTCCGGACGGTCTACCTCAGTGGTCGGGGCCCGCCCCCGATTCTGGAGCGACAGAGCGAAGGAGCGTAGCGACTGAGCGGCGGAGTGAAGAATCGGGGTTACAGGGCCCCCGACCCGCGGCGCCGGAGGCGCCGCAGCTGGGCACTGTTCGCTGACAGCGCACCCCGTCGGGTGTCCGGGCTCCGGCGGCTCAACTAGCCTTACTGGGACAGCACAGGACTCTAGGTTCGGAGGTTGGCCGTGGAGGTCAAGATCGGTATTTCGGATAGCCCGCGGGAACTCGTCATCGCCAGCGCGCAGAGCCCGGACGAGGTCGAGGCTCTGGTTTCCGAGGCGCTGGCCGCTACCGGCGGGGTCCTGGCGTTGGCCGACGAGAAGGGCCGCAAGTATCTGATCCAGGCCGGCAAGGTCGCCTATGTGGAGATCGGGGCCGTGACCGGCGGCCGGGTGGGTTTCGCCGCGGTCTGAGTACCGGGCCCGGACGAACGGAAGCCCCTGCCGGTTCGGCAGGGGCTTCGTCGTGTTCCGGTCCGGTCGGCGTGGGTCAGCCGATCGGGTGCAGGGGGACGTGTTTGAGGCCGCCCCAGGCCAGTGCCACGGTGGTGTCCACGGCTTCGTCCTTGGGGATGGGGCGGTCGGCTTCCAGCCAGTACCGGGCGGTGAACTGGCTCGCGCCGACCAGGCCGACCGCGAGGATGCGGGCCCGGTAGGGGTCGAGGCCGGAATCGTGGGCGACGAGGTCGTAGACCGCGTCCACGCAGGCTTCGGTGGCTTGTTCGACGCGGCGCTGGACCTGGGGTTCGTTGGTGAGATCGGATTCGAAGACCAGGCGGAAGCCCTGCATCTCGTTGTCCACGAAGTCGTAGTAGGCCGCGACCGCCGCGCGTACACGCTGCTTGTTGTCGGTGGTGGAGCGCAGCGCCTGGCGCACACTGGACACCAGCATGTCGACATAGTTCTGCAGGACGGCCAGGTACAGCTCCAGCTTGCTGGTGAAGTGCTGGTAGAGCACCGGCTTGCTGACACCGGCGCACTGGGAGATCTCGTCCATACCGGCGGCGTGATAACCGCGTAGGACGAAGATCTCGCTGGCGGCCGCGAGTAGTTGCTGGCGCCGCTCGTCACGGGGAAGCCGGGTGCCACGTTTGGGGGCGGTGCCGGACGACGAGCGGGACGTCATCCGGTCCACGAGGTCGGTCATATTCGGATCTCCCAGTCGATTCCCCGGCAAAGGGGTGTGTACCGGGTCTTTCGAGCACCATACTCGCTTACGCTGCTGTTGCCGACCCGGGTTGGTGAACCCGGACCGGCCCCGATCCGTGTGGTGCCCTTCGGGAATGCCGGAAAGTGGCTCGCGCGGTACCGGGGGCATGGCCGCCGGGGTACTTCCATTGTGGCCGTTACGGCGGGTTGTGAGAGTGTGGAGCCGTGACCGACCGACCGGAAAACCCCTCCGGCGGCGGGCGCAGCGCGCACCGCCCCCCGGATTCAGAGCTCGCGGTCGCCGCCCGGGCTACGCCGGCGTTACCGCACGGCGACGGATCCCGGGAACCGCTGCGCGCGCGCCGGGACCCGGAGGGTGATCCGCCGCCCGCCGCCCGGCTCGCGGCCGGGTCGCGCCGCCGCCGGCTGCGTTTCGTCGTATCCAGGTACGGGTGGCGGGTGTACGCGTTGCCGGTCCTGCTGGTGCTGACGGTGTTCGTCGTGGTCGACGCGGTACGTACGGGTCGTGAGGGCCCGGCGGACCCGATCGATCCCGGTTTCGGGGCGCTCGGACCGCCGCCGGCCAGCGCGGGGGTCATCGGCGCACCGCCGGGCGACGGGACCTTCCCGGAGGATCTGCCGATCGGGGCGCTGCCCGCGGGCGGGAAGTTCACCGAGACCGGTAAGGGGACCTGGCGGATCGTGCCGGGCACCTCGGCCCGGGTCGGCGCGGGCGAGCAGTACACCTTCACCTACACGGTCGAGGTCGAGAATGGCATCGATACCCGGAATTTCGGTGGCGACGAATCGGTGGCCCGGCTGGTCGAATCCACGCTCGGTAATCCGAAGAGCTGGGTGCACGACCGCAAATTCGCATTCCAGCGTATCGATCGCGGGGAGCCGGATTTCCGGATCTCGCTCACCGCCCGCGCGACCACCCGTGAGGCCTGTGGTTTCGATATCCCGATCGATTCCTCGTGCTACAACTCCGATCAGGGCCGGGTGGTGCTGTCGGAGGCGCGCTGGGTGCGCGGGGCTCCGGCGTTCGACGGCGATATCGGCTCCTACCGCCAGTATCTGGTCAACCACGAGGTCGGGCACGCTATCGGCTACCACGAGCATCAGCCCTGCGAGAGCGAGGGCGGTCTGGCCCCGGTGATGATGCAGCAGACCTTCGGCACCGCCAACAACGAGATCGCCGCCCTGGATCCGTACGGGGTCGTGCCGATGGACGGCAAGACCTGCCGCTTCAACCCCTGGCCGTATCCGCGAGGTTGAGCTCGCTCCGGGGCGCACGGGCCGGTCCGGCGCCGGACCGGGAAGAATGACCCTCGCGCCGGCGTTGTACCGGGAACCTACGCCGGTGTGGGTGCGGGTCACAGCGGCCACGGGTCACCGGCCGTACGCATCCGCACACCGCATCCGGCTATTTCGATACGAGGAGTTCGAAGACGTGTCAACACCGCAGTCCCTGCCCCCACTTGTGGAGCCCGCCGCCGAGCTGACCAGGGACGAGGTCGCCCGTTACAGCCGTCACCTGATCATTCCCGACCTCGGGATGGACGGGCAGAAACGGCTGAAGAACGCGAAGGTGCTCGTGATCGGCGCCGGCGGGCTGGGTTCTCCGGCGTTGCTGTACCTGGCCGCCGCCGGTGTGGGCACCCTGGGCATCGTCGAGTTCGACGAGGTCGATGCCTCGAATCTGCAACGGCAGGTCATCCACGGTGAATCCGATATCGGACGGCCCAAGGCCGATAGCGCCCGCGATTCCATTCTGGAGATCAATTCCGGGATCGACGTGCGATTGCACAAGATCCGGCTGGAGCCGGAGAACGCGGTGCAGCTGTTCGCCGAATACGACCTGATCGTGGACGGTACCGACAACTTCGCGACCCGCTACCTGGTCAACGATGCCGCGGTGTTGGCCGGCAAACCGTATGTGTGGGGTTCGATCTACCGGTTCGAGGGCCAGGTCTCGGTGTTCTGGGAGGATGCCCCGAACGGTCGCGGGATCAACTATCGCGATCTGTACCCGGAGGCCCCGCCGCCGGGGATGGTGCCCTCCTGCGCCGAGGGCGGCGTGCTGGGTGTGCTGTGCGCGTCCATCGGCTCGGTGATGGTGACCGAGGCCATCAAATTGATCACCGGTATCGGTGACCCGCTGCTGGGCCGGCTCATGGTGTACGACGCACTCGATATGAGCTACCGGACCATCAAACTGCGGCGCGATCCCGCGCGGCAGCCGATCACCGAACTGATCGACTACGAGGCGTTCTGCGGTGTGGTGTCCGAGGAGGGGCAGGCCGCGGCCGTCGGTTCCACGGTGACCGCGCGGGAGCTCAAGGACCTGCTGGACGCCGGTGATGTGGAGTTGATCGATGTGCGTGAACCGGTGGAATGGGACATCGTGCACATCGAAGGCGCGACGCTGATCCCGAAGGACCGCATTCTCTCGGGGGAGGCGCTGGCGGAACTGCCGCAGAACCGCAAGATCGTGCTGCACTGCAAGACGGGTGTCCGGTCGGCGGAGGCGCTGGCCGCGCTCAAGCGGGCGGGTTTCGCCGACGCCACGCATCTGCAGGGCGGCGTGATCGCCTGGGCGCACCAGGTCGACCCGTCGCTCCCGGTGTACTGAGCCGCCCCGCGTTAGGCCGCTGACCTGCGCGTGAACAGCGTGCGGCCGACGGCCTCGACCGGTGTACACGGTGTGTGACCGGGGCCGGCCGCGGTGTGTCGCGGCACTGCTACGACACGGTGTGGCGCGATACCGGGGCCCGGTGGCGGGAGTACGGTACGGCCGTGACCACCACTGTCGAACCCCCCGAACATGTGCGGGCCACGTACGGTCTGCGGGAGCTGACCCCGGTCGCCCTCGGCGACTGGGAAGGTGGCTGGCGCCTCGGCGATGTGGTGCTCAGCCCTGTCGCCGACCATGCGCGTGCCGCCTGGTCGGCGAAGGTCCGGGAGAGCCTGCGGGTGGACGGGCTGCGGCTGGCCCGCCCGGTGCGGGCCACCGACGGCCGGTACGTGGTGTCGGGCTGGCGGTGCGACACCTTCATGACGGGCTGTCCGGAACCACGCCACGACGAGGTGGTCTCGGTCTCGCTGCGCCTGCACAAGGCCACCGCCACCCTCGAGCGGCCCCGATTCCTTTCGCAGCCGCCGGTTACGCCCTGGCTGGATGTGGACGTCTTCGTCGCCGCGGACCGGGCGGCGTGGGAGGCCGTGCCGTTGCGGACGCTGCGCGCGGCGGGGGCGGTGATGGAGAACTCGCCCGACGGCCGGCACAGCCTCGAACTGATCGGGCAGCTGGCCACGTTGCGCAAACCCGTGCGGACTCCGCCGCAACTGGTGCACGGCGATCTGTTCGGCACCGTACTGTTCGCCGGGGCACAGACACCCGCGCTCACCGATCTGACCCCGTACTGGCGCCCGCCGGCGTGGGCGGCGGGGGTGGTCGTGGTGGACGCGCTGTCGTGGGGCGGAGCCGACGACGGGCTGCTGGAGCGCTGGTCCGATCTGCCGGAATGGCCGCAGATGCTGTTGCGCGCGGTCATGTTCCGGCTGGCGGTGCATGTATTGCATCCGCGGTCCACACCGGAAGCACTGCCGGGATTGGTCCGGACGGCGGATATGGTGCGATTCCTGCTGTGAGACCGGTGGCTCCGCGCGGGACCCGGCATGGGGAGGGCCCGGCCGGGATCGAACCGGCCGGACTCTGCCATGGCTGCGGAGCCGTCAGACGTTGGCGTACGCCAGTGACGGCACCCGGCCCACCGCGAACGAGGTACGGCGGTAGAACCACCAGGTGACGCCGGCCATCACCAGGAACGCCGCGGCGTAGGCCCAGAACGCGGGCGCCATGGTGCCGAAGTTGGTGTTGGACAGGCGCAGTGCCTGCTGGAGTACGAAACCGCCGAAGGCACCGACCGCTCCGATGACCCCGATGGCCGCACCCGCCTGCCGTTTCGCCGAGGCCGCCCCTTCCGCCGGCTCGAGGCCGTGCTCGGAGGCGTACCTCTTCGCCTGGGCGCTGAAGATGGACGGGATCATCCGGTAGGTGGAGCCGTTGCCGATACCGGTGAGTACGAAGAGCATCAGGAAGGCCAGCAGGTAGAGCGGGAAACTCTCCATCTCGAGCGCGGCCATGATGAGTGCGACCGCTACGGCCATCCCGCCGAACACGGCGACGGTGATCTTCGCACCGCCGCCCAGTTTGTCCGAGAGCCAGCCGCCGAACGGGCGGGAGAACGAGCCGACCAGGGCGCCGAGGAACGCCAGATTTCCGAGGGTGGTGATCCAGCCGATACTGGCCAGATCCGGGAAATTCGCCTTGATGAGCGTCGGGAACGCGAACGAGAAGCCGATGAACGAACCGAAGGTGCCGATGTAGAGGAACGCCATCACCCAGGTGTGGTGATTGGTCAGTGCGGGTTTGTAGGAGCGTCCGTCGGATTTCGCGGTGGACAGGCTGTCCATGTATCGCAGCGCGCCGAACGCGGCGGCCAGGATGAATGGAATCCACACCAGCACCGCCAGGGTGATCCCGAAGCGGTAACCGGCCGCGTCCTTCGCGCTGAGATGGGTGCCGAGGGTGATCAGCAGCGGCACCAGCAGTTGGGTCTGGGCGACACCGAGATTGCCGCCCGCGGCATTGATCCCGAGCGCGGCGCCCTTCTTCCCGTCCGGGAAGAAGAACGAGATATTGGCCATCGACGAGGAGAAATTACCGCCGCCGAAACCGGACAGCGCGGCCAGCACCACGAAAACCCACATCGGGGTACCGGGCTGATTGACGAAGAAGATCAGGCCGACGGTGGGCACCAGCAGCATGGCGGCGCTGAACACCGTGAAGGCCCGCCCGCCGAACCGGGGGATGGCGAAGGTGTAGGGGATACGCAGGGTCGAACCGACCAGGGTGGGGATGGATGTGAGCAGGAGGGCATTGCTGACCGCGGTCGGGTCGCCTTTACCGAGCCCGTCCAGGAAGGCGAAACCGGCAGCGCCCATCCCGGTGACGACGCTGGCCCACAGGACCCAGATGCTGAAGCCGAGGTTCTCCGCGAATACCGAGAACACCAAATTCTTCTTGGCCGTGCGGTCGGCGCCGGATCTCCAGAACCGCTCGTTGTCCGGTTCCCACCGGTCGATCCAGCGGCCCCGGCGCTGATGGACGAAAGTCGTTGCGGTAGCGGATGGTTGCCGTCCGGTGTCGGCTGTCGCGGTCATCGGCGCCCCTCTCGTCGTTACTCGACGCCCCCCGGACCGGGGGTGCCCGGCCGCGGCGGCCGGGCGGTCGAGTGTGGTGTCGTGACGTGAGAAAACGCTAGGAGCCGGGTGTTTCCACCACATGGCAGGCAATGACGATCGCCACAAATCCCGCTCACGGCGGAGCTACACCGCTGTGATCGGTCCGTAACCTCGAGGGAACCCGGAGCGCAGCGAAGGTACGTCTAGTGGTCGCGGTAGTCGGCCAGCAGGGTGTCGAGGAAACATCGGGAGGTCCGGGCGGCCTTGTCGGCGTCACCGTCGATGATGGCCTGTACCAGTTCGCGATGTTCGGCGGCGTACCAGCTGTCGATACGGTCGGTGCGCGAACGGATCCCGGATTCGATGTAGCCCAGCACCGAGTCGTAGAACTCGATGTACACGGCATTGCCGCTGGCGAGCACGATCGCTCGGTGTAGTTGGACATCGGCTTCGATCGCCGCGGCCCGATCCACCCGCCACAGCCGGTTGCGGTCGTCGAGTAGCCGGCGCAGCGTGGCGATATCGGTGTCATCGCGGCGATGGGCGGCCAGCGCGGCCGCGGTGGCCTCGAGTCCGTGGCGTAGTTCCAGGACATCGCGTTCGGCGGCTTCGGCGAAGTATTTGGTCAGTGTCCCGCCCACCTCGGAGGTGGCGATGACGTAGGTACCGGAACCCTGTCGCCGTTCCAGCATGCCGGCATGGACCAGCGCCTGGACGGCCTCACGTAGGGTGTTGCGGCCGGTGCCGGTGAGTTCGGCCAGTTCGGGCTCGGTGGGGATCCGCGTCCCGATCGGCCAGCGCCCCGAGCGGATATCCTCTTTGAGTTGCTCGGTGACCTGGGCGATGAGACTGGTGCGGCGCACGCTTTGCACGGCAACACAGTACCGCCCATCACAATATTATTGCCCCTGTCATAGGGTCATCCTATGATTTCTCGGTGACTGCTGCGCTGCCCGAGACCTCCCAAGCGGCCGATCCACCTCTCGAGCAGCGGAAACGCAAGCTTATCGAAGGCCGTTTACTGGTACTCGCGGCAATTGTCATGTCCGCTCTCGTACTGCGCGTGGCCGTCACCGCGTTCACACCGCTCGCCGAGGACATCGGGCGCGATATCGGTTACTCCACCGCCGTCGTCGGTGTCTTCGGGATGATCCCGACCCTTATGTTCTCCGTGACCGGGCTGCTGGCGCCGCTCCTGGCCCGCCGACTCGGATTGGAACGGACCGTGCTGCTGGCGATGGCGGCCGCCGGGACCGGCATGCTCGTGCGGGTCCTCGTCTCGGGGACGGCCGAGCTGCTGCTGTTCTCCGCGCTCGCGCTCGGCGGTATGGGGATCGGCAATATCGTGGTTCCTCCACTGGTCAAACGCTATTTCCCGGACCGGCTCGCCACGGTGAGCGCGCTCTACATCACCATGGTGCAGATCGGCACCGTACTGCCGGCGCTGGTCGCGGTGCCGTTGGCGGAAGCGCACGGCTGGCGCGTCTCCCTGGGGGTGTGGGCCCTGCTCGGCTTCGCGGCGGCCGTCCCCTGGATCGGCGTACTGCGCGTGCGGCGCGGCCGGGCGGATGCGGACACCACCGGACTGCCGGATGCCGGCAGCGCGCCGGCCCCCAAGGTGTGGCGCTCGCCCCTGGCCTGGGGGATGGCGGCAACCTTCGGCATGACCTCGCTGACCACCTACTCGGTATTCACCTGGCTGCCGACGATCCTCGCCGACGCCGGCGCCGACGCGGCCTTCGGCGGTTCCATGGTGGCCCTGTTCGCGCTCGTGGGACTGATCGCGGCCCTCACCGCGCCCACGGTGGCCGCCCGGCTCACCAACCCGTATCCGGTGGTGGTGGGGTGTGCCGCCTGTTTCTTCGTGGCCTTCGCCGGGCTGCTCTTCGCGCCCATGAGCGCGCCCGTCCTGTGGGTGGCGATCCTGGGTCTGGGCCCGAGTACCTTCCCGATGACACTCACCCTCATCAACCTGCGCACCCGGACGCCGGCCGGTTCGGCCGCGCTGTCGGGGTTCACACAGGGGGTCGGGTACGCGCTGGCCTGCGTGGGACCGCTGGTGTTCGGCATGCTGCACACGCTCACCGACGGGTGGACCGCGCCCTTCGCGCTGCTCTGCGTCTCGGTACTGGTGCTGCTCACCGGCGCCTGGCAGGCGTGCAAACCGCGAATGCTCGAGGACTCGGTCTCCCCGCGCTGAACCGGTCACGGGAATCCGGTCCCGATGCTCACCCGAGTGCCGTGAAGCGCGTGAGAAACCTTTGATTCGGCGGTCATCTCAGGCAGCATTTCCGCAATACCGGTTTCCTACCGTGGGGTCGAACCACGTTGGGAGGCCTTGTGAGCACGCAGTCCGAGGGTCGCGGCAATGCCCGGGCGGCGCTGCTGCGGCGGCCGAAGCTGGAGCGCAGGGATGCCGAGGACACCGCGGCCTGGGAGGCCGGCGTAAGAAGATCGCCACCACCGCCTTCTGGGTGTTCACGGCGTTCTACATTGCCTGCGCCCTGGTCACCTGGGCGGTGTTCCTGCGCCACCCCGGTCCGCGACCGTGAGGTCGTCGTGGCCGTCGAAGCCCTGGTCGGGCGGGCCGAAGCCGGTTACCGCAATTCTCAGCCCACCGAATCCCGGTCCGCCCGGTCATCGGCGACCGTCTGACCCCGGATCCCCACGGAGGACACCATGAACGCACAGCGCAGAACAGTCGTCGTCGCCGGTCACGGCATGGTCGGCCACCGGTTCGTCGAGGCCGTCCGCGCCCGGGACGAGGCGGGGCAGTGGCAGGTCGTCGTCCTCGGCGAGGAGAAATCGCCCGCCTACGACAGGGTCGGTCTGTCCTCGTATATCGGTAGTTGGGACGCCGGCTCGCTGGCGCTACCAGGGAACGAGTACGCCGGTGACGAACTGGTCGACCTGCGCCTCGGCCAGCGGGCCGAGGCCATCGACAAGGACGCCCAGAAGGTCACCACCACCTCCGGTGAGGTGCTCGACTACGACGCGCTGGTCCTGGCGACCGGTTCCTACCCGTTCGTACCGCCCGTGCCGGGGCACGACCACCAGGAATGCTTCGTCTACCGGACCATCGAGGATCTGGACGGCATCCGGGCCGCGGCCGACGCGGCCGGACCGGGCGCCCACGGTGTGGTCGTCGGCGGTGGCCTGCTCGGGCTGGAGGCCGCCAATGCGCTGCGCCTGCTCGGGCTCACCCCGCACGTGGTCGAGTACAACGATCGCCTGATGCCGGCCCAGGTCGACGAGGGCGGCGGCGCGATCCTGGAGAAACTGGTCACCGACCTGGGGCTGCGGGTGCACACCGGCGTGGGCACCGCCGGGATCGAACGCGATGCGGCCGCCGACCCGGCCGAACGGCTGCGGGTCACCCTGTCCGACGACACCGTCATCGATGCCGCGCTGGTGGTGTTCTCCGCGGGAGTCCGGCCGCGGGACCAGATCGCCCGCGACGCGGGGCTCGAGGTGGGCCCGCGCGGTGGCGTGATCACCGACCTGGGACTGGCCACCTCCGATCCGAATATCTACGCCATCGGTGAATGCGCCGCGATCGAAGGGGTCTGCTACGGGCTGGTGGCGCCCGGCTACAGCACCGCCGAGATCGTGGCCGACCGCCTGCTGGGCGGTGCCGGTGAGTTCTCCGGCGCCGATATGTCCACCAAGCTCAAACTGCTCGGGGTGGATGTGGCGAGTTTCGGCGACGCGCACGGCACCACCGAGGGCGCGCTGTCGGTGGTACTGCACGACGCCGCCCGTGGCACCTACGCCAAGCTGGTGATCTCCGATGACGCGCAGACCCTGCTGGGCGGCATCCTCGTCGGCGATGCCACCCAGTACGCCGCGCTGCGCCCGCTGGTGGGCCGGCCGCTGCCGGTCGAACCGGCCGCGCTCATCTCCCCGGCGGGGGCGGAACTGGGCGCCGACGCGCTGCCCGACGAAGCCCAGATCTGCTCGTGCAACGATGTACGCAAGGGCGCCATCTGCGGCGCCATCACCGAGGGCGCCCGTGATATCCCGGCCATCAAGGCCTGCACCAAGGCCGGCACCTCCTGTGGCGGTTGCGTGCCGATGATCAAGAAGGTGCTCGAACAGTCCGGCGTCGAGATGTCCCAGGCGCTGTGCGAGCACTTCGAGCAGTCGCGCGCCGAACTGTTCCGGATCGTGCAGGCCACCGGTATCCGCACCTTCTCCGAGCTCATCGCCCGGCACGGCCGGGGGACCGGTTGCGATATCTGCAAGCCGACGGTCGCCTCGATTCTGGCCTCCACCTCCAGCGAGCACATCCTGGAGGGCGAACAGGCCGCGCTACAGGACACCAACGACCACTTCCTGGCCAATATGCAGAAGAACGGCACCTATTCGGTGGTGCCGCGGATGCCGGGGGGCGAGGTCACCCCGGAACAGCTGATCGTGATCGGTGAGGTCGCCAAAGAGTTCGGTCTCTACGCCAAGATCACCGGCGGACAGCGGATCGACCTGTTCGGCGCGCGGGTGGAACAGCTGCCGCTCATCTGGAAACGCCTGGTGGACGCCGGTATGGAATCGGGCCACGCGTACGGTAAATCGCTGCGCACGGTGAAGAGCTGCGTCGGTTCCACCTGGTGCCGGTACGGCCAGCAGGATTCGGTCGGCATGGCCGTGCTGCTGGAGAAGCGCTACCGTGGGCTGCGTTCGCCGCACAAACTGAAACTGGCCGTATCCGGTTGTGCCCGGGAATGCGCCGAGGCCCGCGGCAAGGATGTGGGCGTCATCGCGACCGAGAACGGGTGGAACCTGTATGTGGGCGGTAACGGCGGCCTGACCCCCAAACACGCGGTCCTGCTCGCGGGCGATCTGGACGACGAGACCCTCATCGCCTATGTCGACCGGTATCTGATGTTCTACATCCGGACCGCGGACCGGCTGCAGCGCACCGCGCCGTGGCAGGAAGACCTGGGTATCGACTACGTGCGCGAGGTGGTGTGCGAGGACAGCCTCGGGATCGCCGCCGATCTGGAGCGCGCGATGGGCGACCATGTGGCCGGCTACCGCGACGAATGGGCCGCGGTCCTCGACGACGAGGAGAAGTTGTCGCGGTTCGTATCGTTCGTCAACGCCCCGGCCGAGGCCGACCCGACCATCGCCTTCGACGACAGCGGTGAACGCAAGGTCCCGGTGCTGCTCGGCCTGCCCGGTATGCCCGGAGGCGGCAGTGCGGCGTAACCACGTAGGGCGTGCCGGGCGGGCCGCGATGGGCACAGCCTGCCCGGTATGCCCGGAGGCGGCAGTGCGGCGTAACCACGTAGGGCGTGCCGGGCGGGCCGCGATGGGCACAGCCTGCCCGGTATGCCCGGAGGCGGCAGTGCGGCGTAACCACGTAGGGCGTGCCGGGCGGCCCGCGATGGGCACAGCCTGCCCGGCAGGGCTTCGGCGTCGGCCGCTACGAGTGGGAAATGACGGCTTAACCGTCAAGAAACAGGCCGCCGGTACCAATGGGTAACGGCGTGTGGAGGAGACACCAATGACCGTGATCGACACCCCAGTAGTTGTTCCGGCCACCACCGGGTGGACCCGGGCGTGCCCGCTCGAGTACCTGATCCCTGGCCGCGGTGTGGCGGTGCTGCTGCCCGGCGGCGCCCAGGTGGCCCTGTTCCTGCTGCCCGAGGGCACGTTGTACGCGGTCGGCAATATCGATCCGTTCGGCCGGGCGGCAGTGATGTCGCGCGGTATCGTCGGCGATCGCGGCGGTGAGCCGGTGGTCGTGTCACCGCTGTTGAAGCAGGCCTTCTCCCTGCTGGACGGCCGATGCCTGGACGACGCGACGACGAGCCTGCCGGTATATTCCGTGCGCGTGGACGACGGACAGGTGTCGATCTCGGGCAGGCCCGTGACGGTGGCCCCGGACGGCTGCCCGGTATGACGGTTCCGGAGACGAACACCGCGCTGGCCGGCTTCACGATCGGTATCACCGCGGCCCGGCGGGCCGAGGAGTTCGCCACCCTGCTCACCCGGCGGGGTGCGTCGGTCGTATCCGCACCGGCCATCCGGATCATCCCGCTCGCCGACGATACCGAACTGGAACGGGTGACCGGTGACCTGGTCGCCGACCCGCCGCAGATCGCGGTGGCCACCACCGGTATCGGGTTCCGTGGCTGGATGGAGGCTGCCGAGGGCTGGGGCCTGGCCGAACAGTTGCGTGCGACTCTGGGCGGCACCCGGATGCTGGCCCGGGGCCCGAAGGCCAAGGGTGCGATCCGGGCCGCGGAACTGCGCGAGGAGTGGTCCCCGGCGTCGGAGTCTTCGGCGGAGGTGCTGGATCATCTGCTCGCCGAGGGTGTCGAGGGCGTGCGAATCGCGGTCCAGTTGCATGGCGCCACCACCGAATGGGAACCGATCCCCGACTTCTGCGAGGTGCTGCGGTGCGCGGGCGCCGATGTGGTGCCCGTGCCGGTGTACCGGTGGGAGCCGCCCGCCGACCGCGGTCCGATGGATCAGCTGATCGAGGCCGTCGTGACCTCCGCGATCGACTGTGTGACGTTCACCAGTGCTCCGGCGGTGGCCTCGATGCTGATGCGCGCCGAGGAGACCGGAGTGCTGGAGGGGGTGTTGCACGCATTGCGCAGCCGGGTGCCGGCGGCGTGCGTCGGCCCGATCACCGCGGCCCCGCTCGAGGAGCTCGGGGTGCCCACCACGATGCCCGGCCGGGCCCGGCTGGGCGCCCTGGCCCGCCATGTCGCCGAGGAACTTCCGCGCCGGGCCGGCCGCATCAATGCCGCCGGGCACACCATCAGTGTGCGCGGTGCGTGTGTGGTGGTGGACGGCACGGTGAAACAGCTCGCCCCGGCGCCCATGGCACTGATGCGTTCACTGGCCCGCCAGCCGGGCCGGGTGGTCTCCCGCGAGAATCTGCTGGCCGCGCTGCCCGGCGGCGGTGACGATACGCACGCGGTGGAGACCGCGATCGCGCGGCTGCGGGCGGGGCTGGGCACCCCCAAAGCGATCCAGACCGTGGTCAAGCGCGGGTACCGGCTGGCCATGGATCCGGCCGAATGCACCGACAACAATGCCGGTCCGGCGCCGGCGGCCCCGGCGCGCAACGCGCGCTATGTCCGGACGGTGGTGCCGGGGTGAGGCGGCCGCGGCCCGCGCTGGTACTGGTCGCGCACGGCACCCGCAGCGCGAAGGGCGTGCAGATGATCGCCGCGCTGGCCGAAGCGGTCGGGCACGAACTGGACCGGCGTCCCGGCGTCCCGGACGCAGGGTGTGTCCATCCCGGCTCGCCCGGCCGTCATGCCCCGGCGCCCGGCTACGTGAACTGCGGATGTCCACCCGAGCCACCGGCGGGATCCGCGGCGGACAGCGGCGCGAACCCGGCCGTGCGCACAGCCTTCGTCGATGTGCTCGGCCCCTCGCCGGCCGAGGTGTTGCGCGATCTGGCCACCCGGGCCGTGGTGGCGGGCGATTCCGTTCCGGCCGTGCTGGTGCCGGCCTTCCTGGCCTCCGGATATCACGTCTACCAGGACGTACCCCGCGAGGTGGCCGACAGCGGGCATCTCGCGGTGACCGTCACCGCGGCCATGGGCCCCGACCCCGCGCTGGCCCGCGTCATGGCCGTACGGTTGCGGGCGGCCGGTTGGCGGTCCGGGGATGCCGTGGTCTTCGCGGCCGCCGGCTCCTCGGACCCGCGCGCTCGTGCCGATGTGCGCCGCGCCGCCGCCATGCTCACCGCGCAGCTCGCGACGCCGGTGCGCACCGCCTACGTCGCCACCGGGGCGCCCCGGGTACCCGAAGTCGTGGCTCAGCTCCGGGAGACCGGACAGGAGCGGGTGTTCATCGCCTCGTACCTGCTCGCGCACGGGCTCTTCCACGAGCGGCTGCACCGGGCGGGGGCGACCGGAGTGGCCGAGCCGATCGGGGTCCATCCCTCCGTGGTCCGGTTGATCGCGGACCGCTACCGCCGCGCGGTCCGGGCCGGGGACCGGGCGTCGGTACGCTGACCACTCCCGCTGCTCGCCGGGCATAGCGGCGGGTGGCCCCGTCAGCGCGCGTTCCGTAACCGGACGCCGCTGAACCCCAGTGTGCTGGTGGTCAGGGCCTGCCAGTGGTCGGGTGCGCGGGCCGCGTCGACGGCCCAGAAATACGGTTCGGCCTGCCGGGCGGTCGCGGCCGTATGGGGCACGAAGCGGGTGATCGTCGGGTCTTGGGAGAAGTGCAGTACCTCACCGGGTGCGGGGTCGCATGGGAGCAGACCCTGGCGACCCCGCAGGGGATCAGACCCGGTACCAGACGAACGGGTCGTCGCGGGTCGGGCCGTACCGGTCGATCTGCTCGAACAGCAGGGCGGCCGGTTCCACGACCGCGCTGCGGCCCTGGGCGTCGTCGTAGGCCACCAGGATCCCGACGAACGCGGCATGCCCGTCGGAGGTCTGGCGGTAGACCACGGCCCCGGAGTCGCCGGCCTCGGCGCCGAGCGCGTTGGTCGCGTAGAGCCACTCCTCGTTCGCTTCGGTGATCGATCCGCAACTCCAGCCGGTGGTCGCGCCGATCTTGCAGATCTCCTGTCCCAGTTGCGGTTTCATATCCACCGTGGACAGCCCGAACCGGCCCATGGAGGCGGCGACGCCGATCCCGTCGTACAGGCGGATCAACCCGAAACCGAACTTCAGGCCCTCGTCCGGGCGGTGGAATTCGAACCAGCCGATCGGGTTACCGATTTTGTCGGTGACGATTCCCTGGTGGTAGCAGTGGCCGGCGGTCACCGCGTACTGGGCCGAGCCGATCGAACCGGTGAGTCCCACGGTGCAGCGGGTGGTGACCGCCTTCCCGTCGGCTATCTCGGTATGCCGGATCTCCATACCCGGGTACACCGTCACGGCGGGTGCGGCCGCGGTGGGTGCGGCCACCGCGGTGTATCCGGGGATCAGCGCCGCACCGGCGGCGGCGAGCACCGCGCATACGGTGGCGGATAGGGGACGCCGGCTCCGCCCCCACCGGAAAACGCTGAACATCGCGTACCTCGAATTTGCTCGAGCGACCGCCGACGCGGTCGGATCGGGCAGTCAGCGTAGACGATCCGGAGCCGCACCGCTCGCCGCGGCTGTTCCCAGCCGGTGGAAGTGTGGATCTGTGTACACAAGATCGGCGTATGGGCGCCCCCGGTCACTCCCGCGTGTGTCAGCGAACATAGACGACCGGAGCAGCGCCGATCGGAACCGGGCACACGGCTAGACCAGGGGAATGAACTCGACGTGGTCGTCGTCGCGGGCCCTCGCCGGCACGACGACCAGACCGTCGCGGTCGATGAGTCCGCCGAGGTGGGCGGTGCGGATCGCCGGATCACCCACCCAACCGCCACCTGGCTGTGTCGCGTACCGGGCGGGCACGATCCGCGCTACCGCGCCGGAGATCTCGCCCGCGTTTCGCAGGGGCCCGCGGGCCCGGCGGGGAGCGGGGGCGCCGGTACGGCCTCCGACGATCGCGGGTACCAGGGCGAGCAGGGTCGCGATCGCCGCGTAGGGATTGCCGGGAAGGCCGAGAACCGTTGTCGTGGAATCGAGTTCGGCGACGACGGTGGACCCGCCCGGACGCAGGGCGAGCCGGGACACCAGCAACCGCGCCCCACAGCGGTCCAGAGCACCGCGTAGCTGATCGGCCGCACCCCCACCGGTGGCTCCGACCACGACCAACAGCTCGCAATCGGCCGCCGTGGCCAGGACCTGGTCGAAACCGTGGGCGGTATCGCGGAGGTGCACCCGGTCGAGCAACGGGACGCCGTGCGCGGCGAGCAGTTCGGGCAGGATCGGGCCGATCGAATCGCGCGTCTGCCCCGCCTGCAGCGGACCGCTGCTGCGGATCTCGTCCCCGGTCATGACGATACGAGCGCGGACCGGACCGCGGACCGCGGCGGTGGTGACCTCGACGGCCGCGGCGGCGGAGACGAGCGCGGGCGTCACCGCGGTGCCGGCCGGTGCGATCTCGTCGCCGGGAGTACGGTCCTCGCCGCGGCGGCGGATATCGGAGCGCGGCGGGGTCTCCGGAAGCCGGTGCACTACGCGGTCGCCGGCGATCCGGGCGAACTCGTCGCGCAGCACCCGGGTGGTGCCTTCCGGAACCTGGGCGCCGGTGGCGATCCGCACCGCTTCGCCCGGACGTAGCCCGTCGGGTCGCTGCCCGCCGGCGAAACCGATATCGGCGCGCAGCTCCCACGGGCCGTCCCCGGCGACGGCGTACCCGTCCATGGCCGAGACATCGAAGCGGGGCAGGGCCTCGGCGGCGGTGAGCGGTGCGGCGAGGGCGGCCCCGCGCACCGCGGGCAGATCCGCCTCGTGTTCGGGGAGCCGGGACAGGTCGGTACGCAGCAGTTCCCGGGCCTGCTCGAGTGATACCGGCGCGGTGTCGGCCCGAGTAGCGGCCGGCGCGGAATCGCCGGCGCCCCGGTCGCCGAGTGCGCTGCGGGCGGCGGCGATCTCGCCGGGGGTGTCACAGTCGTCGACCCCGGGCAGTTCCACGATGGTCGTGCGATGCGGGACCAGGGCTTTCATCGGCTGGTTGAGCACGCTGTCGAGTTCGGCGAGCCGGGTCGCGAGCGGTTCGGTCCGCCACACGCCGATCAGATACTGGGGGCGCCCGGCAGGGTCGGCGGCGAACACCGCGTCGAAATCCGCACTCTGCCGCACCAATTCACCGATCGCCGCGTCGGTGAGGAACGGAAGGTCCGCGGCGAGGACAACGATCCGGGGCGCGGGTTCGGCACCGAGCGCAGCCAGGCCGGCGGCGACCGCCGCGACCGGACCCGAGCCCGGCTCCGGCTCCCTGGTCTGCACGATATGCGCGGCGAGATCCGGGCGCGGCGGCCCGACCACCACCGTCCGCCCGAGGGAGGCCACCGCGGCCAGCGCCGTCTGCAGCATGGACCGCCCGCCGACCACCAGGCCCGGTTTGTCGACGCCGCCCATACGGCTGGCCCGCCCCCCGGCGAGCACGATCACATCCGGAGCCAGCGGAGAATTCGGCATACGGTCATGCTATTCGCCGTCTGGGACGATGGGCGGTCCGGAGGCGCCGACCGCCGGATTTCCGGACGGTGGGGTGGCCGCCCGCCGCCGGTCCGTCCGGCGCCCCTGCCCGGGGCGCACTACTCTCCCTCCGAGGACCGGATTCCGGTTCCATCCGAAATGAGGGGGTCGCCGATGCGACACGTACTACGGGGGATGGTGCTGTCCCTGTTGCTGGTGCTCGCCGGGGTCACCCAGCCGGGCATGGCGACGGCGCAGGATCCCGACCGGCCGGTGGTCCGGGTCGGTACCGAGGGCACCTATCCGCCGTTCTCGTTCCATGATCCGCGCAGCCGGCAGCTGACCGGATACGACATCGAAGTGATCGAGGCGATCGCCGACCGGGCCGACTGGAATATCGAATTCGTCGAGACCCAGTGGGACGCTATCTTTCCCGCGCTGGACTCCGGCCGGATCGACGTCATCGCCAACCAGGTCTCGGTCAACGACGAGCGCCGGGCGAAATACGGCCTGTCCGATAGCTACACCTACTCTCGTGGGGTGATCGTCCGGCGCACCGGCGACGAGCGCATCCGGACCCTAGACGATCTGGCCGGCCGAACCACCGCGCAGTCGAGCACCAGCAACTGGGCTCGGGTGGCGCGCGACGCCGGGGCCCACGTCGAAGCGGTCGAAGGGTTCACGCAGGCCGCCGCGCTGCTCACCCAGGGCCGGGTCGACGCGATCGTCAACGACAACATCGCCGTGCTCGACTACCTGGCCAGTACCGGGTCCACGGATATCGAGATCGCCGGTGACGCCGGGGCGGAGACCAGCGAACAGGTCCTCGCCTTCCGCGAGAACGACTCGGCACTGCTGGACCAGGCGAACCGGGCGATCGCCGCGCTGGCCGCCGACGGAACGCTCGCCGCCATCTCGCAGAAATACTTCCGGGCCGATGTGTCGGTACCGGACGGCGGCAGCGCCGACCTGTCCGAGGGCCGCGGCCACCGCGACACCTGGGAAGTGCTGCGCGGGGCGGCGTGGCCGATGCTCGTCGGGCTGGTGCAGGTGACCGTCCCGTTGACCGCGCTGAGTTTCGCGATCGGGCTCGGGCTCGCACTGCTGGTCGCGCTCGCGCGGATCTCCTCCTACCGGGTCCTGGCCGGACCGGCCCGCGCGTTCATCTCGATAATTCGCGGAACACCGCTGCTGGTCCAGCTGTTCATCGTCTTCTACGGGCTGCCCCAGATCGGGTTGAAGTTCGATCCGTTCCTCGCGGCCGTGATCGCCTTCAGTCTCAATGTGGCCGGCTACGCGGCCGAGGTGCTCCGGTCGGCGATCCTGTCCGTGCCGAAGGGGCAGTTCGAGGCGGCGGCCACCGTCGGCCTCGGCTACGCGCAGACGCTGCGCCGCATCATCCTTCCGCAGGCCACCAGGACCGCGGTGCCGCCGCTGTCCAACACCTTGCTCTCGCTGCTCAAGGACACCTCCCTGGGCTCGGTGGTACTGCTGACCGAACTCTTCCGGGAGGCCCAGCTCGCGGCGGCCGAGAGCAATGAATTCCTCGCGCTCTACACTTTCGCCGCGCTGTACTACTGGGTGATCTGCGTGGCCCTCTCCGCCGGTCAGAAACGACTGGAGACCCGACTCGACAGGTACGTGGCGAAATGACCGACACCACCGACCAGAACACCGAGCCCGCCCGGATCCGGGTGCGCGGCCTGGAGAAGTCCTTCGGCGACCGGCAGGTGCTGCGCGGTATCGACTTCGAATCGCTGCGGGGAACCGCGACGGTACTGCTGGGACCTTCGGGGTCGGGCAAGACCACCGTGCTGCGGTCACTGAATGCGCTGGATATCCCGGAGGGGGGAGTGGTCGGCATCGACGATGTCGAGATCGACTTCGCCCGGTTGCCCCGCGGGCGGGTAGGGCGCCGGGAGACGAGCCGGTTGCGTGCCCAGAGCGGAATGGTCTTCCAGTCGCACAACCTCTTCCCACATCGCACGGTGCTGGAGAACATCGTCGAAGGTCCGGTCGTCGCCCAGCGGCGGCCTCGGGAAGAGGCGGTCGCCGAGGCACGGACCCTGTTGGCGCAGGTGGGTCTGGCCGACCGTGCGGACGCCTATCCGTTCCAGCTCTCGGGCGGCCAGCAGCAGCGGGTCGGGATCGCGCGGGCCCTGGCACTGAAACCGCGGGTGGTGCTGTTCGACGAGCCGACCTCGGCGCTGGATCCCGAACTGGTCGGTGAGGTGCTGGCGGTGATCAAGGACCTGGCCACCCAGGACTGGACGATGGTGGTTGTCACCCACGAGATCCGGTTCGCGCGGCAGGTGGCCGACCAGGTCCTGTTCCTCGACGCGGGCGTCATCGTCGAGCGGGGCCCGGCGGACCAGGTGATCGGCGAGCCGCGGGAAGAGCGGACGCGGCGCTTCCTGCAACGTGTGCTCGAACCCGGCTGACCGGCCGCGGTTCAGTCGAACCGGTGACGTGCGGTACACAGTGTGACCCGGCCGTCGGTGACGGGTACGCCCTCGGCCGCGAGCAGCCGCAGCTGCCGGTCGGCGAGGTGGGCGGCCGGCCGGCCCGAGGCGCCCAGCACCCGGTGCCAGGGCAGATCGGCGGAATCGGTGCGCATGATCCAGCCCACGGTCCGCGGGGTCGACAGTCCGGCCGCCGCGGCGATATCACCGTAGGTCGCGACCCGGCCCGGCGGAATCGCCGCGACCAGTTCACGGACGCGTTCGATCTGTTCGTCGCTGGTGACCATCAGAGCACGTCCCGGATCAGCGCCGCGGTCTCACGCGGCAGGATCTGGGCGACCATATGCTCACAATCCCATTCGTGCACGGTCAGCGCCGAGCCGAGCCGGTCGGCCAGTGCGGTGTGGAGTTCGGGCGTGACGAACGGCGGATCCACCTTCGTGGCCCGGACCAGTACCGTCGGCAGACCTGGTTCGGGAAGTACCAGGTCACGCGCGAGCTGACCCCAGTATGCGACGACGGCCGCCGTATCCACCCGCCAGCGCATCCGGCCGCCCGCGGCGGGCACCAGGTGCTCGTCGAGCTCGGCGCGCAGCAGTCCCGGCGCGACCGCGCCCCAGCCCGTCGCCAGTTTGTCCATCCGGGCTTCGTCCACATCGGTGTAATCGGGCGAGCCGAGGGTGGCCTCGGCGATCTCGTGCAACCACACCGGGTCCAGCGCGACGGCCGGATCGAGCAGTACCAGGCCGCGGACCAGCTCCGGATGCCGCCGCGCCAGATGCAGTGCGCACGCACCGCCGAAGGAGTGGGCGGCCACCACCACCGGCTCCGCGGTTTCGGCGGTGATCAACGCGACCAGATCGGCGACGATCATTTCGAGATCCCAGGGCGGCAGTGCGGTGGAACGGCCGTGTCCGCGCAGGTCGGGGGCGATCACCCGGATATCGGGCAGGAACTCGGTGGCCAGCGCCTCCCAACGTTTCCCGTGGCCGCTCAGGCCGTGCAGGGCCAGCAGCACCGGGCCGGTCGCCGGGCCGAAACGGTGAACATGCAGTGTGGACACAATGACATTCTTATCCGAGCGCTCCGACACCGTGGCGGGGGCGGTTCCGACGTGGTATCGGCGGTGTCGGCCCCGTCTGTTGCAATAGCCGTCGTGGTGCGTTCGGATAAGCCGGTGCGGCTGGTGCGCCGGAAAGCGGCGGCTCCCCGGGCTCGGACCTGGGGAGCCGATGTCGGCGCGCTGTTCGCCGTCCCGCCGTCGGCTACCGCCGCGCAACCGGACCCGGACCGGATCCGGCGGGTGCTCGGAGGCCCCGGCACCGGGAAGACAGCCCTGCTGATCGATCTGGCCGCGACGCGGATCGCCGCGGGCGCGGATCCGGAGTCGGTGCTGCTGCTCACCCATTCCAAACAGGCGGCGGCGACCGCCCGGGACGCGCTCACCGAACGGCTGGACAACTGGACGGTGTGCGCCCCGGTCGTCAGGGGTGCTCCGTCCGCGGACGCTGCGGCACGCGCCGTCGAGCCGGGGGCCGGTGCGCTGTTCGGGCTCGCCGAGCCGGTTCGACCGCCGGCCGCGGTGCCCGGCGTCGCCGGCGCGACCCGGGAGCCGCTGGCCCGCACGATCCACTCCTACGCCTTCGGGATCCTGCGCCGGCAGGCCGCCCGGCACGGGAATCCGCCACCGCGGCTGCTCACCGGTGCCGAACAGGACGCCGTGCTGCGCGAGATGTTGCGCGGCGATATGGCCGATATCGTCGCCGGTGCCGGTGACCTGTGGCCGCGGCGGTTACAGCCCGCACTGGGGCTCACCGGATTCGCCGATGAACTGCGCGATCTCATGCTGCGGGCCACCGAACGCGGGCTGGGGCCGGAGGAGCTGATCGATCTCGGCCGGCGCCGGGACCGTCCCGACTGGATCGCGGCCGGAGGTTTCGCGCTCCGCTACGAACAGGCGATGCTGCTGCGCTGGTCGGTCGGGGTGGCCGCGCCCGAGGCGTCGGCGCCCGCCCTGAACGCGGCCGAACTCGTCGGCGCCGCCCTGGACGCACTGGCCGGCGACCCCGAACTGCTGGCGGCCGAACGGGCCCGGTTGCGCTGTCTGCTCGTCGACGACGCCCAGCATCTGGACCCGCAGGCGGCGCTGCTGGTGCGGGTGCTGGCGGCCGGGGCCGGGACCACGGTGATCGCCGGTGATCCCGACCAGGCCGTGTACACCTTCCGCGGCGCCGATTCGCGCTTCCTCACCGAGGACTCCCCGGCGGATCGGCGCATCGTCCTCTACGACAACCATCGGTCCGGTCCGGCGATCACCACCGCCACCGCCCGGATCGCGTCGCGGCTACCCGGGCACGCCCCGCATCGCATCACCCGGGCCGACCTGGGCCCCGCGGAACGCGGTGAGGTGCCCCCGGATACCGGTACCGAAGCACCCGTCCCGGCCGAAGTGCGGGTGCGGGTACTCGGTAGCCCCGCCAAGGAAGCGTCACTGATCGCCGACCATCTGCGCCGCGCGCATCTCACCGAGGGCGTGCCCTGGTCGCAGATGGCGGTGATCGTGCGTTCGGTGCCATTGCTGCTGCCGCCACTGCGCCGGGCCCTGCTGGCGGCCGGGGTCCCGATCGCGCAACCCGCGAACGATATACCGCTGGCCCGTCGCCGCGGTGCCGCCTGGATGCTGCTGGCGCTGCGGGCCGTGCTCGCCGGCGAGGCCACGCGACGTGGCGCCGGATCCACCGAATCCCTGTTCGGTCCCGACGAGGCGCTCGACCTCCTGGCCGGACCGCTCGGCGGGGCCGACGCGATCGGCCTGCGGCGGCTGCGGCGCGGGATCCGCCGCGTCGCGGTAGAACTCGCCCGCACCCCGAACTCCGCCGGTGCCCAGGGCTCGAACGCAGCCGGTCCGCCGGTTCCGGACGCTGCCGCCGGTCCGGGCGTTGCCGGTGTCCCGGATCCGGACCTCGACGCTGTATCGGGCGCGAACCCTGCCGGTGCCTCGGGCCCGAACCTCGCCGGTGCCCGGGGATCGGGCCTTGCGGGTGCCGCGGGATCGGGCCTTGCGGGTGCCTCGGGAGCGGACCCTGCCCGCATCCCCGGTCCGGACTTCGCCGCGACACCGGATTTCCCGCCCGAGCCGATACACGAACCACCTGTCCTCGATACCTACCGGACCGACGATACCGTCGGCGAACTGCCGCCCCGGGACCTCTTCGCCGAGGTCAGCCGACACCGGGCCGACGCGGACTGGTACGGGATCGATGAGGAGAGCTTCGGTGACGACCCGTGGGACGGTCTCCCACCGGAACCGGTCGACGAAGAGGATTTCCCGCCGGAGCCGTACCCCGGTGACGGCGACGAGTCCGAGGTGGCCATCGGTGCGGACGCGTCCGGACCCGCGCGAACCGATAGTGCTCGATTCGAGTCGCCGGGCCGCGCGGGCGGGTCGGGTACCAGCAGGGACAGCCGAGAACCGGTCGGCCCCGGCCGTATGGCCGATCCCGACGTCTTCCAGGAAGAATCAGGGGACGCTGCCGGCCGCCCGGACACTGCCGCCGGGGAGCCGGTCGGATCGGTCGGCGGATCCGACGCGGAGGCAGTCGGGCCGGCACCGGGCGAGACCGCCGACGAATCCGAAGTCCCCCGAACAGATCCGCGATCCCCGGCCGGCGGACCGGATGCCGAACCCCGGCGACCGGGCCCGCGCGGCTCCGGTCCGGACCGCCCTTCGGTGGAGGTGCTACGGGAGCTGCTGCTCGGCGCGGGCGACGATCGGATCCTGGCGGGCCTCACCGAGGTCGAGATCGCCCCGCTGGAGCGGGTGGTCCGCGCACTGGACCGCGCCCGCCGGGTCCGGCGCGAGGGCGGCGGCCTCGAGGATGTGCTGTGGGCGTTGTGGACCGGGTCGCGGCTGGAGCGGCGCTGGCTGGCGCAGTCCCGGCGCGGGGGAGCGGTAGGTATGCAGGCCGACCGCGATCTCGACGCCGCGGTCGCGCTGTTCGACGCCGCGGCCGCCTACACCGACCGCCTCCCGGGCGCGACCATAGAGGGTTTCGTCGAATACCTGCTCCAGCAGCAGATCCCGCAGGACCGGGCGGTACGGACGCAGCGGGAGGAGGCGGTGGACCTCCTGAGCGCCCACTCGGCCTCCGGCCGGGAATGGGAGGTTGTCGCGGTCGCCGGAGTGCAGGAGGGGATCTGGCCGGACCCTCGGCCGCGGGGGACGCTGCTGCACACCGAGGAGCTGGTGGACGAGGTCGCCGGTATCACCGAACGGGTCAGCCGCGCCGCCCCGGTCCTGGCCGAGGAGCGCCGGCTGTTGTTCGTCGCGTGCAGCCGGGCCCGCCGGTCGCTGCTGGTGACGGCGGTGGAATCGGTGACCGGCGATCGTGATCTGGTGCCGTCCCGATTCCTGGCCGAATTGCTGGGCGGTGAGACCGGTGGGGAACCGGGTGCGCTTCCGGTCGCCGAACCCGGCCGGGTGCTCGCCCTGCACGCGCTGATCGCCGAACTCCGCGCGGCGGTCTGCGATCCCGGCGCCGGGGACGAGCGCCGCCGCCGCGCCGCCCGGCAACTGGCCCGGCTCGCGCTGGCCGGGATTCCCGGTACCGCGCCCGACGACTGGTACGGGGTGCCCGGGCTCAGCTCCACCGAGACCCTGTGGGAAGACGACGCCCCGATCGCGTTGTCGCCCTCGACGGTAGAGCTGCTGCGGACCTGTCCGCTGCGGTGGGCGCTGGAACGCAACGGCGGATCCGACGGCGAGAATCCGTACGCCGTCAAAGGAACCCTGGTGCATACCCTGGTCCAGGCGCTGGCCGGCCGCGTACCACTGGATCAGGTGCGCGCCGAACTCGCCCGGACCTGGTCCGGTATCGATCCGGAGACCAGCTGGTACTCCCGGCAGGAACTGCGCCGCACCGAGGCCATGCTGGACGCGTTCGTCGCCTGGGTGCGCACCACCCGCGGCGAACTCACCCAGGCCGGTATCGAGGTACCGGTCGACTGTGTGCTGCCCGCGCCCGCCGCCGATATGCCCGAGGTCCGCATTCGCGGCCGCATCGACCGGCTGGAACGGGACGCCGCGGGCCGGTTCGTCATCGTCGATGTGAAGACGGGGAAGAATCCGGTCAGCGAAGCCGACGCCGCCCAGCACGCCCAGCTGGCGACCTACCAGGTCGCCGCCGCGGCCGGCGCCCTGGAGGAGCACGCCGGTGCTCCCGAACCCGGTGGCGCACGGCTGGTGTACGTCGGATTACCGGCGGCCAGTGGGGTGGCCAAGGAGCGGGTCCAGCCCCCGTTGGACGCCGAGGCACTGGAGACCTGGCGCGAAACCATCCACGCCGCGGCCGCGAGCACCGAGGGCCCCGGTTTCCTGGCGATCCGCAACGAGGGCTGCCGGCACTGCGCCGTGAAGAACAGCTGCCCGGTGCAGGACGCCGGGCGTCAGGTGACCGACGAGTGAGCGCTCGGGTCTCGCCGGGACAGCTGGCCGACGCACTCGGGCTCCCCCCGCCGACCGCGGAACAGGCCGCGGTGATCGCCGCACCGCCCGGTCCGGCGCTGGTGGTGGCCGGGGCGGGCGCCGGAAAAACCGAGACCATGGCGGCCCGGGTGGTGTGGATGGTGGCCAACCGGCTGGTCACGCCGGAGGAGGTGCTCGGGCTGACCTTCACCCGCAAGGCCGCTCAGCAGCTCACCGCCCGGATCCGTACGCGGCTGGCCCGGCTGGCCGGGTCCCGGCTGCTGCGGGATCTCGACCCCTCCGGCGAACTGCGTGCCGGCCTGGCCGGTGCGGAGCCCGAGATCAGTACCTACCACTCCTATGCCGGCCGGCTGCTGAGCGAACACGGCCTGCTGCTGCCGGTGGAACCGTCGGCGGCGCTGCTCACCGAGACCCAGCTGTGGCAGCTCGCCCATCAGGTGGTGCGCGGCTGGGACGGCGACCTGGATACCGACCGTTCGCCGCTCACGGTCACCGAGGCGGTACTCGCGCTGTCCGGCCAGCTGGCCGAGCATCTGGTGGAACCGGAGGAACTCGCCGAGGCGCATACCGAACTCGCGAAACTCGTGCACACCCTGCCGCCCGGTCCGCGGCAGCGCGGCGGACCGAACAAGGATCTGCTGTCGATCCTGCGTGCCCAGCGCGAGCGGGTGGCGCTGCTGCCGCTGGTCCAGCAGTTGCGGGAGACGCTGTACCAGCGTGGCGCCCTGGATTTCGGGGCGCAGATGTCGCTGGCGGCGCGGTTGGCCGCTGAGCACCCCGATGTCGCCACCGCCGAACGTGCCCGCTTCCGGCTGGTGCTGCTGGACGAATACCAGGACACCGGCCACGCCCAGCGCATACTGCTGTCCGCGCTGTTCGGCGCCGGTTACCCGGAACAGCGCGACGCGCGGTCCCGCGGGGCGCGCCCGCGCGAGCTCGCGGTGACCGCGGTCGGTGACCCCATGCAGTCCATCTACGGCTGGCGCGGCGCCTCGGCCGCCAATCTCCCGCGCTTCACCACCGATTTCCCGGCCGCCCCCGGTGTCCCGGCGCCGGTGTTGCCGCTGCTGACCAGCTGGCGCAATCCGCCCGAGGCGCTCGATCTGGCGAATATGGTCGTGGAGCCGCTGCGCGCGGTGGCCCGGGACAGCGGCGGCGTCACCGTCGACCCGTTGCGTGCGAAACCCGGTGCGGAACCGGGCGTCGTCGCGCTCGCGCTTACCGATACCGTGGCGAGCGAACGCCGGTGGATCGCCGAACGGATCGCCGCGCATTGGGCCGAAGCCCGGGCCGCCGACCGGCCCCCGCCCACCTCCGCGGTCCTGATCCGCCGCAACGCCGACGCCGCCGAACTCGCCGAGGAGTTACGGGCGCAGGGGTTACCGGTCGAGATCGTCGGGCTGGGCGGTCTGCTGTCGACCCCGGAGGTCGCCGATATCGTCGCCACCCTGCGCCTCGTCGCCGACCCCGCCGCCGGCAGCGCCGCGGTCCGGATCCTCACCGGTGCCCGCTGGCGGATCGGGAGCGCCGATCTGGCCGCGCTGGCCCGGCGGGCCCGGGAACTGTCCATCACCCGCGACCCCGGTGGCGATATCACCGACTCCACCACCCTGGCGGCGGCCCTGCACGAAGTGGCCCCCGAACCCGCCGAACGGGCCGGCCTGGCCGACGCGATCGCCGATCCCGGTCCGCCGGACCGCTATTCGGCGGCCGGATACCGGCGGGTGACCGCGCTGGGGCGGGAACTGGCGATATTGCGCGAACGGGCGGCGCAGCCGCTCACCGAACTGGTCGCCGATGTGGAACGCACCATCGGTGTCGGCGTCGAGAGCCAGGCCCGGCGCGCGCTCGCGGGTTCCGGCGCCGGCCGCGAACACCTGGACGCCTTCGCCGAGGTGGTCGCCGGCTTCGCGAACGACGCCGGGGCCACCCTCGGTGGTCTGCTCGCTTTTCTCACCGCCGCCGAATCGGTCGAGAACGGTCTGGAACCGGGCGAGGTGGAGGTCGCCCCGGATCGGGTCCAGGTACTCACGGTGCACGCGGCGAAAGGACTGGAGTGGGAGGTGGTCGCGGTACCGCACGTCACCCGGGATGTGTTCCCGTCCACCCGCGGCGTGAACACCTGGCTCGGTGCCCTGGCCGAACTACCCACCTCGCTGCGCGGTGACCGGGCCACCGCGGAATCCCCGGACGGTGTCCCGGTTCTCGATCTGTCCGAGGTCACCGACCGCGCGGAATTGCAGCGCGGCCTCACCGCGCACAAGGAAGCGCTGGCGCGGCGCCGGCTCGACGAGGACCGCCGGCTGTTCTATGTCGCGCTCACCCGTACCGAACGCGTCCTGCTGGTCTCCGCGCACCACTGGCCCGAAACCGGCGACAAGCCGAAGGGGCCGTCGGAATTCCTGCTCGAGGTGAAAACCGCCGCCGACCGGCCCGGTAGCGGGGTCGAAATCGGTTGCTGGGCCGCCGGTCCCGAACCCGGCGAGCCGAATCCGCTGGCGGCCACCCCGGTGACCGCGTCCTGGCCCGGTGACCCGCTCGGTGCTCGTCGCGACGATATCGAAGCCGGAGCCGCAATGGTCCACGCGGCGCTGGCGGAATTCGCCGCCGGCGCGGACGTGCCCGAACCCGGCGACGATCCCGACGGCTGGATCGCCGATGTGGACGCGCTGCTCGCCGAATACCGGTCCGGTGCGGATGCCGTGGCCGAGGTCGAACTGCCCACCCAGCTGCCGGCGACGGCGCTGGTCGAGTTGCGCGCCGATCCGGGCCGGCTCGCCGCCCGGCTGCGCCGCCCGCTGCCCTACCCACCCAATCCGCTGGCCCGCCGCGGCACCGCCTTCCACGCCTGGGTGCAGCGCTGGTTCGCCACCGATCAGTTGCCCGGCCTCGACGATCTGCCCGGCGCGGCCGACGCGGGGGCGGCCGCCGACGCGGAACTGGCCCGGATGCAGGACGCGTTCCTGTCCTCGCCCTGGTCGGCGCGCCGACCGGTAGAGATCGAAGTGCCGTTCGAGACCACCATCGCCGGGGTGGTGATCCGCGGTCGGATGGACGCGGTGTTCGCCGAACCCGGCGGCGGCTGGACCGTCGTCGACTGGAAGACCGGCGCCGAACCAGGCCCGGCCGACGAGGCCGCGGTGGCGGTGCAGCTGGCGGTCTACCGGCTGGCGTGGGCGCGACTGGTGGTGGCGCGTACCGGCGAAACCGAACCGCGCGTGCTGGACCGGATCGGCGCCGCCTTCCACTATGTACGCAGCGGTCGCACGGTGGCGCCCGAGCGCCTACCGGGTCCGGAGGAACTGGCGGCGCTGCTCACCGATTCGACCCGCCGAGACGGGGACGAGAACCGGATGTTGTGAGCGCGGGCTGCGAGGGTTTGGCCGGTCACTGACCCCGCCGGGCCCGGCGGCTCACCGCCAGCGCGCTGGTGATCATCGGCCACTGCAGCGGAAGGCGCAGTACCGAGACCGCCTTCAGGATCGACGGTGCCTTCGGATTACGCACCGAATCCGCGGCGAACTGGATATTCGCCGGGAACACCGCGATGAAGAGCAACGCGGCCAGCCGACCACCGAGCCGCCGGGTCCGCGGGATCAACAGCGCGGTGCCGACGCCGATTTCGGCCACGCCGGACCAGTAGGTGTAGGAGCGTGCCTTTCCGGGCAACTGCGGAGGGACGATCGAATCGAACGGTTTGGGAGCCACGAAATGCAGGACGCCGGCGCCGAGGAGCAGCGCGGCCAGTCGAAGCGCCGGGGTGCGACCGGAATCCGGTGCGCCCGCCGGGGTGATATCTGCCATGGCATCACCATAGATACCCGCCGTGACCATGCGCCCGACGTGACGGTGGGGGAGCGGGTAGGCTCCCGAGCTGTGTCGGAGGGACTGACGGTGACCGGTGTGCGTGACGACCGGATCGGCGAAAGGCGTCGCCGGTGAGTTCGCGGTTCGCCGATCTCGGGAGCCGGGCCCGCGGCGCGGCCGAACCACCGGATTTCGCGCTGGTCGGGCTGCTCCGTATCCCGGAGGTGCAGAACAGTCCGTGGATCTCGCTGTTCCGTCGGGTGCTGTTCGCGATCGGGCTGCTGTGCGCCGCCTCGATCGTGGTGTATCTCGGCCGGGACGGCTATCGGGACGGCGCCGACGATACGGTGAGCCTGCTGGACGCGTTCTATTACGCGACCGTCTCGCTGTCCACCACCGGGTACGGCGATATCACCCCGGTCACCCCGTCGGCCCGGCTGGTGAACATCTTCGTCATCACCCCGCTGCGCGTGCTGTTCCTCATCGTCCTGGTCGGCACCACACTGGCGGTACTCACCGAACGTTCCCGCCAGGCTCTGAAGATCCAGCGTTGGAGGCGCACCGTGCGTAATCACACCGTCGTCGTCGGGTACGGCACCAAGGGCCGCACCGCCATCGACGCCATGCTCGGTGACGGCGTGCAGCCCGCCGATATCGTCGTCGTCGACACGGACGCGGTGAGTCTCGAGGCGGCCTCGACCGCGGGGCTGGTCACCGTGCACGGGTCGGCCACCCAGTCCGACGTGCTGCGGCTGGCGGGTGTGCAGAACGCGGCCTCGGTCATCGTCGCCACCAACCGCGACGACACCGCGGTCCTGGTCACCCTGTCCGCCCGGGAACTCACCAAGAAGGCGAAGATCGTCGCCTCCATCCGTGAATCGGAGAACATTCATCTGCTGCGGCAGTCCGGCGCCGATTCGGTGGTGGTGTCCTCGGAGACCACGGGCCGGCTGCTCGGGATCGCCACCACCACGCCCAGCGTCGTGGAGATGATGGAGGATCTACTCACTCCGGAGCACGGTTTCGCGGTCGCCGAGCGTGAGGTGGAACCCAGTGAGGTCGGCGGGTCACCGCGGCATCTCAGCGATATCGTGCTCGGGGTGGTCCGGGCCGGTGAGCTGGTGCGTGTCGGTGAGCCGGCGGTCGACGCCCTGGAAACCGGCGACAAACTTCTCTACATCCGGCGCGCCCGCTGACCCGCCACGGCTGTTATCGAGCCGCGATAGTCTCGATACGTGGCCGTTTTCCGACTCAACCAGATTCCCCTGCTGTCCCGTTCGGCGCTGGACCGCGCCGATCATCTGCGCACCGACGAACAGTCGCTGAAGGACGGCTGGTCCACGGCCCGGTTGCTCCGGGTGGGGCCGCGTGGCGTGGTGCGCTATGAGTCGGAGGCGCTGGTCTGGGACGCCGCGCTCGAGCTGTCCCCCGAGCCGAGCCCCGACGCGGTGTTCCTCGGAGTGCGCGACGGAGTGCACCTGTGGGCGGTGCGTGACGAGGCGCTCACCGGCACCCTGCGGGATCTGCGGCGGCTCGCCGACGCCTCGATCGACGATTTCACGGCCGGGGTCCTGTCCACCGCGCTGGCGCTGATCAACTGGCATGCCGGCGCGGCCTTTCACGGCGCGGACGGCACCCCGACCATACCGGCCAAGGGCGGCTGGTCCCGGGTGGCCGAGGACGGCCGTGAGGATTTCCCGCGTACCGACCCCGCTGTGATCTGTCTCATCCACGATGGCGGCGACCGGGTGCTGCTGGCCCGGCAGCACAGCTGGCCGGAGACGATGTTCTCGCTGCTGGCCGGGTTCGTGGAGGCGGGGGAGTCGCTGGAACGGTGCGTCGAGCGGGAAATGCGCGAGGAGGTCGGGCTCGACGTGCGCGATATCGAGTACCTCGGCAGCCAGCCGTGGCCGTTCCCGCGCTCGCTGATGCTCGGTTTCGCCGCGCGGGCCGACCCCGACCAGGCGCTGGTCTTCAGCGACGGTGAGATCGCCGAGGCGCACTGGTTCACCCGCGACGAGGTGCGCGACGCGCTGGCGGCGGGCGGCCGGTGGACCCGCCCGGAGGCGGGCGAGACCGCCCCGGCCGGCGAAGCACGACTGCTGCTGCCCGGCTCGATCTCGATCGCCCGGACGATCGTGGAATCCTGGGTCGCCGCCGGGTAGGGGCCCGGCGCTACGGGGCGAACCGAGGCGGGGCGGCACCCGCCGCGATGTTCACCCAGCGCGAAGACCGTCCGGGGACGCGGACCGGGCGGTTCGCCGCGCCTACTATGGACGATATGCAGCTTCACGAAGCGCCCGATAACGGTGCGCGCGCGCTCCCCGGACACCACCCGGACGCTATGCCGGCGGGTGAGGCGGAATGAGTGACCTCCCGTTCGGCTTCTCGCACGGCGACGACGACGATCGCGGCCGCGGCGACAAACCGGGCGGCGGCGGAAACGACCCCTTCGGTTTCGGTGCCGGCGGCGCCGGGTTCGATCCGGCGGCATTGGGTCAGATGCTGTCCTCGCTCGGCCAGATGCTGAGCGGTATGGGGCAGGGTATGTCCGGCGGGGGTGGTGGCGGCCCGGTCAACTACGACGTGGCCAAGCGGCTGGCCCGCCAGCAGCTCGGGAAAACCGTCCCACCCGTGTCCAGCGGTACCGCCGCCGCGGTCGCTGATGCCGCGCGCCTGGCCGAACTGTGGCTCGACGATGCGACCACCTTCCCGGCCGGTGCGACGAGCACCGTCGCCTGGACCGCCAACGACTGGATCGAGAAAACCCTGCCGACCTGGCAGCGGCTGTGCGATCCGGTGGCCCAGCAGATCTCCGGTATGTGGACCGCCGGGTTGCCCGAGGAGGCCCGCGAGATGGCCGGCCCCATGATGGGGATGCTCGGCCAGATGGGCGGGCTGGCCTTCGGCTCCCAACTCGGCCAAGCGCTGGGCCAGCTGGCCAAGGAGGTGCTGACCGGCACCGATATCGGCCTGCCGCTGGGCCCGGCCGGTACCGCCGCCTTGCTGCCCACCGCCATCTCGGAGTTCAGCGAGGGACTCGAGCAGTCGGAGAGCGAGATCATGGTGTTCCTCGCCGCCCGCGAGGTCGCCCACCAGCGGCTGTTCGTTCATGTGCCCTGGTTGCGCCAGCAGGTCCTCGGCGCCGTCGAGGACTACGCGCGGGGGATCACCATGGACTTCTCCGCCCTCGAGGACGCCGCCCGCAATCTCGATCCGACCGCGCTCACCGATCCGTCCAAACTCGAGGAGATCCTCGCCCAGGGCAGCTTCGAGCCGCAGACCACGCCCGAGCAGAAACAGGCGCTGGACCGGCTGGAAACCCTGCTCGCCCTGATCGAGGGCTGGGTACAGGTGGTGGTGGCCGCGGCGGTGGGCGATCGGCTACCGGGCGCGGGCGCGCTCGCCGAAACACTGCGCCGGCGCCGGGCCACCGGTGGGCCCGCCGAGCAAACCTTCGCCACGCTGGTCGGTCTGGAACTGCGTCCGCGCAAATTGCGCGAGGCGGCCACCCTGTGGCAGCGACTCACCGACGACGCCGGTATCGAGGCGCGGGACGGAGTGTGGGCGCATCCCGATCTGCTCCCCGACTCCGCCGATCTCGATAAGCCCACCGGGTTCATCGATACGGTGATCGGCGGTGGCGCGGGCGCGTTCGATGACCCGCTCGCGCAGTTGGCCGCCACCGAGGCCGCTGAACGTGCGGCGGCGAGCGCCGAGGACGAGAGCGACAGGGGCGGCGAACAGCGTCCCGAGTCCGATCCGGAAGATCCGGAATCCGGTAAGAAGTAGCGGATCGATAGGCCCCGGCGGTGACTCCCGGGGCCTGTTCCCTCCGACTTTCCGCGGGCCGCCGCGCAGCTGTCGCGGACACCCGCTCACCTCGGAAAACGGAGTTGTCCACAGGGCGAAATCCTGTGGACAACCCGGTGCGCGAACCCGGTTGCACCGCAACGACACTCGCATACTTCCGGCATGACGATGCTCCGGCCACGCGGCCCCCTGCTGCATCCCCGGGTGCCGATCCTGGTCCGATCCACCGGACAGGTCCAATTGGGCTGGGATCCCGATACCGCGGTGCTCTGTGTGGCGCCGGGCCTGGAAACCCAGCAGGTGCTGGGTTTCCTCCGGCTGATCGATGGGCTGAACAGCAAACCCGCGATCCTCTGGCGGTCCCGCTCGCTCGGATTGGAACCCGCACAGGCCACGGCCCTGTTCGAGATGATCGATACCGCGGGCCTCCTGGTCCACCCGCCCCGCCCCGCCGGTCGCGTGCGATCGATCCGGGTGCACGGCATCGGCCCGCTCACCGACGCGATCACCGCCGGCCTGCGGGATCTGGGAGTCCGCCCACAACGCTCGCGCGACTACCGCGGTGAGATCGACGGCCGGGCCCGGCCCGCCGATCTAGTGGTGCTCGCCGACGCGCTGATCCCGGATCCTCGGTTGGTGCGCGATCTGTCCCATGCACGGACCGCCCATCTGGTCGTGCGGCTGCGTGACGGGAAGGGGATCGTCGGCCCGCTGGTCCAGCCGGGGCGGACCAGCTGCCTGCGCTGCGCGGATCTGACCAGAGTCGATCACGACGCGGAATGGCCGCGACTGGCCGCACAACTGCTCGGACGGACCGGTCATGCCAGCCCCGCCGGGATCGCCGCGGTGGCCGCGCTGGCGCTCGGCGAACTCGAGACGATCATTGCCTGCGAGCCGCGTTTTCCACCGGAAACGCTGAACAGAACCCTCGAACTCGATCTCGATACCCGGTCTCTCGATCGCCGGTCGTGGGCGCCGCATCCCCGCTGTGGTTGTCTCGGAAACACGGTCGTCGAAAGTGTGTGATGACATTCACATTCGGTGCCGAGGGTAATTTGCTCCGGTTTTCCGTGGCAGCGAAGCGGGGTTGTCGGCCATTATGGGGGAGTGTCTGAGATCGTGCGCCGGCCCATGTCCCGCAATGCCAAGTTGGCAAAGATCCCGCTGGGAGTAGCGGGGCGCGCCGCGGTCGGTTTCGGCAAGAAGCTCGCGGGTGGCGATCGTCAAGAGATCAACACCGAGCTGAACCAGAAGGCGGCCGAACAGTTGTTCGCCGTACTCGGGGAACTCAAGGGCGGCGCCATGAAATTCGGGCAGGCCCTCAGTGTGATGGAGGCCGCGGTACCGGAGGAGTTCGGCGAGCACTATCGCGAGGCGCTCACCAAACTGCAGGCCGCCGCGCCGCCGATGCCCGCCGCCACCGTGCACCGCGTCCTGGACCAGCAGCTCGGTACCGATTGGCGTAAGCGGTTCCGGTCGTTCGAGGACACTCCGGCCGCGTCGGCGAGTATCGGCCAGGTGCACCGGGCGGTGTGGTCGGACGGGCGGCCGGTCGCGGTGAAGGTGCAGTACCCAGGGGCTGACGAAGCGCTACGCGCCGACCTGCGCACCCTGAACCGGATGACCGGCCTGTTCGCGAAGGTCATCCCCGGCGCCGATGTGAAACCGCTGCTCGCCGAGATCACCGAGCGCACCGAAGAAGAACTGGACTATCGCAACGAGGCCGCGAATCAGCGGGCGTTCAGCAAGGCCTATGACGGGCATCCCGAATTCGTGGTGCCCAAGGTGGTCGCCAGTGCGCCGAAGGTGATCGTGAGCGAATGGCTCGACGGCACACCGGTTTCCGCGATCATCAGCGCCGGCCAGGCGGACCCGGAGGGGACTCGGGCCCTGCGCAACCGGGTGGCCGGGCTGATGGGCCGGTTCCATTTCTCCGCGCCGGAAACGGTGGGGCTGCTGCACGCGGACCCGCATCCGGGCAACTTCATGATCACTCCGGCGGGCAAGCTCGCGGTGATCGACTACGGCGCCTGCGCGCCCCTGCCGGGCGGTTTCCCGGAGTTGCTGGGCCGCATCCTCGCGTTGGCGGTCGCCGAGGAGTACGGCGAACTCACCGAGATCTTGCACGCCAACGGCTGGGTGCAGCCGGGCCGGACTCTTACCGAGGCCGAGATCGAGGAGTACCTGCGCCCGTTCACCGACCCGATCCGCACCGAATCGTTCCACTTCACCCGGCGCTGGATGCAGCGGGTGGCGGGTAAGGCGACCGATTACTCCTCGCCGGAGATGAAGACCGCGCGGGCGATGATGTTGCCCGCCGAATATGTGATGATCTTCCGGGTGCTGGGCGGGTCCATCGGTATCTGCGCCCAGCTCGATGCCGAGGTACCGTTCATGCGGTTGGCCGCCACCTGGCTGCCCGGTTTCCGGGATCAGCGGGACAGCGCCTGAAGCATTACCGCGCAGGAGTTCCCCGGGTTCCGGTGAGCACCGCGCGCATAACGTTACCGGTACAGCAGCGAACGAGCCGCTCATCGGCGAAGCGATGAGCGGCTCGTTTCCGGTGTGGGTGGTGGATGCCCGCGAGGGACACGGGGTGCCGGTCAGACACAGCTGGCGACCTTGCGCGGTCGGCCCCGCGGACGCTTTCGGGCAATGACGACCCCCTGATCGAAGATCTCGCCGCCCCAGACGCCCCACGGCTCCCGCCGATCGATGGCCGCGGTCAGGCAGCCCTTACGGATCGGGCAGGACGCGCACAGCGCCTTGGCCTCTTCCAGCTGGACCGGGCTCTCGGCGAACCACAGATCGGGATCGCCCGCTCGACAGGGCAGGACGCGCTGCCGCTGGCCCCCCGGATCGGTTGCCACGGTGCTACACGCCACATCAGTGGTGGCCGACGGCCAGCTCTGGGTGGTGGTGACCACGTCGTTCTCCTTCAGCTTGTTGTGCAGCGGTTCGGTGTTCGTGCTGCGAAACCGATGCCTTGTGGGCTGAAGGCCAAAAAAATTCTGGCCACGGTTTCGCATCTGCGTCCCGTGGCCAGGAGAGGTGGGGTTGATCCCTACCTTGGTCGGCTGTGGGGCCGCCTGTTCACGGTCGCTCGGTGTCCTTTGCGAAGGCTTTCCGGTCGCGTATCTGCCACCGCGGGTGCTGCGGCGGGATCGATAGCGAAGGAGCCGACGGCTGCCAGAGCAGCCCCCGGGTGCCAGTTCACGACGGACTGGTCCTGCGATTCGACGATGTTCGGCTGATGCGAATAGCGGATACGCGCCTGCTCACCCGCAATATCGAGGCAGGACAGGCCGGTCCCCTGCAAAGCGAGGAACCCCCGGGAAGCAGCGGATGACCGCATATTCGGCGCTACGGTGACGAAGCCGTAGTTCGTTGTGCCGTTCATCTGACTGCCTCCCTCCTGTACTCGTGGTCGTGATCTCAACTGTGCGCGTGGATGTACCCTCCCGAGCGCGATTTCCACCTTAAGCAATCTCGCCGGAGTCGACAACCTATTTTCTACCTGCAGTTTCGCCGGATTCGGTAGCGAATATGACTACCGGCCGGCGATCGAACGGCGCCGGGACCGGATGATGGCCAGCACCTCGGCCCCGTACTTGCGCATCTTGCTCTCGCCGATACCCAATGCGGCCAGCGCGGCTTCGTCATCGGGCAGCTGCTCGGCGATCGCGGTGAGCGTATTCACACCGAGGATCCCGCGCGGATCCACGGCGAGTTCGGCCGCCTTCTCCCGGCGCCAATCCTGGAGTGCGCCGAGCAGTTCCGTATCTGGTTGTCCCACACAGTTCTTGCACCGGCGCAGGAGTAGCGTCTCCGAATCGAGCAGCGCACGACCGCATATCCGGCACACCGGCCGGTTCGCGTCCGCGGCGGGGCGCGCCGGGGCGGCGATGCGGGACGCGGGGGAGCCGTCGGGCACCAGCCCGGCGAGGAACCGGGATCGCCGCCGTGTCCGGCGGTCACCGTCACCGCGGCTCAGCGCCCACGACAACCGGAGATGGACCCGGGCGCGAGTCACCCCCACATAGAGCAGCCGCCGCTCCTCCTCCAGCGCCGCCACATCGGCGACCGACCCGTCACCGTTGAGCGTGTAGGAGATCGGCAGGGTGCCGTCGGTGAGCCCGGCCAGGAACACCGCGTCCCACTCCAGGCCCTTGGCCGCGTGCAACGAGGCCAAGGTCACGCCCTGCACGGTCGGTGGGTGCCGGGCCTCGGCCCGCGCGGCGAGTTCGCGCAACAGTCCGGTCTGGTCCAGGCCCGGTTCGTGCTCGACTAGTTCCTCGGTCAGCCGCACCAGCGCCGTCAGGGACTCCCAGCGCTGCCGGGCCTGCGCCCCCGCCGGCGCGGACGCGGTGAGACCGATCGGCGCCAGCGCGGCCCGCACGAGGCTCACCAGGTTCTTCCCGGAGCGCGCCGTCTCGGGCAGATCGTCGCGGGTCGCCGCCTTACGCAGCTCCTGCACCGCCTGACGGACCTCCGGCCGCTGGAAGAAACCCTCGCCACCGCGGACCTGGTAGGCGATCCCGCGTTCGGTCAGTGCCTGTTCGTAGGCCTCCGACTGGGCGTTGATCCGGTAGAGCACCGCGATCTCGGCCGCCGGGGTGCCACCGGCCAGGAGTTCCTCGATCCGGCGGGCGATATCGGCCGCCTCCGCGGCGAGCTCGTCGTATTCCGCGAATTCCGGGTCCGGTCCGTCCGGCCGCTGCCCGATCAACTGCAGCCGGGTCCCGGCGATCCGGCCCTGCGCCATTCCGATCACCCGATTGGCGAGATCGACAACCTGCGGAGTCGAGCGGTAGTCGCGCTCGAGCCGCACCACGGTCGCTTCGGGGAACCGGCGGGAGAAATCCAGTAACTGGCCGGGCCCGGCTCCGGTGAACGAGTAAATGGTCTGGTTGGCGTCCCCTACGACGGTGAGATCGTCACGGTCTCCCAGCCAGGCGTCCAGGACCCGCTGCTGCAGCGGGGTGATGTCCTGGTATTCGTCGACGACGAAGCAGCGATAGCGTTCCCGGAACTCGTCGGCGACCGACGGATAGTCCTCCAGCGCGGCGGCGGTGTGCAGCAGCAGATCGTCGAAATCCAGCAGCAGACCCTCCGGTGTCGTTTTCACCGACTCGTAGGCGGCGTAGACCTCAGCGACCCGGGCGGCCGCGAACGGTGTCTCCCGCCGGCGGGCCTCGGCCGCCGCCACGTAATCCTCCGGCGCCACCAGCGAGGATTTGGCCCATTCGATCTCGCCGAGCAGATCCTTCACACTCTCGGTCCCAGAAGCCAGACCCACCCGATTCGCGGCCTGCGCGACGACCGGGAACTTACCGTCCAGCATCCGCCACGGCACCTCGCCGACCACCTGCGGCCAGAAATACCGCAGCTGCCGCAGCGCGGCGGCATGGAAGGTCCGGGCCTGCACGGTCGAGGCGGCCGACCCCAACCCGAGTGCCCGCAGTCGCGCCCGCATCTCCCCGGCCGCCCGGGCGGTGAATGTGACGGCCAGCACCTGATCCGCCCGCACCTGCCCCGCCGCCACCAGATACGCGATGCGATAGGTGATGGTGCGCGTCTTCCCGGTACCCGCGCCGGCCAGCACACAGACGGGCCCGCGCGGCGCGCGGACCGCGGCGGCCTGCTCCGGATCCAACTCGGAAAGATCGACTGCGCCCACCCGGGCAGTGTATATATGCGCCACCTTCGGCAGCGCGGGGTCGAGGCCCCTCGGTCTCGCCGTTCAGGCGTCGAGACTCGCGGCTTCGCGGCGTGCGATGTGCGGTGGGCCGTCCGCAGAGTGTGACCGTTGAGCACCTTCGGCCAAGGGGCGGGACGGGCCTCGACCCTTTCAGGGCCTCGCCGAGTTCGGCACCGAGAGGGCTCCGCTGTTCATGAAGGTGGTCGGACGCGAGGTCGGCCGGGCGGTCGGGTCGGCATCCGACCCGAACGTCGAATGCCGACGCAACCCTATGCGTCGAGATGCTCCTATGGATGTCAAGTGGTGGGTGGGTTGGTGATGAGGTGGTAGATCTCGCGGGCGATGTAGCGTTTGAGGCAGCGGATGATCTCTTTTTTGGTCAGGCCTTGTGTGGTGCGTCGTTGGGCGTAGGCGCGGGTGGCGGGGTCCCAGCGCAAGCGGGTGATCGCGATGCGGTGCAGGGCGGCGTTGGCTTGCCGGTCACCGCCTCTGTTGAGGCGGTGACGGTGGGTGCGTCCGGAGGACGCAGGGATGGGTGCGACCCCGCACAGGCGTGCGAACGCGGCTTCGGAACGGATCCGGTGGGGGTTTTCTCCCATGGTGATCAGGAGTTGGCCGGCGGTGTCGGTGCCGATGCCGTGGGCGGCGACCAGACCCGGGTTGATCGCGGCGACCAGCGGGGTCAGTAGTTCGTCGAGGTCGTTGATCTCGACGGTGAGTTGCTGGTGACGACGCGCCAGCGACCGTAACGCGGTTTTCGTCGCGCCGGTCGGTGACCCGATATCGGCGCGGCCGGGACGCAACCCGGCGCAGGTGGTGATCAGCGTGGTATCGGTGAGCCCACGCAGCCGGGCCCGCAGGGGTTCGGGTGCGGTGACGATCAACGCTTTGATTCTGAGTGTGGCATCGGCGCGCGCGGTGATCGCCGAGCGGCGCGCGATACGCAGAACCCTCACCGCTTCGACCCGGCCCGCACGCTGTTTCGGTGTGCCGGTACGGTGACCGGCCAGCGTGGCCCGTGCGGCTTCGATCGCGTCGATCGGGTCGGATTTACCCTGGAACCGGCGGGTTTTACGGCCGGGGCGATCGACCTCCACCACTGGTATCGCCTGCTCGGCCAGACTCGCGGCCAGTCCGGCGCCGTAGGCGCCGCTGCCCTCGACACCGATGCGGGTCACCCGCCCGAACCCGCGCATCCACGCCAGCAGCGCTGTGTAACCGGCGGCGTCGGCAGCGAACTGCGCGGTGCCCAGCACCCGCCCGAGCGGGTCCAGCACTGCCGCGGTGTGGGTGACGCGGTGGGTGTCGACCCCACCGGTCACATCGACTTCGACTTCGTGATGGGTCATGCTGGAAAGGTCCGTCCTGCTGTCTCGACCGGTTCGGTGGGGCGGCACGCACCGGCCGGGCAGGCGGACAGAACAGTGACGGGTCTGCGGTAACAGGCTCCTATGAGGTCACGGCCACCACGCCCGGTGCGGGCAGTGGCCCCGCAGCAACCCTGATCCGACAGATCTCGACCAAGACACCACGGTCAGTTTTACGAAGGGTCAGAACCACGCGCTGCGGGGCCACACCCATCCTCACTGTTTTGCGAGACACCTCGAAGGGTTGAGGCCCGTCTCGCCGTTCAGGCCTCGAAGCGCATGCGGCGAAGCCGCGAGTCTCGAGGCCTGAACGGCGAGACCAAAGGGGCCTCAACCCCGCGGCGCCGAAGGCGCCGCCAAAAACACTGCAATAAACGTGACCCGGCCGGTGTTGCTCTGTCCGTGACTGACGTGACTCCTGATCTGACCATGTACTCGACCACCTGGTGCGGTTACTGCCGGCGGTTGAAGACCCAGCTGAAAGAGGCCGGGATCAGCTATATGGAGATCGATATCGAGCAGGATCCGGCGTCGGCGGAGTTCGTCGGCAGTGTGAACAACGGCAATCATGTGGTGCCGACGCTGAAATTCGCCGACGGGTCGACCGCCACCAATCCGTCCTTGGCCGAGGTGAAGCAGGCGCTCGCGCGTCAGGCGTGATCCACTCGGGCGCGGTGGGTGATCTCACGGGCCGCGCTCGCGTGCCTGTCCCGCATTGTGCGGGAGCGGATGGCTAGTGTTGGCCGGGTGAATCGTCGGATCATCACGCTCCTGGTCGCCCTTGTCCCGGTTGTGTTGTTCGGTGTGGTGGGCAGTGTCTTCACCGTGCCGTTCGTGGCGCTGGGGCCGGGGCCCACCGTCGATACGCTGGGCAAAGTGGACGGCCTCGAGGTCGTGCAGGTGTCGGGGGCCGAGGTGGATCGGACCTCCGGGCATCTGAACATGACCACGGTCGCGGTGCGGGACGGGCTGACGATCTTCGAGGCACTCGGCTTCTGGGTGAGCGGCCGGCACGGTATCGTGCCGCGCGCCGAGGTGTATCCGCCCGGGGTGTCCCGGGAGGAGGTCGACAAATCGAACGAGCAGGAGTTCACGAACTCGGAGAGCAATGCCGAGGTCGCGGCGATGCGTCAGCTGAACCTGCCGACCGCGGTGTTCGTGCACAAGGTCATCGAGGGCGCTCCGGCCCAGGACGTGCTGCGTGCCGGGGATCAGCTCGTCAGCGTGAACGGTAAGCCGGTGGCGACCGCTCAGGATGTGCTCAACGAGGCATCGAGCCGGGCGCCCGGGACCGTGGTCCCGGTGGTGTATCGCCGCGACGGCGCCGAGCAGACCGCGAATATCACGCTGGGCGCCCGGACCGATGACGCGACCAAAGGGTTTCTCGGGTTGACGCCCACCGAGTCCGCGGCACCGCCCATGCAGATCGATTTCAATCTGGCCGATATCGGTGGCCCGTCCGCCGGTCTGATGTTCAGTCTGGCGCTGGTGGAGAAACTGAGCCCCGGTGACCTCGACGGCGGGTCGTTCGTGGCGGGGACCGGCAGTATCGACGAGGACGGCAAGGTCGGCGCGATCGGCGGAATCCAGTACAAGATGATGGCGGCCCGGGAGGCGGGCGCGGAAACATTCCTGGTCCCGGCGGGTAACTGCAACGAGGCGAGTCAGCGGGTCCCCGACGGTCTGCGGCTGGTCCGGGTGGAGACGCTGGCGGGCGCGGTGCAGGCGCTCGAGGATCTGTCGGCGGGGCAGGAAGTGGTCGGCTGCGGCTGAGGTATCCGAGGGCGGCGGCGTAACCGCGCCCGAGCCCGCGGGCCCGGGCGTTCTCCGTTCAGTCGGCGGATTCCTCGAATGTGTGCCGCAGCGCTTCCACCAGGTTCGGCGCGAGGTTCGGGTAGGTGCGTAGGTCGAGGTCGGCGCCGTCGTCCTCGCTCTCTTCGGGCCGTAGCTGCAACAGGCACAGACTGTTTCCCGAACGCAGCACAGCCGCGAAGAGCCGGGCCTCGCGCCGTCCCGGGTGCGCATGGGCGGCGGCCCGGCCTGCCGCGTCGGCGGCGTCCGCATCGGCCAGCAGTGGAGTGAGGGCCTCGTCGAGATCCTCCTCGGCGTCCGGTGGGAGAACCACGATTTCCTGCACCAGGACACAGCCCGCCACCGCGGGGGGCCAACTGGTGGTGGCGAGGAATTCGTCGAGTGCCATCGATCCGCCGGCCACATGATCGGGCAGGGGGTCCTGGGCGATCGGTGTCAACTCGTCCGCGGCGTCGACCTCGTCGATGAGCGCGGGTTCGGCGGCCACCAGATCCGTGGTTCGCACCAGCGCGAACATCTGCGGTGATCTTCCCCAGCCCTCGGCGTCCACGAACTCCGCGACCTCGTGGACGGAACGGGCAAGGACGATTTCGGCATGCAGATCGGAGCTCACTCGACCATCCTCGCATCCGCCGCCGCGACACCGCCCGAACCCTGCGGTCGCGAACATGTCCGTTTTCCGTAGAGTGGGCCCATGAGGGTCCGTACGGGCCCGACCTCAACAATTCGGACTGCGGCGCAGCGGCCGGTGGCGTTACCGGTTCACTCGCCGCCGGACCCTGGAGAGTGGCATCGTGGGCATGCGCCCCCCCGCCGGTTTACCGTCGCTGTCCCGGCGCAGTCGTCTGCTGCTGGTGGCCGCGGTGGTGCTGGCCGCACTGCTGTTGGTAGGGCCTCGGCTCGTCGATACCTATACGAACTGGCTCTGGTTCGGGGAGGTCGATTTCCGCGGCGTCTACCTGACCGTGCTGCTGACCAGGGTCGCGGTGTTCGCGGTGGTCGCGCTTCTGGTCGGGGTGATCGTCTGGCTCGCCCTGTTGCTGGCCTACCGATCACGCCCGGTCTTCGTGCCGACCTCGGGCGCCGGCGATCCGGTCGCCCGGTATCGGACGACGGTGCTCGGCAAGCTGAAACTGTTCGGGCTCGGTATCCCGGCGTTGCTGGGCATGCTGTCCGGGCTGGTCGCCCAGTCGAACTGGGTCACCGTGCAGTTGTTCCTGCACGGCGGCTCGTTCGGGCAGACCGATCCGCAGTTCGGTCTGGATGTGGGTTTCTACGCCTTCGACCTGCCGTTCTACCGGATGGTGCTGAACTGGTTGTTCGTCGCCGTGGTGATCGCGTTCGTCGCGAATCTGGTGACCCACTACATCTTCGGCGGTCTGCGGCTGACCGGGCGCGAGGGCGTGCTCACCACGCCGGCGCGGATCCAGCTCGCGGTTCTGGCCGGGATCTTCGTGCTGCTGAAGGCCGTCGCCTACTGGTTCGACCGCTATGAGCTGTTGATGAGCAGCCGGAAGGAGCCTACCTTCAACGGTGGTTCGTTCACCGATATCAACGCGGTGCTGCCGGCCAAACTGATCTTGATGTCCATCGCGATCATCTGCGCGCTGGCCTTCTTCGCCGGGATCGTGCTGCGTGATCTGCGGGTGCCCGCGATGGCCGCGGCGCTGCTGGTGCTCTCCTCGGTACTGGTGGGTGCGGTGTGGCCGCTCATGGTCGAGCAGTTCTCGGTGCGTCCGAACGCGGCGGAGAAGGAGAGCGAGTACATCGAGCGCAATATCGCCGCCACCCGGGATGCCTACGGGATCACCGACGACAAGATCGAATACGTCGACTACAAGGGGGAGAGCAGCAAGAATCCGGTGAACGTGCCGGTGGACCATGCCACCATCGCCAACGCCCGCTTGCTGGATCCCAATATCCTGTCCCCGACGTTCACCCAGCTGCGACAGCTGAAGAACTTCTACGGCTTCCCCGAGGCGCTCGATATCGACCGGTACGCGCTCAACGGACAGATCCAGGACTACATCGTGGCCGCCCGCGAACTGTCTCCGGCCACCCTGAGCGGTAACCAGACCGACTGGATCAACAAGCACACGGTCTACACGCACGGCAACGGGTTCGTCGCCGCGCCCGCCAACCGCGTCAACCGGCCGCAGTCCGAGGATCCCAACGCCGCGGGCGGCAGTAGCGACTCGGGTTATCCGATCTTCCTGGTCAGCGATCTGTTCACACCGAAGGATCAGCAGCGGATCAAGGTCGATCAGCCGCGTATCTACTACGGCGAGCTGATCTCGCAGTCCGATCCCGACTACGCCATAGTCGGCGCGGAGGAAGGACAGAACCCCCGGGAGTACGACACCGACCAGGCCCGCTTCACCTATGACGGTGCCGGGGGAGTGCCCATCGGCAACTGGTTCAACCGGCTCGCTTTCGCGGCCAAGTACGCCGAACGCAATATCCTGTTCTCCTCGGCGATCAGCGATAATTCGAAGATCATCTACAACCGGTCGCCGCGCGACCGGGTGGAGAAGGTCGCGCCGTGGCTGACACCGGACGGCAACGCCTATCCGGCGGTGGTGGACGGCCGGATCGTCTGGATCGTGGATGCCTACACCACGCTGGACAGCTACCCCTACTCCCAGACGACCTCGCTCGAGGGCGCGGTCGAGGACAGTATCGACCAGCGCACCGGCCGGCTGCTGCCGCGTAAAGAGGTCAGCTATATCCGGAACTCGGTGAAGGCCACGGTCGACGCCTACGACGGCACGGTCAAGCTGTACGAGACCGATCCCAGCGACCCGGTCCTGCAGGCCTGGCGGGGCGTGTTCCCGGACGCGGTGATTCCGGAGAGCGAGATCAGCCCCGAGCTACGGGAGCACTTCCGGTATCCGGAGGACTTGTTCAAGGTGCAGCGCGAGATGCTGACCAAGTACCACGTGGACGATCCGCGCGAGTTCTTCACCAACAACGCCTTCTGGTCGGTGCCCGCCGATCCGACGGTGGAGGGGGTGTCGGCCAGCCAGCCGCCGTATTACGTGCTGCTCGGCGATCCGGAGACCGGTAAGCCGGTGTTCAATCTGACCAGTGCGATGGTCGGGTACAACCGGCAGTTCCTATCCTCTTATATATCGGTGCGCTCCGATCCGGACGGTTACGGCAAGTTCCGGATCCTGCAGTTGCCGACCGATACGCAGACCCAGGGTCCGCAACAGACACAGAACACGATGACGACAGCGCCACAGGTCTCCCAGGAGAAGACGCTGCTGTCGAACTCGAACAAGATCAGATACGGCAATCTGCTCACCCTGCCGGTGGCCGACGGCGGCATCCTCTACGTGGAGCCGTTCTACAACGAGCGCAATACCGGTCAGAACACGGCCACGTTCCCGCAGCTGCTGCGAGTACTGGTGAGTTACCGCGACCAGGCCGGCAGCGTGAAGGTCGGCTACGGGTCGACGCTGGCCGACGCGTTGAATCAGGTGCTACCCGGTGCCGGTGCGCTGGCCACCCCGTCCGGCGGCGATCCGGCCACCCGGCCGAGTCCCGGCAGCGCGCCGCCGCAGCCCCAGGGTAATGATTCCCAGGACCAGGGCGCCTCGACCCCCAACGGCTCGACGCCACCGCCCGCGAGTACCGGTTCGGCCGCGCGGGATGCCGCGGCGGTGGAGCTGGATCGCAAGATCGAAGCGGTACGCACCGCCATGCGTACCGGCAACTTCGAGGACTTCGGCCGGGCGCTGGACGAGCTGGACGCCGCCGTGAAGGCGTATCAGGACGCCGGCGGGGGTAGGTAACAGCCCGGCTGCGGAGCCGATTGCTGTCGGCTCCGCGCACGGCGCTGCTGCGGGTCCGGTCGGACTCCGGGCCGGAGAACGAAAGAAGAGGCGCTGCCATCCACCCGGATGGCAGCGCCTCTTCGTACGCGCTGAATGGCGGCGCGCTCAGTGCGCGCCGGGCAGGGTCACAGGTACTGACCGCACACCGGCCACGCGCCGGGGCCCTGAGTGGCGAGAACGTTCTCGGCCACGCGGATCTGCTCCTCGCGGCTGGCGTTGTGTGCGCTGCCGCTGCCGCCGTTGGCCTCCCAGGTGCTCTGGGTGAACTGCAGGCCGCCGTAGAAGCCGTTGCCGGTATTGGTGGACCAGTTGCCGCTGCTCTCGCATTCGGCGACGGCGTCCCAGTTGCCCGAGGCAGCCGTTGCGGTGGCGGTGGAAAGACCGAACGGTACGGCAACGAGGGCCCCGGCGATAGCAGTCATGCCGAGAACGCGGGTGCTGAACTTTCGGGTCTTGGACATATGCGAATCCCTCCCTGTGCCCACCGGCAGCGCGTTGGAAGCTTGCGTGCCCCTGTCCCCAGGTGATGTGTCGGGGTTTGATCCGAACCGTGGGACAGGGTTGCCGGCGTTCTCCGGTTCGGTCGGCCCGTCCCGGTCTGGTCGGGGCCTGGGAACGACGGTAACGAAGAAATCTCGTCAGATCACGTATCGATAACTATCAATACGTCGATTGGTGTCAGCCGGGAATATGTGGAAAATTCCAGGTCATAAACGGATTTCTCCCGTACCCATGGCGGTCTGCGGCAATGCAGAAATGTGACCGGGATCACCGAAAATGGGTAATTCGTGTCACGCGTATAGCGATCGGAACAAGTGGCAATCGCGCCGTTAATGTTCTGAGTCCTGTTGCCGGGGTTGCCGCCGTGGGGTCCGGCGTGCCGACGGGCCGGGGTGCTTGCCGGCGGAGCCCGGTGTGCGCCCCCCGGCTGCCCGTGCGGCCTGCGAGCGCGCTGGCGGATATGTGGTTTGAGCTGGTGATTTGGCAGTATTCGGAAGCCGTGTGTAATGTTGTGTTCACCCAACGCGGGGTGGAGCAGCTCGGTAGCTCGCTGGGCTCATAACCCAGAGGTCGCAGGTTCAAATCCTGTCCCCGCTACTAACGAGGAAGGCCCCGGAACCATGGTTCCGGGGCCTTCCTCGTGTCTGTGGCCCGTTCGAGCGGTGGCCCGGGCCGGCCGGATGTCGTGAGCCCGCTCGTCGGGGTGGCCGCGGTGTGGTCGACGCGGCCTCGCGGCGCCCCGGGCCTGCTCGCGATCGGCGTCAGGCCAGCTCAGCGGCATGTTTTGGTGTTGCGAGAGGTAATGCGTAATGTTGGGGGCACCCAACGCGGGGTGGAGCAGCTCGGTAGCTCGCTGGGCTCATAACCCAGAGGTCGCAGGTTCAAATCCTGTCCCCGCTACTACAGGAAGGTCCCGGAGAGATTCCCTCTCCGGGACCTTTCCTTTTCCGTGCCGCGGCATCGCCCGGTGACCGCCTCCTCTGCCGCTGCCGGCCCGCCCGAAACCGCCGTGGAACGCGGGCGGTCGTGTGCGGTTCGCTGTCGTGCGGCCGGCCGGCGGAAGTGGTGCCCGCCGAGTTCGGGGCGGCGACCGGTTCCCGCGGTACTCGTGCGACCTACCCTCGTGCCCGAATCATCCGGCACCTGTGCGTATTCGGCGTGCGGTCCGGCACGATGGACACGCCGACGACCGAATACCTTGGCGTAGATAAAGAATGGGCAATCATGTAGCGATTTCATCAAGGAAAGCGTTTCGGGGGCGGCTCCGTCGGGTGGATATCGTTCGAATCGGGTGGTCGAAACCTATTTATCGGTCAACGAACAGGTAATAGCCGAAACGTATATATCGAATCACATCGGTGCAATTCAACCGCCTCTCGGATAAGGCCGTCGATGGTGCGCGACCGCTCGCCGACTGCGCTCGAGGGGCGTCCGGGCGACCGGATCCGGGTACTGCCGGGTGGATTTCAGCTGCCGAACCCAGCGGGCGTCATGAACTTCCGGCGGCGCCGCGGGCCGGCGGAGTCGCCGCGCCACGTCCTGTGGCGGGACTCCGGCAGCGGGCGGATCCACGGCGTTGCCGAACCTCGACCGAACTGCTTCGCTGGATCAACTGCCGCGAACCGGAGGGGATGAGCTGTCGTGCCATCTGATTTCACGTTGAAGGCCGTCAATGCCGTGCACCGAGCTCTACTGCGGATCAGCTTCGGACGCCTGGGGACCGAGTACTTCGGGATGCCGGCCCTGGAGCTGACCACCCTCGGCCGCAAGAGCGGGCAACCGCGTTCGGTCATGCTGACCGCGCCGGTCGTCGAGGGCGAGGAGTACATCATCGTCGCGTCCCGGGCCGGCGACCCCACCCACCCGGCGTGGTACCGCAACCTCCGCGACAATCCCGCCGTCGAGGTCTCGTTCCGCAACGGTCCGCGCCGGCCCATGACCGCGCATATCCTCTCCGCCGAGCAGCGGGCGCCACTGTGGTCCCGGATCACCGCCACCTATCCCGTCTACGGGGATTACCAGAAGCGCACCGACCGGGAGATCCCGCTGGTCCGGCTCACGCCGACGGCGGGACACGCTTAGCGCATGGTTCGAAGTAGGAGGTGGAGCGGCATTTCTGCCCGGTGCCGCCCCACCTACTGTTCTCTGAAGGTCCTATCCGCATCGGCTGATAGGAACAGAGCCGATCGCAACCGGCATCAGGAGCGGGCACGCCAGGCAGCGGCGGAGTCCAGGGTTGCCATCGGATGCAGCATGGCGTAATCGAAAGCCGCGAGCGCGGCACCATCCTGGATACGGCGCGGCAGATCTGGATTCGCCAATGCGCCACGACCCACCGACAGTACGTCGGCATGCCCTCCGGCCAGAACGTCCGCGGCTTGCTCCAGCACATGCATGCCACCGTTGGCCACAACCGGCCGGCCGGAGATCTCACGGGCCAGCCGAGTGATCGTCACACCGCTGGGGAAGCGCGCGGTGTCGATGAAATCTCTCCCCTCGCTGGCGATATGCAGGAAACTGGCCTCGCCCAGGGCGGCGAATACCACGCGTGCGTCGGCCTCACCGCCGGGCCACCGATAGGTGAAGTCGTTGACCTTGGTCTGCGACAGTCGCACGCCGACCGGAAAATCGCCCACAGCGGCGCGCACTTCGTTCAGCACCCGCGCGGTGAGACGGATGCGGTTCGTTACCGATCCCCCGTACTCGTCGGCGCGCTGATTGGTGTAGTCGGTGAGAAACTGGTCGAGCAGATAACCGTTCGCGCCGTGGATCTCGACACCGTCGAAGCCCGCCGCTCGCGCGTTCTCCGCGGCAGTGACGAAACCGGCGACTACGTCGTCGATATCGCGTACCGACATCTCTCGGGGCACACCCCACGCGCCGCCCGCTCCGCCGTAATCGACCATCATCTGTCCGCGCGGCCGAACTGCCGACGGGCCGATGGGCTCGAAACCGCCGGAGTTGCCCTGCGAGATCGCGCCCGCGTGCATCAGCTGCGCCATGATCGCGGCTCCGCCGGCGTGGACAGCCTCGACCACAGTCCGCCAACCTTCGACATGCTGGTCGGTCACCAGGCCTGGCTGATTGAAGTAGCCCTGGCTGTGGGTGGCATCGGTGTAGATGCCCTCGGTGGTGATCAAACCGAAACCGCCCGTGGCGAATTCACGGTAGTAATCGACCATCTGCGCGGTCGGCGTGCCATCGGGTTCGGCAGATACGCGCGTCATCGGAGCCACCGCCAGGCGATTGCGTAGCGGTAGCGCCGCGAGGTGGAACGGCTCCAGGGCCGGGTGGGTCAGATCGTGTTCAGTGGTCGTCAACGGGTCGACTCCTCGTCTGCTCGGGTTGCGTGCACGGCCCTGTGCCGAGCACGCGACGACGAGCCTTCCCGACCGTGTCGACAGGGACCAGTGCCCGGCGCACCACTGTTCCGGGATCCTGGGTCGGGCAGACCTAGCTTTGCCGGTCGCGCTCGATGAGCGTGCGCAGCGCCTGTTCGGTGCGACTACCGGGCTTGGCGGTATAGGTCACCAGGGCGCGGACCCCCGGGTCGGCTATCGGTGAGAAGAACTCATAGTCGAGTTCTACCGGGCCCATCTCGGGATGCTGGATGTAATAGGTGCCGAACGCCACATCGTTGACGTCATGAGCGGTCCAGAGTTCATCGAACTGTGGGCTGACCGAACGCATGCGATCGATCAGCGCGATGAGTGCGGTATCGCCGGGCCGGTGGCCGATCCGCAGGCGCAGATCGGTGGCGACCTGGCGAGCCAGGGCGGGGTGCTCGTCGGCGAACAGCGCGCGGGTGCGGGGGTCCAGGAAAACCAGGTGCGTCCAGTTGCGCTGTTCGTCCGGAAGGTCGGCGAAATCGATCCCGAACAGCAACTCCGCCGCCCGATTCCACCCCAGCAGATTGGTGTGATGGCCGATGATGTAGGCGGGCACCGATTCGAGCGCGGCCAGGAGCACGCGCAGGGCCGGGCGCAAGACCGGCGGGTTCGGCTCCACGGGGCCGGCCGGCGATGGTGGTCGGGCCAGGTTGTGCAGGTGAATGCGCTCATCCGGGCTCAGTTGCAGGGCGGTTGCGACCGCGTCGAGGATCTCGGTGGAGACGTTCTCCAACCGTCCCTGCTCCAATCGAGCGTAGTAGTCGGCGCTTATACCGGCTACTTGCGCGAGTTCTTCGCGACGCAGGCCGGGCACGCGCCGCCGGGTGCCGAAGTAGGGGAGCCCGACGTCTTCCGGCCGGAGCCGTCCACGGCGTGAGGCCAAGAAACTGCCGATTTGCTCCACGTCGCCCACAAAGGGCGATTATAAGGTGGGTCGGTCAGGCCCCGGTTATCTGGTCATGGGTGCGGCAGGGGCTGGCTGCCGGATCTGGCACCGGTCACGCTGAGCACTGACACTGCGTACCGACCAGCGAAAGGACTGCCTGATGGCCGCCCGAATCCACAAAATCGCCACCGATCCCGATTGGTATCACCCTTATCGCATCTCCCAGGCCGTTGTGGCCAACGGAATGATCTATGTCTCGGGTCAGGCCGGTTTCACCGAGGACGGCACGACAGTGCCGGGAGGCTTCCGTGCACAAGGCCGCCAGGCCTTCCGCAATGTCGAGACCGTACTGGCCGCGTCGGGTGCGACCCTGACCGATGTGGTGAAGGTCGGCATCTTCGTTCGTGACATGGCTGCCAATCTTCCCGATGTGCTCGAACTGCGCGCCGAGTTTCTCGCCGAGCCCTATCCGGCGGACACCCTACTGGAAGTCTCTGCTCTGGCCCGGCCGGAATGGCTGATCGAAATCGAAGTGATCGCCCTCTGCCCGGTCGAAAGGTCCTCGTAGCAGCGGCCGACCGGCGGTCACCGCGCCGGGCCTGTGCACAACCGGTGCGTAGCGTCGTCGGCCGACGATTCGAAATTCCATGTGATCCGATCCGCCGCGGTGGAGTGCAAGGTTCCAGAGGTCCCGGGGCGGCACTCGCCGAGGCCGATGCGGACCGGCCGATCGGGCAGTCGGTCCCCAGTGCGATCCGCGATGGCCTGGCCACGGCTCCACGAGAACCCGCATTCTCGTGGAGACCGATCCGGGCCCGGTCGCGGGCGGTGCTGCCCGGGGTTCGGCTCCGTCGCCGTGATCTCCGTGATGGCGCGCAGTGATATCCGAGCAACTGCTGATCGGGCGAATGGAACGATGCGCGGTATCGCCCGGTGCTCCGGTGTCGGATCGGCGACCGGTGTCTGCACCTTGCGGTGCCGGGTCCGGCGTATGGGCGGCTCAGCCGTTGCGGGTGAGGCTCGGAGGCACCGATTCGGGCTCCGCGACCGGGACCGCGGCGCTCGGGTCGGTCATGATGTCGCGCCACCAGGAATCCAGCCGGCTGGGCTCCGGCCAGATCACGGGTGCGTGCTCGGCGGTCGATTCCACGTCGTTCTCCTCGGGGCCGGTGTTGTCGGGCATCCTTGCCTCCTGTACGCGTGGTGCGCCGGCGGGTCGCTGCGCGTATTCGTACGCTGCTCCGATTGCGCCGCCCCCGTGACCGGTGTCGCCGGAAATTCCCGCGACCGAGCAACGTAGTGACAGCAGATCGCCGGACCCGCCCGGTACCAATGTGCCGCAATTCTAGCCTTTTTCGCCCCGGCTGCCCACGGATTGGAATCCGTGGGCAGCCGCCGGCTTATTCCTGGTGGAACCATCTGTCGCACGGTATTCTGGATGTGTCTGTGCGAGAACATCTTCCGATGCTACGTGACGCGCCGCCGCTGCCGGATTCGACAAAACGACCGGTTTGTAATATATGGCGAATGTATTGCGTGATGTATGCGCGCAATCCCGATTTAATGCCGGTGTAAGTGTACTTTCATTTGATCGTGCAGAACGGGGTGGCATATGAAATCCCGGTGAAGAAATCCCCGGTCGGATGGCCGACCGAGCGCGGCGCCGCCGGGACCCGCCGCTTCGGGCGGCGGTGCTGAGTACACTGCCGGACATGTCGGTGGCGTCGTCGCGATCGCGGATCCCGGGGGAGGTCAACGGATACGAGGCGCGCTGGGAGCAGCACAATACCAAGCGTCAGTTGCGCATCCTGCGGGCCGCGGTCGAACTGCTGGAGGAGAAACCCCTGGGCGCCGATGTGCCCGTGCGGCAGATCGCCGAACGGGCCGGGGTCGCCAAGTCCGTCGTGTACCGGCAGTTCAGCGGCCGGGAGGATCTGGACCGGCGCATCCGGTCGTACCTGATCGACGATCTGGGGGCCGTGCTGGACGCGCAGCTGGACGTATCGTCCGGCTCGGTGCGCGAGATCATCACCCGGACGGTTCGCGCGGTCGCGGACTGGATGGGCGACCACCCCAATCTGGCCGCGTTCGCGCGGACCGGCCCGCCGGCCGGGGGGCCGGACAGTGTGGACGCGATCTCCAGCCTGAAGATCCGGATCACCGAGCGGTCACGTGAGCTGATCGATGCGATCGCCCGCATCATGGACGTGGAGTCGGCCGCGCTGGAGCCGGTGCCGTTCGCGGTGGTGACCATGGTCGAGGGGGTGCTGGCCGCGTGGGTCGCCGATCCGGAGCCGAGCCGGACGCGCGCGGAAATGGTCGCCGACCTCTCCGGCTACGCCTGGTACATCCTCGACGGCGCCGCCCGGACGGTCGGTGTGACGGTGGACCCGGACCGGGAACTGGCGCAGGTGGTCGCCGGACTGCGGGGTTCGTCCTCGTGAGTGTGCGAGGTCATCGACCGGGCCGAACGTCGTCGGTCGGCCCGGCCGTCCCGGGTCAGGCCACCGAGGCCCGAACCCGGCGTTCCGGTTCGCTGCGGTAGCGCGAGCGGTCGCCGTCGATTCCGAGTGCCCGCCACAGCCGCGCGGTGACCGGGTTCATCAGACCGAGCTCGTCGGCGAGGGCACGCATATCGCCGAAGTAGCCGGACAGGATCTTCCGCGAGTGCGGGCTACGCCAGAACGCCTCCTCGATCACCTCGCGTGGCACGTCGAAGCGGCGGGCGAACTCCGGCGGCGGCGCCATGATCTCGCCGGCCAGCCAGCGCAGCGCCAGCGGGAAGGACAGCCCGCACAGCGTTGTCGAGACCGGGCCGAGTTTCGCGATATGCGCGCGCAGGAATTCGCCCGCGAAGGAGATGTGGCGCGCCTCCTCGGCGATATGGATCTCCATCGTCCGGACCACCAGCGGCGGTAGGTTCGCGCCGTTGCGGATCATCGCCTTCTGGTAGTGGTCGATCGGCTCCTCGCCGCCCAGGATGCCCAGGAACAGCACCACATGCGCGTAGCCCCCGGCCACTCCGATGAACGGGGAGAGCGCCCGGAAGATCGGCCGCATGCCGGGGACATCGTCGCCGATGCGGTTCACCAGTTCCTGGAACATCTGGATGTGGTTGCACTCTTCGGTCATCTCGTGCAGGCAGTAGCGGAACTCCGGCGACCCGTTGGGCAGTTTCGCGATGTACTGCATCATCCCGCGGATGAGTACGGTTTCGAAGGCTGCGCCGACCTTGATGGCGTTGGCGATCCGCCAGCGGCCGATCTCGATCTGTTTCGCCGGCGGTAGTTCCCGGTACCAGCGGGTGGCGCCGAGCGGGTCGTAGTCGGGGGAGAGGATCCAGCGCGGATCGTCGCGGTCGAGGGCGAGTTCGGGCGCATCCCAATCGATGTCCAGATACGGATCGAACCGGCGGTGCACCGAGCCTTCCGACAGTGTTTCCAGCGTCTCGCGGTACCGGGTGTCCAGCTTGGGAGCCCGCGGCAGAGTCGACGGCGTCATCGGTGCCTCCTCGTGCGTATGGCGTACATCTCTCTATGGATGAATTTACCGGGACTCAGCGTCTCAGTAAATAGAGCGTGTAGAGCCGGGGCGCAATCGTGCCCTGTGGTGATGAGGGCGCAGGAGTGGCGATGGTGTGCGCGAAAGCCGCGCTTCAGGTCATATCTCCCGGTCACGCGGGGGTGCGTGCGGGTCTGCGCCGGGGCCACGAGGCGGTGTGCCGACCGGGCGACGGCATCGGGCGGCTATTGCACGGCGACAGTGTTCGTATGTACTCGCAGCGTCTCGATCCGGTCCCGGGTGGGGTGGAAGTCCAGGATCAGCAGCGCCGGTCCCGTGGGCAGATCGGCGCTGATCGTGACCGAACGACCCGCCGCCAGCGTTTTGCCCTGTCGCAGGCCGCGCGCTCGTACGGCCAACTCCGCGCTACCGATCGACTCACCCGACCACAACCGCACCGTGTCGCGGTCGCCGGTCAGTGCGGTGACCGTCGCGGTATCACCCGCGGCCGCCGCCGCGCACAACCGGTGCGCGATCCGTTTCCCGGTGGCACCGATACCGGTGCACGCCCGCGCCATACCCGTCAGGCCGGGCACGCCCTGATTACGCAGCAGCAGGCCGCCGAGCCGGGTGCCGGCCCGCCATCCCTTCGGTCCGGTGCCCATGAGTTGCCCGACCATGGGCACCAGTTCCCAGTACGCGGCGAGATATCCGATCCGCAGGGTGCCGTCCTGTTCGACCACCTCGTAGCGCAGATGCATGGGTACCCGGACCCGGGCGCCGGTCGACATCGTGATGGTGATGGTGAGATCGCGCAACACGGTCGCCGGACCGGCGAAATCGTGTGCCACGTCGAACATGATGTCGTTGGGTGCGATGAAGGTGTCGTAGAACCGGGCGATCGCGTCGTACCCGGTGTGCGGGTCCGAGCCGACCGGATCATTGACCACCGCACCGGCGGCGAACAGGCCCACCCAGGCGGCCCGGTCGTGGGCCGCTACGGCGCGCGGAGACGCGAGAACGGCCTCGCGCAGATCCGCGGCGGTCGGTTCCAGCGGCACGGTGACTCCCTTCGGATGGCCGGAATTCGTTCCCACAATAGAACACGTTCTATGGGTGGCCGAGTGACGTAACCTGCCTGCTTGTGAAAATGTCGGTGCGGTGCGGCATCATCTGTGCACGCAGCTATTCGACGAACAAGTGAGATTGTCCGGAGTACCCCATGCCGTCGCGAACAACATCGAGCACGAAGCCGAAACCTCTGTCCGACAACGACCTCGAGCAGATCGCCGCGGAGATCGAAGCGGGGCGCCCGCCGATGGTCTGGTTCACCGCCGCGGCGGTGGGGGTCACCGAAGGCCGGTCGGGCAAGGTGGTCTCGCTCGGCGATCCCGCCGACGGTGACTTCCTGCAGATCCGGCCCACCGGGTCCAAGGATGTCCTGTCCTTCGGCCCCACCGAGGTCACGATGGTAAAACCCCAGCGTGACAAGCCGGCCGCCGCGCCACCCGCGCCCCCACCCGCCCCCGAGAAGAAGGAACCGCCCGTGACTCCCGCCGCGTCCCCGTCCACCCCCGCCCCCTCGGCCGCGGATCGGAAACCGGCGCCCGCCCCGGCGAAGAGTGCTGCCGCCGAGTCGAAGCCGGCCGGGGCGCCGCGGACCTCGGCCGCTGCCAAGGCCGCCAAGGCGCCGGCCGCGCGCAAGGCCAAGGCGCCCGAGGTCACCGTCACCATCAACGGCACCGGCGACGGTGAGTGGACTGTGGACGTCACCGCGGGTAAGAAGCGGACCGCGCGGGCGGTCCCGGTCACCGGTACCGCCGTGGCGCAGGCGGCGAAACTCCTGCCGCCGGAGGTGTCCGAGGTGGTGGACGGTCTGCTGGAATCGGTGCGGGGCGCTCAGGAAGCCAAGGTCCAGCAGCTCCAGGCCGAACTCGAGCAGGCGCGCAAACTTTTGGAAGAACTGACCGACTGATCCGCATCCGCCGATACGGACCCGTCTCCGGAGCCACCTCCGCGGGCGGGGTCCGCTCGGTCTCCGGGGCGGATGCGGCCGACCGTCCATAGACCGGCGGCCGTTGGGACGGACAAGTGCTGTGGCCTACCCGGTTCTGTCGAGGCACACGACAGTCGGCACTGCACTGCTTGTTCCGACGAACTGCGTTCGCGGCCGGGCGGGCTCGCCCCGCGGCGCCGCAGGCGGGCAGATCACACCGCTGTTTCCCGCGGTCGCCAGCCGCGGCGGCTCGATTCGGGCGGGGTGTACCGGATCGAGTCGTGGAACATGTAGCCGAATCCGCGCCGTTTCGCCTGGTACATGGCAGCGTCCGCGTCGCGGATGAGGTCGTAGATGCTGGCGTCGATATCGCGGGGGCCGCCGCAGGCCAGCCCGATACTGGCTGTCAGCGGTACTTCGCCGGTGCTGAGCTGGAACGGCTTCATGAACACACCCAACAGGCGTTCGGCCATTTTGGTCGCTTCCATCCGCTCCAGCGGAGCAAGGACGACGAATTCGTCCCCGCCGTAACGGGCCACCACATCGTCGCGGCGCACGGTGGAGCGGATCCGGGTGGCTGCCTCGGCGATCAACTCGTCGCCGACGGTGTGCCCGTAACTGTCGTTGATCGCCTTGAACTCGTCGAGATCGATGAAGAGCAGACAGAGCGCGCGTTCGGCCCAGTCCCGGTGCTCACGATGCAGTACCCGCAGCAGCGCGGAACGGTTGAGCAATCCGGTGAGTGGATCGTGGTCGGCCTGGTACTGGGCGCGGCGTTCGCTGCGGGCGCTGTGGCCGATCGCGCGTTCGCTGCGGATGAGCAATCCGATGAGCAGCAGGGCGAGTACCGAGGACACGATGACCTGGTCGAGCGGGCTCAGCGGGGCTCGGGCCACCGGCACCAGGGAGGAGAGCACCAGGGCGACGGCGATAACGCTGGCACGCTGACGGGAATGGTGGATACGGATGGTGCGCGGCGCGCCCAGCGTCGTCATGGTCGGGTGCAGGGCCGCCGCCCCGGCCGCCAGATACGCGCCGATCAGGGGGAGGATCAGTACTTCCGGTGCCGTGTTCAGGGTCCCTGCCGCGACCAGTCGGTACCCGAGATCGGTCGCCAGCACTCCCGCGAGGGCCGTGTGCAACAGGCGGAGCGAGGTTTCCGAGCGGCTCGAGGTGGCCAACGAATGTGCCAGCAGGGTGAGCAGTAGCGCATCGCAGACCGGTAGGGCCACCGCCGTGATCGTGTTCGTGTCCGGGGTCTCGGAGTGCAGCACGGGTGCGATGAGGAAGATCCAGGACGCCAATAGCGCGCCGAGCCCGATCAGCCCTGAGTCCAGGACGACATCGGGATGGGCCCGCGCCTGCCGTGGCCGCAACCACATCAGCGCCGCCAGACCGGAACCCAGGTAACCGGCCAGCGTGCAGATCTCGTCCAGAGGGGTGGACGCGTAGCCGGTCAGTTCCCGCAGCACGGTTCCGGTCGCGAAGGGGAGTGTGGCCCCGGCCAGCAGATACCACGGCAGAGGATGTGACGGACGATGCCGGCGTAGGCCGAAGCAGATCATGCCGACGGTGCCGGCCGCCGCGAACAAGGTGACCGCTACCGACAGCGGACGGGACCCGAGTATCGGATGCACCAGGAGCGGCGCGCCCACCAACACGGAAAACGCTGCGCCATAACGTATCCGGTGGATACCGTGCTGCCCTGCTCCCTGCGGTTCGCTGATGATCATCAGCCCCCCTTTGATCGCTCCATTCCCGGTGAAATCGAGCCGCGTCGCAGGCCTGGGTCCTTATCTGTCTGTCGTGCTCTACCTGTCCATCGAGCGGCGGCTGACGCAAACCGAGTGTTCCTGTACGAGGGGATGTCCGAGCCGTCCGCAGTGCGTGCGGCCCACCAAACCTGGACTATGGATCCGATGATGACACGCAGTGTCGAATTTGTCGCTCTCTTGGCACAACAACGTCGTAACAGGTGTCTCGATGGTGGCGGCGCGGCGGTTCTCGGGCAGCGGCGGGCGGCTCGTACGGTAGTCCGGTGACCGAATGCGAGGAGAGCACCGGCGGGCGTCGTCGATGGTCGGCGCCGGGCCGGGTCAACCTGATCGGCGAGCACACCGACTACAACGACGGCTTGGTGTTGCCGATAGCGATACCCCTGGTGGTCACCTGCGAAGGTGCCCGGCACGCCGATGATCTGGTCCGGGTGGGCTCACGCCAGCGGCCGGGTGAATCGGTGCGGCTCCCGGCCGCGGCGCTGGCCACCGAGCGGGACCTGCTGCCGGGCTGGGCACGGTACCCGCTCGGCGTGGTCGCGGAGTTCGGGCGCCGCGGCCACGGGATCGAAGGTGTGGAACTGGATTTCGACGGCGCCGTCCCGGCCGGGGCCGGGCTGTCCTCGTCGGCGGCGCTGTGCTGTGCCGCCGCGGTGGCGGTGCGCGATCTGTGCGCGCCGGAGGTCGGCGACCGGGAACTGATCGATATCGCCCGGGCCGCCGAGAACGACTATGTGGGTGCGCCCACCGGCATCCTGGATCAGGCGGCATCCATCCTGTGCACCGCGGGACACGCCCTGTACCTGGATGTACGTGCCTTCGGTGCCTCCGATTCGGGTGGTTTCGAACGGATTCCGTTCGATCTCGCGGCCACCGGCCTGCGGCTACTGGTCATCGATACGGGGCAGACCCATGAGCACGCGGCCGGCGGGTACGGCGCCCGTCGTGCCGAATGCGCCGCCGCGGCGGCGGCTCTCGGGGTCGCGTCGCTGCGCGATATCGCCGACGCCGGGCAACTGTCCGGTCTCACCGATCCGGTGCTGTACCGGCGGGCGCGACATGTACTCCGCGAGAACGACCGGGTGCGCGCGGTGGCGGAACTGCTGCGCTCGGGAGCCGACCCGCGTGAAATCGGTCCGCTGCTCGACGCGGGACACGACTCGCTGCGAGACGATTTCGAGGTGTCCACCGCGGTGCTGGACGCGGCGGTGGACGCCGCTCGCGCGGCCGGTGCCCACGGGTCGCGGATGGTCGGGGGTGGTTTCGGGGGCAGCATTATCGCCCTGGTCGATACCGCTGCCGCCGGCCGGGTCGAGCAGGCGGTCCGGGAACGTCTCGCGAGCATGGGCTTTCCCGACGCGCGGGCCATCGAGGCCGTGGCCGGTCCGGGCGCCGGCCCGGTGGGTTGAGGAGGTTCGGCCGGTCGAGAAGGTTCGGCACCGCGGCGATCACGGCACCGAACCTTCTTGCTCAGGCCGCCGGACGTGCGCGGCGCAGCGCGCCGACGAGGATGTCGACCAGGAGGAAGGCCAGCAGGCTCAGGCCGAACACCGGAGCGAACCAGCCGATCAGTGCGGCCGCGGCGAGCACCGGCACCGCCAGGACCGCCGACCGGCGCAATGCCCCGCGGCGCGGTGGCCTACCCACCGCGAAGGTGCGGCCCGGGGCGGCGGGCCGGCGCCGCCACCACATGAGGTATCCGCGCACGATCACCGTGATCAGCCCGATCGCCGCTGCCAGCAGCAACAACTGGTTGAGCACGCCGAACATCAGGCCCATATGGAGCTGGATGCCCCAGTTGGCCATCTTGGCCATGAACGGCCAGTCGGAGTAGGGGAGCCGATCGGTGACGGTGCCGGTGGCCCCGTCGACGGCCGCGGCATCGGCGGTGAGTGTGCCCGACAGCCGCCGCTCCTTCACCGCGAACGCGGTGCCGTCGGTCGCCGGGATCGTGATCTCGGCGGGACGAGTGACTCCGGCCTGGCGTGCCGCGGCGAGGACCCGATCCAATTGCTGGATCCGATCCGCCGGCACCGAATGCCCGGCCGGGTGACCGCCGTGGTGATCGCCGTGCCCGGTATCGGCCGGCGCCGCCGACCCGGGCAGCGCGGTCGCGACGACAGGTGTGGTCCAGCCGAGGTTCTCCCGGAGTGCCTCGATATTGGCGCCGGCATAGGTCGACCAGGTGAGTCCGGTGGCCGAGAGCAGCAGCACCGCCGGGAGAATCCACACCCCGACCACCGCATGCCAGTTCAACCGGCGTTCCCGTGTGATCGCGCGGTTCGGGACGAACAGCCACCGCGCCGCGTTACGCTGCCGCCGGCTGCGTACCCGCCGGATCCACAGGGCGAGCCCGGCGAGCGCGATCAGCCACAGCCAGGAGGCCGCCAGTTCGGAGTACAACCGGCCGGGTTCGCCGAGATGCAGATGGCGGTGCATCTGGGACACCCACGCCCGGAAGGGCAGCGCACCGGAACTGCCGTACACCACCGATTCGCCCACCGGCCGCGCGGTCACCGGATCGACGAAGACGGCGCGCCGCTCGGATTCGCCGAGGGTGGGATCGCTGAACAGCACCCGGGTGGTCTCACCCGGTGCCGGCGCGGGTGCGACCGCCACCGGTGTGAGATGCGGCCGGACCGCGGTTCCGGCGGTCACCTGGTCGGCCAGCGGTCGCTCGGGGCCACGGGAATCCACCGTCAGCAGATCCCGGTTCACGAAGGATTCGATACTCGGCGCGACGGCGTAGAGGCCGCCGGTCATCGCCGCGATCAGGAGAAAGGGCCCCACGAAGAGGCCTGCGTAGAAATGCAGCCGCAGCGCGAGCGCGCGGAACGCGCCTCTTCCCGGCCGGGGTGAATCGGTCGCCGTAGCGGTGCCCGCGGGCGCCGCGGGGACCTCGGTGGTACTCATCGGTGTTACCTGCGTCCTGTGCCGGCCCGGCACCCGGCCGGAGGTAGACGGGTGCGCGGGGACGCGGCGCGCACCGAGAACTCGGGTCGCCGCGCTGAGAGAACCGGCCGGGGCCATGGGCGCGGGTGCGTGCGGAGATCACCGCAGCGGCAGTCGGCGCCCGGCCGGGGCGGCCGGGTGGAAGATCAGATCGGCACAGCCCGAGGCGGTGCCCGGGTGCGGCCCGTCTCGGCCGCGAGGATCCACGCGACGACCCGGTCGCGGTGCAGTAGACGCAGCGGGGGTGGATCCGGGAGTACCGGTGGCCGGGGCGCGACCGGCACCAGGCGCGCGAGGGCGGTCGCCATGACCCGGTAGGCGAATTCGGCGCCGCGCACGACCACCGCCGCTGCGCAGGCGACGACGAAGTGCGCCGTGAGCATGGTGGGGGTCGGCTGGAGGTCACCGTGGTGCAGATGGCCGGAACTCCACCCGAGACTCAGATGGCCGAGCAGTTGCCCGGCCGTCAGCGCCGCGGCGAGTCCGGTGGTGCCGGTGCGCAGTGGGCGCAATCCGGTGACCAGGGCACCGACCGCCGCCGCCGTCAGCGCCAGCAGGACGACCGCGGTCCCGTGGGGCGAACTCGTCCGGTCTGCCCAGCCGTGCGCGGCCACCGAGACGGCCCCCGAGATCAGGCCGGCCGCCGCACCGCGGACGCGGGCGGCGCCGAGCTGGTCCACCACATGGGTGGAACCGAACCTGATACGCACCAGAGGATGATATCGGACCCCCGCCCTGTCTGCGGCGCAGCCGATATCCGGAGTGGCTCCGGGATTCAGCTGCCGGGTTCCAGTTCCATCAGTGGTTTCCGCAGCAGTTTCCCGGTGGCGTTGCGTGGCAATTCGTCGAGGAACACCACTTCGCGCGGGACCTTGTAGCGGGCCAGATTCGCCTTGACGTAGTCCTTGATCTCCTCGGCGTCGCGTGCCGAATCCGGCCCCGGGACCACCACGGCGCGCAGCCGTTTGCCGAACTCCCGATCGTCCACGCCGACCACCGCGGCCTCGAGTACATCGGGCCGTTCGGCGATGAGGTGTTCCACCTCCTGCGGGAACACGTTCTCGCCACCGGAGACGATCATGTCGTCGTCGCGGCCATCGATGAACAGCAGACCGTCGGAGTCGAGATGCCCGACATCGCCGCTGGACATCATGCCGTCGACGGTCTCCTTGGTACGTCCGTCGGTGTATGCCTTGAAGGCGTGCGGGTTGTCGATGAAGATCGTGCCGGTGACATTCGGCGCGGTGATCCGCTTGCGGTTCTCGTCGTAGAGGGCGATCCGCACCCCGACCGGCGCCCGGCCCGCGGTGGCCGGCGATTTCTTCAGTTCCTGCGGCGTGGCCACGGTGATCACCGCGCATTCGGTGGAGCCGTACAGGTTGTACAGCACCTCGCCGAAGTGTTCGCCCGTACGCACCACCACATCGGGCTGGATGGCCGAGCCCGCCGCGAAGATCACCCGCAGCGACGAGACGTCGTAGCGATCGAGTACCTCTTTCGGCTGGTCCAGGATGCGTTGCAGCATGGTGGGCACCACGACCAGTGAATCCGCCCGGTACCGGGCGATATTGGCCAGGGTTAGTTCGGGGTCGAACCGGCGCTGCTGGAACACGACCCGGTTGCCCAGCGCCAGGCCGAGGGAGAACTGGGACAGTCCGGTGCCGTGGAAGATGGGCGCGGCCATCACCATGGTGCCGTCGGTCGGCAGCGGCACCCGGTCGATGAACTGGGCGGTGATGAACGGGCTGACCTTGTCGCGCGGGGCGCCCTTGGGTGTGCCGGTGGTGCCGCTGGTGAGGATGACCGTCCCACCCGGTTTGTCGGGGGTCGCCAGGGGTGCGGTGGACTGTCCCGCCGAGACGGATTCGACCGTCGGGATCGCCGGGTCGGCATCATCGGATTCGTCGACCCAGGTGAGGATGCGCGGGATCTCGGCGGGGATGGCGCTCATCAGGTCGAAGAACTCGCTGTCGTGCAGTACGGCTTTGATCTTCTCGCGCTCGGCCACATCGGCGAACTGCGGTTTGGCGAAGCCGGTGTTCATCAGGACCGCGCGCAGGCCGAGTTTGCCGGCGGTGAGCATACTCAGCACCATGCCGCGGTGGTCGCGGGCCAGGACGGCGACCACATCGCCGGGCCGCAGTCCGCGTTCGGTGAGGCCGCGGGCGAAGGCGTTCGAGCGGTCGTCGAGTTCGCGGAAGGTGAGTTCGCCGGACTCGTCCACAATGGCCGGGGAGTCGGGGCGGGTCTGCACGGCGTGCATGACCACACCGGCGAACGGGCCGTACTTGGTCGCATTGCTCATCGACCGGAGGGCGTGGTCGAGCCGCAATGGATCGAAGAGGCCGCGTTTGCGCATGACGTTCACGGCCAAAGCGATATCGCCGGCTCTGCGAACGGGGCCGGGCAGCGACAATGTCATCGGCGACAACCTTCCGCGGTGTACCGCCGGGAACGGCGGCTACCTCCTCGAACTCCTGTGCACCGCCAACCCTAGCAACCGTCGCGGGGACCGCCAGGCCATTGTCTCGGACAGTAGGGAAACCGGGATACTACTGTGAGAATTCCCGGTTTCCCGACCAGAAGAGATGTCAGACCTCGTATTCCACCAGCACCCGGCGCAGCAGTTTGCCGGTCGGGTTGCGGGGCAGATCTTCGAGGAAGACGACCTCGCGCGGCACCTTGTACCGGGCCAGGTTCTCCTTGACGTAGGTCTTGATCTCGGTCTCGTCCGGGGTGTGCCCGGGTTCGGGGACGACGAACGCGCGCAGTCGCTTCCCGAACTCCACGTCGTCCACGCCGACCACCGCGGCGTCGAAGATATCGTCACGCTCGAGCAGCAGGTTCTCGACCTCCTGCGGGAACACGTTCTCCCCGCCGGAGACGATCATGTCGTCGTCGCGGCCGTCCACCATGAGCAGGCCGTCCTCGGTGAAATGGCCGACGTCGCCGCTGGACATGTAGCCGTCGATGATCTGCTTGTGCCGGCCGTCGGTGTAGCCCTCGAAGGGCGCGCCGCTGCGGACGAAGATCCGGGCGGTGACATTCTCGGCGGTCACGGCCTTGTCGTTGTCGTCGTAGAGGCGGACATCGCAGGTGAGCGGCGGGCGGCCGACCGTCCCGGGGGCCTTGGCCAGATCGGCCGGCTGGGCCACCGTGGCGATGGCGACCTCGGTGGAGCCGTAGAGGTTGTACAGCACGTGCCCGAATGCCTCGGTCGCCTTGACACACAGCTCCGGTGACAGCGCCGAACCCGCCAGGACGATCCCTTTCAGCGAGGAGATGTCGTACTTCGCCCGGACCTCGGCGGGCAGTTCCACCATCCGGTGCAGCATGGTCGGTACCGCGACCAGCAGTTCGGCCTTGTGGTCGGAGATCATCTTCAGCGTGGCCTCGGCATCGAACCGGCGCCGCATGACGATCTTGTTGGTGAGACCGATGCTCACCAGGTAGGTACCCAAACCGGTGCTGTGGAAGATCGGCGAGACGATGACGACGGTGCCGCGCTTGGGGAACGGCATCCGGTCCAGGAACTGCGCGGTCGCCACCGGGCTGGCCTTCTCCCGCGGCGCGCCCTTCGGCAGGCCGGTGGTACCGCTGGTAAGGATGATGAATCCACCCGGTTTGGCCGGTACCGGCAGCGCCTCGGTGCCGTTCTCGGCGATCAGATCGTCCAGTGTCCGGGCGCCCTCGGGAATTTCGGTGCCCTCGTCGACCCAGGTGAGGAATCGGGGCATATCCGCGGGCAGCGCGTCGAGCAGGCCGAGGAATTCGCTGTCGTGCAGAACCGCCTTCACCTGCTCCCGTTCGCACACCTCGGCGAACTGCGGTTTGGCGAAACCGGTGTTCAGCAGCGCGATCTTCACGCCGAGCTTGCCCGCGGCGGCCATGGAGAGGATCAGTCCGCGATGGTCTCGGGCGAGGATGCCGATCACGGTCCCCTCGGTGATTCCCGCGGCGCGCAGTCCGTGGGCGATCCTGGTGGACTGCTCATCCAGTTCGCGGTAGGTCAGCTCACCGCGTTCGTCGGCCAGTCCGGGTGCGTCCGGCGCGATGCGCGCGGAGTGCATGATCAGGGTGGCCTGCGGGATGTAGGTCTTGGAATCCTTCAGCGTTCGCAGCGTTTCCCCCGGATTCCTCAGATCGATGAATCCGCTGGACTGCAGCAGCCCGTATGCCTTGACGACTTCCAGCGTGTGCGCCAGGTTCACCTTCGAACACCTCCACAGATCCTCGCGTCGGCACTCGACCTAGCGATTCCGAACGGCATATCGGTGGCCACCGTAGCAGTGAAAGTGTAATCGCTCACACCGTACGCTCCGGACAAAAAAGACATCCGCGAGCGGTCGCCGCGATGGCCGGTGCGGGCGGGCGTCGACAATTCGACGCCCGCCCGCACCGGCCCGCCGGCCTCGGGTCAGTTGTAGACCGAGCCCAGCGACGGGAAAGTGATGTCGCCGCGCACGTATTGGAACCCGTCCGGGTGCTCCGCGCTCACCGGCACCGGCCAGCGGTGCCACAGGTTGCCGTACACCGCGGCCACGATCAGGCCCGGGCCCGGATCGATCGGCCGGGTGCGGATCGTGGTGTCGGCGATGATGTCCCGATGCTCGGTGAGCTGCTCGATACCGCTGCGGCCGTTGTTGAGGTTGAGCCAGACGACATCCAGCCGCGCGCCCGTCTGATCCGGGGCGATCGTGCCCGGTCCGCCGAAGAACGCGAACCGGAAGCCGTCGACGTTCAGTGACAGGCCCGAGCCGTACATTCCCGGGCCGCCGCCGCGGCCCACGGTGGATTCGGCCGGGATCTGGAACGGCTGCGCGGGCAGGGCGGCATCACGGGCGGCCGTGGCAACCCGCGGGTCGCCGAGCAGCCGGGATACTGCCTGCTCGGCGGCTGGATCGCCCGCCGCGGCGGTGTGCAGGGCCTGGGTTGCCGAAGTCCAATCGACCTGGGCGGGTTCGGCGGTCGCGTGCCCGGTGAACAGAACGGTGGCTGCGGCTGTCCCCACGGCAGAGGTGAGGAGCCGACGGGTAAAGGCCGATATGCGCATAACCAGTCTCCTTGCAGGGTGATGTCCGGAGTACTGCTCAGTGACTCGGTGTGGGTGCTGCGTGGTGGAACTCGTGCCGGCGCGGCGGAAGAGCGGATCCGGTGGCACCGATCGTTCGATCGAACAAACACTGTCACTAGGTCCCGGTGCTGTCCAGGACCGCCGCGCGGCCGGTCGGTCGCGGTTTCGTATCCGATACCGCCGGATCAGCCGGAGTGACCGCGAGCTGGAGCAACTGCTGCAGGGTGTGCTGGTCCTGCTGGGTGAGGGGCCGTAACGGCGAATCGGCCGCGACCAGGTCGAGTAGTCGGGTCCGTAGTTCGCTGGCGTCTGCTCGCCTTGGGTGCCGCCCTGCACACGCCGCTACAGGTCCGGTATCCGCACTGGTCCTCGGACGCGGACCACGATCGGGTCGGGTAGGCAGGCACAGGCGCGCCACCGGCTGGTCGACGAATCGCCGCCACCGGTGACCTGGCCTTCGGTAACCATTTCGCCGAAGTCGTGTTCGGTACATTCGCCCGCGACGGCGCCGGCCGTAGCCCGTGGGTGCCGCTGCCGTGACTGCCGGGCGGCTCCGACGTCGCCCGGAAGCGATATGGACCGGTGTGCGCCCGCCGGACGAGCTCACACCGGTCCACCTGCCGCCTACTTCAGTTCGGCGCTGGTCTTGCCCAGAACCCGGCGGGCGACGATGAGCTGCTGGATCTGCTGGGTGCCCTCGAAGATGTCGAGAATCTTCGAGTCCCGGCCCCACTTCTCCAGCAGCAACCGCTGCGAGTAGCCGACCGCGCCGGCCAGTTCGACCGACTTCAGCGTCACATCGGTGCCGGTGCGACCCGCCTTCGCCTTGGACATCGAGGCCTCGAGCGAGTTGGGCTTCTTGTTGTCGGCCATCCAGGCCGCCCGCAAGGCCAGCAGGTACGCGGATTCGTAGTCGGCTTCCATTCGCAGGAACTCGGCCGCTGCCGCGTGCTGATTGTTGGGCGGGGTGTCGTAGGAGATCTCGATACCCGCGTCGGTGAGGATGGTGCGCAGTTCCTCGAGCGCGGCGCGGGTGACGCCGATGGCCATGGCCGCGACCATGGGCCGGGTGTTGTCGAAGGTCTGCATGACCCCCGCGAAACCCTTCTCCACGTTCACTTCCGGGCTGCCGAGGATATTGTCCTTCGGGATCCGGCAGTCCTGAAGCAACAGCACCGCGGTATCGGAGGCCTTGATACCGAGCTTGTGTTCGAGCCGGGCCACCGACAGACCGGGAGCGTCCCGCGGGACCACGAACGATTTGATGGCGGCGCGGCCGAGGCTGCGGTCCACCGACGCCCACACCACGATATGGGTGGAACGCTGCCCCGCGGTGACGAAGATCTTCTCGCCGTTGAGCACCCATTCGTCGCCGTCGAGAACGGCGGTGGTGGTGACCGCGGCCGAATCGGATCCGAAGCTCGGTTCGGTGATAGCCATCGACGCCCACACCTTGCCGAACCGTTTCAGCTGTTCGTCGGTGGCCACCGCGGCGATCGCGGCATTGCCCAGCCCCTGGTATGGGATGGACAGCATCAGTCCGACATCGCCCCAGGACGTTTCCAGGGCGTTGAGCAGCGCCGACATATTGCCGCCGTTGGCGTTGACCAGCACAGCGGTGGAAGGCGCCTCGTCGTCGGAGCGTCCGCCGCTGGCCCCGCTGATCTTCTGCGTGCCCGAATCGCTGAGTCCGTCGACCATGGCGGCCATGGTGTCGAGTTCCACCGGGTATTCGTGCTCGCCGAGATCGTATTTGCGCGAGATGGGCCGGAAGATCTGCGCGGCCACCTGGTGCGCCTGATTGGCACTGGCCCGCAGTTTCTTGGGAAGTTCGAGATTGATCATGGAGATCTCCTGGGAAAAGAGCTGTGACGACGCCGGGAACTCAGACCAACACCACGCCCTCGGCGACCGCGATACCCCTCAGATCGCGGTACCAGCGTTCGACCGGGTGTTCCTTGGTGAAGCCGTGGCCGCCGAGCAACTGGACACCGTCCAGTCCGAAGCGCATACCCTTGTCCGCCGCCAGCTTCTTGGCCAGCGCCGCTTCGCGGGCGAAGGTGAGGCCCTGTTCGGCGCGGGCGGCGCCACGCAGCGTGACCAGGCGCAGACCGTCGAGTTCGATGGCGATATCGGCGACCATGAACGCGACCGCCTGGCGGTGGCTGATCGGTTCGCCGAAGGCTTCCCGCTCGTTGACGTAGGGGATCACGTAGTCCAGTACGGCCTGCCCGGTGCCGGTGGCCAGCGAAGCCCAGCCGAGGCGGGCGAGCTGGACGGCGTCGCGGTAGTCGGCCGCGTGCTGCGCGGCATCGCCCTCGCCGAGGACGGCGTCGGCGGCGAGGGCCACATTGTCCAGGACCAGCCGGCCCAGGCCGGCCGCGCGCAGACCCATGCTCGGATCGGCTTCCACCGACAGGCCCTCGGCGTCGGATTCGACCACGAACAGGGCCGGTCGTCCGTCGAGTTCGGCGCCCACGATGAAGATCTCGGAGTCGGCGGCCGCGGGAACCAGGCTCTTCACCCCGGTCAGCCGGTATCCGCTGGGGGAGCGGACCGCCTTGGTCTGCAGAGCGAAGGGGTCGAACAGGGCCCGCGGTTCGCTGATGACCACGGAGGCCTGTGGGACGTTTTCGCCGGTGAAGGCCGGCAGATAGGTCTGCTGCTGAGCGTCGGTACCCCATTGGGACAGCGCGACCGCGACACCGCTCGGTGCGAGTAGCGGCAGCGCGAGACCCATATCGCCGTGCGCGAGCGCCTCGGCGACCATCGCATTGGTGACCGCGCCGCGTTCGGTGGCCGCGCCCTCGAGCTCTTCGGGCACATTGATGAGGGTGATACCCAGTTCCGCGGCCCGGCCGAGCAGATCGGCCGGCGCGGCGGCGGCCTCATCGGCGTCGTGCGCGGCCGGGCGCAGGATCTCGGCCGCGAACTCACGCACCGTCTCGACGATCATCTGCTGTTCGTCGGTGGGGGTGAGGTCGAAATAGTCCTTGGTCTTCGACTCGTTGTCCGGGAGCCGTTTGGGTGCCCCGCCGCCGGCGACCTTGTTGAAGGCGCGGGTGGCCGCGCCGAGGGTGCGGAATCCGGTTTTGGTGCTCTGGTAGGTGACCCGGTCGATCGGCTTGCGCAGGTTGTACTTCTCGGCCAGCTCCGAACCGGTGATGGTCGACATGACCCGCATGGCGGCGCCCATCCAGTCCCGTTTGGGTTGGTGCAGGCCCACCCCGTTCTCCTGGCGGACGCCGCCCGGCGACCGCCGCTCGGTAGCGCTGTCTCGAATGCTCATCATCACCTGTTTCTCGCGCGGGGGTGAGGGTCGGACCCCGAGGTATCTTACTGCGGAGTAAGGCTATCTTACTGCGGAGTAAGAAAGGCGTCGAGTGGTCTGTACGGCCTGGTGCGCGGACGCGCGCGGGGAACGCGCAGGTGATGAAGCCGAGAACGCCCGCCCCGGAATCCGGGGCGGGCGTTCTCGGTCACCGGAGTTACCACGGGTGGGAGATGTCGTCACCCGGACCGCGGACTCCGGCCGGCTATTCCCGCACGTACCAGCGCAGGGTCGCGTAGGCGGTGAGACCGGCGAACAGCACGCCGACCGGCATCACCATGAGCGCGGTGGTGAAGATGTCGTCGAAGGTGATCTGCGGGAACACATTGCTGGCGAACAGATCGCCCAGGGCCCGGTCGATCACCAGTGGCCGGGCCACGAACAGGCCGGCCGTGGCCAGCAGACCGCCCGCCAGCGCGGCGGCCACCGCCTCCAGGAGGAACGGCAGCTGGGTGTACCAGCGGGTGGCGCCCACCAGGCGCATGATGCTCACCTCCGTACGCCGGGTGAAGGCCGCGATCTGCACCATATTCGCGATCAGCAGCAGCGCCGCCACCGCCTGCAGCAGCGCCATACCGAACGCCGCGTTGCGCAGGCCGTCGAACAGGCTGACCAGCCGGTCCACGATGTCCTTGTCGTTGCGGACCATACCGACGCCGGGCCGCTCGTAGAACTGCTCGTAGATCGTCGGGTACAGCGACGCGTCGGTCATCTTGACCCGCAGCGAGGCCGGCAGTGGCGTCTCGCTCACGTATTCGGCCAGTTCCGGCTGGTCCTTGAAAGTTTTCTCTTTCGCCTCCCGGACCGCGCCGTCCCGGTTGAGGTACTGCACGTTCTGCACGCCGTCGACGGCCTCGAGATCGGCCATGAGCGTCCGGCACGGATCGTTCACACAATCCGGATCGGTCGCGGAGACGTCCTCGGTGAGATACAGCCGTACCTCGAGTCGGTCCAAGAAGTACTGTTCGGTCTTGTCGGCGATCCGCACCGCCAGCAGACCGCCACCCAGCATGGTCAGCGAGACCGCGGTCGTCAGGATCATGGCGACGGTCATGGTGACATTGCGGCGCAGTCCTTCGGAGACCTCGCCGAACAGGAATCCCGCCCGCATTACCGGCGCACCTCGTAACCGCCGTCGGCCTGATCGCGGACCAGATGACCCTCGTAGAGTTCCACCACCCGCCGGCGCATACCGTCCACGATCAGTGGATCGTGGGTGGCCATGAGCACGGTGGTGCCCATCCGGTTGATGTGCTCGAGCAGCAGCATGATCTCGTAACTCGTCTCGGGGTCGAGGTTGCCGGTGGGTTCGTCGGCCAGCAGGACCAGCGGCCGGTTGACGAAGGCCCGGGCGATGGCGACCCGCTGCTGTTCGCCGCCGGACAGTTCGGTGGGCAGCCGGTCGGCCTTACTGCCCAGCCCGACCAGTTCCAGTACTTCGGGCACGGTCCGGTCGATGAACTGTCGTCGTTTGCCGATCACCTCCAGCGCGAAGGCCACGTTCTGGGCGACGGTGCGCTGCTGCAGCAGCCGGAAATCCTGGAAAACACATCCGATCCGCTGCCGCAAACGCGGCACCCTCCGCCCCGGCAGCCGGTCGACACGGAAATCCGCGACCGAGATCTCGCCCGCGGTCGGTGTCTCCTCTTTGAGCAGCAACCGCATGAAGGTCGATTTACCCGAACCCGACGGACCGATGAGGAAGACGAACTCACCCTTGTCGATATGGACGGTGATGTTTTCCAGCGCTGGTCGCGTAGCGGTCGGATACGACTTGCTGACGTTGCGCAGGGTGATCACGAGGAGACAGTGTAACCATTCGATAACGAAGCGGCCCGCGGGCCGTGTCGTACCCGCTAGCGTGCCGGAAGTACCTGGACAGGGACCTGATGGACGGCGGGTACGGCGGGGGCGGGCTCCGGTTTCGCGGGCGTGATCTGGTCCGGTTTGACGAACAGGTACAGCACGAAGGTCGCCACCCAGCCGCACGCCAGGATCAGCGTGGATCTACGGGCGCGCATGCAGGCCCTCCCGGCGCATGGCCGCGGCCACGCGCACCCGTAGTTCGCGACTCACCTCGAACTGTTTACCCGGCAGCGTCCGGGCGACCATCCGGATGTTCATCTGGTCCACGGTCAGGTCCTCCACGCCCATCACCGTCGGCTCGTCGAGCAGCAGCGGTTCGAGGCGGGGGTCCCGGTAGGCCTCGCCGCCCACCTCGTGCAGCACTTCGTTGATCCGGATGATATCGGCACTGGCCGAGACCGGTACATCGATCGCGGCCCGGGCCCAATCCTTGGACAGATTGGTGACTTTCACGATCTGGCCGTTCGGGACGGTGATGACCTCACCGTCCGGGTTGCGCAATTTGGTGACCCGCAGCGTCACATCCTCGACCGTGCCCTCGGCCGGATCCTGGATACCGGTCACCGCGATCCGCACCACATCGCCGAACCCGTACTGCCGTTCGGTGATGAGGAAGAACCCGGCCAGGATGTCCTGCACGATGCGCTGCGCGCCGAAACCGAGCGCGGCACCCAGGACCGCCGCCGGTGCGACCAGGCCCGACATCGAGAATCCGATCCGCCCCAGGACCTCCATGGCGACGAGCACGTAGGCCACGGTGAGCACCACCCAGGTGAGCACCTGCGCCAGCGCGTGCCGGTGCTTGGCCTCCTCGGAGCGGACCAGCGCGTCGCCGCCGCGGAACCCGGAATCGATCTTCTGGGTGACCCGGTCGCGCAGGTAGGTGGCGAAGCGGGCGAACAGCATCGCCCCGAGGATCAGCAGCACGATCTCCAGGCCGGACGACCGCAACCACGAGGTGACCTCCGAAGACAACGCCGGCGCGGCCAGCGACAGCGCCCCCTCCGCATGCATCAGACCACCCTGCTCTCCCGTGCATCACCGAAACGGCTTGCGACGTCCCGGATCCGGGTCCGCTAGCTCTCCTGCAGCACTGTACTCATCCGCCAGCGGATCCCGGATTCGATGAATCCGTCGATATCGCCGTCGAGTACCGCCGAGGGATTGTTGACCTCGAAGTTCGTGCGCAGATCCTTGACCATCTGGTACGGGTGCAGCACATAGGACCGCATCTGGTTGCCCCAGGACGCGCCCTCGTTGGTCTTGAGCGCATCCATCTGGGCGCGCTCCTCCTGTCGTTTGCGTTCCAGCAGTTTGGCCTGCAGCACCCGCATGGCCGACACCTTGTTCTGCAGCTGGGATTTCTCGTTCTGGCAGGTCACCACGATCCCGGTGGGAATATGGGTGATCCGGACCGCCGAGTCGGTGGTGTTGACGCTCTGGCCGCCGGGTCCGGAGGACCGGTACACATCGACCCGGATATCGGTTTCCGGGACCTCGATATGGTCGGTGGTCTCCACCACCGGCAGCACCTCGACCTCCGCGAAGGAGGTCTGGCGGCGGCCCTGGTTGTCGAACGGGCTGATCCGGACCAGCCGGTGCGTGCCCATCTCCACCGAGAGGGTGCCGTAGGCGTACGGCGTCTTCACCGCGAAGGTGGCGCTCTTGATACCGGCTTCTTCGGCGTAGGAGGTGTCGTAGACCTCGACCGCGTACTTGTGCCGGTCGGCCCAGCGGATGTACATGCGCATCAGCATCTCGGCCCAGTCGGCCGCGTCCACGCCGCCCGCGCCGGAACGGATATTGACCAGCGCGTCACGTTTGTCGTACTCGCCCGACAGCAGGGTGCGGACCTCGAGCGCCTCCACATCGGTGTGCAGCGCGGCCCGTTCGGCGTCGGCGTCGGCCAGTGCGCTGGTCTTCGCCTCGCCTTCTTCCTCCTCGGCCAGCTCGTAGAGCACCGGCAGATCCTCGAGCCGCTGCCGTAACTCCTCGACTCGGCGCAGTTCGCCCTGGGCGTGCGAGAGCTCGCTGGTGACCCGCTGCGCGTGATCCTGGTCGTTCCAGAGCTCGGGATCGGCGGCCTGGTGCTCCAGTTCGTCTATGCGGCGGCGCAGCTCCTCGATATCGAGGACCGATTCGACGGTCTTGAGGGTTGCGTCGAGTTCGGCGAGGTCGGCGGTCACGTCTGGATGCACGGTGTTCAAGGCTACTAGGAGCGTCCGTCGCGGTGTACCGCGCGGCCCGCGGAGACCGCCGCCGGTCAGCTCGGGACGGCCCGCAGGTTGCCGGGGCGGTGGCCGGCGAGGCGGTCCAGCGCGGTGGCCGTCGCGGGGTCGGCGGGCAGGTGGACGATCAGCTGCTGATCGTCGTCGGCGAACAGGTCCAGAGTTTCGAAGGCCAGCCGGAGAGTCCCGGCCGTGGGATGAGTCATCCGGGTCACGCCGGTGGCGGCGGGCAGATTGGGCACTGTGGCGAGACGGTCGGTGAACGCCGCACCCGCGGTGATGGTGAGCTGGTCGGCCAGCGCCGCGATCTCCGGATCGGCACGGAAAGGACCCTGTTTGAGGGTGGCGACCAAGTGGTCGGCCAGATGATCCCAATCCGGGTAGACCGCGCGGGCCCGCGGATCGGTGAAGGTGAAATGAGCGAGATTGGACCAGTGCGCCCCGTCCAGCGCCCCGGTCGGTTCCATCAGCCTGCGGTAGCCCTCGGTGCAGGCCAGCACCTCGGTGAGCCGGTTGACCACGACCGCCGCCGCGGGGTCGAGCTGATCGAGCAGGGCCCGGATCGTCGGCCGGATCTCGCGACCCGGCCGGGCCCGGCCCATGCAGTTGAACCCGGTATCGGCCTTGGTCAGGCGATACAGGTGGATCCGTTCGGCGGAGGCGAGTCCCAGCGCGTCGGCCAGCGCGGCGAGGACCTGGGGCGAGGGATTGCGGTCCCGCCCCTGCTCGAGACGGGTGATGTATTCGACGCTGACCCCCGCCAGCGTGGCGAGTTCGGCTCGGCGCAGTCCGGGCGCCCGGCGGCGCGCGCCCGTGGGCAGCCCCACCTGGGCCGGTGTCACCGCGTCGCGCCTGCTGCGCAGGAACAGGCCCATCTCGTTCGCGCTCACGAGGCCCACGGTAGCGGCGGGCCGGCCGTTCAGGGTGGCCGTGGCAGTACCACTCTCGGCGCGGTCTCCCACCGCGGCGCGCGGGACGGCAGATTCGATTCCGGCGGCCGCCGGGCCGCCCGAGCAGAACGGAGCACACCATGTCCACTACGCCCCTACGTCTCGCGGTGCTGATCGGCAGCGTCCGCGAGGGCCGCTTCGGGCCGGTCGTCGCCTCCTGGATCACCGCGCAGGCCGCCCGCCACGACCGGTTCGAGATCGACGTGATCGACCCGGCCGACGCCGAAATCCCCTTGGCGCTACCCGCCGTTTCCCCGGCGCTCGAGCCCGACCCGCAACGTCCCGCCGGAATGCTCGACCTGACCGCCCGGCTCGCGGCCGCCGACGCGTTCGTCATCGTCACCCCTGACTACAACCGCAGCTTCCCGGCCTCGCTGAAAGCCGTCATCGACTGGCATTTCACCCAGTGGCAGGGCAAGGCCATCGCGTTCGTCGGCTACAGCGGGGCCAGCGGCGGACTGCCGGCCATCGAACAGCTCCGGCAGGTGTTCAACGAACTCGACGCCCACACGGTGCGCGAGTACGTCTCCTTCCCCCGCTACTACCTGCTGTTCGGGGAGGACGGGCAACTGCTCGCACCCGCGGAACCGGAGGCCGCGGCCCAGGTCATGCTGGATCGGCTGCACTGGTGGGCGGAGGCACTGGTGGCGGCCCGCGCGGTGGCGGCCTGACGGCGGACCGCCCCACGGACGGAGGACGGCACGGCACGCGGCCGCGCCCGGACCGACTCGATAGTGTTCGGGTGTGGCTGCTCACTCCTCTGACCTCGAACTCGCATTGCGGCTGGCCGACGAAGCGGACGCGATCACCCGGGAACGGTTCCGCGCGCTGGACCTGAAGGTCGATGCCAAACCGGACCTCACTCCGGTATCGGATGCCGATCTGGCCGTGGAGGAGGCGATCCGCCGGATGCTGCGGCACGGGCGCCCCGAGGACGCGGTGCTCGGCGAGGAATTCGGCGGCACGGCCGAGTTCACCGGCCGGCAATGGGTCGTCGATCCGATCGACGGCACCAAGAATTTCGTGCGCGGCGTCCCGGTGTGGGCCACTCTCATCGCCCTGCTGGAGGACGGTGTGCCGGTGGTCGGTGTGGTGAGCGCGCCCGCGCTGGCCCGCCGCTGGTGGGCCGCGGCAGGCCAGGGCGCGTGGTCGAGTTTCCATCCCGGTGCGCCGCAGCCCATCACGGTCAGCGCCGTCGCCGATCTCGGTGCGGCCAGCCTCGCGTTCTCCAGCCTGTCCGGCTGGCGGGACCGCGGTCTGCGCGAGCAGTTCATCGACCTCACCGACGAGGTGTGGCGGGTCCGCGGTTACGGCGACTTCTTCAGCTACTGCTTGGTCGCCGAGGGGGCGGTGGATATCGCGGCCGAACCCGAGGTGTCGCTGTGGGATCTGGCCGCGCTGGACATCCTGATCCGCGAGGCCGGCGGCACCTTCACCGCCCTCGACGGTCGCGCCGGCCCGCACGGCGGGGACGCGGTGGCCTCCAACGGACGGCTGCACCAGCAGGTTCTGCTCCGCCTCCGCGGCTAGTCCGCAGCGCACCGTGGCGCCCGGCCGGGACCGCCCGGGTTCGGCACCGTGCTGCGCCCGGATCCGCGGCGGTGGACGCGAGCTGCGTCTATGGCCGACTATGGGCTGATGTCGCTCAGCACGCACGAGGCCTATCTCTTCGAGGGGGCCCGACGCCGTCTGGAGGCGATCGCCTACCGGCTGCTGGGGTCGGCCGGCGATGCCGAGGACGCGGTCCAGGAAACGTTCCTGCGGTGGCACGCGGTGGACCGGGAGCGGATCGAGATGCCCGAGGCCTGGTTGACGAAGGTGCTCACCAACCTCTGCATCAACCAGCTCACCTCGGCGCGGGCCCGCCGGGAGACCTATGTCGGGCAGTGGCTCCCGGAGCCGGTCCTGGCCGGGAACCCGATGCTCGGTCCCGCCGAGACCGCCGAGCAGCGCGAGTCGGTCTCGCTCGCGATGCTCACCGTGATGGAACGGCTCACCCCCAACGAGCGCGCGGTGTACGTGTTGCGCGAGGCGTTCGGGTATCCGCACCGGGAGATCGCGGAGATCCTCGATCTCACCGAATCGAACTGCCAGCAGATCTACCGCCGGGCCGCGCAGCATCTCGGCGGCCGGTCCCGGATCGAGGTCGACGCGGTGGCGGCGCGCCGGATCGCCGACGAATTTCTCACCGCCGCCCTCAGCGGCGATACCGAGCCGCTGATCCGGCTGCTCACCGGTGACGTGGTCAGCGTGGCCGACGGTGGCGGCGCCGTGCCGGCCCATAAGAGCCCGGTGGTGGGTGCGGCCGCCGTGGCCCGCTATCTGCGCACGCTGTTCCGCCCGACCGGCGCCAAACGCACCTTCGTCGGCGGCGACCTCACCTTCTACGCGGCCGTGCTCAACGGCGATCCCGCGATCGTGATCGAGGTCAGCGGACGAATCTACGGCGTCCTGTGCCTCGAAATGGCTCCCACGGGAATCGCCGCGCTGCGTGTGCAGGTCGCGCCCGCGAAGCTGGCGCGTCTCACCCGGGAGTGGGCGGCCGCCGGCCCCCACCGCCCGCTCGACGCACAGTGGTGACCTACCGCACGCGGCAGAGCCCCACGCCCGGCGCGGGCGCGGGGTCCTCCCGGTCCGTCAGCCCATGGTCTTGGCGCCGTCGATCGCCTCGCGGATGATGTCCGCGTGCCCCGCGTGCTGCGTGGTCTCGGCGATGATGTTCAGCAGTACCCGGCGCGTCGACCAGTGGGTTTCCTGGAACCAGGGCGCCTTGGGCAGCGGCCACTTCGCATCCAGATCGGGCAGGGTGGCCACCATCTCGTCGGTTCGGCGCGCCACCTCATCGTAGGCGGCGAGGACCCCGGCGAGCGTCTCACCCGGCAGCATCCGGAATTCGTTCTCCCGGGCCGCGAAATCCTCGGGCGTCAGTTCGTCGAAATCCTTCGAGGTAGAGATTCCGTCGACGATGAAATCCACCCAGCCGCGCTCGACCCCGGTCACATGTTTGATCAGGCCACCTACGCACAGTGTGCTGGGAGTCGGGCGGGCCGCGGCCTGTTCCTCGGTCAGCTCGCGGGCGGTGAAGCGCAGGACGAAGCGCGCGGCCCGCAGTTCGGCCAGCAGGTCGGCGCGTTCGCCGGACAGGGGCGCGGCGGTGTCGGGCCGGGGGCGGGTGGAGTTCTCGCTCAAGGTCTTCGCCTTCCGTAAGGGTTCGGTGGATGCCGTGTTCGAGAAGCACGATATGACCCTCAGCGGCCACTTTCCGACCTCAATTGCGCGACAGTTCGGATCTTCCGAAAGTTATCTCTGAGCCGGCAATTTTGATCAGCGACGCGTGGCGTCGGCCGGTGTCAGATCTATATCCGGGGGCGGGTTCAACCGCCGCAGCGCCCCGTCCATCCCCGTCACGAACAGTGCCCACGACTCGCCGTCGCGGGCAATCCGCACCGACGTGGTGCCATCGGGCACGGTCCGGACCGGGTCGGGCCGTCTGATCAGGCCCGCGATGATCGCGCATCCGGCCCCCGTGGCCGGGTCCACCCGGTAGATCGCGCCGACTCCGTGATCGGCGACGTACAGGTCACCGGCGCGGGTGGCCTCCATATCGTCGGGAACGGTGAGCAGGTTCGGCGGCCCCGCGACCACCTGCGCCTCGGCGGGCGAATCCAGGGGGATCCGGAAGATCCGCATGGTCAGATTGTCCGTGTAGATCGATTCCCCGTCGGAGGCCAGGGCCAGGCCGTTGGTCAGCGGGAGCGGCGACCACGATTCCGTGAACGCACCCGTCGACGGCCGGTACCGGGCGATTCCGGTGGGTGCCCGCGACAGACCGATCGTGCTGATCAGCAGGTCCCCGTCGGGAAGCAACAGCAGGCCGTTCGGGCCGTTGAGCCCGGTGCGGAGCACGGTCACCGCGCCGGTGTCGAGGTCGTAGCGCTGTAGCGTGCCCGGCGGATCTGTCACCCCGTCGCCGGTCAGGAAGTACACCGAGCGCCCGGCCACTCGGACGCCTGCCGGATGCTGCAGTCCGGTGACCAGCTTCTCGAACGACCCGTCGGCCGATACGTGGGCGAGGTAGCCGTCGACGATGCCGGTGACATAGAAGCCACCGGCCCCGTCGGAATCCAGGTTCTCCAGATTGCCGACCCCCTCGACGATCGTGGTCGCCTGCCAGCCGTCGGCGCACATGGCCGGGAATTCCTGTGCGTGCGCGGGCACCGCACTCACCCAGGCCGCTGCTGCCGTTGCGGCGGTGCACATCGCCCACCGGGCGCGCGATCGTGTTCTGGATGCCATACCGGACAAACCTAAGTGATCCACGGCGGTACCGCGCGATTCGGCGCGCCCCTGGTCACGGTGTCGGCGGTGGCGGCGGATCCCGGTTCATCCACATGTGTGCACTACGCGCAGGACCTCGGCGTCCGCGCCGGACGCCCCGCAGGCTGTCCGGTGGTGCTCGTAGGATGGGCCGCGTGGAAGCCCCCGAAGCCCCGCCCGTGCCCGTGCCCGAGTCCGGTGCCGAATCCGATGCGGCACAGCGGATTCTGAACCGGGTCTTCGGTTACGACAGTTTCCGGGGCGAACAGCGCGCGATCGTCGACCAGGTGATCGGCGGTGGCGACGCACTGGTGCTCATGCCCACCGGCGGTGGCAAATCGCTGTGTTATCAGATTCCCGCGCTGGTCCGCGCCGGCGTCGGAGTGGTGGTTTCCCCGCTGATCGCGCTCATGCAGGACCAGGTGGACGCGCTCAGCGCGCTCGGGGTGCGGGCCGGCTTCCTGAACTCCACCCAGTTCCCGGACGAACGCCGCACCGTGGAAGCGCAGTTCGCGGCCGGCGAACTCGATCTGCTGTATCTGGCGCCGGAGCGGTTGCGGATGGAATCCACCGCCCAACTGCTCGACCGGGGCCGGATCGCGCTGTTCGCGATCGACGAGGCGCATTGTGTCTCGCAGTGGGGTCACGATTTCCGGCCCGACTATCTGGCGCTGTCCGTGCTGCACGAACGCTGGCCCGACGTGCCCCGGATCGCGCTCACCGCGACCGCCACCGAGAAGACCCGCGACGAGATCATCACCAGGCTCGATCTGGGCGGTGCCCGCCGCTTCGTGGCCAGTTTCGACCGGCCGAATATCCAGTACCGCATCGAACCGAAGAACCGGCCCGATCGGCAGCTCCTGGAGTTCCTGCGCGCCGAGCATCCCGGCGACGCCGGCATCGTCTACTGCCTGTCCCGAAACTCCGTCGAGAAGACCGCCGCGTTCCTCACCGAGAACGGTATCCGGGCCGTCCCGTACCACGCGGGCCTGGACAACCGTACCCGCGCGGAGAACCAGGCGCGCTTCCTGCGCGAGGAGGGCCTGGTGGTCGTGGCGACCATTGCCTTCGGTATGGGTATCGACAAACCCGATGTGCGGTTCGTCGCCCACCTCGATCTGCCCAAATCCGTCGAGGGCTACTACCAGGAGACCGGACGTGCCGGGCGGGACGGGCTGCCGTCCACTGCGTGGATGGTCTACGGCCTGCAGGACGTGGTGCAGCAGCGCAAACTCATCGAGACCTCCGACGGAGATGCCGCGCACCGCCGTCAGTTGCAGCTACACCTGGACGCGATGCTCGCCCTGTGCGAGACGGTCGACTGTCGCCGGGCCCGGCTGCTGGCCTACTTCGGTCAGTCGCCGCAGCCGTGCGGCAATTGCGATACCTGCCTGAACCCGCCCGAATCGTGGGACGGCACCGTGGCCGCGCAGAAACTGCTCTCGGCGGTACTGCGCTTGAAACGGGAGCGCGGGCAGAGCTTCGGCGCGGGTCATCTCATCGATATCCTGCTCGGCAAGAAGAACCAGAAGGTGCAGCAGTACGACCACCACGAACTCAGCGTGTTCGGCGTCGGCACCGATCTGCGTGACACCCAGTGGCGGGGGGTGGTTCGGCAGCTGCTGGCCCAGGGGCTGCTCGCGGTCCACGGCGATTACGGGGTGCTCACCCTGACCGAGGCCAGCGAAGCCGTGCTCTTCGACGGCCGGACCGTCGCGCTACGCCGTGAACCGGAGCGGCCCACCCCCGCGCGAGCGGCGCGCAGCGCGAAATCCGGCCGAGCCGCGCCTGCCGATCTCGATACCGCCGATACCGCGCTGTTCGAGAAATTGCGGCAGTGGCGGGCCGACACCGCCAAGGAACAGGGTGTTCCCGCGTACGTGGTGTTCCACGATGCCACCCTCCGCGATATCGCCGCCCGCAAGCCTGCCGATCTGCGGGAGCTGGGCACGGTGAACGGTGTCGGCGAGAACAAGCTGTCCCGTTACGGGGAGCAGGTTCTCGAGGTGCTGGCGGCCGGATGAGCCAAGGGTGGGCGGAACCTGCTGTGACAGAGCCGCTTTCATCCTATGATTCCTCCCGTCAGTGACGATAGGGGCCTGAACAGAGGACCTAACCTGGCAGTATGTCCAACAAGCACACTCCGTGGTCGCGGTCGCGCCACCGCGCGGGCTTGTCCGCCGACCAGTTCGGCAGTTTGGACCCGGGAGTCATCCGGGCCGCGAGGTCTCGGGCGCACCGCAATCGCCCGGCAGCTACCGGGTCGCTCGACTCGGTGCGGCTACTCGGAACCGCCGCGCACGACTCCGGCCTCGCGGCCGATATGCGGGCCGAGGACGCCGAGTCCGACAGCGAGGACGATCTAGCCGAGTGCCCGCCCGGCCGCGGGCCGGGCCCCGCGCCGAGTGCATCACCCTCGGCACTCGGCCGACCGGAATTCGACCCGAAGCGGGACCGATCCACGGATCTCCTCGCCGAGCAGGCGCCGGCGGAACGCCGGCCCACGGAATCCGCTGTCGACGACGGCGGACGGCGGTGGACCGTGCCCGATCCGCCGGTGCCGCACCCGGCCCGGATACCGGCCGGCCCGGCGGCGACGGCGCGAGTGCCCCATCATGCGGGCCCGCCTCCCGAGACCGTGAATCCGGTGTGGACCGGACCGGACGCCGAAGCTCTGGAACTGCTTCCCGTCGGCGGCCACGCGCTGCTCGGCCTGTGCCTCGGGATGGCTGTGCTGCTCGCCGTGGGATTCTTCTACCTCGGGCGGACGACCGATTCCGACTCGGCCGCCGCCCCGACCGCGGCCATCGCTGCCTCGACCATGGCGTCCCGCGAGACCGCGGCACCGGCTGCGGAATCCCCCGATATCGGGGCCGGTTTCGTATGGGGGAAGGTGCTCACCAACGACGGCAGCACGCTCACTGTGAAGAGCGAGATCAGCCATTCGGAGGTCGTGGTGCACACCGATGACCACACCAAGATCTACGTGCTGATCGCCACCACCATCGAGGCGATCGCCGAGGGTGCCCCGATCATGGTCTACGGCCGTAAGCACGCCGACGGCTCAATCTTCGCCGACACCATCACCGGCGTATCACTGCGGGCACTCGGAACGCACTAGCCGGGGCGCCGGGCCTGGAACGGCGGCGAACTCGTGGTGCCGACCGGTCATCGGCGAAATCCGGACCCAGCGGCCAATAACCGACCGCAATTCGAGAACAATCGATGGTATGGCCAATACGAGCACGCGGACGCTGCGCCTGCTGTCGCTGCTGCAGACCCACAAATACTGGCCCGGCACCGAGCTGGCGCAGCGGCTGGGAGTCTCGCCGCGGACCCTGCGGCGCGATATCGACCGGCTGCGCGATCTGGGGTATCCGGTGGAAGCGCAACGCGGTGTCGACGGCGGCTACCAGCTCGCCGCCGGGGCGGCGCTACCGCCGCTGATGGTCGACGACGACGAAGCCGTGGCACTCGTGGTCGGACTGCAGTTCGCGACGCAGGGCATGGTGGAGGGCGTCGCGGAGTCCTCGGTACGCGCGCTGGCGAAGGTAGTGCAGGTGATGCCGCCCCGGCTGCGTAAACGGGTGGAGGCGATCCGGGCCATGACGGTGCCCGCGGGCTGGGGCGGCGACCGTTCCGCCGCCCTCGATCCGGCGTCGCTCGCCACGGTGGCCCTGACCTGCCGCGACAGCGAGCGGTTGCGTTTCACCTACACCGCCGCCGACGGCCGCCGAAGCGTCCGGCATGTCGAACCGCACCGCCTGGTCGCTCTGGGCCGGCGCTGGTACCTGGTGGCCTTCGACCTGACCCGCCACGATTGGCGCAGTTTCCGGGTCGACCGGCTCACCGGCCCGGCGGGTGACGGGGCGCGTTTCCGACCACGGGAATTGCCCACCGCGGACGCCGCGGAGTTCGTCCGTTCCGGCGTGGACAATATGCCGCATCTGCATCGGATCGAGGCACTGGTCGAAGCCCCGGTGGAGTCGGTGCGGCAGCGTCTCGGACGCTGGGGCAGTGTCGAGGAGATCGACGCGGGCAGCTGCCGGATCACAATGACCACCGATTCGCTGGACTGGCCCGCCCTGACACTGGGATCGCTCGACGCCGAGTTCCAGGTTCTGGAACCCCCGGAACTGGTCGAGCACATCCGGGTCTGGGGCGAACGCTTCCGGCGCGCCACCCGGCGACCCGCCGTGTCGTGAGCGGCCCGGAGCAGGTCGGTTCGTGCCGGTGGGCCGGATCGCCCGCGATCAGCGCGACGGCTGCGCGCCGGACCGTGGCACCGTGACCCCGACGGCGACCTCGCCGTTGCGCAGTGCCTCCACGAATTCCGTGGTGGCGGTGGCCAGTAGCGCGGCATGGGAGAACGGCATCCAGTGTCCGGCGGGGATATCGCGGCGCCACAACCGGGAGACCCACCGGCCCGTATCGTCGTAACCGGCCGGCCGCACGGCGATATCGCGACCGGCGACGATGAGCTGGACCGGTACGTCGGTGGTGCGTTCGCGCGGATTCAGCAGATGCGCGAAAATATTCGCGCGGTAGATGAGCAGACCGTCGACCATATCCCGCTTCAGTGTCGGGGCGAAGGAGATCGTCGACGGTTCGGTGTCGTTCATGAGCTGGATGACCCGGCGCCAGCGGTGCTCGGTGGCGAGCAGGCCGAACGCCAGTCGCGGCAGACCGGGGGTCATGAAGAACCCGGTGTAGGCCGAGGACAGCAACTGGGTGAAAGGCTGCCAGATATTGCGCGGGCCGGGCCGGCCGAGCCGGTCGCGCACCCATTTGCCCAGGTGGTCGAGGTTGGGGCCGGAGACCGAGGTGAATGAGGCGATGCGCCCGCCCGCCCGCGGCTCACAGACCGCCTCCCAGACCTGGACTGAACCCCAGTCGTGCGCGAGGACGTGGACCGGCCGGTCGGGGCTGACCGCGTCGGCGACCGCGAAGAAGTCCGCGGCCAGTTCCGCGAGCCGGAAATCGGCGACCCGGCCGGTGCGGGTGGAGGCGCCGTGACCGCGGGTGTCATAGGCCACCACGTGAAATCGATCGGCCAGCAGCGGGATCACCCCGTGCCACAGGTGGCTCGTATCGGGCCAGCCGTGGACCAGCACCACGGTATCGGCGGCGGGGTCGCCGTACTCGTAGACCGCGAGGTCGAAGGCGCCGCTGCGCACCGTGCGCCGGGTCGCGATGGGTTCGTTGCCGGATTCGGTCACGCTTACTCCTCGGTGCTCACGGAATGCTAGAGGTCGAGTACCAGACGGTCACCCGCACAGCGTGATACGCATGCCAGCAGGTCACCGGCGGTACGTTCGGCCGGGGTCAGGACGCAATCGCGGTGGTCGGGTGTACCGGACAGGACCCGTACCCGGCAGGTGCGACAGAAACCCTGGCGGCACGAGTACGGCTGGTCGGGGCGGTGCGCCACCAATACGTCCAGGGCGGACCGGTCGGCCGGGACAGCGAGTACCTCGCCGCTGCGGGCCAATTCGATCTCGAACGGCACCCCGTCCACGATCGGCGGCGCCGAGAACTGTTCGAAATGCAGTTCCACACCCGAGACCCCGCGCAGGGCGGTGGTGACCGCACCGAGCATCGGTGCCGGACCGCAGCAGTACACCGCGGTACCCCGGTCCACGCCGTCCGCCAGTTCGGCACCGGTGGGCAGCCCGGATCGGTCGTCGGTGCGCACGGCGACCCGATCGCCGAAGCACTCGACCTCGTCGAGGAAGGGCAGGGTCTCGCGGGCACGTCCGGTGTACAGCGCGGTCCAGTCGATGCCGAGGGAGTCGGCCAGTCGCATCATCGGCAGGATCGGGGTGATACCGATACCTCCGGCCACGAACCGTAGCCGGGTGGCCGGAGATCCGTGGCCCGGTACCGCGAACGGGAACGCATTGCGTGGGCCCCGCACCGTCAGCGCGGATCCGACCCGCAACGACCGGTGCACCTCCTCGGAGCCTCCGCCGCCGTCGGGGATGCGCCGGACCGCGATCCGGTAGGTCCGGGTATCGGCGGGGTCCCCGCACAGCGAGTACTGGCGCAGCCGCCCGGAAGGCAGTTCCACATCCAGATGTGCGCCCGGTCGCCACCTCGGCAGGGCCCGGCCGTCGGCCGCGGCCAGCCGCAGGCTCACCACCTCGTTGTCGTGCGCCCGGATCCGCCGCTCGACGACGCGGACACCGAGCCGTCTGTCGTCCGCGCGCGATGTCGGCTCGCGCCGATTGGTGAGGGCGGTCCAGCGCATGCGGGCGTCCACCACGGCGTCGAGCAGCCGCAGGGTCCGGTCGCGACGCGGCCTGCCGTATAGGTCGGCCGGTAGCGGAAGCGACGCCCTCGGATGCGGGCCGGCGACGGTCACGAGGCCGCCCGGGCGGCCGGGGACTGCGCCAGATAGGCGATCGCCTGCGCGGTGGAACCCACCGATTCCGGGCTGTATCCCGGCCGGAACGTCGACAGCGCACTGATCAGCAGGGCGGGGACGCCGGGTAGCGCACCGCGCCGCATGGCGCCGAAGATCCGCAGCAGCAGCCGCGGATAGCCCAGGTCGGGCAGGGACGGGTCCCGGTGCACCAGATATTTGGTGCCGCGCACCAGCAGTACCAGGAACGACGGGAAGACCAGCAGCATCAGCGCGCCGCGCCGGAAGTAGCCCACGCCGAAGTATTCGGCGACATCGTGGGCCACATTGCGGTGTTCCACTTCTTCGGCGCCGTGCCAGCGGTACAGGTCGAGCATGCGCGCGTCGGCGTCGAACTGTTCCAGGTCACTGTTGAGCACCCAGTCGCCGAGGAACGCGAAGAAGTGTTCCAGCGACGCGATGACCCCGAGCCGGTCGACCAGCTGCTGGCGCCCGGCCCGGGTCCCGGTCCCCTGCCGGGGGCCGACGGTTTTGCGGAACAGGTATTCCGCCTGCCGCAGGAACGGCCGCGGATCGATACCGTTGGCGGTGAGCAGCATATCGTGCGAGCCGGCGTGAGTTTCGGCGTGCGTCGACTCCTGGCCGATGAAGCCGAGCATATCCTCGCGCAGTTTCTCGTCCCGCACGAACGGGAGGGCTTCGCCGAAAGTGGTCAGGAAACTGCGTTCGCCTTCGGGTAGCAGGAGGTTGAGCGAGTTCATCACATGGGAGGCGATGGGTTCGGCGGTCATCCAGTGCAGTGGGATCTCGGCCCAGTCGAAGCGCACATCGCGCGCGTGCAACGCGATGTCTCCCGGATCGGTCGCCCGGACGGGGGCGGCAGTACCGAACAGCCTCATCGATCCTCCTCGATCGTCACCGGTACCAGCGGCGACGCGTCGCGGCAGGCGGTGTACCGGAACCTGTGATGATACACATTAGTGGGACGATGGGTTACAGAAAAGATGGGTAACAGGAATGCATGACCGTCGGCGGCTCCCAGCCCGCGACCGGATTCAGCACGCCCGGGAACCGTGCGTCGAGATCCTCGACGCGCACCGGATTGCGGCGTTCCGGTCCGTGCGCCACCGCCGGATCGGCCCGGCCTCGCGGAGCACTCGCCGGTACCAGCGCACAGAAAAGGCCCGCAGGTCGGTGACCTGCGGGCCTTTGGTGGAGCTGCCGGGAATCGAACCCGGGTCCTCCGCCGCGTCATCAAGGCTTCTCCGTGTGCAGTTCGCTGTGCCTCTACTCGGATCTCCCGGTCTCGCGAACAAGCCGGGATGACGATCCCAGTCGCTGTTGGATGTCCCGCACTACTCCGCGACCGAGTCGCGCGGTGAGCCCTCTAGCTGATGCCGGCACCGAAGCCGAGGGCGAACCTCGGGCCGACAGAGACGCTATCGCTTAGGCAGCGAGAGCGTACTCGCGCTGATTGGAATCGGCGCTTAATTGGTTGCAACGACGCTTACGGTGGTCTCTTGCCTGCACCGACACGCTTCCCCTGAATCTACGTACGCAGTCGAAACCGTTCAGCCCCGTACGTCCCGGCACCTTGCCGGGCTAGTCATGTTAACACCTGACCCACCGTGGTTCATTCCTTTTTCCCGGTGCCGCCGGGACTGCTCAACGCATGCCCTTGATGCGGCGGCCGAGCTCGCGGGTGACCTCGCGTTCGGCGGTCCGCCGGGCCAGATCCTGCCGTTTGTCGTAATCCTGCTTACCCTTGGCGAGGGCCAGCTCCACCTTCACCTTGCCGTCGGAGAAGTACATCGACAGCGGGACGAGGGTTTGGTTGCCCTCGCGCGATTTGCCGACCAGGCGCTCGATCTCCCGTTTGTGCAGCAGCAGCTTCCGGACCCGGCGCGGTGCGTGGTTGGTCCAGGTGCCGTGGCTGAACTCCGGGATGTGCAGGCCCCGTAGCCACACTTCGCCGTTGTCTACGGTCGCGAAGGCGTCCACCAGTGAGGCCTTGCCCTCACGCAGACTCTTGACCTCGGTACCGACCAGCGCGATCCCGGCCTCGTAGATGTCCAGGATCGTGTAGTTGTGCCGTGCCCGGCGGTTGGTCGCGATGACCTTGCGCCCGTTCTCCTTCATAACGACAACCTTAAGCGGCCGCGGCAACCGGATTATTCCCGGTCGCTGGTCAGCCGGGTTGCAGGATCAGATACAGAACGAGCACAGCGGCGAAGGCCAGGATCAGCAGGGCGGTGGAGAGCCGGGGCCTGCCGGTGGCATACGGCCGGGTCCGGCGATCGAGCCAGCCGCTCTCGACTGCCGCGTCTCCGCGCCGGCGCCGCGGTGGACCATCGGCCGCTTCGCCGGAGGTACCGCTCTCGTCTCCGCCGATGGTGTCGTCGGACCCGTCCCCGGATACCATGCTCGCAGACTAGCCGCGCGGGCAGATATTCGTGGGCGGGGCGCGCGAATTGGGGCCGGTGAGCTTATCTGAGGATTCGCAGGGCGATACCGAGGCCGAGGAGAATGCTCGCGGTGGCGACCAGTGCGGCCGCGAAGGATTGTGTGATGGCGGCGATGCTGGTGCTGAAGATGAGGCACGTGGCGAGGGCCAGCAGTGCGGTGCCCCATTCCATGCCGGCGATCCGGGTGGGTCGGTTGCGCAATGCTGTCATATCTTCGGTGTACCCGGCGGCGTGAGTTACCAAACCGTGACTGCCGTAATCACTCGGAATATGGTATCCGACCCGCGAGTCTGCCGGACGGGGAATGCGGTGGCGAGCCATGGCAGAACCTCCGTTTCGGTGGCGGTGTGGATGTGTTAACAGTAACGGATAAATCTCCTCCTGGAAACCGCTCAGCAAATCAAGAGACGGCGATCACGGCGGCGCCGGTGAAATCGTGCAATTGTGCGATGAGCTCGTGATCTTTCGGAAAAAATGCCTGTTAAAAGACTTTGGGTCGGTTTATGGGCGACTATTGCGAACAGAGGATTTCACGGGCTCTGGAAGCCGAATTGAAATGCAGCAAATTGTTTGCTAACGATTGACCGGAGCCTGTTCGAAGGCATGTGCGGTCCCGGCTGCTTAAGCTCGTGGCATGTGCAATCCAACCCCTCGGGTGACGCTGCCCCGCGCGGCGCGCGGCGGGCCGGAGGCGGGGCGGTGACCGACTGGCATGCACGCGCCGGCCGGATCGCCGCACTCACCGGCGCCGGAATCTCCACCGACAGCGGTATCCCCGATTTCCGCGGACCGCGCGGGGTCTGGACCGAAGACCCCATCGCCGAACTGCTGTCGACCTACGACCACTACCTGGCCGATCCGGCACTTCGCGAGAAATCGTGGCTCGCCCGCCGGGACAACCCCGCGTGGGCGGCCGAACCGAACGGCGCCCACCGCGCGCTGGTGGACCTCGAACGAGCGGGCCGGGCGCTCACCATCGTCACCCAGAACATCGACAGGCTCCATCAGCGTGCCGGATCCACCCCGCAGCGGGTGGTGGAAATCCACGGCAACATGTTCGACGTCGTCTGTGTGCAGTGCGACTACACCGCCACCATGGCCGCCACGCTGGAGCGGGTGGCCGGCGGTGAGGCGGATCCACCCTGCCCGGAATGCGGGGGAGTCCTCAAGGCCGATGTCATCATGTTCGGCCAGGCCCTCGATCACCGCACGCTGATCAAAGCGACGCTGGCCGCCGAGACGGCCGAGATCTTCCTGGCGGTGGGGACCTCGTTGCAGGTGGAGCCGGCGGCCTCACTGTGCGGGCGGGCGGTATCGGCCGGTGCCGATCTCGTCATCGTCAATGCCGAACCCACGCCCTACGATTCGCTCGCGACCGAGGTCGTGCGCGAACCGATCGGCACCGCACTACCCGAGCTGGTCGACCGTATCCTCGGTCGCTGACACCGGACCGAGGACCCGGTCCAGATAGGCGTTGGCGAACCGGCCGTCGGGGTCGTAGCGCCGGCGCACCGCCGCGAAGCGGTCCCAGTCGGGATAGCGGCCGCGCAGTGTGTCCGCGGTCTGATAGTGGCGTTTGCCCCAGTGCGGGCGGCCGTCGTAGCGGTCGAAGACCGCCTCGCACGCCTGGAAGAACGGCTCGTGGTCCATGCCCTGGTACTGATGCACCGCGATATAGCAGGTGGCGCGTCCGCCCGCGGGGGAGAGGAACGCGTCGTCACCCGCCACCCAGCGCACCTCGATCGGCATCGGGCTGTCGAAACGTCGCGCGGTCTCTTTGATCTCCCGGATCGCCGCGACGGAATGCTCGCGGGGGATCGCGTATTCCATTTCGGTGAAGCGGAACAGCCGGGGGCTGGTGAACACCCGGTAGGAGCGATCGACCTGGCGGCGGTAGCTGCCCGCGTAGGCGGCGCCGCGCTGGATCCACGGAATGAGCGCGGGCCGGCGGCGGGCGAGCCGGCACAGCGCGTTGAAGGCGTGGTTGGACAGCAGGGTATCGGCGAACCAGTCCACCAGCTCGGGGCGCGGCGCGGCGGGAAGGTCGACGCGGTTGTTGCGCTTGGTCATGGCGATCGGGCTGTGCGCGAACATGTAGAACTCGAAATGGTCGTTGCCGTCGATATACGAGTCCGGATCGGCCAGTACTTCGTCGACCGGGACCGGGCGTTCGACGCCTTCGAGGACGAACGAGGGGACGAGTTTCAGAGTGAACGCGGTGACCACGCCCAGGGCCCCGAGTCCGACCCGGGCGGCACGCCAGGCCTGCGGGGTGGACTCCTCGGTCAGTTCGACGATATGGCCGTCGGCCGTCATCAGTTCCACCGCGTGCAGGGCGGCGGAGATATTGGGTAGCCGGCCGCCGGTGCCGTGGGTGCCGGTGGCGGTGGCGCCCGCGATGGTCTGGACATCGATATCGCCCAAATTGGGAAATGCCAGGCCGTAGTCGTCGAGCCGGGCGTTCAGTGTCGCCAGGGTCGTCCCCGCTTGTACCCGGGCCAGACCGGTCGCCGAGTCCGCCTCGAGGACGCGGTTCATCCGGGACAGGTCGAGCAGAACGCCGTCGGTGAGGCAGGTATCGGTGAACGAGTGGCCCGAGCCCGCGACGCGGACCCGGTGTCCCTCCTCGGCCGCGCGGGCGAGTTCGGCGGCCAGTTCCGCGTGATCGCGCGGCGCGCACAGGCGAGCCGGTGTGCATTGCTGATCACCGGCCCAGTTCACCCATAACTTGGTCACACGTCCAACTCTAGGGGAAGAGGGCGGCCGATGGGGAAAAAGCGCGGAGATTCGGATTGCGGGAGCTCAGCGCCGCCGGATCGGCATCGGACCCGGTTCGGCGGTCTTGACCTGCTCGACCGTAACCGGAATCGGTTTCGATCCGGCCGAATCGATCCCGGTGCGCTCGGGACCATTTGCGGCGCCGTCGATTCGGCGGTTCCACCGCGGCCGGCCCCCTCCGCCCGATATGACGGTAGCTGCTCGTCACCGGCATCGGCATCCATCCAGGACCCGCCGGACGGTTGCCGGTGCCGCGCGAGCGGCAGGTTCACCACCCTTTCCGGCCACCCCGGCCGGGTTCGTACACTTCTCGGACCGGTAGCCGCCGGTGTGAGGTCCGGTCCGAGTGGTGGTGTGCCCATCCTGCTACCGTCGCGGCCCGGTCCGCCCGCCGGTGCGGTGGCCGGAAGGCACGGTGTGGCAACGCAGTACGGCACGAGCTGAACGCAGTACGGTACGAGCGAGAGGGGTCGGGTCATGATGGTGTCGGGAAGGTCCGGAGCACCGGACGCGGCCGCAGGGCCGTTCGGGTGATCACGATGACCAGCCGCGTGCGGCCGACCACGAAGGGAGACCCGGGCATGGCCCATAATCGAGCCGGACGGCCCGCCCGCCCCGGCGATCTGGTGGATGTTCCGGGGCTGGTGACCGCCTACTACAGCCGGGTACCCGACCCGGCCGAACCCACCCAGCGGGTGATCTTCGGTACCTCCGGGCACCGTGGTTCGAGTCTGGACGGCACCTTCAACGAGGCGCATATCCTCGCCATCACCCAGGCTGTGGTCGAATACCGGGCGACCCGGGGCATCACCGGACCTGTCTATCTCGCCCGCGACACCCACGCACTGTCCGAACCCGCGTGGACCACGGTCCTGGAAGTACTGGCCGGCAACGAGATCGGTGCCGTGGTCGATTCCCGCGGCCGCTACACGCCGACCCCCGCGCTGAGTCACGCGGTGGTGCGCCACAACCGGGACGGCGCCCGGCCCCAGGCCGACGGCATCGTGGTGACTCCCTCCCACAACCCGCCGCGCGACGGTGGCATCAAATACAACCCCCCGCACGGCGGCCCGGCCGATACCGGCGCCACCGACAGCATCGCCGAACGCGCCAACGAACTGTTGCGCGGCGGCCTGGCCGAGGTGAAGCGTGCTCCGCTCACCCGGGCGATGGACTCGGTGCAGCGCTACGACTACCTCGACCACTACATCGCCGACCTCCCCGCGGTACTGAACCTGGATGCCATCCGGGGCGCGGGGATCCGGCTCGGCGCCGACCCCATGGGTGGTGCCAGCGTCGACTACTGGGAGGAGATCGGGCAGCGCTACGACCTCGACCTGGAAGTGGTGAACCCGAGTGTGGACCCCACCTGGCGGTTCATGACGCTCGACAGCGACGGTCAGATCCGGATGGATCCCTCGTCCCCGCACGCCATGGCCTCGCTGGTGGCGATCCGCGACGACTACGACATCTCCACCGGAAACGACGCCGACGCCGACCGGCACGGCATCGTCACGCCGGACGGCGGCCTGATGAACCCGAACCACTTCCTCGCGGTGGCCATCGAATACCTGGTGGCCAACCGGCGCGGCTGGGACGCGCTCACCAAGATCGGTAAAACCGCGGTCACCTCCTCGATGATCGACCGGGTGGTGAGTGTGCTGGGCCGCGACGTGTACGAAGTCCCGGTCGGGTTCAAATGGTTCGTGCCGGGACTGTTCAGCGGCAGCCTCGCCTTCGGCGGTGAGGAGAGCGCGGGCGCATCGTTCCTCCGGATGGACGGCACCGTATGGACCACCGAGAAGGACGGAATCCTGCTGGCCCTCCTGGCCGCCGAGATCGCCGCGGTCACCGGGCAGAGCCCCTCGACCCGCTACCACGAACTGGAACGCCGCTACGGCAGCCCCGCCTACGCCCGGATCGATGCTCCCGCCGACCCCGCCCAGAAGGAACTGCTCGCCGGTCTCAGCTCCGAGCAGGTGACCGGCGACGAGATCGCGGGCGAACCCATCACCGATATCGCCACCCGGGCCCGGGGCAACGGCGCCGCGCTGGGTGGACTCAAAGTGAGCACCGAGAACGCCTGGTTCGCCGCGCGGCCGTCGGGCACCGAGAACAAGTACAAGATCTACGCCGAGTCCTTCCACGGCGCCGAGCACCTCGCGCAGGTCCAGGAGGAAGCCCGGGAGATGGTCGGGCGGGTACTGGCCGACGGGTAGCAGCGGGGTCGGGGCCGGTCCGGGTCGACGCCGCCCGGATCGGCCCGGGAAGACGCCGCCCGGGGCCGATCGAGGAATGGGACCCGGAGCCGGGGCTGCTCGCCGGGTAGGGCGAGACGACGAGCCCGGGCCGGCCGCGAAAGATTCCCCGAGCCGGGGTCGGGCGATAGTGCGGTCCGGCGAGCGGGCCGGTCCTGAAAAAGGATCGCCTGGAGCCAGGGGCCGGCCAACAGTACGGGCTGCGCCGGCCCTGAGATGAGCGCCGGGAAAGGGCAGGGAGCCGGAAGCGGCCGTCTCGCCCCCGCGACCCCCGCGGACCGCTCCTCTCGGTGAACCCCGCGCCGGCGCGGGGAATTGTCGGGTCCACCCCGGCGTTGACTGCCGGGGTGAGTGGTGAGGCCCTGGCAGATGATCGACCCGGATCCGGGAACGCGCACGGAACGGGTGGGCAGGTCGGGGGGCGAAAGCCGGGATTCCGGCGTCCGCGCACGGTTCGGCGGTCCCCGAATACCTCGGGCAAGCCGCCGCTACCCAGCGAGATATGGGTGCTGGTCGGCGCCGCCTTCTGTATCGCCATGGGGTTCGGCCTGGTGTCCCCGGTGCTGCCGCAGTTCGCGCTCAGCTTCGGGGTGGGCGTCGCGGCCGCCTCCGCCATCGTCAGTGCCTTCGCCGCCATGCGGCTGCTGTTCGCGCCGGTCAGCGGCCGGCTCGTGCAGTTGCTGGGGGAGCGGCGGATCTATCTGATCGGCCTGCTCATCGTGGCGATCTCCACCGGCGCGAGCGCCTTCGCCCAGACCTATTGGCAGCTGATGGTGCTGCGCTCGCTGGGCGGGGTCGGGTCGACCATGTTCACCGTCTCGTCCATGGCGCTGGTGATCCGGCTCTCCCCACCGACCGAACGGGGGCGGGTCACCGGACTGTGGTCCACCTGTTTCCTCATCGGCGGCCTGTCCGGCCCACTGATCGGCGGCGCGCTGGCCGGCTTCGGTCTGCGCGCCCCCTTCCTCATCTACGCGGTGGCGCTACTGCTCGCCGTCGCGGTCGTCTATTTCAATCTGCGCGATTCCCGCATCACCGAATCCGACACCGGCCGCGATATCGCCACCGTCAGCTTCCGGCAGGGGCTCGCGCGCCCCGAGTACCGGGCGGCACTGTTCTCCAATTTCGCCAGCGGAGCCGCGGTGTTCGGGGTCCGGATGGCGCTCGTTCCACTGCTGGTGGTCGAAGTGCTGGGCCAGTCGGCCGGGATGGCCGGTGTCGCGCTCACCGTGTTCGCGGCCGGCAATGCCACCGTGCTGTTCTTCTCCGGGCGGTTGTCCGACCGCTACGGCCGCCGCCCATTGCTGATCTCCGGTGCGCTGGTGTGCGCCGTCGGCACCACCGGCCTCGGCCTGGCACCCACCCTCACCTGGCTGCTGGCCACCTCGTTCGTCGCCGGTATCGGATCCGGCCTGCTCACCCCGGCCCAGCAGGCCGCCGTCGGCGATATCATCGGCAACCGCGCCCGCGGCGGCACCATGCTCGCGGGTTTCCAGATGGCCCAGGACCTGGGCACGGTCCTGGGGCCGATCGTGGTCGGTGCCATCGCCCAGCGGTTGTCCTACGGCGCCGGTCTGGCCGTCACCGGTTCGCTGCTCGCCGGCGCCGCGCTGGCCTGGCTGATCGTGCCCGAGCCGATGGATCGCGCGCCCGCCGCACCGGACCCCGACCGCGCGACCGTGTACTCCGGCGTCTCGCTGGCGAAGACCTCCGGCGCCGACTCCACCGTCGTGGGCCGCCCCGGCTCCACACCGGCCGAGAGCGGGTCGGAAAACCACAGCTGACCCGGACCGCAACGATTCGTGCGTGACCGGTTCGCCCGGATGCGGCAGAGTGGTCGCGTGAGCAACAAGCCGTCCGATTACACCCCGCGGCCGATGTCCAACCGGACCACCTACGCCCTCGGCGCGCTGGCCCTGGTCCTCATCGCGCTGATCGTCGTGTTCGCCTACCGCTGGGGCGGCGACCAGCAGGTCGAGGTCCGCAACGAGGGATACGGCACGGTCCGCGACGAGGCCGTCACGGCAGCCCTGCAGAGCGACGGCGGCGTCCGGCTCGGCCGCCCCGAGGTCCCCAAGACGATCGAGGTCTACGAAGACCCCATGTGCCCGTCCTGCGGCACCCTGGAAACCCTCTACGGCCAGGAAATCGCACAGAAGCTGGACGAGGGCAAACTGGCCGTCCACTACCGCTTCGTCAACTTCCTCGACCCCAAATCGTCCAGTGGCGACTACTCCACCCGCGCCATCGCCGCCCTCCAGTGCGTCGCCGACTCCGGTTCCGGCGTCACCTACTCAAAATTCCACGACACCCTGTTCACCACCCGCCAGCCGGACGAAGACTCCGAACTCACCGACGACGAACTGCTCACCATCGCGACCGAATCCGGCGCCACCGGCCCCGCCCGCGACTGCATCACCGGCGGCGCCCGCCGCGGCCAGGTGACCGACCAGGCCGCCGCCACCCTCGACGCCCTGACCGCGGCCCTCGACGGCGCCGCCGCCACCCCGAGTGTGTTCGACGGCACTACCAAGATCGACGTCAACGAGCCGGAATGGGTCCAGCACCTGGCACCATGACCTGGCCGTTCACCCGGAATCCAGGCGATTTGGTGCCCGGCGCACCCGTGGTGTAACTTCGTTCAGGCAGCCGGGGAACCGGCGGCAGATATCCGGGGCTATGGCGCAGCTGGTAGCGCACCACACTGGCAGTGTGGGGGTCAGGGGTTCGAGTCCCCTTAGCTCCACCAGGGGTTATATCCGTTCGGTATGCCCGATTTGACTGGTTTTACGATACTTTTCGACGACACTGACCCTCACACCGAAATCCCGGTGTGAGGGCACTTTTCTTGTCAGTGTGGTCGTCACCGGGCCGGGTCCAGCGGCTCCTTTCGACGATGCACTCTCCCGCTATGTGTCACCCAAGTAGTGCCGATTGTGTAAAGACGAGTTGCGCCTCGCGGCCCGTTCGGCGGCCGGCGGCGATGCGTACAGGCCAAGCGCGGACATATTGACAGGCGAAGAACGGTGATGGCATCGGCAGCAGTATCAATCAGTGCTGTACCTCCCGGAAGAGTCCGTCACGTGCCCTGAGTGTCGAGACCGATTCTGGTAATTTCGCGGGCATGGTCGATTCAGGGGGAAATCCGAATCCGTCCGGTGAGATCCAGGTTGTGCCCGAGGAAGTGCGGGCGGTCGGTCGATTCGTTGCAGATATCGCCCGGAACCTTCGCGCGGGGTTGGATTCCGCCGGCACGGAGGTCGATGCGCTACTCGCGGATGGGTGGCGCGGTGACGCGTCGGACGAGTTTTCCGGTGGCTGGACCGAGCTGCGCGACGGCGGACTGAAGATTCTGCAGGCGCTGGATGGGATGGCGGAGGAGTTGGGGGTGCAGTCCGATGCCTACGAGGGCACCGATGGCGGTACCTCACAACAGTTTTCGAGTTTGAACCTGTGAACCCGGAGTTCGCGGTCGATCTCGAGCGTCTCGACCAGTTGATCATCCGGCTGGCGAATCTGGCGGGTCATCTGACCGAGCAGCTGGATCTGATCGATGACAAGGTGGCGAGCCTGGACGGAAACTGGGAGGCGCTCGCCGCCGCTGCGTACCGGGATGCGCATGCGTTGTGGTCGGTCGGAGCTCGGGAGTTCGCGACAGGTTTGGCCGACATCAGCGATGCCACCCGCGCTGCGCACGACGGGTACCTGCGTGGGATCGAAGTCAATCGCCGGATGCTCGGAGGCGGGTGAACCGCCGGTGTGGGTGAACTGGGAAACCTATTACGAAGCCGCCAAACAGTGCCATACCCTGGCCGGGGAACTCCGGGTCGCGGACAAACCGGTGCACGACGCGCTAAAGGGCGACTGTGCCGGGATGGCCGGTGACGCTCCTGGATGTAAACAGTGGGGCGAGGCGTACGATGCCCATGCCCTGGCCACCTTGCAGACGTGCACGAATCTGGCGGACGCGCTGGAGAACTTCGGATACGTCCTGTACGCGGTCGGCTACAACCACTGGTACCCGGACAAGAGTAAACCGCCTCGCCCGCCAGTGGGGGAGGTGATGATCCATTCGGTACAGGTTCCGACCTCGGTCGCAGACAACGGCGACGGGCTGCGCCACGACGGCGGGGTCGAGGAGTTCTTCGGCCAGCTGTCGAGCACGATCGCCGCGCAGTTCGGCAAGCTGCCCAACGGCGAGATCGACAAACTCGCCACGGCGGGGACCGTGTGGTCGACGTTCGCCGGCCACGAGGCCGTCACCGGTGCCGCGTCCCGGATCGCCGGTATAGCGGACATGCTCGCCGGTATGGATGAGCAGCGCACCGCGCAGCTGATCTCCGATCACTTCGGCACCCTGAAATCGGCGGCAGAACAGCTTTCGTCCACCACACAGTTGATGGCCGCGCCGGTGGCGAACTACCGCACCGCCACCGTCGATGTCAGCAACGAGATCACCGGTGAGGTCAACACGCTGCTGATCCAGATCGGTGTCATAGCCGCCGCCGCGGTCGCTGCCTCATGGCTGAGTTTCGGTGGCAGCCTCGCCGCCGGCACCGCGGGTATCGCCGGCACCGTCACGGCCACTGTGAACACCATCCGCGGCCTCTACCAGGCCAGCCGCCTTTACCGGCTGCTGGGCGTGACGGCTGTCGCCGCGACCGCGGTCGGTGTCGTGAAGGAATTCGATGCCCTGCCCGACCTCAACCCCATCTCCGCGGCCCTGGCCGGAATCATTGCGCTGCGCGTCAATCTCGACGACGACGCCAACCCCAGCGAAGGCAGAGACGACGGATCGACGTCTGTGGCCAAGACCACCGAGGAGAAATCGCAGGCCGTCAAGGACGTCGTGACCGACGAGTCCGGAACCTTGATCGGCACCGAGGACGCGACCGGCGTGCAGATGGTTTCCCAGAAGGAGGTCGATGCCGCACGCACCGAACTGACCGAGAAACTCGGTCCGCCACAAGTGAAGTCCACTCCCAAGGGCAATATCGAGGTCTGGGAGGTCTCCGGTGACCCCAAATCGACGGTGACGTATCGTCCGTTCAGCAAATCCGGCGGGCCGACACTGGACTTCAACGACGTTCCCGGAGTGCCCATCAAACGCTGGCATATCCCGGGTCAGTAGCCTGATCGCCCCTACTGTCAGACAAGGATGAGCGCGTGCAGACATCGGCGAACCTGGAATACGAGAGGTCTTCCTTCATCAATTTCCGGGACTTCGACTTCGAAGACGGGGGAAACCCCATGCGGCAGTGGATCGATATCAAGCGGTTCACGATCACCGCATCCGTCGGTCCCGACCACGATCTGCTGGCCGCGCTGATCGGCAACGAGTACTTCCGCGACGACTACATCGGCGGCGGAGTGGATCCGGTAGGCGTATGTCACGGCCCGTACTGGATCGAGAGGATCACCCCTGAGTCCTATACACCTGTGTCAGCCGAGTCCGTGGTGGCGCTGGTGACCCGATGGGTCGACCGGTGTGGAGTCGTCCCGGACGCGCTTCGTCGGGTTATCGAACGGGAGGTGTTCATCCCGGCACGCGCCGCGACGAGCATCATGCTCCTGCCCTGGCTGGGGGACTCGGCGGTCAACGACTACGGGTTCATCCACACCGAATTCCACGAGATCGTCACCATTGACACGGCAAGCCGCACCCTTCGACTGACCGTCGCAGCCGATGACTAGAGACGTGACCTCGACGTCAGTGCGGCGACGCTGACGATGCCTACTTCGAGCCTATGAATTGTTGCGGCTGGCTCCGATCCGGAGGCCGTGACGCGCCTCGGTGACCCCGATCGGATGCGCCTCGAACAAACCGGGTCAATGCTCTGTGGTTCATTCGTCGGCCGAGTTCAGGCGAGAATCTCCGTTACCTGCCGAGCGTAGCCAGGTGGCCCGCGAAGGACTGGGCGAGGCTTTCCAGCGCCGCTTTGCCCTTCGTCGCGTCGGCCAGGGACGGGCGGCCGGATGATCCCGTTGTCGGTGTATTCGGTCATGCCGGTGACCAGGAGGTGCGGGCGGTCGCTCGCTTCGTGATCGCCTGTCCGGTAGCTGTCACGGACCAGGTCGGGGCGGGCGTACAGGAGCAGGGAGGTTTCCAGTTCGCCGCCGTGCATGTCCTCGTGGCCGGTGGTGGACATACCGGCTGCGCGGCGGGCGGCGTCCCAGTCGGCGCGGCCGGGGAACAGCGCGAGGTGGCGGCCCTCTACGTTGGCCTGCTGGGTGATGTTGGACAGTCCGCTGGACTTCCGATCTCGGCGGACCGGTGCAGCCATTGTCGGTGGGTCTCTCCTACCGGGTCGACCTCGTATGGGCGAGTCGAAATGCGCTGCCCATATGCCGTCTCGTCGCCAGGATCTCCTGGCGTGCGATATGGGAGTGCAGGGTTTTGTTGGTGAAGTCGGCCGGTACGAATTTCTGTGCGGTGGAACAGAGGACGACGAACACGAGTTCGTAGTCGAACCAGCTGAGGAATTCGGCTTCGCCCACCCTGCCGTTCCGGTCGTTGTCACGCCACCGCAGGTAGTAGTCGGTCAGGATCTTTCGGCCGTTGCGCAGGTCCTGCCGGATCACATCGGCGGACAGCTTGATCTGCGAACAGGCATCCCGTGTGGCTGCCGCGAATCCCTTCTTGGTGTGGATGACGTAGGTCTTCTTGCGGGAGTGGTCCACCTTCAGCAGGTCGAACAGTTCGACCTTGCCGCGGTCCCACTGGGCGAAGATGTGGTCGCCCATGTAGAAGTCCTGCACGTCGGCTTGGGCGAGGTTGTAGGCGTATTCGTCGCAGCCGGACCAGTCGAGGAAATTGACCTCGGCTCCGAGATACACGGGGTTGTGCTGGGCGAAGACCTCGACCAGGAAATCGTCCCTCAAAGGGTCTGTCCAGCATCGGCATGTTCGGTCACTCCGGTGGCGGATTCACCACCGCCGAGACCATGCTCGCCGACCAGCGCATCAGCGCGGGCGCCGATCTCGACGGCAGCATGGCTTACTCCCAATCCGCCCGCGACTTCGGCCGCGCCGCCGACGAAGGCCTGGACCGGCCGTTCCTGCTGATGAGCGCCGGCGACCACAGTCTCGACACCGACGCATCCTGGCAACAGTTCCGCGGCTACCGCTGCGGCCCGCTCTGCCAAGTCCACCTGCCCGACGGCGAACACTTCAGCTACACCGACTACCAAATTCTGCTGCCCCAGCTGGGCGGCGCCGCAGCAGCATTCGTCGGCACCATCGACCCCGCCCACAGCGGCCGAACGAGCCAGTGTGAGAAGTGCGGGAAACGAGAGACAGAGGCGGGTTGTTTGCTTGCGTGCGGTAGTTATTACCGGCAGCAGTTGGGGTCGAGGACCACGCAGAGTGCTGCCAGCGCGTCGCGGTGGACGCGGTGGATGACGCTCATGCCCTGACGTTCGGAGTTCACGAGCCCGGCCTTGCGGAGCTGGCCGAGGTGGTGACTGACCGTCGATTCCGACAGCCCGACCGCGTCGGCGAGTTCCCCGCCGTTGCGGCCGTCCTCAGGGCTTGCCAGCAGCAGTGACATCAGTTTGACCCGGACCGGGTCGGCCAGAGCTTTGAGCCGGAGCGCGACGTGCAGGGCGGCCTCGTCGTCGACCGGGCCGGCCGCGACCGGCGGGCAGCACAGCGGGGTGGTCATGTCGATGACGGGTAGCGCTTTGGGCATGAAATCCATCCTACTCACGATGTTGACTTATGTCGAAAAGGTGGCAGACTGGCCGCTGTCAATCTTTCGATATATGTCACACAGGTGGTGATCATGATGTCACGTGTTCAGCTCGCACTCAACGTCGACGATCTGGAGCAGGCCGTCGAGTTCTACTCGGCGCTGTTCGGCGTGCCGCCGGCCAAACGCAAGCCCGGTTATGCGAACTTCGCGGTTGCCGAGCCGCCGCTGAAGCTGGTGTTGATCGAGAACCCTGGTCAGGGCGGCAGTGTGAACCATCTGGGTGTGGAGGTGGAGTCCTCGGAGAAGGTGCATGCCGAGATCGCGCGGTTGTCGGAGGCGGGGTTGTTCACCGAGGAGCAGATCGCGACGACGTGTTGCTTCGCCACGCAGGACAAGGTGTGGGTGACCGGACCCGACTCCGAGCGGTGGGAGGTCTATACCGTGCTGGCCGATACCGAGCACTTCGGTACCGAACCGAAGTTCGCCGGGAAGGAGGACGGGGAGGCGGTGCAGGCGTGCTGCGGCACCGGCGATTCCACACCCGAGCCGGAATCGGAAAAGGGGTCGACGGTGGCATGCTGCGCCCCGGCCGCCACCAAGTAGAAGCCCGGGTTTCGGGGTGACCGATGTGGAGACCGCGCCCGCGGCAGCGGTGGACGGATTGCCGCGGGCGGGGCGGCGCCGGGTGCTGGCGGTGCTGTGCCTGACCCAGATATCGAGTTGGGGGATCCTGTATTACGCGTTCCCAGTGCTATCGGCCTCGATCACCGCCGACACCGGCTGGTCGACGCCGACGATCACCGCGGCGTTCTCGATCGGTCAGCTCGCGGCCGCGCTCACCGGGATCCCGGTCGGCGTGGTCATCGACCGGACGGGCCCGCGGCGGGTGATGACCGCGGGATCGGTTCTCGGTGTCTCGGCGCTGGTCGCGATCGCGGCCGCGCCGAACCTGGCCGTGTTCTACCTCGGGTGGCTGGCAGCGGGGGTGGCGATGGGTGCGGTGTTGTATCCGCCGGCGTTCGCGGCGTTGACCCGCTGGTGGGGGCCGCAGAGCGTGACCGCGCTGATGATCCTGACCCTGGCCGGTGGCCTGGCGTCCACGGTGTTCGCGCCGGTTACCGCCGCCCTGGATGCGCATACCGAGTGGCGTGCCACCTATATCGTTCTCGCGGCTGTGCTCACGGTGCTGACGGTCCCGGTGCACTGGTTCGGGTTGCGGGCGATATGGCCGGATCCACCGGCCCCCGCCGAGGCCGCCCACGCCGACCACAGCGGGATCGCACGCAGCCCGCGTTTCGCGGCGCTGGTCGTGACAATGTGTTTGGCGGCGTTCGCGAGCTTCGCCGGCATCTTCAACCTGGTCGAGCTGCTGCGGGAACAGGGTTTCAGTGCCGGCCTGGCCGCGACTGCTCTCGGGCTCGGTGGCGCCGGGCAGGTGTTGGGCCGGGTGGGGTATCTGCCGCTATCCCGCTACACCGGTGCCACTACCCGCACCGTGCTGGTCCTGGCCGCCCTCGCCGTATCGACGGCCCTGCTGGGCCTGGTGTCGGCAGTGGTGGTGTTGATCGCGGTGGCGATCGGAGCCGGGCTGGTGCGCGGGGTCTTCACGCTGATCCAGGCCACCGCGATCACCGACCGGTGGGGCACCACCCATTACGGGCGCCTGAACGGGTTGTTGTCGGCGCCGGTGGTGATCGTGTCCGCGCTGGCCCCGTGGGCGGGCACGGTGCTGTCGGCCTGGACCGGCAGCTACGCCAACGCCTACCTCGTCCTCGGCGTGATCGCCGCCCTCGCCGCAGCGATCGCCCCTCTCACCGCAATCACCAAGAAAGAACTATTGTGACAAGCGAATACGCATACGACGCGGTGGTCATCGGCGGCGGCCAATCCGGCCTTGCCGCCGCCCACCACCTCACCGGCCAAGGCCTGAACACCGCAATCCTGGAAGCCACCGGAGAGGCGACCGGGTCCTGGCCCCACTATTACGACAGCCTGACCCTGTTCTCACCCGCCCGCTACAGCACCCTGCCCGGACGCAGATTCCCCGGTGACCCGGACCGGTATCCGCACCGCGACGAAGTGATCGACTATCTGCGCTCCTACGCCGCCGGCCTGGACACCGAGATCCACACCAGCACTCCCGTCGAGTCCGTAACGCCCTTCGGCAGTGAGGGTTTCACGATCAACACCGGACCGGGCGCGGTGTTCACCGCGCCCCGGGTGATCGCCGCGACGGGGTCGTTCGGTTCCCCCTTCCTGCCGGCGCTTCCCGGCCGGGACGAGTTCGCCGGCCGGGTCCTGCACGCCGGCGAATACCGCACCCCGGCCGAGTTCGCCGGCCAGCAGGTGGTTGTGGCGGGTGCCGGGAACTCCGCGGTGCAGATCGCCGCCGAACTCGCCGAACACGCGCAGGTCGTGCTGGCCAGTCGGGCGCCGGTGAAGTTCGTGCCGCAGCGCCCGCTGGGCCGGGACGTGCATTTCTGGTTCGCCGTCACCGGTTTCGACGCTGCCCCGCTGGGCCGGATCGTGCAGGATGCGCCGACGCAGCCGGTGTTCGATAAAGGCCGTTACCGCGCCGCGCTGGCGGCCGGGAAGCCGCCACGGCGGGAAATATTCACCGCATTCGTGCCAGAGGGTGTGGTGTGGCCGGACGGCACCCGCACTCCGGTGGATGCGGTCATCTTCGCCACCGGTTACCGGCCGCACCTGCCTTATCTCACCGGAACGGGGGCCCTGGCCGAGACGGGGATTCCGCGGCAGCGCCAGGGCCTGTCGCTGACCCATCCAGGGTTGGGTTTCCTGGGGTTGGAGTGGCAGCGCACCCCGTCGTCGAACTCGCTGCGCGGGGTCGGACGGGACGCGGCCTATCTGGCCCGGCGCCTACGGCTGGCGGCGGCACACCGCCGGGAGCCTGCGCGATGACCACCGCACCGATGGACACAGCCCTGCAGGGGCTGGTTCGGGGTGGTCGCGTGATCTCCGCCGACGTTACGCCGATCACCTATCTGGTCCGAGGCGCGGGCCCGGTGCTGGTGGCGGTGCACGGTGGTTTGGGTAGCGCGGTGAGCATGTTGCCGCTGGCCGGTCGCCTCGGCGAGCACTACACGGTCGTGGCAGTGAACTGTCGCGGCCACGGTAGCTCCGGGGACCCGCGCTCGGCCCCGGATATCGCGCACGAGGCCGCCGATATCACCGCGGTGATCGACGCGGTCGGGCAGGTCGAGGTGGTGTTCGGTTACTCCTTCGGTGCGGTCCTGGCCTTGGAAACCGCGCTGCGCGCACCGGATCGGGTGCCACGGCTGGCGGTCTATGAGCCACCGTTACCGGTCACCTACCCGATCCCGGATCTCGCGACGGTGGATGCGGCGATCGCGGACGGGGACTACGAGCGCCTGATCCTGGACGCCTCCGCGGTATCGGGTGGGTTCTCCCCGGCCGAGTTGGCCGCGCTGCGCGCCGATCCGTTGTGGTGGCACAAGGTCGCCCAGGCTCCGACCCTGGCCACGACGCTGCGGGTACTGGCCGGTGTGGACCCCGACGTAAGTCGCTACGCCGCGATCACCGCGCCGACCACGGTGATCACCGGCACCACCAGCGCCGATTACCTCCTTACCGCCGCGGACCTGCTCACCGCCGCGCTCGCGGATCCGACCCGTACAACGCTGCCTGGCCAGGGCCATCACGTCGACCCTGGTGCGCTGGCTGCGGCCCTGGTTCCTGGCCCGGAAACCCGGGCGGGTGGCGCGGTCGGCAGATGAGGTGACCGGCCCACAGTGCAGCCTGGGGTGCACCTGCCAGGGTTGTCCGCGGCCTGGCGGTCACGCCGGTGAGGAGGTACGACCGAGTGCGCCGAGGGCGGGGATGCCGACAGGCTCGCCGGCGAGGGCGGGGATGACCGCGTAGCGGCCGGTGTGGGTGGTGACCTGCTGGATCTGGTCGAGTTCGGCGGTCGCACGGCGGCGTAGCAGCGGGTCGGTGGGTGCTGCGGCGGCGAGGCTGTTGTCGATGACCCAGGCCCAGGGATGGATACCGGCGCGTTCCAGATCGTCGCGCAGCTCGGCGGCTTCGAGGACGGGGGTGGTCTCGGGCAGGGTGACCAGCAGAACTTTGGTGGCTTCGGGGTCCTGCAGTCGCATCAGTGGGGTGATGAACCGGGTGCCGAGCGCCATCTGGCGCACGATGTCGCGATGGTAGGAGCCGGTGGCATCCAGCAGCAGCAGGGTGTGGCCGGTGGGTGCGGTGTCGACGACGACGAACCGGCGCCGGGATTCGGCGACGATATGTGAGAACGCCTGGAAGACCGCGATTTCGTCGGTACACGGTGAGCGCAGGTCTTCGGCGAGGGCAGCGCGTCCGGCGTCGTCGAGGCCGGCGCCTTTACCGGCCATGACCCGAGCCCGGTAGTCGGCCACGGCCCGGGCCGGGTCGATGCGCGAGACCCGCAGGTGTTCCAGGCTGCCCGCTACGGTTTCGGTGAGGTCGCCGGCGGGGTCGGTGGTCGACAGGTGTACTTCGTGGCCGTGTTGGGCCAGCGCTACCGCGACCGCTGCGGCCACGGTGGTTTTGCCGACCCCGCCTTTGCCCATGCACATGATCAGGCACGGTCCGTCGTGTTCGATCTGCTCGATCAGCGCGGCCAACGGCGCATCGGCCACCGCTGCCACTGCCGGCGGGACTGTCGTCGCGGCGGTGACGGGCGGGGTCGGGTCGAACAGAGTGGTCAAGGCGTCGACACCGACGATATTGGTGGCCTTCAGTTCGACCAGATCACGGGGCAGTTCCCGGACGGTGGCGGGCATGGCCTCGATCGCGGCGCGCTCACGGCGGCGGGTCGCGGCCACGAGCGGGTCCCTGGAATCAGCGGTCTCGGGTAGTACGCCGTTGATCACCACGTACTGATCGGACAGCCCGACAGTGGCCAGTTCGGTGCGGGTGCGGGCGATCTCGGCCAGCGTCGAGCGTGACGGGCGGGCCACCAGCACCAGGCGGGTACGGTGCGGGTCGGCCAGCGCGGCGACCGCGTCGGCATAGACGGCTTTCTGTTTGTCCAGCCCCGACAGCGGGCCCAAACAGCTGGCGTCGCCGCCGCCGGTGAGGAATTCGCTCCAGCTGCCCGGCAACTGCAACAACCGGATGGTGTGGCCGGTGGGCGCGGTGTCGAACAGCACGTGGTCGTAGTCGCTGGTTTCGTCGGTGAGCAGGGCGGTGAACTCGTTGAACGAGGCTACCTCGGTGGTGCACGACCCCGACAACTGCTCGGTCATCGACGCGATATCGGTCTCCGGCAGCATACCCCGCAGCGGTGCGAGGATCCGTTCCCGATACGCGGCCGCCGCCTGTTCGGGGTCGATCTCGAGCGCCCACAACCCCGGCACATCCGCGATGGCGGTCACCGTGTTACCGACCGTGAGGCCGGATACCTGTCCCACGTTCGACGCCGGATCGGTCGATACCAGCAGTACCCGCCGCCCCGCCCGCACCAACCCCACTGCCGCCGCGCAGGCGATCGAGGTCTTGCCCACCCCGCCCTTGCCGGTGAAGAACATGAACCGCGGCATACCGGCCAGAAACTTCATCTCACCCACCGTGCCCGATACCTCCACCCGAGCCGATACCGACAACCACTCCGGACCTGTGCGCTTCATTCGATCGCACTCCCGCCTCGAGCGGCAGGGCCGAACGTCCCTTCCGACCCACGCCGCACGGGCCAGGAAACCCGTCCGGGAAAGTCGTAGGGGCCTGGCCGGTCGACCGTGGCTTCGCGCGGTTTCGCATAATCTGGCCGCAGTAGTTTTCCGATCGGGCGGTATCGACGAGCAGCGATACCGGCAGTGACCGAAATGGTGCACCGGTCCTCGGTCACGGGTCAGGCACCGGAACACCCCGGTGCCCACGGCCAGGACAGTGATAGTTACGGCCGCGATGACCCCTGCCCGAGCCGTGTCGTGCCCGGGGCCGATCAAATACACCGACCACCAGCACACCACCGGCGCCAGCATCACCACCCCGGTGCCGAGGATCTCCGCGCGATACCGTGCAGCCGCTCGGTTCCAGGCGCTCGGCGCGGGCTCGGCACCAGCCATCACGCTCCTCGATAATGTTGTGCGGGAGAGATTTTCAGGCGTGTGCGGGCAACAGCTCGGCGATGAGCGCCTCCACCCGCGTACGGATCTGGTCACGGATCGGGCGCACGGCCTCGACCCCTTTCCCGGCGGGGTCTTCCAGGTCCCAGTCGCGGTAGCTGATACCGGGGAACACCGGGCAGGTGTCCCCGCAACCCATGGTGATCACCACATCCGAAGACTCCACGCCGTCTGCTGTGAGGATCTTCGGGGCCGCGGTGGTGATATCGATGCCGACCTCGGCCATGGCCTGCACCGCAGCGGGGTTGAGACGGTCGGCGGGCGCGCTGCCCGCGGAGCGGACCTCGATCGCACCGCCTGCGAGGTGGGCGAGGAAACCAGCGGCCATCTGGGAGCGCCCGGCATTGTGGACGCAGACGAACAACACACTCGGCTTATCGGTCACGACAAGGGCCTTTCAGACGGTGGGGACGCCGAGTTCGGCGAGCAGGGTACGGACTCGGGTTTCGATCTCGGCGCGGATCGGCCGGATGGAGGCCAGCGGGGTCGGGCAGATCCCAGTCCTCATACCGGCGGCTGGGATACACCGGGCACGCATCGCCGCAGCCCATAGTGACGATGGCATCGGCGGCTTTCAGGATTTCCTCGGTCCACGGCTTCGGATATTCACCGGTGACATCGATGCCGAACTCGGCCATCGCCGCCACCGCGGCAGGATTGACCTGCTCACCGGGTTCGCTATCGCCGGACCAGGCGATGGCGTGTTCGCCGGCGAGGTGGGTGAACAGACCGAGTGCCATCTGGAGCGCCCGGCGTTGTGGGCGTACAGGAACAGTACGGCCGGGGTACCGGTGTGGGTGAGGCCTTCGACCTTGGCCGAAGCGTGCAGGCGTTGGCGAGCGAACCGTTCGGCCAGCAGAGGCAGGAAGTTCACGATGGTGGCGCGGCCGACGAACTGTTCGTAGGAGGAGTGCAAGAACGCCTCGATGGTTTCTGTACCGAAGGTGCCGTCGAACTCACGCTGCCACCGGGTCGCCGCGGTTTCAACGCCACGTGCTGGTCGATGGACAGGTCCGCACGCAACGCGGTCAAGGGAATCGGGGATTCGGTCATCACAAGATCCGATGCTCGAGAGGTGTATGGGGTAAAGGATGGTCAGGGGGAAGCAGTTCGGGCAGCAAGACGTCGACGTGGGTGGCGATATCGTCGCGGACCAGCCGCATCCGCTCGACCCCGTCGATACCGCGCAGCGACGGTTCATCGATGTCCCAGGTCCTGACCTCGATATCGGCGGCGGTATCGAGGCGGGCTTCCCGGCCGAGGACCACCACCAGGTCCACCGCGGTCAGGAGGTGCGGATCGACCGGTTTCGGGGCCTCCCCGGCGAGATCGGTGCCGAGTTCTTCCACGGCCTGCACCGCGAGCGGGTTCAATCCCGAGCCCGGGTCGGTGCCGGCCGAATACACCGTCACCCGATCCCCGGCCGCCCGGCGCATCAGGGCGGCGGCCATCTGGGATTTACCGCTGTTGCGGACGCACGCGAACAACGCCGACGGTGTGCTCACCGGGAACCCGCCTCGACCGGGACGATAGTGGTGTCGCGGAAGCGGTTGCGTAGCGCCAGGGAGACGTAGACGAGGGCGACCAGGACCGGCACCTCGATGAGTGGGCCGACGACCCCGGCCAGTGCTTGGCCGGAGGTGGCGCCGTAGGTGGCGATCGCGACTGCGATGGCGAGTTCGAAGTTGTTGCCCGCCGCGGTGAACGCCAGCGTGGTCGTGCGCTCGTAGCCCAGGCCCAGGACCGCGCCCAGCAGGAAGCCGCCACCCCACATGATCGCGAAATACGCCAGCAGCGGCACCGCGATCCGGACTACGTCGAGGGGCTGGGAGGTGATGCGTTCGCCCTGCAGCGCGAACAGCACCACGATGGTGAACAGCAGCCCGTAGAGCGCCCACGGCCCGATCCGCGGAATCAGGGTCGTTTCGTACCAGTCGCGGACCTTGGCGCGTTCCCCGAACCGGCGGGTCAGATAGCCCGCGAGCAGCGGGATGCCTAGGAAGATCAGCACCGACTTCGCGATCTGCCACGGGGAGGTCTCGATCGTGGTTTGCTCGAGGCCGAGCCATCCGGGCAGCACCGAGAGGTAGAACCAGCCCAGGACCGCGAACATGATTACCTGGAAGATCGAGTTCAACGCGACCAGCACCGCGGCGGCTTCCCGGTCCCCGCAGGCCAGGTCGTTCCAGATGATGACCATCGCGATACAGCGGGCCAGGCCGACGATGATCAACCCGGTGCGGTATTCGGGCAGGTCGGGGAGTAGTAGCCAGGCCAGCGCGAACATCAGCGCCGGGCCGAGCAGCCAGTTCAACACGAGCGATCCGACGAGGAGCCGGCGGTCGCCGGTGACGGTGTCGAGGCGGTCGTAGCGGACCTTGGCCAGCACCGGGTACATCATGATCAGCAGCCCGATCGCGATCGGCAGCGAGATCCCGTCGAGTTCCACTGCGGCCAGCGCCTGGCCAAGGGAGGGGATCGCCCGGCCCAGCACCAACCCGGCCGCCATGGCGACTCCGATCCAGATCGGCAGGAAACGATCGAGTGTGGACAGCTTGCCGACCACGCCGTGCTCGATGCCGGTGGCGCTCATGCGTTCACCCGGGCGGTCTCGCCGCTCTCCATCAGCAGCGCCTCGGAGAGTTGCTGCAAGGCCTGCGGAACGACCCGGTAGTACACCCAGGAAGCGCGGCGTTCGCTGGTCAACAACCCGGCAGAACGCAGCACCTTCAGGTGGTGGGAAATGGTCGGCTGGGTCAGGTCGATGCCCTCGGACAGGTCACACACGCACGCTTCCATCCCGGCCCGCGAGGCGATGGAGCTGAGCAGCCGCAACCGGACCGGGTCCGAGAGCGCCTTGAACGCCGAGGCCAACCCGGCCGCCGCATCCGGTGTCAGGGGCCGGCGCACCCGGGGTGCTGGGTCACATGCCGAGACCGGGATCACCGGCAACTGCGGTTTAGACATGAATCGATATTGACAGCCATCTATGTCAGGAGCCAAATGAACAGCAGGTGAACATCCCGGTCCCGGTCAAGTCTCGCGACTCGATTAAATAAAGCCTTTGCGTAGCGCTTTCTGGTAGTTATCACATTGACATGGCTATTTATAAAGCTTTAGCTTGGTAAAGATGGCATCTGAGGTTGAGTTCAGGGCGGCTGACATAGTGTTGGCGGAATCGGTGCGGTGGGCGGTTTCGCGGTTTTCGTCGCGGTTGCGGGCCGAACAGCCCGGCGGTGATAGGCCGTTGACGCGTTTGGGGGCGTCGGTGCTGGCGAACCTTGCGCACAGTGGTCCGTTGACGGCGTCGAAGCTCGCGGCGATCGAGGGGATGCAGGTTCAGTCGTTGACTCGGGTGTTGAACGAGCTCGACGGGTCCGGCCGGATCCGTCGAGCGCGCAGCGCGGTCGATGCCCGGCAGCACGACATCGTCATCACCGAGGCGGGGCATGAGGCCTTGCGGGAGCATGTGCGCGACGGGAACCTATGGTTGGCGGCCGCACTGCGGGACTCACTGACCGATGCCGAACGCTCAGTGATCGAGATCGCGGCCGGACTGCTGCGCACTGTCGCCGAATCGACGCTCGCCACCGGTGTCCCAGCGGCCGCGCCGGTGCGTGGCGACGGTGCGGTACCGGCCCTGTGACCGCTGAGCGCACCGGCTGCCACGGCGAGGCTGCCGGTGCGGCGGGGTCGGTTGCTGGTGGTACTGGCCGGTCTCAGTGGTGCGGCGCCGTTGGCCACCGATATGTATGTGCCCGCGCTGCCGGAGCTGGCTCGCTCTTTGGGGACCGATACTTCCGGTGCTCAGGTGTCGCTCACCGGTTTCCTGGTGGGGGTGATAGCCGGCCAGTTGGTGTTGGGGCCGCTGAGTGACGGGTCCGGTCGGCGGCCGGTGTTGCTGTCGGGGGCGCTCGGGTTTGCGGTGTTGTCGGTGGTGTGCGCGCTGGCGCCGACGGTGGTGGTCCTGGATGCGGCGCGGTTCGATCAAGGCGTGGCCGGGGCGGCGGGCATCGTGGTGTCTCGCGCGGTGGTCGCCGATGTCTTCGACGATTATGACATCGCGGATGTGTTTTCGCGTCTGGGAGCCATCACTGCCGCCGCGCCGGTGCTGGCGCCGCTCGCCGGCGGTGCGCTGTTGCTGGTTTTGCCGTGGCGCGGAGTGTTTCTCGTTCTGGCCGTATTCGGATCGGCGCTGGCGGTGGGGGTGTGGTTCTGGATCCCGGAGTCGCTGCCACCACACGCGCGCCGCCCCGGTGGCATGGTCGCGGGTTACGGTCGATCTACGAGGTCGCTGGCACTATGAAGAAGTCGGATTGGTGATCCCTTCGGCGCGTTCGGCCGGCGGTTCCGCCTCTACACCACCACGGATGTGGAACGGCTGCTGGTGATCCGGCGCATGAAACCCCTCGGATTCACCCTGGCGGAGATGAAACAACTCCTCGACGCGTTCGAGGTACTGGACGATCCGGCGGCCACCGGCGAAAAACGCACGCAGGCCACGGAATTCCTTCGGCAGTGCCGTGAGCGAACCCGCGACAGTGCGGATCGGTTGCGCCGACATCTCACCTACGCCGAGGAATTCGGCGACTTGCTCACTGCCCGATCCGGCTGGGCAGGATCATCCTGATCGTCTGCGGCGGTCTCGATCCCGGTCTCCGCGATCGAGGTTCGCCGCGTCGATAGCGGGATCGAGGATGGAAAGTCGCAGTAGACCGGCCGGGATAGCCGCGGCGATCCCGGCGCGCCAACGCCGCCGCACCCAGCCCCTGTACCGTTCGCGCGCTGATCAGCCACGTCCCGGTCCCGGCCAGCCCACCGGCCAGGCTCGCCACGGTGAACAGCCCCAGTCCCGCCAGCACGCTCACCGACCCGGAGCTGGCCGCCGCACCATTTGCCGCCAGGATCGACCGCCTCGGGCAGCAACTCTCCGACACACTCACCCGGCGCCGCAGCCCAGGGAGACCTCGCCGCCGGGGCCGACCCACACCAGGAGGCCGCGCGGCTGGTCGCTCTCGCCAACGGCCTCGGAACCAGCGTGCTGGCCGGCCAGCAGAACATCCAGACCGCCACCGAACTCGTGCGCTACCACCTCGATCAACTCTTCCCGGCCGGCTGAACGCCGCCGCCGTCTGGTGGTGCTTCGCGGGCGTGGCGCCGACTCGAGTCGGCCCCCCCGATTACCCCGCGCTTTCATCGTCGATTTGACGTCGGCGTCAGGTGTCCGCCGGGAGGGCACTGCTCGTGGAGCCGAAGGGCGTCGCCGGTCGAATGGCCCTTTTTCCCTGCTCAGTCATCTGCACGGACATAACGGAGCTTCTCGGGCGCAGTGGTCGGGGATGCTGCATTGCCGCCGGTTGACTTGACGTTCTGACGACCGGTCATCGAGGGTCGAGTCTCTGTTGTGGAGTGCGTTCGGGGTAGTGCGGCGGGGAGGCCGTGCAGTTCGGTCCGGATGAGCTTTCCTCGATGCTCGCTGTAATTCGTTGCGGGCGGATATATTTCGCGGTTCTCGTAGCGGAACGATGCGGCTGTTCTCGTTGCCGTCGCCGGGGTGATCGTGACCGGTTCGGTCGGTGTCGGAGGTGTTTGTTTCTGCTGTCCGGGCAGTGTGAGCTGCCCGGACAGCGGGTTGTCTGCCGGGTTCCACGAGCCCGGAGGGGTGCCTTTCGGCTTTTGCTGGGACGGTTCGGTGCTGGTCAGGGGGCCGCGAGACGGGTGAACGCGGTGAGAGCCAGGCCAGCCCACCGGTGGTGAGCGGGTAGCCGCAGATGGAGTCGGCGGGCATGGCGAGCCAGCCGTGCCGGGATCGGAATAAGCGTGTCCGTAGTGTTTTTGCTTCCCATCGGCGTGCGGGATGCCCGGTCATGGCCAGCGTTTGCATCCAGGCCGTCAGATCCAGCGTAGCACTCGCCTCAGCAGTTATTCAGGGCGAATCTGCTTGTCCAGTTGCATCGATGAAACGCGGTATCCGTTGCGGCGGTATAACGCGATCGCCGCCTCATTGTCGCCCACCACGTTCAACCCCAACCTGGCGCGGTGCTCGCCGGCGACCAGAGCCTCTGCGGCGGCCAGAATCGCAGACCCGTAGCCTCGACGGCGGAAGCGTTCGAACACATTGATGTCGTACAGCCACGCGGAGTCCGCTGTGCCGGTCGTATCCTGCGGGTCGGGCCCGATCCACGCATTGCCCACGACCTCACCGAACTCGTTTTCGGCAACGACGAGGTGATGGCCCGGCGTATCGCGGCCATCTGGCAAGAAGTGGGCCGTACCTTGCCGTGATCGGTTCCACGCCTCCTCCTCGGGCATGAACTTGGAGAGTTCACGGGCGCCCTCGGCTTCACGATGCCGAGTAGCCTGCTCGTACTCCGTCTCCGTCATTTTCCTCAAGATCATCTTCGGTCCTTTCATGACAACATCTTCGGTCGGCCGGCGAGAATTTCAAGTGGTTTCAGGTGCGGATCGTTAAGAGGGTGCCTTATGTGGAGAGTTTCTTGTAGCAGGTCAGAGCTGCGGCGAGTTGTAGAAATGCTGCGAAGAGACGGCCGTGGCGTTCGTAGCGGATTGTCAATCGCCGGTATCCGGTCAACCACGCGATGGTGCGTTCGATCTTCCACCGATGCCGGCCCAACCTCGTGGGGTCCTCGATCCCACGCCGGGCGATACGAGGCACTATCCCGCGAGTACGCAGCCAGCGGCGATGGACGTCATAGTCGTAGCCCTTGTCGGCACGCAGTTTTGGCGGGTTTGCCACGACGCGGGCCACGGACCGACCGAATCCGCGGGATCGACTCGACCATCGGTTGCAGCATCACCGAATCGTGGGTGTTCGCGGCGGTGACGCGGGTGTCGGGAGTGTCTACTTAACGGCGGATCTCAATGATCAAGGGAGAGAAGCCAAGTGAGTGACACGGCAGCCGAGGACGAGACGGTGACCGCGCAGGCCGTCACATCTGGCGCAGCGGAGGTGTCGGATGAGCAGTTGATCGCGATGCTGGTCGATCGGGCCCGCACCGACGGTTTGCAGCTCAGTGGTGAGGGTGGTCTGCTGCAGCAGCTGACCAAGCGGGTGCTCGAATCCGCTCTCGAAGGCGAGGTCACCGACCACCTCGGCTATGACAAGCACGACCCCGTCGGACGCAGCAGTGGTAACAGCCGCAACGGCACGAGGTCGAAGACGGTGACCACCGACATCGGGCCCGTGCAGGTGAAGGTGCCGCGTGACACTGCCGGCACGTTCGAGCCGCAGATCGTGCGCAAACGCCAGCGCCGGTTGTCCGGGGTGGACGAGATGGTGCTGTCGCTGTCGGCCAAGGGCCTGACCCATGGTGAGATCAGCGCGCATCTGGCCGAGGTCTACGGTGCGGAGGTGTCGCGGCAAACGATCTCGATCATTACCGACAAGGTGATCGACGGGATGGCCGAATGGCAGAACCGGCCGTTGGACCAGGTGTATCCGGTCCTGTTCGTGGACGCTATCAACGTGAAAATCCGCGATGGGCAGGTCGCGAACCGGCCGATCTACGTGGCGATGGCCGTCACCGTCGAAGGGCACCGCGACATCCTCGGGATCTGGGCCGGTGATGGCGGTGAGGGTGCGAAGTACTGGCTGCACGTGTTCACCGAACTGAAGAACCGCGGCGTCGGCGACGTCTTGATGCTCGTCTGCGACGGTCTCAAAGGGCTGCCGGAGGCAGTCGAGGCGGTCTGGCCGAAAACAGTCGTGCAAACCTGCATAATTCACCTGCTGCGTAATAGTTTCCGCTATGCCGGCCGCCAGGATTGGGACAAGATCGCGAAAGCGTTGAAGCCGGTCTACACCGCGGCGACCGAGGACGCGGCCAGTGAACGGTTCCTCGAGTTCTCCGAGGCCTGGGGCCGCAAGTATCCCGCGATCATGAAGCTCTGGTCCGATGCCTGGGCCGAGTTCGTGCCGTTCCTGGCCTTCGACGTCGAGATCCGCAAGGTCATCTGCTCGACGAACGCGATCGAGTCGGTCCACGCCCGCATCCGCAAAGCCGTCCGCGCCCGCGGCCACTTCCCCAACGAGACCGCCGCCCTGAAGTGCGTCTACATGGCATTGATGAGTCTCGACCCGACCGGCAGGGGCCGGAAACGGTGGACCATGCGCTGGAAGGCCCCGCTGAATGCTTTCCAGATCGCTTTCGAAGGCCGCATGACTCCCACCAGCTGACAGTTATCGACAACCAAGATCAGCCGTTAACTGGACACACCCCGGTTCAGTATCGGGCCTGACCTTTTTGCCTTCACCAAGCTCCAGTTTATCCCCGATTTGGTCCCGAAATGGCGTTGAGGATGGTTCTGCCGTGTCCTGCCAGTGAAACAGTGTCATCTGATCCGGGTGTACGTCCGGACCGGGAGTCATTGTGGCAGGTGGGGTAGGTCCGCCAGTGTCTGAATTGCGTCTTCGTGCCGGGCGAGGAGTGAGATGCGGGCACACACCGAGCCGCCGGTGATAGTTCACCGGCGGCCCGATCAATCGATTGTCAGACTCCTGGAGCCGGCACGTAGGTGTAGGAGACGCCGTTGCTGGTTCCGCCCGGCGTGGTGACGGTCACCAGCACCGTCCCGGTTCCAGCGGGACTGGTGGCGACGGTCAGCGTTTCCGAGATACCGGTGAACGCCGCCGGTGCGGTACCGAAACTCACCTCGGTGGTGTAGGCGAAGTCCGTCCCGGTGAGTGTCACCGAATCTCCACCGATCTCGGGCCCGCTGTCCGGAACCACGGAGGTCAGGGTCGGAACCGGAAGGTAGGTGAAGAAGACGTTGTTACTGGTTCCTCCCGGTGTGGTGACAGTGACCTCAGCCAGCCCGGTCCCGGCCGGGCTGACGGCCGTGATCTGGGTATTCGAATCGACGGTGAACGATGCTGCCGGTGTGGCGCCGAAGTCGACCGCGGTGGCTCCGGTCAGATCTGTTCCGGTCAGCACGACCGTTGTGCCACCGGCTTCGGGTCCCAGGTCCGGGGCACCGGTGAGCAAGGTGGGGACGTCGACATAGGCATAGCCCAGAGCATTGCTGGTTCCGCCGCCGGTGGTGACGGTGACCTGCACCGTCCCGGCCACACCCGCGGGCGCGACGGCCGTGATCTGGTTGGCGGAATCGTGCGGTACACGGCGCAGGTGTGTGCGGGCGCGCGGACACTGCGGTGTAGGTGTCGTTGCCACTGAGCGGGCCGATCGGCCGTGGACGAGCGTCGCCGCTTACGCCGACGAGGATTGAACCGCCGGCGAAAACCCCTATGCCGGAACACCGAGGAGGTTCTGGAGGCCGCCGAAGGTGACCGGCAGGCCGCGAGCGCAGCACACTCGCGGTACCGCCGGCCACAACCGGCAATTCGAAGTCATCACCGAGGTGAGGATCTCGATCAGCCGTCACCCCGACCGCACCGCGATGGAGGCGGTCAGACGTAGGTGTAGGGCAGTGCGTTGCTGGTGCCGTCCAGCTCGATGGTGACGGTGACGTCCACCGTGCCCGTCCCCGTCGGGGAGATGGCGGTGATCTGGGTGTCGGAGTCGATGGTGAAGGTGGTTGCTTTGGTACCGAACCGCACGGTCAAGGGACCGACACCACTGAATCCGGAGCCGGCGATCACCACAGAATTGAAAGTCGTCGCCGGGCCGGAAGAAGGCGTCAGGGAGGTGAGAACAGCTGCCATGGTCGAACTCCAAGTCGTGATCGAATGAGAAGCCTTACCTTGCAACGGTTTCCGATCTTCACGGCGACCGCTACATCTCAAGTAAGCCTCCGGCGACGACATTTCGGCAAAGGATCCGGAGTCCGTTTTCGTCTGTTCTTGTCCGGTTTCGGTCCGGTGATTCGGCAGAGGGGCTGGTAAGGCCCGCTGCTCGCGGGCTATCCAGTCCTGCCGCTATCGCAAGCGGGGAGTAAAACAGGCGCTGGGCGCCAGGACGCGGTGAGCTGACCGCTCGGCCACCATGGCCGCCGTCTCCCTTGGACCGATGCATGCGTCACCGGGCTCGAACCGGTGTCGCACCCACATCACGCACAGCCGCGCATGAAAACCATCGGCGCCGCGGAACCGCTCACAACCCCGGGTCACTCGGCCGCGCGGATCGCCGCCGCGATGCGGTCCACATCGGCGCGTTCTTCTTCCGGCAGTGGCGCTCCCGCGGCGTCGCGTGCCGCGGTGGCGTCCGCCAGCAGAGACCTCGCCTGGTCGAAATCCCCCGCCAGGGCGGCGGCTCCGGCGAGTCCTTCCAGTGCGAGGGCGATCGCGCGGGGGTCACCGGTGCGCCGGGCCACCGCGATCCCCTCTTCGTGCAGCGCGCGTGCTTGTTCGGGATCGCCGCGCAGTTCGGCGATGAAACCGAGTTCGGCGAGGCTGTGGGCGAGGCCCGGCGCGTAGCCGACTTCGCGATTCCAGTCCAGGGATGCGCGAGTGTGGCGTTCGGCATCGTCGAGGCGGCCCGCACGCCGGGCGCCGATGCCGAGACCCACCTCGGCGAAGACCCGGCCGAGCTCGTGGCCCTGGCTCACCGACAGTTCGAGCGCGCGTTCGTGGAGGCGGCGTGCCTGGTCCAGATCGCCCGCGAGCAGGGCGAGCCGGCCCAGTCCGGACAGCATGTCGGCGACCTGCGGCCAGAGCCCGAGCTCCTCGGCCCGGCACAGACCGTCGCGGCACAGGCGAGCGGCTTCGGGGTAGTCGCCGATGATCTCGGCGCGGCGGGCGAGCAGCTCGGTGGCGCGCAGCTGTCCCCACCGATCGCCGAGTTCGGTGAACAACCGAGCACTTTCGGCGGCATCGCGGGCCATGGCGGGGAGGTCTCCGCGGAGCATGGCATGGTGCGCGGCGCTGCTCAGGGCCGCGGCGATGCCCCAGTGGTTTTCGGTCGCGCGGAATCCGGCGAGCGCGCGCTGCGCCAGCGTATCGCTGAGCGCCTGGTCGCCGCCGCCGAGCAGCACCTCGGCGAGCAGCCATTCGGCGAACGCGCGACCCGCCGGATCGTCCACCTCGTCGAACCCGGCCAGCCCGGTGGGCACCAATCCCGAACGGTCCGCGTCGCCGCCGCCGAGCAGCATCAACGCCGAGCGCCAGCCGTTGGCCCTGGCCCACAGTACGGGCGCGGCCTCGCGGGAGGTGGCCAGCGCCGTGTCGAGCAGCCGGACACCCTCGCCGATGCGGCCGCGCAGGAACCAGTACCAGGCCGTCGCGTCCACCAGCCGAAGCGCGACGATATGATCCCCGCGACGCGATGAATCCTCCACGGAAACACGCAGGTTCGCGTACTCGATATCCAGTACCGCGAGCCATTGGCGCTGCTCGACGCCGCGTAGCCGGTCGCGTGCCTGCTCGGCCAGCGTCGCGTAGTACGCGTTGCGCAGCTCGTGCACCGGGTCGGTCTCACCGGCTTCGCTCAGCCGCTCCGAGCAGTACAGCGCGACCGATTCCAACAGCCGGTAGCGCGGTCCGTCCTCGGTATCGATCATCGTGACGAGCGATCGGTCCACCAGCCGGGCGAGCAGATCGAGGACCTGCCCGCGAGGGAGTTCCCCGATCGCGCTGATGTACTCCGCCGCCGCCAGCCCGAAACCGTCGGCGTGTACGGAAAGGCGGCGCAGTACAGCCTGTTCCGGCTCGGAGAGCTGTTCCCAGCTCCAGTCGATCATCGCCCGCAGCGTGTGCTGGCGGCTCGGCCCGCCGCGGTGTCCGGCGACCAGCAGGTCGAACCGATCATCCATCCGGGCCGCCAGTTCCCGTACGCCGAGCGCCCGGACTCGCGCGGCGGCCAGCTCGAGGGCCAGCGGAATCCCGTCGAGTCGGCGACAGATGGTGGCGACGGCCGCGACGTTTCCCGCATCGAGGGTGAAACCGGGCGCCGCGGCCGTCGCGCGTGCGGTGAACAGGCGGACCGCGCTGAATCTCGGGAGCGAGTCGGGGCCGATATCCGCGGGAGAATGCGGTAACTCGAGTGGGGCGACCGGGTAGACGGCCTCCCCGGCGACGCCGAGTGGTTCGCGGCTCGTGGCCAGCACGCGTAGTTCGGCGACCGAGCGCAAGAGCCGCTCGGTGAGTTCGGCGACAACGGCCACCAGGTGTTCGCAGTTGTCGAGGACCAGCAGCACCCGCTTGCCGCGCAACGCGCTGATCAGCTGGTCGACCGGACCGGCCGGGGAGCGGACGTCGTCACGGATGCCCAGCACCGCGTGCACGGTGTCGACGATGGTCGCGCGCGCGGCGGAGGTCGCCTCGATCCCGGCCAGCTCGACGAACCACGCGCCGTCAGGGTGCTCGGTGAGCAGCGTGCGCGTCGCCTCGATCGCCAGCCGCGTCTTGCCGACACCACCGGGCCCGACGAGGGTCACCAAGCGATGCGCGCCGACCAGCATCCGCACATCGCGCGCTGCCTCGGCCCGGCCGATGAGGTCGGTGAGCTGGCCCGGCAGGTTCGTCGCGGTGGCCGACCGGGGTGTGAGCAGCGGGTTCTGCGCGAGGATCGCCCGGTGCACGGCAACGATCTCAGGACTCGGATCCACGCCGAGCTCGGTGCGCAATCGTGTGCGCAGGTCGGTGAACCCGGCCAGCGCGTCACTCTGCCGTCCGGCCCGGTACAGCGCCCACAGGTGCGCCGCGCGCAAGCGTTCGCGCAATGGATGTTCGGCGACCAACGGCGCCAACTCGCCGACCAGCCCGGCGTATTCGCCGAGTTCGAGCAGCGCTTCGGCCCGGGATTCCACCGCGGACAGTCGCAATTCGTCCAGCCGGGCGATCTCGGCTTCCGCGAACTCCGCATCGGCCACCTCTGTGAACGCGGGGCCGCGCCACAGCCCGAGCGCGGTGGTAATGGTATCGGCGCGCTGCCGGAGGTCCGGGTCGACGTGGGCGAGCAAGTCCTCGAAGCGGCCCGCGTCCACCGCATCGGCTGTCACGTCCAGGCTGTATCCCGCGGGCCCGGACACCACGAGGGCCCGCGCACGCGGTTCGGCGGCGGCCAGCGCGCTGCGCAGTTGCGAGATCTTGACCTGCAGCGCCGCCGCCGCATCCCGCGGAACCCGCCGCGGCCACAGCGCCTCGATGAGGCGATCGGTCGATACCGACCGCCCCCGATGTATCAGGAGCACGGCCAGCACCGTGCGCACCTGTCCGGCCGGGATCGTGACCGGCTCGTCCTGGTCTGTCCACACCGTCAAGGGACCGAGCACACCGAACCGCATGATCGTGACGATACGGGCTCGCTTTCCGGACCGTGTAGGGCGACTGTAGGCGCGGCGTAGGTCGCCCGGGCGAAGGTCGTGACGACAACGACCCGACCGGAAGGCAGACTCGATGCCCGCATCCGAACTCCTGCGCGTGGCGATCATCATCGGTAGTACCCGTACCCAGCGATTCGGGCCGACGGTCGCCCGCTGGTTCCACGGTCACGCCGTAGAACACGGCGGACTCGACCTCGATCTGATCGATCTCGCCGAGACCCCGCTCCCCGCTGATCTCGACCAGCCCGACGACACGGTCGCGGCCCTGTCGAAACGTCTGGCCGGGGCCGACGCCTTCGTCATCGTCTCGCCCGAATACAACCGCGGCTATCCCGCCGCCCTCAAGACCGCCATCGACTCCTTCGTCGACGAGTGGAAGGCCAAGCCGGTCGCGTTCGTCTGCTACGGCGGCGTCTCCGGGGGTCTGCGCGCCGCCGAACAGTTGCGTCAGGTGTTCGGCGAACTGCACGCCATCGCGATCCGCGACACCGTCAGCTTCCACTCGTGCTGGAACAAGTTCGACGATGCGGGTCGGCCGCTCGACAGCGCCGGTGCGGGCGCGGCCGCCACCGCGCTGCTCAACCAGCTCATCTGGTGGGCCCGCGCGCTGCACGACGCCCGCGCCGCCCGCCCCTATCCGCTGTAGAGGAAGACACCGTCATGAGACGTCCCGCCACCACACTCGCCCTACTCGCCTTCTCCAGCCTGATCACCTCGCTGGACTTCACGATCATCTACGTCGCCCTGCCCGATATCGCCCGTGACGTCGGATTCTCGGGGCATTCCATGCAGTGGGTGGTCAGCGCCTACGCCATCTTCTTCGGCGGTCTGCTGCTACTGGGCGGACGCTCCGCGGACCTGCTCGGCAGGCGACGGATGTTCGTGCTCGGCATGGTGGTGTTCGGTATCGCGTCACTGCTGGGGGGCCTGGCCACCAGCACGATCGCACTGATCGCCGCCCGCGCGATCCAGGGCATCGGCGCGGCCCTGCTGTTCCCCGCGACACTCTCGCTGGTCAACACCATGTTCGAGGAGGGCAGGCAGCGGATCCGCGCACTCGCGGTGTGGGCGATGGCCGGGGCCGGCGGGCTCAGCCTCGGCGCCCTGCTCGGCGGCATTCTGACCAGCGCTTTCGGCTGGCAGGCAGTGTTCTTGATCAATGTGCCGCTGGTCGTGGTCGGCGTGGTGGCGGCGTTCCCGCTGCTGCGTGCGGACGGTCCGCGCGATCGGGGCCGGTTCGACGTGCCCGGCGCGCTCACCGGGACGGTCGGCGTAACACTGCTGGTGTTCACCGTCGCGCAGGGACCGGAATCCGGCTGGACTTCGGCACCTGTACTCGGCGGCGGCGCGCTCGCGGTGGCGCTGCTGGCGGCGTTCCTGGCCATCGAGTCGCGCAGCGACAGCCCGCTGATGCCATTGCGGCTGGCCCGCGCGCTGGGGCCGGTGCTGGCCGTCATCTTCGTTTTCGGCGCGACCATGCAGAACATTGTCTACTTCCTCACCCTGTTCCTGCAGAACGTGTGGAGCTACAGCGCGCTGGTCACCGGGCTGGTGTTCCTGAGCCTTTCGCTGGTCATCGCGGTCGCGAATTTCGTCGCCGAGCGGCTGATCGTGCGGATCGGTATCCGCGCCACGCTGATCGCCGGGCTGCTGTTCGGTGCGCTGGGCGGCGCCCTGCTCGCCGCGGGCATGGTCGCCGACGGTTCCTACCGCACGATCCTGGTCGGAATCCTGGTCTACGGCGCCGGGATGGGCACCGTCTACCCGACCATGTACGCCGCCGCGGGCACCGGTGTCGCGGAACAGGAGCAGGGCACCGCGGGCGGGATGGCCAACACCGCCATGCAGGTCGGCACCGGTGCCGGACTCGCAGTGCTCGTCGGCATCGCGAACGCGGGCACGACAGGGCTCGAGGGCGACACGCTGCGGATGGCGACCGCCGACGGTCTGCGCAGCACGGTCATCGTCGCCTCCGCTCTCATCCTGCTCGGCCTCCTCGCGGCCTGGGCGCTGCCCAATAGGCGCGCGCTGCCGGCCGAGGTCGCCTACGTCACACCTCTTGACCTCAACAAAAGTTGATGTTGCAGGGTCGTTTACCAAGTAACGAGATCGGAGAATCATGACAATCGCACTGCTCGGTTTGGGTGAGATGGGTTCCGCGCTGGCCGCAGCCCTGCTGGCGGCCGGACACCCGCTCACCGTCTGGAACCGGTCCCCCGAGAAGGCCGAGCCGCTGGTGGCCGCGGGTGCCCGGGCGGCGGAGTCGCCGGAAGCGGCGGCCCGTGCGGCCGAGCTGGTGATCGTCAACGTCCAGGACGGCGCGGTGGCCGAGAAGCTACTGCGGGCGGCGGGCGCCGCCTTGGCCGGGCGTACCGTGGTCAACCTGACCGACGGCCCGTCCGAACAGGCCGGGGTCGCAGCGGGTCTGGTGACCGGTCTGGGTGCGGACTACCTGCACGGCCAGATCATGACCATTGCTCCCGCGATCGGCTCGCCGGACGCGGTGATCTTCTTCGGCGGCCCCCGGCCGGTCTTCGACCGGTACGAATCGGTTCTGCGGGCACTCGGTGGCCGCGCGACCCATGTGTCCACCGACCCCGGAGTGCCACTGCTGTACGGAATGGCACTCCACGACATCATGTGGGGCCTGCTGAACGGGTTCCTGCACGCCGCGGCGCTGCTCCGCGACGCCGGAATCCCGATCGGCCGCTACACCGAACAGGCGGAGCCGTCCCTGGCGGCGCTGCCGTCGCTGTTCGGGCTGTTCGCCGGGGAGATCGACCGCGCCGAATTCGCCACCCCGTTCGGCGCCCTCAAACACCACCTGCCCTCCATCGACGATGTGATCGCAGAAAGCGAGGCCCGCGGAATCGATATCGCGCTGCCGACCTACACCAGGCGACTCGTCGCCGACGCCCTGGCCGCCGGCCACGGCGACGACAGCTACTCCCGACTGGTCGAACACTTCGGCCGACCGGGCCGCGCATGAGCACCTGGCACGGTGCGGACCTGGACCTGGACGCGTATCTGGCCCGCATCGGCTACACCGGCGTGCGTGCACCGACCCTGGCGACATTGCGCGACCTGGTCTATCGGCACACCACGACCTTCCCTTTCGAGAACCTCGAGATCATCCTGGGCCGGCCGGTCCGGCTGGACGTGGAGTCCATGCAGGACAAGATGGTTCGACACCGCCGAGGCGGCTACTGCTTCGAGAACTGCGCGTTGTTCGCCGCGGTGCTGGAACGGCTCGGCTTCGGGGTCACCGGCCTGGCCGGACGGATCTTCCTGGGCGCGGACACCCGCCTGCTCCCCGCCACACATGCCCTGCTGCACGTCACCACGACCGATGACGAACGAGGCTGGTTGTGTGATGTCGGTTTCGGCTCCGGACCGCTGGAACCGATCGAACTCACCCCTGTCGACGGCGAACTCACCGCTGGTGCATGGCGATTCACGCTGGAACGCGACACCGATGTGCTGGGCGGCGGCTTGTGGACCCTGCGCCACTTCTCCCGCAACGGCTGGCTCACCCGTCGCACTTTCACGATGAACCCGCAGTACCCGATCGACCAGGCCGTCGGCAACTACTACGTCTCGACGTCCCCGCATTCGCCGTTCACCACTCGCCCCATCGCGCAGCGCCTCCACCCAGAGGCCCACCACATGCTCGACGGTCTCACCCTGCACACCAACTACCCCGACGGTACCGGCGAGACCCGTACGCTGCGATCTTCCGATGTCCCGAGGATCCTCACCGAGATCTTCGATATCGAAACCGACGCCGCGGATGCGGCGAAGCTCGTCAACCACCTCGACACAGGAGAACTTCAATGAAGAAGAACATCGTTTCGGCAGCGCGACTCGCGACCGCCGGTATCTCGGGCCTGGCCTTCGTCGCGATCATCGGTTCCGGCACCGCCCAGGCCGCGCCCCAGGACTGTGTCGTCGAACGTGACCTCTTCGGCGCCTCGGCGATCTGCCGACCCGACGGCGGCAGCAACTACGTCCTACGCGTCGAATGCCTCGGCCTCTACGCCAACGGTCCGTTCCCGCTCTACGCCATGGGCCCGTACCACACCCTCAGCTACCCCTTCGTCCCGTCCGGCGACCGCGTCACCACCGGCTGCACCGGGGCAGGCCCCGGCATCCTCGCGGTGGCCACCAACGCCTATGTAGAGGTCTACCCGCGCTAGCGCACCCTGACCCGAGTCCCGCTGCGCGCGCCGGTGCGTCCGATTACACACCAGCTCGGCGTCGGGCACCGGAATGCGGATGGGGGACTCCGACGACGAAACCCCATCTTCGTGTTTGTCGTGGAACCGGGAGTGACCCCCAAGGCGTGTACAGCCAGCCAGAGATAGGGCGGTTGTCCTTCCTCGGGTTCCATCTCCTGGGCCTTGTGGATCAGGTACTGCAGGCGTGGGCCCGCTCGGTGACAGGCGGTCGGGAGAACCATGCCTGTCTATACCTGCACAACTGTCGAGTCTGCGTTATCCGGCGCGGTGAAAGCGGCCTTGGCTGCGGAGATATCGCGAATCCATTCCGAGATCAACCACGTCCCCAGCACCTACGTCAACGTCGTATTCCCCAGCCTTCCCGCCGACAGCGTCTACACCGACGGTGTCCCGGCCAGCCCTCTGCTGATCAGCGGTTGGGTGCGTAACGGGCATCCCGAAGCGGATACCACCAGACTGGCCACCGAGATCGCCGCCGTGGCTACACGCGTGACCGCTATCCCCACCGACCGAGTGCTGGTGGTCTTCCAGAGCAGCCCTGCGCACTTCGCAGTCGAGGGGGGTCGGGTGTTACCCGAACCCGGCGAAGAGGCGGCCTGGCTCGCGGGAAAATGAGAGCAGGGCAAGCCGGCGAAATCGCCGAGAACGTCCACGCCGAAACGTTCACCTGCCTCGCCCGGTCGAACGCACCCTCGGCCGGGCGAAATACCGCTCGAGTCCGAGTTCATCAGCGGCGACCTCGTCGGTACTCCGCGGCCGGCGCGCCGTAGGACCCTGCCCTGGGGCCGGCACGGGCATTGAGAATTAGGACTATATTCTCGTTATCGATAATGATAACGTCGAGTCATGGGCGCATCATCGGCACGTTGGGCAGACCTCGCGCTGCATCCGGTGCGTATCCGAATACTGACCTCGGTAGCCGGCACCCGCCGAACGGCCTCCGAACTGGCCGGGCTGTTGCCGGATGTGCCGCAGGCCACGCTCTACCGCCATATCGCGACGCTCGCCGGAGCGGGCATGCTGGAGGTGGTCGCCGAGCGCAAGGTCGGCGGTGCGACCGAGCGGGTGTACTCGGTGCCCGAGGGGGGCTTGACCCCGACAGCGGAGAGTTTGGCTTCGGCCACTCCGCAGGAGCACGCACGATACTTCACGGCATTCGTCGGCAGCCTGCTGTCGGAGTTCACCCGCTATCTCGCCAGGGAGTCCATCGATCTGGTGGCGGACGGCGTCGGCTACCAGCAGGTGGCCTTACACCTGGACGACGCGGAATTCGCGCGCTTCGCCCAGGACTTCGCCGAGTTGGTGCAACCTCTGCTCGCGAATAAACCAGGGGGGGGACGAACGCCGCGCTTGCTGGCAACCATCCTGCTCCCACTGACGGAAGGATGACCGTGGCCATGCTGGATCCCACCGGGGGCGGGCCCGCCATATGCCCTGTACCCGGATCGCACCTACTCCTGGACTGCAGTGGTTCGCAGCGACTCCTCGATGAAGTCACTGTCTCGACAGCCGATGCCGACCACCGGGCCATCAAGGTGGCGGGCTCATGAACCACCTCGACCAAACCGTTCCGATCTCCGTACCCGCTCGGACACCCACGACGGCGACCCGACCGGCGCTGCCGGAATCGCCCGCCCCCGCACCACGCCGCTGGAAGCCGTTCACCCGTGTCGTCTTCCGATTCTGCTTCCTGTACTTCGGCCTGTTCTGCCTGGTCTCCCCGGTGATGCTGTTCGAGTTCACCGGATTGTTCGGCGCCTGGTTACCCGACGACGCGGTGTTCTGGCAGGTCCGGTTGACGGAACCGGCGTTGTCATGGGTGGGACACACGCTCTTCGACGTCGATGTGGCCCTGTACTTGAACGGCAGTGGCGATCAGGGTATCTACTGGGTTCAGCTCTTCTGCGTACTGGTGATCGCGCTGGTCGGCACCCTGGTGTGGACGCTGCTCGACCGGCGTGTGGAGTATCGGCGGCTCGCCGGGTGGTTGCTGCTGTTACTGCGCCTGTGTGTCGCCGCGCAGCTGGTGCATTACGGTCTGGCCAAGGTGTTTCCGGCGCAGATGCCCGAACCGGCCCTCACGACATTGCTGACGCCGGTCGGCGACCTCACACCGTTCACACTGCTGTGGAACCAGGTCGGTGCGTCCCCGGCATACGAGATCCTGCTCGGCGCAGCGGAATTGACAGCGGGGCTTTTGCTCTTCATCCCGCGAACCGCGCTGGTGGGGTCGATTCTGGCGGTGGTCAGTATGGCGCAGGTATTCATTCTGAACATGACCTTCGGTGTGCCGGTGAAGATCCTGTCCGGCCACCTGCTGCTCATGGGCCTTGTGCTGCTGGCCCCGGAGGCACGCAGGCTCGCCGAGGCGCTGGTCCTGAACCACACGACGGGGCCATCCACCGCGCCCTACCCTTTCCGGACCACCCGCGCACGACGAATCGCTACCTGGTGCCAGGTCGCGCTCGCTGTCTGGGTGACAGTATCGATCACGTACTTCACCTGGGATATCTGGAAGGCGGTGGGACCGGACCGCCCGAAGCCACCCCTGTACGGCATGTGGTCGGTATCGGAGTTCACCCGCGACGGACAACCGGCCCCGCCCATGCTGACCGACGACACCCAGTGGCGTACTGTCGTATTCGAACATATCGGCCAGATCTCATACCAGCTGATGGACGGCACACTTGTCACGGCACCGGGCATCGTCGACCCTGCCACCCACCGCATCGAAGTCCCCGCCGAAGACAGTGGCGGTACACTCCCGGCCGCGTTGACCTTCGACCAGACCACCCCGGACCAGGCCACGCTGACCGGCCAACTCGGCGGTCACTCGGTGACCATGGTTCTGCACCGTGTGGATCCGGACCAGTTCACCCTGCGTAGCACCGGGTTCCATTGGGTCCAGGAACAACCGGCGCAATGATCGCCGCACACTCCGCGTTGCCCGGCTCTTCGGCCGGCGGCCACGGCCTCCGGTCTTCCGGGACCGCGGAACCAACGCTGATCGCGGCCCGCCGCGCTGACGCAAGCCAGGAGCATGCGCCGACCGCCGGCACCGGCAGCTCGATCCCCATGCACCGTGTGCACCTCGCATATGGTCGTAGGCAGACCACCTCGGCGCATCGGAACCTTATCCCGAGGCGAAGTCGCACTGCTCGAGGCGATGCTCATCGGCTCCCTCGGTAGCTCGAAGGTCCTTGGTCCGGATGAGTGGGGCAGACCATGGTGATTCGCTCGCTCAGCGCGCACCACTGGTCGGCGTCGATGTCCCGGACTACCGCGAGGCGATCGTCGGCGACACGGGTACTGTGGACACCTCCGGTGACGTGGAGATCTGGGCAGAACTCGTCGGAGTCGGGGTGGTGGTGGCGCTCGGGGGCGCCGTCGTGGCCGTAGTTGTGGTGCCGGTCGGTGTTGTCGTCGTACCGGTCGGTGCCGGTGTAGCGGTGCTGGTCGGTGCCGTTGTCGTGGTGGTCGGCGCCGTGGTGGTCGCCGATTCGGAGGTGACGGTGATCGTCGACCGATCTGCCGGCACCGTCACCGTGCTCGGGTCGGCTGTCACCGGGACCGTCGGCGTATCGGTCGGAGTCATGGTGACGGTCACCGTGGATACCGAGGTCGAGGTGGCCGTACCCGGATCCGGCACGCCGACTGTGGCCTGGATCGAAAGGCTCACCGTGGCAGAGAAACTCGCACTCACCGACGCATCGGTCGAGTTTTCGGCCGGGACATCCGGCGTTATGGCTGTCGTCGGCTCCGTCGCAGGGGCCGTGCCGGTACCGGGGTCGGTGGGATCGGGGCTCGACTGGGCGGCTCCGGGATCGGTAGCCGTGTCGGAGCCCGCGATATCGCCCGGTACAGCGATCTCGCTCGGTGCGACGTCGCTCGGTGCGCCCGATATCGTGTTCGGGTTCGTCATGCTGGTCCGGCTTCGGATTGCGCGGTGGTCGAACGCCGCTATGGTGCATTCACCCGAGTCGTTCGCTCGGGCCGGCGGGTCGGAATCCGCCCGCACCATGATCGTTATCCCGATTGCCGCGGTCGCCGATGCGGCCACCACAGCCGCGCGCGATATGTGGCGCCGGAACCGATCGGCCGACGGTCCCGCGGCCTGCCGGCCGCGCCACCGCAGGATCCGCGACCGAGGCGGCTCGGCATCGATTTCCGGCTCTGCCACTCGGTCTTCGCTGTTGTCTTCGGTTTGCATTTGAACTACTGCTTTCTCCCGCGAGATGCGCCGACCGCTGGGAACCGGTGACGCCACTTCGGACGACCCGGCCTGTGGTATCCGTGACGGCACCGCCTGCACCACCCGAAAAATCCCGAGTGTCGGACACCGAATTCCAGTGGTTCGGCCGAGCACCGAAGTGCGGGCAGTACGGTGCCGCCTCGCCGAAAAGACCGAGCGAGGCATCGATGATTCAGGAATTTACCGAAAGGTCAGTGCGCAAGCACTGCGCATTCGGACTTCCACAGCAAAAATACGGGCACTTGATTTCGAAGCGTCTCGGAATTCTATCGACTCGGCAAGCCTTCGTGATCGAGGATTTCAGGGTTTCGAATAGGGAACCACGTTCCGCAGCCGTTGCCGGTGGATTTGTTGCAGTTCGCCCGCACGGATCAGAAAGTCGGCGATTATGTCGAGTTCCGCGGAGTCGTACGAGCTCAGCAGCATCTTGTAGCTCTCGACGATCATGGGTACGACGAGTTCCTGTATGCGATGGGCCGCGAGGTCGGTGGCCATCACGATCACGCGGCGACGATCGGTCGGGTGCAGCGATCGGGCGATGTAGCCCTGCTTCTCCAGCCGGTTGAGCATGATCGTGACGCCGGCAGCGGTGAGGCCGAGCCGTTCGGCCAGCAGTTTGGGCGTCGTAGCCTTCTCCTCCTCGAGCAGGACGATCTCCAGGGCGCGCCGATCGGTCTCGTTCACGCCCAGTACTCTGATCAATTCGCGGACCAGATCCTCGACGGTTCCGTGATAGAACTCCAGGGCCCTTCTGAGCTGGACCGAGATCCGGGCGGGTTCGGTTGTTCTCGGACACATAGGCCTTCCCTCGATCACTCGAAACTTCAAACCGCTCAGCGAAAGTCACCGATCAGGGCGCGCTCGGTCGCCGAGCGTCCGATTTCGTCCGGGGAGTCAGGGAGATCGGTGGACCGGATGAATGCCGCGGGCCGCGGTAGCGCGGCGTGGATCGAGGGCAGTCGGGGAATCACGAGTACAGGCCACGGTTTTCCCTGTGTGCGGTAGGGATCGCCGCCGGGCGTTCGAAGCGGACATGTGGGCTCCTGTCGATCGATCGGCCGGCAGCCCGAACCGCGGCCGGCGACCATCACGAAAGCGGGCACCGCTCCGGCCGTCGAAGCGACCGTTGCTGTGTCGGATATGCACTGTACGACACAGCGACCGATGTGATAGTGCGCATCCGAATATTCGGTCGAAGTAGCTGCCGCTGCACCAAACCCGAAGCAGGGCAATCACTATGAGGGCTGGCTCCCACCGGACCACCTCGGGTGAGACCTGGACCGGGTTGCTGGGACAACCCGGTCCAGTCATGTTCACCACCGGCTACCGGCGCGGGCGCCGGTCATTACGCCGTGGTGTCTGTCCGCCGGCTCAGCTGACAGTCGTGGTGGTGAGGGTCGGGGACGGGTTCGGGTAGCACGAGGTCGCGACATTGCCGACCAATGCGACGTTGGTCGTCATGGTCATGCCGGGACTGGTGTAGCTGGTCCCCGCGTACTTGCTGGTGATCGGTGTTCCGGCGGTGCCGGCGGTGACATTGATGGTCACCGCCGGCGGGGTGAAGCTGGTGCCGCCGGCGATCGGTCCCGGTACGGTCAGCGTGACGTTCCCACCCGATGTGGAGACGGTGCCGGCCACGGTGCCCCCGGAGGCGGTAGCCGAGACCAATGTCGAATTCGCCGGAGTCGGAATGGTCATCTTCAGGTTGCTGATGTTGTTCACGGTGAAGCCGGAAGCCGAACTGGGAACCGACGAGGCACCCGGTGTGATGGTGATGGCCACCGCGGAACCGGACGCCGCCGAGCCCGGTGCGGTGCCGGTGACCGATGTGGTCATGTTCGAGGTTTGGCCGATACCGAGGATCGTGCCCCGGCAGTTCCAGTTCACGCTGACGGGGTCGGCATTTGCCGGTGCCGCCGAACAAAAGAGGGCAGCGACGGCTACCGGAGCAAGAATACCGGCACGAAGCAGGGACGAGGTCGATCTCATGGCTATCTCCAGAAATGTTGAGCAACGGTGCGACCGGATGTCGAACCCTCCGAAAAGGGTTTTTAAAATATAACCTGTTCTCATCTATCTGTGGTCGAAATCATCGATCTAGACGTGCCGAAAAGAACCTTTCCGGAATTAACTATCCATTTTTAATAGTTAATTACGGAAAGGTTTTCGAGGCGGGTCGACGTTTTCTTTGCCGCCTATCGGCCTGTCCATCGCGGAATGGACAGGCCCGCAATTCGCTGGAATACATGCCCCGACCTGAGACTATATCCACTGCTGCCGGTACCCAGCTTTCATACGGTTACCGTCATGCGTCGGATGCCGGTTCCTCCGGCTCGGCGACAGCCCCGGCGGGCGGGCGGCGCGCGAAATCCGGTGCGTGTTCGGGGAGGACGCCGCGGCCGAGGAGATACGGGGGAATGCTGCGCACCAGCGGAATCCGGCGCAGTAATCGCAGGGTCCGGGGTGTGCTCGGGGCGCCGGCGATCTCGACCCGGCCCGTGAGAGCCGGCACGATCAGGCGGGCGTGCAGCACCCGCTGTACCGCCTGGATCACCGCGGTCGGGACGGTACGGCGGCGCTGTACTCGGGCCAGATCGCGGGTCGTCGTGGTTCCCGCGAGCAGCGGTGCGGCCAATATCCTGGCGGCGGCGACGGCGTCCTGGATGGCGAGATTGATGCCGACACCCCCGACCGGGGACATCGCGTGCGCCGCGTCGCCGATACAAAGCAGTCCGTCGACGTACCAGGTGCTCAGCCGATCCAGTCGGACATCGAGTAACTTCACCTCGTCCCAACTGGTCAGGGCGTCGCGCCGGTCGTTCAGCCAGGGCGCGGCGTCGGCCATGCTGCGCATGATGTCCCGGACCGAGCCACGTCGGGCTTCCGCGTCGGCACCCTTGGCGATGAGTGTGGCGCATTGCCAGTAGTCACCACGGTCGAGCATGACGGCGGCGCGGCGGGCGGTGACGACGGGGAGCGCTCCGGCGGGGTCGGTAGCGGTGCGCGGGAGACGGAACCACCACACGTCCATCGGTGTAGGCCAGCTCCGCGCCGGCAGTCCGGTCGAGGCCCGGAGTGCGGAAGCGCGACCGTCGCAGGCCACTGTGAGGTCGGCGTGGATCGCGCCGGTCGCGCCGGTGGCCGTCCGGTACGCGCAACCGATGACCTTGCCCTCGGCCCGAAGCAGTTCGGTCGCTTCGGTACTCATCCGCAGATGAAAGGTCGGTTCCGGCGCTGCGGTGCGGGCCAGCAGGTCCAATAGATCCCACTGCGGCACCATCGCGACATACTTGTGCGGGCCGGGCAGCTGCTCGAACGTCGCGAGCAGCTGCGTACCGCCCGCGATCGGTAGCACTATCCGGCGCAACTCCCGGGCGCCCAGTTTCCCGAACTCGGCACCGAGGCCCAGCTCGTCGAGCAGGTCGAGGGTGGTGGGGTGCACGGTGTCGCCGCGGAAATCGCGGAGGAAGTCCTTGTGTTTCTCCAGTACGGTGACCTCGACCCCGGCCCGGGCGAGCAGCAGGCCCAGCATCAGCCCCGCCGGTCCGCCGCCGGCCACCAAGCAGGTTGTCCGTTCCACGAGAAGTCTCCTTCGATCGCCGCGCGGTCCGGAGGTGTTCCTGAAATGCTAATCGGTCGGGCGACGACCCCGGCCCGGCCGTTCGGGCCGGATCATGGTTCGACCGCTGTCCCGGGGTCGGCGATACGGCTCGGGGGCGGTCCGGTGGTGGCTGCCACGCGTCCAGGCGGTGGATACCCGGGATGGCTAGTCGTCACAGTGCGAGCTCGCGGCCGCGGTCGCGGCGACGACGGCCGCAAGGCGGTGTCGCGCTGGACCGTAATGCTCCGGGAGCGTATACGCCGCCGGGGTGCCAGGGGACGGGATCGGGGGGTGCCGAGTGGCAATTTCACAGTTATTCTGAATCCGGCGGATGTTCCCCGAGGGTCCCGACGTCGGGGGTTGCGGCATTCCGGGTTCCACCGCGTGTTTGTCGGTTTTCGATGTTCGGTCAACTCCTGTCCGGGAGGGCGATATGCCAGCGAACGATCAGGAATGGAGCGAACCCGCGGCGATGGCCATCCCCCGGGAGGGCTACTTCGAGCTGGAGCGGGGTCGCTACGGTCCGACCTACCCGCGGACCCCCGCCTGTTACGGGTTCTCGATCATCGCGAAGGTCAAACCGGGCCGAGAAGAGGCGATACGCGCGTACGGGAAGCAGATCGAAGACGCCGTGGCAGGTAGTCCGAATGTGCTCGCGCCGCTGCGGCTCCACTATCTGCGATGGCAGTTGTTCGACGTCGGCTCCGGGTTGCACTTTCAATACCAGGGGATCTTCGATACCGACTTCGACAAGTACACCGAGGATGCCGTGGCCCTCTTCGGAAAGACCGGCATCACCACCGTGTTCACTAACCTCGAAGGGTTTCCCGAGGATTGGCGGGAGAATCCCGAGGCATTCGCTCGGTTCGTCCGCGAGCACCACGTCCCGAGTTTCCTCGAATACGGCGAGTACCCCTACGTCACCGCCGAGCGGATCAAGAAGGCGCTGCGGCTCGAGGCCGCGTTCTCCGATATGCTCGATCAGATGCAGTGATCGCCGTGCCGACCCTTGAGCTGGACGATATCCAGCACATCCTGCTGACCCGTACCCCGGCGATGACCGGCCGCTACGAGTTCCTGTCCTTCGACGATCCCGCCGGCGGCCGGGCCTGGCTGACCGCGCTGGTGGACCGGGTTCAGTCGGCTGCCGACGCACGCGCCACGATGGATAGCTCCGAGCGCTGGATCACGCTGGCCTTCACCTGGCGCGGGTTGGGGGCGCTGGGAGTGCCGGAGGAGGCGCTCGCCACCTTCCCGAACGAGTTCCGTGAGGGTATGCCCGCCCGCGCCGACATCCTGGGCGATACGGGGGCCGGCCACCCGGACAACTGGGTGGGTGGGCTGGCCGGTGACGACCTGCACGCCATCGCGATCTTGTTCGCCCGCACCGCCGACGAACACCGGCGATGCACGGCGGAGCACGACCGGTTGGTGGCCCGCTGCCCCGGTGTGCGTGTGCTGTCGTACCTGGATCTGAACGCGACGCCACCGTTCGACTATGCCCACGACCATTTCGGATTCCGTGACCGGTTGTCCCAGCCGGTGATGAAAGGATCCGGCGAAGAACCGACACCGGGGTCCGGTGCACCGCTCGAACCCGGTGAGTTCATCCTCGGGTACCCCGACGAGGCGGGGCCGCCCCGCGGACTGCCACAGCCGGAGGTGCTGTCCCGCAACGGCAGCTATATGGCCTACCGGCGGTTGCGGGAGCATGTCGGCGCGTTCCGGAACTATCTGCGCGAGCACGCCGATACCCCGGACGGGCAGGAGTTGCTCGCCGCGAAACTCATGGGCCGCTGGCGAAGCGGCGCACCCTTGGCCCTGGCCCCCGAACGCGATGATCCACAGCTGGGGGCGGATCCGCTGCGGAACAACGACTTCGACTACGCGGAGACCGACCCGCACGGCTACGCCGTGCCACTGGGCGCGCACGTGCGGCGGCTCAATCCGCGCGGCACCGCAGCGAATATGAACCGGCACAGGATGATTCGTCGTGGCGCCACCTACGGTCCGGCGCTGCCCGAAGACGCATCCGAGGACGGGGCGGATCGAGGCATCGCCGCGTTCATCATCTGCGCCAGCCTGGTTCGCCAGTTCGAGTTCGCGCAGAACGTCTGGATCAACGATAAGACTTTCCATGAATTGGGTAATGAACGCGACCCCATCTGTGGCGCGCAGGACGGCAGTCTGCAGTTCACGATCCCCGAGCGGCCCATCCGCAAGGTGCTCGCGAACCTGCCGGCCTTCACGACTCTCCGCGGCGGCGCGTACTTCTTCCTGCCGGGTATCGGAGCCCTCCGGTATCTGGCCTCCCTGGACAGTGGAGAGGTGACATGATGAGCACCCCGTCGCCGGCCCGCACCTACAACCAGACCCACGTTCCGCGCAGGCACGACGGACGCCGGCGGATAAGCATTTATTGGGCGTGGAGTTACCCGTGGGAAGCCCAACGTGATCCCGCCGAAATCTACAACCGCTTCTCCACCATGACCGAAGTGCGCAACGCGGCGTGGCCGGGTTACGAGACCCCCGCCTTCGACGCGGCGCACTTCCTGCAGGGTATTGCCGGCACGCTGGAGCTCTTCCACCGCTCCACGCTGGCGTTCCAGCGGTTGGCCGGTGCGGTGACCGGTCATCCCGTCGCCGTGTTCCAGCGCATCGACCAGGCCGGATACATACTGCCGATCGATGAGCGGATCCTGGCCGACACGGACACGCTGATGGTGTTCGGGCTCGACCACCTGCTCGCCCAGCAGGAAGCCGCACCCGAGGAGAGCGCCGCGGTCCGGGAGTGGCTGGAGCGTGACGGTACGTGCCTGCTGTTGGCGCCGCACCACGACGTCGGCTTCACCGACGACTATGCACAGCGGCAAACGGAATACGAGCATCACGGCGACCCGCTGGTACCCCGGCAGCAGCGATTCGGCCGGTACACGCGTTCGCTGATGAAAGCCCTGGAAGTACCGGTGCACAACATATGGGGTCTGCGCCCGGCGGTCATCGACGGTACCCGGGAGATCGCCCCGCTGACCGCCTTTCGCGATCTGGATACACCTCGGCTGCTGGACGATGTCACCACCTTGAACTTCCACCCCCATCTCCCGCATTACGAACTCACTGCGCCGGAGAGCGATTCGTTACGGGTCCTGGGTCGCCAGCGCGTCGACCCGGCGCGGCCGCACCCGTTCACCGCGGCCGGTAACACGGAGTTCAACGCGCTGATCTGGATGCCGCCGGCCGGCCGGCGGGCGGGCGATATCGTCCTCATCGACTCCACCAACTTCACCACCCTGTTCGGCGGCACCGACAGTCTCGAGAACCTCTGGCGCAATCTCGCGACCATGAAATGACCGAGGCCCGGCAGGCGGGGCCGAGCGCAAGAAGAAGGACGTGATCTACTCTCGGGCGGCCGTCGACGACACCTTCGACGCTCGCGCCGCGGTGGCGTCGGCGAGACGTCCGGCAGGGTCAGTCCGGCGGTGTACGCGTCTTGACGGTGGTGCTCGATGTCCCGGTGTGTATCGGTGTCGCGTGCGGCGGGGTCGTCGGCAGTGTCCGGGCGACGGGATTAACCGTCTCGGAGGCGGCGGTCTCGCGCGCGAAGAAGGCGCCGATATCGCCGATCGCGCTCATCAACGGGGCCGGGAACACGACGGTGGTGTTCTTGTCGACGCCCAGTTCCAGGAGGGTCTGCAGGTTGCGGAGCTGGAGGGCGAGCGGGTGGGCCACCATGGTGTCGGATGCGTCGCCCAGGGCCGCGGCGGCCATGGATTCGCCCTCGGCGGCGATGATCTTGGCTCGCTTCTCCCGTTCGGCTTCGGCCTGGCGGGCCATGGCCCGTTTCATGGCTTCCGGCAGTTGGATATCTTTCAGCTCGACCAGGGTCACCTCGACACCCCACTCCAGCGTGGTGGTGTCGAGGATCTGCCGGATATCGGCGTTGATGGTGTCGGTCTCGGCGAGTGCCTGGTCGAGGGTGTGCTGCCCGACGACCTTGCGGAGCGTGGTCTGGGCGATCTGATCTATGGCGGCGTGCACGTTCTCGATGGCCACGACCGACTTCTCGGCGTCGATGACGCGGAAGTAGGCGACGGCGGAGATGTCGACGCTGACATTGTCGCGGGTGATGATGCCCTGGGACTGGATCGGCATGGTGATGATCCGCATCGATACCTCACGCAGTCGGTCGACGACCGGGATGATGATCCGCAACCCGGGTTCTCTGACTGCGATCACGCGTCCGAGGCGGAACAACACTCCTTTTTCGTACTGGGTCACCACCCGGACCGACAGCCACAGCATGATCAGTGTCACGACCACCACGGCGCCGACAATCACGAGTACGTTCACGTTTTCTCCTAACCGTCTCGAAAGGGGCTCCGAGGGCGGGCGGTCGACGGCATTGCCGGCGCATTGCGCGGCGTGATCGCGATCGTCGGCTCGACACGTACAGACGCGATGGCCTTCGCCCACCTGATCCAGGATGCGGCCTCGTGCCCGGAGCTCACAGGGCCGAAGGCCATCGTCGGTCGAGTACTTCGCCGCCGGGGCGAAGAAACCGGGCATGCTGTCCGGGTCCGAACAACCGAATCCCGCGTTCGGGGCGGTCCAGGGCTCCGACGGTGGGCGGCGATATCGCCCGCGACCGGTGGTTTCGTGCCGAGATCGGTCGCGAGGCCGGGAGGTTCCGCATCGTCCGCGACAGAGGACTTTGGTCCTCGCGCAGACTGCCGATAACCGTATCCGCGCCGGTGCGGTGCGGTTCATACTCGGCTGAGCGCCGCGTGCTCAGGTGGAGCGCATTGTGTGCCTTCCGGCAGCGTCGCCGGAGAGGAGCGATCATGCAGGAGTTCGGACTGCCACCTCTGTATCAGGTCCACCCCGACGCGAACCTCACCGATCCGATCGACCGCAACGCCGAGCGATACCCGGATATCGCGGTGGTCAGCCGCAAGGTGGACGGCCGCTGGCGCGATATTACCGCTGCCCAGTTCCGTACCGAGGTGTTGGCGACGGCGAAGGGGCTGATCGCACACGGCATTCAGGCGGGGGATCGGGTGGCCGTCATGTCCCGCACCCGCTACGAGTGGACGTTGCTGGACTTCGCGATCTGGTGTGCCGGCGCGATCACCGTACCGGTCTACGAGACGTCCTCCGCCGAACAGGTGGAGTGGATAGTCTCCGACTCCGGAACGGTCGCCATCGTCACCGAAACCGACCACCACACGGCCGTGGTCGCCGGCCTGCGTGATCAGCTGCCGAAATTGACGCATATTTGGCAGATCGATGCCGGCGCCGTCGCGACCTTGCAGGCGGCGGGGGCCGGGATCGGCGATTCTGTCGTGGCCGCTCGCCGGGCGGCCCTGACGGCCGATCAACCGGCGACGATCGTCTACACCTCCGGCACCACCGGCCGGCCGAAGGGGTGCCTGCTGACCCACGGTAACTTCCTGGCCGAGCTGGGCAATATCACCGCTCGGCTGCCGGAACTGTTCCGCACCGGCGAGTCCTCGGTCCTGTTGTTCCTGCCCTTGGCGCATGTGCTCGGCCGGATCGCCGAGATCGCGGCGGCGTTCGTTCCGGTGGATATCGCCCACGTCGGCGATATCAAGGACGTCACCGCGGAGCTCGGGGAATTCCGGCCGACGCTGATCCTGGGTGTGCCTCGCGTTTTCGAGAAGGTGTACAACACCGCCCGGGCGCAAGCCCAGCTGACCGGCCGGGTCCGGATCTTCGATCTCGCGGCCACGACGGCGATCGCCTACAGCCGTGCCCGCGACAGCGGCCGGGTCCCGATCCCGCTCCGAATCGGGCATGCGTTGTTCGACCGCCTGGTCTACCGCCGGCTACGCGCCGCGCTCGGGGGACGCGCCACGCACGCTCTGTCCGGCGGCGCCCCGCTCGGCGAACGGCTCGGCCACTTCTACCGCGGGGTCGGATTCACCGTCTTGGAGGGCTACGGCCTCACCGAGACCTGCGGAGCCGCCACCTTCAACCCGGACGACCGGCCGAAGATCGGTACGGTCGGCCGGCCGCTACCCGGCTCCTCGGTTCGTATCGACGACGACGGGGAGATTCTGCTGCGTGGCCCGAATGTGTTCACCGGGTACTGGAACAACCCCCAGGCCACCGCCGACACGTTCCGGGACGGCTGGTTCGCCACGGGCGATCTCGGCACCCTCGACCAGGACGGATACCTGACCGTCATCGGACGCAAGAAGGAGATCATCGTTACCACCGCCGGCAAGAACGTCGCTCCCGCGGTCATCGAAGACCGCATCCGCGCACACGCTCTCATCGGCGAGGTGATCGTTGTCGGCGACCACAGACCGTTCGTCGGTTGCCTGGTGACCATCGACGGCGAGCATTTCCCCACCTGGAAACAGCTCAACGGCAAACCCGCCGAGGCCACTGTCGCCGATCTCGCCGCCGACCCCGATCTGCTCGCCGCGATCCAGGCCGCCGTCGACGACGGCAACCGAGCTGTCTCCCGGGCCGAGGCCGTCCGTAAATTCCGCATGCTGCCCACCGAGCTCACCGAGGCCAACGGTTATGTCACCCCCTCCTTGAAACTCAAGCGCAATATCGTACTTCGCGAGTTCGCGACGGAGGTCGACGCGATGTACAGCGGATGAGGGTTGTGCCAGTGAATTCCGACATCGTTGAACGCCGAAGTCTGCCGTCGCACAGAGCCTGTCAGGCGTGACCGTGACGACGAGAATGACGTCACTGCGCGCGTTCGTTTCCTCACGCCGTCGGTGCCTGTGGTTGATGTCGGTCAGCCGGCCAGTCGGCAGGTAGGTTCGCCGGTCCGTGTTTCGGATTTGAGTTTCACCGGCACGATCCCGCCCGGTGTGTGTGCCATCAGGGTCAGTGTGGTGTCGAGAAGGCCGGGGAATGCCTGGTCGACATCGGTGGTCCGTAGGTGCACGAAGCAGCGTGTGCCTTCTTTGCGTGTGCGGGTCAGTCCCGCCGAACGCAGCACTTTCAGGTGGTAGCTCAGAGTCGACGGCGCCACCGGGACGTCGAGTTGCCCCCATGCGACTTCGTGGCCGTCGCTGAGCAACCGGATCAGCCCAAGGCGCACGGGATCGGCCAGTGCGTGCATGACTTCGGCGAGTTCGACCTCGGCGAGATCACGGTAATCCGGGGGCGTTGTTCGTACCACACCACTGATGCTACCTTCACCGTCATTCGATGATCGACGAACAACGAACGAAGGCTGTTATGAGTACCTCACCTGCACGATCACTACCGGCGTGGCTGATCCTGCTCTTCGTCGCCATGCTCGCCCTCGGGACCGACGAGTTCGTGATCTCGGGCATCCTGCCCGCGGTCGCGGACGACCTCGAGGTGACCGCCGGTCAGGCGGGCCACCTGGTCACCGCATTCGCGCTGGCCTTCTGTCTTGGTTCACCGGTCCTGGCGGTCATCACCGATCGGGTCGATAAGAAACGCATCCTGATCTGGGGGTTGATGATCTTCGCGCTGGCCAACGCATTCATGGTCGTCGTCGATATCTTCTGGCTCGCGCTGGCGCTGCGCGTCGCCGCGGGGCTCGCCGCTGCGGCAGCCTCTCCCACCGCGATGGCTATCGCCGGTGGTGCGGCGCCCGACGGTCAGCAAGGCCGCTACCTCGCGGTGGCGACCTCCGGGCTGACCGTGGCCTTGTTCACCGGGGTTCCCGCCGGAGCGTTGATCGGTGACCTGTACTCCTGGCGCGCTACCTTCGGCCTGATCGCGGTCGTTGCCGCACTGGCCGCCGTGGCTGTGGGCGCTTTCGCTCCCTCGGTCGCCGGTGGGGGCCGGGTCGGATTGGCCGCGCGGTTGACCCCGGTTTCCAACCCCCACATCATGGCTCTGGTCGGTGCGATGTTCCTGTGCGGCACCGGTGGCCTGATGTTCTACAACTACCTCGGAGCTGTGTTCGAGACCAAACTCGACGGCACCTCGGGCCAGGTCACTGCCGCGCTGCTCCTCGTCGGAATCGTCGGCGTGGCCGCCGTATTCTTCGGCGGCGCACTCACCGACAAGACGAATCCACGCACCGCCCGCGCGGTCATCGTCGGCGGGCACGCCGTCGCACTGCTGGCACTCGCGGCTCTACTCACCGCCACCACCACTGTCACCCCGGCGCTGTTCGTCGCGATCGGAATCTGGTCGATCTTCGCCTGGGCGCTCAGCCCCGCCATCCAGGCCGGGATCATGGCCGTTGACCCCCAGCAGGCCATGCTCGCCCTCGCGCTGGCAATCAGCGGGCTCTACGGTGGCAGCGCCCTCGGTGCGGCTATCGGCGGCTACCTCGTCGACAACCATTCCGCATCGGCGATCCCCCTTGTCGGCGCGGCAGTCGTGGCACTCGCATGGCTACTCACCTTGCCGGCTCGCCGGGACGCAGGCACTACCACCGGCCCCGATATGGCCCTGCGCCGCTGAGTTCGCCGGTTGCGCGGCCCGACCCTCGATGCCGATCGGCGGTCGGTGTCCGGCATACCGATTGGCCGGGTTCGAGGTGCGAGGCGTTGCCCCGCTCAAAAATGGTAGCTACTGTCATAAAACAGTAACTACCATTTTCGAGAGGCTGTCATGTCGACCCTGCTGTATCGGATCGGGCGGTTCGCTTTTCGCGCTCGACGACTCGTGCTCCTGTGCTGGGTGCTGCTGGTGGCCGCCCTGGGAGTGGGGGCCGCTACCCTGGCCTCCCCTTCCGCGACCTCCTTCAGCCTGCCCGGCACACAATCCCAGGAAGCCCTCGATCTACTGGCGGAGCGGTTCGCCGAGGTTCCGTCGGCCGGCGGATCCGCCCAGATCGTCTTCATCGCCGAACACGGCACCGTGACCGATCCTGTGCTGCGCCGGCGGATCACCGAGGTGGTCGACGCCGCCGCCGGGGCGGCCGAGGTGGCGGCGGTGCGCAGCCCGTACGACAGCGGCCTGATCTCGGCGGATCGGCGGATCGCCGTCGCCGAGGTGACCTACGCCGTGTCCTTCGAGGCAGTGCGTGATTCGAGTCGTCAGGAACTGATGGACCTGGTCGAACGGAGCGGTTCGGCCGACCTGCGGGTCGCGGTGGGCGGCGACGTGATGGAGCTGATGCCGGATGTCAGCAAGGAACTCATCGGGTTGCTCGTCGCCGCGGTGGTTCTCGTGATCACGCTCGGGTCGCTGGTCGCCGCGGGGATGTCGCTGGTCACCGGGCTCACCGGGGTCGCGGTCGGGCTGCTGGGAATCCTCACGGCCACCGCCTTTCTCGACCTCGGCGTCACGACCCCGATCCTCGCGCTCATGCTCGGTCTCGCCGTGGGTATCGACTACGCGCTGTTCATCGTCTCCCGCTACACCCATGAGCTGACCCGGACTCCAGACCCCGAGGAGGCCATCGGCCGGGCGGTGGGCACCGCCGGATCCGCCGTCCTCTTCGCCGGCCTGACCGTGGTGATCGCACTGCTCGGACTCGGCGTCGTGGGGATCGGGCTGCTTACCGAAATGGGGGTCGCCGCCGCGGTGACCGTGGTCGTCGCGGTGCTGGTGGCCGTCACCCTGCTGCCGGCACTGCTCGGGTTCGCCGGGCGGCGGGTGCTGCGGCGCGGCCGGCGCCGGCAAGCGACCGCGGGTGCCTCGCCGGCGGCGACCGGCCGGCCGCGGCGGACTCTCGCGCAGCGCTGGGCGGCGCTGACCACCCGCCGGCCGGTGACGACACTGATCGTCGCGTTTCTCGGACTCGGTGTCCTGGCCCTGCCGGCGCTGGATCTGCGCCTCGGCGTGCCGGACCAGGGCACCTATCCCGAGCATTCGACGCAACGTCGGGCATACGACGCGGTGGCGGAAGGGTTCGGTCCGGGGTTCAACGGACCGCTGCTGGTGGTCGTCGACCTCGCGGGCGCGCCACAGCCCGCGGACGCCGCACGGCAGGTGCACGCGGCCCTGGCCGGAGCCGAAGGGGTCGCCATGGTCGCACCGCCGGAATTCAACCCGGCCGGTGATACGGCCATCATCGGGGTCGTCCCGGAGAGCGGACCCGACAGCGGACAGACCGAGCAACTGGTTCAGCGGCTGCGCGGCGGTGTCGCCGACAGCGTCGCCGATTCCGGTGCCCGGATCGCGGTCACCGGAACCGCCGCCGTCATCATCGACTTCAGCAGCCGGATGGCGGACGCCCTGTGGACCTACCTCCTGGTGGTGGTCGGTCTGTCATTCCTGCTGCTGATGACGGTCTTCCGCTCGATCGTCGTACCGCTGAAGGCCACCGGGGGTTTCCTGCTCACCGTGGCGGCGACCTTCGGTGTCCTGGTGGCCACCTTCCAGTGGGGTCATCTGGAATGGCTGGGTATCCGCGATACCGATGTGGTGGTGAGCATGTTGCCGATCTTCATCATCGGCGTCGTGTTCGGGCTGGCCATGGACTATGAGGTGTTCCTGGTGACCCGGATGCGGGAGGAATACGTGCACGGCGCCGCGGCGACCGCGGCGGTCCGCGCCGGTTTCGGGTACGGCGCGCGCGTGGTGTCCGCGGCCGCGATCATCATGGTGAGCGTGTTCGCCGGGTTCGCCACCGGCGAGGCGAGCGATATCGTGCAGATCGGGGTGGCGCTGGCGGCGGCGGTCGCGGTCGACGCCTTCGTGGTCCGGATGACCATCGTCCCGGCGGTACTCGCGCTCGTCGGTGAGAAAGCCTGGTGGTTGCCGCAGTGGCTGGACCGGATCCTGCCGAACCTCGATGTCGAGGGGGAGAAGCTGCGCGCGGCGCCGGGGCCCGACCCCGCCGACGCACACCACCGCATTGTTGCGCCGGCGAAAGGTTCGGCAGGATGAAACCATGAGCACCGGCGGGCTGCGAGAACTCAAGAAGAAGCGGACGCGTGAAGCCATCCAGGATCACGCCCTGCGCCTCTACCGGGAAAAGGGATACGCCAACACCACGCTCGAGGAGGTGGCCGCGGCCGCCGAGGTCTCGCCGAGCACGCTGTTCCGCTATTTCCCCACCAAACCGGATACGGTGCTCTTCGACCGTGTGGACCCCATCTTCCTGGAGAAGTTCCTCGCCGAGCCCGCCGAGCTCTCCCCCCTTCAAGCCGGTCGCAATGCGCTGCTCGCCGTGCTCGCCAATACCGAGCAGGATCTGGCCGTAGTGGAAACCACCCGGATGAAACTCATTGCCACCGTGCCGGAGCTACGCGGCGCCGTCGCGCAGAAGGTCGAGACGGATCTGCCGCAGTTCATCGAGGCCGTCGCCCGCCGGACCGGCCGGGAACCGGCCGATCCGCGGGTGCGGTACTGGAGCGGTGCGGTGGCGGGCGTCGCTCTGATGGCCTATCTGCGCGCGATCGAGAACGGCGAGGACATCTACGCCGTCGTCGACGAGGCACTGGAGTTCCTCGCGAACGGGATGCCGCTCTGACAGCGAACGACGCCACCGGGTCCGCTACCCGAAGGCGCGCCCCTGCTCCTTGTCCAGTGCGGTCTCGGTCTTGTTCTTCAGTACGAAGAGGTAGACGACCAGCGAGATACCGATGACGACCGTCACGTACCCGATGAACCACGGCACCTGTCCGCCGTTCTTCGCGGCCTGGTAGATCATCGGCGCGGTACCGCCGAACACCGAATTGGCCAGGGCGTAACCGATACCGACGCCCAGGGCCCGGATATGCGAGGGGAACAGCTCGGCCTTGACGATGGCATTGATCGACGTGTAGCCGGTGAGCAGCACGTAACCGACGCAGGTCACCACCAGTGTCGCCGCCACCGAGGTGGCGTCCTGGAGGAAGGTGATGAGGAACCAGGTGTAGAGGACACCGCCGATGCCGAAGAACACCAGGACGGGTTTACGGCCCACCCTGTCGCTGATCAGTCCACCGACCGGCTGCAACAGCATGAGGAACACCAGCCCGGCCAGGTTGATCCAGGTGGCCGTCATCCCCTGACCTTCGAACGCGGTCTTGACCATGGCCGGGGCATTCACGCTGTAGGTGTAGAACGCGAGGGTCCCACCCATGGTGACCAGGAAGCACACCAGCAGCGGCCGCCAGTATTCGACCAGCAGGACGCGCAGGGAGCCCGATTCGGAATCCTCACCGCGCCGGACCGCGTCGAGCTGCTCCTGGGTCAGTGATTCGTCCATGCTCCGGCGCAACCAGAACACCACGACCGCGGCCACACCGCCGATGAAGAAGGCGATACGCCAGCCGAAATCGGAGATCTCCTGCTTGTCCATGAACACCTGCAACACCAGCAGCGTGAGCTGGGCGAGCACATGGCCGCCGATGAGGGTCACGTACTGGAACGACGAGAAGAAGCCGCGGCGTTCCCGGGTGGCCGCCTCGGACATGTAGGTGGCCGACGCACCGTACTCACCGCCGGTCGCGAACCCCTGCACCAGCCGGCACAGGATCAGGATCACGGCCGCGCCCACGCCGATCGTCTCGCGTCCCGGCACGAGTGCGATCACCAGCGAACAGGCCGCCATCAGCGAGACGCTGAAGGTGAGTGCCGCCCGCCGGCCGCGCCGGTCGGCGTAGCGGCCGAAGAACCATGAGCCGACCGGGCGCATGAGGAATGTGACGGCGAAGATCGCGTACACGTAGACGGTGGAGTTCTTGTCCGCCGAATCGAAGAAGTGGCTCTCGAAATACGAGGCGAACACGGTGTAGACGTAGACGTCGTACCACTCGACGAGATTGCCCGACGATCCGCGCAGTGTGTTCCAGACCGCACGGCGGGTCGCCGCCCGCGACGAGGCCGATCCGGTGGCCGGTGGCCGGCCGTCGGGAACGGCCGGTCCCGAGGTTATGGTTTCGGACATAAGTGATCCCTCTCGTTCACCCGTACACGGAGCGCGCGAGGACCGGAATCCTGCGCGGCTCGGCACTCAGTGTGCAGGTAGAGGGCACGGTCCGGGGGTGAGGTTCGGAATATCCGTTGTCGGCGCAGGGCGGGTGAGCCCGGATATCCGCACAGCCGCAGTGGTCTCCGGCGGCGGCGCGCGACGGACCGGATGCGGCTGTGGTCCGTCGGCGGCGCGCACCACCGGCGGTTACTGGTTCGTGAGCTGCGCGATCACCGTGGCCGGCCCCGGCCGCTCGGCGATCTCGGCCGCGACCTCCCGGGCGCGGCGCCGGTACGAGGCGTCTTCCAGCACCTTCGTGACCGCCGGCGCCATACCGGCTGCCGAGTCGACCGTGATCGATGCCCCGGAGGCGGCGGCGCGCGCGGCATTGACAGGTTGGTCGGCGCCTTGGGGCCAGAGCACCATCGGCAGGCCGTGTGCCAGGGCACCGAGCACGGTACCGACGCCGCCGGCGCCGACCACCAGATCGGCCCGCTCGAGCAATTGCGCCAACGGGATGAAGGGCACATACCGCACATTCGACCGGCTTGCGTGGTCGCGCGGCGCCGGGACGGACCGGCCGGCTTCCGGATGCCGCAGGGACGAGCCGAGGGTGGCGATCACATCGGCCCTGGTACCCGCCACCGCCGCCACGACCGCCTCGAGAACGTCCGGGTCGGAGAAGATCGTGCCCAGGGTGACGAGCACCGTCGGCCTGCCGCGTTCACCGATGCCGGACAGGTCGATCGCGGCGTCCTGCGGGCGGCGGTGCGCCTGTGGCCGGACCGGAAGCACCCGCGTCGCGGGGGACCAGTCCGGGTCCTGTAGTTGCGGCGGGCACGGGTCGATACAACTCGACGGGGCGACGGGCCGGAGGCCCGCCCGGTCGTACCGGGTGGCGGCCGCGCGATCGATCTCCGTGGTGATCACCGTGGGCAGCGCCGGGCCGATACCCGCCCGGTGCCAGCCGACCCCGAGCCGGGCCGCGACGATCGGGCCGATCGCATCGAACGGTTCCGCGATCACCAGGTCCGCACCCCAGCCGGTGGCCCGGTCGATGCTGTCCTCGATACCGAGGTCGACGCGTGCGCCACCGAATATCTCCCCGATCATCGCGGGTGCGGGCCGGTACATATCCATCCCCGTGCGCCGGGCCGCTTCCTCGGAGAACGTGCCGGGCATCGCGCCCGCCCCGAGGTAGTCGACCGCCGGTGGAAGCTCGCCTTCGACAGTGTCGCGGAATCCGGCACTCGACAGGAGGCCGACGCTGTGCCCGGCCGCCACCGCCGCGTGCACGAGCGGCACCAGGGGCAGGATGTGGCCGAAGGCGGGGGTCGCGCTGAACAGCAGTTTCACGGGTTCTCCGGATCGTTGGAGATACGTTCGTCGGCAGAGGATTCCGATATCAGGGTGACATGTCCGCGGTCGGCGGTACGAATTCGCGGAGGGGCGCCGATGCCCGCCCGGCCGTGGCGTCCGCGACCAGTACGGTCGCATCGAGCCGGATCGGTGCGGTGGGTGCGCCGCCGGCCGCGAGCCGGGATGCCATTCTCGGAATGCCATCGGGCGAGCAGGGATGTTTCGTGTTCGGTCCAACCGATCGCGGCCATGACGTACTTCCGGGGAAACGAACGTGCCTGTGGGCGGCGATGCTTGCCGCGGAGATCCCCGGATATCACCCCACAGTGCGATTCGATCTCATACCGAGGGTTTACCGGGGTCGAGAATCCGGTCGATAGCGTCGGTTCCACGACATCACCACACCGTCTCGCACCGGGCATTACCCGCCGGGTCGGGTCTCCCATCGAGATCGGCCGGACGACACCGGAAACGGCGGGCGGGATCCGCATTCGACTCCGAGGAATTCCTATGACAACACCGGCCTTGGTCCCGGAATCACCGCCCCGGTCCGCGCGGTGCGGCGGCACCGGCGGCGACTACGCCCGCCTGCTGCGCCGGATCTCCGACGCGGGACTGATGAACCGGCGGCCCGGCTATTACGCCGTCCGGCTCGGTCTGGTGGGAATCGCGTACGTGGCCGGCTGGCTGGCGTTCGCCCTCGTCGGCGACTCGTGGTGGACACTCGCGGTGGCGGCGTTCCTGGCGGTGGCCTGCGCGCAGGTGGCACTCGTCATGCACGATGTCGCCCATCGCCAGGTCTTCCGGCTCCGGCGGCCGACCGAACTCGTGGGCCGGATCGTCGGCAACGCGGGCATCGGCCTCGGTTACGGCTGGTGGCAGGACAAGCACACCCGCCATCACGCCAACCCGAACCACGAGGAACTCGACCCCGACGTCGCGCCCGACATCCTGATCTGGTCGCAACGACAGGCGCGGGCCGGCCGCGGCCTGCCTCGTGTCATCGGACGGGCGCAGGCGTTCCTGTTCTTCCCCCTACTGCTGCTGGAAGGTGTCAACCTCCACATCGCGGGCATCCGAGCGCTCCGCAACCGATCGGTTCGACACCGCGGTGCGGAAGGCGCGCTGCTGCTCGGCCACTTCGCCGCCTATCTGGCCGTGGTGTTCGCGGTCCTGCCCGCCGACAAGGCACTCGCGTTCCTCATCGTCCACAAGGCACTGTTCGGCCTGTACATGGGCTGTGTCTTCGCCCCGAACCACAAGGGTATGCCGACCCTGACCGGCGACGACCGCCCCGACTATCTACGTCGGCAGGTGCTGACCTCCCGCAATGTGCGGGGCGGTGTCCTGACCGACCTCGCGCTCGGCGGGCTCAACTATCAGATCGAGCACCATCTGTTCCCGAGCATGGCGACGCCGAATCTGCGCCACGCACAACGGATCGTCCGCGACTACTGCGCCGAAATCGGTGTGCCCTACCACGAGACCGGTCTGATCACGTCGTACCGGGAAGCGCTGGCCCACCTGCATCGGGTCGGCGCACCCCTGCGCGCCACCGGCTGACTCCGGGCGTACCGCGCCGCTCGTGCTATCGGAGTTCGCGATACCCCGAGCCCGCCGCGGGCCGGTCGGCGGTGCGGTGTGATCCGCGGCCGCCGACCGGCCCGACAGAGCGTTCACCTACTGACTGCCGATGGAATCCACCACCGGATCCGGCCTCGGCACGGCCTGATCAGTAGTAGGCCCCGGAGAGCATGCCCAGCATGTTCAACCACACGATGTATTTCAGGAAGCCAGGCATATCCATCTTTCTCGGTTGTCGGTCCTGGTCATCGAACGGTGGCCATATGCGGATCGCCGTCCGAATCCCACGCGCCACGCTGGAATGCGTGCGCTGCTGTGTCTTTCGCGCGCCGATGCGTATTCGTTACATTGCCGGCGCCGACCGGCGGGTCCGCCCGGTCACAGCGGCAGCAGGTGATGCTTGCGCGGGTAGCGGATGACCTTCTTGTCGCGGAGCAGGTGCAGGGCCCGCCGCAGCTCCAGCCGGGTGGCCGACGGCTCGATCACACTGTCGATGTAGCCGCGCTCGGCCGCGACCCACGGGGTGGCGACGGTCGCGTTGTAGAAGTCGATCATCTGCTGCCGCAGTGCGGCCCGCTGGTCCTCGGGGGTGGCGTCGAGCACCTTGCGCTGGGTCAGGCCCACCGCGCTCTCGGCGCCCATGACCGCGATACGCGCGGTGGGCCAGGCCAGGTAGATATCGCAGCCGAGCGCCTTGGCGCCCATGACCGCCCACCCGCCGCCGTAGGCCTTGCGGACCACCACGGTGACCTTGGGGACGGTGGCCTCCACGTAGGCGAACAGGAACCGGCCGCCGCGTTTGATGACGCCCACCTTCTCCTGTTCCACGCCGGGCAGGAAACCGGGGGTGTCGACCACCAGTACCAGCGGAATCTCGAAGGCGTTGCAGATGTGGATGAAATGCGCTGCCTTGTCGCCGGCCTTGGCGTCGAGCGCGCCCGCGAGCACGGTCGGCTGGTTGGCGACCACACCCACCGGGTGACCGTCGACGCGGGCGAACCCGGTGATCAGGTTCTTGGTGGCGGCCGCGCCGATCTCGTGGAACTCACCGTCGTCGAAGATGCGCAACAGCACGTCGTGCATATCGTAGACGGCATTGTCCGAGTCGGGGACCAGTGTGTTCAGGCTCAGATCGGATTCGGTGACCTCCGGCTCCAGTCCGGGGTTCACGATCGGCGGGAGTTCGACGGCGCTCGACGGCAGGTAGCTCAGGTAGTCGCGCACCCACGCGAAGGCGGACGCCTCGTCCTCGGCCACATGGTGGATATTGCCGTAGGCGGCCTGGTTGTAGGCACCGCCCAGCTCCTCCATGTCCACCTTTTCACCGATGGCGTCCTCGATGATCTTGGGCCCGGTGACGAACATGTGCGCGCTCTTGGTGGCGACCACGACATCGGTGCAGATCGGCTGGTAGACCGCGCCGGCCGCGCAGTTACCGAGGATCAGCGAGACCATCGGTACCGCACCCGAGAGCGGTTCCATCTTGGTCGCCAACTCGCCGTACCAACGCAGCGACGTCACGGCCTCCTGGACACGCGCGCCGCCGGAGTCGTTGATACCGACCAGCGGGCAACCCATCCGGCCCGCCAGGTCCATGATCGCGGCGACCTTCCGGCCGAACATCTCGCCGATGGTGCCGCCGTACACGGTCTGGTCATGGGAGAACACCGCGACGGGCCGGCCGTCCACCAGCCCCCGTCCGGTGACCACTCCGTCACCGTAGAGGGCGTCCTTGTCCGCCGGGTTCCGCACGAGGGCACCGATCTCCACGAAGGTGCCCGGGTCCAGCAGCGTCTCAATGCGGTCGCGGGCGGACGGTATGCCCTTACGCGCTCGCTTGGCGGCCCCCGCCTCGCCGGCCGGCTCCTGCGCTAGCTCCAGTTTCTTACGCAGGTCGGCCAGTTTCTCGGCGGTAGAGGTCATCGAGTACATCCTCATTTCTCAGCAGGAAATACCGCACCGTGATCGGGGGTGGATGTCACCGTACCCGGACTGCCGGGCGGGTGGGTTTGTGAGCTCTCACCGATGTCGGTCCGCGCGGCGAGAGCCGGCGGCGCCGCGGTGGTTCCGCGGCCTCCCGGACGTCCGAAAACAGACGAAAACGGACGAAAACGGATCGTGAGATGCATTGCCCGGCAACAGATCCAGGCGCCTAATGAAAGAGCGGGCGGCTATCAGAGCTCGAGTAGATCACTCCATGTAGCGAAGGACATCACTCCGGTAAGAAGGAAGCAGGCACCATGCCTACCATCACATCTCTGTCCCCGACCTCCGGCCCCACCACCAGGGGCACGAGCGTGACTATTACGGGCGCGGGTTTCACCGGCCCCACCACTGTCCGCTTCGGCGCCACCGCCACCACCCTCACCCTCGATTCCCCCACCCGGATCACTGCCATCGCCCCCGGCGGCTCGGCCGGTACCGCGCCGACCGGCGGATCGGTGGGCACGGCACAGGTCACCGTCACGGGCCCTGGCGGAACCAGTCACGGCCTGGGCTACACCTATATGTGACACCTGAGAGAGCCGGGTCGTCGGCAGGTTCGGCGGGCGACCCGGCCTCGCCGTGGTCGAACCAGCGATGCCGGGGTCTCCGGCACAGTGGCCGGAGACCGGCGGGGTAAAGGGGGTTTTCGTTGGCAACCGTGTTGAAGGTGCTGTTGGCCGAACAGCATCTGAAGAGCCATCCGGACTTCTTGGCCGCGTACGACAGGTGCGCGGCCCAGCTCGACCCGCCCATCCCCCCGGGCTATGGACCGGCGAAAGCCCAGTATTACCAGTGGCTCTCCGGTCGCATGATCGGGCTGCCCCGTGACTATCACTGTCGGGTGCTGGAAAAGATGTTCCCGGGCTGGACAGTCGAGGGTCTGTTCCAGATCGCCGGATCGGCGCCGGCCCCCGGACGACCGCTGCCCGCGGGTGCCGCCGACGTCGATATCCTGCTCGGGGCTTTCTTCGGTGCCGAGATGGTTACGGGGGAGGCCCTTCTCGTGCACCCGTCGTTCGAGTTGACCGGGCCGGTGCACGACCGTCGTTCGCCGGGTGTCGCGCGCCGGCGCCTCTTCGGCAGGAAGGACGGGGCCCCCGCGCCGCGGCAGCCCGCGGAAACCATGGTCGTACTGGAGAGTGACCTCCGCGGCCTGCTGTACGTTCTCGATCTGCTCCAGCGGCATACACGTATTCCGATCAGGGTGCGGAGTGACCGCGACGTCGCAGCACACCACGACCGCCCCTTCGTCAGCTTCGGGCTCGGCGGCAACGACTGTGTCCGCAGATATGCCGAGATCGCCGAGCGACCACTGTTCACCGTCGACGACAGCGCGACCGGCGACGGCTTCTACCCACAGTGGGTGGAGCTCAGCGACGGATACCGTTTCGACGCGCACGGCGTCGCCGATATCGGCATCATCGCGCGGGTGCGACCGGGCCCCGACCTGCACCCCGGCCGATACTGGGTGTACTGCGGGGGCCTGGGCCTGCGTGGTACCGCGGGTGCGGGACGGTATCTCGCCGATAACTGGCGCCCCTTGCAGCGCAGTGTCGGCGACCACGATTTCGTGGCGATCGTCGGACTCCACAAGCACTCTGACGAGGCGAACGGTATGGAACATCTGCTGATCGGTTCGGCCGGATAACTCGCCGCCGGACGCGATCCACAGTGGTCCGGCCGGGTGGCGTCGGACGCCGCGGAACAGGGAATCATGCCCGGTGCGGGATCACGAGGCCGGATTCATAGGCCAGGACCACCAATTGGGCGCGGTCGCGGGCGTGGAGTTTGGTCATGGCGCGATTGACGTGGGTTTTGGCGGTGAGCGGGCTGATCACCAGGTGGGTGGCGATCTCATGGTTCGAAAGACCGCGCGCGACGAGGACGACCACCTCCCGCTCACGGGCGGTCAGCCCGATCGTTCCGGCGATCCGGTCCGGGGCCGGCGGCCGGCTGACGTATCGGTCGATGAGTTTGCGCGTGATCGACGGCGCGAGCAGCGCGTCACCGCGGGCCGCGACCCGGACGGCGTGTACGAGGTCTTCCGGGTGGATGTCCTTGACCAGGAATCCGGCCGCGCCCGCCCGCAGGGCATCGAAAACGTGCTCGTCGAGACCGTAGTTGGTCAGGATCACCACATGTACCCGGGCCAGGGCCGGGTCCGCGGCGATACGCCGGGTCGCCTCGATACCGTCCACGACCGGCATCTGGATGTCCACCAGTGCGATATCGGGCAGCTGCTCGCGAGCCAGCTCGACGCCCCGGGCGCCATCGGCGGCCTCGGCCACCACCTCGATATCGTCTTCCAACTCGAGCAGTGCGCGGAAACCGCTGCGGATCAGCGGTTGGTCGTCGATCAGCAGGACCCGGATCACGGCGCCCGCTCCACGGGCAGTTCGGCTCGGACGGTGAACCCGCCCTCGCTGCGCGGCGCGGCGTGTAACCGGCCGCCGAGAGCGGTGACCCGTTCGCGCATCCCCAGTAGTCCCACACCCGGGCCGGAAGTGAGGTCCGGTGTGGCCCGACCGTCGTCGTCCACCCGGATCACCACAGAGTCCGGGTGGTAATCGATACGGACGGTTGCGGTCCCGGCGGCGGAGTGCCGGGTGATATTGGTCAGCGATTCCTGGATGATCCGGTACGCGGTCCGGTCCACGGCCACCGGTAGCGGGTCGGGCCGCCCGGCGACCGTCAATGTCGTATCCAGGCCGGTGGTGCGGACCCGGTCCACCAGCTCCGCGACATGATCGAGTCCGTACGACGGTGGGCGGTCGTCGCGCAGGACCGCCAGGGTGGCCCGCAGCTCGCGGGACGCCTCGCGCCCGGCCTCCAGGATCGCGAGCAGCGCGTCGGGCACCTGCTCGCCGCGCCGGCTGGCCGAGTGGACGGCCACCTCGGCCTGCACTTTGATCACCGAGATCTGGTGGGTCAGTGAATCGTGCAGCTCCCGCGCGATATGTAATCGCTCTGCGTCCGCCCGGCGCCGCGCGGTCTCCTCACGAGTCCTTTCGGCCTCGTCGGCGCGCCGCTCGGCCTGCCGCAATGCTTCGCCCGCCGCGCCCGCGGCGACCAGCCATGCCAACTGGAGCACGTCGCGCGATTCCATGAACGCCTGGCCCACGAGCAGTCCGCGCGGTGAAATCAGCAGCGCCAAGGGCATGGCCGCCACCATCACCACCGACCCCGACACGGCCGCCACCCAGCGCCCGGCGCGGACAGCCGCGTACACGGCGACCAGGAACGCCACCGCGGGTACGTCCACTCCGAGGGCCTGATATGCCCACGCGGTCGACCCTGTCACGGCCAGCACGGCGACCGGCGCCCGGCCGGCCGCGGCCGGCGCCAGCCCGCCGACGACCAGCAGCACCCAGCCGACCGGCGGCCCGGACAACCCGGAAACCAGTTGGAACACCGCGATGCCCGCGGCGACCGCCCAGTTCCGGAGCCTTTCCATTGCTGCACCCTAGCCCGACGCGCGTGCAGCAGAATCGTGCACGGGGATGATCACCGGCTACTGCGACCGCAGTACTCCTGCCGGTACCTACGCCCTCGGCGGTAACCGGAATGCCTCCGTGCGCAGGACGACCGGAGGCGCACTCGGCGGCGACGATAGCCCATATCGGTTGTCGGAGAAGGAGGACGTCATGTCCGTTCAGCAGCTACTCGTCACCTCGGAGATCCTGGCGCAGGCGGCCGCCGCCGGGCCGACCGCCGGGCGTGTGTGGTCCCTGGTGGGTGTGGCGGTGGGACTCACGGGTGTGGTGCTCGGTGTGCGTGCTGTCATCCGCCGGGCCGGACAGCGTTCGGCGGTTATCGCACTGGTGGCCGGGGTGATCGGTCTGGTGGTCGGTCTGGCGGTCGTCCTCGCCGCCGAGGGTGGACCCGGCACCGGGTACGGGATCGTCGGCGGCTTCCTCGCGCTGGCCATCGGATCGGTCGCCGCGGTCCTCGGTGCGCTCGCGCTGTGGCGGGTTCGGCTCTCGCGGGGGCGCAGGGAGCCCGGCCGGGTCCTCATCGCGGGCGGTAGTCGGCGACAAGCCACTCTTCCCCCACACGCTGCACACTGACGGTTACCAGGGTGGGGACGCCGACCGGTTCCGGGTGCCGGACGTTACGGGTCTGCTGGGTCGCGAAAACCGTGACGAGGTAGTTGTCGGGGTCGACGGCCTCGACCGCGGTGCCCACCACCTCGCCCTGGGCGACGACCTCGGCCTCGGTCATGATCTTCGCGAGTTCGTCGCCGACGGTGTCGTAGCGGTGGGAGAACGCGGCGGTGGTCCCGTGCCGGACGCCGGCGAAGAAGGCGTCGAGACTGCGGAAGTCGTAGGTCAGCGACCGGTGCGCGTAGCCGGCGGCGACCGCGGCCACCCGGTCGCGATCGGTGATGCGGCCGCGCACGTCGTCGAGTTCGTGCTCGGTGGAATACCAGCGCCATCCGAGAAGTACCGTCAGGACGACGAACGCGGCCGCGGCGAGTCCCCACGCCGATACAGTCGCAGGCGATGCGCGCCGTCCATCGACCTTCCGCTCTGTGCCGGACGCCGGGGTGTCGCTCACTGTGGATCCTCGCTCGCTACGGAATTCTCGGTGTGCCGGGTTTTTTCGCCGATGGGGGAGACCCCGGGATCGATCCCGCACGGCCGAATGCACGTCATCGGCACGCCGCTCGCTGTCCTGCTCCGGTGAGGTCGGCCGGAGCCCACGGCCAGGCCGAACAGATGGCCGCGGATTCCGTGCTTCCCGCCGGATCGTCCGAGTTCAAACCGCCGATCAGTTCCGGCTTCAGTGACAGGACCTCCACGAGCTGATCGGGGCGAGCAGCGAGTATGCGCAACTGCTCGTGCAGCGCCGGGTAGTCGTCTTCGGGAAGGGACGGTTCGGTGAGCAGCCCGCCGTCCGCATCGAGGCCCGCGTCCTCGGAGAACAGTGAGTTCACCAGTTCCGCGGCGTCGTCGAACAGCCCTACCAGGGCGGCGATCCCCTCGATCAGTACACCGACCTGTTCGGCGACACCACCGATCTCGGTGGCGAGTTTCCCCAGGTTGTGAATGAACACCGCCACCGCCGCGTGCTCGTTCGTCGCGTACTCGAGCAGATCGCCCAGAGCCGTCAGGACCGGTCCGATCCCCGTACCGTCGCCCTGGAGGACCCGGCCCACGTTCTCCGCCACCCGGCCAAGTTCCTCGACGTCGAGCGCGGTGAACAACGGCCGGAATCCGTCGAACAGCCGCGATACGTCCACGCCCGGCGTGGTCCGCTCACGCGGAATCGTTGCGCCGGAGTCGAGTACGGCACCTCCGGGCCCGGACTCGAACAATTCCAGGTAGTACTGCCCGAGCAGGCTCTGATAGCGGACCGCGGCGTGGGTGGTCTCCAGGACCGACCGGTCGTGACCGACGGTGAAACCCACCCGGGCCGTGGCGTCGTCGGCGATCTCGATCGCGGTGACGGTTCCGATCCGGGATCCGGCCACTTGTACACCGCTGCCGGCGGTGAGCCCGGAGACATCGGTGAAGACCGCCGCGTATTCGGTATCGCCCTCGGCGGCCGGTCCGCGCGCGGTGGTCATGATCAGGCTCAGGCAACACACTGCGACAACACCGAAGACGGACAACCCGATCGCGGGGCCACGCACGGATGACATCGGACTCCTTCTGGGGGGCGGCCGGCCGTGCGATGTGCGGCGCGGTGCCGGCGACGATTCGAGCTGCGCTCGAGCCGGTCGGTCGACGACCGGGGACGCCGCGACGACGGGGGAGTTCCGGTGGCCGGTGACAGGCAAGGGCGACCGAACCGTATGGCACGACCGGTGGCAGAGCCAGATCCAGAATCATGGCGAACATATCTCGGCGCAGCGAGATCGCCTGCCGCCGAGGATCTCTCGGCACGAAATGGCCGAGGCGGCCTACGGGCCATCCTCGGCGACCTTCAGATGCGCGGTGAGGTCATCGACGAATCGGCCGAGTAGTCCGCCGAAAGTGCCGCGGTCTTCGTCGGGCCGGTCGGCCAATGCTCCGGTGAACCAACCGAGCATCCCCAGTACAGGTGGGAGATCCCGCCGATGGTCACCGGTTTGCGCGCAGCCGAGGGCCGGGAGCGGATGCCGCCGTGCCGCCCTACCCGGCCCGGCCCGATACTCGTTCCACCACCACGAGCGGAATCTCCCGTTCGGTCTGCTGCTGATGTGCGGCCATATGCGGGAACCGGTCTGCCAGCATCGCGAACAGGCGCTCGCGTTCGGCACCGGTGGCGGTATGCGCGGTACCGGTGAACAGGTCGATACCCGCCGGGGTGGGCCGCTCGACGATGACCTGCGGCTCGGCCATCAGATTCCGGTACCACGCCGGGTGTTCGGCCGCGGCCATATTGGACGCCCACAACACGGTGCGATCATCGCCGTCGGTCAGGTACCCGAGCGGCACGATATGTTGCCGCCCGCTGCGCCTGCCGACAGTGGTCAGTAGAACGAGGTCGGATCCCTTCGGCATCCCGTCCATCGTGATCTTCCCGCCTTCGGCGCGGAAGTTCTCGACCACGGAACGATTGAACGCGCGCATATCACTCGGCAACGACATCTGCGAGATATTAGTCCCCCTGTTCCGCTGTGCGCGGATCGAGACGTCGGTGCCGCGCACAGCGGTAACCGATCTTCCGACTCCACCGAGCCGGGTCGGGTGGGAGTCTTCGGATGACCGGCCGTCGTCGGGATCAACCCGCCCGGGGAGCGCGATCCGGCTCGGCGGTCCGGGCCGCCTCCTGGAAGTCGACGATGGCCTCGCCGTGGTCTCGCGCCCAATTCGTCAGGACTTCGATGGGTTCGACGAGGGTCCGGCCGAGGTCGGTGAGGCTGTACACGACCCGCCGTGGCGCTTCGGCACGACGGTCGACCAGACCGTACCGCTGGAGCCGGCGCAGTGTCTGGGTGAGGACCTTGCGCGAGATGCCGCCGATGAGGTCGACGAGTTCGCCGTGTCTGCGAGGTCGTTGGCTGAGCCCGAAGAGCACCAGCACGGTCCATTTGTCGGAGATGATCTCGACCGCCAGGCGGGTGGGGCAGTCGGCGAGGAAGGCCGGTCCGGCGGTGTTCTGCATGGAATTCGAAGGTACCAGGAGGTAACGCACGGCTCCGTAGCGTTCTGGAGCAGCGCATTCCGCGCTGGATACGGAGGAATCACCATGTCACGAGTCGTCGTATTCGACCGGTTCGGCGGGCCGGATGTCATGCATATCGTCGAGGAACCGGTCGTCGAGCCCGCAGCCGGTGAAGTACGGGTCAGGATCGAAGCGTTCGCCGTCAATCCACTCGATCTGATGATGCGTTCCGGCAGCATGCCCGCGGCCGTCACCCTGCCGCACGCCCGACTGGGCGTCGAAGGAACCGGCATCGTCGACGCGGTGGGCCCCGAGGTCACCGGGTTGGCGGCAGGCGATCCGGTCGTCCTCACCGCCGTTCCGGACGCGAGCGTCCGGGGTAGCTACGCCGAATACACCACGGTCCCCGCGCGCCGTGTCCTCGCGCGGCCGGCCGGGCTCGGCGTCACGGAGGCGGCGGCGATCTGGGTCGCCTTCTCCACGGCCTATGGCGCGCTCGTGGAGAAGGCGCGGATGCGTCCCGGCGACCATGTTCTCATCACGGCCGCGTCCGGCGGCGTCGGCCGGGCGGCGATGCAGATCGCGAACCAGATCGGCGCCGTGCCTCTCGCCGTCACCCGGCATGCCGCGAAGCGGGACGCGTTGACGGCCGCCGGTGCCGCCGGGGTCATCGTCACCGACCAGGTGGATATCGCCGAAGCCGTCCGTCATCACACCGGCGGGATCGGTGCCGATATCGTCCTCGATCTGGTGATGGGCCCCGGCCAGCAGGATCTCCTGGCGGCGGCCCGTCCGGGCGCGACGCTGGTGGCGGCAGGCTTTCTGGATCCGCGACCGACGCTCTTCCCGGGCGGCACGCCGCTCACGATCCACGGCTACCGGAGTTTCGAGCACACCCTCGACGCCGTGGTGGTGCGGCGCATGGCGGCCTTCTTGAACGCCGGTGTACGCCTCGGCGCACTGCGGCCCGCCGTCGATGCGGTGTTCGGCCTCGACGATATCGTCGAGGCGCATCGCCACCTGGAGAAGGGGCTGCACGCCGGGAAGATCGTCGTCACGGTCTAACCGGGCCCGTGCGTACATGTTCGCCTGCCGTACATGGATGGTCGGCGCTGGTCGCGGCCGTGCGCGGTGGTTTCGGTGGCCACCGCGCACCGGCGATTCGTCGAGCGGGGCGGCGTACTCGGCGGCGATGCGGTGGACCCACCGCGCTGAGTGATCTGTATCTCTCTACGCCTCGATGGATTGATCTAAACATTTGTTTAGGTTTCACGATGGTCTCACGCGAACTGCGCAGCTTAAGGAGATCGTCATGAGTATCGCGACCAATCCAGCGGCCACCACGCGGATCCCCGCACTGAATCGCCCCGTCGCCCTCTTCGGCGCGATCGGCGCCGCGCTCCTGGCCAACCTCGTCGTCTGGCTGATCGGGGCGGCCGCCGGTGGCACCTTCGAAATGACCGACGCGGGCCGGGTGCAGAGTGTCGCCCCCGGCGGAATCATCATGATGACGGTGGTCCCGATGCTGACCGGTCTCGGCGCGGCCGTCCTGCTGTCCTACAAGTGGATCGGTGTGCTGCGCATCGCCGCGGTGATCGGCTCGGTGCTCGCCGTCGCCACCATCGGCATGACGGTGAGCGCCGACTTCGACACCGCGTCCACGGTCGCACTGTCGATCACGCACCTGACCCTGGTCCCCGCCCTCGTTGTCGCCACCGAGGGCCTGCGCCGCAAGTTGATCGACAGGTGAGATACGCGGACGAGAGAGGCCTGCGTCCAATGGGCGCAGGCCTCTCTTCGCATGCGATCGTCGCAATTCGTAGCGTTCGGATCGGGCACGTGGTCACGCGTTCTCGGTGTGAGCGGTGGCGGCCGAGGAGGCCGGCGATTCCCGCCGGCCGAATCCGCCCGACTGGCTTTTTATTTTTTCTGACGTATGGTCGAAGTCGGTCGGATGGAACTTCGGAAAAGGGAGCGACAGTGGCTGATAAATCGCGCGGGAAATCGTTGAAGAAACCTTCGTCGACCCTCGGTCAGCGCCGGGCAGCGAAGCGTGAGCAGCAGGAGCAGTCGAGGGTTGTCGTACGAAAGAAGAAGCGCTGAAGTAGTTCCCATCTCTTCTGGCTCGGACGAGCAACCCGGTAAGGGATAAGATCCGGACTGGTGACCCGGTGGGGTCGTCCTCGGTCCAATGGTGACGCGAGACGGTTGTTCTTGCCGTGATCGTCGCATCCGATTCTTTTCGGATAATTATTTTCACCGAACGGACGTGTAACGGTTCACGGCGATGAACCGTGCGATTTTTATATCTCAGGGAGTAATTTATGAACGCACCGAGAATCGCGGACCGAAGAAACGACCGCGGATCGAAGTTCAGCACCGCGGAGATCAAGTCCCGCATCGAGGCGATGTTCGACGTCCGGGCAACTCGCGCACGCACAGACAGGTACGACAGCCGTGATCGCGACGAAAAGGAACCCTAGGAGCCGGGCGTATGCGCGGCCGCGGCGCAGCGTGTTGCGCCCGGCCCCGGACCGCAAGACCGGCCGCTCGCCGCTCGGCGTCGCCCCGGCCCCTCTGGTGGGTGCGATCTTCGCGGAGTTACACCGCGGTGGGATCCCGGCGAGTCCTACCGGCGCATCGCCTGTTTCGCGGTCGTGGCCGGGCGACCGGGCCTCGGCGCCCGCGCGACCGACCGTCGCCGGAATCCGGACCGGCTCGGCGGCGAGCGTCGTCGTCATTATCGATCGGTCGATGGTGAATCGTCTGTTCGGTGCGTCCGACAGCGGTCGAGTGGGCTTCCGGCCGTTTCTTCGGGCGGCGAAGATGCGGTCCTGGGAGAACGAGTTGTGCGAGAAGACGACCGTGACGGCGACCGCCCTCGCCGCCCGGCGCCTCCTCATCGTGTGTGATGCCGGGCAGGTCTCCCCGGCCGAGCGCACGCGCGCGATCCGGTGGGTCCGCGAGGTGGCGCACCGGATCGGCTATGAATGCGCGATCAACGGCCTGCCCGACCTCGGCACCTCATACCTCATCGTGGTCGCCGGTACCGAGGTCGGCGACGCGGCACGGTCGGTCGTCGATTGGTATCGGAGCGGGGAAGTGCGATGACCTCGGACCGGCGGATCCGGGGCGCGATCCGACCGCCGGTCACGCGGCGCCGCTGTAAATGCCGGCGGCTTCCGCCGCGCTCAGCCAGTCGGGGAACTCGCCGAGCAGCCGGTTGTAGAGGTCGGCATCGGTCACCGTGTCGATATCGTCGACAGAGAAGAAGCCGGCATTGTCGACCCGGCGCCCGGTCATCGTGTCCAGGGTGTGCAGGAGTCCATAGTCGGCGTGGCCGAGTCCGATGAACTGCCAGAAGGCGGGCAGCGCGGAAGCTTCCCGCATGAGCGCGGTGATCTTCGCCTTCTCCCGGAATCCGCCGTCGGTGAAGAACAGGACCAATGTCGGTTGCCGATGGCGATTCAACGAGGCGATGATCTCGCGCATCACGGGCAGTTCGTTGTTGGAGCCGCCGATCTCCGCATAGTCGATACCGCCGTGGCGGCCGCGCAGATGCAGGTATTCGGCCGACCACGCATCGGCGCGGTCCACCGTGATATCGGGCAGTCTGGCGTAATCGGCGGCGTAGAGGTAGGGCTCGATGCGGCCGTCGTCGTCGAGTTGTATGGCGATCGGGATCATGCGTTCGACGACCCGCCGGACCGTGCCGGCGCTGTAGAGACGCCGCATGCTGCCCGTCTTGTCGAGGACCAGGACCACCCGGGCGCGAACGCCGCAGGCTCCCTTGCCGACGAGTACTTTGGCGACCTCACGCTTACGCAGGTCGAGTTTCGCCCGCGTCTCCAGCGATAACGACTCTTCCCCAGGGGCCGTGCGAATCTCGGTGGCGGGCAGCGGTGCGGTCTGTGTGGGACCCGGGTGTTCGCCTCCCACATCGATTCCGTGATCGGTCGCCGATTCCGCGAGGCCGCCCGCATACCCCTGGCCGACGGCCCGGATCTTCCAGCCACCCGAACGGCGGTAGAACTCGACGGCCACGACAGCCTTCTCCCTGCCGAGATCCGCGATCCGGTACTCGTAGAGACAGGTTCCGGCGCTGTCGGTCACGGTGGCGGTCGGGGCGGGCAGCTCGCCGAATACGGTGTCGAGCGCGACCACCACCCGGATCTGCGCGATATCCGCCGGAACCGCCGGCAACGACACCCGCAGTTCGCTCGGCCGTCCGTCGGGGCCGGGCCGCAAATGAACCCCTGGGCCCTCGGGCTGGTTGTAGAACACGAAATCGGCATCCGAACGCACCACCCCCTGCTCGGTAACCAGTATCGCGGCCAGATCCGCCGCCGCGGCGACCTCGACCGAGAGCAGCAACTCGGTACGGGCGAGCGGTCCGTTCTGTCCTCTGGTCAGCTGCGTGATCACCCTCTGTATCCCTCCGCCGAAGTTGTGGTGTCCGGGGACCATCGTCGCGACCACCCGATCTGTTGCCGGTCGCGGCCCACTCCGCAACCGTTGCCGTCCGCCGATCGGGCGCGCTGCCGCAGCCCGATCGGCGGCGTGATCCACTACGGGTGCAGGACGATCTTTCCCACCTGCTCCCGGCGCGCGAGTTGCCACCGGTCGTCCTCGCGGAGCAGCGGCAGTCCCGCGGTCACGCGATTGCTCAGCCGGTCGGGCTTGCCCAGCTGGCCGAGTAGTTCCGGAACCCGGGTGCGCGCGGGCATCCTGGCCACATTCCTGGTCGTGACCGGGCATTTCGTGGCCTATACCTTCATCGGGCCGGTGCTGCGGCAGCTGTCCGGAATCGGCGCGGAGTTCATCGGCCCGCTGTTGCTGGGATTCGGCGTGGCGGGCATCACCGGAAGCTTCTTCGTGGGCGCTTTCACCGGACGCGCCGCGCGTCGCACCGTGCTCGGCATCGCCGCGGGACTGCCCGTGCTGATTTCGCTCTACCCATTGCTCGGTCATGGCCCGATCGGCGGGGTGTTGTTGCTGATCGCATGAGGCCTGGTCTCCGGCGGAGTGCCGGTGAGCCTGCAATGCGGCGACACATGTCGCCGATACAGCATCCTGGTCGTTCGGGCCGAGGTCAGGATTCACTGATGAAGAGTGTCGACCACGTCGACCACACCCCGCGTCACCAACGTCACGACCCGCAACAACCGGCCATTCGATAGTTTGCGCGTTTCCGTGCGCCGCATGCGCGGATCAGGTCGAACGAGCACAGGTGCGCTCATAACGTCGAAACAGTCTACCGGGATCGACCACGAAAGGACCACACCATGCCAGTGAGCATCCCACCGAGGTCGGCAACAACTTGTAGATGAAACCGAATGCGGCCCGCGGCGCACAATGGGGTGCGGCCGAATCGAGCAATGGCGCTCGGCTGGGACCGCGATCGCACAGACCGATAGTTGCCCACTTACCACCTACGTCGAATCGACGAAACCACCGCACGCCGAGTCGATGGCAAACAGGTGCGCACCTGCTGCTCAACCCTCACCGACCCGAGACCGCCTCTCATCGGCGGCCGACCCGAAACCGGATACTTCCGATGACTGCTCTCTTACCTCTTGCCTACGGATATTTGCGCGACGATTTACTCCATACCCGAGAATCAAGCGAAACTATGCTGCGGGACGCCGCCCGGTCCCTCGGATACGAGCTGGCCACCGTTTTCCACGAGCCGGCACCACAGAGCGCGACACTGCCCCCGGTGTTCATCGATCTCGTCAAGGAATGCCGGCGAGCCGAAGCGCGTATGGTGCTGACGCTGTGCGGACACCTATCAGGTATGGCGGTGTGCCGAATGGTCCTTCTTTCGGTCCTCGACGTCCGAGGCAATGTCGAAGTACAAGAACTCGAGCCCTGAAGCCATCCGCCGGATGGGGGTGACCTCATCCGGGTGGGTGGGCTCGAGGTCCCAACCGTCACCAGCTACGCCGAGGACGTTCTTTCCGCGACGCGAGAAATACCGGAAAGCCGACTGCGGCCGTTTCGAAGTGCCCTCCTCGGTGCATGGCCGTATGACATGTCCTCGAGGCCTGGACGCTGTCCTGAAGTGATGCTACTGCGGCGCTGGGAATGGTCACCATGCTTGCGCACAGCCTGTGGGGCGTCTTATTGAATGCGAGCTTCCTGCGGAGTGAGCCCATATCGGGCTTTGAAAGCGGCGCCGAAGGCGCTGAGGGACCGGAAACCGCTGGCATAGGCGATCTCGGCCACGGTGCGGTCTACGGAAGCTCCGCGCAGAAGCTGGCGCGCACGGTCGAGCCGCTCGATACGGATCAGCTCGCTCGGCGTCGTACCCGTGCCTTGTAGTGCCAGTTGGACCTGTCGCAGTGACCAGCCCAAGTTGTGCGCGATCACGTTCGGGGTGAGTTCGGGCTCCGCGGCGTGCCGGCGGACGTAGTCACGGACTGCGGTGTCCACTGTCCCCAAGGTGGTGAGCGAGCCCTCCGGGGGACGCAGACACAGCTTGACCAAATCGACGATTACGTCACATGCCGTCGCGAAGCCGAGCCCATCCATTGCCGCGCGCTGCTGGCCGAGTTCGCTGATCATGCCCGCGACCACCGATCCCAGGCCAGTTCTCAGGTCGATGACCGCAGGGCCGTCGCCGATGTCGAAGGGCAATCCGCCCGTGGGAATGTTCATAACCCAAGCTTGGGTGTTCTGCGGTTGACCGAAATCTGCCGGGCGTGTTTTCGTGAACAGTGCGGCCTGTCCCGGAAAGACCTGCACGGCGTTATCCTCCTGTCGGAGGTTGAGTACACCTGTAGTGGGAATGGACAGCCGCAGGCTCGCATCGTCGTCGCGCCGGATATCTTTTGGTGTTCGCGAGTAGATGATGCCGTCGGAACAGACGTCGATCAGCAGGTAGCCCGCGTAGCCCTGCATGGCCATGCTGCCACGGAATGTCGACGCGTCGGCGAAACGAAAGCGCACAGTGCCCTGGTTACGACAGACCCGTTCGGCCCAGAAGTCGGCCGACTCGTCCGCCGCGACCGCGGCGGTGTCGGCTCGTCCAACGAGGTAGGGCTCAGACAGTGTCATGCGGACCCTCCAGCCGCCATACCAGTTCCGTGCATATCTGCGCGAACCACGTCCGACGTGCTTCAGCGCAGTCATAAAATCAAAAGCCACACTATTTGCAACGATAACAACAAAGAAGAACTCTGCCCGCACCGTGCGGAAATTTGTTCCGAAACGACAGCACGAGTTCGGCAGAGCAGAACAGCCGACGTCCGGACGTCGGCTGTCGCGCCATGATCACGGACGCTCGAACCAGAGGACACTGGCTGGAGGCAGCCGAACGACGTGCCGCCGGGGCCTCCGTGCCCAAACCGGCACCGGGCATGCTGGACCCCATGGCACCGAGCCGAGCGTTTCCGCCCCATGGCCCTTGTTCAGCATGGGATACGGCGCGCAGGCGGCTCATCGGCCGGATGTTGCAGGTGACGTGACGTCATATGTCAGGCTCGCCGGCATGCCTGGTCGGGATGCAGCGGAATGGATCACCGTGGGTGAAGCCGCGCGGCGGTGCGAGACCACGGTGCGCACGCTGCAGTACTACGACCGGATCGGGCTGTTGGTCGCGGAGCGGGACGAGAGCGGACGGCGGCGCTACGGCCCCGAGCAGCTGGATCGGCTTCGCCGGATCCAGTTGCTGACCAGTGCGGGGTTGCGGCTCGACGAGGCCGACGCGGCGCTCGACCGGCAGGCCGGCCGGCCGCTGGTCGAGACCTACAGCGAACAGGTTCGGCTGCTCGAGATCGCGGAGCTGCGGTTGCGGTGTCAGCGGATCGTGCTGGCCGCGGTGACGGGAATCCTACGGGAACATCCGGATGCGCGGGTGCCGGCCGGAGTCGTGGCCGCCACCATGAGCCTCGACCGCACCCTGCTGCGCCACCCCGGTGTGGAAAACCCGGACGCGCGTGCACCGGTCGGCCTCGATATCGATGTGGAGCGGGTGATCACCACCTACTTCAGATGGAAGGCGCACGCGGTCCAGGCGTTGCTGCTGGTGGAAAACGAGGTGCCGGCCGATTCGCGCTCGGGTCGTCGCCTGGGCCGGGAATGGCAGGCGACCACGGAGTACGCGCTCCGGGATCAGCCCGCCGGGACCGGCGAACTGTACCGCGCGGTGGAACGCTCCGAGCACAGCTGGCCACCGGAAGACCGAGTCCTGCATCAGAGAACGAAGGATTTTCTCGACCGATGTCTACTCGCCGCACAGCAGAAATGACCGCCGACCTGCCCGAGGGGCGTGCCGAGGAATTGGGCCGAGGTGCGGAACCCGTCTTCGGAGCAGCCCGCGGGACCGGAGCCCGGCGGGCCGGCCGGCCGCGGTCGCGGTTCCGCCGACTACGCCCGGTCGTCGCCGTTCTCGTCGCCGCGGCGACGCTCGCCTGGCTCATCCTGCGGGACACCTCGCCGGTGGGCCATTTCGACTCGGCCGCCGACAAGACCCGCTATCTGGAGGCGTACCACGAGGCGATGCGGGAGATGCCCGACCCGGAGCGCGTGCTGGACGTACGGACGAGCTACGGGATCGTGCGGGTGTACCGATACGCCGGTCCGGACGGGGCCGATGAGCGGGAACCGTTCCTACTGCTTCCCGGCACCCGTTCGGGCGCACCGGTATTCGCCGACAATATGCCCGGCCTGCTCGCGCAGCGTGCGGTGTACGCGCTGGACCTGCTGGGTGAACCCGGAATGAGCGTGCAGGACCGTCCGATCGAAACCCACGCCGATCAGGCCCGCTGGCTGCACGAAGTCCTGCTCGAGCTGCCCGAACCGGCATTCCACCTGCTCGGACTCTCGATCGGCGGCTGGAGCGCGGCCAACCTCGCCGTCCACGAACCCGAGAAGGTCGCGAGTCTGATCCTGGTCGAGCCGGTGCAGACCTTCGCCGGCCTCTCCGCGGAGTTGCTGGTGCGATCGCTGTCGGCGAGCGTGAGCTGGTTCCCGAAATCGTGGCGGGACGATTTCAGCAGCTGGAGCGCCGGTGGCGCACCGGTCGAGGACGTTCCGGTCGCCCGGATGATCGAGGCCGGAATGTCCTCGTACACAATGAAGCTACCGACGCCGAAGCTGATCGGTCCGGAGCGGCTGCGCGCCTTGGAGATGCCGGTCCTCGCGATTATCGCCGGCAACTCGCCGATGCACGACAGTGGTGCGGTCGCCCAGGTCGCCCGGGAGAGCCTGCGGCACGGCACCGTGAAGGTCTATCCCGGCGCGTCTCACGCGATCAACGGCGAACACCCGCAACGGATCGCCACCGATATCGAAGAATTCCTCGCCGGGTAGGCGCACCTCCCCATCGGCGGGGCCGGTGTGGCCTGCGGGTCCCTCCCCGCGGCGGCGAGATCGTTCCTCAGCTGTCGGCAGGCGCATCCGCTCGTCCGGCCCCGGATGGCCGGTGCCGTCACCGCATCCGGGGCGCGATCGCGTCCAGGTGTGCTCGGTCCCAGTCGGCGGCATCGGCGGCGGCACCGTAGGTGGATCGCAGGAACTCCAACAGGGTCGCCTCGGGCTCGTCGGCGGTGCGCACGGCCTCGTAGGGAAGCAGGAACTCGTGGACGGATGCGTCGTAGTAGCCGGCCTCCGGCCGGATCAGGGTGTCCGCGTACCCATCGGGCTCGGGATAGGCGTAGGCGTAGAAACTGCCCTCGGTCGAGCCGCCCGGCCAGAAGCCGCTACTGGCCAACTCATGTGAGTAGCCCTCGACCATGACCCAGTCGGCGCAGTTCGGGGCGCCGCCCGGATGCGGCGGGGCGGTACGCCCGGAGAAGCGGGTATAGGCCAGATCCATCGCACCCCAGAAGAAGTGCACGGGGCTGGCCTTGCCGACGAATTCCCCGCGGAACCGGTTCAGGACGCGGTCGGCGGCCATCAGCTGGCGCCAGAAGGCGTTGGCATGGTCCCGGTCGTAGGCGGCATGCGCGGTGTCCTCGGCGAACGGGATCGCCTGTTCCACTTCGACCGGTCTGGCCAGGATCGGGATGTCGATACCCAATGCGTGCAGGGCGGCCATCACTTCTTCGTAGAACGCGGCCACGGTTTGCGGCTCCAGATTGACCCGGTGCCGCGCGCCGGTGCCGGACCGGATGTGCAGCTGGTGATCGATGAAGTCGAATTCGATATCGAATGTGCCGCGCTCGTAGGGGATCGCCGAGGTGGTCAAACCGCGTGCGGAGAGATACAGGGTCACCTGCCACCAGTGGTTGACCATCGGGGCGCGGGCCAAACGGAGCTTGCCGACGATCTGCATCCACATGTGCAGTGTGTCGCGGGTGTCGGCCCAGTCGTCGACCCGCAGGACCGGCCAGATTTCGTTCGATGTGGTGCGCATATCCGTCCCTTCGGCTCGGTGCACCCGGGGATTCGGGGCGGGCGGCGGCGCGTCAGGCTTCGGCCATCACCCCCTTACCGCGCAGCACGGTGCCGAGGCGATCCGGGAACACGGCGAAGACGTGATCCAGCTGGCCGGGCGACATCATCCGGTCCAGCGCCGAGGTGACGCAACCGGCGGTGAACGCGACATCGCCCGCCGGGATCCCGGCGCGTTCGGAGAATTCGTCGACGAACTCCGCTACGCCGTGGCCGCCCGGTACCCGGCTGGGCACCCAGCCCTCGTACCAGATGCCGCGCAGGTAATCGGGTAGCTGGGCCGTGAGGTGGGCGGAGTTGGGCACACCTATCCGGTCCCGGACGGTATGCATCCATGCGCGCAGTGCTCGCAGCGCGAATGTGAGGTCTTCGGTTCCCAGAGCGTCGGCGACGGCACGCAACCAGGCGTGTGCGGTGTGCATGCCGGCGGCAAGGGGGTCATTGTGATGCGTCATTGGTGCACCTGCCTTCCGGGTGGCCGGTCCGATGCGCGGTTCGACATCATAATTCTACGGCGTTACCAGCGGGAACGGCAGACTCGATTCCTTTCTCCGCGGCCGTCTCGGGGCAGCACCGCGCCCTGCCTTCCAGGCGACCGGGGTCCGCGAGCCGTTCGTACACCGGGCGCGACCCGCCCGTCACGGCACGAAACGTAATGGATACGAGGTGATGCACGATCATCTATGCATGACGATCGCACGCAAAGTGGCCACGACAGCAGCTACCGGACTCGTCGGCGCGGCGATGGCCGTGGTATCACCGGGGGTTGCCACCGCCGCGGATCCCTGCCAGCTCGGGTGGTCGAATGTCGGGCCCCGGTCATGCGCCACGAATGAGGTCCGGACGGCTCCGGCATGGACGGTGGGCAACGGTATCTGCGTCGGCATGCTGAGTGCCGCCGGAGTCGCCTACGACGGCCCCCTGGCGCAGTACCACACCTTCCCGGGCACCAGCCATTCCATAGAACTGCGGCTCACGCAGGGTTTCTCCCCACTGGGCAATTGGGCACCGACCGTCCTGGCCTGCGATGTCACGGCGATCGTGGACTGGCATAACCTCGACACCGGCCGGAGCGGCTCGGTGAGCCAATTCGTCCCCGCCGGCTACACGAGCTCCCGGCCGTTCTACCTGCACGTGGACTCGGGCCCGGGCCGGGTCGCGCTCACCGTGCGTACCGACCGTCCGAGCGTTCCGGCGACGGCCGAGGTATTCGTTCCCTGACCGCGGCAGCGGGGCGTCCGCCCAGCAGTGCCGCCAGTTTTGTCAATTGCGCGGGGCGCTGGGCGGAACGCCAGATCAACGCCATTCTCGACTCCTCGTCGAATCCGGTGACGCGCACATAGCGCAGGTCGGCGCGCTGGTTGCGCTCGGCCACCGGGCGGCAGGTCAGCATCGCGTATCGACCGGTCGCGGCCAGCGTCATCCCCTCCTGGAGGGTCGTCGCACGGACCGTACCGGCGATCTGCTTCCCGAGCGGTGTGAAGCGGGGGAAATGCACATCCCGCCAATATCGTGGTGCCGGCCCGTCCACCGAGACGAGGTCCACTTCCGCCAGCGCTTCGGCATCGATACGCTCCCGCTGTGCCAGCGGATGGCCGTGGCTCACGGCCAGCATTCGCGGCGCCGGCGGGAACGCGAACCCGACCGCGAGTCCCGGCTCGCGGACCGGGAGCAACGCGATGGCGGCATCGATATCACCGGCCAGCAGTGCGCCGAACGGGTCGCCGAGCGGCAGTTCCCGCAGCGATAGTGCTACGTCCGGGTTCTCCTGGGTGAATCGGGTCAGGGTCCAGGTGATCGTCTCGTAGGCGAGACCCTGGAAACCGATCCGGATCGGCGCGGCCTGCCCGGCCTCCCGCCGCGCGCCGTCGACCAGTTCGACCAGCCGGGCGTACGCGGGACGCACCTGATCGACGAAGTCCGCGCCGCGATCGGTGAGCGTCACCCGGCGGCTGGTGCGTTCCACGAGCTGCGTCCCTATCTTGCGTTCCAGGGCGGCGACGAGCTGGCTGACCCGGCTCTGCGACACCCGTAGCCGCTGTGCTGTCCGGCCGAAGTGCAGTTCCTCGGCCAGTACCAGCAGACATTCCAGCTCACGGACGGGAAGGTCCGGCATCCCGCTCCCTCCGGCGATCGATGAGTTCAGCTGATCGAACAATGAGCTGATCACTGTTGTTCCGGTGCAGCGGGCATCCTTGACTGGATGCATGTCCACTGTGCGTGAATTACCGGCACCCGCAGCCGAATCCGGCGGCCGTTGGCCGGCGATCGCTGTCCTCGCCCTGTCCACATTTCTCGTCGTCACCTCGGAGATGCTTCCGGTCGGCGTGTTGACGCCGATGTCCGAAGGGCTGGGCGTCACGCCGGGGACGGCCGGATTCAGCCTGGCCGTCACCGGGGTCGTGGCCGCTTTGGCCGCGCCTTTTGTCTCTCGGCTGATCGGCGGCGCGGATCGGCGCCACGTCCTGGTGGCGGCCGCGCTCGTGCTAGCCGCCGGAAACCTGATCACCGCGGTCGCCCAGGGTTTCGCTGTGCTCGCCCTCGGCCGCGTGGTCGTCGGGTTCGCCATGGCGACGGTGTGGGCGCTCGCGGCGGCGCTCGCGACCCGGCTGGTCGACGCCTCTCGCGCGGGGCCGGCGGTGTCGACGGTCGTCAGCGGCGTCGCGGTGGCGTCCGTTCTGGGGGTGCCGTTCGGCACCTTCCTCGGCGATATCGCGGGGTGGCGCAGCGCGTTCGGCTCACTTGCCCTGGCCGCCCTCCTGCTCGCCGCGGCGCTTGCCGCGCTCCTGCCGGCGCTCCCACCGCAGCAGGACGCCGGAGCGGACGGTCATTCCGGTTCGCTGCTGGCCGTTCCCGCGGTGCGCCGCGGACTTATCGCGGTAACCCTCCTGGTCACCGCCCATTTCGCCGCCTACACCTACGTGCGGCCCGCATTGGAGGAATTGTCCGCCATCCGCGGTGCCGGTATCTCGCTGCTGCTCCTCCTCTACGGACTCTGCGGGATCGCCGCGAACTTCGCCGCCGGGGCTGCCGCCATGCGCCGCGTCCGGTTCACTGTGCTCGTCCTGGCGATCGGCATCACCGCCGCCCTGCTGGCGCTGCCGCTGGTGGGTACGTCCCCGATCAGCGCCGCCGTGGTGCTGGTGCTGTGGGGATTCTCTTACGGGGGTGTATCGGTCTGCAGCCAGATCTGGGCAGTCCAGGCCGCGCCCGAACGGCGCGAAGCCGTCACCGGTCTGTTCGTCGGCGCATTCACCGGCAGCATTGCCCTGGGGTCCTTCCTCGGCGGAGTGATCCTCGACGGCGTCGGATTGTCCGTGCTGCTCTGGGTATCGGCGGGCGTGGCGGCCGCGGCCGCCCTGGCCACGGCCCCCGGCGGGGGCGTGGACCGGTCTGCAGTCCGCCGACCGGAACAGCTCCCGGCCGACAGACCGGATCGGCCGGGCGGATACCGCGAACAAGGCTTCTAGTCGATATGGCTACTCGCCGACTGCCCGGACGCCGTCCGCGCCCACATGATGCTCAGTGCAACGCCGCCATCAGGAGAATACCGAGACCCAGCACGATCAGCGCCACGCCGGATGCGCGTTCGAGCCTCGGAAGCGCTCGAACGAATCTGGCCAGGACGACGCGATTGCCGATGAGGACAGCAACGACCAGGTCCCAGACCAGTACGACAGCGCACATCCACATGCCGTATGCGACGAGCTCTCCGGTGCTCGTGCCGACGGTGAGAACGGCGGCGAGACCGGCGTAGAAGAGAGCGTTCTTCGGGTTGAGGGCAGCCGAGGCGAACCCCGTCGCGGCAAGTTTCCACCAGCTCGCAGCGTTTCCGGCGGTTTCGGCGGCAGGCCTCAGCTCGATCGAGGTGGCGCCGGCCGAGCCCAGGAAGCGTATGCCGAGGTAGATGAGGAATCCGGCACCCGCGATCTGGACAGCGGTGAACGCGATGGTGTCCGGCCGTAGGATCGACAGGCCCGTGAACGCTGTCGCGACGAAGACGGCGTTGGCGGCCGCGATGCCCGCACACGCTCCTGTCGCGCGACGCCATCCGGTGGTCATCGACGAGTGCGCGATGAGGAGGAAATCGGGGCCCGGGGACAGCAGGGCAAGGAAATGAGCACCGGCCACGGCAGCGAATTGATTCATTCTTCCTCTGTGCTCGACGGGTACGGACCGGGTCACTGTGCCGTCGTCGCCGCGGAAGTGTCTTGAACGAAATTGCGGGGCCGGTGTGTTCCTTTCAGCGGCTGGCGCCGGCCCGGTACTCGCCGGGTGTGACCCCGGTGCGCGATTTGAAGATCCGGTGGAAGTGGCTCTGGTCGGCGAAGCCGAGGTCGTTGGAAACCTCGGCCAGGCCGCAGCCCGCGCGGAGCCGGGAACGTGCTCTGATGACGCGCTCATTGAGCTGCCAGGCAATGGGAGGCAGCCCGGTGACATCCCGGAACCGACGAACCAACTGGAACCGGCTCAGACCTGTGCCCCGGACCAGGTCACCTAGGGTGACCTGCATGTTCGAGGCGCGAAGGTGCTCGAGGATCGGGGCGACGATGGCCAGGTCCGAATCGCCGACTCCGCTCCCCGCGATGATATGAGCGGGTGCGGTCAGTACCTCGTCGAGAACAGTGACGAGCAGTTCTTCCTTCTCGCGCGGGTCGATGTCGGAGAACAGCACCTCGTTGAGGTGGCAGAAGGCAGCGTATCGTCCGGGCTCGTCGATGATGCGTACCGGCGGTGCGGTCCGGTCGGCCCCCATACCGAGTTCGGGGAGCGATTCGGCGAGCCACGCCTCGTCCACATGGAGCATCTGGTAGCTCCACCGGCCTTCGACGGGGTTGCAGGCATGGACTCGGTGGGCGGGGATCACCACGAGTTTCTTCGCCGTGAGTTGCACGGGACCGCCGGGTGCGCCGGTGAAAACACTGCGCCCTTCGTCGACCGCGCCGATCGACACCGCATCGTGGGAGTGCGGCTTGTAGCACGACACGGCGCGGCAGGCGCGCCTGCTCTCGAGAAAGGGGAGCGCATCGCTACGCCAGAACTCAGCCTGCACCACAGGAGCAAGCCTAGTGCCCCGTCCAGATAGGTTGCGCTGGTAATCCGGGTGTCGGTTTGAGCTGTTGCTTGTCGTCGGTGATGCTGCTGTTGGAGGTGGTGTCGATGGCCCGGAAACCGGAAGTGTTCGTGCGGGAGGTGTCCCCGGATGAGGGACGCAGATTGCAGAAGATCACCAAGTCGAGCCGGCAGCCGATCAGGACTCGTCGCGCGATCGTGGTGATGGCCTCGGCGCAGCATCAACCGGTGCCGGCGATAGCGCGGTTGATGCAGGTCTCGGAAGCCTATGTGCGCCAGGTGATCCACGATTTCAACGAACGGGGGTTCGACGCGTTGGACCCAAAATGGAGTGGGGGCAGGCCGAGCAAGGTGGATCGGGCGACGCGTGAACCCATCGCCTGCATCGCCCGGTGCTGCCCCCGCAAGTTCGGTCGGCCGTTCTCGACGTGGAGCCTGTCGAAACTTCGAGACTGGCTTGCCACCAGCAAGATCGCTGATATCAGCCGTGAAACACTGCGCACGATCCTGCGGGCCCAGGGGGTGTCGTGGCAGGCCACCAAGACCTGGAAGGGCGGTACCGACCCCGACTTCACCGCCAAGATGAACCGGATCCTCGATCTCTACGATCACCCGCCCGCCGACGGACGTGTGGTCTGTGTCGACGAGTTCGGTCCGTTGAACTTGCAACCCCGCCCGGGACGTGGCTGGTTCCCGGCCCGCAAACCCCGCCGGTTGCGGGCGACCTACCATCGCGACCACGGGGTGCGGCACCTGCTCGGCGCGTTGGACCTGGCCACCGGCCGTATTCACTACCGGATCCGGGACCGGAAACGATGGATCGAGTTCCTGGCGTTTTTGAAGACCCTGCGGGCTCGTTGGCCGGGCGAGAAGCTTTATGTCATCGTCGACAACTTCTCCCCGCACAAGCGGGTCGAGGTCAGGGCCTGGGCTGCGGCCAACAATGTGGAGCTGGTGTTCCTACCGACCTATTCGTCGTGGCTGAACTGGATCGAATCGGAGTTCGCCGCGTTGCGGTACTTCGCTCTCAACGGCACCGACCACCGCAGCCACACCGAGCAAGACGCTGCGATCGGTGCCTACATCCGCTGGCACAATCAACACGCCCGACCCAAACGAGACTTCGCAGTCAACTCACCAATCCGCCGCCCGGATTACCTACCCAACGTTGCCTGACAAGGCACTAGAACTGCGCCGATGCTTCCGCGCACGCCAAAGATCTTGAACTGTAACGGTTCCCGGTAGTATCCGCCGGCATGCCCACACTACGAATGCCATCCCATCCCGCAGCGGGCCGGAAGGGACACCACGCGGCACCGGTCGGGGGAGTCACGCGTTGAGCGATACAGATCCGGGTTCGCAGGGGGGACCCCTGATCGCGCACGGGTCCCCGGTACCGGCCGTCTCACCCGTGCGGCTGGACACCCCCTCGTTCGCGGCCGATCCGCACCGCGTGTACGCGGATATGCGCCGGCACGGCCCGCTGGTGCCGATCGAGCTCTCTCCGGGGGTGCCGGCGACGCTCGTGATCGGTTACCAGGTGGCCATGCGGATCCTCAACGACGAGGCCCATTTCCCCGCCGACCCGCGCCGATGGGAGAAGAACGCCCCCGCGGACTCCCCGATGCTGCCGATGCTGGGCTACCGCCAGAACGCGCTGCGAACCGCAGGTCTGGAACACGAGCGTTACCGGCGCACCATCATCGCGGCGTTGGACACCGTGGATATGCACAGGGTGCACGGTGCGGTGGCGGGGGCCGCCGATGCGCTGATCAACGACTTCTGCGAACGCGGTACCGCCGACCTGCGAACGGATTACGCGTATCCGTTGACCTTCCGGGTTCTCAGTGAACTGATGGGATTTCCCGAGGACGCCGCGGCCGAGGCCTATCACGGTATGGCGGCCATGCTGGAGGGGGTCGGTGCCGAGGCGGGGCAGCAACGCTTCGTCCAGGCTCTGATCGGCGTTGTCGAGCAGAAACGGGCCGCGCCGGGCGACGATCTGACCTCGGAGCTGTTGAAGCACCCGGACGAGCTCGATGCCATGGAGATGGTGAATCAGGCCGCGCTCCTGTTCTCGATGGGTACGGAACCTACCTGCAATCTCATCCTCAACGCGCTGCTGCTGTTGATGACCGACGAGCAGTACGGGGGCGAGGTCCTCAGCGGCGCCATGGCCACCCGGGACGCTATCGACGCGGTGCTGTTCGAGGATCCGCCGCTGGCGAATTGGTGTGTGAGCTACCCCAGACAACCGCAACTCGTCGGCGATGTGTGGCTGCCGGCCGATCAGCCGGTGGTGATCAGCTTGGCCGCGTGCAACAACGATCCCAGCGTCGCTGGCGGTGACCGCAGGGGTAACCGATCGCACCTCGCATGGGGAGGCGGCCCGCACGGTTGCCCGGCCCAGACCCTCGCCCAGACCATCGCCGCGCAGGGCATCGACCTGCTGCTCGATGCCCTGCCGGATATCCGCCCGAAAGTGCCTGCGCAGCAATTACCATGGCGGCAGGGCCAGTTCCACCGCGCAATGGCATCGCTACCGGTCGAGTTCCCGGCGTGCCCGCCGATGCGTCTCGCCTGAGCGGGGACTACGTCGGACACCACACGGTGGCGGGCGCGTGCGGCACCCGCCACCGGCAGTACCTCTCGGTCACCGCGTCAGCGTGAACCCGGCGTAGTCGTCGGCGGCTACCTGGTCGCACTTTTCCCGGAATGTGCCCACGCCGCCGATGTAGGCGTACATCACTCTCGGTTTACCGGGCACATTCGATCCCACGTACCAGGAGTCCACCTTCGGATACAGCGTCATATCGCCGGCTTCGCCGACGTGCCGCGTCCATTCCCGCTCCGCGTCGGTCCGGGCCTCCATGGTCGTGACGCCCTTGGCGCGCATTACCTCGATCGCGTCCGCTACCCAGTCGACGTGCTGTTCGATGGACACCATCATGTTCGACAGGACCGCCGGGCTACCCGGGCCCGTGATCGTGAAGAGGTTCGGAAAGCCCGCCACGGCGAGACCGAGGTAGGTCAGGGGCCCGTCGGCCCACTTCTCCCGCAGCGACACGCCACCCCGGCCGCGGATATCGACCGCGTCCAGCGCACCGGTCATCGCGTCGTATCCGGTGGCGTAGATGATGTCGTCGAATTCGAAACTCTCCTGCGTCGTCTCGAGCCCGGCCTCGGTGATCTCTTCGAGCGGGGTCGCGGAGACGTCAACGAGCCGGACATTGGGACGGTTGAAGGTCTCGTAGTAGTCCGTGCCGAGGACCGGGCGTTTGACACCGAACAGGCCGGAGGGCTGAAGTAGCCGGGCGACAGCCGGATCCGTCACGATCTCGGCGATGCGGTCGCGGATGAACTGGGCGGCGGTCTCGTTGGCGGCTTCGTCGACGAGGGTGTCCGTGAAACCGGTCAGCATGCTGACCAGTTCACTGTTCTTGTCCTCCCATACCGCCCGGTAGAAAGCATTTCGCTCGTCTTCGCTCACCTCGAGCGCCCCTTTGGTGGCTTCGGGCCGCGCGATGCCGAACGACGACTTCCGGTTGGCCTCGCGCACCTCGCGATAACGAGACTTGATATCGCGCTGGAATTCTGGATCGATCGCGTGATTGCCGGCGGGCAGGACATAGTTCGCGGTCCGCTGGAACACGGTGAGCTGCTCGGCCGTTTCGGCGACGAGCGGAATGACCTGCACCCCGGAGGAACCGGTGCCGATCACCGCGACCCGCCGACCGCTGAAATCGACCTCCTGGTCGGGCCAGTTGCCGGTGTGGAAACTGCGACCCCGGAACGTCTCGATGCCCGGGACCTCCACCATCTTCGGCGCCGACAGGCAGCCTGTCGCCATGATCGCGAACCGTGCCGAGACGACCTCGCCTCGATCGGTCGTGATCCGCCACCGCGCGGCGGCCTCGTCGTAGACCGCGGCGGTGACCCGGGTCCGCAACTGCACATCCTTACGCAGGTCGAAACGATCCGCGACATGGTTGATGTAGCGGAGCAATTCCGGCTGCGGCGGCAACTTCTCCGTCCACTCCCACTCCTGCTCGAGCTTCGCGTCGAAGGAGTAGTTGTAGTACATGCTCTTCACATCGACCCGCGCACCCGGATAACGGTTCCAGTACCACGTGCCGCCGAGTCCGGCACCTGCCTCGTACACCTGCACCGAGAGCCCGAGTTCCCGCAACTTGTACAGCGTGTACAGGCCGGCGAACCCGGCACCGACGACGACTGCGTCGATCTCGCGGGCCCCCTGCCCGGTCGAGGATCCGGAATGCTCCGAGGTCGTTGTCATCGTGGGACCTGCCTTTCCATCGGTCGCCGTGGGAGGGACACAGCGATTCGGTTCGACTCCGTGGCGAGCCGGCAGTCGCCTGGTCGAGGAAAGAGCTGGGCGTGGTGTGGTGGTCGGATGTGGTAGACGGTGACACCGCGGAAGTTCCTGCCCCCTCCCTCATATCGCGACAACTCGGCCGATGTCACGAGCTCATCGGTGCGCGAACGAGACTCGCCGAGCGTCAGTATTGCAGACCGGTACAGGTTGCAGTTGGCGGAACAGCGTTGCACGCGTTGATGTTTGCGCAGCTCTATCCAACTCCGGTGGCCGAACCCGATGGGGCCGACGACGACCGACTCGTCGGACCGGCCGTCCGGACAGCCGGGCTCGACGGCCTTGTCGCCGGCGGTGGTGCGGGCCTGCCGGTCGATGTCGTCGGCCGTGCTCCGGGCAACCCGCTTGTCGTTCGTCATCCGTACCTTGTCCTCGGCGGCACCCGGGTAGTACGCCCTACTGCGGCGCCTGGAAACCGCCGATCTGCTGCTCGAGCAGTTCGGCCAACCGCAGCGGGGTGCGGTCCTCGAACCTCGGACCGACGAGTTGTACTCCCACCGGTAGTCCCTCGGGGGACCGCCCCGTAGGTATCGCGGTGGCGGGCAGCCCGGGCATGGTGGCCACGCCGGCCCAGACGAGCTGGTCGAAGTACGGGTACTCGACGCCGTCGATGTCGATGTGCCGGTCCTCCAAACCTCCGCTGTGGTCGTGTGCGAAGGCGGGCGTGGGTGTGATGGGGCACACCACGGCGTCGTACTCGGCGAAGAGCTGCCGCCAGCCGTGGCGGTGGAGTTCGCGACGGTTGTTCGCCTCGACCCAGTCGCGGTGGCTCAGCACCATGCCGCGCAGCCGCGCCGCGTCGAGACTCCGGTCGTCCGCGCTCAGGGCCGTGGCCTGGGTCCGCAGCTGTGCGTACACGTCGCCGGGGAGACTCGCGGCGGCGTTCGACAGCATCAGCAGCATGTAGAGCGTCGCCGCCTCGGTGAGATCGGGCAGCAGCGGACTGTGCCGCTCGACGCGGGCGCCCGCGTCGGCGAGCGCCTCGGCGACCCGGTTCACGCCCGCCCGCACCGCCGACCCGGTCGGGATGAGCGGATGATCCTCGATGATCAGGACACGGAAGTCCGACAGCCGCTCGTGGCGCGCGGGTGGCAGTGCGACGTCGTAGGCGAGGCCGTAAGTCAGCGGGTCCGGTCCGGTCATCACGTCGAGCAGCAGCGTGAGGTCGCGGGCGGTGCGGGCCATCGGGCCCACGACGGCGAGGTCGAGGTCGATCGGCAGGGCAGGCCCGGGCGGCGCGACCATGCCGCGGGTCGGCGCCGGCCCCGGCGTCGGCTTGTGCGCGTAGATGCCACAGAAATGCGCGGGGGTGCGCAGCGAACCGGCGAGGTCGGAGCCGATGGACAGCGCGCCGAACCCGGCCGCCAGGGCCGCCGCCGAACCGCCGGACGACCCACCCGATGTGCGGCCTTGATCCCACGGATTGTTGGTGGTGCCGTAGATCTCGTTGAAACTCTGGATATCTCGCAGTACCAACGGCACATTGGTCTTACCGAGCAGTACCGCACCGGCCGCCTTCAACCGCGACACCTGCAGCGCGTCCTCGGCCGGTACGTAGTTGGCGTGCTGCGGCATACCCCAGGTCGTGGGCAGCCCGGCCATATCGTAGGACTCCTTGACCGTCACCGGAATGCCGAGCAGCGGCCGATCCTCGCCGCGGGCGCGTGCCTGGTCGGCAGCGCGTGCGGCGGCCCGCGCACGATCGAAATCCGGTACACAGATCGCGTTGATCGCCTCGTCGTCCCGCTCGATCCCGGTGATCGCTTCCTCGGTCAGTTCCACCGATTTCACATCACCGGACCGCAGGGCGGCCGCGAGTTCTTCCGCCGAATGAAAGGTCCAATTCATGAAAAGCGACGCTATTGGTATGCCGAAGAGGGCATAAAATGCCGCTTCGCACAATGGAAAGTCGAGTGAATCAAGTGCACAGGTGATATCAGCCGCTCGTTCTGCCGACGAGGACGTCCTACCCCAGGTCGCGGCGTCGGCAGGGGGCAACTACTTTGTCGCGGGGCATAAGAACGCCCCGTCGTGCAATGGGATAGATGTCTCGATGCTCATCTGGCCGAGCGCGCCACATGCGTTGTGCGCCGGAGTCGGCGACCGAGCGGTTCGGCACAATGCTGTAGCCGCGTCGGGTGTCCACCGGACCGTGTCGGGGAATACCTTCACGGGATCGGCCAGGCGCGCGCCGATCCCTGTGAATCCCGGATGCCCGTCGCCTACGTGATGACCGCACGACCGTGACGGCAGTCACGATCACGCGAATTCGGTGTACTAGACGAGAGGTAACGCCGCCGGCGATGTCGTGGCGATCGAGGCCGACTCGGCCCGGCCGCCTCCGGTTGTCGCGAGCACCGCCGCGGTCGTCTTCCCGACCTCACGGCAAGCGAGGTTCATCACCGGTGACACCTGTGGGTGATGCCGGCGGTGCTGTATGCCGCTGTTCGCGGTGCGGGCTGCCTTCACTCGCCGTTTCTCGTCTTGAAAACTGTTGTCGCGGGCCAGCCGAACTGTGGTCCATCGTGAGAACAACTGCACCAGCGGCCCCATCGTGATCGCGATCAACAATGTGCCGACTCCGATCACTCCACCCATCAGAAAACCAAGAGCAACGACGACTAGTTCAATAACGGTACGCACGATCCAGATGGGTTTACCTGTTGCTCGAACAAGGCCGGTCATGAGACCGTCGCGGGGGCCGGCGCCGAACTGGGCTCCAAGGTAGAGCGCGCAACAGAAGGACAGCGCTACCAGGCCGAGTACGTAGTACAGCAACTGCTGTCGGAAGGAATCGGCATCGGGTATCAATCCGGCTGTCGCGTCGGCGGCAAAGCCTACGAGAAAGACATTCAAAAATGTCCCAGGCCCCGGCTTCTCCTTCAATGGAATCCAGCAGAGCAGCACAATGACAGCAATTATATTGGTGACCCAACCGAACGTGATGCCGGTGTGAAGCGAAATACCTTCCGCGAGAACATTCCAGCTCGCTGCCCCCAGTGAAGATTTCACCAGAAACTCTGTTGCTACTCCGAATCCGATCACGCCGACGAAGAGTAGTGAAAGTCTCAGGATTCTTTTCTCGGCTCGCAGTTGCTCCATGGCCGCCATCCGCTTTGCGGTAAGATCGTACGGCTTTCCTGATTTCATTGTGGGAACCATCTATAATCCCTTTGTTCTACGCATTCGCGAATCGATTTGTCTTCGGCTCACTACCGGATTTCCGGCGCTGGGTTTTCGAGGACCGCTTCATCGATCCGGTGATCTTGTGCGTATTTCCGAGACTTCCGCGCCGCGCTCGCCGGCGTGTTTGTCACACTCGGCCGCTGAATCCGTTGAGTGTCAGCGGATCTCACGCAAAGGCAGATCGCGTTCGCCGGTGAGTGCGGTCGTTTGCACCGGAGCCGAAATCCAGAGCCGTCGAAACCGCGGGAAACCTCGATGGCAATAGAGCGCGGCGTCGAGTTTCGCGTCTCGGTGTCGTGCGCGTCGACCCGGCCGTGCGTCCACCCAGTGCTCGCCGGACCTGGCGCGTCGGCTCATGATGTCCTCTTCCCTGTCTGTCGACCGAGCGATGTTCAACCTGTCCAAGCCACGACATTACGTCATTGTGCACCGTGCCGTCATCTAACGGTACATTGACCATGTGGCTCAGGGGTCTAGCGATGGTCAGGGGAAATGCCTGTTAGAACGCGCTTCTGTCGCCTGCGGCAGCGCGTGCTGGTGATCTTGCTCATAAGTATTGAGCCGATGTGCGGTGCCATGTGTCGCGATCGCGCGTATCGAGCGGCCGCAACGCCGTGCGCGTTCGCTGTCCTTCGAGCGCAGTGCCGGGCGGCCTACCGCGTCGCCGTGCGTGAGAGGCGACAGGTCGACGACGACCACCTCCGGCTTCGATCCGGTTCTGCTGGAGTACGCGGCGGCGAGTCGCTCATCCGATTCGGTGAGGTCCAGCACTCCGTCGGCGTGCGCCTGCTGGATGAGCGTGGTGGCGTTGTTGCATTCGCTGTCGCCGGCGCGCACCGCCGGGAGGAGCGGTCAGGACGAGCGGAGGCAGAAAGGATGTCCGGCGGGACTGGCATAAACGCCGGAGCCCTGCCGGGTGCCGGCGGCGTCATCCGTCGGCCGCAATCGGCGTCCGCCCGCGTCCAGCACTCGCCGGTCGGCGGCCCCGAGGTCGTCTGTGGCGAGGTCGAAGTGCATCTGCTGCGAGACTCCGTCGGGCCACTGCGGCGGCCGGTGGCCGGGGGCGTATTGGATCACGACCGTGGGGAATCGGTCGCTCTGTAGAAAGTGGTGCGTCGGGGTCTTCGTGACGGAGCCGCCGAGTAGCCGGTGCCAGAACGTGCTCTCGCGACCCGCGACGAGATGGCCCGCGCCCTGGACGAACTGCTCACCGCGGGCGCTGCCGCGGGTCTCCTGCGCGAGGGCGTCAGCGGACGTATCGTCCTGCGTGCGCTCGGTGGTATCTGCGGGTTGCATACCAGTGGATGGAAGGAGGACGCGGTGCGTATCGCAACCATCTTGTACGATGGATTGCGTTATGGCGCAACGGTTTCGCGTCATACCGAACTATCGAATCCCTAGCCCGGTCGTCTCTCCTGGGATGGTCGGGCTGTCCCGCGGCGTGCGCCTGTTACCGGCGCAGTTTCTTGTAGGACACATGGGGTCGGGCGGTGGAGGGGGAGCATCGATGGCCGGGGGTGGTGGCCACTCGTGTTCGGATTGCCGGCGGGGCCGGTGCTGCGAGGGTAGGTGACGGTGTAGAGGTGGGGAGGGTACGGGCTCGGGTTCGATCGCGGCGGCGCCTGATGGGCGAGGTGACACAACGCTCGCGCGCAGCCCTCGACCACGCGCGTCACCCACGTCCGATCCGGGGGGGTACTTCTGTGGAGATTCGCCGAGTGCCGGTGGCCCGCCACGCCGGTGATCGCCGCAGTCCGGTCGTGACGTTCCTCCGGAGGTAATGGGCAGTAGGATGACCGTTACAAATAGCTGGGAAAACAATCCGAGTTCTGGAGTCGGCGGCTTACTCGACAGCGCTTGCGAAAGGGTCCAGCAGACTTATGTGCACTCGTGTGATCTGGCCTGAGGCGAACGGATCCGTCCTGGTGGGCCGGAATATGGACTTCCACAAGGATTTGATGACCAACCTGTGGAAGCAGCCTCGCGGAGTCGTCCGTGACGACGGCGTCCATGGTGAGCTGACGTGGACCTCTCGTTACGGAAGTGTTATCGCGGCCGCCTTCGATATTATTTCGGTGGACGGCCTCAACGAGGCGGGGTTGGGTGGGCATATCCTGTGGCTCGCCGAATCGACCTACGGAGAACTCGACACTTCACGCCCCGCGCTGAGCCAGGCCATCTGGCTGCAGTATTTCCTGGACAATTTCGCCACCGTGGCAGAGGCCGTGGACTGGATCGAGAAAACGAACGTTCAGGTCGTACAGATGCCGGACCCGACAGGTGGGAAACCGCCCGCGGTCCATCTCGCTCTCGATGACGCACACGGTGATTCCGCGATCGTCGAGTACATCGATGGCCACCCGAACGTCTACCACAGTCGCGACTATCGCGTAATGACGAATTCGCCCACCTACGACCGGCAGATCGAACTGCTCACCCGCTGGGAAGGGCTCGGCGGAAACGAACCGGTACCCGGCGATACGCTGGCCGAACATCGTTTCGCGCGCGCGGAATACTATGCGAAACGGCTACCCGAGCCGAACAGTCGACTGGAAGCCATAGCCAGCATATTCAGCGTCATCCGCAACGTGGCGCAGCCGTTCCGCATCCCGGACCCCGGGAAACCGGATGCGTCGCAGACGATTTGGCAGGCGGTGCTGGACTTGACGAACAAGCGGTACGTGTTCGAGTCCACGTTGCGGCCCAATATCGTCTGGGTCGATCTGGCAGATCTGGATTTCGGGGTGGGCTCGCCGCAGCTCAAACTGGACCTGCTCGGGAAGCTTTCGCTGGAAGGCGGTATCGCCGGCGAAGTGAGCGGGTCGTTCGAGGATGCCGGTCCCATGGTGTTCTTCTCGTTCCAGGCCGCCGAAAAGCTCGCGGCGGGGGATACTCATTCGCCGGGCCCGTCGGATCCGGTGAGTCGATAACCGGCCGGGATCACGAGCGGGCCGGGACACGTTCGGTCGCTCGCGCCGCGCTACGGAACTGACCGGGAGCCTGCGAGCGCTCCCGTCGAAACGCTCGACTGAACGCGTAGACCGAGGTGTATCCGACCGACCGGGCGATGGTCTCGAGTGGGTCGTCGCTGTCCCGCAACCGGATCGCGGCCAGATCCATCCGCCATCGCGTCAGGTATTCGGCCGGCGCGGCACCGGTGGCGGCGCGGAACCGCCGCGTCAGCGTGCTGCGGGAGAGCGTCATCTCCGCGGCGAGTGAGTCGATGGTCCACCCCCGGGCCGGCTCCTGATGGAGTTTCGCGAGCGCGTCGCCGACCATCGGGTCGGCCAGCACGCCGAGCCAGGAATCGCGCGCCTCGTCCGGGCTTCTCGCCGACCAGACCCGTAGCAACTGCACCAACAGGATGTCGACCAAGCGGTTGAGTACGAATGCGGTCGCGATCTGCGGGTAGGCCAACTCCCGCGACAGCAGCCGGACGGTGTCGTCGAGACAGTTGCCGCCGTGGTCGGCCCTGATGTGCAGAACCGGCGGCAGCGATGTCATCACCTGCGTCGACACCGTGCGGTCGTATTCGTAACTCGCGCCGAGAATATGCGTCTGCACCGCACCGGTGCCCAGCCGCAACACACTGCCGTTCTCCATCGCCGCGTCACCGCCGCACCCGCCGCACGGGGCCGGCGGTACGCCGGGAGCACTGCTCAACGCGTGCTCCGCCCCACTCGGCAACAGCACCACATCGCCGGGCATGAGTTGCTGCGCCTCCCCGCCGGGCAGGCGCAACCAGGCGGTGCCCGAGGTGACGGCATAGAACGCGGCGTCGCAGCGCGCGTCCCAGGAGATCCCCCAGGTGCCGCCCGCCTCGATGCGTGCTCCCGCGGTGCCGCGGACACCACCGACCGCGAGTACATCGGCAAGAATGTCCATATGATCGATAATAGTGCGACAAACGGATATGTTTCTGGCCGATTCTGCTATCGATCAATTCACCCGGTACCGCATATGGTCGACCCATGGCAGACGCGGACGACATCATCGAGATGAACACCCAGGTCATCACTGAATTCCGGGAGAAAGGCGGCACCGTCGGCGGTATGTTCGAAGGCTTTCCGCTGATCCTCGTGCATCACAGAGGCGCGAAATCGGGCGTCGAACGCATCGCGCCGCTGGTCCCCTACGTGGAGGATGACCGGATCTTCGTCTTCGCGAGCCTGGGTGGCAGCCCGAAGCACCCGGCCTGGTACCACAACCTGGTGGCCAACCCGGACACCACCGTCGAGTTCGGCGCGGAGACGTTCCCGGTCGCCGCTCGGGTGCTGCCCCGGGCCGAACGCGATGAGATCTACGCCAAACAAGTCGCCGTGCAGCCCCAATTCGGTGAGTATCAGCGCAAGACCGACCGGGTCATCCCCGTGGTCGAGTTGCAGCGGACGGGTCACTGACGCGGGTGGCCGAGGCTGCCTCGATGCACGCGGGCGGTATCGAATGTATCCGGGCCGCGGGCCGGTGACGCGAGTACACTCGCGGCGAGTGAGAGCAATCGTGACGGCCGTCGGCCGCAGTCGGGAGCACACCTTCACCAAACCCACCGTCGCGAGCATCGGTCTCGTCGCCGGGCAGGGCGTGGAGGGTGATGCCCATCAGGGCGTCACGGTCAAACACCGGTCCCGGGTGGCGCGTGATCCGAGCGCACCGAACCTGCGACAGGTCCACCTCATCCACTCCGAACTGTTCGACGACCTCCGTGCGGCCGGATTCGATGTGCGGCCGGGACAACTCGGCGAGAACGTCACCACGCGTGGTGTGGATCTGCTTGGTCTGCCCACCGGCACGCTCCTGCGGCTCGGTGCCGAAGCGGTGGTCGAGGTGACAGGTCTGCGTAACCCGTGCGTCCAGATCGACCACTTCCGACAGGGTGTGCTCGAGCGCGTTGTCGGGCGCGACGAGCAGGGGGCGGTGATCCGCAGAGCCGGGATCATGTCGATCGTCCTGACCGGGGGCCGAGTCCTGCCCGGAGACGACATCATCGTCGAACTGCCCACCGGACTACACAGGCCACTTCAACCGGTCTAGAAACGCGCCCTTGTCGTGACCGGGACGTAGTCCTCCGGCGGCCTCGCTCCCATTCGAATAGGCAAGCCGCGGACCCGCCTCAACGGGATCAACTGATTTTTCTGCGGAGCGTGCCAGTGGTGATCCCTCGCCGAGCGATATGCTCAACTCGTGGCCGCCGACGATCGCCGCCGCATCGGCGCCCCATGCGGTGACTCCGCGGCACCAGTCCTGGTCAGAAGTCGCTCGAGTAGTCCTGGCTGATCCAGCGGTCGGGGCGAATCGTGAACAGGACGGACTGCGCGCCGTCCATCTGATCGGCGAACTCGCGTCCGCCTTCTGGACCGAGATAGCGGACGGCGATGGCTTCCCGTGCCGCATGAGGCGACGGGGTCTCGGCATCGACGACGGTGCCCTCCACGATGACGTACTGATACGGCAACTCTTCGCGCTGGACGACCAAGGTCACCACACCGGCTTCCTGGATGAGCCTGGCCTTGCGCCGGTTCGCGCCGGTGTTGACCCTGATATCACCGCCCGGGACGTAGTCGTACCAGATCGGGACCGAGGCGGGCGGCCGTCCGTCGGTCGCCGCGACCGACAGCACCGCAATGTGCTTGCCCGCGAGGAATTCATGACGTTCGGCTTCGGTGAAGGGTTTCGGCATACCGCATGTAACCGGCCGGTCGGTGGCTCTCTTCCCTCGGGTGGCGCATGACGCTGGGATCGAGGCGCTCCTCGGGCCGGCTGACCGGATGCGCGGCTTCGACATCAGTGACAAGCGGATGGGCGGCTTGCACACCGCGGATAGGCCAAAGAACTCAATATGTTCGGAACTCTTCTTGAGTCGTGCGCCGAGTGCGTCCAGCTCGTCGAGGACGAGACCGGCGCCCCACGCCTGTTCCCCTCTTCCGGTTCGGTTGATCGACGTGAGAAAGCCAGGCCGCCGTAGTGCAGCTCGCTCGTGAGCGCAGGTGTTCTCGTTACCCGACAGCGCGGCCGATGAGTTTGCGACTTCCGGCCGGTCGAAGCTCGTGACACCCTAGGAAAGGACACCGTCATGCCTGAGCTTCTCGTCGACTTCATCACCTCGCTCGACGGCTACGCATCAGGACAAGGATGGCCCGGTTTCTGGGGCCTGGAGGGCCCGGAGTATCTCGCGTGGCTCGGCGAGCAGCCCGAGGTCACCTACCTGATGGGAGCGAACACCTACCGTGTGATGTCGGGCTTCGCCGCCGGCGAGGTCCCGGAGGGCCAAGAGGAGTTCAGGCCCGAAGAAGAGGCGTCGGTCGATGAACTCACGCAAGCGTCCAAGGTGGTGTTCTCCTCCTCCCTGGAGGAGCCGCTGACGTGGGCCAACTCCACGCTGGTCCGCGACGACGCCGTCGAGGCGGTCCGCGCCATGAAGTCGAGTGGCTCGGGGCTCCTCAGCACGATCGGCAGCCCTGGCCTGAGCCGGTCCCTGCTGCGAGCCGGGCTCGTCGACCGCTTCCGGGTGGTGATGTTCCCGGTGATCACCGGGGCGACGGGCGAGGAACGCATCTACGACGGCTATCCGGACGTCGCTCTCGACATGACCGAGCACCGTACCTTCGATGGCCGCATCCAGCTGGTCGAGTACAAGCCCCGCGTGCTCGAGCACCCGCCGCTCGGCGCCCCCGCGTGAGGACTCCTGTCCGCCGGTCCGGCCCACACTCACACTGTATGCCGCCTCGGTACAGTGACTTCGTATGACCGGCACCGAACTGGAGATCACCGCAGACCTGGTCCGCGACCTGCTGCGGGAGCAGCATCCCGAACTCGCGGGCCTGACCATCCGCGAGGTGGCGGGTGGCTGGGGCAACCAGATGTGGCGTCTCGGGGACGAGTTGGCCGTACGTATGCAGCGCATGGACCCCACCCCGGACGTGCAGCTGAAGGAGCGGCGGTGGCTACCCGCGCTGGCCCCGCGCCTGCCGCTGCCGGTGCCGACCCCGGTGCGATTCGGTGAACCGTCCGAGCGTTTCCCCAAGCACTGGACCGTGATGACGTGGGTTCCCGGCGAGCCGCTCGACCACGCCACGATCAGCCGCGGCGCCCATGCGGCCGATACGCTGGCAGCTTTCCTCCGGGCGCTGCACGTTCCCGCACCCGCCGAGGCGCCGATCGCCACCGACCGCGGCGCCCATCCCAGGGACTGCGCAGATGGCTTCGAAGCCTTCTGCCGAGCCGTCGCCCCTGCCGACCGCGCCGCCGACGTCCGGGCGGTCTGGGACGATGCCGTCGCCGCCGGCGTGTGGGAGGGCCCGCCGGTGTGGGTGCACGGCGACCTCCATCCCGCGAACGTCGTCGTCTCGGACGGAACGCTCTCGGGCATAGTCGACTTCGGTGACCTGTTCGCCGGTGACCCGGCGTGGGACCTCGCCGCCGCCTGGGTCCTGCTGCCCGCGGACATGGCCACACGGTTCTTCGACAGCTACGCGCTCGCGGACGAGGCGGCGATCCGGCGGGCCCGCGGATTGGCGGCCATGAAGAGTTTGTTCCTGATGCTCATGGGGCAGAACGGAGATCGGGGCCTTCCGGGCGGAAAACCGCACTGGGGGCCGGTAGGCCGAGCGGCACTCGAGCGTGTTCTGAAGGGCGTGTGACACGCGACGTTGTTATTCCCGCTTTCATCCTGAAGCAGGAATAGAGGGCCGCCGAATCCTACTTTCTTTGCGCTTCGCATGTCTCTCGAGAGCGACGAGCGCCTCGCCCAGGTCGTTCCCGGACGTTTCGCCTACGGAAGTCCGATCGAAATGCGGGGCTTACCGGGCTGCCGGAAAAGCGTGTTCCTCGAGCGTCGACATCCGGAAATCGCCATCGTATCCGCGCAGCTATGCCCGCTCCTGGAGGTCCGGAGGTGAACTGGTCAGCGCAGGGTGACGAGCTTCGCCCTGCGGAGGAGCCACACCGCCGGGACGAGGCAGCACAGCAGCGCGAAGAGGCTCGCTTCCGGACCGAACGTCGCACCGGTGAGTACCTCCGGTCCGGAAAGGACGGTGCGCAGCAGGCCGGGTTCGCCGTCGGCGCCGGATACCGCAGTGCCGAACACACCGGACTCGGTGAAGTTCCAGGCGAAATGCAGGCCGATCGGCAGCCACAGCGACCGCATGGCGGTGTAGGCAATGGCCAGCAGCGCACCGCCTTCGACCGCGATGACCAGGGCGCCCCATAGCGTGGCGTTGCTGTTGACCGAGTGTGTCAGACCGAAGATCAGTGACGAGACCGCGATCGCGACGATGCTGCCGGTCCGTTCCTCCAGGATGCGGTGCACCACGCCACGGAACAGCAGCTCCTCGGTGACCGCCACCGAGGCCATCGCGCCGGCAACGCCCAGGCAGGCCCCGAACGACCCACCGGTGATGTCGGCGTCGGTGAACATGACCGCGAGCAGCATCGTCGCGAGGAAAGCCCCGGCACCGACGAGTACGCCGTGCCCGAGCCCGCGCCACCGCCCCGCGGCGGCCAGCTCGGTGACCGCCGGCCGGTTCTCGACGCGGCGGGACAGCCACGTGTAGGCGAAGATCGCTCCGGCGGCCGCGCCGATCCCGAGGGAGAAACGCAGCACAGGCACACCCGAAACGAGCGCGTCCAGCCCCCGGGCGGCGATCAGCAACACGACCGTCCCGACGAGCAGAACCGGCACCCGGAACCGCTGCATCGGCGGTTTCCGCTCGGTGGGGATGGCCATCGAAAGTCCTCTCGCCGTTGTGCAGTACGGCGAGACTACGAACGAGCCGAGCCGCGTCGCATCACTCCCCGGGAGACTTCCCGGTAGTACTCGAGGGGGACACCGTACTGTCCGCTCGCCCTTCGGTCAGGCCCGCGAGGCGAGGCTTCGCGAGGCGTGCGAGTCCGGCGTCGGCGACATCGGTGAGAACGCGACGACCGCGTGCTGCCTGTTACCCGTACCCAAGGTCGTCACTATCGTGAACGAGAGAGTCACCATTCAGCCACTCGGGATAGTGGCCTCGCGAATCGGAAAGACGGCATCGGATCATGGCAGAAGACCTGACCGTGACTCGGACGCTGGTGATACCCGCCGCCGAGTTACGCGAGCGGTTCTCACGCTCGTCCGGCCCGGGCGGGCAGCACGTCAACACCACCGACAGCCGGGTCGAGCTGTTATTCGACCTCGCCAACTCGCCCTCCGTGCCGGAGTCGCTGCGTACCCGGATGCTCGACCGCCTGGCGACCCGCCTGGTCGACGGGGTGCTCACGATCGCCGCTTCGGAGCACCGCGCACAACTGCAGAACCGCGCAGCCGCCCGCGAACGCCTGGCCGCGTTACTGCGCGACGCCGCTGCCCCTCCGCCACCCGTTCGCCGCGCCACCAAGCCCTCGCGCGGCGCGAAGGAACGTCGCATCGCCGCGAAGAAACGACGCGGCATCACCAAGCGAAACCGCCGTGCCTTTCCCGACGACTAGCCAGATCGGTGTGAGTGCCCAGTACACATCGACAATGGAAGCCGCGCAGATGGTCTCTCCGCGGGCGATCATGTCTACCGCCTCGTCGAGTGGCAACCATCGGGCCCTCGACGACCGTTTCGGCAGCACCCACCATACTGGGATGGGCAGACATGGACGGCGGATCGGCGAGGGTTTCCTGGACGCAGGCTCGGTGATAATTTGCGCGAGTACGCCTTTGCGCGTGTCCATTCCTTCCTCGGCTTACGCTGTGCTACCCATGTTTGCCGAACCTGCCCCGCGCGTGGATGACTCCTCCCCGGGGTGATCTCTGCCGGTGTAGAACCGCTGACCGAACCGGAGGGAGCAGGGGGTAGGAGCGCGCCCGCCGGAAATCCGGCGGTAGGCACCTCGTCGCGGACCAGGCGTCGCGGTGACACCAGCCGTGCGAAGCTGGGCGGCGTGACTTCCGACATGCTGCCGGTCGGCGATCGCCTTGACCGCATCCGCGCTTTGCTGTCCGGCTTGAACGGACCGCTCGGCAATGGGGAGATGCACGCGTGGGCGAATCTCGGCGAGCCGGCGCGGATGCCCCGTGAGGTGTTCGACCTGATCGAAGGCCTCGGTGTTCTCGAGCGCTGGTACCCCAAGGTGCCGGTAGACGTTCCGGAATCCTCTGCGGAACTGGCTGACCGCCTCACCGAGATCGATGTGGACGGTGCTGTGCACCGGCTGATCGGCCTTGCCTCGACCACGCTCGCCTACGGCTCGCCCGGACGCTATGACCAGGCCAAGGCAGCTGAGGTGTTCGGTTCGCTGGTCCGCCTCCTCGGGCATGGAAGCCGCTGGTGGAGTAACACCGACGGCGCCGGCGGGTGGAACCCCGTGACACGGCACGTGTTCGACGCGGTGGTGATCGGTGTAGGCAGCGGGATCGTCGTCACGATCCTCGTTTTCGACGAAGACTGATCCACCCTATCGCGGAACCGTCATCACGCCAGGGCGAGTTACAGTCTCCGGCAGATAGTGGGTCACTATCTGCCATAAATCGCTACCGCCGGATTTCTGGCGGATGAGCCTCTACCCCGGTCAGGTCAAGGGCATTCTGGCAGACTCGACCCGACGCTACGCGGTGGCGGCGGTCGATTCGAGAGTCGGACGGCAACTCCTTCGAGCCGACGATATGGGGGAGGACGGAAAGCGGGTCTACCTGCGCAGGAGGGGCAGGCGAGGAAGGCCGGATCATCGGCGAGCACGGTTTGTGGCTTGCTCCGACCGATACCCGAAAGCGAGCATTACACCGGCCGATACGACATTATGGTCGCGGATCTGACTACTCAGGTCACACACTCGTCGTCGACTGATCAGGAATCTGCGCGCATATGTTGAAGAAATCGACCCGCACCGTGCTCGGCAGCGTCATTGCCGCGCAACTCATTGTCGGTTCAGTGGGCGTCGCGGCGGCCGAGCCCGCCCCGGCGCCCGCGCCGGTCGCGCCGGTGCAAGCACCCGATGCAGCGGGGTCCGGGGCGGTGGCGCCCATCGCGGCGTGCATGGCGCCCGGCGACTCCATCGAACTCCGGGCCGGCCTGGGCGCCCTGCTCGGGACCGGGAGCGGCGCGATCGCAGGGCTGCCCCTCGCCATTGTTGGGGCCATCCCGCTCGGGATCATCGGCGGCGTGATCGGCGCCATGGTCGGCTCGACCACCTACGCCCAGGACGCCTGGCGGGCTCCGAAGGGCTGCTGATCGGACGGGGCCGCGGGGTCAGCCCTTGACGGGGCAGGTGGCGTCGAGCCAATCGGTGAACGAAGGTCCGCCGATTCGGGCGTGCGCCCGGCCACCGACCCGCGGTCCTCCGGCAGCGCCCGATACACACCGGCTACGGTCGTGGCGCCGACGATCTCGCCGCGGTCGATCATCCGCTTCGTCGAGCGGAACCCACCGGATCATTTCGGCCTCGTTGATATTCGGCCGGGTGCCGGTGAGGTCGGCGCCGTGGGGGAGATAGATGTCTTTGGGCGTGTGACGACACATGGGTTCGGTCTCCACGGAGAACAGCTTCTTTGATACGTATGTGGCCAATTCTTCGGGGCTTGCGTCGGGATGTTCGGCGGCGATTCTGCGCCCCACCGCATTGTTGTGCAGGTCCATCGCTTCGGCGGACGCCGCATTGGTGTCCACTCCCTCGTGGGCGTTGGTGTACTCCTGTGCGAACTCCGGTCCGAACCGGTTGGCCGGCATCGCGTTCCAGTAGGCGTGCCGGAACGCGTCCGAGTGTCCATCGGTGATTCCCGCGCGGTCGAACACGTTCTCCGACTCGTGAATCGCGGTCTTGTAGATGCCGTAGGCATCGCGAGCACCCAGGAGCCCGAGATCGTCCAGTAGACGCGCTTCCTCGGCTGTCATCTTCTGGCTACCGAATGGCCAGCTGAGTGGTGGTTTCGGCCAGGTCGTCATGCCATCAGGGTCGACGGGGACGTTGAACCGAGCGAGGAGGTCGTCGTGGAACAGCTTGGCGAGTGTTTGTCGCCGATTGTTGGTCGATTGCTCGTCGATGAAGTTTCCTGATCCGAGCGGGTCACCTGCCGCGCGTATCAGACCCGCCTGGTGCAGGATGTCGATCTGAAGCCGGGAGACCTCCTGGACCAGCGCATCGTATGCGACCCGGATCGCATCCTGATGGGTCTTGACCTGTGTCTCGTCAATTCCGTGCACGGTCCAGTCGTCGTCGATGCGGAGACCCGCTTCTACTGCGTCGTCGACCTTGCCGCGGAGTACGCCGCGAAGAGAAGTCGGGTCGGTTGCCGCGTTCTTGATGATCCCAGGCACGTCGGAGATTTCGTAGTAGACGCGACGGGATTGGTCGTGGTCTTCGGATATGCGCTCGTACGCTGCGTTGTAGGCGGCTCCCTGCCAATGGGTTCCGGCGTCGGTGAAATAGTTGCGGGTGCTGTCGATGGCCTGCATCGCCTGCTCGTTGATGTTGTTCAGAGCGTCGGCCCAGTAGTTCATGGCTGTGAGGTCCCAGCGCTCCAGCTGGGATTTCGAAATCTTCATCAGCTCTGCGCAGGCTTGAAGTCGAGTTCGTTCATTCTGGCCGCGAACCCTTCATCGGTCATACTCATGTCGTTCGCGCATGCTCGCGTCGCTCCGGCGACAGCCCGCATCTATTCGAACAAGTATAACTGTTCGAATGTACTCCGGCGGTCGACTTTGGCTGCGCCGGAGAGAAGCCCAGCGGCCACCGCGGTTCGGTAGGCCGCGCATTGTGTCGCTGCATCTTGGTACGCCTGTGCTCGATGGTCGCATTCTTGCAACACTGTGGCGATGGCTCGCTGCTGTTCGGTTGGTGGATATTCGATCTCGAAGCGGCCGAGGTCGCCGGTGCTGATCGACGGAACGGAGTTGACCGCGGCCCGGGACCGGATGCGCAGCCGAATATCGTCGGATAGGAGCCATTCCAAGAGGTACTCCGGGGCCAGTGCATCGTGATTCTTGATCCGCAGTCGGATTACGTTGGTGGCGAAGTAAGACCGGTGGTGCATGTCTGTCACGAGCGCCGCAGCGCCGACCTGACCCACGCGGACGAAGAGGATGTCGTTCTCGTGTACCTCGAAATCGGCGAGCCGATTCGCCATCTCCGGGGATATCCGACTGTCGTCGTTCTCGGGGACTTCTAGTCGGCGGGAATGGATATGCTTGGCTTTCAACACCTGAAATACTGAATCCGGTTCGTATTTGATGCCATAGGTATTGGAGGGGCCGGCCTTGATTTCGCAGAGGTCGGAAAGCCGCGCTCGGAACCGTTTGTCCGCGACCGGTGACACATCCAGCGCTCGTGGACTGGACAGAGTACGAGAAATAGGCGGGTGAAAGGGTGCGCTGGTCGAGGAGTCGATCGCCTCGATCGCCCGCGCCATCGCGTTGGTGTACCGGCCGATCGTCTGCCAGCGGGCGTCAGCATCTGTGGGTGCCGACTGCAGGTAGTCATCGGGAACCAGTGAGTGCTTGGCTTCACGGATCGTCTCGATGGGAACCGAGATCGCACGTCCGCCGTGTTCGACGACAGCCGCAACGCCTTCCTTCAACCTTTCTGGGGTATTGACGAGTTCGGCGATCTGTGCCGTGTCGGCCAGCCGCGGCAGAGTGCCGGGAGTGGCCTGCAGCATCGAACGAACGTCGGCGAAGACAACTGGGCGTGGCGTTTTCGACGGGGGACGCAGCACCCAGATAGCGGCGTCTACCGAGGAGGCCGGGAAGATCTGCGCCGGAAGCCGGATGACGGCGTGAACGGCGCCTTGTTCGAGCATCTCCTTCCTGTTCTCGCGCTCGTACCGATTGTTGGTGCCGCCTGCCGCCGCAGGCAGCAGGACTGCCGCTCTTCCTTTCGCGGCGAGGACCTTGACCGCTGTGTGAACCCAAGCGAGATTTCCGCTGTGTGGAGGAGTTGCGAACGGCCAAGTGGTGCCTGAGCTGTCCAGAAAGGTCTCGTTGAACGGCGGGTTGACCACGACGGCGTCGTAAGGTCCGCGGAGGCGATACTGCCAGGGCTGTTTGTCCTCGACTTGTATATCGGAAACACAGCCGTGCACAGCGAGGTTCAGGCCGGCACGGCGTGCGGCATCGGTTCGGCGGCCGATCGCCCGCAACTGTACCGGCGTTGCCCCTTTTCGCCCCAGAACTGCCAACGGTAGTTCGCCCAGGCGTGTGTAGGGGTCGAGGACGGTGTTCACCGAGTTCCCGGGCGGCGTAACGCACCTTGCCATGAGTCTCGCGACTTCCGCAGGCGTGCGGTAGTCGTGGCTGGTGGCGGGTTGAGCCTTCGGGAGTTGATCGAGCAGCCTGTCGAATCCGGGCTGCCCGGCTCGGCTTGCGTTGTCGATCAGGGCGATAACGTCGGATGTCCGGGCTTTCCGCAATCTGCCGAAGACTTCCGTGGCCCCGACCGGCAGTCCGTGCAAACGCAGTGCGGCATCAACGGCTTCCGCGACGACGCCCAGCAGCACGGTCGGACGATCCGCGCTCGCGTGTGGCTGGATTTCGTCGGTGAGGCGCTGCCAATGCTGTTCGGAGCAGATCCAGGTGAACACGAGCAGTAGACCGGCATCGAGGTAGTCGATATCGCTTATACCGGCATCCCGGAAACGCCTGGGCAGCCCGGTGCAAAGGAACTGGCGCGCGGCTTGATTCGCTTGCCCGTCCCCGGCATCGCGGCAGGTTCGCGTGGGAACGCCTTCGCCGAGCGCACGTTGCAACCGGTCACCGTAGGTTGCGCCGTGGAGTTCCGCGGGAGTGCGGTAGGCCGCGGGTATCGGCCGTTTGCCGAGCCAGTCAATGACGGCGTCGGACGCGTGATTGCCGGATTCATCAGGGGTGGGAAAGTCCGGATGGCGCCTGCGCCAGTTACTGCAGGTCGCGGTACTTACGCCGATCTTCTCGGCAATGTCGGAAAGTCGCAGGTGGATTGTGGTGAAGTTCCAGGTCGGCGTTGTCATGAGTCCTCGTGCTCGGCGGTTGTTCGGGGAAGCCGGTGGGCGTCGACTCCGGTGCGGTTACCGGAAGGGCCAGGACAGGAAATTGTGCGCGATCACCGCCATCCAGAGCAGACCGCTGATGAGGGCCAACAGCTGTAGGGTTTTCTTCCATCCCCAGTGCTCGCTGCTGAACCTCGTGAAGAAGCGGTCTACGACGTCGATCCAGGTATCGGGTTTATCGGTGATCCGGACATGCGCGAGACATGTGGCGGTCCGGCATCGGGGACAGGGCTCGGTATCGCTGTGCGACGCGTCAGACCCTCCGGTCGGCGCCGACGTTGCCGGGAAGTTGGTCGCCGGATCTGGTTCTACGGACATAACGCCTCACTGGGTGGGGTCTCGGATTCGATGCCGCCGACTCTATAGCAACGCATCAACTCAGTCGTAATGTCAGTTGTCAGTATTTGCACTAGACCTGTTTGTGAAATCTGGACCAAATCACCCCGGCAGCCGACTATAACTGCAGGTAAAGAGCCCCTTTGGTAGCTTGTGTGGAAGGTCTTCGTACCCGCGTCGGTGGCATGCGCAGTGATACTGCTCGATTAGCCCGATTGGCGGTCGACGCTACCCGAGATTGCAGGAAATCGGCCGGTTGGTCGTCGCGCGGGAGTACGGTAAGCCATTCGTACGCTGACCCGAAGCGGACTCCGAAGCTCAGGGTTCCCCGGCCTGTGCCCGGCGCTCGAGTGCGGGCTGGACTTGGCTGTGGTCAGGGATTCCCAGTCCGGACGGGCACTTCGATACCTTCGGTTTCCCGCTATCCGAAGGCATCCGGGCCGACCGCTATTCGCTACCGACGAGGCGCAGGACTGGCCGCTGATCGGCCTCGCCGAGTAGGTCGCGGACTTGGCCCGGGCTGATCCTGAGAGCTTCGGCGAGGGCGGGGATACCAGCGCCGTGGTTTCCTGCGAGCTCCGCGGCCTTCTTCAGAAGCGTCGGTACCTCTCCCGGGTACGCGCTCGATGGGTCGGCATGCGGGTCGTTGACCATTGTGAGGCGCTGGTAGGCCCGCCGGGCCGACGACTCGGTGGTGCGCCCGCGCTCGACCATCCTGCGAACCAGTGAATGCGGCGAGACACCCCACGTCCTGCCCAGCCGATCGAGGGCAGCCAAGTCGAGGCGCTGCGGGAGGACAGCATCCATCGAGGCCGCCGGGGTGAGGAACGCAGCGGCGAACTCGTCGGCCTCCTTCTCGATGGTCGCGCCGTGCTCACCGGGGCCGGGGTGCAGCAGGAGATGGCCGATTTCATGCGCGATCGAGAACCGATGCTTGAACACGTTCTCGGTCCGCCGTGGCGTTGTCACGATGATGGGCCGGTCCACGAGCAGGACCGAGAAGGCGTCCACCGCGTCGATCTCACCGAGTGGGCGCACCGCCACGACGATGCCGCGGGACTCGGCCGTAGCAACCAAGTGCTTGACCGGGCCATCTGGCAGACTCCAGTGTCGGCGAAGGAGCTCAGCGGCCTCCGCCGGTGCAGTGCCGGGCCGGACCGCGGGAAGGTCCGCTGCGGGGAGCTTGACGTGCCGCTCCAACGCGAACGTCAGTTCCCACACGAGCGTCGCCGTGGCCAGTGCTTTCTGGCGGTCGCTCACGCGCGCCGACCGCAAGCTTCGGAAGTGCGCGTTCACGGCGTCGATGCGGACCAGAGGGCGTCCGATAGAGAAAAAGCTCGGACGAACCTCCAGAACCTTCGCCAGGAGTTCGAGCACGTCGGGACGGGGCGCGTTGACTCCGGCCTCGTACTGGCCGATCGCGGCGGCCGACACGCCTACCTGGCCGGCCAAGTCCGACTTGGTTATCGAGCGGAAGACACGGGCCTGGGTCAGCCGCGCGGGCTCGAAGCGGCCGTGCATCTGCCCTGAGCCGGCCGGGGCGAACAGGCTCGGGGTGTCGTCACCCATTCGGATCCGTTTCCTCCTGTTCGCGCGGTTCGACGACGGGGCTGACCGGAGTGCCGCTATCGAACGATTCGACGTCGGATGCCACATCGGCACTGACGAGCTCCGGTTCCCAGATGCACTCCTGGCCGCTCAGCTGGACGTTATCAGCGTCGTCCAGCACGGCGACTGCCCACTCGATCGACTGCAAGTGACGGGGAGTCGACCAGACCATGACGAGTACGACCGGCATCGTATCGTGAACGGTCTCGTATATGGCCTCGGTCTCGCTCGTCGCGGGACTGTCCTCAGCCGATTCGACCGCGTCAGCGAAACGGGGCTCGAACAGCATCGGTGGAGGCGGCTCGGCGGCGAAGCCGGCCTTGCGTGTCGGACTCGCGGCGAACTTGCTCACCGCATTCGGGTTGTCCGGGACGCGCCAGACGTAAACCAGGCAGCCGTTGACAACCGGGATCTTGTGACCCCCCGGAGTCAGCTTGTACGACTGGAAGCCGATCTTCGTCGCCGCTTCGTGGAAGTCCTCCAACAGGTCTCGCCACTGAGTACTGAATCCGAGCGTGTACCGCGACCCTGAGATCTGGTGCCCCTCGGCAAACCGATCGTGCCTGGACCGCACGACTTCGACGAGCAGGGAACGGATGCCGGGAGCGTGGGGGCCGAGAGCGTCGACTGGTGAGGAAACCATCGTGGACCTCCTGAATCCACGTCCGGAGCCACGGATTCGGTCTGGACGCGACTTCATTATCTCACGCCAATCGCGCGCATCTGCTTCAGTCATCTGATCCAGGGTGCGTTGCCCTTGCGTGACCAGGCGGGTCCGGTCGACGGCAATCCTTGCTGGACCATGGATGTCGTGGAGGTCCTCGATATGCCGACCCTCCGAACGCAGATGGTGGCGGCGTCGGGATGGTGGTGGGTGCGCTATTCGTGGAGGAAGTGGTGGGCTGCGGTGTGGGAGGCGGCGTAGTCGAGGCGGAGGTCGTGGAGGTGGATGCTGAGGTGGAGGTCGGGCTCCTCGGGGCGGGGCGGGGCGGGGCGAGGTCATGGGCGTGGTCCGTGGGTGGGGGGGTGGGGGGCAGCCAGCCGGTGCAGGCGGTGCGGGCGCGGACGGTGTGGCCGGAGGGGCGGAACGGGTTGCGGGGCAGGTGTATCCAGCGGCGGAAGTGTTCGTCGATATCGGCGGGGAGGGGAGGACGACGATAGTGGCGCAGGGGCGGGTGGGGCAGATGTCGTGGCGGAACATCTCGGCGAACAGGGCGGTGTCGTCGGGGAGGTCGGCGCGGATGAGGAAGGCCCAGCGGCCGGTGCGCGGATGAGTGAGGACGGGTGCGGTGCATCCGATGGCGCCGCGGCGGTGGCTGTGCTGGATGTCGGTGTGGACGGCGCGGCCGTACAGCAGCCCCTGGGCCGGCTCCGGACGGTTCAGGTTCATCGCCATCGCTCCTGGATGTCGGCGAGTGCCGGTGTTCGAGTTCACCGCGGCAGGGTTGTTGCTGATCATTTTGCGTTGACGCTGTACTCCGAGCCGCGTAGTGTCATTTGTGACATCTGTATCGTCTGTGACATCAGATCAGGCCGAACTGAAGGATGAGGAGGTCGCCGTGGCTGCCGGGATACGCGAGGTTAGCGCGACGGGTGCCCCGGCTGAACAGCTGGCCGCCCTGCAATCGTTGATCGATACCCTCGGTCCCTCTGAACTGCGAGAAGCGCTTCGTATGGTTACCGACAGTGTCGCGTCGGGCGATGGGGTGAACGTCGCAGTGTTCGGTGACACTGCAACCTGCACGCCCGCCGACGCGGCGACGCGGCTCGGCATGAGTCGCACCCACCTCTACAAGCTGCTCGACAAAGGAGTCCTGCCCTATCACAACGTCGGCCGCGACCGCCGCCTCTACGTGAAGGACGTCTTCGATTTCGCGGCTGCTCGCGATCGTGACCGCCACGAGCTCGCCGAACGTTTTGCACGTATGGACCAGGACAACAATGCCGCGCTCGAAGAACTGATGGATGAACTGTAGAACGCACAAAGGTTGCGGGGCACTGGGTTTACGCGGTGCCCCGCAGCTGTGCAAAATGGCGTGATGGAACACAACCGGCGAGCGCGACCCACCGTCCGATTGCTGGCCGAAGACCTGCACGCCAACTGGGAAGACCCTCATTACGCGCGTGCGATCGCCGACGGCCGATGGGACACGATCCAGCCTCTCGGCGAGCTACCGCACCCGCTACTGCGGAAAGCTGCAGCGATGTACGGCCCCGATCCCCGGCAGGATCCGGCGCCCCGTCTGATCGGTTGTTCGGGTGATCTGCGACTCCAAGAACTCCGTAATGCCCAATGGCGAGCAGGTATCTGGACCGATCCCGCAACCGGCGTCCGCTGGGTGGTGACCGCCGGACTGGCCAAGGGCGACCACCAGGATGACGACGACTTCTACAAACTCCTCGAGCGGCAGGTCGCAAGGCCGGATCGAGGGTCGTCCTTGCTGCCCACTTCACAGGACTTCACCCTGCTGAAGCGAGAGACTGCCGCCTGGGCACTCACGAGGTGGCACCTCGATATCCAGAATCGTATTGCCGCGGCATTGCGCGGGATTCGGTCGACACGGACAGTGGTAGTCGAACTCCCTCAGACCCCGTCCAGACAACCCTCCAGGATCGGACGGGTCGAGATCGAGTTCGACAATATTCCCGACGACGGAACTCCGCGTGAGGAATTCACGCTCACCTTCGAACTGGAGTCGGCGCACGAGGCGAGCAGGTGGGGTTGGCTCGCGATGGAGCGTGTTCTGATTTCCGTCGCACCACCCGTACAGGATTGGGATCGATATCGGAACCACGCCTGGGTTATCTGCGAGGTCGGCCACCTCGATCGACAAGGCTGGTGCATCGACGCCGCGGTGGGGCACTACACGCATTCGGCCCATATCGCCGAGGCCAGCGTGAACGGTACAGCAATCCGGGCGATGTGCGGGGTCGTTTTTGTTCCGATGCGCGATCCCGACCAGCTGCCGGTATGCCCGCGCTGTGCGGAGCAATTCGCGACTCTTCCGAGTTGATCTCGACGGAGCAGAGACCGCGGCGGTAGTCGGACATTTTCGGCGCGGCAGCATCGGGAAACCGGTCGCGAACTGGCGTGAGCCCGACGGGCCGGCCACCTATAAGCCGATTTGAATAGTCCCTGGACCGTTCACCAAGGTTTCCAATTGACTGAGGGCTTGGCCTGCCAGGAAGGAAATGATCAGGAATCCCCCGAACCACGATAGCGTCTGATTGCACGCCAGCTTCCACCATGAGGGTCCGGTCGCCGGCACCTCGCCGGCAGCGACACGCCATATTCCCCACCGCGCGACCATCCAGGCCGCGATGAAAGCAAATGTCGCTGCGAAGTTCAGCAGGGAATGAGCGTGATGGCCGCGCCATACGGCAGCGCCCACCAGAACCAGTCCGGAAAGGGCCAGCGCCAGGACCAACCTGGTCGCCTGAATGACCTGTGCCAACTGCTCATTGACTGCTGTGCGGGCCGATGGGCCGGCTGGCCCCCGCCAGATCGCACGTAGATCGAGGGCGCCGGCCGCCTGGAGTTGATCGCGCAGCTTCCTGAGATCATCTCGGCGAAATGACCACCAGTCGCGCCAGAATTTCGCGACAGCCCGGGGCGGACGGGCGAATCCTCGATGGTACAGCAAAGACCTGGTTTGCGATTCGTCACGAACGAAGCCCTTCCCGCGAATGTCATCTCGCTCGACCAACGAGCCATTTCGCTTCGTTTGCCAACGCAACCGGCCGTCTACGGCCTCCCCTCCGCTGCGCTGCTGCCCAGGTCTGTGCTGGTAGCAGCGTCGCCATTCGCCCCGTACCGAACGCCGGCAGGGGACCCCGTCGCGGGTGCCGGTGTAGTCGCATGTCACCCGCCACACCCGACCTCGCGACCACCACACCATAGTGGCGAGTACCGCCATGAAGACAGGGAAAATGCAGGCGATCGTAATCGGCCAGGGAACCCCCATGGGCTCACTTTGTCGAGGAAGTTGGCGAACAGTTCGAGCAGTCGTACCAGGTGATTGAAGACCTCGCCCATGCATCGAGGCTACCGAGCGCGTGATCGACGCCGCATCGCATTCGTCCGATTGCTAGTGGCCAAATGCCCATGCACACAATGAGTTTCGACCGGCTGATGCTGGCTGAGGGTTTGCTCCACCGCGGTATATGACTGATTGGCGGCGGCTGTCGGTCAATACCGTGCGGCCTGAACCGGTTCTCGGGGCGACAGCTGTTCAGGCCGACAGATCATTTGGTACTCGCTACCCTTGTTCGCTCTGCGAGGGCGGATCGTGCACGGGACGTGTCGGACATGCGGGCGGTGAGGGTGGCGTGGGCGAGACCTTTGGGAAGGGTGGCCGAGAACTTCAAACCCTGAAGCGCACTGCTGTCGACCTCGGGCTGCGGGCCGCCGCCGACGGACCGCAGCCTGGACAGGCCCGCCCGGATATCCGCGACCGTTAGGTCAGGGTGGAGACGTAGCGATTCGGCGCCGATCCGCTGCCGGGTCGGTACCAGGTCGGTTGCCCAGGCTGCCAGCGTGCGATTCACTTTGCTGCCGGCCCAGGTCCACCAGTGCCAATCCTCCCGCCGATTGCGGACGATCAGGAATGCCCCGTCCGCGACGTGTTCGGCGCGGACCAGCCGCTGGTCGGCGAGGGGCGCCGCGGCCCGTTTCGTCAGGGTGACTCCGGTGGGGAGGGCGCCGAGTAGAACGTCTCTGACACCGCGGGTGATCGCGAACGAGGCGCCGTCCGGGACCGAACTCCATTTTGCGCGGCCCGGGATGTCGGTGGTTTCGACGTAGACCTGGCGGCGTTTCCAGTCGATATGGGTGACTTGCCAGGATCGGCCGGCGAGCAGCAAGATTCGTGGGCCTTCGATGGGGTCGGTGAGGACGGTGGTGCCGACGGTGCCGATTTCCTGGCGTCCGGCGAATACCGTGAACTCCGGGGCGGCGGTGAAGACGGCGAGTAGATCCATGAAATGGCGCCGTCCGAAGTGTTTCTCGGCTTCGGGTCCGAGTCCGAACTCTTGGGCGACCTTACGTGCCTCCTCATCGATACGGGTGGCGAGTCGCTGCGCCTTGCGGCGGGTGAGTAGGAGGGGTGAGCGCTGTGTGCGGCGCTTGTTACGGCCGGGAATGGTGCGCACCCAGTTCGCTTCCGTGCCCTGCAGCACACCGGTGTAATGCTTGAGTTCGATCAGGTGCAGGCGCCGGCGGCCGAGCACCAGGGCATCGATCTCATGCCACTGGCCGTGGTTGTCCATGAACTCGAAGTTGGTCCACGCGCGATACGGCGGCGCGTCCGGAACGATGTTCCGCAGCATCGCCAAACCCTCGGCTTCGTGCGGGAATGCCGACTTGGAGACCTCGATCCACCGCTCGTCACTTCGTGCCACGTCACCACCTACCGCTCGGTCCCCCGCGGCCGTCTGCGGGTCGCGTGCATAGGTGGTCGACATTACCAACGGCCAGACATCACCACCTAAAGATCGTCACGCGCGGTGCGGGGCGCCGACGATGATCGGTGAGCCGGTCAGCTGCGCTTGGTGGATGTCACGAACGCATCCCACTCGACCGGGGTGAACACGAGTGCCGGCCCGCTGGCATCCTTGGAGTCCCGCACACCGACCATGTTGCCGTCGAGGTGCGCTACCTCTACGCAATCCTTCGAGCCGGTGCTCCGACTGCTCTTGAACCACTTTGCCCCGGTTAGCGCAACCTTCATGCTGAATACTCCTCGGCCGTGCTCGCGATGAGAACTCGACTGCGCTCATCGTCCAACGCGCGCCGGTTGATCTCGGCGCACACCTCACGATACTGGGCCACTTCCGTTTCCTTCTCGAGATACAGGTCCCCCGTGAAACCCTGGACGTAGACAACCGGCGGCATGCTGAGGTCGGCTTTCGGGTGTCTCGGGAACTCCAGGAGGACGAACGTACCGGCGATCAGCCCGAGATAAGGGCCGGTAGACGCGGGAACCACTCGGATCGACACATTCGGCATCTCGCCCACCGTGACGAGCTGCCGCATCTGATCAGCCATCACCGCCGGGCCGCCGACGACCCGGCGCAGCACCGCCTCGTCCAGTAGTACATCGAATCGGATGGGTCGGTCGCCCGAAGTGAGCCGGTCCTGGCGTCGCATGCCCACGGAGAGCATCCGGTCGACGTCGGCGGACGGCATGTTCGGGAATTCTGACCAGATCAAATTGCGCTTGTAGTCGGGAGTATGGAGCAGGCCCGGCAAGAACGTTGTCTGGAAAGAGATTTCATGAACAGCGGCATCCTCGAGGCTGACGAAGGAGCTGAAATCCTTCGGGATGCTGTCGTTGAACGCATGCCACCACCCTTTGGTTCTTGTCTCCTCCACCAGACTGAGCAGCATCCCGGTCCGTTCGGGCGGGGCATTGTAGAGATGGCAAAGTCGTTCGAGTAGTACGGGATTGAGTCGCACCGGTTGGCCCGTTTCCATCCGCCACAGCGTCGATTTCGCGACCGCGATGGTGGCGGCCGCAGCCTCCATCGTTACCCCGGCCTGTACTCGGAGCTGTTCGTACGCCGGCCGATGGGATCTGCGGTAGGAGAGCATCGCCACCACTCTGCTCGACGACGTCAGCCGAGATGCGGCTCAGACCTCTGGTCGGCGTGATGCCGTAGCCGGAGCCGCACCGTCTCGTGTACCGGGAGCGTTTGCAGCTGCGCTGGAGTCAGGAACGCAACTTCGGTCGATTCCGCGCTGACCCTGATGGCGCCCCCCGTGGCCCGCCCGTAGAACGTGATGTTGAATTCTTGCCTGACCTCGCCGTCCGCGTAGGCCATTACATGGTCAGGATCGGTGTATATCCCCAGGAGACCGGTTATTTCGATATCGAGGCCGGTCTCTTCTTTCGTTTCCCGGATCACGCACTGTTCCAGTGTCTCGCCGATCTCCATGGTCCCACCGGGAAACGACCAGTTCCCCGAGTCGCTGCGGCGTTGCATCAGAATCGCGCCGTTGTCGTCGACTATCAGGGCCGAGCCTCCGGGAACCAGGCTGTTCGCCTCGGGCGCTTCCGGATCTCGGTAGTAGTCACGCCGTGATGCCATCGGGGCCTACCTCTTGCAGGTACGGGGTCACTGCTCCCCAGATCTGTTCGGTTTGGTCTTCGAACGAGGCGAACATACCGTGAGGAGACAGCCTGCGCAGATGGAGCGCTGGGTGCTGGTATCCACGGGCCCGGACCAGGTACGGGGTCACGATCATCTGGTCGTCGAACCGGAACACCGAGTTGTACAGGTGCGTGGTGTGCAAGCCGATCCGGCATCCCGGCGCTGTGGCGAGCGGGCCGAGCATACTCAGCGCATTCCGGATGCGGCCGGGTAGCGTCCCCTGCATCTGCTCGAGCGCATCGCGTTCCGCGACGTGCGGACAATCCGGATCTGCGAACGCTAGTCGGACGGTGGCACCGTCGCGGCACTTGCCGGCGATCAGGTCGGAGGCATCCGGCATCAACTCGAGTACGAACCGATAGGCGTATCCGATGATGTCTATCCGCTGAGTCGCGCTCGTCAGCAGGGAGATCCAGACGTCGTTCGGGATATCGGCACGGTGCGCGTAAGCGGCTATGACCTCGGCTGTAGCAGGTGCTCCCACACTGAGGTCCGGCCGAGTTTGCGGCCACAGGGTGGACTCGGATTCGTGCAGCACACGGGCAACGTCGGCCCTCGTCCGCTTGTGCGGCACCCGCCCGGCCAACCACCGATTCACGGTCTTGGCGTCGACGCCGACCGCGGCGGCGAGTGTGGCCGAATCAATCTGTGCCCGAAGCATTGCCGATTCGAGGCGCTGGCTCATGCCCGAACCATACCGGGACATTCAAATGGTTTGAAGTGTCCGGAGAAACGTCCCGGACGTAGTTCAGGTGTCCGGCCAGTGTCCATACGTTGATTCGCGACCCCGTGGTGTGTGTCGGCGCCGCGTCACGGGGAGTCTGCCAACGATATGAACCGAAGGGGAAACGATGCGGCCGGCCGCGTTCGGATGGGTGGATGACGATGTGAGCACCGCGCCCGAATGGGACCGGGCGCAGATTCGGCGATTGGCCGACCGTCTCGGCTATCGGATCATATGGCCCGATGTGTGTTCGGTGCTTTCGGTCGTGGACCAGGTGCGGCACGCGGGGGTCGACGTGGTGATACTGCCCGCGCCGGATCACCTCGGCGCGCTCGAACTGAACCGGGTGATGGACGTGGCCGACGTGGAGACGGTCCTACCCCGGTTGTCGTTCGCACGGTGGTACGCGGCCGGGACTGCGCGGTGACAATGCTCGGCTTGGCGGTGGCGGTCGGGCTGCCGGTCGCAGTGATCGTGTGGTCGGTGTTCTGGCCGGTGAACCGCCCGTAGCGCAGCCACTGAAGCCTCCCGACACCAGCACGGCATCTAGCGCTTGCCTGCCGCAGTCAAGGGGGTACCCCAAGGTGACAGTGCCTCTCGTTCCCGAACGGCTCGGAATGGCGATCATCTTTCTCCGAGGTGAAGACGACGGCCGGGTGTGGCTCGACGCGCTGCCCGAACGGATCGCGAGATATGCCGACCGATGGGGTCTGCGGTGGGAAAGCATCGCCGATAGCGGAGCCATGTCGTGCTGCGTGTATTCGAGCACCGAAGACGGAGCGGCTACGGTACTGAAAATTCCCGTCGACCAGGAATCCGGGGCCACCGAGACGGCGATGCTCAATCGCTGGTCGGCTTCGGGTGCGACACCGGAAATTCTGCACTTCGACCAAGAGTCGGGCGTCTTCCTGATGTCTCGCATCGTGCCGGGTGAGATTGCCTGGCCCGTGCACGGCGCCGGTGATTCGGCGCAGTTCGGTGAGCTGCTGAGCAGGCTCAACGCTCCCGGGTTGCCCGAACCGCCGAAGCTCAAGGACCTAGCCGATATAGCGTGGATGCGGATCGGTTGGGCGCGCGAGCGTTTCGCGGACGAGCGCTATGCCGACGCCATGGAACGTTTCGGTGCTGCAACTCATCTTGCAAAGGCAGAGAAGCTGCTGGAGGTACTGCTCAGCACTACTACTGAGCGTCATGTGCTCCATGCGGACCTGCAGGCGAAGAACATCCTGCAAGGCCCGGGTAGGTGGTACACGATCGATCCACTCGGCGCGGTCGGGGATATCAATACCGAGGCGGGCTTATGGGTTGCGATCCAAGACGGGCCGGAGTCGATTCCGGAGCGGCTGAGCGAGCTTTGCGCGCATCCCATGCTCGATGAAAACAGGCTCTAAGCCTGGACATACGTGCTGGCTGTCGCCGAGTATCGCTCCTACCTCCCGGCGTCCGGCGATCGGATCGAGGCATTCGTCCAGGCGGTGGATCCCGCGGAGCTGACAAATCGTGTACAGCCGGCTCGGTGAAACCCGCGGTTTCGGTGCCGACGAGCCGACTCACCTATGTGAATTCTGATCGACCGGTGGGCCTGGGTTCGTCGAGGAATCGTTTCAGATCGCGGATCGCTTCGTGGAAGGTCTCGCGGCTACCCGCAGTTCAGTTCAGGCCGCGATTGCTGCAGTGTGCGATGCTGCGGCCGGGGGAAAGTGCAACGCCGACCGCCCCACAGTGCTGATCGACGAGGTGCGGGCCGCGCAGTGGAGAAGCAGATTGGATCCCGGCGCCGCCGAGCAAATCAGCAGGTGGTGTGAGGCGGGTGAGATCCTGCTGCAGCGACGCGAGCTGATCCACGACAGTCCAGACTATTATAACTCCACCTATAATAGATCGAGTTATAATAGATCTCATGCTGAAGCCCGAGACCATGTTCGATCGCGAGCACGAGTGGTCGGAGCTGACCCGATTTGCCACCTACCCTGGGCCGCAGCCCGCGCTGGGTATCGTTTCGGGGCGTCGCCGGCAAGGAAAGACCTTCCTCCTCGACGCGGTATGCGAGGCAACCGGCGGGTTCTACTTCGCGGCCACCGAGGCGACCGAGCCCGAGTCGCTGCACCAGCTCGGTAGCGCTCTGGCGCGGTATCTCGGCGAGCCGGTGCCGCGCCGGTTCGCCGGATGGCCGGAGGCAATCGAGACAATCATGACCCTGGGCGCTGGTGACCGGCCCCTGACGGTGGTCCTCGACGAGTTTCCTTACCTGGCCAAGGCGTCACCCGAGCTGCCGTCGTTGGTCCAGCGCGCATTCGATCCGGCCGGTCGGCGCCACGCCGGGGCCATACGGCTGTTGCTGTGCGGTTCGGCTCAGTCGTTCATGAGCAAACTGCTCGTCGGGAGTGCCCCGTTGCGGGGACGCGCCAGCCTGGAGCTTGTCGTGCCGACCCTCGACTACCGGCTGGCGCGGGAGTTCTGGGAGATCGACGACCTGTCGCTGGCGTTCCTGGTAAACGCCGTGGTGGGGGGTACGCCGGCTTACCGGCGCGAATACACGCTCGGTGACACTCCCGCCGACCGCGAGGATTTCGGCCCGTGGGTGGTTCGCAATGTGCTGAACTCGTCGAGGCCGCTGTTCCGGGAATCGCGGTTCCTGCTGGCGGAAGAGCCCGAACTCCGGGAAAGCGCGCTCTATCACGGTGTTCTCGCGGCGATTGCCGAGGGCAACAACACCCGGGGCGGGATTGCGAGCTTCCTCGCCCGCAAGTCCACCGATCTCGGGCACCCGCTTACCGTCCTGGAAGACGTCGGCATGATCGCGCGTGAACAGGATGCCTTCCACGCCCGCCGATCCACGTACCGGATCACCGAGCCGCTGCTGACCTTCTATTACGCGATCATGCGCTCGGAATGGAGCGACCTCGAGCGCCCGGGGCACGCGACAGAGGTGTGGGAGCGCTCCGGGCCCACCTTCACAAGTCAAGTACTCGGTCCACATTTCGAGCAGTTGTCGCGTACGTGGTGCCGGTGGTATGCGGCCCCGAACGCCGTGGGAGGCCGGCGCACCCATGTGCTTTCCGGAGTTCTGCCCGACCCCGCGGGTAAGACCGGCCATCAGTTGGACGTCGTAGTGTTCGGGCGGGACGCCGGTGGTGCGGAACGGATCCTCGCGATCGGTGAGGCGAAGAACCATGCGGTCGTCGGGGAGAAACAGGTCAACCGGCTCGACCGGATCCGGGATCTGCTGGTACAGCGCGATCCCCGCGCGTCGCGGCAGACCAAATTGCTGCTCTTCACCGGATACGACTTCACCCCCGAACTGCGCGCCGTGGCCGATTCCCGCGACGATGTGGAACTGGTCGACCTCGAGCGGCTGTATCGGGGCGACTGACACCTGACGACTACAGCAACCGGGCCAGAACCGCCCGGGCGAACGGTTCGGTGGCCAGGCTCGCGTCGGGGGAGCGCAGGCCGGTCGGTTCCAGGACATATCTGATATCGCGGAGGAGTTCGATCACCGAATGCGCCGTCACCGGGGAACCGTCGCTGTGGCACCAGCCCATATTGTCGAGGATCTCGGCGACGGCGGACTCGGCGTCGCCGGCCGCGAGCGTCAGGAAGTAGAGAATGCCGGTGTCGTGGCGGGCCTTTCCCTTCAGCATCGCCGGGATCCGTTCCGCGAGAAACATCCACAGCTGGATCGGGTCGCCATCGATCGCCCGCGCTTTGGCGGTCAGGTTGAGCCGTCCGCGATACTTGCGCAGCAAGCCGACCTGTTGCGCCGCCTGCCGCAGGTTCGCGATCGGCGGGGTGAGATCCTCGCGATTCCCTTTCCCGATCCACCGTTCGCCCAGGTCGAGGTCGGTAAAAAGCGTGGCCACCGTGGTGGGTGGCAGATAGCCGGCCGACGTGAGGGCGACGCCGTCGGGCCCGATCTGGTCCAGCAGACATGCGTAAGGCCGGACGGCTCGAGCTGCCGTGCCGGCATCGACGGTGGCGGGCCGGTCCAGCGCGGCGTCGGTGATCAGCGCCCGCAGCTGCCGTTTGCCGCGGACCGTGCCGGTCGCCCGGAGTATCTCGGCGAGTGCGGGCGGGATCGCCTGCGCGTCATCGGCACCGGCGCTGCCGGTGCGCGAGCCGGTGCCGAGTTCTGCCAGCGCCGCATTGATCTCATCGAGATCGAATGGCACCGGGGCATAGGAGTCGAGGTCGAAATGCTCGCCGTACCACTCACGCACTTCGGCCAGGGCCTGCTGGTGTCGGCGATGGCCGGGATCGCAGGCCGCGGTGAACAACTCGTATCCCGGAATTCCGCCGCAGTCCTCCGCCGGGGAAGGCTGCCGGCCGGCCGTGCAGCGGGCCCGCGGCGCATCATCCGCCCGCGGCAGCACCGCCTCCAGCTTCAGCACGTGCATCCAGTCGTCGCCGAAGTCGTACCAGTACGACATCGCGTCACCGGCATCGACGAGCACCTCGTCGAGCCGCACCTGCTCCTCCGGTACGCCGGGATCGCCCTCTTCCACCTGGTATGGGCACAGATACAGTTCGGCGTCGTCCGCGAAATGATCGCCGGAACTGGCGAACTGATGCAGGTGGCAGTCGTACCAATGGAAGCTTGCCTGGATCACCTCGTGCAACTCGTCGAGGAACATATCCGAGGCCACTTCCACCCGCCGCCACGCGGGCGGCTTCGCATGCAGCAGGTCGATACGAATCCGGTAGGTCACCGGCGTCGAGCGCCGAAGCCGCCGTGCACTCGGCACGTCGCGGGGTGCCGCCGGTCCCGGCGCTCCGAGCTGCCCGGCGATATCGGCGACCAGTTCACCGAACAACCTGTTGACCGCCGCCGGTGGCATCGCGGCCGAGATCTCGTCGAGGTCGGGTGCGGGGTCGTTGTCGGTCATGGCCGACACCGTACGGAATTCCCGCGAAGCAGGCGCATCGGAGATCGGTATCCGGCACGTTGACAAGGCGCGGAACCGGAGCAGTGAAGTAGCTCCGTCACCGGCTGACGAGCGCCGAGACAGCAACGAATGACGTGCGTATCGGGCTACTCCGGCTGGACCAGTCGGTCGAGTAGGCCGCGCAGCGGCCTGTTGTCGCCGACCAGCGAGAGTCTCGACGCTGTGGCGTTCTCCACCTGTCGAGGCGGTTTCTCAATGCACCTGATTCGGTATCGATATAGGGGTCTGTTGTCACGTCGCGCCGTGCAGTTCGCGAACAATTTGACGCATCTGCTCGGTGCTGATCTCGCCCCGCGACCATCGGGCCGTGATGTCGTCGGCTTCAGGACTGGGGGCCAGACCTTCGGCGCGGACCGACGCTCTGGCCTCCGCGGTCGCGCGAGTACGCTCGGCGGTCAACTCCTCGAAGACTTCGACAGAGATCATCACGGCTTCGGTCTTGCGGCGTGAACCCACCCCGACCGGTGTCCGGTCGCCGTGGCGGAATCGGTCGAGCATTCGTGGTAGCCGCTCGCGAGCTTCCCGTACTGACCATGTCTCGATCAACATGACTTACGTGTGCCCGAATGTGTACACATTAGACGCGGTCGAGCTGCTCATGCTGTTCAAGTACGCAGGTCATGATGTCATCATCGACCGATCAACCGGAGTTCATCGTGTTGTTCGAACGTCATCCCGTTGCTCGCGCAGCGCTCGTCGGCGGATCTTGCCGGTTTGTGTTTTGGGTAGGTCGGCGAGTATTCCCACGGACCTGGGCCGTTTGTAGGGCGCGAGGCGTTCCCGGGCGAACGCGATCAGCGCGTCGGCGTCGGCGGTGTGGCCGTCTTTCAGGGAGACGTAGGCGGCTACCGACTCGCCTCGATATTCGTCGGCGACGCCCACAACCGCAGCTTCGAGTACGGCCGGGTGTTCATAGAGAACGTCCTCGACCTCGCGCGGCCAGACCTTGTACCCGGAGACGTTGATCTGGTCTTTGATGCGGTCGACCAGGTAGACCCACCCGTGTTCGTCCACGATCGCGCTATCCCCGGTTCGGAGGCGACCTTCGGGTAGAGCGGCCTCGGATTCTTCTGGCTTACGCCAGTATCCGCCGATGACCTGGGGCCCGGTGACGACAAGTTCGCCCTGACTGCCGGGCGGGAGGGGGTGGCCTTCAGGGTCGACCACCTCGACCTTCACCCCCGGCAGCGGCAGTCCGATGGACAGCGTCCCGCTGTCCGGGTCGACCGGCGCACTCACCCCCGGCGGCACTGCCGTGACCGCCGACGACGTCTCGGTCATCCCATACGCATTGTGGATGTAATGCCCGAACCTCTCCCGGAACCGCTCGACCGTACTCGGCGGAACCGGCGCACCCCCGCTGTACAGCGTCTTGATCGACGTGAAGTGTTCCGAGGACGCATATTCAGAGTTCATCATCGCGTTGAAGGCGGTGATGGAGCCGATGGTGTAGGTGACCCCGTGCTCGCGGATCGCGTCGACGGCGACCTCGGTGTGGAACCGGCCCGTGAAGACCAGGGCCGTGCGTTCGGTGAGAGCGAGGGAGCCGATGACCACGGCGCCCGTGATGTGGAAGAGCGGGGCGAGGGCGTAGACGACGTCGCCGGTGTTGATGCCGGCCAGTTCGGCGAAGCTGGTAGTTACCGCGAGGACGTTGGTGTGCGAGTTCATCGCGCCCTTGGGCGGGCCGGTGGTGCCGGAGGTGTAGGCGAGAAAGGCCAGGTCTTCGCCGTGGACCTGGGTTTTCGGGGGGTGTTTGCCGAGGTAGCGGTGTGCCAAGCCGAGTAGGTCGGGTTCGGCGGGGGCCGCGGGGGCAGGTTCGCCGTTGAAGATACGGCGGTCGTTGCGGCACTGGAGTTCTGATTCGGCGGTGCCGAGGACCCAGCGGACCGTGCTGTCGGCGACGTCTTCCCGGACCTGCGGGACATCGCTGTCGGTGGTGATGATTCCGACCGGTTCGGCGTCGTTGATCAATACCCGGAGTTCGCGGCCGCGGTACATGGGGTTGAGCAGTAGGGCGGTGGCGCCGAGTTTCCAGAGGGCCAGCAGGACGAGGGCGTATTGCGGGATGTTCTGGAGGTGGATGCCCACCCGGTCGCCATGTCCTACGCCGCGTTCGGCGAGTGCGGCCGCGAGTGCGGTTGCGAGGTCGTCCGTCTGCCGCACGGTGAGGGTGGTGTCGAAGTAGACGACGGCGGGAGCGTCGGGTTCGTGGGTGACCCGGTCGTTCCAGGCCGCTACGAGCGTGTCGAAGTGGGGGCGTGGGGAAACCCCGCCCGCCGCACCCTCATCAAGTGCGGCGGACGGAGTCGACCCGGTGTTACCGGTGGTCATGCCGGGAGTTCCTTGCGGCTGGTTTCGCGGATGGTGGCGACGGTGAGGAGGCCGATGGCACAGACGCCCATCACCCAGTAGGCGGGCGACATCGCATTGCCGGTCGATTCGACGAGCTGCGCGGCGACATAGGGGGCGGTCCCGCCGGCGGCGATGGTGCCGATATTGAAGCCCAGCGAGACTCCGGTGTAGCGAACCGTCCGCGGGAAGAGCTCGGTGAACAGCGGGAACGCCGGAACCTGCACAACCCCGTTGAGCACCATGTACAGGAAGTAGACGATCCCGATAACAAGAATGCTCTCGGTCGCCCCCATGATCATGAACGCCGGAAGCGCGATCACGACGTAGGCGAGATACCCGCCCACGAGTACCGGTTTACGGCCGAACCTGTCGGTGAGCATGCCGCTGATCGGGAAGGTGGCGCAGGCCAGCGCGATGGCGATGGCGGAGGTCCAGTAGACGGCGTCCTTGGAGAAGCCGAGGTCCTTGATCAGGTAAACGCTGAAGTAAGTGAGGCCGATATAGCCGGAGCCGTTCATCGCGATGGCGACACCGACGACGCGGAGGACCGACCACGGGTTCTTGGTGACCGTGTCCAGCAGCGGACTCTTGGTGACCTGCTGCTTCTCGGCCATCTCCTCGAATTCGGGGGTGTCCTCGAGCTTCATCCGGACGCGCAGGCACACGTAGGCGAGGGGGAGGGCGAGCAGGAACGGGATACGCCAGCCCCACGACTCCATCTGCTCGTCGGTGGTGATCAGGGCGACCACACCCACGACCGCGGCGGCCACGGCGAAGCCGAGGGTGGAGCCGACGGGGGTGAAGGAGCCGAAGAAGCCGCGGCGCTTGGGCGGGGCGGATTCGGCGATATAGGTCGCGGCGCCGCCGACTTCGCCGCCGGCGGAGAAGCCCTGGGCGAGGCGGACGAGGACCAGCAGGATGGGGGCGAGGACGCCGACGGTCGAATGGGTGGGGAGCAGGCCGAGGATGCCGCAGGCGATACCCATGCTGACCACGGTGATCACCAGGGAGTGGCGGCGGCCGCGGCGGTCGCCGAGGCGGCCGAAGAAGATGCCGCCGAGGGGGCGGGCGACGTAGGCGACGCCGAAAACGGCGAGGGTCGACAGGATCGACACGCCGGAATTGTCCGAGGGGAAGAACAGGGGGGCGATGGTGACGGCGAGGAAGCCGTAGACCGCGAAGTCGTAGTACTCGATGAGGGTGCCGACGCCGCCGGCGATGGCGGCGCGGCGGGCCACGGAGTTCGACTTCTTCGGTGCGGTCACCGGCAGCTGCCCGGCGGGCCGGCTGTCAGGGTTCTCGACGCGATGATCGACATTGGTCACTGCGGTTGTCCTTGGCGTGCGTGCTCGGCGAGCAGGAGTTCATACGAACCACCGGCCTCGATGACCTGAACGGTCCGCGGATTCGGTGGGGTTCCGACCAGGTCGGTTCCCTCGGGCCGGCGCAGGGTGGCGGTGCGCCAGTCGAGGGCCACGGCGTCGTCGACCCGGACTGCGGTCGAGACGCCGGGGATCGTGATCAACGGCATGCCGTTGAAGGTCTCGCCGCGCCAGAAGCCGGGCGAGAAGGATTCCGCGACGATGGCCGCGATACCCGCGTTGCGGAGGGCGACCATCGGTGGATAGTGCGGATGACCGTAGCCGAAGTTACGGCCGCCGACGATGATATCGCCGGGGCGGACGCGGTCGGTGAAGGTGGGGTCGTAGGCCTGCATACACACCGAGCGCAGATGGTCGGGGTCGTAGGACTTGATATTGGCGACGCCGACGACGAGGTCGATATCGAAATCGTCGCCGAAGATCCAGGCGACCTTGCCTTCGATGATGTCCGGGGGTGGGGGATAGGCGCTCACTGGACCGACTCCTGGATGGTGCCGGCCAGGGCGCTGGCGGCGACGGTGTAGGGGGAGCCCATGTAGATGTTGGCGTCGGGGCTGCCCATACGGCCGGAGATGTTCAGGACGCCGGTGGAGATGCAGTTCTCACCCGCTTGCAGGGGTTTCTGGTAGCCGAAGCAAAAATCGCAGCTCGATATATTGATATGCGCACCTGCGGCGCGGAGCACATCGAGGATGCCCTCCCGCTCGGCCTGCTCGTACACCTTCTGCGAGGTGGGGACGACATTGAGTTCGACGCCGGGGGCGACCTCGCGGCCGTCGAGGACGAGGGCGGCAGCGCGTAGATCTTCGATGCGGCCGCTGGCGCAGGAGCCGATGAACGCCTTGGTGATGGGTGTGCCGGCGAGTTCCTGGGCGGTTTTGGTGTTGACGGCCCGGGCCGAGCCGGGGAGCACCACCCGGGGAGTCAGGGTGGAGAGGTCGATGGTGTGGCGGGCCGCGTAGGTGGCGTCGGGGTCGGGGTAGACCGGGTCGAAGTCGCGGCGGGCGACATTCTTCGCGTAGGCGAGGGACGTCTCGTCGGGTTCGAAGAGAGCGGAGACCGCGCCGGTGAACATGGCCATTCCGCACAGGCCCTGGCGGTGGTCGATGGTCATGGCGCGGGCGCCGGGGCCGCCGAATTCCATCACCTGATGGGCGCAACCGTCGGCGCCGACCATATCGATGATGGTGTGCACGAGGTCGCGGCTGTCGACGCCGGGCGGGAATTCGCCGACGAGGTCGAAACGGGTGGTGGCGGGGATATCGACAAAGACCCGGCCGGTGACCCAGGCTTCGATGAGGTCGCGCCGGATACCCCAGCCGAGGGCACCGAACGCGCCGATACCGCTGATATGGCCGTCGAAATGGACCAGGAATTCACCGGGGATGGCCAGGCCCAGTTCGGCGGTGAGCTGGTGGCCGATACCGCGACCCTCGTGCAGTTCGATACCGTAGAACTCGCACCAGTCGCGGGTGACCTGGTGGACCTCGGTTTCCTTGTCGTTGCCCTTGGTGAGCATGTGGTCGATGAAGACGATGTAGCGGCTCGGGTCCTCCAGTTCGGTGATCCCGAAGTCCTCGCGCATCTGCCGGAACATCACATCGGTGTACCCGGGGAAGTCGTAGGCGATCATGCGGGCGGGGTGCACGGCGTGGTTCTCGCCGGCGCGGACCGTGTCCTGATCCGAGGCGCGGCCGAGGATCTTCTCCGTCATCGTGTAACCCACGGTGGTCACTGCTCCTTCGCGGGTAGGTACTTGTTCTGCATGGCCTCGACCTCGGGGAACCCGATCAGTTCGACGAACTCGTGGTGCTGGAGCGCGTCGGCGCTCACCTGGGCGGGGGCCTCGCCCGCGGCCAGTCGCTTCAGCGTCTCGCGGGCCGCGCCGGCCACCGCCATCAGCACCTGGGTGGGCAGTAGGGCGAGCCGGACGCCGATCTGGTCGAGGATCTCGGGGGTGAAATCGCGTTCGGTCCAGGTCGACGCGGTGAGGGTGGCCATGAGCGGGACGCCGACCTCCTCGTGGCAGCGCTGCCACTGTTCGACGGTCTCGAAGGTCTTGGTGACCGGCATGATCATGTCCGCGCCGGCCTCGACATAGGCCTGGGCGCGGCGGATGGCGTCGTCGCCGCGGGCATCGGTGCGTGCGATCAGCAGGACGTCGTCGGGGATGGAGTCGCGGACGGCGCGGATCTTGCCGGTGGCCTCGGCGACGGTGATCAGGTCGACGGGGTCGCCCACGCAGATGGGGCAGGACTTGGGGGAGACCTGGTCCTCCATGAACATCCCGCCCACGCCCGCGTCGGCGAACTTGGTGGCGGTGCGGGCGGCATTGACGGCATTGCCGTAGCCGGTGTCGATATCGGCGACCAGCGGCAGCTTGGAGGACTCCCGGATCGTGCGGACCGCCTGGAGGTTCTCGGTCTGGGTGTAGAGCTCGGCGTCGGGGAGGCCCAGCGCCGCCGAGACGGCGAAGCCCGAGGCGCACAGGGCGCTGAAACCTGCCTGTTCGGCGAGGCGGGCGGTGAGGCCGTCCCATACGCCGGGGGCGTAGACGAGTCCGTTCGACGTGAGGTCTTTCAAGGTCGGGCTGCGCACCAGTCCACTCTCCGTTTCGCAATGCGGAATGCGTTTCGTATATCGATATGAGACGGTAAGGTGGTGCGGGTCACAAAGTCAACCCCGATCGGTGGATGTCTGTTCGTATGGTGACGAGACCGATCGCACGTCGAATGAAAGCGAGTGAGTGGCAGTGGTTGTGCCCGTGGAGTCCGAGGCGCCGGGGGGTCGCGATGTCGTGGGCGCTGTCCTCAAGGCGTGCACGCTGCTCGGTCATTTCAGTGCGGACCGGCCCGCCTGGACCCTGAACGACCTCACCACGGCGAGCGGGATGAACAAGACGACGGTGTTCCGCCTGATGGCCACGCTGATCCAGGCGGGGTGGGTGGATCGCACCGAGGAGGGCGCCTACCGGGTGGCGATGCCGGTCTTCGAGATCGGGGCGGCCGCGCTGTCGAAACTCGATATCCGCTCGGCGGCAAAACCTTTCATGACCGAACTGGCGACCGCGTTCGGCAACACGGCCTATCTCATGGTGCCCGCCGAACAGGGCGCGGTCTGCATCGATCTGCTCGAGGGGCGGAATTCGCTCGTCGTCGCCGGGATCACGGTCGGGTCGGTGATGCCCTACCATGCCGCGGCGGGGCCGACGGTTATGCTCGCGCACTCCGAAGCCTTACGCAGCAAATGGATTACGGGCGAGCTGCCCGCGATCACCGAGCGGACCATTACCGACGAGCGCCGGATGGTGGAACACCTCGACGAGATCAGGGAAGCCGGCTACTCGGTGAGCAACTCCGACTATCTGCCGGGGGTGGCCGCCGTGGCGGCGCCGATCCTGGGACGCGACGGTTCGGTGGTGGCATCCATCAGTGTCGGCGGGCGGGCCGAGGAATTCGAAGGCGACGACCTCGCCGCGAAGATCGAGCGGGTATGCGAGGCCGGCGCGCGGATCACGCGGATCGTGCAGGCGTTACCGCGGGGCTGAAAACATCCGGTGGAGGTTCCGGCGGTGGCGCCGGGGTGGTTCGGCGGGTGAAAGCTCTTGCCGCTGTTCGGCAGCAGATCAATCCAAGATAGGTATTGATAGATGCCGAAACAGTGTTGGACATGTATCACAGCGGTTTTTACTGTGGTCTCGTTCACTAAGAAGAGCTGTTATCAGCAGGAGGAAACGTTGCCCCCCGCTTTCACACCGACCGAACTCGCCGAAAAGCTCGGCTCCGGGCTGTTGTCGTTTCCGGTCACCCATTTCACCGACGACCTGGCATTCGACGAACCCGCCTATCGGGAGAATATCGTTCGTCTCGGTAAATACGACGTCGCCGGTCTGTTCGCCGCCGGCGGGACGGGGGAATTCTTCTCGCTGACCCCGGCGGAGGTCGGCCGGGTGGTCCGGGCGGCCGCCGAGAGCGCGCCGACGGGCACCCCGATCCTCGCCCCCGCCGGGTACGGCACCGCACAAGCGGTCGAAATGGCCCGCGATGCCGAGGCGGCCGGAGCCGACGGCCTGCTGCTGTTCCCGCCCTACCTCACCGAATCGTCCGCCGAGGGCCTCAAAGGCCATGTTCGTGCGGTCTGCGAAGCGACCTCGCTGGCCATCGTTGTCTACGGCCGGGCCAATGCGGTGTACACGCCGGAAATCCTCGCCGAACTGGCCGACGCCCACCCCAACCTGGTCGGCTACAAAGACGGTGTCGGTGACCTGGAGGCGATCACCCGCATCCATTCGCGGCTGGGCGACCGCCTGATGTACATAGGTGGCCTGCCGACTGCGGAAACGTTCGCGCTACCGTATCTCGAACTCGGGGTCACCACCTACAGCTCGGCGCTGTTCAACTTCCTGCCCGAATTCGCCCTCACCTTCTACCGGGCGGTGCGGGCGGAGGACAGGCCGACCGTGCGCCGGCTGCTCGACGAGGTGGTGCTGCCCTATACCGCGATCCGTGACCGGAAAGCCGGATACGCGGTCAGCGTGGTCAAGGCCGGGATGACCCTGGTGGGACATCCGGCGGGCCCGGTACGGCCACCGCTGACCGACCTGGAAGATGTCGAGAGGGACTTGCTGATGGACATCGTAGAGAAATCCCGCTCGATCACCCTTTGAGAACAGTGTGCCACCCGGCCGATCACCGGCGGCCGGCTCGCCGCGCCGGATCCGGCCGTCTCGTCCGCCCCGGCCGCGGACCTTCCAATGTTGTGAGGAACCCATGATATTTCGACCAGTCCCTTTGTCGCCGTCGCCCGGCCGGGCGACGCCTGCCACCGCGGGAGACCGCGGGTGTCCGGGCCTGCCGGCGGGCGCCGGCATCCACCACGTCGCGGTCTCCGCGCTCAGCGGGTCCGTTGAAGGGAGCCGTTGTCATGGCCGTTCCTGAGGTCGACCCGGGCGCCGCGCGCTCGTACACCGAACCGGCAGCCCGGCGCGCTGCCGTTTCCTTCCCGAAGATGCCCGCGCGCGATTCGATCGCGACCGGGATGAAGGCGGTCGCGGGTATCGTCGGGCTCTTCGTGGTCTGGCAGCTGCTGGTGGTCGTTTTCGATCCGCCGGAATTCCTGCTCGTCGGCCCTGTCTCCGCTTTCCAGGAGTTGATCGAGCGGCCGGAGTACTTCGCGACCAACACCTTCGTCACTCTGCAGGAAGCGCTGGCCGGGTTCGCCCTCGGCACGGCCCTCGGTGTGCTGTGCGGGGCGACACTGCACTACTCGCCGACAATACGGAGTTTTCTCTACCCCGCACTCGTCGCGATCGACACCATTCCCAAGGTCGCGCTCGCGCCGCTGTTCATCGTGTGGTTCGGATTCGGTTTCGAATCGAAGGCATTCGTCGCTATGGCCATCGCATTCTTCCCGCTGGTCATCAATACCTATGACGGTTTGAGTTCGGTACCCAACGAGCTGCAGGAACTCGCCCGGATCAATCGGGCCTCGCAGTGGAAGAAGATGACGAAGATCGAATTGTTCTACGCGCTGCCGTCGATTTTCTCCGGCGCGAAGATCTCGATCTCCCTCGCGGTGGGTGGCGCGGTGGTCGGTGAATTCATCGCCGGCTCGAAAGGGCTGGGTTATGTCATCCTGCTCGCGAACAGTCAGGTCGACCTGCCGTCGATGTTCGCGGCGTTCATCGTGCTCGCCGCCATCGCGCTGGCACTGTTCTTCCTCGTCGATTTCGCGGGACGGAAGCTGGTCCCGTGGAAGAACCACGCGAAGTGACCAGGGGAGCGGAGACTCGAATGCGCAACTCGAGGCGAAAGATCGCCGCGCTCGTCGGGGCGGTCCTGCTCGCCGCGCTACCGGCCTGTGCGAGCGGCGGCGGAGCGAACTCGATGACCATCATGATGGACGTGGGATACCTGCCCAAGCACGCGCCGTTCTTCGCGGCGGCCGCACGCGGTTTCTTCGCGGCCGAGGGGCTCGACCTCACCATCATGCCCGGATCCGGTTCGACCAATACGGTCACCTCCGTGGAGACCGGGAAGGTCGACGTGGGCTTCGCGGATTTCGGTGCCACGATCATCAGCCAGGGCCGGGGCGCCGAGGTGAAACAGGTCAACCTCCTGCAGGCCAGGTCCGCCTACGCGGTGGTGGGCCTCGCCGGGACCGGAATCGAGGACTGGGACGATCTCCGAGGCAAAACTCTGGCCACCGAGGGAGCCGGCGCGATGACCGCGATGTGGCCCTTCGCGCTGAGCAAACTGGGACTCACCGAGCGGGATGTGCACGTCGTGCACGCTTCGAGCGGGTCGAAGATCCCCGGCCTGCTGGCGGGCCAGTGGGACGCCAACCTCGCGCTGTACGTCTCCGACCAACCCGCCATCGACGCGCTGGGCCGGGAGGCCGTGGTGCTGAAGTGGGCCGATATCGGTATCGACCTCTACGGCAACGGAATCGTCATGTCCGACGAGAAACTGCGGAGCAACCCCGACCAGGTGCGCCGATTCAACCGGGCGATGCAGAAAGGCTTCCTGTGGTCGTGCGAGCACCCGGAGGAGGCGGCCCAGGACTTCCGCAAGGAGGTGAGTGGTTTCGAAACCGAGACCGTCACCCTGGCGATACGTGAACAGTGCTCCCTGAACTGGTCGGCGGACGAATCGGTGGATCGATACGGCGTCATGGACGACGCGGGAGTGCAGAAAATGCTCGATATCTCCCGACAATTCCTCGGTCTCCGGGCGGACAGCGAGCTGACCCCGGACGACATCTACACCAATGAGTTCCTCGCGCCGGTGCGGCGCGGCGAGACCATCCAAGCCCCGTGAGAGCCGGACAGAGGGCCCTATGAACAACGAATACGCCATCTCGGTCAACAACGTCGGAATGACCTATCGGTCCCGCGACGGTCATGACAACACGGTCCTGGAAGGGGTGGACTTCCATGTGAATCCCGGACAGTTCGTGTCGATCGTCGGACAGTCGGGCAGTGGTAAGACCACGCTGCTCAAGACGATCTCGGGACTCCAGCAGCCCACCGCGGGCGAGATCCTGGTCAAGGGCAGGCCCATCAGCGACGGTATCGAGGATATCGCCATGGTGTTCCAGAGCCCGGTCCTGCTGCCGTGGCGCAACAATCTCGACAATGTGCTGTTGCCGCTGGAGTTCCGCGGCGCCCGCACCGATGAAGCGCGCCGCTACGCCCGGGAACTGCTGGAAATGGTCGGCCTCGGCGACCGGGCCACGCGCTACTCCTACGAGCTCAGCGGTGGTATGCAGCAGCGGGTCGCCATCTGCCGGGCGCTGGTGTCGCATCCCGAGCTGCTGCTGATGGACGAGCCCTTCGGTGCGCTCGACGCCATGACGCGCGATTCGATGAACTTCGAGATCCAGCGCATCTGGCAGGCCGCCGGATGCAGTGTCCTGTTCGTCACGCACAGCATTTCCGAGGCGGTGTGGCTCGGCGACCGTGTGGTCGTCGTCGGTGGCCGCCCGGGCAAGATCGTCGCCGATATCACGATCGATCTGCCCCGGCCGCGCGGCAAAGAACACCGGTACTCCACGGAATTCTCCGAGTACGTGACGGAAATCGAATCCCATATCGGGGTCACCACCGGGATCAGCTGACCCCGCCCCGCCCGACTCCCATCCAGAATCTCGACACCGAGGGAAGAAAATGCTCAGTATCACCGCAGATCCGGCGCAGGTAGCACGCACCTACGGGCTCGATGCGCGCAAAAGTCTCCTCTTCTCCGCGATCCGTCTCGATTCGCACCCGTTCGTCGCGCCGCTGATCGCCCATACCGGCGACGAGGAGTACCTGCTCGTGCGTCAGCAGGAACAGGGCAACGCACTGTCGGCCGGGGTTCCGAAAGAGCGGATGAAGTTCTACGCACCCTGGGTGACGATCGACCCGCGGGTCGTCGCCGATACCCCCGCCGCGGAATCCCTGGTGAGTCTGGTTCGTGAACTCGCGCAGGACGGACCGGTGCACCTCGCCGCGGATGTGGTGTACACGCACTACCGCGCGTTGTCCGGGGCGGTGGATCTCGTCGCCGCCGACCGGGACCCCGTGCCGGTGACCGCCTATGAGCTGGACCGGTCGGAGGTGCTCGCGCGGTTCGCGCAGTGGCGCCGGACCGGGGTCGATACCGCGCGGCGGTTGATCGAGGGTGTGCCGCATCTTGCGGGTCTGGAAGCGGAGTTCAGCAGCAGCGAGGACAGCAGGTTCGCGGCGCTGGAGGCGCTGGTGGCCGATCGTGGTCTCGACGCGCTGCTGCTCGCCGCGCCGCCGAACTTCACCGAGGTCACCGGGTTCGCGCAGCCGGACGGGGCGGTCGCGCTGTGGCTCGCCGGTTCCGGGAAACTGCTCGTGCTGGCCGGTGACGAGGCCACCGGAATTCCGGGTGCGGCCATCGGCCGGTACCCGTCGGTGGGCGCTGCCGTCCGGGTACTGGCCGGCGGTCCGCGCACCGGGGTCGAGGAGGAGTTTGTCAGCGTCGGCCTGGCCCGCGAGCTCGAGCAGGCCGGCGCCGAACTCGTCGGCATCTCGCACGACCTCGGGCACTGGCGCGATATCCGTGATCACGAGGATCTCGCATTCCAGGTGGTCGCGGCACGCGCGAGTGTGTTCGCCATCGAGGAAGCGCTGGCCTGGGCGGAGGCAGGCCTCGACACCGGTCGTTCGTTCACCGAACTCGATATCAATGCCGTGTACCTCGACAAGATCGTCGAATTCCGGACGGCGAACGAGATCCCGTTCGGCATCGAGCCCTACTTCACCAATCTGCATTCCTCCAATCGGATGCTCTTCCCCGGCCCGCCCGTCGATTTCCCGATCGATGCCGAGACGACATGCATCCAACTCGACGCCGGCGTGCGCATCGTGATCGACGGAGTCATCGTCGCGACCTCCGATATGGCCCGCTCACTGCCGCGCACCCCGGCGGCGAAAGAGGCCTACGCCTTCTTCTTCGATGTGGTGCGCGAGGGCATCATCGGTCAGCTCCGGCCTGGCGTGATCTGTGAGGACGTGCACGAGGGCACCCTGCGTTACCTGGCGCCGCACCTCGACCGGATGGTCGAGATCGGCATGCTGGGAACGGAGGTGGATTTCAACACCGAGTACCGCAAACGCAATGTCGGGCACCTCATGGGTAAGCAGGAATCCTTCGCGAACGAACTCCGTCCCGGGTACAAGCATGTCCTGGATATCGGTTCCTACGGCGCGGCGGAGATCCCGTGGCGTTACGACAACGCGGCGATCGGCACCGAAGACCTGTGGTACATCGGGCGCGACCGCACCTACATCGTCAGCAAGCGATGACCTCGGCCGATACCGCCGATCCCACCCGGATGCGCCGGGGCGGGTTCCCGTACGCCCCGGCCGGAACCCGCCCCGGGGCGCGCTCCCGGCCGTCGAATGGAAAACGCCATGTCTGAGGTACAGCGGCGACTCGCCGAACTGGCCATCGAACTCCCCACGCTCGGCGCACCCCGCTACGCCTACGAGGCGACGGTGCGCTGGGGGGACCTGCTGTGGATCTCCGGTCAGATCTCCCGGACCGCGTCGGGCGAGATCCGCGGGGGCCGGGTGGGGGAAACCGCCACCGTCGACGACGGTATCGCCGCGGCCGAGACGTCGGCGCTCAACCTTTTGGCGCGCATCGACGCCGCGGTGGGTCTCGACAATGTGGAGCGGGTGCTCAAACTCGATATCTGGGTCGCCAGTTCCCCCGATTTCGTGGATCAGCCGACGGTGGCCGACGGCGCCTCACAATTGCTGCGCACCGTCCTGGGCGACGCGGGCCGGCATGCGCGGACCGCGCTGCCGACCCAGGTGCTGCCGCAGGGCGCGCTGGTGGAACTCGATGCCACGGTGGCCGTCCGGGCCGGATCGGGCGATAGATAGGCGTGGCGGTGCCGGGCCTGCCCGGCGCTCCGGCACTGCCACGCACTGATACCGGAGCCGTCCGCCGATGAGGGGCGCGTCGGAATTCCGATTCAGTGCGACGAGCTGCCGGCCGGGCCCGCGCGTGGCCGGCAACTCTGTCCAGGGCCGGGATCGCGGTCGCGGTGGTGTGGGCGGCCGGGCCGAGGAGTTCGAGGGCGACGCCTTGGTTGCGAAGCTCGAGCCCGGCGGCCGCGGGCCGGGCCGCCGCGCGGAAGCCGGGTGTCACACACCGGGCCGCGTCCGTCGCCGAGGTGTGAGGCCTGGGCACGCATCGCGCGGGCGCTACCGCGGGGGCGATGACTCCACTGCTCGACGAAGCCGCCTGCGGTGCACGTTGCCGGCGCGGTTCGCTCATACCGTCGGTGGTGAACGAATCGTCACGGGACGCTTCGGCCCCCGTCTATTCCGATCCTTGGGAAGCCCGATGGGGGGCGCAGTACGGATCTCGCCGGTAGCGTTGCTCAGCGGCACGGTTGGAGACCGACGACAAGGTACGGGGTGGCAGTGGAGAAGCGGTGGGTCGCGCGGGGGCGGCTGCGGAAACTCGGTGTGGTCATTGCGGCGCTGGTGTTGACCACCGGTGCCGGTGGGGCGGTGGCGGCCGCGGCGCCGCTCGGTGCGCCGGCACTACGGGCCCCGGCCGGGGGGAACCAGGAACTCGTGGTGCCGTCCGATATGGGTCCGATCAAGGTCCAGGTGCAGTGGGCGGCGCGTGGTGGGCGGGCGGCGCTCTATGTGCTCGACGGCCTGCGGGCACCCCATGACCACAATCAGTGGACCAGCGATACCGACATCCTGCGGCGGTTCGCCGGAGACGATGTGACGCTGGTCTTCCCGGTCGGCGGGCATTCCAGTTTCTATGCCGACTGGTACCGGCCGAGCAGTACGAACGGCCAGGCCACGACGTACAAATGGGAAACCTTCCTCACCGAGGAATTGCCGGCCTTCCTCACGAGATACGGTGTCTCGCGCAGCAATAACGCCATCGTGGGTGCTTCCATGGGCGGTGGGGCGGCGCTGGCCCTCGCCGCGCATCACCGCGACCAGTTCACATTCGCCGGATCGTTCTCCGGATTCCTGAATCCGACATTCCCGATGTGGAACGAGGCGGTCCGCGCCGCGCTGTGGGACGAGGGCCGGTTCAATGTGGACGATATGTGGGGTCCGGCCGGCGACCCGGCCTGGCACCGCAACGATCCCACCGTGCAAGCCGAACGGCTGCGCGGCCTGCCGATGTACATCTGGGCCGGCAACGGCGTGCCCGGGGCGCCCGACCTGCCGAACGGCGTCGGTAACACCGTGAACGCGATGGGTCTGGAGGCCTTGTCGACAGTGGCCGCGCAGATTTTCCGCGATCGGCTCGCCGCGCTGGGGATCCAGGCCCGCGTCGACCTCGTCAACGGCACCCACACCTGGCCCTACTGGGAGCAGGCGATCACCACCGCCCGCCCGATGATCCTGGACGCACTCGGCGCGAGCTGACGACGGGCACCACCGCGAAGTCGCGGATCCGCGGTCGGCTGCGCGCATCAGGAGGATCGCGGAAGCGCTACCGTGCGGCCGAGATATCCGCGGCCGAAGGGGACATCGCCGACGATGTCCCCTTCGTCGCCGGTCGGATAGGTCGGCCGGCGTTCACGGACGTTGCCCCGCGGCGGATCGGCCGGCGATTCGGCCGAGTCCGACGGCGGTGAGCAGTCCGTTGCCGGAGCAGTATCCCCGGGCGCCCCGGGCGCCCGAGACCCCGGTGGCCACACCGCCTCCGGCGTAGAGCCCGGGTACGACGCTGCCGTCGGCGCGGAGCACCCGGGCCTCGTCGTCGATGGTGACGCCACCCTGGGTATGGAACAGTGCCGGGACCGAGCGCACCACACAGTAGGGCGGCCGTAACGGGGCAAGTCCGAAATCGGTGCGGCCGAACCGATCCGGCTTTTCGCCGGCGACGGCGGCCGCGTATCCGGCCAGTGCCTTGCGTACCGGCTCGGGATCGCAACCGATCGCCTCGGCGATACCTTCCGGTGTGGCGGCTTCGGCGACACCCCCGATATCGATCAGCTCCGCGAACTCGGGTTCGTTCGCGCGCACATAGTCGCGGATCGCGGTATCGAAGACCACATAGCTCTCCGGGGCATGTGCGCTGACCACCGTCGCGAAACCCGAATACCCGAGGCTTTCGTCGCCCATTCGGTCGCCCTCCGGGGAGAGCAGGATCCCGCCTTTTTCCACAGTGGTCCAGGAGACTATCGAACCGTGCGGATAGGCGACGGCCGCGTAGCCCTGATAGGCGCCCATATTGCCCGTCCCCGCGCCCAGCTCGAGCGCCCAGGAGATGGCTTCGCCGGTGGAGCCTTCGGCGCCGAAGTACTGGGCACCCAGGATCTCGGGTGCCCAGCGCTGCAGCATTTCCCGGCTGTTACCGAAGCCGTTGGCCGCGAGGACTACCGCGTGCGCGCGGATATCGTAGGAACCCGACCGGGGTCCGTCGATATGCACACCGACCACGCGTCCGTCTTCGACCAACAGCCGGCCCACCGGATTCCCGGTGACCACATCGACATCGAGTCGTTTCGTTTCGGCGAGCAGATCGCGCATCAGTGACGCCCCACGGCGGTCCGGCGGTGCGTGGAGGCGCTCGACCGAATGGCCGACATGCTTGTAGTCGGTGATCAGCCGGAGATCGATATTGTGCTCCTCGACCAGCCATTCGACCAGCGCGGCCGATTCCGCGGCCAGCTGCCGGACCAGATCCTCGGCCTCGTGCGGGCCGCTCTGTCGAAGGAGATCAGTGGCCATCCGCTCGGGGCCGTCATCGATACCGGCCTCCCGCTGGTAGCGGGTGCCGGCGCCCGGGATCGAACCGGTGCTCACGCCCGTATTCCCGATCGGGCGGTCCAGCTTCTCCAGAACTACTACGCGAGCGCCCTGCTCGGCGGCAGAGATCGCCGCGGTGAGTCCGCAACCCCCGGCGCCCACGACCACCACATCGACGTCGACTTCGCTCATCGGGACACCGCCTCGGTGGTGCCCAGCGTGCGGAGCCGGTCGACCAGTTCCGGCGTGGTGGTGACGTCGGCGTACTTCTGGGCCATATCGAACAGATTCACCTCGTGTACCAGCGGGCTGCGGTCATAGACTGCGTCGGCCGGGACGGTCACCTTGAAGTTGTAGGCGAACGCGTCGACGACACTCGAGCGCACGCACCCGGAGGTGCTGCACCCGGTGATCACCAGCGAATCGACCGCACGATCAATGAGATAGCTGGTGAGCGGCGTACCGAAGAATGCGCTCGGATGCCGTTTGGGCAGCACCACATCGCCATCGGCCGGTGCGATCGACTCGACGAAGTCGTAGCCGCGGGCGGGGATGGACATGATCGCGGGGACTTTGGCGCCGAGGGCGCCGGTGTCGTAGCTCTGTTTGGGCGCCACATGTGGGTAGAGCACCGGCCAGTCGTTGGACCGGAACTCCGCGAGTAAATCGGCGATCTTGTCCACTGCGTCCCACGCGACCTCGCCCACCGCGGTGGGGAACTCCGCGACGGCCTGCTCGAACGGCACCCGCGCGGTGCCGACGGTCCGGTACTGCACATCGATGATGAGCAGCGCGGGACGTTCGCCGAGGCCGACCGGCTTGCCGAAACCGGCCAGCTCATAGCGTTTCAGGGTTTCCGCGTCGACGGCTCCGGCGCCGCCCGCGGACCAGGGCTGCTCACTCACAGCCGGTCCTCCTTCGTCGAGGGGTTCGGGGTGTCGTTTCCGGCGATGGCGGCCAGTGCCGCGGCACCACTCTTCGGCCGGGACAGGTAGTTACCGGTAGGAGCGTCGGCGAGGACACCGTCGCGGACCGCGAAGTGGCCGCCGACGATGGTGTGCCGCACGGAGAGTGGAACCTCGCGACCCTCCCACGGTGTGTACTCGGCGGCCGAGTGCTGGGTGGCCGCGGTGATGGTGGCGGCCTTCTCGGTATCGATGACCACCAGGTCGGCGTCGGAGCCGACGGCGATGGTGCCCTTGCGGGGATACATTCCGAAGAGCTTCGCCGAGCGGGTGCTGGTGGCATCGACCAGACGTTCCAGGGGGACTCCGCGGGCGAGGCCCTCGGACAGGGTGAGCGGCAGCATCGCACCGAGACCCGGGAACCCGGCCGACGCCGACCAGATGTCCTTCTCCTTGTTGATGCGATGGCGCGCGTTGTGGTCCGAGCCGACGGTATCGACCTCACCGGCCGCCAGCCCGGCCCACAGGGCCTCGATATCGGCGGGCGGCCGCAACGGCGGGTTGACCTTGCCGTAGGTTCCGCAGCTCGACTCGGTGCTCAGCGTCAGGTATTGCGTGCAGGTCTCCACGAACAGGTTCGGATAGCCGGCCCGGTGCATCCGGGTCGCGGCCAGGGCGGCCGCGCTGCTGGTGTGCACGGCGTACATGGAGGCGCCGGTGACGCTGGCCAGATATGAAACACGCTGCTGGGCCTCGGCTTCGACATAGGCGGGGCGCGAGTTGTGCCAAGCCCACAGCGGACCCTTGGTCTCGTCGCGCGGCTGTTCGCGCAATCGCCACACCAGTTCGACGTTCTCCGGGTGCGGGTTCACCATCGCGCCGTGATCCGCGGTGAGACCGAGGATGTCGTACATGAACGCATCGTCGTTGCCCGGCATGCCGAGGTATTTGCCCTCGTCGCCACGGAAATTCATGAAGAACTTGAAGCTGGAGACGCCCAGCTCCGTGACATAACTCGGCAGCGCCCTCAGATGTTCGGGGGTGCCGAGTACGAAATGGAAGCCGAAGTCGGTGCGTGAATGGGCCGCCATCACGTCGCGGGCGGCGGTGAACACGTCCTCGTACGGTTCCGAGCTCATCAGATAGGCGAGCATGGTGGTGACGCCACCGGCCACGGCCGAGGCCGTCTCGAGGTCGGCGTCGTCGGGGTCGCGCGGGACGCGAATATCCTTGCCCAGATGCACATGCGGGTCGATGGCGCCCGGCAGCACTGTGGCACCGCGCAGATCGACCACCTCACGTGCGGGCTCAGGGGCGTCCGGGGCGACGATACCGGCAATCCGTCCGGCACGGATGAGGACATCGACATCGCTGAGACCTTCACCGTGCAGGAAGACCCGACCACCGTGCAGTCGTAGATCGTATTCTGCGGTCATCACTTCTCCTCGGGCGCGGCGTAGCGGGCGTCGAGCTCGTCGAACAACGGCTTGGAAACCAGGCTCTGGCGCTCCTGCCAGCTGATCATCTTGTCGGCGGCGTCGATGGTGTCGCCGTGCTCGAGCAGGTGCTCCAGCACCGTGCGCATCCCCAGAACGGCGCCGCGCATCGCGGCATTGGCGTAGAGGGCCACGGAGAAGCCCAGCTCACCGAGTTCGGCACGGCCGAGGATCGGAGTCAGGCCGCCCTCGACCATATTGGCCACGTGGATCGCCGGGACGTTCGCGGTGATCTTGCGCATTTCCTCGGCGCTGCGTGGCGCCTCGACGAACAACACATCGGCACCGGCCGCGAGGTATCGCGCGGCCCGGTCGCACGCCTCGTCCAGACCGGAGGTCGCGCGGGCATCGGTGCGGGCGATGATCACCGTATCGTCATCGGCACGGGCATCGACCGCGGCACGGATCTTGCCGACCATCTCCGCGGCCGAGATGACGTCCTTACCGGCGAAGTGGCCGCACTTCTTGGGCGCGACCTGGTCTTCCAGCTGGATCGCGGCCGCACCGGCCCGCTCCAGCCGGCGGACGGTGCGCTGGACGTTCAGGGCGTTCCCGAAGCCGGTATCGGCATCGACCACCAGGGGCAACGAGACGGCGTCGGCCATCGCGGCCACATGGTCGGCCACTTCGGTCATGGTGAGCAATCCCAGATCAGGCATCCCGAGGTAGGAGTTGGTCACGCCGGCTCCGGAGACGTACACCGCGCCGAAGCCGGTCTCCTCGACCACCCGGGCCGCGAGCGCGTTCGGCGCTCCGGCCAGTAGTAGGGGGCCGTCGGCCTGATCGGCCAGGCGCTCCCTCAGGATTCTTGCCGGGGTCATTCGTCGTTTTCCCTTTCCTTGTGGGGCAGCCCCAGAGCCGCCAGTGCGCTTTCCATCGAATGGCGCAGGTGTTCCTCCATGCACCGGACCGCGCGGTCCGGGTCGCGCTCCTTGAGCGCCGCGACCAGTTCTTCGTGCTCCGCAACCGCTTCGCGGGCACGCGTCGGCCGGTTCGCCGACATCGTGCGGGCCAGGGAGACCAGCCGCTGGGCCTCCAGCGCCGCCGAAAGCAGAGCCTGGTTGTTCGTGAGAACCACGATCTGCAGGTGGAAATCGAGTTCGGCTGGATAGGCGGTATCGGCCGTCGCGGTGACATGTTCTTGTGCGGCCGTCAGCAGTGCCTCGAGATCTGCCAGGTCGTCGTCGCCCGCGTGGCGGCAGAGCAGCCGCACCGCGTGCAATTCCAGAGCCGCGCGCAGTTCGTAGAGGTCGACGACCTCCTGGCGTGTGAAGGTGCGGACGAAGGCGCCACGGTGACTGATCACCGTCAGCAAACCCTCGCTCACCAACCGCTGGATGGCCTCGCGCAGCGGCCCGCGGCTGATACCGAGTTCCGCGGCGAGTGCGACCTCGTTGAGCCGTTCCCCCGGTTTCAGGGTGCCGTCGAGCACCATATCGCGGAGTACGGATTCGGTGCGGTGCGCGAAAGTGGCGGCGGTGCGGTCGAGGCGGCGATCGGCGGCCGGCGGTGACGTCGTCATGGCTCAAGCATCCTTCAGCGCGCTGCCGACCGTTTCCCGCATCGGTACCGCCGCCGCCAAGGTGATCAGCGCGGTGGCCATGAGGAAGTACGCCGGCGAGAGCGAATTGCCGGTCTGCTTTACCAGCCAAGTGCAGATATAGGGCGAGAAGCCACCGGCCAGCGCGGCACCGAGGTTGAATCCCAGAGCGATACCGGTGTAGCGGACCCGGGTCGGGAACATCTCGGTGAAGGCCGAGAAGGCGACACCCATCAGCGCCGAGTCGATGAGGCCGAGCACGACCATCGACACCAGGGTGATCGCGCCACCCTGCTCGAAAAGCATGAAGGCGGGGATCGGAATGACGAGCGCGGCGAGCGTGGCGCCGAGGAAGACCGGTCTGCGGCCGACCTTGTCCGAGAGCAGGCCGAAGAACGGCATACAGACGGTGGCCACCGCCAGGGTGATGGAGTTGAACCAGAACGTGGTGGTCGACGACATGCCCACGACGGTCTGCAGGTGCAACGCGACGTATACGTAGGCGACGTAGTAGGCCGAGAACAGCAGGATCGACAGGCCGAGGCAGATCGCGAGCGCCTGACGGTGGCTGCGGAACAGCTCCTTCATCGGGTTGGCGACGGCGTGTTCCTTCGGCGCCACGAACCGGGGGGTCTCCTGCAGCTGAGAACGGATCCACAGCCCGAACAGGCCCAGCGGGATGGCGGCCAGGAAGGGAATACGCCAGCCCCAGTCGCGCATGGCGTCCTCACCGAGAACGGTAGTGAGCAGCGTGATGACCAGTGAAGCCAGCAGAGCGCCGCCGAGGGCGCCGGTCTGGATCGTCGAGCACAGGAACCCGCGCCGGTGGTTGGGGGAGAACTCGGCGACGAAGGCCGCGGCTCCACTCACCTCGCCACTGGCCGCGAGCCCCTGCGCGCAACGGGCCAGGACGAGCAGGGTGGTCGCACCGACGCCGATCGCGGCATAGGTGGGCAGCACGCCGATCAGCCCGCTGGCGACGGCCATCATGAAGATGGTGAACGCGAGGACCTTCTTACGACCGTATTTGTCCCCGAAGTATCCGAAGATCACGCCGCCGATCGGGCGTAGCAGGAAGGCCGCGGCGAAGGTGAGCAGCGTGGACAACAGCGCCGAGGTGGGGTCCTCGGAGACGAAGAAGTGGCCGGCGATGATGACGGCCAGATAACCGTAGGCCCCGAAGTCGAAGTACTCGAGAAGCGAACCGATGAAACCGGCGGCAACGACCCGCGGCTTGATCTCGGTGGGCTGTGGTGGAAGAGCGGTATCGGCGGGGGATGCCGAAGCAGCGAACTCGGTCATGAATTCCTCGTGTTCTTGCGCCGGGGCGCTGAGATGCGAACGTCTCGTGAGTGGACTCGAAGTGAACCTTGCATCGCCAATCAGTCAACTGTCAACAGTTTGCAATGTTAAAGGCGCGTGTCCCCGCGCGGTCGCCGGGGTGGGTCGACCGTCCATTCGTGGATTCCCCCGACTTGGACCGTGGCCGATCGGACGGCACCACCTGCGGTTTGTCATAGGTGGACGGAGTCGCGACTGCTTGCGTGGACAGCCGCGAACACCACCGGACAGGCCGGTTCGATATCTCCGAACCTGCCCGGTCGCCTCGGCCCGTCGACCGCTCGTCGACATGACCGACGCTTCGCTCGGCGCGCCCGACGCTTACGCGGCGCGGGCCGGAGCGCGCGTATCACCCATCGGCATGCCATATGCCGATCCGTGGCGGAGTCGCCGGTACCAGGTGAGGGCGTCGGTCAGCGCAGCGCGCCCACCCGGAGCCAGGGTCGTAGCAGGTTCTCCTCGGTGGACGGGCCCATCTGCCATTCCGCGATCCACGGCCCGGTACCTTCGCTCGGGTCTAGTGCGCCCTCCTCCACCCACCGGTAGCGGCCGTCGAACAGGTTGCGGGCCAAGCGCATATCTTCGTCGTCGGTGTTCTCCCACAGCGAGTCGAACAGTTGCCGCACCCGGATCCGGGCCTGCCGGCAGAACACGTCGGCCAGTTCCGTGGCGGCTTCGCCCTCCGCCGTGCCGTCGGCGCGCTCGGCCTGGGCGCGTACACAGGCCGCCGACATGGCGAACAGTTCCGCGCCGATATCGACGAGGCGACCCAGGAACACCTGCCGGTACTCGAGCTTGGCCTGCCAGCGCGCCATCCCGTACATCAGCGCGCGGGCCTGTTTCCGCGACATCCGCTCGACGAAACGCATATGCCGGGCCAGCAGGCCGAAGTCGGCGAACCCGGCCGGTGCCGTGCCCGGTCCGACGGCCAGCTGCGGGAACCATTTGGCGTAGAAGCCGCCGGCGCCCGCCGCCGCCTTGGCCTTCTCCTTGAACTCCGCGTTCTTGTCGACCAGTGCGCCGGCGGCGGCCATATGCGCGTCGGCCATCTCGCGGGCGACGAGCAGACGCATTATCTCGCTGGAGCCTTCGAAGATGCGGTTGATCCGCAGATCGCGGACCAGCTGTTCGGCGCCGACCGCCCGCTCGCCCCGGGCCCGCAACGACGCCGCCGTCTCGTAACCGCGGCCGCCCCGGATCTGCACGAGTTCGTCGGCGATCCGGCAGCCCATCTCCGAGGCCCACAGCTTCGCCAGCGCCGCCTCGATCCGGATGTCGTTGCGGTTCTCGTCGGCCATGGTCGCCGAGAGATCGAGTACTGCCTCCAGGGCGTAGGCCGTCGCGGCGATGAAGGACACCTTGGCGCCCACCGCGGCGTGCTCGCCGACCGGCCGTCCCCACTGCACGCGGGCGGTGCTCCATTCGCGGGCGATCTTCACCGACCACTTGGCCGCCGCGGTGCACAGCGCCGGAATCGCGAGCCGTCCCGCATTGAGCGTGGTGAGCGCGATCTTCAACCCGTCGCCTTCGCGGCCGATCAGATTCTCCCGGGGCACCCGCACGTTGTACATGCGGGTGACGCCGTTCTCGAGGCCGCGCAGACCCATGAAAGAGTTGCGCCGTTCCACGGTGATGCCCGCGCTGTCGGCTTCGACGACGAAGGCGGAGATACCACCGCGGTGCCCGTCGCCCTTGGGCACCCGCGCCATCACCACCAGCAGTTCCGCGACCACACCGTTGGTGGTCCACAGCTTGACGCCGTTCAGTTCGTAGGCTTCGCCGTCGGCTGTGGGGGTCGCGGTGCTGGCGATCCGGGCCGGGTCGGAGCCGACATCGGGCTCGGTGAGCAGGAAGGCGCTGATCGCGCCCCGCGCGCACCGCGGCAGGAACCGTTGCTTCTGCTCCGGGGTTCCCGCCAGTTTCAAGGGTTCGGGGACGCCGATCGACTGATGCGCGGACAGCAGCGCGCCCAGGCTGGCGTGTACCGAGCCGACCAGCATCAAGGCCTTGTTGTAGCCGACCTGGGACAGACCCTGCCCGCCGTACTCCTCGGGAATCTTCAGACCGAAACAGCCGAGTTCGGCGAGGCCGCGCACGAAATGCTCGGGGATCCGGCCCCGCTCCTCGATCACGCTGCCGTCGAGGGTCTCGCAGTAGGCCCGCAGCCGCGTCAGATACGCGTCGGTGCGGGCGGTGTCCTCCGCGCTGGGCTTCGGGAACGGATGGATGAGATCCACCCGGTAGCGGCCGAGGAACATTTCCTTGGCGAAGGATGGTTTGGTCCAGGTGACCTCGCGCGATTCCTCGACCAGGCGCCGGGCCTGCTCCTCGGTGGCGTCGACTTTCGCGGCAGTGGACATGGCCTGTCCTCCTCGGAAGTGATGGCGGTCACAGACGAGTGTAGGAGCCTTTGTTACCCACGGGTAGCCCTTGTTTGGTGAAGGGTTTGTGTCGGCGGAGGTCCGCGGAAGCCGGCCGTTGTCACCGGCTCGGAACGCACTACATCTCGTCGGGGGCGGTGATACCGAGTAGGCCCAGTCCGGTGGCGAGCGTGCGGGCGGTGAGGTCGCACAGGGCCAGGCGGCTGCTCCGGCTCGGTTCCTCGGCCTTCAGCACCGGGCAGCGCTCGTAGAACGTGGTGAACGCGGTGGCCAGGGTGAAGAGATAGTTCGCGAGCCGATGGAATTCCATGGTCTCCGATACCGCGGCCGCGATATCGGGGAAGGCGAGGAGTTCGAGCGCCAGCGCGCGTTCGGCCGGCTCCTCGATCTGTACGGGGGTACCGTCGCGGCCGGGGGTGACGCCGCCGCGCCGGAAGATCGACCGGATACGAGCGTGCGCGTATTGCAGGTAGGGGGCGGTATTGCCCTCGAAGGAGAGCATGCGGTCGAAGTCGAAGGTGTAGTCGCGGCGCCGGTCGGTGGAGAGGTCGGCGTATTTGATCGCGCCGATCCCCACCGCGCGGGCGACCTCGGTGCGGGACCCGGGGTCGAGGTCGGGGTTCTTCTCCGCGATCGCGCGGGTCGCCCGGTCCACTGCCTCGTCCAGCAGGTCGACGAGTTTGATAGTGCCGCCGGCCCGGCTGCGCAGTACTTTGCCGTCGGCGCCGAGTACGGAACCGAACCCGATATGCGTGGCGCGTGCCGGTGCGGCGAGCCAGCCGGCCTCCCGGGCGGTGGCGAACACCATCGCGAAATGCTGCTGCTGCGGTGTCCCCACCACATAGAGCAGCCGGGTGGCACCCAGGGTGATGAGCCGGTCACGGATCGCGGCGAGATCGGTGGTGGCGTAACCGTATCCGCCGTCGCTCTTGCGGACGATCAGGGGTAGCGGTGCGCCGTCGCGGCCGGTGAACCCGGCGGGGAATACACAGTCGGCGCCGTCGCTGGTGCGCAGCAGTCCGAGCCGGTCCAATTCCGTGATCACCGAGGCGAGTTCGTCGTTGTAGGCGCTCTCGCCCACGAAATCCGCTTCGACCAGCCGGACGTCGAGGCTGTCGTACACCGTCATGAAGTACTGCTTCGATTCGGCGACCAGCAGCCGCCACAGCCGGAGGGTGGCCTCGTCGCCACCCTGGAGCAGCACGACCCGCCGCCGCGACCGTTCCTTGAACTCGTCCGAGCCGTCGAATTTGCGGCGGGCCGCGGTGTAGAAGCCGTTCAGGTCGCCTACGGAGAGTTCGGCGGCCGCCTCGGTCTCGCCGATATCGAGCAGATGCTCGATGAGCATGCCGAACGGAGTACCCCAGTCGCCCAGATGGTTTCGTTTGATCACCCGGTGCCCGAGCCATTCGGTGATCCGTACCGCGGCATCACCGATGATCGTGCTGCGGAGGTGCCCGACGTGCATCTCCTTGGCGGTGTTCGGGGCCGAATAGTCGACCACCACGGTCTCCGGCTCCGCGGCCGGCGGGACACCCAGGCGGTCGTCGGCACCGACCGTGCCGACCAGTTCGCCGAGCACCCGTGCTCGCAGTGTCACGTTGATGAATCCCGGCCCCGAGATCTCGGTGTGCTCCGTCAGATCGTCGAGGTCGGCGGCCGCCAGCACCGCGGCGGCCACGTCGCGGGGTTCGCGGCCCAGGCGCTTGGCCGATCCCAGGGCCGCGTTCGACTGGTAGTCGGCGAACTGCGACCGTTGGACCAGCGGGTCGACACGTTCACCGACTACGGCCTCGAAGGCGTGCGCGAGGCGATCGGACAGTATTTGCTCGGGGGTGCCCACGGAGGAAAACCCTAGCGAACGCGGTGCTGTCCGATCCGATGGAACCGCCCGAGGGCGATCGTGCGGGACGCGGGATCGGTTGTCCCGTGGTATTTCCCCGCGGGGCCGCGTGAGGTTCGTCGGTATCGGTACTCCAGTTCCGAGTGCACCGCACCGGGTCGCTGCCGCCCCGGACCCGAATGCGTCCGCGCGCAAGGGGAGATCGGTCTGAAGCTCACCGTCGAAGCCAACGGCTGTACGACCTTCCGGGTGGCACTACAGCGCGGCTGACGTTCGGAAACGTGCGGCCGCCGGGTCCCGCGGCCGAGAGGTAACCGGCGAGTTCGCCGCGACCGGGCCGCGGGTCAGCGGCGCCGGCCGGGGCAGGGCGCGGCCTTGGCGGACTTCGCCTGATCGACCTCGTCGTCGGTGAGCGCGCGGACCGGGAGTTCCTGGCGGGCGACATTGTCGGCACGAATCCCGTTGAGCGTGATGGCCATATAGCGGCGCCAGATATCGGGGTTGATCGGTTTGGCGAATTCGGCCAGGCCGTCGACCATATGGATCATCGCGAAGAGGTCCGACGGTTCGATATCGGGCTGGAGCACACCCGCTTCGCGGGCCCGGGCGACGATCGCGGCCACGGCGGGTTTGATGCGGTCGCGCAGGCCGTGGAAACGTTCGGTGTCGAGGTCGAGTTCGAGGATGACCTCGCTGAATCCGCGGTTGGCGGCCAGGTGCCGGCAGGCGTATTCGACGAACTGGACCAGGCCGAGCCAGGGGTCGGGATCGCGCAGGGCGCCCTCGGCGTGGTCGGCGAAGGCGCCGAGGCTGTGCTCGAAGACCTCGGCGATGAGCTCCTTCTTGTTGGCGAAGCGGCGGTAGACCGTGCCCACGCCCACGCCCGCCCGCTCGGCGACATCGTCGAGGGTGATCTCCAACCCGCGATCGGCGAACAGTTCACGGGCCGCCTCGACGATGCGTTGCTGATTGCGTGCGGCGTCGGCGCGCAGACGCCGGGGTGCGCGCAGGGTCGTGGCGTGTTTCACACCGGCATTCTATCAACGCGGGATTAAGCGGAGGTGAGATCTCCGTTATTGTGTTAGCGTTCATGTAAGCGGAGGCACCTTCTCCGATTTCCTGATCTTCTCATGAATCCAACCTTCTCCCAAGGGGCGAGATGACTACCACGATCGATCGCGGTCCATCCGCGCAGGAAACATCGTCGGGAAGGCGAGGTTCGCACGCGCTGCGGTGGTGGGTTCTCGCCGTGCTCGGCGTCGCCCAGCTCATGGTCGTGCTCGATGCGACCGTGGTGAACATCGCGCTGCCCGAAGCCCAGCGTGACCTGGGGTTCGACGATGCGAGCAGGCAGTGGGTGATCACCGGCTACGCCCTGGCGTTCGGCAGCCTGCTGCTGCTCGGTGGCCGGCTCAGTGACCTGTTCGGCCGGCGCAACACCTTTATCGTCGGCCTGATCGGCTTCTCGGTCGCCTCCGCCGTGGGCGGCGCGGCCACCAACTTCGAGATGCTGGTGGCGGCCCGGGTCGGCCAAGGCGTGTTCGGCGCGCTGCTCGCGCCGGCGGCGCTCTCGTTGCTCACCGTCACCTTCACCGAGCCGTCGGAACGGGCCAAGGCCTTCGGCATCTTCGGCGCTGTCGCCGGGACCGGCGGCGCTATCGGCCTGCTGCTCGGCGGGGCGCTCACCGAATGGGCCTCGTGGCGCTGGGTCATGTTCGTGAACCTGGCGTTCGCCGCCGTCGCGCTGGTCGGCGCGGTCCTGCTGCTGGCCCGCCATGCCGGTGGGTCGCGACCCAAGCTCGATATCCCGGGTACCGCCGTGGTCACCGCCGCGTTGTTCAGCGTCGTCTACGGGTTCTCCCACGCCGAGAGCGACGGCTGGACGAACTCGGTCACGCTGGCGTTCCTCCTCGGCGGCGCGGTGCTGCTGGCCTTGTTCGTCTGGCTGGAGGCCCGGGTGGCCCATCCGCTGCTGCCGCTGCGCATCGTGCTGGACCGCACCCGCGGCGGGGCCTACCTCGCGGTGTTCGTCATGGGTATCGGGATGTTCGCGATTTTCCTGTTCCTGACCTACTACATGCAGTTGACGCTGGGCTATTCGCCGATCATGACCGGGGTGGCGTTCCTGCCGATGGTCGCCGCCATGGTCGCCTCCTCCACCACCACACCGTCGCTGCTGCTGCCCAAACTCGGACCGAAGGTCGTCGTCAGCGGCGGGTTCGCGATCGCCGCGCTCGGTATGGCCTGGCTGACCCGCATCGGTCTGGACACCGGGTACACCACCCATATCCTGCCCGGCCTCATCTTGCTCGGACTGGGTCTCGGTGGTGCGATGTCGACCGCGTTCCAGAGCGCGACCTCGGGTGTGCGCCACGACGATGCCGGGGTCGCGTCCGCGATGATCAACACCAGCCAGCAGGTCGGCGGGTCGATCGGTACGGCGCTGCTGAGCACCATCGCGGCCTCGGCCGCCGGTGATTATCTGGCTGCCCGGACCCCGGACCGGCTCACCGTCGCGCAATCGGCCATCGAGAGCTACACCACCAGCTTCACCTGGGCCGCGGGCGTGTTCGTCCTCGGCGCGGTGGTGCTCGCGGTGCTGATGCCGAGTGCGCTCCCGGCACCCGCCGAAGGCGAACCGGTACTCGCGCACTGATATCCCGCGCCCGAACCGTCCGCCTCCGCGATATGCGGAGGCGGGCGGTGGCGTATCGGTTGCCGGGCGGGTCAGGGCCGGGAGAATGCCGGCGGCAGGGGATAGCCGCGGTCGGCCAGCACGGTGCGCAGCACATCCGGGCGGTCGGTGATCAGGCCGTCGACACCCAGGTCCAGCAGGGCGTTCATGGTCGCGGGATCGTCGACCGTCCACGGCAGCACCCGCATACCCCGCCGATGCGCCGCGTCGACCAGTGCGGCGGTGGTGAACGGGCAGTAGCCGGGATCGCCGACCACACCGTCCTGTGGGCTCCCGTGTACCGGAGAAACGATATCGGCGCCGAGCACAGCGGCCGCCGCCACGTATCTCTCCGGCAGGGACCCCGGGAAATCGTCGATATCCAGACCACCCAGCCACGGTGAGCGGCCGGGCTGTCCCTCCTCCAGGAACTGCTCGCCGTTCGTCAAGGCGGAGATCGGAAGCTCCGGTGCCCGCGCGCGTACCTCGGTCGGCGCCGCCCAGTCGAAGCTCTGGATCGTGACCCGATCGCTCGCCCCGGCGCGCTCGACCTCCGCCACGACGATGCGGGCGAAAACATCCCGCGGCGCGGTCTGTTCGGGAGCGGCGGCCTCCACCTTCGTCTCGATGTTCAACCGCACCGGTGAGTTCCCGGATCACGGTCCGTCCGGGAACGTAGGGGAACGTAGGGGAACGCGGGGTCGCCGGGGAACGCGGGCCCGGTATCACGGCATTCGGCCGGATCCGGATCACGGTCGTGGGTTACCACGGCCTGATCGTCCCGGGTGATCTGCACATCCAGCTCCAGTGTGGTCACCCCGAGCTCGAGGGCATTGGCGAAGGCGGCCAGGGTGTTCTCCGAGACCAGCCCAAGCCCGCCACGATGCGCTTGCAGGTCGAAGAGCGGCGGGCGGTCGGGTCCGCCCCAGGTACAGCCGGACAGGAGGACGAGCGACAGCACCGCGCACACCCACCGCATATCCCCATCGTGGGCGTCGACGACCCGGTCCGTCGAGCCTGTTCGGACGCTGTGCATCAGGAGGCGGGAGCGCGGAAGCGTGTGGTTCACCGACCGGTCACGCCGCGTATCGCCGCGATCGTTCCGGCCGCTTCGCGCACGAGACCGCCCGCTTCACGCGCGAGAGGCGGGCCGGGGCCGCCGTGCGGGGAAGCCCCGTGCGGCACCGCGACGCCGCACGGGCTACAGGCCGTCCGTCAGTTCGCCGGCCACACGCTGTGTGACCGGCGAGGCCGGCCGTGATCAGCCGGCCGGACGGGTCGCCCGGCGGGGCCGGCGCCGGGCGGGATCGCTGTGCGGGGTGCGTGCGCCGCTCGTCCGAGCCGAACCGCCGGATTGCCCGGCGCCCTGCGCCGGCTGCCGGCGCGTCGGCGCGGCGGACTGCCGGGTGCTGTGCCCTGCCGTGGTGGCCCGGGCGCCGGACCGTCCCGCGGTATTTCCCCGCCGGCCGGCGGAACCGCGCGCGCCCGCGTGCTCGGCGGCACCGGACCGTTCACCCTGCCGCGAGCGTTTTGTGGGGTTCTCCGCGCGGCCGCGCTCCCCGCTCCGCGCGGTCGTCGTCTCGCGCGCATCGGACCGCATCGCTTCGCCGTGCCCGCCGGCTCCGCCGCGGCGGCCGCGCGAGCCCCGCCGGCCGTTGCGGGAACCGCCGGTGGCCGCGCGCGGGGCACCCGGCTCGGCCGCGGTGGGTGTCGGGTGAGCGGCGACGGGTTCGATGAGACCCGAGCCGTCCGAGAGGTCGGCGATGATCGAGGAATCAACGGTCACCGGGCGGGGGCGCGCCTCGATACCGGCCTTGCGCAACAGCGCCGCCACATCCTTGCGCTGCTCGGGCAGCACCAGCGTCACCACCGTGCCCTCGGTGCCCGCGCGGGCGGTGCGACCGGACCGGTGCAGGTATGCCTTGTGCTCGGCGGGCGGATCGACGTGCACCACCAGTTCGAGATCGTCGACGTGGATACCGCGCGCGGCGATATCCGTCGCGACCATGACCTTGGCGGTACCCGCGGCGAAAGCGGCGAGGTTGCGGTCGCGCGCGGGCTGGGAGAGGTTGCCGTGCAGATCCACCGCGGCGATACCCGCGCGGGTGAGTTCCCCGGCGAGCCGGCGGGCGTGATGTTTGGTGCGCATGAACAGGATGCGGCGACCACTGCCCGCGGCGAGCGCGCGCACGAGTTCCTTCTTCGCCGCGGCACCCTCGACCTCGAAGATGTGATGGGTCATCTTCGGCGGCGGCGCGGCGGCCTCGTCGACCGAATGCGAGATCGGCGCGTGCATGAAACGGTCGACCAGTTTCCCGACACCGTTGTCCAAGGTCGCCGAGAACAGCAGGCGCTGGCCGTCGCGCGGGGTGGCGGTGAGGATCCGGATCACGCCCGGCAGGAAGCCGAGATCGGCCATATGGTCGGCTTCGTCGAGCACCGTGATCCGCACCGCGTCCAGCGACAGCGCCCGCTGCTGCATCAGATCCTCGAGCCGGCCGGGGCAGGCGACGACGATATCGACCCCCTGCTTCAGGGCTTTGATCTGGCGGTTCACCGGTACGCCACCGAAAACGGTGGTCACCCGCAGACCACACACCTCCGCCAGCGGAGCGACGGTCGCGGCGATCTGGGTCGCGAGTTCCCGGGTGGGTGCCAGGATCAGCCCGGCGGGCCGGCCCGGTGTGCGCGGTGCGCCGGCGAGCAGGGCGACCACCGGGATCCCGAACGCCAGGGTCTTACCGCTGCCGGTCTTCCCGCGGCCGAGGACATCGCGACCGGCGAGGGTATCGGGCAAGGAGGCGTTCTGGATGGGGAAGGGTTCGGTGATACCGCCGGCAGCGAGTTTCGCGACGATATCGGCCGGGACGCCGAGGTCGGTGAACGTCTGCGCGGCAGCAGTGTTGGCAGGCATGAAGGTATGAGCGCCTTTCGGCATCGGAGGTGATACCGCGACGTCCGTTCGGACCGTCTGTCCGCGCCTATTCGAGGTGGCGGCGTCGCGGGTCCCGACGCGAAAGGCTGGTGATCCGCGACGGAGAGTACATGTGTGCGCCTCGGGCGCGGGTACTGAAGCGATCCTACCGTACCGCCCGTTTCGTCCCGGCCCGGTGATCAACGGCACGGTGTGACGCATCTCCACTCGGCGCGGCAGCCGAATATCGCCCGGCGCGGCGGATCGCTGCCAGCACCGTGTCCACCGAGTGGTCGGCCAGTTCTTCGGATAGCGGGAGATGTCCGAACAGGGCCCGGAAATAGATCGGCGCGGCGGCCGCGTCGAGGACGAAATCGATATCGGTGCCCGGGTCGATCTCCCCGCGGGCGATCGCCGCGCGCAGGGCGCGGGCGGTGGTCTCGCGGCGCGGGCCGAACACGGTGGACCACAGCTGTTCGCGTAGTTCCGGATCGGCGGCGAGGTCGGCGACCAGGGCGGGCAGCACCCGGCCCAGCGAGGTGTCGCGCAGGGCGGCCACCAGTTCCCGCATGGAGCGCGTCAGATCGGCGCGGAGCTCGCCGGTGTCCGGGGTCGGCTCGAGGCCGAGTAGATCGGCCACCACCGCGGTCACCAGATGTCGTTTGGACGGCCAGCGCCGATAGATCGCGGGGCGATGGACACCGGCGCTCGCCGCGACCTGCCCGATGGTCAGGCCCGCGTAACCCTTGGCGTCGAGCAGGGTTCGCGCGGCCGCCAGGACAGCGGTGTCGATCCGTTCGTCTCGGGCGCGTCCCGGCATCAGAACACCGGTCGCGGGACGAGCACGACCTGTCGGCCGTCCGGATCCGGGAAGGCCAGGGCCCCGTGGGTGGCCCAGTAGGGGTTCTCGGTGGGGACCGGTTCGGCACCGAATCCGCCGAGCCGCCGGACGGTCTCGAACGTCCGGGCCTCCGATTCGAAGGACAGCATCAGCAGATTCTCGTTGCTCGGCGCGTCCCCGGGGCTGTCGTCGGCGTGGCTGGTGAATTCCAGGTGGTAGCCGGTGCCGGGGAGCCGAGCATCACCCCGTCGTGGCCGGCGTGGTTCGCGAACCGGTAGAGCTCGCGCAGGCCGAGCCCGTCGACGTAGAAGCGGATCACCCCGTCGAGCCGGTCGGTGGGGCGGGCGAATCCGACCTGGGCCACCCCAGGCCAGGTGTTGTCGGCGGTCACCGGCGTAACAGTACGGTACGTACCGTATCTTTTTGGATTCCGGGTGTTCGCCGGTTCCGGGTGCGAGCGCGGGGCCGCGGGGTTCTCCGGGTCCGGACCGATGAAAAGTCCTAGCTCGCCACTATTTTCGAAATCTCACCGTCGAGCACCGGAAATTCGAATCGCGTACGGGCGGGCGGAACAATCCGGCGCGGCGCTCCAATTCCATCACCCCGCCCGGCGTGGTATATCTCTGCTGCGGCGCCCGGCCGGGCCCGTCGAGTTACGTCGAAGAAGAGTGTGCGCGTGTCCAATCCAACCGAACCCACTCGCGGGCCGAACCCGCGCCCCCATTCGCCGGCGACCGGCACCGCGGCCCCCAAGAGCGCCCGGGACGCCGAGCGCGGGGTCATGCTCGTCTCGGGGGCGGGTATCGCGCTGGCCGTCGTCGGTTTGGTGGTCACCCTCCTCGTCGGATCCGGCTCCCCGGACGCGGAAGCCGATACCGCACAGGCGATTACGACAAGCGAAAGCACCGCACCATCCGCGGCCCCGGCCCCGGCCCCCGCGCCGCAGCCCAAGCGGTACCTGGCCGATATGTCGCCCACCACCGGAACCGCGTATACCGGGACGATATCGGTCAACGGCGTCTCCTACCCACATTCGATCTATCAGCAGTTCAGCGGCTGCGATACCGAGGTGGGCCACACCTACAACCTGAATCGGGAATGGTCGCGGTTCAGCTCGACTATCGGTATCGCCGACGGTGGCAATTCCCAATCGGTGCTCCAGTTCGAGGTGGTCGCCGACGGAAAGTCGATCTATTCCTCCGGCAACGTTCCGGTGGGGCAATCACCGACGGTGGACGTGCCGGTCGCGGGTGTCCAGAACCTGACGATCAGTTTCCTGTTCGTCGGCGGGAATATGGAGAGCTGCAGTCAGGCGGGTAACGGCGTGTGGGGTGACGCGGGGCTCACCAAGTAAGGCGATTCGGCGAACCCGCTCGGTGCCCGAGACGGTGTTCGGATGCTGTAGAGATCAACACCGTCGACGCCTTACACCGGCGGTTCGGTATTCCGGCGCAGCCGATCCGCTCCGCCGGGGTCCCCGGTGGTCGCGGAGCGGGTCGGCCGGGTCAGCGCGGGGCGTAGGTCATGCAGCGGGCGGCGTGGTCGGTGCTGCCCGGGCCGACCCTGATCTCGGCGGCGGTGCATTCGAGGTCGACGTTGTGGGCGCAGTCGGTGCGCTGGCAGGCGCCGACCATGCTGGTGACGGTATCGAGTCCGCCCTTGGTCGCCAGCGGTATGAATGTCGTGCAGTCGGCGCTGCCGTTCTGCCCGGTGACATTGATCGCGTACGCGTGGCATCCGTCGTGGTTGTACGAGCAACTGTTCACTGTGCATTCGCTGACGTGCGGCATTTCCATGGTGGTCATGTGCTGCGTCCTCCGGAAGAGTTCGGGAGTCTTGCTCATGCGGCTACCCGCTGCAGGCCGGTTGGAATGGGCCCCAAACCTCATTATGGCGCTCTTCTCGCCGTTCGTGCGGGGCATTCGGCGGCGGCGGTGGAACGTAGCGAAATGGTTGCCGAACGCGGCGACCCCCGTTGCCGGACGATTATGTGAACGGTATTTACTAAAACCTGTTCACAAAATCGATGTGGTGTGGTTCACTCCTCGGGAGAGGGTTCCTGCAGGGAGTGCGGTACCTCCGCCTTCGCTGCGGCCTCCGCGGACCGTATGTACCAGCTTCACAAGGAGGCACAATGACCACCGGTCTCTCTCACGACTTCGACTTCACCGATCCCGACCTCTTGGCGGCTCGGCTGCCCATCGAGGAATGGGCCGAACTGCGCCGGACCGCGCCCGTGTGGTGGGTCGATCAGCCGAACGGGGTCAGCGGGTTCGACGACGGCGGCTACTGGGTGGTCAGCAAACTCGACCACATCAAAGAGATCTCGAAGAACTCCGAGGTCTTCTCCACCCATGCCAATACTGCGGTGATCCGCTTCAACGGCGATATCGCCCGCGAGGAGATCGATATCCAGCGCGCGATGCTGGTCAACACCGACCCGCCCGAGCACGACAAACTGCGTCGCATCATCTCCCGCGGCTTCACGCCGCGTGCTGTGCAGAGCCTGCGTGACGCCCTGCACGAGCGGGCCGAGCGCATCGTGCACGAGGCCAAGCGGGCCGGTGGTGGCGATTTCGTCCAGCAGGTCGCGTGTGAGCTGCCGCTCCAGGCCATCGCCGAACTGCTCGGGGTGCCGCAGGAGGATCGCGGCAAGCTGTTCGAATGGTCGAACCAGATGATGGGCTACGACGACCCCGAATACGCCGACAGCTACAAAATGGCCAATGCGCAGGTGATGGGCTACGCCTGGAACCTGGCCGAAGAACGCCGTGGCTGCCCGGCCGACGACATCATCAGCCAGCTGCTCAGCGCCGATATCGACGGTGAGGCGCTGAGCTCGGAGGAATTCGCCTGGTTCGTCATCCTGCTGGCGGTGGCCGGTAACGAAACCACCCGTAATGCCACCACCCACGGGATGAAGGCGTTCGTGGACAATCCGGAGCAGTGGGAGCTGTACCGGGCCGAGCGTCCGCGCACCGCGCCCGACGAGATCGTGCGCTGGGCCACCCCGGTCATCGCGTTCCAGCGGACCACTCTGCAGGACACGGAGATCGGCGGGCAGGCCATCGCCGAGGGGCAGCGGGTAGGTCTGTTCTACGCCTCGGCCAACTTCGACGAGGACCATTTCACCGAGCCGTTCGAATTCGATGTCACCCGCAACCCGAACCCGCACGTCGGCTTCGGTGGCACCGGTACCCACTACTGCGTGGGCGCCAACCTGGCCCGCCTGCAACTGGACCTGATCTTCAACGCCATCGCCGATGTGATGCCGAACCTGCGTCAGGTCGCCGAACCCGTTCGGCTACGGTCGGGTTGGCTGAACGGAATCAAGAACTGGCAGGTCGCATACGAATGACACCACCCGCCCGGCGGGGCCGGATGCCCGCGGTCAGTGACGCGGACATCCGGCGCGTGGCTGTGGAGCTTCTGGTCGCCCAGGGAGCGGAGGCGCTGACCCTGCGTGCCATCGCGCGGGAACTCGGGATCACCGCCCCCGCCCTCTACCGCTATTACCCGTCTCGGGAAGAGCTGCTGGCCGCGTTGCGGCGCGATATCTGTATCCGGCTGGCCGAGGACCTCGGTGGGCAGGTGGCCGAACTACCGGACGACGGGGTGATCCGGTTGTTCGCCATCTGCCGGGCGTTCCGACGCTGGGCGCTGGCCCACCGCAACGAATTCACCCTGGTATTCGCCTCACCGGCGGCCGGCGGTCCGGGTACGGTGCGGCGTTTCGACGAAGCGTTCGGGCTGGTGTTCTTGGAGGCCGCGGGTAAGTTGCTCGCGGCCTACGACCTGGCGACTCCGCCCACCGAATCGATTCCCGAAGCGCTGCGCACCGATCTGATCGCATTCCAGAACGAGCTGCTGGCGCTGCTCGCCGGATCGGAGCAGAAGTTCCCGGCCGAGAAATTCGACCTCGGGGTGGCGTATCTGATGATGACGGTCTGGGTCCGGCTCTACGGCCACGTCACGCTGGAGGTGTTCGGCAACTACCCGATGCCGGTGAGCGACCCGGATGTGCTATTCGACGCGGTACTCACCGACCTCGCCGCCGGTATGGGTCTCACCACAGGCGAGGCGGAGTAGGCCGGTTCGCCCGGTCAGGCCATTTCCGGAACCCGCAGATGGGCGAGGGCCAGTTCGAACTCCCGCACGTCGAGCGCTTCGACGCCGGTGTGCCGGGCCGCGTCGACGCGCAGCGACGCCGACTGCTCACGGCCGGCTCGCATCGCCGCGGCGCTGTCGTAACTGGTGCAGGACACGGCGCGGCCGGATTTCCGGTTGACCATAAGACTCGCACTGCAGAATCCCTCCAGGTTCTCCATGGCGGGCAGGGTGGCGGATTTGTAGATCTCGATGGCCGAATCGAGACGGCTCGGATCGGTTTTGACCCAGGTCGCACGCACGCAGGCGCCCTCGTCCGCGTGATGAGCCCGATGCAGGCCCGCGATCTCCCATTCCTCGACCTGTGCGCTACCGACGAATATCGCGAGTGCCCGATCGCGAATCGGACCGACCGGCTCCCGGCTGCGGTGCATCGCATCCACGGACTCCCACGCACTGGTGGCGATACAGTGCCCGGTGTCCCGGTCGACCAGCAGCGACAGCCCGATACACCCGGGGATATCCCGTAGGCCGGGTAGAACGACATCGCGCATATGCGTGATCCCGGCATCGATCGCGGACGGTTGCGCCTGAATAGTGGTGGATCGCGCGAACACGAGCCACCCCCTCTCTGCTCGAGGCGGCGCCCCGGTGGCGCCACCGGTGTTCTCAACCCTGCGCTCCTCGCGTCGCGGTGGCAAGAGGCCGGTCCTCGCGACGGCCCCTCGTGGCGCGGGCGATCGGGCTCGCGCGGGTACCCCGCCCGGCTACACTGATCACCCGTATCACCTGTGCGGCGCTGCGCGTATGCGCGCCGAACTGCTCGAATCGTGAAAAACCGAACGAGACGGGACAGGGAACCAATGACCATCATTCGCACGCTGCGTACCGCTCTGCTGAGCCTGATCATCGCCCTCGTCGCGACGGCCGGCGTCGCGATACCCGCCTGGGCCGCGCCGCGGCCCACCGTGGTCCTGGTGCACGGAGCGTTCGCCGACCCGACCAGCTGGCACGGAGTCGCCGGGCGACTGCGCGGGCAGGGCTACGAGGTACTGACCCCGGTGAACCCGTTGCGCGGCCCGGCCCACGATTCCGCCGCCGTCCAGCGCGCCCTGGATACCGTCGACGGGCCCATCGTATTGGTCGGGCACTCCTACGGCGGGACCGTGATCAGCAATGTGCACGACCCCGATATCGTCTCCATGGTCTACGTCGCGGCCTTCGCGCCGACCCAGGGTGAATTCGCCCAGCAGGCATTGGACCCGGTGCGGTTCCCGGGTAGCCGGTTGCTGCCCCCGGCACTGCAGGTGAAGGCCGTCGACGATCCGCAGGGCATCGCGGGACGCAATCTCGACGGCTATGTGGCACCCGAATACTTCCACGACGTCTTCGCGCAGGACGTCGCCGACGCCACTGCCGCCGATATGATCGCCCACCAGCAATCGATCGCTCTGGCCGCCAATCTGGAACCATCCGGGGCGCCGTCCTGGTCGGGTATGCCCACCTGGTACCTGGTCTCCGCGCAGGACCGGGTCATCCCGCCGGCCTCGCAGCGTTTCATGGCCGGCCGGATGGGCGCGCAGACCAGCGACCTCGACGCGTCCCACGCCTCTCTGGTCTCGCAGCCGGACGCGGTCGCCGCGACGATCGTGACCGCGGCGAGCTGATGTCGGCGCGGCGGCCGAGTGCGGCGGCCGCGCGGTCCGGTGCTCAGACCAGCTGGTCCACGACCGCCGGAGCCAGACCCAGTGCGGTGGTCGTACCGATGCCGGAGGTCACCGAAACCACGCGGATACCGGGCGCGGGCGCGGCCACGAGGAAATCGGTATGCGGCGAATCCGCGTAGATCCAGCGCCAGCGCCGTCGCACCGACAGCTCACCGGTCGCGAAGAGCCGGGCACCTTCGCGCAGCACCAGCCGGGCGATCTCCTCCTCGTCGAAGGGCGGATGGGTGCGGGCGTAGTGGTGGGTGTCGCCGAGAACCACCGAACCGTCCGGGCGCTGGGTGAACATCAGGTTCATCACGGCGTCCAGCGTTTCCGGCGCCCGGTCGGTGATCTCGCGCCGCACCGCGGCGGCGGAGGCGGTGGCGGCCAGAACGCCGTAGCGCAGCATGGAGTAGCCGGTGAGGACCGCCGGTGCGATGCGGATATCACCGGGCGGCGCGACCTCCAGCATCTGGAGCCGGCAGCGGCGCACCTCGTTCTCTTCGGCGATCACCGGGAAGAGCCGGTCGATATCGTGGCCGGTCGCGTGCACGATCGCGGTCGCGGTCAGATCACCGCACGCGGCGTGCACGACACCTTCGGATACGGCGCCCACCCGGGTGTTCCAGACGAACTCGACGCCGCGTGCGGTCAGCCGGTCGGCCAGCGCCGGAATCGCGGCGCGCGGGTCGACCCGCAGGTCGAGCGGTAGATGGGCGCCGCCCACGATATCGCTGCCGGGGCCGCCGGCGGGTGGGAAGAGCCGGGCCGTTCCGGCGCGGTCGAGCAGTCGTACCTGCTCGGTACCGCGCTCGGCCGCGAATTCCTCCAGGACGCCGAGTTCGGCGGCGGTCCGGGCCACCACCACGGTTCCGGCCCGGCACACCATCGACGCGGTCGGCGCCGACGAGACCGACGCGGCCCTGCTTGGGAGTCGCCCCGGGGACCCCGGTGCTGCGGGAACGGCGGCATACCTCGTCCGCGGCCGGGGTCCCGCTCGAATACGGCGAGGACCGCTATCGGCCGACCGGGTGACCTTCACCATCGACAACGCCCGGCCGGCCGCGGCGGGCGCCGGACAGGACCTCCGGGTGCGCAAACACGTCGAAGAGTGAGATCCCCGCGCGGAATTACGTTCCGGCGCGGTGGAATATCGGTGCGGGGCACGATGCGGCGTACCGATTGTGCGGCCCGCCCCGACATTCCAGACTCTCCCTGGTCGCATCGAAAAACTCAGGGAGACAGCATGTCCGAGCAAGTCATCCAACTTCCGACACCCGGCGAGCCGATGTACGAAACGCTGGAGCGGATAATTCGCGCGGGTGAGGTCGTGCCCATTGAACTGCTCGGCGGAGTCGGCGCCTACATCGCGGTCAGTCACCGTGCCGCCGGTGAGGTGCTCGACGAGAAGGTCTTCGCCAAGCACCCGTCCAAGTGTCCCGCGCTGCACGACGGCCGGATCCCCGCCGATTGGCCGCTGCGCGCCCTGACCGACGCCGAACACATGCTGAATCAGGACGGTGCCGCGCACCGGCGGTTGCGCCAGACGATCAACAAGGCGTTCACCCCGGCTCGGATCGCGGCGCTGGAACCACGGATCCAGCAGATCGCCGACGACCTCATCAGCGCCTTCCCCGATACCGAAGAGGTCGATCTGGTCGCGAACTACACGGTCCCCTTGCCGGTCCGGGTGATCTGCGATCTGTTCGGGGTACCGCTGGAGGCGCAGCCGCAGCTCAAGGACTGGACCTTGACGATCGTCTCGGCGCACAGCACCGGCGAACAGACCCAGGCGGCCATGGCGGCGATGAGCGGCTATTTCGTCGAACTGCTCGCCCACAAACGGGCCGAACCGGGGGAGGATCTGACCTCGGCGCTGTTGCAGGCCAACGCGGCGAACGAGCTTTCCGAGGAGGAGCTGATCGGTGTGCTGTGGCTGGTCATCGTGGCCGGGCACGAGACCACCGTTCATCTGCTGGGTAATGCGGTGATCGCCCTGTACGACCATCCCGCACAGCTCGCGCGGGCGCAGGCCGAGAATCGCTGGGCCGATGTGGTCGAAGAAGCGCTGCGCTATCGCTCTTCGGTCGTCGGTGCGCTCATGCGCTACCCACTCGACGATGTGACGGTCGCCGGTGTCGATATTCCCGCGGGTACGCCGACGCTGTGGTGGGGCGGCGCCGACCGGGATCCGCTGCTCGTCCCGAACGCGGAGGTATTCGATATCGACCACGAGCACCGCGACCAGCTCGTGTTCGGCCGCGGACCGCATTTCTGCCTGGGCGCACCGCTGGCCCGGTTGGAGAGCCGGATCGCGCTGCAGACGCTGTTCACCCGCTTCCCGAAGCTGGCCCTGGCCGTGCCCAGCGCCGAGGTCGAGTACGCGGTGCAGATCAGCACGGTGGGTCCGGAGAAACTTCCGGTGCGACTGAACCCCGGCTCCTAGGCCGGGTTCGGACCGGTCGGTTCACTGTGCCGGTCGGTGGAGTCGGCACGTCTGCGGCGCCGGAACTCCCGTGGCGTCACGCCGAACCGCTCCTTGAACGCCGCCGAGAACCAGGCCGGGGTGAAACCGCAGCGGGCCGCCAGTTCCGCGATGGTCAAGGTGGCGCGCGGGTCGGCCAGGAGTTCGCGTGCCACCCGCAGAGCCTCGTCGCGGCGCAGGTCTCGGAAGGTCGTCCCGGTTTCGTGCAGCACCACCCGCAGCTGCCGGGGCGACCAGCCGAGCGCGTGCGCCACCGCGGGCAGGCGCACATCGGCGCGGCCGATGTGCTCGCGCAGGTACCGCCGGATGCTCTCGGCGACCTCCGCGTGATGGGTCTCCTGCGGGTCGGTCTCGCCGACGGCCATCATGCACAGCAGTTCGGTGACCCGGTCGCACACGGCGTTGAATTCGCGTTCGCTCAGCCGGGACTGTTCGGCGTGGACGCCGCGGATCATATCGCCGGCGACCCGGCCCAGACCCCGGGTCATATCGAGGACGACGTTCATATGTCCGCGCGGCCGGACCCGGGCCTCGAACTCGGTCCGCGGCACCTGGAACCCGTAGGCCGCCGAATCGGGAATATGCAGCCGGCACGGTATCTCCAGTCCGGCCACGACCGCGTGACCGCGCGGGACCCGGGTCACCTCGTCGCGGAAACGGATCGCGAAATCACCGCGATCGGGGACGACGACCCAGAAGAAGTCGTCGCCGGGGACGGTGCGGATATGCCGGTGGGTCCGTTGGCACAGGCGATTTCCGTGCTGCTCCCAGCGCAGCAGGGTGTAGGCGACCGACTCCTGGGTGGTGAGCCCGGCGTGCCAGTCCTCCGGAGCGCCGAATTCGTGTGCCATGGGCACGAAGCCGTCGGCGAGCTCGGAAAAGAATTCGGGTCCGCAGGCGGCCGCCTGATGCCAGCGCATGGTCACCATCCCCTCGATCGGACTCGGCTGCCCCGTACCACCGGCCGATACGATCGGCGTCCTCACCATACTGGGCGGGGCCCGGCCCGGTGCGCTCCGGACACGAATTATGCTCGCGGTCAGTAAGTTTCACCAGAGAGCCGGAGCCTGCCCGGCGACAGCGCGCATCCGGGAGCATCGCACGGGATCGCGGTGACGCTGATCCCGGTCGTCGGACCGATCGGCCTGGCGCCTGCAGCGCCGGGCGCGGGAGGCTTTCCTCGACAGTCTGGCGGCGGGTGGCAGACTGCGGATATGAGCACACCGGATTGGGCTGATGTGGACCGGTACGTGGTGGATCACCTGGCGCGCGACGGCGAGACGAGCGCGACGCTGCGGGCCAACGCGGACGCGGGGTTGCCCGCCATCGACGTCTCCGAGGCCCAGGGCAAATTCCTCTACCTGCTGGCCCGGTCTGTCGGGGCCGGACGGGTGCTGGAAATCGGCACGCTGGGCGGTTTCAGCACATTGTGGCTGGCCCGCGGGGTCGGGGCCGAGGGCCGGGTGACGACGCTGGAGTTCGCGGAAAGCCACGCCGCGGTCGCCCGGGCGAATCTGGACCGCGCCGGTGTCGGCGACCGTGTCGATATCCGGGTGGGTGCGGCCCTGGACAGTCTGCCCGTGCTGGCCGAGGAGCAGCCCGATCCGTTCGACCTGGTGTTCATCGACGCGGACAAGGTGAACAATTCGAATTACGTGCAGTGGGCACTGCGGCTGACCAGGCCGGGCGCGGTGGTCGTGGTCGACAATGTGGTGCGCGGTGGCCGGCTGGCCGACGCGAACGATACCGACCCCGCGGTGCGGGCGAGCCGGGACCTGGTGCAATTGCTGGCCGACGAACCACGCCTGGACGCCACCGTATTGCAGACGGTGGGCGCGAAGGGCTGGGACGGGTTCGCCTTCGCGGTCGTGAACTGAGGGCGAACCCACGCGGATTCACCGGCCGCTGTCCGCACCCGGCCGGGAAGTGATCTTCCCCGGGAGGGCTGTTCGGGGTCGGCGGCGGCCCGGGCCGCGTCCGGGAAGCGAGGTCGGGCTATCACGCGTCCGGGTTCGGGGACGCGGCGATCCGGCCGTCCTCGATGGCGCGTAGCAGCGCGGCGTGGTCGAGGGCGTTCCGGTCGGCGTAGTCCTCGGCGAAATCGGCGATCGCCGCGTCGAAATCGTCGTCGGTGCCCAGATATCCGGCGATTCCGAAACGGTCACCGCCACGGGCGTGGGCCTGGGCCAGTACCCGCGCGCACAGACGCCCGTAGAGGGCCATGAGGTCGGGGGACATGGTCTCGATCACCGCCGAGCCCTTGCCGTCGCGGAGCTGGCGGATATAGAAATCGCGAGTCACGCCGTCGGGGTCCGGGCCGGGGCGCTGCTGCCACCCGAGGAAGATATCGCTGGCCGCCTGCATCAGGCGCTGCCCGCTCACCACCCGTTCCCCCTGGTTCGTGTACTCGGGGCCGGCCAGATAACGCGCGAGGACCGCGGGCTGTGCTTCCTTGGCCTGCAGGAACAGTGGTTCGTCGCCGGGTCCGCGCAGCAGCACGATCCAGGTGCGGGTGCCCACACTGCCCACCCCGACCACCTTGCGCGCCGCGTGCACGTACTCGAACCGGTCCAGCAGGAAACGGCGGTCGGGTTGCAGGGTGCCGCGGTAATCGGCCAGACGTCGCAGCAGACCCCGGTGCACTGTCTCGGCGTCGGCGCCGGAGTAGAGCTCCTCCACCGGGACGATCAGCGGCGGCATGCTCACGATGCGCGGTTGCCCGTCGCACGGCGTGGTCAGCTTGGACAGCGCCTGAAAACTGTCGCGACCCCAGGCTTTGTCGATGGTCTTGCGGACGCGTTTGCGAATCGAGGACCTCCCGCAACTCGGCCATATCCGTCGCGGCGTCGATATGCGAGTACCAGACGGCCAGCTCACCGCGTCCGGCCTGATAGCTCATGGTCTCGCGGTACTCGGCCACGCAGGCGCGGATGATCCGGCGCCGCTGTTTCTCTTGAAGCCGTTGTCGCGCCCGGCGACCGCGAGGCTCGCGGCCAGCCTCTTTCTTCGGAGACCGCCATCCGGCCGTAGCGGACCGGGACGAGTTCGGGCACCCGCATCGGAGTCTGCGACTCCAGCAGGGCCAGCGGGTCACGTTCGGGAGCGGCCGCCGCCGCGGCGATCGCGGCGAACGGGACACGGTCACGCTGCCGGGCGCCGTATTCGATCCGCTCCGCACGGGAGGCGATAGCGGGCCGGCACCGATCGGCGTGGGGTTCGCCAATGAGCGCACTCTAGGACGGGCGTGTCCGGCCCGTCGTCACCCGATCCGGGTGAGGGAGCCGGCGGGTGTGGCATCGTCACACGACGTCGAACGATTCCTCGCGCTGCTCACCGGACTGCTGATGAACCGGTCCGCCCACGGCACCCGTAAAGTCCCGCCCGCCGAACTCCGGGCGATCGCCACCACCGCGGTCCGGATGTTCCTGGCGGCCTACGGAACCGGCGCCGACCGACCGGAGAGTGCGCTGCGGCCACGGTGAGTCCGGGTGGGCGCACGGTCAGCGGACGCGGCGCAGCGGCGGATCCGCGCCCTCGGGGACACGCAGTTCGTCGCCGTGGTCGCGCACCCAGGCGGCCAGCGCGCGCAACGGCCCGTCCACCAGGCCGACGCCCAGTTCGGTCAGCCGGTATTCGACTCCGGGCGGCGCGTCCGGATCGGGTCGTCGGGCGACCAGGCCGCGTCCGAGCAGCCGACGCAGCGCCTCGGTGAGCGTTTTGTCGCGGATACCGCCGATTCCGATGCGCAGGTCGACGCGTCGCCGGGGACCGTCGGCGAGGGCGGCGAGGATCACCGGGTCCCAGGTGTGGGCGAACAGGTCCAGTGCGCCTCGCAACCGGCAGTCGGCGACGGGGTCGGTGCGGTTGTGATAATCGGTCATCGCCCACCAGCGTCGCGGTCCGATACGCACCGATCGGTGCGTATCCGCTCCCTACGGTAGCCCTCGTACACGGTTCGCGACGACGGAGGAGCACGAGGGTGCGGATAGCGATTCTGGGAACGGGCCATCTGGCCGGAGCGCTGGGCGGATGTTGGACGCGGGCGGGGCACCGGGTCACCGTGGCGGGACGGTCGCCGGATAAGGCGGCGGCGCTGGCCCGGCGGCTCGGCGGCGCGACCCGCTCGGCCCCGGCCCGCGAGGCGATACGCGCAGCGGATGCGGTCCTGCTCGCGGTGCCCTGGGACGCGGCGGCCGTAGTGCTGGCGGCCGCTGGTGGGAGCAACGGAGATCTGGCGGGGATACCGATCATCGACCCGACCAACCCGGTCGAACACGGGGTGGGCGTGGTGCTGGGCCCGGCGGGCGGATCCAATGCCGAACGGATCGCCGCGGCGGCCCCGGGCGGCCTGGTGGTGAAGGGGTTCCATCTGGTGCCGTCCACACAGTGGGGGGCGGACGGCACGGCGACGACGGTCGTCTTGTGCGGGGACGACCCCGGCGCGCTGCGCGTGGTCGAAAAGCTGGTGCGCGATGCCGGGGCGGAACCGGTGGTGGTGGGGTCGCTGGCCCGGGCGCGGCAAACCGAGGAGGTGGCCGGGCTGTTCATCGCGCTGGCGTTCGCCGGGGTCGACCCGCGGACCGTGGCGCCGGGTCTGCTGCCGGTGCGATCGTGACCGGGGCACGCAACAATTTTCGTGGCCGGCGATGAGTCCTGCGGCTGCGTGCCGTCGTATCGGTTGAACGCGCTACCAACCCGGCGCGACCGACCCGAAGGACCGGAAATGACTACCACCAGCCCCGCCGCCGCCTCCGCCGATATCGCCGGCCGTCCCGGCACGATCCGTAACCGGGTCCTGTGGACCCTGCAGATCCTGCTCGGCCTGTTCTTCGTCATCGCTTCGGGCGGGCCGAAGCTCGTGATACCGAACGCGTTGGCCGACAATGCTCCCGAGAATTTGACGATCCCGTTCGCGCTGCTCGTTTTCATCGGGCTGGTCGAGGTCGCGGGTGGTATCGGTCTGCTGGTGCCGCGGCTGGCTGCCCTTGCTGCCGTGGGCCTGTCGGTGCTCACCGTGCTCGCCGCCGGGACGCAGGCGTTCATCGCCGGTGAGCCCGCGATGGCGATCTTCCCGCTGGTACTGGCGGTGGTCTTCGCCTGGATCGCCTACGAGCGCCGCGCCGGCGTGGCCGCGCTGCGGGACTCGCTGTCGCGATGAGGAATTCGTAGGTGAGACCGGCGATCGGTGGCCTGGCCATCGATCGCCGGTCGTGCGTGCTCGGGTCGATCGCCGGTCGGGTTGGCGGCGATCGATCCAGGGACCATTGCCGCGGCGGGAGCGGGGCCGACCAGGACCCCAGCGCTGCCGGTCGGTCGAGGACCGGTCGGACAGGGTCGCCCGGCTCACGCCGCGGCCCGATCACCGGCCCGGTGCCATCGCTGAACGGGTGCTGTCCGCGAACTCCTTCCGGACCGAATCGAGAACCCGGGCGACCTGTTCGGGATGGGTGAGATGCGGATAGTGACCGGCGCCCGCGATCTCGGTGATCGGGGCGGTGACCGCGGCAGTGAGCGGATCGCGGGACCCGGTCACCAGGTGGACCGGCACGCGCAGTTGGTCGAGGAGGCGGCGGGCGGTCAAGTGGGCGTCCGGTTTCCCGGCGGCGCGTAGCGCCGCGACCGTGCACCGGGCCACCCCGGGGCGGCGCAGGTTCGCGCCGGCACTGTCCAGTGCCGGGCCCGCCGGGATACCCAGCAGCGCGGCCAGTCGCGCGGGTGGCAGGCGGCGCAGCAGCGCGGTGGCGATCGGGGTGCGGGCGAGGCGGGAGCTGCCGCGCTGCAGGAAGGCCGGGGCTACCAGGATCACGCCCGCGACGCGGTCGGGATGGGCGGCGGCATATCGGAGTGCCGGCACGCAGCCGAGGGAATGGCCCACCAGCACCGGGCGGCCGGCGACCGGCGCCAGCAGATCGTCGAGCCACCGGTCCGGTTCGCCATGCCGTGGTGCGGACCGGCCCAGGCCGGGAAGGTCGGCGGCGAGGGTGGGGGTGTCGAGGTACCCACGGACCTCGCGCCAGGCTTCGCTGTCGGTGGGAAGTCCGTGCAGCAGGACGTAGTCCGGCGTGCGTCGCTCGCCGGAGACCCAGAGACCGTGGTCGAAGCCCGCGGCGGAATCGGCTTCGGCGGCGCCGAATCGGCTGCTCACCAGGTGATCCGCCCAGTCCCGCAGTACGGTTTCGGCGGCGGGATGGACGAGTCCGGCGCGCGCGGCCACCGCGTCGGCGGCGGAGGTGTCGTAGCGATCACCGGAGATGAAGGCCAGTCGTTCGGCATCCACTCCGGTAAACCGGCGGGGCAGCCGCGCCACCAGGCCGACGGGGAGGGTGAGACGGGGCGCGCGGACGTGCATATGCCGGGCCAGCAGCCCGATCAGTTCCGGGAGCGGCGGACTGGCCGGATCGAGCACGGTGTAGGAGCGGCCGGCGGTATCGGGCTGCTGCGGGAGCAGAGTAAGGAAATCGACGAAGTATTCCAGGTCCAGGATCGGGAGCAGGGTCTCCGCGTCGCCGGGCAGCGCGGGTAGCGCGCCGTGCCACAGATCGCGGACGAGTTCGGCCAGGCCGATGTACTGACCGGGCCCGACGACGGTGCTCGGATTCGCGACGGTCAGCGGGACCGAGGCGGCCGCGGCCTGTTCGCGCAGCACGGCGTCCGCTTCGAATTTGGAGGCGCCGTAGGCACCGACGGCGTAGTCGTGTTCGGCGGATTCCGGCACGGTGACCCGGTAGCCGGTGATGTGCACGAGCCGGCGTAGCCGCGGGCGGGCGGCGGACCAGCGCAGTACGTGGAGAGCGCCGTCGAGGTTGACCGCCCGGGCCTGGGCGGGATCGAGCCCGAAGGAAAACCGCGCGGCGCAGTTGTAGACGTCGCGCACGTCGTCCCAGGGTGCCGCGCCCAGGGGGCCCAGGCCGGGATCGGTGATATCGCAGCCGTGTACGGTGAGCCGCTCTCGATCGAGATCCCGGTCGTGCAGCCAGGACAGGAGCCGCGCTTCGGTACCGGGGCGGACCGCCGCGGCGACGGTGTGGCCCTGCTGCAGCAGCCGGGCGACGAGGGCGCGGCCGATGAATCCCGCCGCCCCGAAGACGACGGTATCGGGAGTACTCATAACCACTTCCTAACTAGACTGGTCTACATATTTGTTTGGGAGCGGAAAGCCCCGGCCGGGTGGACGGGGTCAGAGCAGGGTGCGGGCGACGCGTGCGGCCCGATCCAGCGGATCGCGACTGCGATGGGTGCGGGCGAGCAGCAGCGCACCCTCGACGAGGGAGAGTAGGGCGACGGCGAGATCGTCGGCCTCGCGATATCCGGCGGCCCGCAAGATGATGCGCAGCGCCTCGGTCCAGCGGGCGTACACCTGGGCGCACGCCTGCTGTACCGCGTCGTTGGTGCCCGCGACCTCGAGGGCGACGGTGGCGACCGGGCATCCGTTCTCCCAGTCGGAGGCCTCGAGCCGCTCGCCGAGCAGGGTGATCAACCCGGCGACCGCACCGGCCGGATCGGTGAGGTCGGCCGCGTCGAGGGCGGCGTCGATCAGTCCGGAAGTCTGGGTGAGGGCCGCGGCGACCAGTTCGTCCTTACCGCCGGGGAAATGGAAATACAGCGAACCCCGCGGGGTGCCGCTCTCGGTGAGGATCTGGTTCAGTCCGGTGCCGAAATAGCCCTGACGCTCGATCGAGGACCGGGTCGCGTTGATCATCCGCTGCCGGGTCTCGGCTCCTTTGGCTCCCATAGGAAAAAAGTAGACCGGTCTTCATAAAAATGTCAAGAGCCGTCGGCAGCCGGTGACAACGCCGCAAATGTGCGTGCGACACCCCGAGACCTGCCGCATGAACCCGAACGGCAGACCCTAGTGGGACCCGGTCATCGCGGGGTAGTCCGTGTATCCCTCCGCGTCACCCGCGAAGTACGTGTCACGGTTGCCGGCGGCGAGAGGGTGGCCGTGGGTGAATCGATCGACGAGGTCTGGATTGGCGATGAAGGGGGCGCCGAAGGAAACCGCGTCGGCCAGCTGCCGTTCGAGCAGCTCGTTGCCGCTCGCTCGCGTGAAGCCGAGGTTGGCGATGACGGCGCCGCGGTAGTGGGCGCGGTAGCGGGTGAATGCGGTGAGGGTGTCGGTTCCCGTATCGGGTTCCGGGCCGAGGAGGTGGAGGTAGGCCAGGTTGCTGTCGTTGAGGCCCTCGAGGAGCTGGTCGTACTCCTCCAGCGTCTCGGCATCTGCTGTGAAGGCAGGCCCGTGATTCCAGTAGGGCGAGAGTTTGACTCCGATGCGGTCGCTGCCCCATACGCTGCTGACGGCATCCACGATGTCGATGAGGAACCGGGCTCGCTTCTCACTGCTGCCGCCGTAGGCGTCGGTGCGCTGGTTGAGCCGCGGGTTGAGGAACTGGGCCACGAGATGGGACACCTGCGCGTGGATCTCCAGACCGTCGAACCCGGCACGCAGGGCGTTGGCGGCCGCCCGCCGATAGGTGCCGATCGTGGTGGCGATCTCTGCGGCGCTCAGGGCGCGTGGGGTGAGGGAGTCCTTCGGGCCATCAGGGGTGAAGGACATCTCGTGAGGATTGATCGCTGAAGGGCCGGCGGGGAGCCTGCCGCCGTGGTGATCCGGGTGCGAGGCGGCGCCGGCGTGGCCGAGTTGCGAGACGATCCTGCCTCCCGCGGCGTGCACGGCTTCGGTGACCTCGGTCCAGCCGGCGGTCTGGCCGTCGGTGTAGATACCTGGGACATTGATGAAGCCGATCGCGTCCGTGCTGACCCAGGTCCCTTCGCTGATGATCAGGCCGGCGCCGGCGCGCTGCGCGTAGTAGGTGGCGTGCAGGGCGGTGGGGGCCAGTTCCTCGTTATCGGCCCGGGAGCGCGTCATGGGAGCCATGACGACGCGGTTGGGCAGCTCGAGCGCGCCCAGCTGAACGGGCTGCAGGAGGGGTTGGATGCTGGGTGCTGAGGTCCGATCGGGCATGAGGATCTCTTTCGTTGCGGAAGTCGCTCGTCGTGGGGCATGAGGAGCGCGAGCGAGTTGGTGGGATCAGTCCTGCTTCAGGGCGTGGAGGGCGGACAGGGGGCCGCCGAGCTGAATGAGGCGCCCTCCCTCACGCAGTGTTCCGAGGTCGATGGGGGCGAAGGGGCAGCGCCTCCTCCTTCGGCGTCGGTACCTGTGCGGCTTCCCCGTGCCGCGTGTACTCCACGGTGGGCACAAGAGCCTCCATTCAATCTTTGATGATGCTCATCATTAAAAATGAATAATGAGGGGTAACATTGAAAATGTCAAACACTGCCGACGCAGGAGGGCGGCCATGCCGCGGATAACCAAGGAAGACAAGGCCAGGAACCGGCAGAACATCGTCGAGGCGGCCGGGCGCATGTTCCGTTCGCAGGGCGTCGATGCCGTAGGGATCGCCGAACTGATGAAGGAGGCGGGCCTGACCCACGGCGGCTTCTACAACCACTTCGCGTCCAAAGGCGATCTGGCCGCCGAGGCGTGCGGTGCCTCGTTCAAAGCCTCTCTGGGCTTCCTGGACCAGGCCCTCGAGGAAGGCGCCGATCTCACCGGCCCACCGCTGAAGCGAGTGGTGGACAATTACCTTTCGGCCGCCCACCGCGATGCCTCGGACGGCGGTTGCCCCTCTGCCTCCCTGGTCACCGACGCCGGACGACACACCGACACGGTGCAGAGCGCCTACGCAACCGGCGTGGAGGGGTACCTCACCGGCTTCGCCGAAGAGTTCGCCCGCGAGCACGACGGGGAGATCACCTCACAGGAGGCGCGGGAGCGCGCGGTGCTGCTGCTCAGTCGACTTGTAGGGGCGATGGCCCTCGCCCGCGCCGTGAGCCACGTCCAGCCCGAACTGTCCGAGGAGATTCTGCGGATCTGCCGCGCCCACGCTCTCGACTGACGGCTTCGCGCCCGCCGGCCCTGCGTCGTTCCGTCCGGCGAGCCGCACGGTCACGGCATCGGCGCCACCCGAGTTGACGGCGGGCGGATGGTTCAAGCTGCGGCGCCCTGCCGGAAAACGATGGCGGTCTCAAAGGGTCAGCACATCACCGCTGCTCAGGTGTTCAGCGTAGGCCTCGGCAGCGCTGCGGTATCCGTGGACTCCGCAGGGCCGATGGTCGAGTTCGCGGGTGATGGCATCGAGGCCCACTTTCGCCGGTGTCCACGCATAGCAGCCGACGAGTTCGAGGGTGGGGTTCGCGACGAGGGCACGGACCGAGCTCTTTCCGGCATTGCCGGTCGTTGGACGACCCGATACCGATCATGCCGGGGCACCCGCTCGCATAGGGATGATTTCCGAATTTCGGAAATGGCATGCCCCGCTGCGACCTTACTGCGAACGCCGTGGCGCCCGCTTCGGGCGCGAGTTCGACCGTGGCCGCCGCTTCTGTAACAGCGAGGTGTCCGTCACAAGTGGATGTCACCGGAGATGGTCGCGGCGAGTGCGGATTCGTATCGGTCGCGGTGCCGGTGAGGGTATCGCCGGGAGATTGTTCGGACTCCGGAACGCGCTGGCGAGCAACCGGATTCACCGGCGCGATTCCCTCGGCGTGGACGCGTGTTCCTGCTACCGGATATACGCGGCCGGCCGGGCCGGAGCGCACTGTTGTGCAGCTCACTTCGGTTCATCCGCTGTCATCCGATGGTCACGACACGGTAATATCGAAGAGCTCGCCTACGGCGTGACCGAGGCGAGTCCGCCCGATCGAAGGTTGGTGAAACCGCATATGTCGGTATCCATGTTCGACGAGACCCTGCCGCGTGGCGAGCGGGACGGGGTCGGACTGCGGGTGGGTGCGATCGTCGACCGGGGTGGGGAAGTTCTCTTACTCGAACTGCCCAGTACCGGACCGATCAGTCCCACCCTGAAACTTCCCGGCGCAACCGTCGAACCGGGAGAATCGGTGACCGGAGCGCTCATTCGCGGGGTGCAGGAAGAGACGGGTTTGATCGTCACGGATGTCCGCCATCACATCGGCGATTTCGACTATCTGTCCCCCGCGGGGAAACCGGTGCGGCGATTGCACTTCGCCGTCGAGGTGGCGGCGACCGCGCCGGTGGTGCTGAGTGCGCACGCCGGGTACGAATGGGCGCCGCTCAACGGCGAGCTGCACGTCACCTCCTCGATCCAGAAGATCCTGGATACCTATCGCGAGTTGGTCTATCCCTGAACCGAGCGGGGTCGCCGGCCCGGCTTCGAACGGAATCCGTGCGTCGGCGTCCGGCGCGAGGTATGTCGCTTCTTCGGTGAGCGCACGGCGCGTCCCGGGCGGCGTGATGGCCGATCCTGTCGACGGGCGGACTGCGTCCGGGCGATGAGACATCAGCTGATCCCGTGCGAGTCGGCATCGAATTCTCTTGTGCGATAACGATATTCGAAATCCCAATTCGGGTGGCGTCCCGCATGCCGGCCGCAGGGGGTCCGGTAGTAGCCGGGGCATCCACCCGATCCGGCTCAGAGGTCGAGAACCAGTGCGCCGCCCGCCGCGCGCGATACGCAGGGCAACATATGGGTCGTGCGTTCGGATTCGGGGAGCGCCCGGTCGCGGTGGTCCACCTCACCGGCGAGCACCGCCGTCCGGCACGTACCGCAGAAACCCTGGCGGCACGAATAGGCGACGTCGGGGACGACCCGGCCGATCGCGGTGAGCGCGGTCTCCCGCGCGCCCACCCGGACCGTACGGCCCGTCCGTGCCAGGGTCAGGTCGAATTCCGCGCCGTCGAGTACGGCGGGCGCGGAGAACTGTTCGGTATGTAGGGAGCCGGTGGGATTGTGCTCGAAGATGCTGCGCCGGGCCGCGGCCAGCATCGGCGGCGGGCCGCAGACGTAGACCGCCGCCCCGGGCGGGGCGGTCGCGAGCAGTTCCGGGATATTCGGGGGACCGTATTCATCATCGGGGCGGATATCGGCTCCGGGTAGGTCCGCGACGAACGGCATGGTGGCCCGGGAACGGCCGGTGTAGATCAGCCGGCCGCGCCCACCCGCGGCCCGGACCATCGGCAGGATCGGGGTGATGCCGATACCGCCGGCGAGGAACAGATATGCCGGGGCCGCCACGAAGGTGAAGGCGTTGCGCGGGCCCCGGGCCCGGAGCGGGTCGCCGGGGCGGAGATCGCGGTGCATCTCCAGCGAACCGCCCGCGCCGTCGTCGATCCGCCGGACCGCGATCCGGTAGCGGAGCCGCTCGCGGGGGTTACCGCAGAGCGAATACTGCCGCAGCCGTCCGGACGGCAGGAAGAGGTCGAGGTGGGCGCCCGGTCGCCAGGCCGGAAGCAGCCCGCCGTCGGCCGCGCGCAGGTGCAATCCGCGGACTCCGTCGGCTTCCTCCCGGATATCGTCCACCACGAGCCGCAGGTCGAACCCGCTGCGGTGCACCGGGTTCGGACGGGACAGCAGCGGTGCCGCGGGTCCGGAGACGAAAATGTTCCGGTAGGCGTCGATGACCGCGCCGAGGACCCGCAGCGGCCGGGGTGCGACGAAAGCCGGGGCCCGGGTGCTCGGACTGACCATGCCGGTCAGCCTACAAAGCAACAAATAGGCTCGCAATGTTGAAAACCGTTGCCGTGGACCGACCTCCGCGCGGCGGAAGTACCGCCGCGCGGAGCGACCGCTACTCCTCCCGCTTCTCGTGCGGGAGCAGTTCCAGCCCGATGACCGCGACCACAATCCCGGTCAGGCACACCACCTTCGCGAGCGTGACCGTCTCGCTGCCGGTGATCATGGCATAGGACACGGTCAGGGCGGTGCCGACACCGGTCCAGACGGCATAGGCGCTGCCGATCGGAATATCACGCACCGCCCGGCCCAGCCCGAGCATGCTCGCCGCCAGCGCGACGAAGAATACGGTCGCCGCCACCGGTTCGGTCAGACCCGCCGATCTGCCGAGCGCGGTCGCCCAGACCGCTTCGCAGACAGCGCTGGCCAGCAGGATGATCCACGCCATGGTCAACTCACCGCCTTCAGGCCCACCACGGATACGATGAGCAGGGAGAGCAACAGCACGCGGGCGGTATCCGCGCGTTCGCGGCCGGTGACGACGGCCCACGCGACGGTCAATGTCGCGCCGGTACCCACCCAGACGGCGTAGGCGGTACCGGTCGGCAGATCGATCATCGCCCACGCGAGGCCGGCCATACTCAGGACAAGCGCCACGACGAACAGAACAGTGGGTTTCCATCGGCGGAAACCGTGCGAGGCCGACAGCGCGGCGGCCCAGACGGCCTCCAGCACCCCCGACAGCAGCAGGACGACCCAGGACATGACGAACCCTTCCGAGTCAGTCTTGTCGCGATGCGGGTACTGCTCCCTCGTCCGCGAGCCCGATCGCCGGGCTCCACTGCGGTAACGAACGGGGTGTGCGCCGGATTCCCGAGGGTGAGCGGAACCACCATGATCACCGGTCGGCCGACGCCGGCGCGGGATCCGATCGCTGTTCCGGCGCGCCCGGCGCGGCGCCGCGCCGGGCGGTGGCACCGGAAACGCGCTCGGGCGGTGGCACCGAGCCGCGCCGGAGCACACCGGAACCGAGTGGGCTTGCGGCATCCGGTGTGGGGCGCGCGAGCCGCGTACGCACCGCGCCGCCGGCGCACGCGATGACCGCGAGCGCGCCCAGTGCGGTCGACAAGGTCAGGGATTCGCCCAGGAGCAGCGCGGCCCAGCCGAGGGTCAGCACCGGCTGGACCAGCTGGATCTGGCTGACCTGTGCCATCGGACCGTAGGCGAGGCCGCGATACCAGGCCAGGAAGCCGAGGAACATGCTGACCACACCCAGGTAGGCGAACGACGCCCACTGTGCCGGGGAAGCGGTTAACGGCTGGGCAGCGACCGCGATACCGCTCAGCACGGCCATCAGCGGCGCGGACAGGACGAGTGCCCAGGAAATGGTCTGCCAGGGCCCGAGTTCGCGGGCCAGTAGTCCGCCCTCGGCGTATGCGGCGGCGGCCGCGACGACCGCGCCGAACAGCAGTAGATCCGGCCACTGGAGACCGGCGAACCCGCCCCCGTGGAACACCGCGAAGCCCACGGCCGCCACCGCTCCCGTCGCGGCGGCCCACCAGAACGCGCGCGGTGGTCGTTCCTCGGTCCGCAGTACCGCCAGGACGGCGGTGGCCGCCGGGAGTAGCGCGATCACCACCGCGCTGTGGCCCGCCGAGGTCATCGTGAGCGCGAAGCTGGTGAGCAGAGGGAAGCCCGCGACCACACCGGCCGCGACGACACCGAGCCGGATCCATTGCCGGCCGCGGGGCAGCGGCTGACGCGTCACGAGCAGTGCCGTGGCGGCCAGGAAGGTAGCGACGACGGCGCGGGCGGAGGCGACGAACAAAGGCGACATTCCGCCCTCGGCCACCGTGATCCGGGTGAGTGGGACGGTGAGCGAGAATGCCGCCACGCCCAGCAACCCCCAGGCCGGTCCGGTGCGAGTGGACGATAGCGGTGCGCGAGGCTGTCGAGTAGCGCTACTATGTTCCTTCATGTCCGACGATAGCAGTTCGCGGATCGTCGCGGACCTCCGCGCGTGGATCGCCACGGCCCCCGCCGGGGCCAGGCTGCCGTCCAGCCGCACCCTCGTCGCGCGGTACTCGGCGAGCCCGGTCACCGTCCAGAAGGCGTTGCGGGCACTGGTGGCCCAGGGGTTGGTGGAGAGTCGGCCCGGGGTCGGCACATTCGTCCAGACGGTGCGCCCGGCCCGTCCGGCCGACTACGGCTGGCAGACCGCGGCCCTCGGTACACCGCGGGGTCGGCGCGCCCGGATATCCACCGTCCTACGGACGGTGCCCAACGACCGGATCGCCCTACATTCGGGGTACCCCGACCGGGAACTGCTGCCGGTTCGCCTGGTCCGCGCCGCCTTCGCGCGGGCCGCGCGCGGCGATGCCGCGATCGGCCGCCCGCCGACCGCGGGGGCCCCGGAGCTGCAGAGCTGGTTCGCCACCGAGCTGGCGACGGTGACCCCGGCCGGGGTGCTGCCGCCGGTGCCCGGCGAGGTGATCGTGTTCGGCGGCAGCCAGAGCGGCTTGAACACGACCTTCCAATCGCTGGTCGGCCCCGGCCGGCCGCTGCTGGTGGAATCGCCGACCTACTGGGGTGCGTTGATGGCCGCCGAGCGAGCCGGGGTGCGGGTGGTGCCGGTCCCGAGCGGTCCGCAGGGTCCGCGGCCGGCGGAACTGGCCCGCGCATTCGAACAGACCGGGGCCCGCGCCTTCTACGCGCAACCTCATTTCGCCAATCCCACCGGGGCCCAGTGGGCTCCGCAGACCGCCACGCGGGTGCTCGAGGTGGTGCGCGAGTACGGTGCCTTCCTCATCGAGGACGACTGGGCGCACGATTTCGGTATCGATTCGGTGCCCGTCCCGCTGGCCGCGCGGGACGACAGCGGGCATGTGATCTATCTGCGATCGCTCACCAAGAGCGTCTCCCCGTCGGTCCGGATCGCCGCCGTGGTCGCGCGCGGGCCGGCCCGCGACCGGATTCTCTCCGATGCCCAGGCCGAATCCATGTACGTGAGCGGGCTGCTGCAGGCGGTCGCGCTCGATGTGGTGTCTCATCCCGGGTGGCGTACCCACCTGCGCGGTCTCGGACAGCGCTTGGCCATCCGCCGCGACCTGCTGCTGACCGCGCTCCGGGAACACGCCCCCGACGCGGTTCCGGAACTGGTGCCGCGGGGCGGGCTCAACCTCTGGGTCCGGCTACCCGAACACACCGATCCGGCCCGGCTGGTACGGGATTGCGAGGACGGCGGCGTGGTGGTGGCTCCCGGCGACGAATGGTTCCCCGCCGAGCCCACCGGCGCCTACCTCCGGATCAACTACTCCGGGCCGAATCCGGGCGCGTTCTCCGACGGTGCCCGGGTCATCGGCCGCGCGCTGGCCCGGCAGCATCCGAGCCGGCGGCCACCCGCCGTTACCGGCCCGGGCCGGTAACGGCGGGTGGCCGCCGGGTGGAGACGACGCCGCGGTAGACGGCCTTCCGTACCTGCCCGGTCGAAAAGCCAGCAGGGATTGATGACCGAAACCGGCCACCGAACTCCGCGTCATTGCCGGAACTACGCGGTGCTCTCGGATAGACGCGGGCATTGCGCGTCGCGAGCAGGTCAGTGGCCGGGGTGCGTGGGCGATCCGCGTCGGATCACCGGGCCGTCGGCGGGATGTTGCGGTTTCCGCGCAGGAGGTTGGTCGGGTCGTAGATCTGCTTGAGGGCTGTCAGGCGTTCGTATCCGGGACCGTAGGCACAGGCGATGCGGTTGTCCTCATCGTCGTCGAGGTAATTGGCATAGCAGGCATCCATCGACAATGGTTCCAAACTTTTGCTGAGCTCGCGAGTCCATACTTTGTGGGTCTCGTCTTGCTCGGGTTCGGTCCATCCGGCGATGGCCAGAAAGGAGTACCGGGCATCGCGGCCGTGGAAAGAGGTGGCGTCCGGGCGCACCGTGGCGATCGCGCCGCCGAGGTGTTCGAGGAAGATTCCGGTGAGCGGCGCGGTGATGCGTTTGCCCTGGTCGAGGATCAATTCGATGACCTCGTCACTCAGCTCGTCCAGGTAGTGGCTGCGGAGGTGGTATCGGGGGCCGTACGGAGTGCTGGTGTTGTGCAGGGCATGCAACTCGACGGCACTCGCTTCGCGCAAGGCATCGCGCCACGGCCGGCCTAGGCCGGTGAGCGCCTCGAGCGCGCGTTCGGCGTCGACGCGGGCACCGTTGAAGCAGATGCCGATGCTGGCGGTGCGGGTTCCGTCGAGGTTGACCTTGTAGTAGAAGTCGGTGACGAGTTCGTTCGGCGCGGTCGCGGTGATCTGCCGATAGGCCCGCAGGACGTCTCGTGCCCGCGTTACCGGGTAGGAGACGACCCCGACGGTGACTCGCGGGACGGTGTGCATACGAAGGGTGAGGGAGGTGACTACGCCGAAGTTGGCGCCGGCGCCGCGCACGGCCCACAGCAGATCCGGGTCGGTGTGCTGGTTGACGGTGCGGTGTGTCCCATCCGGTGTGACCATGTCGACTTCGATGATGTTGTCGCATCCGGTCCCGCAACTGCGCATCAACAGCCCGTACCCGCCGTGCAGCGAGAAACCGGCCACCCCGACGGAGGCGGACGCGGCGCCGGTTGTGGCCAGTTCGTACGGGACAGCCGCGGCCGCCAGCTCACCCCACTGGACGCCCGCGCCGAGCCGGGCGACCTTCCCGACCGGGTCGATCGTGACCTGGCGCAGCCGGGCGGTGGACAATACGATGCCGCCGTCGGGAACAGACCTGCCCGCGACATCGTGTCCGGCCCCTGCGACGGCGAAGGGCAACCCCGCGTCGTGCGCGTACTCGAGTGCTCGCCGGACGTCGGTTACGTCGGCGCATCGGAAGATCAGCGCCGGCTGCCGGTCGATGCCCTTCCAGATGAGGCGGGCGGCGTCGTAGTCCTGGTGACCGGGTGCCAGGACCTGGCCGTGGAACTCGGCGGTCACTTTTCCCAAGTTGGCGGCCATACACATTCTCCTGTTGCGGTAGCGGGTCGAAACATTGATGTTCGGGCCGGCCGGCCCGAGGGCGAAGCTGTCAGATGAGCGGCCAGACATCCGACTGCTGTGCGGGGAACAAGAGGGGGAGCAGCGTGCTGCCGCGAGTGGTTTGCAGGCGGCAGTCGGGGAAGGCGCGGGACAACTCGGCCCAGGTGGCGTGGCCGAAGATCATCTGGTGGAACATCTGCGCGGGCAGTGAGGCGTCCGATGCTCGTCGGCTGTGTCCTGGCCACGGCTCGACCGCGCTCAGCTTCCCGCTGTCGAAGGAAAATCGGATCCCGGCCCGATAGAGGTCGAGGTGGAGCTCTCCGCTGAAGGCCTCGGCCGCGGTACCGATCAGACGCTGCTCCAACACCGGCGCGATCTCGCGGAGTAGCGCTGCCACATCGGGTATGCGGAGGAACCAGCCTATCTCGGGCGGTCGCCGGATCAGCAGGTCGCCGAGTATGTCGTAGGCGGGGTGCGCTCGGCCCAGCCACAGCATGTAGCTTTCCGGCTCCCCTCGGTCGGGCAGGGTGAGTTGCCGGAGCACGCTGGGCACGACGTCGAACCAGGAAACCTCTGGTCCCAGTTCGAAGCGGGCGATCGATACCGCCGGCTCCGGGCACGGTAGGCCGGGCAGCCAGCCGGGAATGGGGAAGCTGGGGGTGCCGCCGTAGCCGAGCACCAGATACCCGACCGGTCCGCCGGTCGTCTCGATGATCAGTATCCGACTGTGCACCATACTGCCGACGTCGCGGCCGCACAGCTCATGGCGCCACTGCGCCTCGTCGCGGAGGCACGAGATGAGCCCCCTGTTCATCGCCCGAGCTTCGGTATCGACGAGGAACGCGATGTCGTCGACTGTTGCGGCTCGAATCGCGACCGGTTCACTGCCTTCGCGGACCGCGGGGAGCTCTCGAATATGCCCACCGCGACCGGCTCGTTGGGTGATCGCCGGGAGCAGACCGGTATCGCTGCGAAAAGACAAGATATCGGTAATGCCCTGGATCAGGTCCCCGCGCCATGTGCTCAGCTCGAGTAAAGCGGTCAGCTGTGTTTTCGACAGTCCGTGGCCGCGGTAGTCGGGTCGGGTGGCCGCCAGCTCCATGAGGCTGACACCGACGGGTACTCCCGCATACGACCAGGTTTGCGGAACCATCAGAAAACTGGACACCAGCTCGCCGTGTGGGTCCTGTACGACGAGCATGTCTTCGGTACCGATCGTGGGGTGGCCCTTGTCGAACAGATCCCGCTGCCAACGTCCGACGGTGGCGTTCGGTGTCCCGTCCGGCGCTGCGTGTACCGACGCCAACAGATCACCGAGCGCGTCCCGATCCTGCGGGACGGCGTGGCGCAACAGTAGCCCGTCCGAAAGCATCCGGGGTAGCTGCGCCGGGAGGTGCGGGTGCTTGTCGGGCATGGTTCCTCCAGTGGGTTCGGGCAGTCGGTAGTTCTTCCGGTCCGGCGGTCAGCCGTGGTGCGGGGCGGTGCGGTGCGGGCACGACAGATTCTCCGAACTTCTACGGCCCGAACGGTTTTCGATGGGTCGTCCCAGAGTGACCGGCAGAGTGTCCAGGCCGCGGACGTAGCCGCGTCGGCGTTCGGGCTCGCCGGCGAGCTCCATATCGGGGAACCGCCGGCTCAACTCGGCGAAATAGACCTCCAGCTCGGTCTGAGCGAGGGCATTGCCCAGGCACACATACGCGCCCCCACCGAAGGTCAACGGTCGCGGCCCGGACCGCCGGATATCGAATCGGTCCGGATCCTGGAACACCTGCGGGTCCCGGTTGGCGGCGCCCAGCAACGGCGCGATCACCGAGCCACCGGGCACAGTGACATCTCCGATCCGGATGAGCTCGTCGGTCACGCGAATCACTCTGTGCAGCGCGCAATCCCACCGCAGGGCCTCGCTCACCGCGCCCGCGGCCAGCGAAGGATCATTGCGCAGCAGGTCGTACTGGTCGCGGTCGGCCAGCAATGCGCAGGTGCCGGTACCGATGGTCAGCGTAGTGGTTTCGAAGCCGGCAGTGAACAGGAGAATGACCAGGCTGAGCAGTTCCTCTTCGTTGAGCCGGTCCCCGTCCTCGTCGCACGCGGCGAGCAGGCCGGAGGCGAGATCGTCGGCCGGGTGCTCACGGCGATACCGGAGCAGTTCGGTGAAGTATTCGCGCACCTCCACCATGGCGGCATTCGCGCGTGCCAGGGTCGTATCGTCGACCACCAGGTCCATCACCCGCAGGATATCGCCGAAAACCCATCGGAACCGGGGCAGATCGGTATCGGGCACACCGACCAGGGAGGCGATGACCGCGACCGGCAGCCGGAACCCGACCACATCCTGGAGATCCACCACGGTGTTGTCCGAGCCGTGTTCTTCGAGCGTATCGAGTAGCCCGGTAACCACCTGATGTATCGCCGGCACCAGAGAGTCCACCCGGCGCCGCGTGAACGCCTTGTTCACCAGTCGCCGGATCCGGGCGTGACTCGAATGGCCTTCGAACGGCAGGCTGGTGAAACACCAGACGGCCGCCGGATGCTCTCGCCAGTCGGGCATGACGCGGTCGTGCCAGACATGATCGGGAACCCGCACATGTGGGCTGCTCAAAGCCCGGTGGCAGTCCTCGTAGCGGGTGATCAGGTACATGTCCAGGGAATCGTCGAAGAACACCGGCAAAGAGTCGCGTAACCGAGCATAGGCCGGGAACGGGTTCGAGGGCGCGCCCGCGAGAGTGCGGACCGCTGCGGCTGCCTTATCCAGGTCGGACATCAGAACCTCTCGAGATCTGAGCAGATCGATAACACGGGGATGCGAGGGATATGGATAGGGAGCCGGACAGGTCTGCCGGCCCGGATCAGGAACAGTTCCACGGCCGACTCATCCGATCGAGCCGATGATGCTCTGCCCGGCCTTGAGGACAGCGCGCGCTTGTCCGAGGACGGCGGGGTCGGCAAGGGGGTCGCCGGGCACGACGCTCAGGTTCGCGGGGGTGCCGGGCCGCAGCGGTGCGCCAGTGATCGCGGCCAGCACATCGGCTGGGTTCAGCCCGGCGTCGGTGAGTGCGATGATCTCGCGGGCGTTCACGCCGGGAGGCTGCGGGCCGTTACCGAGATCTGTCCCGTACCGTACGACGCCTCCGGCGCGGTGGAAGCGGCGCAGGTTCTTCAGGGCGATCTCACGGTCTGGGGTGGGTTCGCCCCAGCCGTGGATGTCGATTGTGGAGATGATCGTTGTGTCGCGGGCCAGATCCGAGATGAGTTGGTCGTCGAGGGTTTCGGTCCACGGTGTGTGTGCGAGTACCCGCACCCCGGCCAGCTGGGCTCGCCGTGTCTGGCCGGGGCCCTGCGTATGCGCGGTGACCGGAATACGGTGGGCGCCGGCTTCGTGGACGATGCTACGCAGGGTGGCGTCGTCGACAACCGGGCCCGCCTGGGAATTGAGTGTGACCTTGATGGTGGCCGGGCGATGAGCGACCAGTGATCGGACCGCTCGGCTCGCGGCCGCTGGATTGTCGACTTCGATCGCGACCAGCGGCGGCGCCCACGGCTGCCGGGAAGGATAACCACCGGGGGCGGTGAGGAACGGTCCGGCGGCATGGATATGGGGTAGGCCGGGGTCGTGTCGTGCGCGCTCGACCAGCGGCCAGATCTCGGCGGGGGCCCAGCCCAGATCCATTATGGTTGTCACGCCCGCCGCCAGCAGTTCTTCCGGCCGGATCAGTGCGGCGTGTACGTGATAGTCGATGAGCCCGGGCAGCAGCACGCCCTCGATATGTGCGCAGCGCGCGCCGGCAGGGGCGGCCGAGAGCGGTCCGATCCAGCCGATCTCGCTTCCCCGCACACCGATGGCCGTGGGTCCGGCGAGTGCCCGCCCGCCCAACCATGCGGCGTCGGCGGTGAGGAGGCGATCAAACATCATGCGGCTTCACCAATTCGGGGAAATACAGCGCATCCAGCGTCCCGTTGAGGTACTCGGCGCCCGAGGTTCCTCCGGTGCCCGGCTGGTCGGCGAGGTGCTTTCGGACGATTTCGAGATGCCGTAACCGCCACTCCCGCAGATATGCGTCTATACCGGCGAGTTGCTCACAGATCTCGTATTCGACGCCGTGATACCCGGCGGTGTAGATGCTTCGGAAGATACCGAGCAATTCTGGGGTGGTGTCCCGGCCTCGGCGCCAATCCCGTTCGAGCAAACGCTTTTGCACCGGATGACCGCGCCGGTGCAGGTAACGGATCAGTTCGTCGAACAGACTCGGGCCGTCGGCATATTCCGGAGCGAGATCCCGCCATTCGGGATGCCGTTTCCCGAGTAGGAATTCCAACGCTCGATACTGTTCGGAATACATGCCGGACGCAGGACCGAGAAGCGGTCGAATCCGGTGAAACGCGGCGGGCGTCATGGTGTCGAGAACCAGCCATTGATTGTTCAGCAGCAGCAGTATCTGCTGTGCGCGAGCCAGCTTCGGCACCACGGGGGCGTCCTTGCCGAAAGCCTCGCGCGCCGCGGTCAGCTCATGTAAAAGGAGCTTGAACCACAGTTCGGTAGCTTGATGGTAGATGATGAACAGCATTTCGTCGTGCTGTTCCGGTTCGGTGCGCACTCGCTGGGCATCGAGTATCCGATCCAGGCCCAGGTACTCCACATAGGCCGCTCTGGCTTGGTCTTTGGTCATGGACCGGGCTCCGCTCATCTGGTTGGTGCCGCCTCGTGCGCGGGACGTACCGGGCCTGGACTCGGTGGGCTGCCGCCGGGGAGGTGAACCGGCGCACAGGTCTCGTTCGAGGGTTGTGTCGGGCTTCGCCACCGAGGTGAGTGAAACACAGCCGGCGACTGCACGCCGCCGATGCACTGCCCGGCGATCGGCGCGCACGTGAATGTAGCTCCCGAAACTCGGTCGAATCGGACAGGTGACTTCCCATGGTTGGGCATTGATGTGTCCGGCTCTGGTCGCAGTTCTCGGGCGTGACGGCCGGGGTGACACCCTCACCGGCCGCCTCGCGGGAGAGTCGCGGTCTCCGCGGTCGAGCTCGCGGTGAGGGATCACGGACCGTTCCGGTCGTCCGATTCGGTTCGGGGAAGGTATTGACTATGTCTCATATCACATATACAAACGTTCATATACCTGAGGAGGTTGTATGTCGGAGCTCATCAGCGCGCCTTTCTCGCGTCGGACGGCGCTTGCCGGGTTCGGGGCCCTGGCCGCGGCCGGTGCGCTCGCGCTCAGTGGTTGCGGGAGCGGGGCCGGGGGCACCGGGAAGGTGGGGGTGGGGTGGATCGAACCGAAGACGGGGCGCCTCGCCGCCGCGTACAAGCCGATCTACGTGGGTGGGAGGTTGGCGCTCGACGACATCACTGCCGGTGGCGGCCTGCTCGGCGAGGCGGCCGAGCTCACCGAGATCGATGACAAGGGCAGTCCCGCGACACAAGCGGCGATCGCGCGACGCGTGGTCGGCGCCGAGCCCACCTTCGTCGTCGGCCCGACAGGGAGTTCGCAGGTGCTCGCCTCGGCGAGTGCGCTGGCGCAGAAGGGATTCATCCAGTCGGGCTGGGGTGGCAGCGCGAACCTGGGAAACGGGAAGGAATTCCCGTACTTCTATCAGCTCGTCTACAACACCACGCAACAGGCCGAGGCCGCCGTGCGATTCCTGCGGGAGGCGCGTGACAAGAAGCGGATCGGTCTGATCGTGGAGAACTCCGAGTTCGGAGAGTCGATCAGGACGGCGGCCATCGACTACCTCGCGTCCGAGTACTCGACCACCCCGGTAGCGGTGGAGACCTTCGAGGTCGACGCGAACGACCTGACCCCCTACGTCCGCAAACTGGAAGCCGCGAAGGTCGACGGGTTGGGGCTGTTCACCGGGCAGCCGCAGGCGACCATCCTGATTCTGCGTGCCATGCGAGCGAGCGGTTTCGCCCCGACGATCGTGTCCCACGACCTGAATTACGTTGACGCGCTCTCGGAATTCCGAGGCGAACTGCTGGACAACTTCTTCGGCACGACGTATCGCGGGTTGACCTACACCGCCACCGAGACCCCACATGAGCGGGTCGTCGCCCTCGCGGGACGTATCGCTGAGCACCCCGACACCGCAGGTCTCGGCTACTCCGCCATCACGAGTCCGTATTTCGACTACCTCACATTGATGGCCGATCTCGTCGCGCAGGAGAACACCGCCGATCCGCGGGCACTCAAGAAGGCGCTCGACGGAGTCCAGGGCTATCAGGGTGTGCGCTCGAAGATCGGCTTCACCGCCGACAACCACACCGGGATCGCCGACGAGGAAATCACGATCGGAACGCTGACCTCGGCGCTGGAACCGGAGTCACTGGGTGGCTTGCTGCGCCGCCGGGCCGACGGGCTGTGAGGCCGGAATGCTGACAGATATCGTCGTGCCGGGCCTGACCTTCGGCAGTATCTACGCGCTCATCGCCATGAGCTTCAATGTGTCCTATCGGCCGACCAACGTGGTCAACTTCGCGCAGGGCGAGCTGGTCATGGTCGGAGCGATGGTGGTCGCGGCGACCTCGCTCGGTGGACTGCCGTGGGGGTTGGCCGCGGTGGCCGTCATGGTTCTCGTCGGCGCGATCGCCCTGGTGGAGGAACGGATCGCGGTGACCCCGGTGTTGCGCCGGTCGAGCCACGCGACCGGCTGGGTCATTACGACTCTGGCGTTTTCGCTGGTGATCGGCGAGGTGGCGGGGAAGCTGTGGACCGATCAGCCTCGCGCTGTCGCACCGCCCGCCCCATTGTCGCTGGACCGGATCGACCTGGCAGGCGTGAGCTTCAACTCCTATCAGGCCGCGGTGGTGGTCGCGGCGGTGCTGGTCATGCTCGTGCTGCAACGTATCGACCGGACGCCGCTCGGATGCGCGATGCGCGCCGTTGCCGCCGACCGCGACGGCGCCCGCCTGCGCGGCGTGAATCCGTCTTCGCTGACCCGGCAATCGTTCTTCATCAGTGGTGCGCTCGCCGGGCTGGCCGGGCTTTTGGCCGCCCCCATGCTGCTGGCCTCTCTCGGCATGGGTTTGGCGCTTCTCATCAAGGGTTTCGCCACCCTGGCCATCGGCGGTATCGGATCCAACAAGGGCGCGCTGCTCGCGGGCTGGACGCTCGGTCTGGTGGAGGCCATCGGCACCAACTATGTGAGTCCCGGGCTCCAGACCGTGGTGCTGTTCGTCTTCATGCTCGCGTTCCTGCTTCTTCGCCCGAACGGGGTACTGGGCCAGAAGGTGATGCGCCATGTCTGATCGTCGCACGGTCCGGTTCGCGCTTATCGGCGCCGCAGTTGTCCTGCTCCTCGCGCTGCCGCTGGTCAATGCGCATCCCTCGTTCATCTACCTCGCGGCGATGGTAGGAATTCTCGCCCTCGTCGCGATGGGCCTGAATGTGACGATGGGCTACACCGGACAGGTCTCGCTGGGGCACGGTGCGCTGGTAGCCGTCGGGGCGTACACGGCGGCGATCCTGATGACCGATCAGGGTTGGTCGTTCTGGTTCGCCGCCGCGGTCGCCACGCTCACCGGCACGCTGGCCGGAGCGGTCATGGCACTGCCCGCATTACGACTGTCGTCGTGGTACATCGCGCTGATCACCCTGGGCTTCGCGATGGTCGCGCGCACCCTGATCGTGGAGCTCGAGTGGCTCACCGGCGGGTATGCCGGGATCGTCGGCATCCCGCGCCCGAGTGTCGGGGCGATCGAGCTCGGTGACCGCGGGGTGTACTGGCTGGTGATCGTCGTCGACCTGATCGTGCTGGCCTTGATCGCGAGCACGGCCCGCTCCCGGATCGGACGGTCGATGATGGTGGTGCGGGAATCGCCGGAGCTCGCGCGCGCCGTCGGTGTCGACGCCACCGTGGTCAAACTGGCCGCTTTCGCCGTGGGTGGTGCCGCGGCGGGGCTCGCCGGGGCGCTGCTGGCCGCCAACAACGGGATGGTCTCGCCCGACGACTTCACCCTCGATTTCTCCATCTTCTTCCTGATCGTGGTGATCATCGGCGGTGCGGGTCGGTTGTGGGGGCCGATTGTCGGCACCCTGGTGTTCTTCGCCGTGCCGGAGCTGCTTACCTCGCTCGATCAGTGGCGTGGGCTCATCTACGGTGTCGGTCTGCTGTTCCTGATGGTGTTCGCACCACGCGGCATCATCGGTGCGGTCGAGGCGTGGCGGGATCGCCGTACCCGGCGCTCGGACCCCGTCCCGGAGAAGCCGCTGCTCGCCCGGTCCGAGCATATGGCGTCCGGCGCGCCCGCGGCACTGTCGATATCGGAGGTGTCGAAGTCCTTCGGCGGTGTCCGAGCGCTCGACGGCGTCAGCGTCGAGGTGGTGCCGGGATCGGTGCACGCCATCGTCGGGCCGAACGGGTCCGGTAAGACCACGCTGCTCAATATTGTCAGTCGCATGCTGGTCCCGGATTCAGGGCGGGTGCGCCTCGACGAGACCGACCTGCTGTCGACCCGGGCCGAGCGGCTGGCCGCTTCCGGTGTCGCACGGGTCTTCCAGACACCCAAGCTCCTTCCGGAGGCGTCCGTCTCCGACAACGTGGTCCTCGGCGGATACGCGCGCCGCACCGCTTCGGTACTGGGGGTCGTCCTGCGGACTCCCGGTGGACGTCGGGAGGAACGGGAGGTCCGTGCGCACGCGCACGAGGTGTTGGTCGAACTCGGCCTGGGATCCTCGGAATCGTCGCAGGCCGATCTCCTGCCACACGGGCGGCAGCGGCTGCTGGAGTTGTGTCGCGCGCTCGTCGCCCGGCCTCGCCTGCTGATTCTGGACGAGCCCGCCGCGGGGCTGGCTCCCCATGAGCTCAGTGCGCTGGAACAGTTGATCGGCTCGATTCGGGACGGCGGGACGACGGTACTGCTGGTCGAACACCATATCGAGCTGGTGGCGCGGGTGGCCGACACGGTGACCGTGCTCGATCGCGGCCGATTGGTCGTGACGGCGACACCTGGCGAGGCGCTGGCGGATCGCCGGGTTGTCGAGGCCTATCTGGGAGTGAGCTCATGAGCGATGATGTTGTTCTCGTAGCGGAGAACGTGCACGCGGGTTACGGTCCGGTTCCGGTGGTCGCGGCGGTCGATCTGACTGTGTCGCGCGGAGAGATCCTGGCCGTCGTGGGTGCCAACGGCGCGGGCAAGACCACCCTGCTCAGTGCCCTGTCAGGATTGCTGCCGCCGGCCGAAGGACGACTGATCGTCGATGGTGTCCCGGTGCGGAAAGCGAGCCCGGACCGGCTTATCGAGCTGGGGGTGGCGCTGGTGCCCGAGGGACGGCGGCTGTTCAACGGGCTCACCGTGGACGAGCACCTTCGGATGGGCCTGTGGAAGCAGCGGCTGCCCCGCCGGATCGCCGCCGAGCGGCGGGAGCGGGTGGTCGAGCTCTTTCCGATCCTGCACGAACGACGGAATTCGCCGGCCGAGGTGCTCAGCGGCGGAGAGCAGCAGATGCTGGCCATCGGGCTGGCGCTGATGCGCGCACCCCGGCTGCTGATGCTCGACGAACCGTCGATCGGACTCGCGCCGGTCATCATCGACCGGGTCTTCGATGTGCTGGCCGCGCTGCGTGCCGAAGGGCAGGCGATCATCATCGTCGAACAGCGGGTAAAGAAGGTGCTGGAGCGGGCCGACCGGGCTGCCGTCCTGCAGAACGGCCGGGTGGTCGCCACCGGTCCGGCTGCGTCGCTGGTGGACGATCCGCGACTGCGGGCCGCGTATCTGGGAACAAAGGAAGTGCGATGACGAGTTGGTTGCGTCCCGCGGACGAATGTGTCCTCCCCACGGTGCTGCGTTGGCGGGCGACCGAGCACCCCGACCGGGTTTTCGTGGTCTTCGAGGATGGCGTCGAGTGGACCTACGCGCGGATGTTACGAGAGGCCGAGCAGGTGGCCGCCGGGCTGGCGACGCTCGGCGTCGGCCGGGGCGATCGAGTCGTCTCATGGTTGCCGAACGGACCGGACGCGCTTCGGGTGTGGTTCGGCGTCAACATACTCGGTGCGGTCCTCGTGCCGCTCAATACCGCCTATCGCGGCGGGCTGCTCGAACACGCCATCCGGCTCTCCGGCGCCGAGGTAGCGGTCGTGCATCCCGACCTGCTGCCGCGGTTGCGCGAGATCGATCTCCACAGCGTCCGCGAGGTGGTCGCCGTCGGTTCCGGTGATCCCGGTCCGCTCGCTGCCACCGTGCACGATGCGGCGATCTTCGCGGGCGGTCGCGCGAGCCCCCCTGCGGTGGACCTCGCACCGTGGGACACCTACGCGATCATCCTGACCTCGGGCACCACCGGTCCGTCCAAGGGGGTGATCTGTACCTACGCGCAGCTCAGCGCCTGCGCGGAGGCTGCATTCGAAGATAATTTCGGTGCCGATGATCGGTACCTGGTGACCCTTCCGCTCTTCCACGCCGGCGGCACCATCGGAGTCAACGCGGCAGTCGTGCTGGGCGGCAGCATCACACTGACCACCGAGTTCCGGACCTCGGAGTTCTGGAACCTGGTGCGGGCCACCGGTTGCACCCATGTCACGTTGCTGGGGGTCATGGCAACCTTCCTCGGCAAGCAACCGGAGTCCCCCACGGACACCGAGCATCCGTTGCGCCGGGTCTTCATGATTCCGCTGTCCGATGACGCGGCGGAGTTCGCGCGGCGGTTCGACGTCGATCTCGTCGCTATGTTCAATATGACGGAGGTGTCGATTCCCATCATCTCCGAGCCCAACCCGTCTGTCGTGGGGACCTCGGGCCGGGTACGACCGGGGGTGGAGGCCCGGCTGGTGGACGAGCACGACCGCGAGGTCGCGGACGGGACCGTCGGTGAGCTGATCGTGCGAGCGGATCGCCCCTGGATCATCGCGAACGGCTATCTGGGCAGGCCCGAGGCGACCGCGGCGGCGTGGCGCAATGGATGGTTCCACACCGGTGACGCGTTCCGGCGCGTCGACGGGGAGTTCTTCTTCGTCGACCGGCTCGGTGACACCATTCGTCGGCGTGGCGAGAATATCTCCTCCTTCGAGGTGGAAAGTGAGATCCTCGCGCACCCTGATGTGCAGGAGGTCGCGGTGGTGGCGACGCCCAGCCCGGATGGGGAGGATGAGGTGCTCGCGGTGGTGGCGCCCGTCGAGGGCCACCGGATAGATGTCGTGGAGTTGCTGGAGTTCGTCCGTCCGCGCATGGCGCATTTCATGGTGCCGAGGTTCGTCCGAGTTCTGGACGCGCTGCCCAAAACGCCTACCAGCAAAATCCAGAAGCACCTGCTGCGGAGCGAGGGCATCACCGAGGACACGCTGGATCGGGAGGACCTCGGTGTGGTGGTCAAGCGTGGCCGGTTGGGCTCGCGAGAGTAGTCAGTGTCGTCTCGTCCCCACCATGAGCATGACGATCTCGGTGTGCTGCCGGGCCAGCTCGACGGAATCGAGTCGGCCCGCGGGCCGGAACCACTGGCCGGCGTTCATGCACAGATCGAGAATCGACTTGGCCGCGATGTCCACGTCGATGCCCCGTTCCGGAAAGGTGAAGGTGTCATTCTCCACGCCGCGGCGCAGGCATTGTTCGAAGATCTCGCGAACCTCGCGCTGGCGCTGGAGAATTGTCGCGCCGCGGTCGGCGGGCAGGTGCCGCCATTCGCGCTGACTGACCATCCCCTCGATCTGGCGCTCGGTGTGGAAGGTGGAAATGGCCGCCACGATGGCCCGGAGTTGTTCGGCCGGGTCGTCACCGGCGGTGGCGAGTCCGTCGCGTAGCGCGGTGAGGGTGTCGTCGTGTGATCGCTCGAGGATCGCGAAGAGGACGTCTTCCTTCGATGCGTAGTGGTTGTACAGCGAGCCGGCGGTGACCTGGCACGCCGTCATGATTCGCCGTACCGAGGTGGCGGGGTAGCCGTCTCTGAAGAACAGCCCGGCGGCGACGTCGAGGATGCGCTGGGCGGTGTCGGTCGTGCGGGCATCGCTACGAGGTTCGGTCACATCCCGAGATTAGCAGTTATATGAACGAACATTTGTTGACGTACTTTCCGCATGCTGGTAAACAAACGTTCATAGATATTTGGAGGTATGGTGAAACAGCAGTCCGTGATCGACATGTGCGATGTCGTTTTCGACGAACAGGGCTGGCGGGCATACCTCCACGCCCTGCTCGGGAACGCACCTCGCTATCTCGAGGTCTTCGCCGGTCGATTCGGGCGGCTCAGCGGGCGATCGGCAGCGAGTGTGATGAAGGCATTCGCTGCCGATCCCGGCAACACCATCGGTTGGCTGGCCGAACGGCTCGGGTCGACCGAACCGCATGCGCACGCCGCGCGCCTGGCCGCGGACGGCATCCGGGCGCAGGTCGTGCACGGCGGTCCGTGGCCCACCACGCACGGCACGGTCAACGACCTGGTTGCCGCGCAGGTCGCCGCACACCCGGAATGTCTGATCGGCTGGGCGGGAGTGAGTCTGCGGGAGCCGGGTCCGGCGTTGACCGAGGCCATCCGAGCACTCGGAGAATTGCGGCTGACCGGTCTCTCGATCATCCCGTTTCTCGACGGAATCGACGTCGGCGACCAGGTCCACGATCCGCTGTGGCGACTATGCGTGGAACACGATGTGCCGGTCTGGATACACAGCGGCCAGCACTTCCGCACCACGGTGCCCGCGGGGATCTCCGCTCCTTCGGTGATCGACCGGATCGCCGGACGCCACCCCGATCTGCGCATCGTCATGGGACACGGTGGCTGGCCCTGGGTCCTCGAGGCCATCGCGCTGCTGCAACGCCATCCGCGCGTGTACCTCGAGTTCTCCTCCCACGACCCGGCGACGATGGCCGCGGCCGGCTCCGGCTGGGAACCGCTGTTCCTACACGGTGCTCGCTCGATACAGCGCCAGATCATGTTCGGCTCCACCAGTTGGACGCACGGACGATCGGTGCGCGAGATCGCCGATCGGGCGGACCGGCTGCCCATCGACGAAGATGTGCGGCACGCCTGGCTGTACGGCAATGCCGAACGGATGCTTCGACTCGACGCGGTGGTGTCGCGATGACCGGGCTTCTCGACGGTCGCCGGATCCTGGTCACCGGCGCGCTCGGGGGTATCGGTACGGCGGTGACCCGGCTGATCGAGTCCGAGGGCGGCACGGTGGTCGGCATCGATCGTCCGGAGTCCGTGGCACGCGCCGGCGCACCCGCGGCGTACGGTCTCGACCTGACGGCCGCGGGAGCCACGGCCCGGGTCCAGCAGCTCTGCCGGGAGCTCGGTGGCATCGACGGACTGGTCAACAACGCCGGGATCGAGTATCGGGCCGCGCTCGGTCAGCACACCGACGACGACTGGTCACGGGTCATGGCTGTCAATCTCGACGTGCCGTTCCGGCTCGGCCGCGACCTCGCGGGCCTGCTCGAGTCCCGAGTCGACGCGGCGATCGTCAACATCTGTTCGATCGCGGTCACCGGATTCGCCGGCCAGGTGGCCTATGACGCGAGCAAAGGAGGCCTGCAGACACTGACCCGCTCGCTCGCGGTGGAACTCGGCCCCCGGGGCATCCGCGCCAACGCGATCTGTCCGGGATTCATCGATACTCCGATGCTCGACACCGGCTCCCTGCGCGGCCTCGCCGCCAAGGTGGCCCGCGGTCTGCCGCTGCGTCGGCTCGGCATCCCCGACGATATCGGGCACGCCGTGGTGTGGTTGCTCAGCGGTCGTTCCCGATACATCACCGGACAGTCGCTCTACGTCGACGGAGGCATGACGCGCTCATGAAAGCCCAGGACGAGCTCACCGCACCGCATTCCACACTGCGGGTCACGCTGCCGGGCCCCGGCATCGTCTGGATCACCCTGAACCGCCCGCACCGCCTCAACGCCATCGATCGTCGACTCGGAGCCGAACTGTGCGCCGAACTCGAGCGGCGCTTCGCCGACCGCGCGACCCGGGTCGTCGTGCTCACCGGCGAAGGACGTGCCTTCTGTGCCGGTGACGATCTCGGCGCGGTCGAGGAACATTTGCGCGGTGACCGCACCAACTCGCCGGTGGTGGGTGACACCGCCGATCCCATCTACCTGCGCATCATCGAGATGATTCTGACGGCCCGGGTGCCGGTCATCACTTCGATCAACGGCTTCGCTGCCGGGGCGGGCGCCGAGCTCGCCTGTGCCGGTGATCTGCGCATCGCTGCCAGCAGCGCCCGCATCGGCAGCGGCCTGCTGCGGGTCGCCCAAGCGGGCAGCGTCGCCATGCTGGGCCGCCTGGTCGGCCCGGCGCGGGCCACCGAGATCTACCTCTCCGGCGAGTTGCTGGACGCGGCCGCCGCCGAGCGGGCCGGAATCTTCGGCCGCGTGGTACCGCCGGCGGAACTCGTGGCGGTCACGCTGGTCGAGGCCGAGCGGTTGGCCCGATCGGCCACCGCCGCGATCGGATTGTTCAAAGAACTGCGCGAACGCTGTATCGGTCAGCCGATCGAAATGGCGTTGCGCCTACAGAACTCGGTGCACATTCGTAACAACGTCGAAGTCGCCGACGCCCACGAGGGCGCGATGGCCTTCCTGGAAAAGCGTGACCCGCACTTCGTGGGCAGATAAGGGGCACAACGCCATGAACATCTTCGGTTCCTTCGACCAGCACGTCGCCGTCATCACCGGCGCGGCCAGCGGTATCGGTGCCGCCTCGATGAAGTTGTTCCGGCAGGCCGGGGCGACAGTCGTCGGCCTCGACCTGCACGCCGGCCCGGACATCCTCGCGTGCGACGTCTCCGACCCCGCAGCCGTGGACGCGGCGCTCACCGAGGTGGTCGACCGTCACGGTCGGCTCGATATCGTCCACGGCAACGCGGGTATCAATATCGCCGGTCGCGCGCATTCGCTCTCCGACCAGGACTATCGCCGGGTGATGGGTGTGTGCTGCGACGCCAACTTCTACCTCGTCCGGTCCGCGGTCGGCCATATGCGCGAAACCGGTGGGGTTTTCGTCTTCACCACCTCGATGTGCGGTGTGGGCGCCACACCGAGGTCGCCGGTGTACAACATGGCCAAACACGCGCTGATCGGTCTGACCCGGTCGGTGGCGGTGGATTACGGCTCCCAGAACATTCGCGCGGTGGCGCTGGTCACCGGCCCCACCCACACCGCGATGGTCGACGAACTGTGGCCCGAGGGCCTCCTGCGGCAGACCCTGGTCGACTCCACGTCCGTCGGACGACTGAGTACCCCGGAAGAACAGGCGCGGGTCGCGGTGTTCGCCGCGCTGCCCGGCTCGGCCTACCTGACCGGTGGTGTCCTCACCGTCGACGGCGGCGCCACCGCGGGATGGAACGAGATGGCCACCCGCATGCTGACCCTCACCGCACCGGCATGAACCCCGACGCGAGCTGGCACAGCGATGTCGAGAGCCCGATGCGGGACGGCGTCGTGCTGCGTGGCGATCTCTGGCGACCGGCCCGGCCCGCGCCCGTGGTGATCTTCCGAACTCCCTACGGCCGCCGCAAGATCAGCTCCGATGTCCTCCGGCCGATGGACTGCGTGGAGTCCGGTTACGCGGCCTTCGTCCAGGACACCCGGGGGCGGTTCGGCTCCGACGGTACGTGGAAGCCGATCATGTGGGATCAAGAGGCCCTCGACACCCACGATACGGTCGAGTGGGCAGCGGCCCAGCCCTGGTGTGATGGGACGGTGATCCTGGCGGGCACTTCCTATGGCGGGATCCTGTCCATGCTCGGCGCGGCCACGCGCCCGCCACATCTGGCCGGTGTGGCCGCGGCCATGGTGACGACCGGCAGTCGTGACCGGGCGGAGATGGGCGGCGCGCTGCGGCTGGACCACCTGTTCGGCTGGATGATCTACATGGCCGCCGACTGGCTCGCCCGCAATCCCGAGTACGCAGACGCCGACAACGTCGCCCTGCTCGGGTCGTTATTCGCCGACCCGATGGCGGCGATGCGGTCGTGGCCGCCGTCGGCGAATCCGCTCGCCCGGCTGCGTGGCTTTCCGCTCGATGTCGAGCAGTTGCTCGCGGGGGCCGGGACAACACTGCCGGAGTGGGCGCCGGAGGCGATCGAGGTGCCGGTGTTCGTGAGTACGGGCTGGTACGACGTCTACGCGTCGTCGACGATCGATACCTTCACCGCCGGGGCGGCCGCGCATCCCGAGGTGCCGTATCGGCTGGTCATCGGGCCGTGGGCGCATACCGGGCCCCTCCAGCACATCCAGGGTGAGGTCAACTTCGGTGTGTCGGCCTCGGCGGCGGCGATCGGCCTGCCCACCCGGCAACTGGAATTCTTTCGGCGATGCGCCGACACCGCACCAGTGCTGCCGTCACGGCAGGTCGACTACTTCCTGATGGGCGCCGACGAGTGGAGGTCCGACGATCGGTGGCCGCCGAGGGAAGTGGTGTCGCAGCGATTCCGGTTGATTTGTGGCGCGGGCGAGGGCCGGGCCGGCGGACTGGTTTCCGAGGAGAATCGGCAAGGCGAGGACGGTATCGACACCTACGTCCACGACCCGCTCTCGCCGGTGCCGAGCCGGGGCGGCCGGCTTCTGCACCTGGGTCGCCTCGCTCCGGGGCCGATCGATCTCGGCCGGCATTGCGCGCGCGCCGACACGCTCCACTACCTGACCGCGCCGCTGGAACAGGCCGTGGATGTGGTGGGCGCGGTATCGATGACGGTGTGTGTGAGCCTCGACCGCTCCGACACGGACCTGTTCATCAGGCTGATCGACCGGCATCCCGACGGTCGGCTGCTGCCCGTGGCCGAAGGCAACACCCGGGTGCGGTTCCGTGACGACCTGACCACCGCGTGTCCGTTGCCGCCTGGCGAAACAGCTGTCATCACTGTCGATCTGGGCAATACCGCCCAGCGGTTCGCGGTCGGGCACCAGCTCGGCGTACTGGTGACGAGCAGTAACTTTCCGCACGTCGATCGTAACTTCGATATCGCACCGGTCACCGTCGACCCACCGCCGGTCACCGTGAGTCTGCACACCGCGGGCTCGATGCTCACCCTCGACATCCTTCCTGGCGAAAGGAGCCGATGATGTCGGTATGGACCGAACGACACGAGGCCGCAGTGGCCGTGCTGTCGTACCGAAACCCACCCCGGAACTTCCTCACTTTCGCCGCGCTCGCCGAACTGGGGGAGATACTGCGGCGGATCGCCACCGACGACACGATCTCGGTGGTGGTGCTGCGCAGTGAGGTTCCCGGCTACTTCGTAGCGCACGCGGATTTGGCGGAACTCGCCCTGCTCGCCGCTGGCCCCGTGCCGGAGGCTCGTTCCTGGTACACCACTATGCGGCTCGTCGAAACCATGCCGCAGCCGGTGATCGCCGCGATCGACGGGCAGGCCTGGGGCGGTGGTGTCGAACTCGCCCTGTCCTGTGCGTTGCGTTGGGCGAGCGAGTCGGCGCACTTCGCGTTGATCGAGACATCGCTGGGCATCATCCCGGGAGCGGGCGGGACACAACGGCTGATGCGGCTCGTCGGCCGTGGCGACGCCACCGAAATGGTGTTGAGCGGAGAAGCTGTCGATGCCGGGCGGGCGCGGCAGATCGGATTGATCGGCCGGGTCTTCGCGACCGAGGGCTTCGACGAGGCCGTTCTGGCCGCCGCCACGAGGCTGGCTCGGAAGCCACGGGCAGCGCTCGCGGCGGCGAAACGAGTGCTGCGCGACGGCGCCGAGCTGGGGGTCACCGATGCTTTCCGTCTCGAGGGTGCCGCCTTCGCGGAGCTGCTCGCGACGCCGGAATCCGCTGCGTTGCAGGAGCGTGCGCGACACGCCTATGCCACCGCAGCCGACGACGAGCCGGTGCACTTCGGCACCTACCGAGAGGAGCGCTGATATGCCCGGCGGCGTCGCGGTCGTCACCGGTGCGAGCCGGGGGGTGGGCCGCGCGATCGCCCTCGAACTCGCCGACCTGGGCTATGACATCGCCGTGGGTTACTACTCCCGAAATGGCGATGCCGCCGACGTGGTCCGCGCGATCGAGCGCTTCGGCCGGTCGGCGTGTGCGGTGCAGGTCGATACGCGCGATCCCGGCTCGTGCCGTGCGATGGTCGACCGGGCGCGCACGCTGGGGCCGGTCCGGGCTGTCGTCGCCAACGCGACCGGATTCGCCGACTCCTCGCCCGCGCTGACCTCGACGGTGCAGACTTCGATCGAGACATACACCGAAATGTTCACTGCCCGGGTGGGCTCCGTGCTCGGCCTGGTCGAGGCGGCGGGCGACGATCTACGCAACGGTGGTCGAATCGTCGCCGTCAGTAGCACCGGTACCCGGCGATACGTTCCCGGGTACGCACCCATCGCGGTATCGATGGCGGCGACGGAAGCCGTGATCCGCTACTTGGCCGTGGAGTTGGGCCGGGTAGGCGTCACCGCGAATATCGCCAGCGGCGGGGTCATCGACACCGACGCCTTGTCGGCCGTCTCGCCGGACCCGGAGCGCCTCAAGAGACTGGTCGCCAAGTCGACTCCGCTCGGCCGGGTGGGCCGGGCCCCCGACCTCGCCCGCCTGGTGAAGTTCCTGTGTGGCGACGACGGCGCATGGGTGAACGGCCAGACCGTGATCGCCGATGGCGGCAATCTGATCGCGTAACCCGCTCGGTGCGCGGCCGCCGAGCCGCTGATCGTCGAACGCGGCGCCGGCGCGCTCAACCGGCCTTGATCGGGGGCTCCGATTTTTGTGGTTGACGTCACACCTTGGATCGATTATGTTTCATTACAACGCGTAATGTAATGAAAGGAGTGGTTCGTGCGCGACGAGGTGCGATTCTTCAGTGGCGGGGTAAAGCCGCGGGGCGGAGTGAGTGCGCGATGAGTAGACGACCCCGCCCGAGGCGGCAAGGTGGCGAACGCGCCCATCCCGCCGATGCGGCCACGGGGCTGACACTGCACGACCTGCAGATCGTCAGTCGCGTGCTCGGGTTCGGTAGTGCCGAGGATCTGGTCGGTAGCGAGCTGTGGCTCGGCCCATCCGGCAGTCGGCCATCGAAGGAGGGTGTTGCCGACCCGCCGAATCGGCCGGCGCTGTCGCCCTCGGCGGGCGAGAGCTGTCCGGGTGGATGCGAAGGCGGCCGGCATCATGGCCGCAACGGTTGCCGGCACCTCGCGACACCGCGGCGGTGATTCGGATGCCGGCGATCATCTGTTCTACGCTGCCCACCTGTTCGGCGCGCCCGGCGCACTACGCGTTACCGACCGGGGAGGAACTGCTGTCGGCGATCCGAGGTCATCATGTCGGACCTCACCCGCTGGCCCGGGTCGCTTGTCGGCTCGGACGGCTTCATCGTCCGGATGCGCGGAGTTCGGTCCGCGCGAAACGATACTTGCGCAACGCCTTGGCGCGGCAAGCCGACCGGTGGGTGGCCGACCACGCGCCGGCACCGCATCCCACCGCCACCCTGCACTCGGAATCCATGGGCGCGGTGATCGATCGACTCGCCCGCCAGCAGGTCTACGCATATCACCTGCTGATGACCACGAAGCCGTCCGACCCGGTCGTGCACGCGCAGTGGTATCGGCTCGCTCAGCTGATCGACGACTACACCGATCTGGCCACCGCGGTGACGACCGGGGCGCGACGCCTGCCGATTACGCCGATCGCGTAGGTGGCGAGCACCTCGATCACTGCCCTCGATGGGTCCGAGAGGCTGCCGCCCGGGGCTTCGGCAACCGGCGATGAACTCGCGGGTGCCGCGGGTGCCGCCGGTGGCCGCCTCGGTCCGGCCGCGTGGAAGCGGCGAGCTGCGTCGCAGGCCCATTCGGTCATCGCGCGCGGTCGACCGGAGGCAGCATCCGTGGTTCGCATACCGCAGATCGCTTCTCGCTGCATTTCGCCTCGACCTCGCAGCACGCGGCCGATCCGTCGTCCCTGCGGGGGCGCCGCTGTCGGGGTCGCGATCTCATGACGTCGAGGCTGCGACTCGATTCGATCGCCGTGGGGGTCGGTCCGTCACTGCTCGGCGAGGTTCGTCAGCAAGAAGTCGCGGGCGGCCGCGGCCGCCTGATCGAATCGCTCACCGTATACCGCGAAGTGACCTCCGGGGATCAGGGTGAGCTGTTTGGGCTCCAGGGCGTCGGCGTAGCTCTGTAGGGCGATATCGCTGGGCGTGAGGGTGTCTTTCTCGGCGATCACCATCAGTAGGGGAGTCGGGGAGACTCGGCGTAGGAACGCCTCTGGTGCGTAACCCTGGAATTTGTCCACGCTGGAGAGCGTGACCTCGTTGCGCCAGGTCGGTACCTGTGGGCCGTTGGCCAGCAGCCATTCGTAGACCTCCGTTCCCGGCATCGCGACCAGTTCGGTGGGGTCGTCGGAGGCGGCCTTGATCATCTGGTGCGGTTCGCCCGCGGCGCGGGCCGACCGGTCCGCGGCGATCGCCTGATGTACGGCGGGCAGCATGATCGACGGCACGAGGCGGCCGAAGGTCGCCCAGCCGTTGGTCAACGGGACCTGCGACACAACGGCTCGGACTCGGCGGTCGGTGGCGGCGACGACCAGGACGTGGGCACCGGCGTAACTGGTTCCCCAGATGCCGATCCGATCGCTGTCGATTCCGTCGAGTGTCTGTGCGTAGGTCACCGCGTCGCGATAACCCTCGATCTGTGCGCCCGGGTCCACCTCGAAGCGCGGTTCGCCGTCGGAGGTGCCGAATCCGGGATGGTCGTAGACCAGGCAGGCCAGCCCGGCGGCGCTGAATACCTCGGCGAACGGTGCGACCCATTCCTTGACGCCGGCGAATCCGTGTGTCATCACCACCAGGGGCACGGCGCCGGTGCGGCCTTCCGGTCGATACAGCCACCCGCGCAGGGAGACACCACCGCTGAGGAACTCCACGTCTTCACGCATCGCGAAACCTTTCCATTACATTGCGACGTGTAATGGAACTTAGGCGAGCCGGCGATATGAGGTCAACCACAGAATTATCAGCGCTGGTATCGACCTACGGCATCGAGTGCGGACTGCACCGTGCGTTGTACGAATTCCTCGTCGATCGGCCCGAGTTCGGGTAACAGTGCTCGCATGAGCATCGGCCCGGTGATGAGATCACACACCCATTCGGAATCGAATCCGGGTTCGATCTCGCCGCGGGCGGTCGCGCGTTCCAGGATCGTGGCCGTGGAACGCCGGCGTGGTCGTAGGAACTGCTCTTGGAATCGTCGTGCGGCCTCCGGGGTGCGACCGAGCTCTTCCAGCAGGCCCGGCACTGCCCGGCGCAGCACCGGATCGTTGAACAGGTCACGCTGATGTTGCTGGATCGCGAGCAGCTCGGCCTCGATCCCACCCAGGTCCTCGGCGCCGGGCTGCAGTCCGTACCGGTCGATCAGTACCGAGACCACGAGATCGGCCCGGGAACTGTACCGGCGGTAGAGTGCGGGCCTGCTCGTCCCCGCCGCATCGGCGACGGCCTGGAGGGTGAGCGCGCCGTAACCGCGTTCGGCGATCAGTTCCGCGGCGGCCTCGAGCAGTGCGGCGTCCACTCGGCTGTCGCGTGGACGGCCGGTGCGCGGACCAGCGGAGTTATCCAGCATGGCTTCACCGTACCGAGGGTGATCACCGACATCGCAGAACGGTCGCGGGGCGGGACACGGAGCTACACCGTTGATAGCGTTCTCGCTCCGCCGGGCCCGAATGGGTGGATCGCACCGTTCGGCTTCGGCGGTTTCGTGTCCCAGCGGAATGTGGGGTCATGATCCGGTTCTCTTCCGGCATTGGTGCGATCGTGGCCGGCGGACGGGGTGAACAGGTCGTCGACCGACCACTGATCGTCGGCGTGCGCTCCGACGCCGAGCGTCAGTCCGCGGGTTCGGCCTGCTCCGGGTCGTCTTCGGGGTGCTCCCCGGACAGGACCTTTCCCAGGCGAACTCTCTCCGGGGAGCGCGTCACTACCTCCTCCAGAATGGCGAGGACCTCCGCCTCGGTGCTGCGACCGTGATTGTCCGCGCGAATCCGCAGGGCGCGATACACCGCGTCCGGTACATGTCGAACAGATAGCGTCACCATAGCGGGCGTCTTTCGTCGACAGTGGTCGGTGACCCGATTATATTTCGCGCTCCGGCAAACCGCCGGTGCCGGTGGCGTCTCGGTCCGATATATGCCGCGCGCGGGGCCCGAATGGGGCGCGCCGGGCCGATCCGCCGCCGCATCGTAGAGTAATTCGTCGAAACCTGTTCCAGCGCAGCGAATATGGCGCAAAATCGGAAATCGTCTGTGTGAAGGAAAAGTCCGGACCGGACGGTTCGGCACGGTGCGCGCTTTCGCGCGCATCCGGAAAGTGAGGCGGAAATGAATCACAAGCTCTGGTTGCTCGGCCGGCTCGTCGCGGTGGGCGGGCATATCGTCGGCGAGAAGCTCACCGGGCACCGGGCCCGCACGATCGACGATGTGCCCGCGTCCGGCGCCGCGCTCACCGCGGAATGGCTCACCGCCGTGCTCTGCCGGGACGCACCCGGTGCCGAAGTGGTCTCCTTCGACATCTCGGGTGGCAGCAGCGGTACCTCCACCCGGGTGGCGATCCGGGTGGAGTACAACGAGGCGGGCCGGGCCGCGGGGCTACCGGAGGCGTTGTTCGCCAAAACCACGTCTTCGCTGAGTCAGCGGATTCTGCTCGGCGGCGGCAAGATGATCGACGGCGAGACCCGTTTCTTCCGCGATTTCCGGCCGAAACTGGAGATCCAGGCCCCGCTGGGCTACTGGGGGGCGTCGGATCCGGCGTCGTGGCGGTCGATCGCGCTGATGGAGGATATCGCCGTCACGCGGGGCGCGGTATTCAGCGAACCGACCGCCCCGATCGGCCGTGCCGAAATGGAGGATCTGGTCCGCAATCTCGCCCGGCTGCACGGGACCTTCTGGGAGGATCCCGCCATCGAGGTGCTCAAGACCACCAACGAGGCGTTGCAGGCCTATCTCGCCGCGATCGATATGAAAACCCGCTGCGCGGTGGGTCTGGGCCGGGCGGCGGAAGTGGTTCCGGAAAGCCTGCACGGACAGGCGGACCGGTTGTGGTCCGGCGTCGAGCGTGCCGTGGACCTGGCCACGACCGAACTCCCGCACACCCTGCTGCACGGCGACCCGCATATCGGGCAGACCTACCGGACCGCCGAGGGACGGATGGGTTATGTGGACTGGCAGGTCGTGATGCGCGGCGGCTGGGGGCACGATTTCGCCTATACGGTCAATTCCGGTTGCGAACCGGAGGACCGCCGGGCCTGGGCCGAAGAACTGCTGCGGGCCTATCTGGAGGAACTGGCCGAGGCCGGCGGGGTGGCGCCCGACTTCGACACGGCCTGGCTGATCTACCGGCAGCAGTCGATGTTCGCCTACGCGGCATGGGCGTTCACCATCGGCCGGGCCGCGTATCAGCCCGAGATGCAGTCGAGGGAGACCTGTCTCACACTTTTGCGGCGGATCACCTCGGCCATCGACGACAATCGATCGCTGGACGCGCTCGGCGTATGAGAACCGTTGCGCCGGCCGGGTTTCGGATTTGCCGAGCCCGGCCGCGTCGCGGCGGCGAGAATGGCCGGCGGAATATTCGGACCAGACCGATCGAAACTGTGCGGACTAGTCCAACAAAAACTCGAAAAAGACGGCCGTACAACTTGTTTCTGAATCGATCAGATTTCGTGACCATGTCGTACCATCGCCTGGTTCCGGCTCGAGTCAGCTGATTCTGCAGGAGGAGCCTCGAACCGGGATCGGCCGGTGGAAAACCATCGGCGCCGCAACCGGACGGTATGGAGTTTCGTTCTTGACTACCTCGGATCACCGAAGACACGCTCAGGCCCACGTGCACGGTTCGCCGATCGATTCCGATGATCCGCGGATACCGCTGTACCTCCCGGAATTCGCCGCCGATCCGCACCGGTTCTACCGGGAGATGCGGGGTCGGTACGGGTCCCTGGCGCCGGTGGAACTCGCCCCCGGCGTGCCCGCCACCCTGGTGATCGGATACAACACCGCCCTGCGGGTGCTCAACGATCCGGATCGCTTCCCCGCCGACCCTCGGGTCTGGCAGAAGGATATTCCGGCCGAGTGCCCGATCCTGCCACTGCTGGAATGGCGGCCGATGGCCAGCCGGTGCGCCGGACAGGAATTCGTGCGCTACCGGCAGGCGATCACCGCGAGCATGGACGAAGTGGACATGTACGCGATCCACACGGTCGTCGAGAACATCGCGGGCCCGTTGATCAACTCGTTCTGCGAGGACGGTCACGCGGAATTGATCCAGCAGTACGTGTTCCCGCTGGCGTTCCAGGTGATCAACTATCTGCTCGGCTGCCCGCCGGAGATCGGGCAGCAGGTTGCGGCCGGGACGGCCGCGCTGCTCGAGGGCGTGGACGCCGAAAGCGGCAGTCGTATGCTGGGCGAGGCCCTGATGAACCTGGTGTTGCTCAAGCGCGAGCAACCGGGCACCGATATCACCTCGGTGCTGCTGCAGCATCCGGTCGAGCTGTCCGAGGAGGAGGTCTCCCACCACGTCTCGCAGGTATACGGCACCGGGATCGAATTCGAACTGAACCTCATCGTCAACACGCTGCTGCTGATCCTCACCGATGAACGGTTCGGCGGCAGCGTCCTCGGCGGGAACCTCACCTCCCGCGACGCCTTGGACGAGGTGCTGTTCAACGACCCGCCGCTGGCGAATCTGCTGATCACCTATCCGCGGATGCCGATCCTGCTCGACGATGTGTGGCTGCCCGCGCATCAGCCGGTGGTGATCAGCATGGCGGCCTGCAACAACGATCCGGCCATCCGCACCTCGGAGCTGACGGGTAACCGCGCCCACTTGGCGTGGGGTCTGGGTCCGCACGCCTGCCCCGCTCAATCGCTGGCCTATATGGTCGCCGAGGGTGCCATCGATCAGCTGCTGGACGCGATACCGGAGATGCGCGCGGATTTCCCCGACGGTGAGCCGGTCTGGCGGCCGGGCCCGTTCCACCGATCGCTGGCGGGTTTGCCGGTGACATTTCCCCCGCAGATCCCGCTGCCCGGTTACGCGGACACCGCCGCCCGGCCCGCGGTCCGGGCCTGAGCCCGGCAGGCGGCCACTTGCGACGGGACCCGGACCCGGCGGGTTCGGGCCCTGCGCGGGACTGCGGCGGCTCCGGTGGTGCTGTGCGGCGCCGGGGTCGCGGGGGCCCGGTCCGGCGCCGCCGAAGTACTTGAATTCGGATTCAAGTTTGGGTTACCGTCGGGAGGGCTTGAAGCCGCGCCCCGACGATCGGAGTTCTCGTGGAACTGTTCACCTCGACCGAGCGTGCCCGCGAGTACCGGCGCACCCTGCTCGCCTTCATGGACGAGCGCGTGTATCCGGCCGAGCCGGTCTATGCCGAGCAGATGGCCGCGGCGGGGGATCCACATCATCACCCGCAGATCCTCGAGGACCTCAAGGCCGAGGCCAAGGAGCGGGGATTGTGGAATCTGTTCCATCCGCACCCGGAGTGGGGCCCGGGCCTGTCCAATCTGGAGTACGCGCCGCTGGCCGAGATCATGGGTCGCAGTCCGGCGCTGGCGCCCGAGGCGTGCAACTGTTCCGCGCCCGACACCGGCAATATGGAGGTCTTCACCCTCTTCGGTACCGAGGAGCACAAGCAGCGCTGGCTCGAACCGCTGCTGGCGGGCACCATCCGGTCGGCGTTCGCGATGACCGAGCCCGGGGTCGCCAGTTCCGATGCCACCAATGTGGAGATGCGGATGGAACGCGACGGCGACGAGTACGTGCTCAACGGCCGGAAGTGGTTCGCCTCCAACGCCATGCACGCCAATTGCAGGGTGCTCATCGTCATGGGGAAGACCGATCCGGACGCGCCCAAGCATCGGCAGCAGTCGATGATGGTGGTGCCGATCGACGCCCCGGGTGTCACCGTCGTCCGCAATCTGCCGGTGTTCGGTTATGTCGATCGCGAGGGGCACGCCGAGATCGAGTTCACCGATGTGCGGGTCCCGGTCACCGATGTACTGAAGGGCGAGGGGGAGGGTTTCGCGATCAGCCAGGCCCGGCTGGGCCCCGGCCGCATCCATCACGCCATGCGCGCGATCGGGATGGCCGAACGCGCACTGGAACTCATGTGTGCCCGGGCGGATTCGCGGACCACATTCGGGCGCAAGGTCAGCGAACGGGCCAATATCCGGGACTGGATCGCCGAGGCGCGCATCGATATCGAACAGGCGCGGCTGCTCACCCTGAAAACCGCCTGGATGATGGATACGGTCGGCAACAAGGAGGCCCGCACCGAGATCGCCGCGATCAAGATCGCCGCGCCGGTGATGGCATTGCGGATCGTCGACCGTGCCATCCAGGTGTACGGCGCGGCCGGTGTGACCGAGGATTTCCCGCTCGCGAGCATGTACGCCCATCTGCGTACCCTGCGGATCGCCGACGGTCCCGACGAGGTGCACAAACTGACTATCGCCCGGGCCGAGCTCGGTAAGGCCCGCGCGGCGGCCGAAGCCGCCGGCAGCTAGTGGTGCCGGCCCGGGTCCGGGGATGTGGCCCGGGCATTCCGGTCCGCCGCCCGATACGTTGGATATGTCCGCTCGGTGCCCGGCTGTTCCCCCGACGCGACCCTGCGGGCCGAGGCCGGCCGGGCGACCCCGCGCGATACCGGGAACTCCGATCGGATCACCGCGTCGGCGACGGGCCGCCTGTTAGCGGCGTGAACGCACTATCCGAGCCTGTTCGCGCCCGCCACCACCGCCTTCCGTATTCCGCCCGGCCTGCGCTCCCGGAGTTCATTCGCGCCCGTCGCCGGCTTCCGCGATCCGGCCGGCCCGCGACGACTGTGAGTGGCCGGTGAACGCTCGGCAGGAGAACGTATCCGGGGCCCGGACGAGCGGCGGCGGAGCCGACAGCGTATCCACGGGTGGGAAAACCGGCGAGGGAGCTGCGCGGGAGCTCACGGCGGCCGGTCGTCCGACCCGGCCCGCCCCGAAGAGCCGCCGCGGGATCCGCACCCGGGCGGCGCTGCTCACGGCCGCCCGTGCGGTTTTCGAGGCCGACGGGTTCGTGGATGCGCGGATCAGCGACATCACCCGGACCGCCGGGGTGGCCTCGGGGTCGTTCTACACCCATTTCGACAGCAAGGAAGAAATCTTCGCCGAGGTCGTCGATCAAGTCCGGGAGGAGATGCTGCATCCGCACGTCCGCGCGCGCGCCGGGAGCGACGATCCGCGCGACTGGATCGCCGCGGCGAACCGGGAGTACCTACGGTCCTATCGGCGCAACGCGCGGTTGATGGCCGTTCTGGAGCAGGTGTCCCGGGTGGACCCACAGTTCGCCGCGCTGCGAGCCGAGCGGGCTTCGGCGTTCATCGATCGCAATGCGGCGTTGATCCGGGATCTCCAGGAGCGCGGTCTGGTGACGCCGCGGTTGGACGCGCGGGTGACAGCACTGGCGTTGTCGAGCATGGTGAGCAAGGTGGCGTATCTGGTGTTCGTGGACGAGGAGCGGATCGAGTTCGACACCTTGCTGGAGACGCTCGACTGGATCTGGTGCAACGCTCTCCAACTGCCCGAATCACCCGGTGCGGGAACCGAGTCCGATCGGCGATGAGAGTTCGTGCTCCGCGGCGCGGGTGGCGCTCGGGGCGAGCTGTGGCCGTATCGGGCCGGATTCCGGGGATTTGCGTGAGCTACCGCAGTGGCGGCCGGTGGGTGTGTCGCCGGAGTGGCTGGATACGTAGGTCAACTTACGCGCCCGGTCCGCGCGTAAGCGATAGCCCGCCCGGGTGGCTCACCCCGGGGCGTCGCGGATCGGCTACCGGACAGGATGCCCGGCGCGAACCCGGGCATGCGTCCGGCGCAGGGCAGTCTGTGGTTACTCCGCTCGCGGGGTCGCGGAGAAACCGCGGAACCGGCGCAGGTAGCCGATGATGCGGCGCAGCGGTACCGCCCGCGGCCAATCATCCGGACGGAAATAGGCGTCGGTGCCGCCGTCCACGAAAATCACGCTACCGCAGAGGAATTCGGCCGATGGCGACAGCATCATGCAGACCCAGTCGGCGATGTGCTCCGGTTTGCCGAAGCCACCGGTGGGGACCGGGAACGCATTGACCGCCTTGGCCTCCGTGGGGGAGGCGAGCTGGCCTTCGAGCAGCGGGGTGAGGATCGCGCCGGGGGCGATGACATTGAGTCGGATACCGGCCCCGGCCCATTCCGGCCGGACGGCCCGGCGGCGCACCCAGCGGCTGACCGCGATCTTGGAGGCCGCGTACACGAACGGTCCGGCCTGCTTACCGAAGATCTTCACCGTCCGGACGGCGCGTTCGGTATCGCCGGCCAGGAACGCCGCCACCGTCCGGCGCGGCACCGCCGGGACCGTGGTGGCGGAATTGCTGCCGAAGGCGACGACCCGCGCGGATCCGGTCGCCGCGAGCGCGGGCCGCCAGCCCTCCAGCAGTTCGACTGTGCCGAGATAGTTCACCGCGGCGATCACCGGCAATCGGGCGGGATCCGGTACCGGCCCGAGCCCGGCCGCGAGGACGGCGCCGTCGAGCCGGCCGTCCGCGGCGGCCAGTACCGCGTCGATCGCGCTGCGCCGGCCCGCGGCGGTGGCGAGGTCGGCGACGATATCGGACTCCTGGATATCCACCCCGATCACGCGGTGGCCCGCGGCGGTCAGTTTGTCGGCGACCGCCCTGCCCATTCCCGACGCCGCTCCCGTGACCGCGTAGACACCCATTCGAAATCCCTTCTTCCGGCCCAGGACTGCCGTCCCGGGGCCATTCGACGGAGTCTGTCAAAAGTACGGAATCTGTCAAGCGGCCTGGAGTGATGCGGGCGGCGATCGCGACCGGCCGCCGGTCCCGTCCACGGGTCAGCCGGGCAGGTGCAGATACTCGGGCAGGGTGAGGCAGACGAGGCCGAAGTCGTAACCCTTCTGCACGTACACTTCGGTGCCCACCCCGTCGGCCGATACCGAATGCCGACCGGGCACCGTCGGCGCCCAGTCCGCGGTGAAGGTGCCGGGTCCCGCCTGCTCGAGCGGCCCGAAGGTGCCGCCGGGCTGCCCGTCGGCCCTGTCCTCCAATGCGCCCACCCCGTCCCCGTGGACCGTGACGGTGTAGGTGCAACCGACCCCGTATTGGACGAAACCGAGGCCGAAACCACCGGAGATGCTCACACCCGTCACCGCGGCCGCGGCGCCGGGGGCCGGCCCGAACGCGGTCGCGGCGGCGAGGGCGCAGGCGGTGAGCAGTGGGTATGCGGCGGTCGTCATAGGGCGTGCTCCGGTCGGATCGACGGTGGGTACACGGTAGAACGTCCTGTAAGAAGTGCAGCACCGCGAGGTCGCGCGGCACAGTCCTCGTCGATCACGAAGTAGTTTCCGTTTGTCACCGGCGGACCCGGCCACCCCACCCGGCGCCGGTCAATACTTTCCGGCGGGTTGTGTAACACCCGCAGACCTTCCGCTGAATAACCGGGCGTAAAAGTTGCGGCCCCTGGCCGATTGCCGGCGGAATGCTGCCGGGGCCGGTGCTGGTGCCACGGTGATATCGCAGAGTCGTATAACTGTTGACCGAGTCGAGTATCGCGGAATTCCCGCGGTACCGCGCGGTTATTGGTCAGCAATTTAAAGGACGCATTTTCCGTTTAATTCTTGATATGCATTCGAGCTCCGAATATCGGTATGGTCCTGTGCGCGAATGAAATCGCAGCCGCCCGGCCCAGGGTCGGTTCACGTGAGAAGGAATTGAACGTAATGAAGTTCGGCACTTTCGCCGCTACCGCACTTCTGTCCGTCGCCGCTGTAGGGATTTCCACCGGCGTGGTGCACGCCGAGCCCGCGGCTCCGGCTCCGGAGATCAAGAGCGAGGGCGTCGACCAGGGCGTCGCCTACGAGACCAGCGTCGACCAGAAGACCCAGACGATCACCACCGAGGTCCACGACGGGCGGTTCGAACTGACGCCGGACGGCGCCAAGGCCGTACTCAAGGCCGTCAGCGGTGCCGTGGTGGCCGAAGTGCCGCTGCAGTACGAGATCTCCGGCAGTGAGATGGCGGTGGCCCACGAGATCAGCGCCGACGGGACCACTCTCGAGCTGACCCCGACGGTCACCGCCGCGAACATCGGCGAGATGCGGCCGGTCAGCTCGATGACCCGGCTGACCGCCGAGCTGCAGGAGAACGTCGTCGGTGTCGCGGCGGGCGCGGTACTCGGCGGTCTGCTCGGCGCGTTCGTCGGGCTCGGATTCTTCAGCATCATCACCGGTCCGATCGGTCTGGTCGTCGGTGCGGTGGCCGGCGGTTACATCACCGGTGGACAGCCGTTCGCCGACGCGGTGACCGCCGTGCTGCGCGGCGAACCGTGACCCAGCCGGGCCCGGACGAGGACGGCGGGCGTCCGCCGCTCTCACCGCAGGACAAACGCGCGCGGGTCGGCGCCACCGCCGCCGCGATCGCCATCGCGGCCGTGGTGACCTCGATCGTGCTGGGAATCGGTGTGGCCGCGCTGCTGGCCACCGCCGGCAGTGACGAGACGACCGAGGATCTCGCCGCGCCGGCCACCGTCGAGACGACGGCCGGCACCGGCGTGACCCAGACCTCGCCCGCCCCGGTGGCCCCGCCGTCGGTGCTCGTGCCGTCGGCGACGGTCCCGCCTACCACCACCCCTTCCGCTGTCGGTATCGCGGGTTCGGCCAATAAAGAGGCCAAACAGGCCCCACCGAAGGTCGAGGTGGTGGCCGGGGAGTGCCTGAGCGCGCTCGGCGAGAAGGAGGTGGCCAAAGCCTCCTGCGGTAGCCCGGAATCCCGTTACAAGGTGGCCGCGGTCGGCCCGGCGGGGACCGCCTGTCCCTCGGACGCCGACTCCGCCCACACCATCGGCGAGACGACCCTGTGCCTCGATATCGACTGGGTCGTCGGCAGCTGTGTGGATGTCTCGGGCGACCAGCCGCAACACACGGAATGCGGGCCGGGCGGGGTGCAGGTGATCAGCATCCTGCCGGACACGGTGAACGTGAACGCGTGCCCGTCGGCCGACCGCGGGTTCGTCTACGACGAACGCCGGTTCGTGGTCTGCATCGGCGATCGATAGAACGGTCCGGTCGCCCGGTGACCGGACCGGGCGACCGGACTCCGTCGCGGCGCTTCCGGCGATCCGGGCCGGGTTAAGCTGATTCATGGCTCTGTCCCGACGGCGGTTACTGCAGGCAGGCACCGCCGGTGCGGCCGCGCTCCTGGCCGGCGCGGGTCTCGCGAGCAGCGCTCCGTACCGGGCGCCGCGATGGCTCGGCGATCCCTTCACCCTGGGCGTAGCGTCCGGGGATCCGCTGCCCGACGGGGTCGTACTATGGACCCGGCTGGCGCCGGACCCGTTCGCGCCCGATGCGCTCGGCGGCACCGCCCGGGCACCGGTCACCGTCGAGTACGAGGTCGCCGAGGACGAGCAGTTCCGCCGGATCGCCGCCCGCGGCAGCGCGCTCGCGACCCGGGAGCTGGCCCACAGTGTGCATCCGGAGGTCCGTGGACTGGCACCGGATCGCTGGTACTACTACCGGTTCCGCGCCGGTGCGGCGATCTCCCCGGTCGGCCGTACCCGCACCGCACCCGCCGCGGGTGCGCGGGTGGCGCGTTTGCGCTTCGCCTTCGCCTCCTGTCAGCACTGGAGTTCCGGCTACTACACCGCCTATCGGCATCTGTGCGACGAAGACCTCGAGTTCGTGGTGCATCTGGGCGATTACATTTACGAGAAGGAGTGGGCCCGCGGCCGCGCCGGGGTATCGATCCCGGAGACGCTGCGTGCGGAGGCCGCCGATCTCACCGGTTATCGGCTGCGGTACGCGCAGTACAAGGCCGAGCCCGAACTGCGGGCCGCACATGCCGCGTTCCCCTGGATCTGCACCTTCGACGATCACGAGATCGATAACAACTGGGCCGGTTTCGACCCGGGCACCGGGATCGATATCCACCTGTTGCCCGCCCTGTTCCGGCGGCGCCGCGCGGCCGCGTTCCGGGCGATGTACGAGCATCTGCCGCTGCGGATCGAACAGCTACCCGCCGGCCCCTACGTTCGGATGCACCGTCGCTACGCCTTCGGTGATCTCGCCGAGCTCACCATGCTCGACACGCGTCAGTACCGAACCTCGACGGCCTGCGGTGACGGCGGGAACCTGGTGGTCGACTGCCCGGATCGCTTCGCGGCGGACCGCACGATCCTGGGCGCGCCGCAACGCGATTGGCTGATCGACGGACTGACGCGCTCCCCGGCCCGCTGGCAGATCCTGGGCAATCAGGTCGCGATGGCGCAGTCCGATTACGACCCGGGCCCGGTGGTCGCGGTGGGCACCGACGCCTGGGACGGTTATGTCGCCGACCGCGATGCGGTACTCGCGGCGGCGGCGGCGCGCGGGCGCGGAAACCTGGTGGTGCTCACCGGCGACCGGCACGAGAACTATGTGGTCGATCTGCGCGGGAACTACCGCGACCCGCACTCCCCGGTGGTGGCCACCGAGTTCACCGGGACCTCCATCACCACCGGGCGTGACGGCGCCGACCTCCCGCCGCGGGGTCGCACGCTGCTGGCCGCCAATCCCGATATGAAGTTCTTCAACGGCCAGCGGGGTTATGTGCGGGTGGAGGTCGACGAGCGGTTGTGGCGCAGCGAGTACCGGGTGGTGCCCTATGTCGGCCGGCCCGGGGCACCGATCCGCACTCGGGCGGCCTATGTCGTGGAACACGGCAGACCCGGCGCGCAGGCCGCCTGGGATCCCGGGGCCGCCGTGCCCGACGCAGCGCTTTCCGGCCCGGCGCCGGCGGCCGGAGCCGGACGGTGAACCAACCGCTCGGACAGGTTGGCCGAAAGTGCCGATTTCGTGTCCGCGGGTATGTTCCCACGACGGTGATCCAGGCCATAGTCTCGGAAAGATGTCCAGTTCCGCAACGAGCACCGGCACCGGCGCCGGGCCCGGCCAGACCTTCGACTACGACGTCCTCGTCATCGGCTCCGGATTCGGGGGCAGCGTCAGCGCCCTGCGGTTGACCGAGAAGGGATACCGGGTCGGCGTCCTCGAGGCCGGCCGCCGCTTCGCCGACGACGAATTCGCCAAGACATCCTGGCGTGCCAGGCAGTACCTGTGGGCGCCGTATCTCGGCTGCTTCGGTATCCAGCGGCTCGCGCTGCTGAAGAACACCCTCATCATGGCCGGGGCGGGAGTCGGCGGCGGGTCCCTGGTCTATGCCAACACCCTCTACGAGCCGCCGGAGAAGTTCTTCCGCGACGGCCAGTGGGCGGGGATCACGGACTGGAAAGACGAACTCTCGCCCTACTACGACCAGGCCAAACGCATGCTGGGCGTGACCAAGAATCCGGCGACCACGCCGACCGATCGGGTCTTCCTGGAGGTCGCCGAGGAACTGGGCGTCGCCGATTCCTATCAGCGGACGCCGGTCGGCGTCTTCTTCGGCGGTCCCGGAAGCCGGCCCGGCGAAGACGTGCCGGATCCGTATTTCGGTGGCGCCGGGCCCACGCGCCGCACCTGCACCCACTGCGGCGAATGTATGACGGGCTGCCGCCACAACGCCAAGAACACCCTGGTCAAGAACTATCTGTACCTGGCCGAGCAGGCCGGTGCCACGGTGCACGCGCTGCGCACCGTCACCGATGTGAAACCGCTGCCCGGTGGCGGCTACACGGTGGCCACGGTGACGACCGGGCGCTGGCTGCGCAAGAAACGCACCACCTTCACCGCCGAGCAGGTGATCTTCTCCGCGGCCTCCCTGGGCACCCAGCGGCTGCTGCACAAACTGCGCGATTCCGGGTCGCTGCCCGATATCTCCGGACGACTGGGGTTCCTGTCCCGGACCAATTCCGAGGAACTGCTCGCGATCCGCAGCCGGGACAAGAGCAGCGATTTCACCAAGGGCGTGGCCATCACCTCCTCGATCCACCCCGATCACGACACCCATATCGAACCGGTGCGCTACGGCAAGGGCAGCAATGTCATCTCGCTGATGGGCAGTGTCATGGTCGACGAGGAGCCGGGTGTGTCCAAACGCCGGCTGTGGTTGCGCGAGATCTGGCGCAACCGCCGCGACCTGCCACACCTGCACAACCCGCGGGGCTGGTCGGAACAGATGATCGGCCTGCTGGTGATGCAGTCGGTGGACAATTCGATCACGACCTACACCAAACGCGGGCTGTTCGGCCGCAAGATGACCACCCGGCAGGGCGAGGGCGCCCCGAACCCGACCTGGATCCCGGCCGGGCACGAAGTGGGCCGCCGGGTCGCCGACAAGATCGACGGTATCGCCGGCGGTGCCACCAGCAGCGTGTTCAATATTCCGATGACCGGCCATTTCATCGGCGGCTGTGTGATCGGGGAGAGCGCCGAGACCGGTGTGGTGGACCCCTACCAGCGGCTCTACGGTTATCCGGGGCTGCACGTGATCGACGGATCGACCATTTCGGCCAACCTCGGCGTCAACCCCTCTCTCACCATTACCGCCCAGTCCGAACGCGCGGTGGCGATGTGGCCGAACAAGGGCGAGACGGATCCGCGGCCGCCGCTCGGCGCGCCCTACCGGCGGCTCGCCCCGGTCGCCCCGGTGTCCCCGGTAGTGCCGGAGTCGGCGCCCGCGGCGCTGCGGCTGCCGCTGGTAGAGGTGAATCACCGCCCCGATCCCGCCGCCGTCGGCGGGGAGGAGTCCCACTGAGCGGCCGGGGAAACCGGCCCGGGGCGGAGGCGTCGCAGGCGTGTCCGGGGCCGGTTTTCCCGCAGGTGTGAGCGTCTTCACATACGCTGGCGAGTAGCTGATGAGAGGTGCCCGGTGCCGCGGGTCCGGGGCTGCGGGCGTTTACCCAGGAAAAATCCCGGGTAACGGATTGAGGTCGATACTCGCCGTAACCCGGTCGCCGGCGAGCGCGACGTCATGGGTCGGCCGGGCCGACACGGACGCATGCGCCGGAGAGGACTGACCGTGACGGACCAGCAGCCGCAACCAGCACAGGTCGAACCACCACAACTCAAGAGGTCGGTGGCGGCCTCGGCAATGGGCAATGCCACCGAATGGTTCGACTACGGCGTCTACGCCGCCGCCGCCACCTACCTGACCGACGCATTCTTTCCCGGGGAGCTCGGCACCCTCGGCACCATGCTCGGCTTCGCCATCTCCTTCGTTCTGCGGCCGGTCGGCGGCATGGTCTGGGGTCCACTGGGCGACCGGGTGGGTCGCAAAGTGGTGCTGGCCACCACCATCCTGCTCATGGCGGCGGCCACCGGCCTGATCGGTGTGCTGCCGACCCACGGCCAGGTCGGGGTGCTCGCCCCCATCCTGCTGATCCTGCTCCGCGTGGTGCAGGGTTTCTCGACCGGCGGTGAGTACGGTGGCGCGGCCACCTACCTGGCCGAATGCGCGAGCGATAAGAAGCGCGGCTTCTTCGGCAGCTTCCTGGAGTTCGGCACGCTCGGCGGTTTCGTCGGCGGTTCCGCGGTCGTACTGCTGTGCCAGCTGATCCTCGGTTCGGACGCCATGCACGATTGGGGCTGGCGGATCCCGTTCCTGATCGCCGTCCCGCTGGGCGCCATCGGCTGGTACCTGCGCACCAAGCTCGACGAATCGCCAGTGTTCACCGAGGTCAACGAACAGGAGCATCCCGAGGGCGGGCTCCGGGTGCTGCTCACCACCTACCGGCGCGAGCTGCTGACCCTGTCGGGCCTGGTCATCGCGCTGAACGTGGCGAACTACACGCTGCTCACCTACCAGCCGACCTATCTGCAGAACACCATCGGTCTCGGTGAGTCCACCACCACCGCCATGATGCTCATCGGCCAGGTGGCGATGATGGCGTGCGTCCCCTTCTTCGGCCGGTTGTCCGACCGCACCGGGCGGCGGCCACTGTGGTTGTTCTCGCTGGTCGGGCTTGCGGTGTTGGCCGTGCCGATGTACTGGCTGATGGGTGTGGGCACCGGCTGGGCGATCGTGGGCTTCGTGGTACTGGGCCTGCTGTACGTCCCGCAGCTGTCCACCATCAGCGCGACCTTCCCGGCGATCTTCCCGACCCACGTGCGGTATGCCGGGTTCGCCCTGGCCTACAACGTGTCCACGGCCGCGTTCGGCGGTACCGCCCCGCTGGTGAACGAGGCGGTGATCGAAGCCACCGGATGGAGTCTGTTCCCCGCCCTCTACATGGTGGCCGCCGCGCTGATCGGTCTCGTGGCATGGTACTTCCTTCGGGAGACCGCGGGAACGTCGCTGCGCGGCACCGAGGTGCCCGATGCCGCCGAACCCGAGCCGCCGACCCCGGAAGAAAAACCAATCGTCGCGTGACCCATCGGAAGGGCCGACCCTGTTATGAGTGAAGTCCGCAACCCGCCCATCGCCGAGGTCGTGAACTCGGCGCTGGAACAGACCATCCCGGTGGCGCACCGGATGGGGGTGCACGCCGAGGAGGTGCGCCGCGGGTACGCCGCGGCCACGGTGCCCGTGGAGGGCAACGGCAACCATTTCGGTGTCATGTACGCCGGGGTGCTGTTCACCGTCGGCGAGATACTGGGCGGGGCCATCGCGGTGGCCAGTTTCGACACCACGCAGTTCTACCCGCTGGTGAAGGATCTGCGAATCGTGTTCCGGAAACCGGCGACCACGGCGGTTCGCGCCCAGGCCACCCTGGACGACGCCGAGATCGAACGGATCGCGACCGAGGCCGCCGCCAACGGTAAGGCGGATTTCACGCTGCGCGCGGTGCTCAGCGATACCGACGGTGTGGTCGTCGCCGAAACGGAAGGCTTGTACCAGCTGCGCGCCCATCGGTGACGGGCCGCCGTGGCGGCTCCGGCCCGGCTGCCCGGTCGCGGGGGAGCCGGGCCCCGGTCGGTGGTGGGGTCAGCGTCAGCGTCCGGCCGAACCGGTCGGCGCCGGCGCGGGCGGGACCATCCGCCAGGCTCCGCAGTTCTCGGTCTTGAAACCCGCGTCGGTCGGTTTCACCGTGACCCGGATCGGGCCCAGCTTCGTGTAGTTGTTCTCGATGATGTAGCTCATATCCGTGTTGTCGCCCTCGATCAACCGCAGCCGTCGCCAGTCGCAGCTCCGGGTGGGATCGGCGGGCCCGGCCGATTCCCACGTTCCGGGCCGGATATCGACGCCGACCCGGTAGGCGCCGTCGTGCGCTATGTGATCCACGGGCTCGGCCGCCGCGATACCGCCGCCCAGCACGGTCGCCGCCGACAACACCGCACCGGCGATCAGAAACGTGCCTGCACGCATTCGTTCTCCTCGGTATTTCTCTGTTTCTCGATACAGTGAGATCCTCCCGATCTCCCCGGCACGTCTACCAGAGTCGGCGCTACCGATTTCGGAGAATCGCGATATTTCCGGAGAATCGCGAAAAGTGCCTCGGGGACTGGAACCGAGCGGCCCGGTACCGGTCGTCGGCAGCCGCGCCGCCCCTGCCGCGTCCGCGGGCGCAGGTCACTCACCCGCCCACCGCGCGTACGTCCGACGATCTTCCCCGGGTCACCTGCCACCGGCTCTCGATGTACGCGGTGGAGGCTATGCCGTCGAGAGCCGACATCGGCCGGTGGCGATGCTCCGTGCCGAGTCTCACGAGGCCCATACCCCGCGCCCCGAAGGCGCGCCAATACTATTGCCCGGTGGCTGAGCGTATACCCGTGGTGATCGTGGCCGGATTCCTCGGCGCCGGAAAGACCACCTTGCTCAACGACCTGTTGCGCAACAACCGGGGCACCCGGATCGGGGTGGTGGTCAACGATTTCGGTGCCGTCAATATCGACGCGATGCTGGTGGCCGGTCAGGTCGACGCCATGGTGTCGCTGGGCAACGGCTGTGTGTGCTGTGCGGTGGACGTCTCCGAACTCGACGAGCTGTTCACCCGGTTGACCGATCCCCGTGCCGGTATCGATGTGATCGTGGTGGAGGCCAGCGGTCTGGCCGAACCACGCAATCTGGTGCGCATGGTGGTGGGCAGCGAGAACTCCCGGATCCGTTACGGCGGGCTGCTCGAAGTGGTGGACGCGGGGGAGTTCGCCGGGAGCCGGGCACGGCATCCGGAACTGGCGAGTCATCTGCGCCTGGCGGATCTGGTGGTGGTGAACAAGGCCGACCGGGTCGGCGCGGCGCAACTGGACGAGTTGCGTGCCGAGATCACGGAACTGACCGGGGGCGCACCGGTGTACGCGACCACGCGCGGGCGGGTCGATCCGGGACTGCTGTTCGATCCGCGCCGCCGCGGCGAACCCCGCATCGGCGAGCAGTTGAGTCTCGACGAACTGCTGCGCGAGGAGCACCCGCACGACGAGCACGACGATGATCACCGGCATCTACACGACGATTACACCAGCGTGGTGTTCACCGAGACCGCGGCGCTGCATCCGCGCCGGTTGATCGAGTTCCTGGAGAAACCGCCCGCCGGACTGTTCCGGGCGAAAGGTTTCGTCACCTTCGCCGCGCCGGGACCCCGCCGTTTCCTCCTGCACCTGGTCGGCCGCGCGATCACGCTGGAACCGGTCGATCGGGCCACCCGCGGCACCGGAGCGGAACTGGTGCTCATCGGCACCGGTCTGGATACCGACACGGTACTGGGACGATTGCGCGCGACCGTGCACGGCGGACCCGAAAGCCTGGACGACCAGGAGATGCTCGCGGTCTGGCGCTACGTACCCGATATCGCGCGGGAGGCGGCCGACGACGACTACCCGCAGGCGTTGACCCATTCGGAGAGCCCGTCGGCGAACAGCTGACGTTTCCAGATCGGCACTTCGTGTTTGATCCGGTCCACCAGCGTCGAGCATGCCGCGAAGGCCGCGGCTCGATGCGGCGCGGCCACCGCCGTCACGATCGCCAGATCACCCACCACCAGGTCGCCGACGCGGTGTACGGCCGCCACCGGCAGACCGCTCGATTCGGCGACCGAGGCGCAGCATTCGCGCAGAAAACGGATCGCTTCCGGATGCGCCGAGTACTCCAGCGCCGAAACCTCCCGCCCGCCGTCGTGATCGCGGACCACGCCGGTGAACAGCACCACCGCCCCGTGGTACGGACCGCGGACGGCGGCGTCGACCGCCGTGGGATCCAGGGCGTGGTCACTGATCTCGGCGAGCCGTACTCCGCCGACCGCCGCGCGGTGTTCGCGGCCGGGGGTTCCGGTGGACAGGTCAGGCATGTGCGCTCTCGTTCCCGATACTCTTCTCCCGCGGCGCGTCGTATTTCGCCCGCGCACTGTCGTTCTCGTGCGCACCGCCGCCGGCCACCTGCGCGAGCAGATGGGTGAGCAGCGGTTCCAGCACCGCGATACCGTCTTTCACCCCGCCCGGGGAACCGGGCAGATTCACCACCACCGAACGGCCGGCCAGACCCGCGACGCCGCGGCTGAGCGCCGCGAGCGGGAATTTCGCCGTGCCGCGTTGCCGGATCGCCTCGGCGACCCCGGGCAGCTCCCGGTCCAGCAGGGACGCGGTCGCCTCCGGGGTGTGGTCGGTGGGGGAGGCGCCGGTACCGCCGGTGGTCACCACCAGGTCGGGGGCAGTGTGCAGCGCGTCGGCCAGGCCGTCGGCGATCTCGGCGTCGGCGTAGACGAGGGGGCCGCGCACGGTGTATCCGCGATCGCGCAGCCAGGACACCAGCCGTGGTCCGGTGGTGTCGGTCCGGGTTCCGGCCGCCGCGCCGGTGGAGGCCACCAGCACCACCGCGGTGCCGCTGATATCGCTTCGGGGAGTGGCCGCATGCGTTTCCGCTTCGGAGTGCGGCACCGGATGCGGGGTGGTGCCGGTCGCGGCCGGTGACTGCGCGCGGGTCCAGTGACCGTGTTTCCCGCCCTCTTTGCGGATCAGGCGAACGCCGTTCAGCTCCGCCGCCGGGTCGACCGCTTTCACCATGTCGTGCAGGGTGAGTCCGGCCACGGCCACCGCCGTCAGCGCTTCCATCTCCACCCCGGTGGGCCCGGTGGTCTTGGCGGTGGCCTCGATGGTGATGGTGGAGTCGGTGAAACCGAATTCGACCTTCACCGAGGACAGCGCGAGCTGATGGCACAGCGGAATGAGTTCCGCGGTTTTCTTGGCACCGGCGATCCCGGCCAGCCGGGCGGTCGCGAGCACATCGGCCTTCGGCATATCGTCGGCGCGCACCAACGCCACCACGTCCGCGGTGGTGCGCAGTTCCCCGCCCGCGACGGCGATCCGCGCGGTATCGGCCTTGGCGCTCACATCCACCATGCGGGCGCGGCCTTCGGCATCCACATGTGACAACTCGCTCATAACGTCCACACTCGCACAGTCGCGCCCGGCGCGAGTTCGGTCACCGCGGCCGGGATATCGATCAGCACGTCGGCCGCCGCCATACTCGCGACGAGATGGGAACCGGGTCCGGAAACCACCTCCACGGCGTGCGGCCGCGTTCCGTTGCGGACCAGCCGCCCGCGCAGGAACTGGCGGCGGCCCTCGGGCGAGCGGCGCACCGCGCCCAGCAGCGGGAGTTCGTACTCGGGTACCGGGTCCAGCCCGGAGAGGTGCCGCAGGATGGGCCGGGCCAGCACCTCGAACGACACCACCGCGCTCACCGGGTTCCCCGGGAAACTCAGCACCGGCACCCCGTCGACGACCGTGCGGCCCTGGGGGCCGCCCGGTTGCATGGCCACCGAACCGAACTCGCCGCCGAGCGGGATGAGGACCTCCCGGACGACCTCGAAATCACCCTTGGACACTCCGCCTGTGGTGATCACCAGATCGGCGGCGGCGGTCGCGGAACGGAGCAGTTGCCGGAACTCCGCGGGTTCGTCGCCGCAGTGCTCGACACCGGCCACCGCGACACCGTTGGCGGTGAGCGCGGCCGCCAGCGCGATTCCGTTGGAGTTGTAGATCTGCCCCGGCCGCAGCTCGGTTCCGGCGGGCACCAATTCGCTCCCGGTGCTGATGACAACGGCCCGCAGCGGTGCGAACACCGGGACCCGGCCCACACCCGCCGCGGCCAGCGCCGCGATATGCCGCGGCGCGAGCACGGTCGCGGCCGGGACCAGTTCGGCACCCGCGCGGATATCGCTGCCCGGCTCTCGGACGAATTCGCCGGCCGAGCGGCCGCGGGTGATCCGCACCGAATGCTCGTCGGCGGTCGTATCCTCCACCGGAACCACGCAGTCGGCGCCGGCCGGTAGCGGCGCCCCGGTCATCACCTTGCGCGCGGTCTCCGGGGCCAGTGCTTCGTGGCCGGGATCACCGGCGGCGATCACCCCGGTGAGCGGCAGGGTCACCGGGGTGATCGCGACATCCTGTGCGCGCACGGCGTAGCCGTCCATGGCGGAACTACGGAAAACGGGCAGATCGATCGGCGCGTGCTGATCCTGCGCGAGCCGGCGTCCGAGCGCCTCGGCGATCGGGGCGTACTCCACCGGCCGGGCGGCCAGCGGCCGCAACAGCTGTTCGATGGTGTCGCGGTAGTCGTCGGCCGACCGGACCGGACGACTGGCGGGCCGAGAAATCATAGGCCCAGCCTAGTGGCGCCGGCCGGCCGATCGCCGCCCGTCGGGGCCCGGCGACGACGGGCGGGCCGGGCACCCGATATCGGCCGATACTGCCGAGGCTCGATACCGAGATGGACCCGGCGTACATAATGGAGGCGTGACGCTGGTCGAAATGGGGATCCCCACCGTGCGGTCCGGGCGCCCCTCTTTCGATGGACGTCCGGAAACGCCGCTGCTGGTGGATCGATTCGGCCGGACCGCGCGGGATCTGCGGGTGTCCATCACGGAGAAGTGCTCGCTGCGCTGCACCTACTGCATGCCCGAGGAAGGGCTGCCGGCCATTCCGCCCGCGGAATTGCTGACGGCGGCCGAGATCGTGCGCCTGGTCACGCTCGCCGTCCGCGATCTGGGTGTGCGCGAGGTGCGGTTTACCGGCGGTGAACCACTGATGCGCCGCGATCTGGAGGAGATCGTGGCCGGCTGTCACGCGGCGGTCCCGGAGGTGCCCCTGGCCATGACCTCCAACGGTATCGGCCTACGGCATCGCGCGGCCGGGCTGGCCGCCGCCGGATTGAGCCGGGTCAATATCTCCCTGGACACCGTGGACCGGGCCGACTTCGCCCGGTTGACCCGCCGCGACCGGCTGGATTCCGCGCTGTCGGGTATTCGTGCCGCCGGCGCGGCCGGTCTGGCGCCGGTGAAGGTGAACGCGGTCCTGATGCGGCAGACCCTGCACGGTGCCACGGACCTGCTGCGCTGGTGCCTGGACGAAGGGTGCGAACTGCGGTTCATCGAGGAGATGCCGCTGGACGCCGACCACGAATGGGCGCGAGCCAATATGGTGACCGCCGCCGAACTGCTGGAGGTGCTGGGCGCCCGGTTCCGGCTCACCGCGGGCGGTCGCGACGATCCGGCCGCGCCCGCGGAGACCTGGCTGGTCGACGGAGGTCCCGCGACCGTGGGCATCATCGCCTCGGTGACCCGGAAATTCTGCGACACCTGTGACCGCACCCGGCTGACCGCCGACGGTATGCTGCGGTCCTGCCTGTTCAGTGACCAGGAGTTCGATCTGCGTGCGAGTCTGCGCGCCGGGGCGAGCGATGCGGAACTCGCGCAGCTGTGGCGCGGCGCGATGTGGCAGAAATGGGCGGGCCACGGTATCGATGCCGAGGGTTTCGTGCCCCCGGAACGCACGATGGGAGCAATAGGTGGTTGAGGTCCGCTACTTCGCCGCCGTGGCCGACGCGGTCGGCAAGGACACCGAGACCCTGGACCTGCCCCCCGGCGCGACGATCGCCGACCTGCGTGCCCGGCTCACCGAGACCTACGGTCCGGACCTGGACAAGATGCTGGGTGTCTGCGCGTATCTGATCGGCGACGAACTCACCCGGGACAGTGGCACCACGCTGACGCGGCGGGTCGATGTCATGCCCCCCTTCGCCGGCGGCTGATCCGGCGCGGTTCGAGCAGCGCTACCGGGGTGATCGCCGGGCGCGGGTCCCGCAGGCGCCTCCGGCCCACGATTCACGCCACGGCAGGATGCTTCTGTGGAGGCCTCCACGCCGATGAGCTCCCCACCCGGGCCGCAGAAACGACCGGCCGCTGCACAGGCAGGCGAAAGGAGTCGTGCAGCCCGGCTGCCCGCTGGTGTCATGGTTGCTTCGGTATTCGACCGGGGGCAACCGGGCGAGGCGGGATCTGTCGTCGCCGCCCGGTCGATCCGCGGGTCGAGAAACAGCCATGAGAAAAGTCGCACTACGGCCGAGGGGACCGCGCCGTGGACAGGTCCGGCTCGGCGCGGCGTGTCATGTACCGGGCGTACCGCTCCGCTACGTTGCGACCGATCGTGCCCGCGGACCGCTCGACTCGGCGGCCGTGGTGTGCAACCACCGCGCTCAGCGCCACCATTCGTCGAGCGGGGTCACCGGGACCGTGCGCTTGTGCCGGGTGGTGCGGTAGATGGTCTCGATGCGCTTGGCGACCTCGTCGGTGACTTCCTTGCCCTCGAGGTAGTCGTCGATCTCGCTGTAGCGCAGGCCGAGCGCTTCCTCGTCGGGCAGGGCCGGGCGGTCGTCCTCCAGATCCGCGGTCGGCACCTTGGACGACAGGCGCGCGGGTGCGCCCAGTTCCTCGAGCAGCGCGACACCCTGCCGTTTGGTCAGACCGGTCAGCGGGGTCACGTCCACGCCGCCGTCGCCGTATTTGGTGAAGAATCCGGTGACTGCTTCGGCGGCGTGATCGGTACCGATCACCAGCAGATTCTCCTGACCGGCGATGGCGTACTGGATCACCATCCGCTCGCGTGCCTTGATGTTGCCGCGTACGAAATCTCGTAGTTTGCCGACCTCGAGGGCCGAAGCGACCTCTGCCGCCACGGCATTGGCGCCCGGCCGGACGTTCACCACCACCGAGTCGTCGGGCGCGACGAAGGTCATGGCGACGCGGGCGTCGGCTTCGTCGGATTGCACGCCGTAGGGTAGCCGCACCGCGACGAATCGGACCTCGTGGCCTTCGGCGCGCAGTTCCTCGGTGGCCAGCTGGCACAGCCGTCCGGCGAGGGCGCTGTCCTGGCCCCCGCTGATGCCGAGCACGAAACCTTTTGCCGGTGTGGCGCGCAGATAGTCCTTCAGGAAATCGACGCGGCGCCGAACCTCGTCCTTCGGCTCGATGTTCGGCAGCACACCCAGTTCGGAGATGATCTGTTCACGCAGGCTTCCCATGCCGGATCACTCTACTGCTCGGTGGAAACGGCCACGCGCCGAACAAGGGCTTCCCAGTTGTCGCCGATCTGCTCGCGCGTGTAACCGAGTGTGCGGAGTTGGTGCAGTACGAGCGCGGCGCCGAGCGCGGCCAGCAGGGTGTCGGCCAGCAGTGCGGGATCGCCGGGGCCGCCCGCATCGCGCAGCAGCATCGCCACATGGGTTTTCAGTACGAGGTAGGGCCGGCTGCTGAAATGGTCCTCGGAGGAGCCGAGTTCGGCCGCGCGATACAGTTCACCCGCCACCTCGAGGTCCAGCAGCCGGGCCCGCCCGAACGCGACGAGTCGCTCCACCGGTGGCGCGCCCGGCCCCAGCGGCGGCGGGCCGAAGATGAACGCCTCCTGCGCCTGGGTCTCGGAGTGGTCCAGCAGCGCGTACATCAGGCCGGTCCGATTGCCGAAGCGCCGGAACACCGTGCCCTTGCCGACGCCGGCCCGTTTGGCGAGCGCGTCCATGGTGAGGGCGTCCACGCCGTGGTCGCGGACGAGTTCCTGTGCGGCGTCGAGCAGCCGGCGCCGGTTGCGCGCGGCATCGGCGCGTTCGGCCGGTTCGGCGGTACCGGGGAGTTCGGGCCCCACCCCTTGCGGCCGGCCCCGTAGCGCGAGCGGTTCGGCCGGCGCCGGGGTTCGGCGCGGGCCACCCGGGGTTTCGGATCCGGCGGAATCCGGACTGAGTGTGTCGTAGTTCACGGCGCTGTGCGTCCCTCCGGAGGAATGTAGCGGACCGCGGTCCGGTTAACCTGGGCAGTGCGATCGTCACACAACTAGTACCGCAGGAGTGAACATGAGCCAGACCCGTATCGTCGCCCTCGTAGGCAGCCTTCGTGGCGCCTCGGTCAGCCGGCGGATCGCCGAGGCGGCGGCCTCCACCGCGCCCGCGGGCGCCGAGGTCTCGATCTACGAAGGTATCGGTGATATCCCCTTCTACAACGAGGATATCGATATCGCGGGTTCGGTACCGGCCGCTGCCCAGGCGCTGCGCGATGCGGTCGCGGCGAGCGACGGTCTGCTGTTGGTCACCCCGGAATATAACGGCACCCTGCCGGCGGTGCTGAAGAATGCGATCGATTGGCTGTCCCGGCCCTACGGTGCGGGCGCGATCGGCGGCAAGCCGGTGGCCGTGCTCAGCGGTTCGATCAGCCCCAATGCCGCCCGGTGGGCGCACGCCGACGCGGTCAAGTCCGTGGGCATCGCCGGCGGGAAGATCGTCGAGGAAGCGCATCTGCACTACGCCACATGGGGTGAGCGCTTCGCCGCCGGCCATCCGCGTGAGGATGCCGAGGTGCAGCGCGAGCTGGCCGAGTCGATGCAGGTTCTGGTCACCGCCGCCAGCGGGGAGCTCGTCTCCGCCTGATCTCCGCGCATCGCGAGGGTCGCTCCGTCCGATGGCGGAGCGACCCTCGCGTTTCCGGTCGGTCGGTTTCCTGCGGGACCCGAGGGCCTGCTGGGGCCCGGAGCGACTGGTGTTACAGGCGTAACCTCCTGCGTTTGCTGAAAGAGAACTGGCCCGGATGATTTGTGATCTGGACCACGGCGAATACGGCGTGTCGAGTTGCTGTCCTGCGGCTTACAGCGGTGAAATCACATGGTTGTGACTCGCAACATCTCGTGTTGTTTCTTTCTGTCGGCCACTAGGTGTAGTGTCATCGATGCCTGGAGGCGGCGGCGCGATCGGCCCGCCGACACCGGGTGGAACCGGCCCGGACGTGGCGTTTCAGGGTCGGTCCTCGGAGTTTGCGCAGATCATCCGATCGTGCCGACACACCGCACAACACAGACGGGTCACCGGCTGGATCAGGTATGCGGTGAGCTCGGCCCGGAGGGCGGCGGACCGTCACCACGAAGGACCGCGAACACCGCACATAGGCACAGGAGAGAGGGACTCGAATGATCACCGTGTACACCAAGCCCGCTTGCGTGCAGTGCAACGCCACCTACAAGGCCCTCGACAAGGCCGGGGTGGAATACCAGGTCGTCGATATCTCCACCGATGCCGACGCGCGCGACTACGTGATGGCCCTCGGCTACCTGCAGGCCCCCGTCGTCGTCTCCGGTGACGAACACTGGTCCGGTTTCCGGCCCGACCGCATCAAGGCGCTGGCCACCGTAGCCGCCTGAGTGCGTCAGGCCCGGAGGCGGGAGCGCAGCGTAACCACGAAGGACCCGCGCTCAGGCGCGATGGACATAGTCCGAGCGAACAGCGCACCCGACCGGGTCTTGGCAACAGGGGAGGTGAGATGTCCGAGTCGCATACGCTGGTCTACTTCTCCAGTGCGTCGGAGAACACCCACCGATTCGTCGAGAAGCTGGATATCCCGGCACTCCGGATTCCCCTGCACACCACCGACTCGCTGCGGGTCGACGAACCCTACGTGCTGATCGTTCCCACCTACGGGGGCGGTCGGCACGTATTCGGTTCGACACGTTCCGACAAGGAATTCGTCCCGCGCCAGGTCGCCAAGTTCCTCAACGATCCGCACAATCGCGCGCTGCTGCGCGGGGTCATCGCGGCGGGGAATACGAACTTCGGCGACACCTTCTGCTTCGCAGGTGATGTCATCTCGCGTAAATGCGGGGTGCCCTACCTGTACCGCTTCGAACTCATGGGAACCGCCGAGGACGTCGCCCGCGTCCGTGAGGGATTGGGATTGTTTTGGCACCAACAACGACAGCACCAGCAGGTATGACGGCCCGTCTGGAGCAGCCCCCGCAGCGTGCCGGTGAGCCCGGTGAGGTCCTGGACTACCACGCCCTCAACGCGATGCTGAACCTGTACGGTCCGAACGGCGAGATCCAGTTCGACAAGGATCGCGAGGCCGCGCACCAGTACTTCCGGCAGCACGTCAACCAGAACACCGTCTTCTTCCACAACCTCGACGAGAAGCTCGACTACCTCGTCGAGGAGAACTACTACGAGTCCGAGGTGCTCGAGCAGTACGGCCGGGCCTTCGTCAAGAAGCTGTTCCAGCAGGCCTACGCCAAGAAGTTCCGGTTCCCGACCTTCCTGGGCGCGTTCAAGTACTACACCTCTTACACCCTCAAGACCTTCGACGGGAAGCGCTACCTGGAGCGTTTCGAGGACCGGGTGTGCATGGTGGCGCTGACCCTGGCCGCCGGTGACGAGGTGCTCGCGGGCAAACTCGTCGAGGAGATCATCGACGGCCGGTTCCAGCCGGCCACCCCGACCTTCCTGAACTCGGGGAAAAAGCAGCGCGGTGAGCCCGTTAGTTGTTTCCTCCTTCGCATAGAGGACAATATGGAGTCCATCGGGCGCTCCATCAATTCCGCGCTGCAGCTGTCCAAGCGCGGCGGTGGGGTCGCGCTGCTGCTCAGTAATATCCGTGAACACGGTGCCCCGATCAAGAAGATCGAGAACCAGTCCTCGGGCGTCATCCCGATCATGAAACTGCTCGAGGACTCCTTCTCCTACGCCAACCAGCTCGGTGCGCGCCAGGGTGCGGGCGCGGTGTACCTGCACGCCCACCACCCCGATATCTACCGGTTCCTCGACACCAAGCGGGAGAACGCGGACGAGAAGATTCGCATCAAAACGTTGTCGCTGGGCGTGGTGATCCCCGACATCACCTTCGAACTGGCCAAGAAGAACGAGGACATGTACCTGTTCTCGCCCTACGACGTGGAACGGATCTATGGCAAGCCGTTCGCCGATGTCGATGTCACCGAGAAGTACTACGAGATGGTCGACGACAAGCGGATCCGCAAGTCCAAGATCAAGGCGCGTGAGTTCTTCCAGACCATCGCCGAGCTGCAGTTCGAATCCGGCTACCCCTACATCATGTTCGAGGACACGGTGAACCGGGCCAACCCGATCGCCGGCAAGATCACCCACTCGAACCTGTGCTCGGAGATCCTGCAGGTCTCCACCCCGTCGATCTACAACGACGACCTCACCTACGCGCATGTGGGCAAGGACATCTCCTGCAACCTGGGATCGCTCAATATCGCCAAGGCGATGGATTCCCCGGATTTCGCGCGCACCATCGAGGTCTCGATCCGGGCGCTGACCGCCGTCTCCGATCAGACCCATATCAACTCGGTTCCCTCGATCGAACAGGGCAACAACTCCTCGCACGCCATCGGCCTCGGTCAGATGAATCTGCACGGCTACCTGGCGCGCGAACATATCCACTACGGGTCCGAAGAGGGCCTGGACTTCACCGATATCTACTTCTACACCGTCGTCTATCACGCCCTGCGGGCCTCGAATATGCTTGCGCGGGAACGTGGTACGTACTTCGGCGGGTTCCCCGAATCCAAGTACGCCTCGGGTGAGTACTTCGACAAGTACACCGATCAGGTATGGGAGCCGAAGACCGAGCGGGTCGCGCGGCTGTTCGCCGACGCCGGTATCCGTATCCCCACCCGGGACGACTGGCGGGAGCTGAAGGCCGCGGTCATGGAGCACGGCCTCTACAACCAGAACCTGCAGGCCGTCCCGCCGACCGGGTCGATCTCCTACATCAATCACTCCACCAGCTCCATCCACCCGGTGGCGTCGAAGATCGAGATCCGCAAGGAAGGCAAGATCGGCCGCGTCTACTATCCGGCCCCGTACATGACCAACGAGAACCTGGACTACTACCAGGACGCGTACGAGATCGGCTACGAGAAGATCATCGACACCTACGCCGCGGCCACCCAGCACGTGGACCAGGGCCTGTCGCTGACCCTCTTCTTCAAGGACACCGCCACCACCCGCGACCTGAACAAAGCCCAGATCTACGCTTGGCGCAAGGGCATCAAAACCCTCTACTACATCCGCCTGCGGCAGATGGCGCTGGAGGGCACCGAGGTCGAGGGCTGCGTGAGCTGCATGCTGTAGTCCTCGTGCAGGATACAGGCCGGCCCTGGTGATCAATGGGCGCACAGTGGCACCGCATGTCGGAAGTGGTGGAACGGATCACCGGCGCTTTGATGAGATTCACCGAGCGGGATATTGGTCGGCGGCAGGACTTCAACGGGACGATCCGGACCGGTCCTGCAGCCGCCGGCAACGCAGAAGAGGCATCCGTCGGCCTGCTCGGTGGAGACCGGATCGAACATTCACGGGATCCCGCTTCGGGGCGGCCGGAACTGTCGCGGTCGTATCGGCCGACGCCGGAGGAGCAGGCGATGAGTTCCCGGCGGTTGAGATCCGAAGACGAGTTGACCGCGTCGCTGCCGCCGGGCAACAACGGTGTGCACATCATGCGGGACAGCGCCGACGAATTGGTGGTCTACAAGCCAGCGGCCGAGGAAACCTTCGAAGGGATCAGCTGGATTCGGCACGTGCCGGGTGAACTGGCGAAGCGGGAGGTCGCGGCGTATCGCATCAACCGGTTGCTGGGGTTCGACCTCGTACCCCCCACCGGGCTGATCGAGCGGGGGCCGCATGGCCCTGGCTCCGTGCAGGAATACCGCAAACTGCGACCCGATGAGGAGTCCTGGCACGCCTTCGACGCGAAGCAGCAGCAACAGGCGGCCGTCCTGCACTACATCATCGGTATGCCGGATGGGTTGGCCCACAATTACCGGCGCGACCAGAACGGTGACCTGGTTCTATTCGACCACGGGTACGCCTTTCCACAGGCCCGGGACCCCCGTCGCGATGACGCGATATCGTTCGGGATCGACTCCGACTTCGCGGACACCCACCGCGGCGCCGACTTCGATTCGGACGTACTGGAAGCGGTGGATTCCCTGTCCCCTGAACAGGTGCGTGCGGCCCTCGACGACCTCGGCTTCGACGAGAGCGCGATCGGTGGAGTCCTGGGGAGAATCGAAGACATCCAGTCCGCACGTACCATTCCGAGCGTCTGATACGGCTCCGATATCGCGCGGTGGTCCACGGCGTATTTGTCGGACTCGGAGTGCCGGGACCACCTCTGCCCGAAGTCAGGAAAGCGCCGGGAGGACTTCGCGTTCGAAGAGTTCGATACCGCTGGTGTCGTAGGCCGCTTCGGGGAAGTTGAAGATGGCGTAGCCCAGCCCGCGATCGCGGACGGCGGACAGTTTCTCCACGATCTGCTCCGGGGTGCCGGCCGCCGCGCTGCCATTGTTCAGGTTGTCGACATAGGCGCGGGCCTTCTCCTCGCCCAGGACCGGGGCGATCCGGGCGACGTGCTCGGCTTTTCGCTGTTCGACCTCGGCCTCGGTGGCGCCGATGGCGACATTGAAGTTGGCGCTGCGCACGATGGCGTCGAAGTCGGTGCCGACCTCGGCGCAATGCGCGCGCAGGATCTCCGATTTGTGGGTGAACTCGTCGGGGCTGTTACCGGCGAAGTTGGTGTAGTTCGCGTACTTCGCGGCGATACGCAGGGTTTTCTTCTCGCCGCCGCCCGCGATCCACAGCGGCGGGCCGCCCTCCTGGGCGGGTAGCGGGCGCACGATCGCACCGTCCGCCTGGTAGTAGCGGCCGTCGAGGGTGGCGGTGCCGGTCTGCCAGGCCTGACGGAAGATCTGCACCCCTTCGTCGAGCCGGCCGAGCCGCTCCCCGGCGGTGGGGAAACCGTATCCGTAGGCACGCCATTCGTGTTCGTACCAGCCACCGCCGATACCCATTTCGGTGCGGCCGCCGGAGATGAGGTCCACCGTCGCCGCGACCTTGGCCAGGTAGGCCGGGTTACGGTAACTGATCGCCGTACACATCTGCCCCAGCCGCACCCGGGTGGTGGTGGCGGCGAAGGCGGACATGAGGGTCCAGGCCTCGTGGGTGGCTTCCTCGCTGGGCTCCGGAACGGTGTGGAAATGGTCGTACACCCACAGCGACTCCCATACCGGGTGCGCATCGGCGCGGGCAGCCAGACCCCGCATCACCTCCCAGTGGGTAGCGGGTTCGAGACCTACCAGGTCGAGACGCCACCCCTGCGGGATGAAGATTCCGAAGCGCACAGCACTCTCCTCAGATGTCGGGCCCGGGGCCACCGCGAGATATCTCGGTCTCCACTCTGGCAAGCCCTGGGCGGGTGGGCAACGTTTGTACGCTGACCGCGCCGAATTGCTGGTGCCGCCACCGCACGCCCGCACCCGAGTGCGGCTGCCCGGTACGGGCGCCCCCTGCCCGAGTCGCATTCCACGGGTGGTACCGCCTGTCTGAGGACTGCTCCCCGTGGCGAACGGGCCGACGAAATCCGTCGATCGGGCCCGGGCGGTCGGCCTGGTCACGCCGTGGACGCCATCGGCCACCGTTGCGTCACCTCTGCCGAAGGTGACAGCCACGGCAGTCTTGTGCGACATTGCTGTCGATAGACGGAACACCAGCGACACAGGGAGTTCTCCGTGCGCCCGATGACCGGTCCCGAAGGTATCACCGAGGTCAAAAGCCGCCTCCTGAAAGCTTTCACGGGCTGGTCGGGTGATTTCAAAGACAAGGTAAGTGACGTCAGAGCGGGGGCATTGAAGCTCGAAGGACTGCTGGCCGATGTCGAGCGGAAAAGTCATCTGACGCTGACGTTCGCTGTCGACAGAAGTCCTCTTCTCGGCAGTGTGCCCGGAAGCCGCCGAGCCGATGACATCGGCGAGAACTCGGCGCCGCTGGATGGCTCGCACATCGGCAAACCGGACGCCGGGCGAGGGCAGACCATCATCGACTCCCATATCGAACGCGCAGGCTGGGTGACACCAGGATCGAAAGAGCTACGCACGTACGAGACCGACAGGGGCACCAGAATCCCGCCGCGCACCTGGGAAACGATCTCGCACCTGGCACCCGAAGGGCCCTGGTACTACCGAACGCCAGAGGGTCTGAAAGGGCTGTTCTACCTGGAGCGAGACCTCGGTCAGCAACTGGACCACTTCGAACCACGGGGCAAGATCAATCCACACTTCAATTGCCACGGCTATACATTCAGCCGTGACGGTGCAGCCGGCTGGCTTCCCGGCGCGAAAGTCGACGACATTTTGGCCGACAACGGGTTTCGCCGGGTGACCGACGAAAGTTCCGCTACCCCGGGGGATGTCGTCGTCTATCGGGCGGCACCAGGAGACGGCGAGGAAGCCGGCCGCGGCGTGATCAATCACACGGGCGTGGTCGCGCAGGTCGGCCCCGATGGAATCATGGTCGATTCCAAGCTGGGCGCACTGTCGATTGCCCGGCATGAAATCGGCGAATTCGACGACCGGCAGGGACCACACGAGATCTATACAACCGATCGCCCCGATGGACGATTCCTGACCCCCGTCCCCGGCTCCGAAACCGCCGCCCCCCCATGGCCATACGAACCCGGCGAGGCATCGGACGGGGCACGGTGACGAGAGTGTGACCGAGCTCGCAGCCCCGTACGGCATAGGACGAACCGGAGCCGGACGCCGGCGGGCCCGGTGTGTCCGATTCCAGGCCCCAGTACTTGACTGCGACGTAGCGTCACACCCGAAGCTGATGGTGTGAGAATCAGCGAGATAGCCACCGCCGCCGGAACGACTCCCCGCGCCGTCCGCCACTATCACCGGCTGGGCCTGCTGCCCGAACCGGTCCGCCCCGACGGCGGCTATCGCGACTACGGACTGGCGGAGCTGGCGCGACTCATGCGTATCCGCTGGCTCGCCGACAACGGGTTGCCGCTGGGTGCGGTGGCCGCGGTGTTCGAGACCGAGCGCGGGACATCGGATACCGATGATCTCCGCGCGGATCTGGCGGCCCTGCACGACGAGATCTCCCACCGCGTCGCCCAGCTAGTCCGTAAGAAGGAAGGGCTCGGCCGAATGCTGGCCGCCGTCGACGCCGGCCGCACGCTCACCGCGCTACCCGCAGAGCTCGCCGACGTGCTCGACGCTGCCCGGGACCAGGCCGACGATCTGGAACGCGCGGCACTCGACCGGGAGCGCGATCTCCTGGAGATCATCGCCATCTCCGGCGACACTCCGGAGGAGATGTTCACGTGGTTCGCGCGCGCGTTCTCCGATACCTCGGCACGGGAGAGCTACCGGCGGATGCTGCGGGGCTGGGAGCAGTTGAGCGGCCGGGCGGTGGAGCGGTCCGGGGAGTTGATCGAACGGGTGGCATACGAGCTCGCCGCCGGGCTGCGCGCTGCCGACTTCGAATCGCTGGCGGCTTCGACCGCGTCCAGCGACGCGAGCGGCCCCGATCTGTCGCTGGTGGCACTCGTGCCCGATCCGGCCCAGCGCCGCGCGGTACTGCGGGCGATCGAACTGCTCACCGGCACGGACGTTCGACCGTGACCGGGCGCCCATCCAGGTTCCTGCGGAACCAGGGCCGGGCCTACCTCGGGGTCTGGTTGTGGTTGCGCCGTCGCACCGATTGCGACGGCCGGGAACGTGAACCGTTGCCCGGCACGCGGGGCGCGCTGGCGATGCCCCTGGCCTTTCTGGCGGCGACCCTGCTGGAGATGGCGGTGCTCCACCTCCTGATTCCGTGGGCGTGGCTGAGTATTTCGCTGGGCGTGCTGTCGCTGTGGTCACTATTGCTGCTGTTCGCGGTGTTCGTCGCGGATATCGCCTACCCGCACTACGCCACCGATCGGGCGCTGGTGCTGCGCCGCGGCGGCCGCGAGATCGCGACCATCGCATTCGACCGGATCGCGGCCGTCACCGAACACCGGCGCTACAACCACACCGGGACAGCACTGGACGGCGACCGCCTGTTCCTCGCCGGACCGGATGGCACCACCATCGATGTGACGCTGCGCGAACCGACCGATATCCGGGTGGAGTCACCGGTGCCCAGCGGTAGGATCTCCGCCGCGGTGACCCGGATAAGCCTGTTTCTCGACAATCCCGAGCAACTCCGTGGCGCGCGGACACGCCCGGAAGTGTGAAACGCCGTGTGACGAACCTTTCGATGCGGGCTTCCCATGGTCAGGATGTATTCTGATCAAGAATGCGTTCGCATTCATAGACAGTTATCCGGATCGGGCGTGTACCCACGCGCGCGGCGGCGACCTAAGAGGAGGTGGTGTTGCAATGCGCAGCGAACCTCCCAGTCGAAGGCCGCGCGGCGCCGTCCGCCCGCGCTTCCGCCAGCAGTAACTGTCGGCGGAGCGGCCCGGCTCGGCGCCTCGCGGTGTGACTTTCCTTCGAAATCACTCGCAACTCACTGCTGTGCCGAGGACTTCTCATGTCGCAGATCGATCTCATCGAAGTGCCGACGACGCTGTCGGAATCCCTCCAGGACGTGGTCGAGAGCCACCGCGTCGATGCCGCGCTGCACTGGCTGGACAACCATCCGCCGCACGTCATCGCCGACGAACTCGCACGGATGAATGCCGTCGAGGCCGGGGTCGCGTTCCGATTGCTGGACAAGGATCTGGCACTCGCGGTGTTCGAGGAACTCGAACCCGTCGATCAGCAGCAGATCCTGCAGGGTCTGCGGGATCAGAGCTTCCGCGAACTCGTCGAGGGCATGGCACCCGACGACCGCGCCCGCATGCTGCGCGAAGCGCCGGCCAAGGTGGCGAAGAAAGCCCTCGCCGGGCTGAGCCCTCGCGAACGCCGGATGACCGCCGCGCTGCTCGGCTACCCCGAGGGTTCGGTCGGCCGGTACATGTCGCCCGAGGTCGTCGCGATCCCCGGCACCCTCACCGTGGCCGACGCCCTGCGCACGGTCCGGCTCAAGGGCGGCAACGCCGAAACGGTCTACACCCTCCCCGTGGTCGACGCGGGCCGCCGCCTCCAGGGCATCGTGGAACTGCGTGAACTCGTACTCACCGGCCCCGACACCATGGTCGCCGACCTCGTCGTCACCGAACCCGCCTTCGTCCGCGCCACCGATTCGGCGGAGAAGGCCGCACGCCTCATGCGCGAGACTAACGACATCAACCTGCCCGTCGTCGACAGCGAGGACCGGCTGGTCGGGCTGCTCACCATCGACGACGCCGTCGAGGTCATCGAGGCCGCGGACAGCGAGGATGTCGCCAAACAGGCCGGTTCGGCGCCCTGGGAAGGCCACTACATGGCCGCCGGGGTGTTCCAGCTCGCCCGCTACCGCGCGCTGTGGCTGATGCTGCTGCTGGTGGCGGCCACGCTGACGGTAAGTGTGACCGGGTTCTTCGAAGCCACCCTCGAACAGGCCGCGCAGCTGGCGCTGTTCATTCCGCTGCTCATCGGGGCGGGCGGTAATGCCGGTGCGCAGGCTGCCACGGCCTGTGTGCGTGCGGTCGCGGTCGGCGAGGTACGCGGCGGCGACCTGTTCAAGGTCATCTGGCGGGAGTGCCGGGTGGGGTTGGTGCTCGGGACGATGCTCGCCGTGGTCGGCGTGATCATCGGCGGATTGTTCGTGGGCCCCCGGGTCGCGTTGGTCGTCGGGGTCACGCTGGTGCTCATCTGTGCCTGGGCCGCCACCATCGGCGGGACCATGCCGCTGCTGGCCAAGCGGCTGCGGATCGACCCGGCGGTGGTGTCGGCGCCCATGGTCACGACGCTGGTCGACGCGACCGGGCTGATTATCTACTTCACCACGGCGAAGCTGGTGCTGGGGATCTGAGCGGGGCAGCGTCGGGTCGAGTCCGGCGCTGGGGCGGCCCGGCCCGTGCCATAGGAGTGATGGTTCGCGGGTGCTCGTTCGTCGACAGCGCGGCGAAGCCCGTGCGGGGAATCGAAGGCCTATTCACCGCAGAATCTGCGGTGAATAGGCCGTAGTATCGCCGCATGACCTCCGGGTACCGGAAGTACATCTGGCAGCGCGCCGGCTGGCCGGTGTTCGAATACGACGCCGCCCGCTTGGCTGCGCCGCTGGCCGAGGTGGCACATCAGCAGGGTCGTCTGCTGGGCCGGCTCGCCGAGACAGCCGACTCCATCCAGGACGAGGCAAGCCTGGCCGTGCTAACCCAGGATGTGGTCAAGACCAGCGAAATCGAAGGCGAGTTATTGGACGTGGCCTCTGTGCGTTCTTCCCTCGCCCGTCACCTCGGAGTGGATATCGGTGCGCTTGCGCCGACCGATCGGCATGTCGACGGTGTTGTCGAAATGGTGCTCGATGCCACCGCGCACGACGACCGGCCGGTCACCGCGGAACGTCTGTTCGGCTGGCAAGCCGCCCTTTTCCCTACCGGATACTCCGGTAGGACCCGGATCGGCATCGGTGCCTGGCGCGCCGATGAGGCCGGCCCGATGGAGGTGGTCTCCGGTGGCTACGGTCGACAGCGGGTGCATTTCGAGGCGCCGCCGGCCACGCGGCTGGACCTCGAGATGCGAAAGTTCCTGGACTGGGTCGATGCCGATACCGCGGAACCGGCGATAATCAAAGCCGGATTGGCGCATCTGTGGATCGTGACCGTGCACCCCTTCCACGACGGAAACGGCCGCGTCGCGCGCGCCCTCGGCGACCTGTGGCTGGCGCGTGCGGACCATAGTTCCCGGCGGTTCTACAGCCTCTCCGCGCAGATCCAGCGCGACCGTGCGGCGTACTACCGGATCCTGGAACGCACCCAGAAGGGCTCGCTCGATGTGACGGAGTGGCTGATCTGGTTCCTCGAAGCGCTCCGGCGTGCGATCGCCCACTCGGACGAGACGGTGGACAAGGTCCTGCTGAAGTCCCGTTTCTGGCGGCACCAGCAGTCGCTCCCGCTGAACGACCGCCAAATAACGATGCTGAACCGGCTCCTGGATGGGTTCAACGGCAAACTCACCACCCGCAAATGGGCCATCATCACCAAATGCTCTCAGGACACCGCCCTGCGCGATATCAACGAACTGGTCGACCGCGGAGTATTGCTGCGGTCGGACGCGGGCGGTCGGAGCACCTCCTATGAGCTGGCGGCGCTCTGATGCCCGGCGGACGCGGGTGGTTATGGGTTCATCGGAGCGGATGAAAATCACCGGCAGGCCGTACTCTCGGCGATCTCGGCGAAATCGGCCGCCTGGCGTGGCGACGGGACGAATCTGCCCCCGTCGTAGCCGAGCCGCACCCGACCTCCCGGTACCAGCGAGAACCGCAAACCCGCCCGGTCGAACAACGCAACTCGCTGTTGCCGGCCCGCGTACTCGTGGCGGCGGACACCGACCAGCTCTGCGCTGTTCCCGCGGGCTGTGGCACGCGCTACCCGCGACGCCGATTCGTCGGACAGTTCCCGCCACCGTGCAGCGGTCAGATCGACATGGGCCACCCGGCATTCTCCTGAGAGGCGTCGTACGGTGCCAAGCCGGAAGAGTAGGCCCCGGTGGGAGTGGTATTCGACGTAGGGCACTCGACAGTCCGCAGACAAGAAGCAGAGTGGAGAACATCGCGTTTTCCCAGGCGCGCAGAGGATTTGGTCGCCGCTCGACGTGGGTTGGTGAGCAGGGGGACGAATTCGCCGGCGCGTTGACTATGCGTGCAGGTCCGGGAGGCTTGGCGGTTGCGTCGAGTTTTTAGCGCCGGTAACGTCTGGACGAGCCGGCAGCAGGGGGCGGAGACGCCGGTCCTCCCCAAGGGTCGGACGACTGATGGTATCGGCGGTGGAGGTCGGATGGTGGCCAGGGGCAATCGGAAGCGACTGACCGCACTGGTGTGCGGGGCCGTCTTCGTGCTGGCAGGGTGTGACTCCTCGACAGAAGGGGCTGCCAGTCCTGAAGTTCCGGCCGGGCCGACTCTCGCCGCGCAGATTCCGGCAGGGTTCGACCCCTGCACCGACATTCCGCAGGATGTTCTCGACTCGGAGGGACTACGGAGCAAGAATCCGGATAAGTCGGAGAGGTCGAGCGGAGCGAAATGGGTCGGATGCTTGTGGGCACAACCGGACGGCTATGGGGTCAGCATCCGGACAACGAATCTCACCGTGGAGCTCGTGCGAAGTAAAAACTTTGCCGATGCCACCGAGTTCACGGCCGGTGGTCGCCCGGCCCTGTCGACGCGGCAGCTGGAACATCGCCCGGAAGAATCCTGTCACGTCAACGTGGAGATGAAAGGCGGCAGCCTGGAATTCGGGCTGACGAACCCACCCTCGCGGAGTAAGAGCGGGCAGACAGACACCTGTGTGCTTGCCCGGGCTCTGGCTGAAATAGTCGCGCCGTCCATCCCTGCTGGGGCATAGCACGCACATTCCACTACTGCTCCACGGGAGGGTGAAGTTAGTGAGTGATAATCCAGCGCCGCGGCCGATGGCCAATATGCTTGCTGCGGCATCCGAAGGCCAGATCACTGTCCGAATGACTCCGGAGGACTTCATCTACCTGGACCGCGATTGCGAAACTTTCAAGCTGCTGATCACCAATATAGAAACAATCGCGGACGACATATCCCGACAAGACGTGTGGGGCCTGGGAGAAGCCAACGACCGCTTGACATCTGCACGTGCGATGGTCGGTCGGTACAAGGTGAAGGGCAGGGGTGCCCCAGATGGCAATGGCGTCTACGAAATCATGGAGCAGCACTATCGGATCGTCGAAGATATACAGAATGTTTTCCGGATCATGCGCGACCAGATGATGCAGGCTGATAGTGAATGGGCCGCCGCCTTTAATTCCTTGAGTGAGACCCTTCCTGATCGGCCGCCCGTGGCGCCGACCCTCGGACCGTACATTCTTCCGGGCGGATCGACACGATGAGCAACACTCCTGATTACGAAAACCCGACCATCCTGGGTGGTGGCGAGCACACTAATGAATGGGAACACTCCGAGATCAAAGCGGCATTCAGTCCGCTTCTCGTCCAAGATGCGATCGACCAGGCGGAGCGGTACTGGCAGATGCGTCAGCTGTGGGAGCAGGGTGTCGAGACGTTCATACGTTCCACTCGAGCCTCGCTGGCGCAGTCCTGGTCCGGCCCGGCCGCCGAACAATCCAAGCAGGCCATCCAGGACTACATCGACCAGTACGCTCGCCCGGCGACATCGGCGCTCGAAGCGCTGTCCGCTGGAGTACGCAATGCTGCTACCGCCATCGTCGAAACCAAGAACGCCATCGGTGACCCTCTGACCACCGATGGATTCAAGGGTTGGTTGAACGAAACGTTCAACGACAGCGAGATCGGTCGGCGTACCGAGGCGGCCAGGGTGGCGATGCAAACCCATTACGTCGGCCGGTTCGGGGAACTCGATACCCAGATCCCGGTGATTCCGGTCCCTGTCGGTCCCACCTCCACAACCGATATCCCCGCCCTGCCACCCGGCGGATACGACACCGATACCGGGAACCCCGGCGCTACCACCTCGGAGAGCCCCACCGGTACGGCAGGGGAGACGCCTGCCGGCGAGACGCCGGGGACGCCGGAGGCCGAGACGCCGGGCGAAGCCCCCGGTGAGGAGACGCCGGAGTCGACCGCCACCGACCCCGGCGATACCACCACGGACCCCGGCGATACCGCCACCGCCCCCGCGTCCACCGCAACCCCCACCGGCACCACCCCCACTGTCCCTGCGGGCACAACCCCGTCCGGTGTGACCACAAGTCCCGGCTCGCCGGGCGGCGCACCTCCGGGGGGTCCCGGTTCCCCCGGTACTCCCGAGTCGCCGACGCCCGGTCGGACCGTCCAGGGCGCACCGAATACCGCCGCCGGCGTCCCGGCCGCGGCGTCCGCCGCCGCGGCGAACGCGGCGGCCAACCGTGGGATGACGGGTATGCCGATGGGTGGCGCCGGTGCGGGACGTGGTGGTCAGGATGACGAGTCGAAGCGTTCGACACCCGATTACCTGATCAATCAGGAGAACACCGAGGAGTTGCTGGGTGATATCCCGCCCACCATCGCCGGTGGCGTGATCGGACGCAACCCCGACTAGAAGCCGAGAGTTTCGCCGTACGAATCGCTCGGTCAGCCGGCCGAGCGGTGTTCGGTGCGGTACCGGAACGTCGTCAATACATCGCGGGAACTGTTGTCCCGCAACGAAAAAGAGGAATGATCGATGTCCGAGTGGACGTGGGAGCCGGATGATTTCGCGGCGCTGTGGTACAGCGACGCCTACGACCGGTTCCCCAGCCCACTGCGCTACACCAGCCGTTTCGCCTTCAACGATGAAGCCCGGGCGCATCGTCTCGCGGTGCGGGAGCGGTATACGCGGGAGGAGCGCGCCACTATCCAGGTGGCCCTGGATACGCTGGGCACCTCGACAATGCATATCGCGATCTTCGGCGGCACCGTCGCGCACAAACGCAGCACCGGACGCGGCGATATGCGCAACTACCGGATCGTGGGCGCGCGCACCGAGAGCCATGCGGTGACGATGAGCCAGGCCGGTAATGCCGACGACTTCGGGTCGATTCAGGTGCGACTGTTGCGGCCGGAGCAGCTGGCGGCCCGGCTGGTGACCACGTTGCCCGGGTGCGCGCCCGGGACAGCCGGACCCGAGACCTTCCATCCCGACGATGTGGACTCCCGGCCGGAGCAGTTCGAGAATCCGCAGCGCACTCGCGCGCGGGACCGGTATCGGCGGCTGGTCCGGAGAGAGGCCGACGGTGGCGGTTGCGCGGTGCTGCGAATGGGGCGATTCGATGCGAATGCCGACCCGCTCCGATTGCTGGAATGGCACGATATCACCGGCGACGGCCGCTACATCGAACAGCGCGGCACCCACGTGACGGTGCGCCCGGCCACCCCGGCCGAGTTCACCCGCCATTTCGGCAGCTGGCTGGATCTGGGCTGGCGCCGGTTGGCGGAGGAGCACGCCGACGCCTGGTGAGCACGGGCTTCGGTGCGGGCGGACACGGGTGGCACTCACAGTCCGGTCCGTTCGCGCGGGTTCGTGATCCGCAGCCTCAGTAGATGCGGATGGTTGGCGGCGTCGAGAGCGAGTGCGGCGGTCCACAGGGACGCGTCGATGGATTCGGGTAGGCGCCAATCCGGTGGTGCGACTGCGGGGTACCGCAGGAGTACCGGGTCGGCGGCGCACTGGTGGGGGCGGACTGCCCACCACTGGCGACCGGCGGCATCGATGGTGGCGGCCGCGAGCATATCCGGCCCGGCGGGCAGTCGCGCCGCGGCGGTACGGACAGGTGCCGGGATGTGCCGTGCGGCATCGCGGGAATCCAGTTGATCGGCGAAAACGAGGAAGACGAAACCGAATCCGAACATGCCGGGGCCGAGGACGGCACGCACTCGGGCGGCCGCCACATGGATCGGATTCGGATCCGTGACGCCCCGGCTCGGATCGACCTCGGCGCATTCGGCGTGGATCGTCTCGCCGTCGAATCGGAATCCGAACAGTACGGGCAGCGATCCGGCGGGTACGACCGGCAGGAAATGCGCGGTGATCTCGGCGACCGACTCGTCGTCGGGGTAGCGGATTGCGGTCATCCGAGCAGTCCCCGCGCGACGGTATGCGCCCAGAACTCGTGGCGGATCGTATCCCACAGCAGGGCGTATTCGGGGAACCGCTCGCGCATATCCGCGAGGTCGGTGCAGGTGTCGGCGGGCAGCGGCATGCTCACGCCCGAAGTGTCGCGCACCTCCAGAATCCGGATCGCCCCGCCATCGAGTCGCCAGGCCGCCACCCGGCCTTCGCATTCGGTGTGGCGCGTCGGCGCGGGTGCACCGGCGGCGCCGGAGCCCGCCGGGAAAGCGTCTTTGCGACAACGTCTTCCGTATCTCTCGGACATGCGACTATGTTGCTGCAGGTCACAGACTCGGCGTGGGTCGACGGGAGGCCGTCACGGGATCGATCGGAAGTCGCAGCACGTTTCCCGGTACCTGCCTACGATTGTTCTCGAACTGAGAAACGCCGGGCGATTCGTTGAGAAACAGGGGAGGCACGATGCCGAGCAAGGCGGATCTCAGCGGCACCACACTGCCGCGGCGGCAACTGGGGAGAGCGTTGCGCGACGCGCGCCACGCACGCGGTTCGACGCTCGAACAGGTGGCTCGGGAGACCGAGTTCAGCCGGGCGACATTGAGCCGGATCGAACTGGGGCAGTACGAGCGGATCAAGGTTCGGGAAGTCGAATACCTCTGCCGTTACTTCGATCTGCCGGACGATCGCACCCAGTATCTGATGGCCATTGCCGCGGAATCGAATACGAAGGTCTGGTGGCAGAACTATCGACATTTTATGCACGAGGGATTCAGTTCCTATCTCGAGCTGGAGGCCTATGCCACCGATTTGCGGTTCTTCCAACCGCTTGTGATTCCTGGCCTTCTTCAAACGGCCGACTATGCCAGAGCTATCTACCGCGCCTACGCGCCGGACGACCGCGAGCAGCAGATAGACAGCCGGGTAGAGGTGCGGATGCAGCGTCAGCGACGGCTCGCGCAGCGGCGGTCGAAGACTGGGATGGAGTACTTGCTGCATGAGAACGTGCTGCACACGGTGGTTGGTTCGAAGCGAATCATGGCAGCTCAGTGCCGGGCAATCGCCGATACGAGCACCCACGACAACGTCACTTTGCGAATACTGCCTTTCGCCGCCGGGCTACCGACCGGTGATGTCGTCCAGCCTTTCATCGTGCTCGACTTCCCGGATAGCGAACCGGCTGTGGTCCACTCTGAGGGTGCCATCGGCTCCATGACTTTCGAGGACGCCGATGATGTGATGCGGTTTCGCTCACTGTACGAAACGCTCCGGTCCGCGGCGCTCGATGAGGTGACTTCACGAGATCGAATAAGAGGAATCGCAAGGAGATACGACCAGTAATGGGCGAATTATCGGGTGTGCAGTGGTTCAAGTCGTCGTACAGCGGGGGTGGTGGCGACTGCGTGGAAGTCGCATGGTTGGGATCAGGACGGGTAGGTGTCCGGGATTCCAAGAACCCGGTCGGTCCGGCGCTGGACTTCGCGCCTGCGGACTGGGACGCCTTCATCGCCCGGATGCGCGGGGACTGAAAACGATCTCCCGTCGTCTCAGGGCGCCGGGAACTGTGGCGCGGGTCCGCCCCACCTCGGCCTGATCCGGGCCGAAGGCCGTGACCGTCGGAACCAGATCACCGGTGACAGGCGGTCCGGCTACGAATGTGTACCCGATATGGCCACCGGCGATAACAGGGGTGGCGAAGAACTCCCGATAGTCCCAGTGAGCGTCGCGACACCTGGACGATTTCATTGTGTCGGCCGCCTCGGTGAGGTGCACGATCACGGCCCGGCCATCACCGGGGTCACGGCGGCGCAATACTTCATCCTGTCGGTCCGGACTCGAAGGTCTCTGCCGCGGTTCGCCAATCCAGTGGATCCGAATAGATCCGCTCAGACCGTGTGGGTGCTCAGGCCGCCTGAGATTGTCAGCGCTTCGCCGTTGTAGCGGCCGCCGGAGTCGGAGACGAGTAGCAGGATCAACTCGGAGACCTCTTCGGGCTGGATCAACCCGCCCCCGGCCTCGAACATCGCCATGGCGTCCTCGCGGGTGGGGTTCTCGTGGTCGGGCATCAGTTCGCGGTAGGTGGCGGGGTTCATGATCATGTCGGTCTGTACGCCCGAGGGGAGGACCGCGTTCACGGTGATGCCGTGTTCCGCGACCTCCTCGGCCAGTGATTTCACCAGGCCGACCACACCCCATTTCGCGGCGGCGTAGTGGCCGGATCTGCGGGCGCCCATGCGGGCGACGATGGAGGCGGTGGCGACGATGCGGCCCGCGCCGCGCTCGATCATATGTGGGACGACGGCGCGGAAGCTGTGGTAGACGCCGGTCAGGTTGACATCGATCATGTCCTGCCAGGTCTGTTCGGGCATTTCGGCGATCAGAGCGTTGGATGCGATGCCCGCGTTGGCCACGAGGATGTCGATACGGCCGAATTCGTCGATGGCGCGGTCGGCGACGGCGTAGAGCTGTTCCTGATCACGAACGTCGGCGGTGACGGGTATACAGCGGCGGCCGGTGTCGCGGACCAGTTTCACCGTATCGGCGAGGTCGTCTTCCGAACCGAGTGCGTAGGGCACGCTCGCGATGGGCGCGGCGATATCGCACAGCACGATATCGGCGCCCGCCGTGGCCAGCGTCACGGCGTGCGAGCGGCCCTGCCCGCGTGCGCCGCCGGTGACGACAGCGACTTTTCCGTCCAACTTCCCCATGGTTCCTCCCTCGTCGGCTCGATGCCCCCATCCTCACATTGCCGGCGCGCGTTGCATGCCGGTTCGGAGTATCGCCAGTATTTGATGCCGGTGTATCCGGCGATTCCGGCGCCCTGCACGGCGTGCAGCTCTGGTACGCGCTGCCGGACGCGACGAGGTTCAGCGAGAACGCGTTCGCGCACTATGCGCCGGAATCGGTGACACGCCCCGGCGTCACGGCACGTGTGTTCATCGGAGCGCTGCTCGGATCGAGCTCCCCTCGACACGCGAACCCCGGACCTGTTCGGTGCCGAGCTGGTACTCGAGCCCGGCGCCTCGACACAACTCGCCGTGCGGGCCGACTTCGAACACGCCGTCCTCGCCGTGAGCGCCGAGGTCACGGTGAACTCGGCCGCCGTCGACCATCGATCACTCGCCTGCATACCGCCCGGATCCGACACCTTGGTCATCACCGCGGGCGACACCGGAGCCCGCGTCATCCTCCTGGGAGGCGTCCCGCTGCGGGAGCAGATCGTGATGTGGTGGAACTTCGTCGGACGCGATCACCAGGAGATTGTCGAGTACCGGCGCCGCTACCAGGCCGAGCTCGGTTTCGAACCCGCCGACCCGAGGGATGGCGGAAAGCCTGCTCTGTTCGGCGAGTCCCCACCCCACCAAAAGCCGCCACTACCGGCGCCACCGCTGCCGAATGCCAGACTCCGCCCGTGCGAGTAAACCGCGGGCGAGCCCGACGACCATGCCCGGACACCTGCGTTCGCCGGGCCCGTACATCCTCGACGGCGGCCTCCGGTTCGGCCACGCGCCGGCCGTGACGAACACGTACGCCCAAGCCCGCCGGTCGAACGGCGGTGGCCGGACCGACCCCGCCGGCTCCTCCGGCGACCACTGAGGTCTTGCCAACCAGCTGTCCCGCGCTCGAACGGCTGTACTCGCGCCACGGGTTGACGGACCGGCATTCGGGAGACCGGCGCGAATTCGAAATGGTCCTCGGCCTGTAGGGCGGCCTGCCCACCGCACCGGCCCGATCTGCGACGCGGTGCGACGGGCGCGCGGAAACCGTCAGCGGCTCTCGGGCCGGCTGCGGCCGAGGAAGGCGGCCAGTCGCTCCGTCGGTCCGGCCTCGGCGGGCGGCTCGACGCGAATACCGAACGGTGACCCGGGACCGCGGAACGCGTCGCTCAACGCCCGGTCGGCGATGGCCTGCGCCTTGGCCACCAGTGCCGGGTCGGCTTCCGCGGGCTGTCCGATGGATACGGCCAGGTCCCAGCCGTGCGCGACGGTTTCCATGAGGTATCCGCCGACGGCGAGTCCACCGGGGGCCTCGCCCCAGGGCGCGATGAGTGTGCGGGTCAGCAGTGTGTCGTCGGCCCACCGGTCGAGGGCGGCGCTCGACCGTTTCAAGTAGTCCTCACCGGGCCGGTTCGTGTCGATATCGGCTCGGGCGGGGAGCGGGCGTGGGTCGGCGCCGGTTGTCGGCACGACCTGGTATCTCGTCGCCGCCCATCGGGGCAGGCCGCGCAGCTACCGGGTGTCCCGGATCAGCGCCGTGCGCCGGCTCGGTGAACCCGGCCGCCGGCCGCCGGACCTCGATCTGCACCGGGTGTGGCGGCAGATGCGCGACGACTTCCGTGCAGCGCCCGCCACCGAGATCGTGCTGCGCGTGCACCGGCCGCGACTATCGCTGGTGTTGCGGTCCCTGGCGGTGACGCCGCGCTCGGTGACCCCGATCCCGTCCCCGGCGAGCCGGATGTGTACCGGCTGCCGGTGCGCAGTGTGGAAGGGGCCGCGGCCGTGCTGGTGGGTTTCGGCGCCGAGGTCGATATCCTCGCCCCGGCGGAGTTGCGGGACCGGATCATCGCGATCGCGGAGGCCGCCGGCGAACATCATCGGACGGCATCGGGGCGGCCGGATCCTGCCGACATGTGATACGGGCGAAATACCTGTTGACTCTCCATCTACTGGAAGGTTCAGGCTGATTCCCGTGAGTGACTACGAGGGACTGTTCACCATCGGTGAGTTGGCGCGCCGCACTGGACTCTCGGTGCGGACCATCCGGTTCTGGTCGGACTCCGGAGTCGTACCGGCGACCGATCGGTCGCCGTCCGGCTACCGGCTCTACGACACCGAAGCGGTGGCCCGGCTCGATCTGGTGCGCACGCTCCGTGAGCTGGGCCTGGACCTGCCGACTGTGCAGAAGGTGTTGCGACGACAGGCCACCGTGGCCGAGGTCGCCGCATCACACGCCCGCGCCTTGGACGCCGAGATCCGCACCCTGCGGATCCGGCGCGCGGTCCTGCGTTCGGTCGCTCATCGAGGAAGCTCGACCGAGGAGATGAGAATTATGCACAAGATGGCCGAACTGTCCGCCGCCGAACGGCAACGGTTGATCGACGACTTCGTCAACGCCATGTTCGACGGGATAGCGGGCGACGCGCCGGGCGCGAATATCGCGCACGGGATGCGCATGCTGCCCCCTGAACTCCCCGACGACCCGAGCCCGGAGCAGGTGAACGCCTGGATCGAATTGGCCGAACTGGTGACCGACACCGACTTCCAGGCCCGTTGCCGGCAGATGGCGGTGGTCGGCGCCACCGGCGAGACCGGGCCGGAGAGCGACATCGATCCGGATCGTGTGTCCGAGTACGCCGGGCGCGCGCTCGATGAAGGCGTGACACCCGGATCTGTCCGCGGCAAAGAGGTACTGGAACAGATCATCGACGCCGCTCTGCCCGCGGCGGCACGCCGGCGATTGGCCGATCGGACCGAGGTATTCACCGACCGCCGGGTCGAGCGGTACTGGGAGCTGCTGGCAGTACTCAACGACTGGCCGCGGCGGGAACCTCGCGTTCCGGCCTGGGAGTGGTTCATCGACGCGTTGCGTGCCCACGCCTGATCGGTGTCTTCCGGTGCGGTGACACCGTCGCCGCACCGGAGACGCGTTCTTCCACACGCACCGACGACCGATTCATCCCCCCGCTTCGAGCCTGGCCCGGACCTCCTCGATATGGCCGGCCAACTCGGCTTCGTCGATGACTCCTCTGGCGATCAACGAATGCGCCAGCGCGACGAGCTGATTCTCCGGGAACGGCAGCGCCGGATACACCTCCTCGGTGAGACGGTCCTCCTCGTCACGCCGGGTGAGCAGCGGCAGTGCCGCCCCTTCGCGGTCGAGGGCGTCGCATATTCCGTCCAGACTCGATTTCCACGGTGGCGACGGGTTTTCGACGCCGTACTTGTCGGCCATTCGTGACCACACCTGCCCCCGGGCGATCATCTCCTCCAACAGCGGCACTCTGACCCGCGTGATGTCCTCGCTCACTGGCATCTGTTGTCCTCCGGTCCGTCAGTAGTTCTGCGCCGGGTGCACCGCGGTGTGTAGGGGGCGTTCCACGTCCGCGGTGCGTCCCGGCTTGGGCAGGGCGACGCCGATCAAACAGTCACGTGTCACGATCTGGGTGAGCTCCTCCTCGCTCCATCCCTGCGTGCCGTCCGGGCGTACCGGTAGGACCATGAACCGATGCTTGGAATTGGAGTCCTCGACGCGGATCTCGACATCTTCGGTGAGGTAGAGGCCGAATTCGGCGAGAACCTGACGCGGCCAGCGGACGAGCCGGCGGCGGTAGTTCGGGGTCCGGTACCACTCGGGCGAATTCCCGAGCAGCGGACGGGGGTAGCAGGAGCACAGGCTGCAGCAGACCACGTGATGCAGCGTCGGTGTGTCCTCGAGGACGTGCAGCGCGGTGAAATCGCTGGGGGTTCCGAAGCCGGTCGGTTTCAGCCAATCGATGCCGACCTCATGGCATGCGGTGATGGCGTCGTCCAAGGCGAGCTGCTTGAAGTCGGGGTCGGACCACGCCTTGGCGACGAACCGGGCACCCGGCGCCGGACCCAACTGCTCGAAATACTCGGTGTACCGGCGGTGGTCCTCGGCGGTGAACAGTCCCTTCTCGATCGCGAGTTCGCGTAGCGCGACCTCGAGCACCTCGAAATCGGTGACCTCCTCCACCATCGGCGCCGCGTGCCGGGGTGCTTCGGTGTCCTCGCCTTCGTTCGATATCCCGCTCATCGTGTTCCTCCCACTGAGGTGTAACCCGGTCTACGAGATCGCCTGGAGCCAGGGCTCCGATATTTCCGCCTGCAACGTGTCGCCGGGGGATCCTCGATACGGATCCCACAGATCTGTCATATCGAAGCGCACGATGTAGAACCATTCGGGGCGCCGGTCCTCGCGGTCGAACGCCTCGTCTTCCGGTATCGGGCTCTCGTACGACACTTTGACGACCGTCCCCGGTTTACCGCGCAGATACTCCTGGGTGCGGGTGTAGAAGATGGTCGGAAGGTCACGCACCAGTACCCGGTCGCCGACTCCGAACCGGGGAGTTTCCGCCTGCCCGGCGAAACATTGGGGATCGCCGTGACCGACCGCGTCACGGTGATGAATATTCCGGGCCACCTCGGTACCGTCTCCGGTGCCACGGGGCGCGGCCGTCAACGGGCCGGAGCTGCCCGCGCTGCGCTCCCGGACCTCCTGGGTTCGTTCGAGCAGTTCACGCAGCGTGATATGCCGTTTGTCGATGAGGCAACGAGCGACGGCCAGCACCCAGCGGCCGTAATACGGAAATCCGAGATATTGCGTACGCCCGACATCGACATTTCCCAGCCGGCGGCGTTCCTCGGAAGTCCAGATGCCCCGCCAGCCCAGCACCTCGCAGGTGATGAACGTATTGAGCTCCCAGACCTCCTCTTCCTTCTCTTCGAAAACAGCCGGCGCATCGGGTTCCCCGCCCACATCGTGCGGGGTTTTCATGAATGCCCGAAAGAGCGCGTGATCGATCTGATCGGGGTAGGGCCAATCGCGGAGCTGGTGTAGCGCGACGCGCAGTTGACTGACGTAGTCGTCCATGACCGAATTTGCCATGATCGCCATCTCCCTGAAGTGGGTAGGTCGCCCTCAACCTTAACGGCGGTCGGTCGGATTCACCGGTTTCGAAACCATCAAATCTGTGACTCGGTTCCGAGGGTAACGACCAGCCGATACTCCGGTTCGATATAGGTAAGCCGGCTGCGTCGGACGCCGAGCGTGTGGGCCGCTACCGCACCTACCCGCACGCCGAGCATCGGCTCGGCGCCGTACTACCGGTCGGCTGCCAGGACACTGCGACCGCCGGGTGGAGCCGAATCGACGCCCGGCTCCACCCGGTCTCCGGACGTTTCGCGGAGTCTCCGCCGCTCGCCGACCATCGATACCCATCGCCGCGACCCCGATGCGGCGGTCCCGCTCGACAGGATCCCTCGAATCGTCCGCTCAGCCGGATATCGGCGCCGTTCCGGTCAGAACTCCCAGTCCTCGTCCTCGGTGTTGACCGCTTTGCCGATGACATAGCTGGAACCCGAACCCGAGAAGAAGTCGTGGTTCTCGTCGGCATTGGGGGACAGGGCCGAGAGGATGGCCGGATTCACCTCGGTCTCGTCCTTCGGGAACAGGCCCTCGTAACCCAGGTTCATCAGGGCCTTGTTGGCGTTGTAGCGCAGGAACTTCTTGACATCCTCGGTCAGGCCGACCTCGTCGTAGAGGTCCTGGGTGTAGTCGACCTCGTTGTCGTAGAGCTCGAACAGCAGCTCGAAGGTGTAGTTCTTCAGCTCGTCGCGTTCGGCCTGGGTGACCTGTTCGAGTCCGCGCTGGTACTTGTAGCCGATGTAGTAGCCGTGCACCGCCTCGTCCCGGATGATCAGGCGGATCATATCGGCGGTGTTGGTGAGCTTGGCGCGTGAGGACCAGTGCATCGGCAGGTAGAAGCCGGAGTAGAACAGGAAGCTCTCCAGCAGGGTGGAGGCGACCTTACGCTTGAGCGGGTCCTCGCCGCGGTAGTACTCGAGGACGATCTCGGCCTTGCGCTGGAGGTTGCGGTTCTCCTCCGACCAGCGGAAGGCGTCGTCGATCTCGCGGGTCGAGCACAGGGTGGAGAAGATCGAGCTGTAGCTCTTGGCGTGCACCGACTCCATGAACGCGATATTGGTGAGCACCGCCTCCTCGTGCGGGGTCAGCGCGTCGGGGATGAGGCTGACCGCGCCGACGGTGCCCTGGATGGTGTCCAGCAGGGTGAGGCCGGTGAACACCCGCATGGTGAGTTGTTTCTCGTCGGCGGTGAGGGTGTTCCAGGAGGGGATGTCGTTGGACACCGGGACCTTCTCCGGCAGCCAGAAGTTACCGGTGAGCCGATCCCAGACCTCGGCGTCCTTCTCGTCGGGTACCCGATTCCAGTTGATGGCCGAAACCCGATCGATGAGCTTCATGCTGCTTCCACACCCTTCCCAACGAATCCGACGACTGCTCAGCGCGTGCCGTAACACTACCCCTTGGGGGTTGAATCGCCGAGCGCTACCACAACTTGTGTTTCACGCGTCGAATGCGCTAGGGAGCGGGAGATTTCGGCGCGCGTGGGCCCCGCAGGCGCCGAGCGTACTTCAGTCGTTGGACGGTGGTTTGTGGTGGCCATCGGATCTGTCGTCACTCGACGGTGCCATGGCGAGACCGAAGGCCAGCCCGAAGCCGATACCCAGCCCGATTCCGAGGACCAGGTTGTTCAGCACCACGAGGCCGAGCGGGATACCGATCGCCAGTCCGATGGCGATCCCGATACTCAGCCGGCTCGCGAGTGAGCGATCACCCTCAGTGTTGCCGCCCATACTTCGACGGTACGCCGGTTAAGGCTGCTCACCTGCGAAAACAGGGTCTCGGAACGGTTGATGTCCGATTGCGGACCGGTGGCTTCGGCGGTGTGCGGGATCCGGTGGGCCGTGTTCCGGTCAGCCGGCCGGACCAGCGTTCCGCGGTTCTACGCCGGGCCCGATGCCGGAGGCGGTGCCGTCGCCGGGAGGTGGGCCCGCGGGCGGAGCACCACCGGGCCCCGCGCCACCTGCGGGCGGTTCCGGCGGGGGCCGCCCTGTCCGGGACCACCGTCGGCTCGGTTCGCCGACTTCTCGGCTAAGCGATGGTGAGCGAGATCTCCATCCCGCTCCCGGGATCGCCGGTCACCGTGGCCGGCTCGGCGTCCCGGCCGTCACCGAAGACGTTGTCCCCGGCCGGCGTCACCTCTCCCGAGGTTCGTCACACTGCGGGCATAACCGGAGTCGGCACCGAAGACCTGCTCGCAGGCTTCCCGCGGCAGCGCGATCTGGGCGGTCAGCCGGGCGTTCTCCCCGGCGCCCGCGGTGCCGCTCGCGGCGGTGAATGCTGCCGAACCGGTGGTGCGGTGCCGGTACCGGACGAGCAGGCCGCGGTCACGGATGCGGTCCCGACCGCGCCCGTGATCCACAGCGCCCGCCGGCGGCCCAGCATCACCGACATATCGTGGGCGAGCCCGAGATCGTGTTCGTAGGGTAGTTCCGTCTGTGGCCGTTCAGGTCGTTTCCGCACGTGGGCACCTCTTTCCGATGGGGTGAGAACCACGGTAGGGACGCTGTCTGGCGGATTACTGGAGCCGCACTGTGAGTCCTCTGTGGACCGATCGGCGCCTGTTCGGCAGGCGATGCCGCCGCGCGGTACCGGGCTCCGGTCCTGCTGTGCGGTGAGACCCGGCGGGTGGCTCGCACGGAGTGCCGGGCGGCGGCCCCGTACCGGCGACCGCCACCCCGACCGGGTGTGCGGGCGGCGTCGGTCCCCACGAGGTGGAATGCCGACCACGTACCCGAGGCTGCCCACCTCGACCGGGCGTGCGCGGGAGCGTCAGTCCATGACGTAGGCGTTCAGGGTGTCGCGGATATCGGTGAGAACCGCCCGCGCCGCCGTGAGGCCGGTGGTATGCCACAGCGCGTCGTCGACCACGAAGGTGCGATTATCGACCACCGCGCCGAGTTCCTCCCACGGTTGCGAGCGCATCACCGATTCCCCGTGCTCCTGCCCGTCCGGGCCCGCGAACAGTACATAGATCAGATCGCCCTCGGCGGCCACGGGATCGGATTCGTCGATCGGGGCGGAGGTGTCGCGCTGCCCGGTGGGCCGGGTGGCGCCGGTATCGGCGAGGATCTGCGCGGCGAAGGTTTCGCTGCCCAGGTACTCCGTACCGCCCGGGGTGAAACGCACGATCGAGGCCTGGACGTAGCGGGCGTTGATGGTGGCGCCGGTATCGGCGGCCTCGGTGTGATAGGCGTCCAGCGCCGCCGCGCCCGCACCCTGCCGGCCCATTGCGCCCGCGAACGCGGTGAACTGCTCCTCCCAGTTCGGCTCCGCGCCGACCAGCACCGTCGGGGCGATCGCGCTCAATGCTTCATAGCCGGCGCGGCCGGCGGGGACCTCGCCGATGATCAGATCGGGGTCCAATTGGGCGATGAGTGCCGGATCGGGATCGGCGGCGGTACCGACACCGGGGATCTCGACCACCCCGTAACCCAGATAGCCGGGCTGCGGCGCGGGACCCGGGACCGTGGTCGTGCCGACCACCCGCTCCCACAGCCCGACCGCGCAGGTGGCATCGAGCGCGGAGGTCCCCAGCACCACGATGCGCTGCGGATCCGCCGGAACCCGGGACTCGCCCGACGCGTGCCGGACGGTGCGGGTCGGGCCGTCCGCCGGATCGGGCGGGGACGGTAGCGGGCAGGCCTGCGTGGTGTCGCGTTCGATACCGACCACCCCCGCACCTGCGATTTTCGTCGTGGTGCGGATGATCGAGGCCGAATCGTCGGGATGATCCGCGCACGCCGACACCGCCAGCGCGGTACAGGCGAGCACGGCGCCCAGAAGCCGGCCGAACCGGCCGGTCCGCCCGGAGATCCAGGGCTCACGCGCGGCGGGGTTGTGGACAGCGGGGCTCACCGGCATGCGGGGAAGGGTACACGGCTGTGTTTTTTGGCGCCGCCTTCGGCGTCGCGCGATTGAGGCCCCCTTGGTCTCGCCGTTTCGGCCTCGAGACTCCAGCCTTCGGCTCCTGCGATGTGCGGTGGGCCGTCCGTAGAGCGCGACCGTTGAGCACCTTCGGTCAAGGGGCGAGACGGGCCTCAACCCTTCGCGGTATCTCGTACAACTCGACGCGTACGGGTTACATCTGTTTTGTGCGGCATGGACGGCGAGATGGGCTTCGCCCCTCGGCGGTGCTTCGTAGGACTCGGCGCATGGGGTTGTGTCTGCTCTGTGCGGCTGCGTGACAGGGACGGTGAGCCGGGTCGGTGTACTCGGGGCCTGCTGCCGCCACCGGTGACCGGCGGGCGTTCGCTCGGGAAAGAGTGCTCGGCGGCCCCGAGTACGACAGAGAGTAGGACCCGGGGGACCCCGCTTCAGCGGAAGGTTTACGATTCGAGAAGCGCAAGCTAACCGTTGGCCGCCCGGGCACACCGGGCGGCGGGCAAAACAGTGGAGCCTGCGGAGCGGACTTTAAAGGCACCTTCAGGAGGATCAGTGACTGCCGTAGAGCCCAAACCAGTCCCGCAGGGGGTGGAAGCGACTCGGCCATTTCCGGCGCGAACAGGGCCGAAGGGGTCGTTCATCTACAAGATGGTGACCACCACGGACCCCAAGGTCCTGGGTGTCATGTACTTGACCACCTCGATGGCGTTCTTCCTCATCGGTGGCCTGATGGCCCTCATGATGCGTGGTGAGCTCGCTCGTCCGGGCCTGCAGTTCCTGTCGCCCGAGCAGTTCAACCAGCTGTTCACCATGCACGGCACGATCATGCTGCTGTTCTACGCGACCGCGATCGTGTTCGGCTTCGCCAACATCATCCTGCCGCTGCAGATCGGCGCCCCCGACGTCGCCTTCCCGCGCCTGAACGCCTTGAGTTACTGGCTGTACGCGTTCGGCGCCACCATGGCGACCGCTGGCTTCATCACCCCGGGCGGCGCCGCGGACTTCGGCTGGACGGCCTACGTGCCGCTCACCGATATCCTGCACTCGCCGGGTGTCGGCACCGATCTGTGGATCATGGGTCTGGCCGTCTCCGGTCTGGGCACCATCCTCGGCGGTGTGAACATGCTGACGACCGTGGTCTGCCTGCGCGCTCCGGGTATGACCATGTTCCGGATGCCCATCTTCACCTGGAACATCGCCGTCACCAGCGTGCTCGTCCTGCTCGCCTTCCCGCTGCTGACCGCCGCGCTGATGGGCCTGGCCTACGACCGGCACCTGGGCGGCCACATCTACGACCCGGGCACCGGCGGCATCCTGCTCTACCAGCACCTGTTCTGGTTCTTCGGGCACCCGGAGGTCTACATCATCGCGCTGCCGTTCTTCGGTATCGTCTCCGAGATCTTCCCGGTCTTCAGCCGTAAACCGATCTTCGGTTACACCACCCTGGTCTACGCGACCCTGGGCATCGCGGCCCTGTCGATCGCGGTGTGGGCGCACCACATGTACGCCACCGGCGCGGTGCTGCTGCCCTACTTCTCGTTCATGACCTTCCTCATCGCGGTCCCGACCGGTGTGAAGTTCTTCAACTGGATCGGCACCATGTGGAAGGGGCAATTGACGTTCGAATCACCGATGTTGTTCTCGGTGGGCTTCCTCGTCACCTTCCTCTTCGGTGGTCTGTCCGGTGTCATCCTGGCCAGCCCGCCGCTGGACTTCCACGTCACCGACTCCTACTTCGTGGTCGCGCACTTCCACTACGTGCTCTTCGGCACGATCGTGTTCGCCACCTACGCCGGTATCTACTTCTGGTTCCCGAAGATGACCGGCCGCATGCTGGACGAGCGGCTCGCGAAATGGCATTTCTGGACCACGTTCCTCGGCTTCCACCTCACCTTCCTGGTGCAGCACTGGCTGGGCGCCGAAGGTATGCCCCGCCGTTACGCCGACTACCAGGCCGGTGACGGATTCACCACGCTGAACACCGTCTCCACCATCGGTGCCTTCATCCTCGGCGCCTCGATGCTGCCGTTCCTGTGGAACGTCTTCAAGAGCTACCGATACGGCGAAGTGGTCACGGTGGACGATCCGTGGGGCTACGGCAACTCCCTGGAATGGGCCACCAGCTGCCCGCCGCCGCGGCACAACTTCTACGAGCTGCCGCGAATCCGCTCCGAACGTCCCGCCTTCGAACTGCACTATCCACATATGGTCGAGCGGATGCGTAAGGAAGCGCACGTCGGATTCACGGGCGATGCCAAGCATCATCCCGAGGAGACGCTGGTCAAGTCCTGACCTTCGGTCGTTCACGAATGCACCCGTCGGCTTCGGTCGGGGGGTGCATTCGTCTGTGGTCGGCGTCGGATGTGGGCGAGGGATTCTCGGTTCGCCTCGGAGCGGGATTGCGGTCCCGGGATACGCGAGAGCGCGCAGGCAGGCAGTTCGTGAAGGTGAGAGATGCCGGCTTGTTCGTGAAGGTGCTGTGTTTTCTGGCGGTGCCTTCGTCGCCGCGGGGTTGCGGCCCCCCTTGGTCTCGCCGTTTCGGCCTCGGGACTCGAGCCTTCGGCTCATGCGATGTGCGGTGGACCGTCCATACAGGGCGACCGTTGAGCACCTTCGGTCAAGGGGCGAGACGGGCCTCAACCCTTCGCGGTGTCTCGTAAGACTCGACGCATGCGGGTTGCGGCGGCATTCGACAGCCGGGGTGAGTGGGTGGGTTCGCGGGGATGTGGTGGTGGGCCTGTCCGAGGCTTCTGTGTGGGCGTGCGGGGAGGGGGCCGTCCGTAGACCAGGTGGCGGGTGTACTTACATTGTTGTGGGCAGGCCCGCGAGTCCTGCGATTGTGCGCAGCGTGGCGCTTCTTCCTGGCGCGGAGGCGCCGCCAAAGATAGGGGTTTGTTTTGGCCGAGACCACCGTGCTGGTCACCGTTACCGGGCCCGACCGTCCCGGTGTGACATCGGTTCTGCTGACGGCCATGTCACGGCACCGGGTGAGTCTGCTCGATATCGAGCAGGTGGTGATCCGCGGCCGGCTCACCCTGGGTGTGCTGATCAGCTGCCCGTCCGACCCCGAGTCGCTGCAGGACGAGCTCGAGGAGGCGATGAACACCGTCGGTATGCAGGTGGACGTCGATATCGACGCCCAGGTCGCGCGGGCCCCGGTGTCCACGCACGCCGTCGTGGTGCTCGGGTCGCCGGTGACGGCGCGGGCGTTCAGCGCGGTGTCCCGGGAACTGGCCGGTCTCGGCGCGAATATCGACACCATCCGCGGTATCGCCGACTACCCGGTGACCGGGATGGAACTCATGGTCACGGCCTCGGAGCACGGCGGGGATACCGATTCCCGGTTGCGGACCGCGCTGGCCGATGTGGCGGTCATCGAACAGGTCGATATCGCGGTGGAGCGGGCCGGACTGGCGCGCCGGGCCAAACGACTGATCGTCTTCGATGTGGATTCCACCCTGATCCAGGGTGAGGTGATCGAGATGCTGGCCGCCTACGCGGGGGTCGAGGAACAGGTGCGGGAGGTCACCGAGTCGGCGATGCGCGGGGAGATCGATTTCGCGGAATCGCTGCGGCAGCGGGTGGCGACGCTGGCCGGACTGGACGAATCGGTGATCGGGGAGGTGGCGGCGACGATCGAGCTCACCCCCGGTGCGCGGACCACCATCCGGACGCTCAAACGGCTCGGCTTCCGGTGTGGGGTGGTCTCCGGTGGGTTCCGGCAGGTGATCGACCCGCTCGCCCGCGAACTGGATCTCGATTTCGTCCGGGCCAACGTTCTGGAAGTGGTCGACGGGAAGCTCACCGGCCGGGTGGTCGGGCAGATCGTGGACCGTGCCTACAAGGCGACCGCGCTGCGGGCCTTCGCGGCCGAATCCGGGGTGCCGATGGAGCAGACGGTCGCGGTGGGTGATGGCGCAAACGATATCGATATGTTGAACGCGGCGGGCCTGGGCGTGGCGTTCAACGCCAAACCCGCGCTGCGGGAGGTCGCCGACACCGCGCTGTCGCAGCCGTACCTGGATGCCGTGCTGTTCATCCTGGGCGTGACCCGCGACGAGGTCGAGGCCGCGGATGCCGAGGACGGCCTGCTGCGGCGGGTACCACTGGGGTGAATTCGTATTTGTCTGCGGCCCCGCCGGACTCGGCACCGCGAGGGGTGGGGTGTCGGTGCGTGGGTAGGCTGTCGTCCGGTGAAGCTCGGGTGTTGGGAGGGTTGGTGGAATGCCGGATAGCGGCGTGACGGAGGTAGCGGCGAACGGTCGCGAGATGGATGCGGAGCCGGACTTCCCGGAAGACGTCGATCCCGAGTTCCTCGCGGACCCGGGGTTTTCCGAACGCCACGCCGAACTCGCCGCGGGATACGGGAAGCTGGGCGATCCCGAGGATCCCGCGCAGGTACAGGCGATGCAGATGGTGCTGCACCTGCCCAAGACCGATCCGCCCGCGCGCAGCGATGTGCTCGCGGCCGCGGCGGCTGCGGCGGTCATGCTGTGCCTGGACCCGCGCGTCGGGTACGAAGGTGAATGGGAGCAGCGGTATCTGGCGTGGAAGCGCGCACGGATCAGGAAGGTCGCCCGGCGGGCGCGTGGGGCGCAGTGGGCGGCCGCGAACGAGGTCCCCGGAGTGACTGTCGAAAGCGGCGGCGCGCTGGTACGGGCCCTGGTACCGGGACCGGTGGGGGAGGTCGACCCGCGGATCCGGCGCCTCCAGATCGGCGGCACCGATCTGGAATCCGACGATCCCGGTCCGGTGCCCCTGGATGTTCCCGTGTTCTGGGTCAATGCCGAACTCGGGATGACCGTCGGCAAGGCCGCCGCGCAGGTCGGGCACGCGAGCATGCTTTTCGCCGGCGCGCTGCCGGTGGAACAGGCCCGGACCTGGGCGCAGCGCGGATTCGCGTGCGCGGTCCGCGAGGCCGGGCCCGACGAGTGGCAGATGCTGCGGGCGGCCGTCACCCGCAGCGCGGCGACCGCGGTGCGCGACGCCGGTTTCACCGAGGTCGCGCCGGGTTCGACGACCGTGATCGCCACCCGGCCCGCCCGGCCGGACCAGTGGTAGGAGCCGCGCACCGTCCACACGGCCGGCCACCCGGAAGCGATGTATCACGTCGACCGGGTGGTCGGCGGCCGACACCACTCCCGGCTCACCGCCGCCACGGGTGAACGCGCCGCGGTGGCCGTCGCGCGGCTTCCCGAGGCGTCGGCGCCGATGTGCTCTCACCCGTCCTGTTTGTCGGATACCGCCGGTCCGGGTGGTCTTCCGCGCCGGGGCCGCGGCGAATCGCGGGTGCCGGTGCCGCGAGCGTGTTCGCCTCGAGACAAGATGGAGCGCGTGGCGCACCCCGATCCAGATCTGCTCATCGACTTCACCAATGTTTCCATCCGCCGCAACGGGCACAATCTCGTCGGCCCGCTGACCTGGCAGGTAGAACTCGACGAACGCTGGGTCGTCCTGGGCCCCAATGGAGCCGGTAAGACCTCGCTGTTGCAGGTCGCGGCAGCCGAGACCCACCCCTCCTACGGCACCGCCTACGTACTCGGTGAACGACTCGGCAAAACGAATGTCAGCGAACTGCGGCCCCGGATCGGCCTGTCCTCCGCGGCCCTCGCCGCACGTATCCCCCCGGAGGAGCGGGTCGCCGACCTCGTCGTCTCCGCCGGTTACGCGGTACTCGGCCGCTGGCGTGAGAAATACGACGACCTCGATACCGACCGGGCGATCGACATGCTGGAAAGCCTCGGCGCCGAACACCTTCTGGATCGCACCTACGGGACGCTGTCGGAAGGCGAACGCAAACGCGTCCTGATCGCCCGCGCCCTGATGACCGACCCGGAGCTGCTGCTGCTGGACGAACCGGCCGCGGGCGTGGACCTGGGCGGCCGTGAGGAACTGGTGGAGAGCCTCGGCGATCTGGCCGCCGACCCCGACGCTCCGGCACTGGTGCTGGTAACCCACCACGTCGAGGAGATCCCGCCGGGCTTCACCCACTGCATGCTGATCAGCGAGGGCGAGATCGTCACCCAGGGGTTGCTCGACGACGTGCTCACCGCCGAGAACCTGAGCGAGGCCTTCCGCCAGTCCATCGCCCTCGACCGTATCGACGGCCGCTACTTCGCCCGCCGGAAGCGCCGGTTGGGCCGCCACCGGTCGCGGTAGGGGATCCACCGGGGGCCGGAAAGCGCGAGACTTCGGAAACGGTGATGAAGCCGTGGGCGAACGACAACCGGCACAGCGGAAGGCCGGGCACGCATGTGCCATGGGCTCAGGCCTGGGTGCTGTGCGGCCAACTGGGAGCGGGAGGCTGCGGTTGCCCGTCTCGCCGGCGTGGCCATGCGCCGCCCCGAACCTCGAATGCCGACGTAACCCGCGTGCGTCGAGTTCTACGAGACACCTCAAAGGGTTGAGGCTCGTCTCGCCGTTTCGGCCTCGAAGTGCATGCGATGTGCGGTGAGCCGCCCATAGAGTGCGACCATTGAGCACCTTCGGCCAAGGCTCGAGGCCGAAACGGCGAGACCGAGGGGGCCTCAACCCCGCGGCGCCGAGGGCGCCGCCAAAGAACACAGACCTTCACGAGTAGGTCTACATCTCTCACCTTCGCCAACTCACCGGCACGCCTCGTCCTTGCACTCCTCGTCGCTGCGCGCCGTGGTCCCCGCGCACCGTCGCCCCGCCCCCACAGCTAGTGTGCGAGGGGTGAGTGAGACGACTGTGCCGGATTCGGTGGCGGAGGTGCCCGAGGCCAAGGACGCCTCCACCGTGATGCTGGTGCGTGACGGCGCCGCCGGCCCGGAGGTTTTCCTGCAGCGGCGGGCCGGGGCAATGGATTTCGCCGCCGGGATGACCGCTTTCCCGGGTGGCCGGGTGGATCCCGTGGACGCGGAGGTGGCGATCGATTGGGCCGGGCCGTCGCCGCGCTGGTGGGGGGAGCGGTTCGGGGTATCCGCGGCGCGGGCCAAGGCGCTGGTCTGTGCGGCGGTGCGGGAGACCTTCGAGGAGTGCGGGGTGCTGCTGGCCGGGCCGACCGCCGATACCGTTGTCGCCGATACCACCGGGTACCGCCGGGAGCGGGAGCGGATCGAGGGCCGGGATCTGACGCTGTCGGAGTTTCTGGCCGAGCAGCGGCTGGTGTTGCGCGCCGATCTGCTGCGGCCGTGGTCGCGCTGGATCACTCCGACGGTGGAGCGCCGCCGCTACGACACCAATTTCTTCGTGGCGGTACTGCCCGAGGGGCAGTTGGCCGACGGTGCGACCACCGAAACCGATCTGGTGCTGTGGTCCACTCCGGCGGCGGCCCTGGAGACGTGGCGGGCGGGTGGGCATATGCTGCTGCCGCCGACCTGGTCGCAGTTGACGTCGCTGGCCGGTTATTCCGATACCGCGCTGATCCTGGCTGCCGAACCGGCGATCGATCCGATCCAGCCGGTATTCGGTGAGGTGGATGGTAAGCAGCTGCTGCAGTTCCCGGAGAATACGCGCTACTTCGCCGATCTGCCGGACCCGTCGCGGCTGGTCGGGTCCAAGGGGACGCGTGATACCGATCCGTCGCTGCTGGGCGGCTCCGGGAATGCGGGTGGCGCCGCCGGCGGCCGGTAGCGTAACCGTCCATGGCGGAATTCGTATCCCTGTCCCGGTCCGGCGCGGCGAGCGGGTCCGGGCGTGGTGTGGCGGTGCTGCGTATCGCCCGCCCGCCGATGAACCTGTTCGACACCCAGCTGATCCGGGAGATCGGAGAGGCGGCCGCCGCCTGCGGCGCCGATCCGGAGATCGCGGCGCTGGTGGTCTACGGGGACGAGCGGGTGTTCTGCGCGGGTGACGAGCTGGCGGAGCTGGCCGAGCTGCCCGCCGAACAGGCCGCCGCCATGGCCGGTGACCTGCAGACCGCGCTGGGCTGCCTGGCCGCGATCCCACAGCCCACGGTCGCCGCGATCAGCGGCTACGCCCTCGGGGCGGGGCTGGAGCTGGCGCTGGGGGCCGACCGGCGCATCATCGGCGACAATGTGAAGCTCGGATTCCCGCAGATCGATGCGGGCCTCATACCGCTCGCGGGGATCCGCCGGCTGTCGCTACTGATCGGTCCCGGGGCGGCGAAGGATCTGGTGTACAGCGGACGTTTCGTGGAGGCCGACGAGGCCGCAAGGCTGGGGCTGGTGGATCAGGTGGTCGCGCCCGACGATGTTCTGGGGGCGGCGATCGACTGGGCCCGCCGATTCACCGACGGTCCGGCGCGGGCGCTGGCCGCCGCGAAGGCGGTGTTCGAGGCGGGGCCGCACGGTCCGGAACGGGCCCGTGCCGAGTGGGCGGGGCTGTTCGACACCGCGGACCAGCGCCTCGGAACCCGCTCCTACCTGCGTGACGGGCCGGGGTCGGCCGTATTCACCGGGCACTGAACGAGTCGCGGGTCACCCGAACCTACCCGGCGGTATCGGAAGATCGGCCGGGAAAGGATAGGCTCTCCGACCATGACGGTACGCCCCGACGACCCCGCACCCCATCCGCACGCCACCGCCGCGGAGGTCGAAGCTGCATTCGAGGACACCAAGCTCGCCCAGGTGCTGTATCACGACTGGGAAGCCGAGACCTACGACGACAAATGGTCGATCTCCTATGACGAACGCTGTATCGATTACGCCCGTGGCCGGTTCGACGCCGCGGTCGGCACCGACGCGGAGCTGCCGTACGAGCGTGCTCTGGAACTGGGCTGCGGTACCGGTTTCTTCCTGCTGAACCTGATGCAGTCCGGGATCGCGAAGAGCGGTTCGGTGACCGATCTGTCGCCCGGCATGGTGAAGGTCGCTCTGCGCAATGCCGAGCATCTGGGCCTGGATGTGGACGGCCGGGTCGCCGACGCCGAGACCATACCCTACGAGGACGACACCTTCGACCTCGTCGTCGGACACGCTGTGTTGCACCACATCCCGGATGTGGAGCAGTCGCTGCGGGAATGCCTGCGGGTGTTGAAGCCCGGTGGCCGTTTCGTCTTCGCCGGTGAGCCGACCACCATCGGCAACTTCTATGCCCGCAATCTGGGCAATATCACCTGGAAGGCGACCACCGCCGTCACCAAACTCCCGTTTCTGCGGGATTGGCGCCGCTCCCAGGAGGAACTGGACGAATCGTCGCGGGCCGCCGCGCTGGAGGCCGTGGTCGATCTGCATACCTTCGACCCGACCCAGCTCGAGGAGATGGCGCGCTCGGCGGGCGCGGTGGACGTGGCCGCGCACACCGAGGAATTCGCCGCCGCGCTGTGGGGCTGGCCGGTGCGGACCTTCGAGGCAGCCGTTCCGGACGAGAAGCTCACCTTCGGCTACCGGATGGCGATGTATCGCGCCTGGCTCGGGTTGAGCTGGGTGGACGAGAACGTGATGCGCCGGGTGGTGCCGCGACAGTTCTTCTACAACGCCATGATCACCGGCGTGAAACCGGCCGCCGCCGGGAAATAGTGGGGTACGGCTTCAGCGCGGCCGATATCGGCTACCTCGGCTCGGCCGACGGTACGGCCGCACTGGCCGGGGTAGCGGAGCTGGAACTCACCTCCGCCTCGCAACTGCGTGATGTGGCCGCGGTGCGCCGGACCTACGGTGAGCGCGCCCCGGCGCTCATCGAGACCGTCCGCCTGCGCCGCCGGGCCGCGGCCAAATTGTCCGGTGCGCAGCATTGGCTGTTGACCGACGACGCGCTCCAGCAGGCCACCCCGACCCCGGTCGCCCGGCACCGGGCGGCCCGGCTGGCGGGTCGCGATGTCCACGATGTCACCTGCTCGATCGGCGCGGAAATGGCCGAACTGGCCCGCGTATGCCCGCGCGTGGTCGGTAGCGACCTGGACCCGGTCCGGCTCGCCATGGCCCGCCACAATCTGTCCCATCCGGTCCCGGCGCCGGCTGCTCCCGCGCGCCACAGGGGGACTTCCGTGGCCGGCGCCGCCGCAACGACGGAGTGGAGAGGTGGCGAACCGGGGGCACCCGGGCTCGGCTTCCGCGGTGCCGCGGGCGAGGGGGATGAACACAGCTCGCCGGTGCCCCCTCCCACGCTGCCGCGGGCGACGCCGAATACTGTGCTCGTGCGCGCCGACGCCCTGGTCCCGTGCACCTCCGGCACGGTCGTCGTCGCCGATCCGGGGCGGCGGGCCGATGGGAAACGCACCCACGATCCGGCCGCGCTACAACCGCCGCTACCTGATCTACTGTCGGTATACGCGGGTCGTGATCTGGTCGTGAAATGCGCTCCCGGACTGGATTTCGATACGCTGGGCTGGGACGGCGAGATCGAGGTGGTCTCGCTGGACGGTGGGGTCCGCGAAGCGTGCCTGTGGTCGGCGGGCCTGCGCGAGGCCGGTGTGGGCCGCCGGGCCACCGTCCTCACCTCTGCCGGCGCGGTGACCACTCTCACCGATGCCGACCCGAGCGAGATCCCGGAGCGCGAACCGGGGGAGTGGATCGTGGACCCGGACGGTGCGGTTGTCCGGGCCGGCCTGGTCCGGCACTACGCGGCCCGCCACGGTCTGTGGCAGCTGGATCCCCGGATCGCCTATCTGACCGGCGACCGTCTTCCGGCGGGGGTGCGTGGCTTCCGGATTCTCGACCGCTGCGTACTGCGGGAGAAGGTGTTGCGGGCCGCACTGCGCCGCCGGGACTGTGGGCAGCTGGAAATCCTGGTCCGCGGTGTGGATATCGACCCCGACGTCCTCCGGCGACGCCTGAAGCCCACCGGAACCCGGGCCTATACGCTGGTCATCACCCGTATCGGCACCGGGGCTGCTGTCTTCCTGTGTGAGGCGGCGCGGGCCTGATCGGGTGACCGGCGGCGCCGAAACTGGTTACGGAAGTTCGACGTAACGCGGCGGCTCCCCGTCCAGGGCCTCCAGGATCGGAATGGGTTTGTTCGTCGGTAGCCCGTTCTCGTCGAACGAGAGCACCCCGCCGGCCCCGCGCACCGCGGTGGCCCCGTGTAGCCGTTTCATGGCCTGTAGCACCTGGTCGGAGTGCACGGTGTTCCCGGCGTAGCCGGCCGCCTGCCGGATCGCCTGGACCGCCGTCACCACCGCGTCGTGTTCCATAACGGCGGCGAAGTCGTCCAGGGCGTCGTCGGAGAACGCGCGATAACAGACCGGGCCCGCGCAGTCGGGCGCGAACTGCGCGACGGAGTGCAGGTTGAACCGTTCCGGGTGGTCGCGCCAGGCCTGCGGATGGACGAGCCCGGTGTAGAGCACCGTTACTCCGGTCTCCAGCGCAACTCGGGCGGGGCTGTCCGAGAGGCGGTAGTACGGCATATCGTCACCGGTGACCACCCGAATCGGGAGCTCCCGGCAACGGCGCTCGGCGAGCGCGGTGAGGAAGGTGAGCGCGTGGGCGGCCCGGCCCGCGAAATAGATGGTGTCCGGGGCGTTCTGGCAGATGTTCGGCATCATGTAGTGGAACGCGTTCGCCACATTGCCGATTTCGGAGTCGTAGCCCTCCGCCGGTCCGGCGAAGCGCTGCGGATCGTCGGGGAAGCTCGCCGCGAACGCTTCGGCGAGGGTCCGATACCGCCGGTGCGGTGTTCGGGTTCGCGGCGTTCGGTGTCCTCGCTGAAGCGGTGCATTCCGGGGCGGTGCCAGCATTCGCTCCAGGCCGGCAGCCACTGCGCGCTGGTGGCGACGACCACGAGTGGATCCGGTTCGGCTCCGTTGCGCCGGCGTGCCTCGCGCAGGGTCTGCAGGAACTGCCGTCCCGCAGGGGTGTGCGCGTTGTCCAGCAGCAGTACGGAATTGAGCGTCCGGCGCGCTCCGCGGACGCCGCTGTAGGCCTGGCGTAGATCGCGCAGGAAGGCCATACCGAAGATGGCATCGGCCTCGGCACGGGACTCGTCGTCGCCGTGCGCCCATTTGGCGAGATCGATCAGCATGTCGTCGCGCCGGATCTCCTCGCCGGTCAGCCGTGGGCCCTGCGTGATCCGCCGCCTGATATTGAGCCGGTTCAGGCTCTGCAGCAGGGTTTCCACGGTCACGGCCACCCACGGGGACAACCCTTCGGGCACCTGGCCCGCGGCTTCGAGGATATCGGCGACGTCCTGACTGCGCGCCTCCATCGGCTGGGCGCTGGAGACGACCCGGCGCAGATTCCGCAGCGCCGCCCGGCGGTTGTCCTCGTGCATGTGGAGGGTGCTGCCCACTGCCACCAGGCACAACCACAGTTGCGGGAAAGCTATCCGGCCGAACTGGCGACGGTAGTGGCCCAGCTCGAACGCGAGTTCGCCGAACACTTCGCGCGGCGCGCGTTCGCCCTGGCGCAGATCCACATGGGCGAGTGGAAGTTTCGCGCAACGCTGCGCGAGTTCTTGCAACAGAACGGTTTTGCCGCTGCCGGGCGGCCCCACCGCCACCACCACCGGCAGCGATCGGCTCCGGCCCTGCGGCCGCTGGACCAATTGTTCGATCAACCCCCCGGTGATCGGCTCCAGCCCGTGCAATTTCGAGCCTTCTACAGGCATCGCCCCTCCCGGTTCGGCATCGATATCCGGCATATCGATTTCCCGGCACCGCGTGGACGCCCCGGTCATCCCGGCCTGAGCTGGGCAAACCGGTCGAAGGTATCGATCGGTACAGCCATCCTAGGCGTACCGGCGCCACCGTCGTGGCCGTGCGCGGAAACAGCCCGACATTTCGATCACCGAGCCGGCGCGCCCGAACCGGGGCAATTACCGTTGGAAGCACCGGAAAGCGGGATGTGAAATGCGAGCGTACGAATTGTCCGCGCGTGATCGAGTAGGTGGCATCGGCGCGCGGTCGCGGGCGCCGGTCGGGCGTGGGTGTCGGAGAGGCGGGGTACGGTCGCGTCATGACGATGTACGCCGCGCTGCTGCGGGGGATCATGCCCAGCAACCCGAATATGAGCAACGAGAAATTGCGCGGCGTGTTCACCGGGCTCGGTTTCGACTCGGTGGCCTCGG